>NZ_JBWKCH010000021.1:0-3229 GCF_056436585.1 Streptomyces sp. NPDC043685 | reverse complement strand
ACGTGGGGCTGTTCGTGGTTTCAGAACCAACACAGTGGACGCGAGCAACTGAGGACAAGCCCTCGGCCTATTAGTACCGGTCAACTCCACACGTTACCGTGCTTCCATATCCGGCCTATCAACCCAGTCGTCTACTGGGAGCCTTACCCTCTCAAGGAGGTGGGAATACTCATCTCGAAGCAGGCTTCCCGCTTAGATGCTTTCAGCGGTTATCCCTCCCGAACGTAGCCAACCAGCCATGCCCTTGGCAGAACAACTGGCACACCAGAGGTTCGTCCGTCCCGGTCCTCTCGTACTAGGGACAGCCCTTCTCAATATTCCTACGCGCACAGCGGATAGGGACCGAACTGTCTCACGACGTTCTAAACCCAGCTCGCGTACCGCTTTAATGGGCGAACAGCCCAACCCTTGGGACCGACTCCAGCCCCAGGATGCGACGAGCCGACATCGAGGTGCCAAACCATCCCGTCGATATGGACTCTTGGGGAAGATCAGCCTGTTATCCCCGGGGTACCTTTTATCCGTTGAGCGACGGCGCTTCCACAAGCCACCGCCGGATCACTAGTCCCGACTTTCGTCCCTGCTCGACCCGTCGGTCTCACAGTCAAGCTCCCTTGTGCACTTACACTCAACACCTGATTGCCAACCAGGCTGAGGGAACCTTTGGGCGCCTCCGTTACTCTTTAGGAGGCAACCGCCCCAGTTAAACTACCCATCAGACACTGTCCCTGATCCGGATCACGGACCCAGGTTAGACATCCAGCACGACCAGACTGGTATTTCAACGACGACTCCCCCTGAACTGGCGTCCAGAGTTCACAGTCTCCCAGCTATCCTACACAAGCCGAACCGAACACCAATATCAAACTGTAGTAAAGGTCCCGGGGTCTTTCCGTCCTGCTGCGCGAAACGAGCATCTTTACTCGTAGTGCAATTTCACCGGGCCTATGGTTGAGACAGTCGAGAAGTCGTTACGCCATTCGTGCAGGTCGGAACTTACCCGACAAGGAATTTCGCTACCTTAGGATGGTTATAGTTACCACCGCCGTTTACTGGCGCTTAAGTTCTCAGCTTCGCCCCACCGAAATGGAGCTAACCGGTCCCCTTAACGTTCCAGCACCGGGCAGGCGTCAGTCCGTATACATCGCCTTACGGCTTCGCACGGACCTGTGTTTTTAGTAAACAGTCGCTTCTCGCTGGTCTCTGCGGCCACCCCCAGCTCAGGGCGTAAAGCCCATCACCGAGTGTGGCCCCCCTTCTCCCGAAGTTACGGGGGCATTTTGCCGAGTTCCTTAACCATAGTTCACCCGAACGCCTCGGTATTCTCTACCTGACCACCTGAGTCGGTTTAGGGTACGGGCCGCCATGAAACTCGCTAGAGGCTTTTCTCGACAGCATAGGATCATCCACTTCACCACAATCGGCTCGGCATCAGGTCTCAGCCTTATGTGATCCGGATTTGCCTAGATCACGGCCTACACCCTTACCCCGGGACAACCACCGCCCGGGATGGACTACCTTCCTGCGTCACCCCATCACTCACCTACTAACCGCTTGGTTCGGCGGCTCCACCACTCCCCTCAACTCCGAAGAGATCAGGGCGGCTTCACGGCCTTAGCATCACGATGCTCGATGTTTGACGCTTCACAGCGGGTACCGGAATATCAACCGGTTATCCATCGACTACGCCTGTCGGCCTCGCCTTAGGTCCCGACTTACCCTGGGCAGATCAGCTTGACCCAGGAACCCTTAGTCAATCGGCGCAAACGTTTCTCACGTTTGTATCGCTACTCATGCCTGCATTCTCACTCGTGAACCGTCCACAACTCGCTTCCGCGGCTGCTTCACCCGGCACACGACGCTCCCCTACCCATCCACACAGGCGTTGGCCCTATTGTGTGAATGACACGACTTCGGCGGTACGCTTGAGCCCCGCTACATTGTCGGCGCGGAATCACTAGACCAGTGAGCTATTACGCACTCTTTCAAGGGTGGCTGCTTCTAAGCCAACCTCCTGGTTGTCTCTGCGACTCCACATCCTTTCCCACTTAGCGTACGCTTAGGGGCCTTAGTCGATGCTCTGGGCTGTTTCCCTCTCGACCATGGAGCTTATCCCCCACAGTCTCACTGCCGCGCTCTCACTTACCGGCATTCGGAGTTTGGCTAAGGTCAGTAACCCGGTAGGGCCCATCGCCTATCCAGTGCTCTACCTCCGGCAAGAAACACACGACGCTGCACCTAAATGCATTTCGGGGAGAACCAGCTATCACGGAGTTTGATTGGCCTTTCACCCCTAACCACAGGTCATCCCCCAGGTTTTCAACCCTGGTGGGTTCGGTCCTCCACGAAGTCTTACCTCCGCTTCAACCTGCCCATGGCTAGATCACTCCGCTTCGGGTCTTGAGCGTGCTACTGAAACGCCCTATTCGGACTCGCTTTCGCTACGGCTTCCCCACACGGGTTAACCTCGCAACACACCGCAAACTCGCAGGCTCATTCTTCAAAAGGCACGCAGTCACGAGATACGTGCAAGCACGTATCCGACGCTCCCACGGCTTGTAGGCACACGGTTTCAGGTACTATTTCACTCCGCTCCCGCGGTACTTTTCACCATTCCCTCACGGTACTATCCGCTATCGGTCACCAGGGAATATTTAGGCTTAGCGGGTGGTCCCGCCAGATTCACACGGGATTTCTCGGGCCCCGTGCTACTTGGGTGTCTCTCAAACGAGCCGCTGATGTTTCGACTACGGGGGTCTTACCCTCTACGCCGGACCTTTCGCATGTCCTTCGCCTACATCAACGGTTTCTGACTCGTCTCACGGCCGGCAGACCGTAAAAGAGAGATCCCACAACCCCGCATACGCAACCCCTGCCGGGTCTCACACGTATACGGTTTGGCCTCATCCGGTTTCGCTCGCCACTACTCCCGGAATCACGGTTGTTTTCTCTTCCTGCGGGTACTGAGATGTTTCACTTCCCCGCGTTCCCTCCACACTGCCTATGTGTTCAGCAGCGGGTGACAGCCCATGACGACTGCCGGGTTTCCCCATTCGGAAACCCCCGGATCAAAGCCTGGTTGACGACTCCCCGGGGACTATCGTGGCCTCCCACGTCCTTCATCGGTTCCTGGTGCCAAGGCATCCACCGTGCGCCCTTAAAAACTTGGCCACAGATGCTCGCGTCCACTGTGCAGTTCTCAAACAACGACCAGCCACCCATCACCCCG
>NZ_JBWKCH010000020.1:0-9039 GCF_056436585.1 Streptomyces sp. NPDC043685 | reverse complement strand
CTGGATTTCGGGCCGGATCCGTCGTCGCACAGCCGGTGCACTCTCGGCGGGATGATCGGCAACGACGCGTGCGGGAACCGGTCGGTGCGCGACGGGCGGACCAGTGGGCATGTCGTGGCGTTGGAGATCGTGACGGCGGACGGTGTGCGGGCCGTGGCCGATCAGGCGGGTCTGCATCCGCATGATCCTCGTGACGGGGCGCGCGTCGCCCGGCTGGAGGCGGACCTCAAGCGCCTGGTGCAGGACAATTTGGCGTTGCTGCGCACGGAGTTGGGGCGTATCCCGCGTCAGGTCTCCGGTTATCAGCTCCAGCACCTGTTGCCGGAGAACGGCTTCGATCTGGCCCGCGCGCTGGTGGGCACCGAAGGCTCCTGTGCGGTCGTGACCGCTGCGACGGTCCGCCTGATGGCGACCGCACAGGCCTCCACCCTCCTCAGCCTCGGCTACGACGACGTGGTCGAGGCGGCCGAGGACGTGCCGGAGATCCTGCGTTACTCGCCCAGTGCGGTGGAGGGCATGGACGAGGCGCGCCCGACGGGTCGCCGACCGCGTGCACACCTTCACGGGTGCGCTGACCGATCTGGCCGACCCGGGCTGGAGCCCGCCGCCGCTGCCCGACAGCGTCGTGCTCCAGACCCACTGCCACGAATACGCCACCTTCAAAGGCCGCCACCCCGCCGACCTGCTGCGACGGCTCGGCGTGCACAGCGTCGACGAGGCCGAAGGATGCTGCGGCCTGGCCGGCAACTTCGGCTTCGAAGCCCAGCACTACGACACCTCCATCGCCGTCGCCGACCTGGCCCTCACACCCCGCCTCGACACCCTCGACGGACGCCCCGTCATCGCCGACGGCTTCAGCTGCGCCACCCAGATCGACCACCTCGCCGACGGCCGGGACATCCACGCCCTGCACCTCGCCGAACTCCTCGACCCCGAACCCGGCCCCCGCACCACTGACTGAGCTCAGCTCCCCGCGGGTGCCGACGCACCCTTGGAACTGGCTGGTTCCAGCCACCCACCCGACCGCCCCACGCCCGGCCCCCCTCCCCCTGCCGGGCGTGGGGTCTCGCTCTGACAGGGGCTCCACAGGTCGGCGGGCGACTCTCCGGGCCACCTAAAAAAGCCCCAACTCGCCTTTCCAGCACGGGAGTTACCAGCCAGTTCCCGGCACTCGAAAAATCATGCGGATCCAGCCGGAAAACTTTCTAGTTTCAGGTTGGAACTGGAACGAACGATGGTATGGTCTCAGCCACAGCAGCGAGCAACCTCGACGGAAAACGGACGGAAGGTGTGCCTGCAGATGACTTCCACGCTTAGTCGGGCAATCGCCCACTACCCCAATCGGTTCGACCCGGGCGCGGTGAGTGAACTCCCCGAACACCTCCGCAAGACCATCGAGCGCCGCGACCGGGTCCTGGGCCCCGGATACACGCTCATCTACAAGGAACCCGTCGAATTCGTCTCCGGTCACGGCGCCCACCTGATCGACCGTGACGGCAATGACTATCTCGACGCCTACAACAACGTCCCGTGCGTCGGGCACGCCCACCCTCACGTGGCCGAGGCCGTGGCCCGGCAGATGACCGCGGTCAACACCAACACGCGCTATGTGCAGGAAGCACTGGTCGACTACGCGGAGCGGCTTCTCGCGACCTTCCCCGAGGAGCTGTCGAAGCTGAGCATCGCCTGCAGCGGCTCGGAGGCGAACGACCTGGCCATGCGCGTGGCGAGGTTCCACACGGGCGGCGAGGGCATCATCGTCACCCGCTGGGCCTACCACGGCATCACCCGCGAGGTGGCGAGCTTCTCGCCGACCCTGGGCGCCGGCTCACCGCTCGGTCCGAACGTCCGGCTCATCGACGCTCCCGACCCGCGCATCGTCGCGCCCGGTTCCACACTCGACGAGCACATGCGGCAGCAGGTGCGCGGCGCCATCGACGACCTCGAGCGCCACGGCTACCGTCTCGCCGCGCTGATCACCGACTGTGCCTACAGCAGTGACGGCATCTTCACCGACCCGCCCGGCTACATGCAGGCTGTGGTGGAGGAGGTGCACGCGGCGGGCGGTGTCTACATCGCGGACGAGGTCCAGTCGGGATTCGCCCGGCTCGGGGACTCGATGTGGGGCTTCAGCCGCCACGGCGTGGTGCCGGACATCGTCACCATGGGCAAGCCGATGGGCAACGGTCTGCCGATCTCGGGAGTGGTCTTCCGCCCCGAGGTCTGCGAGGAGTTCGGACGCAACGTCCGCTACTTCAACACCTTCGGTGGCAGCTCCATCCCCGTGGCCGCCGGCGCCGCGGTGCTGGACGTCATCGAGAAGGAGAACGTGCAGCAGCGGGTCCTGGAGAGCGGCAAGGCTCTGCGCGCCGGGCTGCGGGAGATCACCAAGGACTCCCCCTACGTCTCCGAAGTCCGCGGCGCCGGTCTCTTCGTCGGCGTGGAGATCGTCAAGGACCGGGAGACGCTCGAGCCCGACCGCGCACTCGCCGAAGACGTCATCAACGACATGCGCGACCGCCGCATCCTGATCAACGGCACGGGCACGTCGGCGAACACGCTGAAGATCCGCCCCCCGCTGGCCTTCGACTCCGCCGATGTGACCCGCTTCCTCGAGACCTTCGCCGAGGTCGCGAAAAACCGCCTGTAGCAGGCCGGCCGAAGGGACTGACCGTGAACACCTCACCAGCTCCGACCTTCGCACAACGGCTCCTCGAAGAGAGCGGCCTGACGTCGTCCCATCAGCCCATCGACGGGATGCTGGTGAGCATCTTCCTTGAGAAGCACTACCGCCTCGGCGGGCGTCTGGACAGACTGGCGACCGAGAAGGACGACACGTTCAGACTCGGCACCGAGTCGAGCCGCCACCTCGTGAAGGTCTCACCCCCTGAAGAGGCCGAGGGGGTCGTCGCCCTCCAGACCGCCGCGATGCGCTACCTCGAGAGCACCGCCCCGCATCTGCCCGTACAGCGGGTGAAGCTGACCGCCGGCGGAGAAGACCATGTGACCATCAGGCTGAACGACGGCAGGACCCGGATCCTGCGGGTGTTCGACTTCCTCGAAGGCCAGGTCCTGGCCGATGCGGACCCGGACGCGGAGCAGCTCGCCAAGGCGGGCGAGATGCTCGGGCTGGTCGATGTGGCACTCGGAGAGTTCTCACACCCGGCAGACCGACGAGGTCTGGCGTGGGACATCCGGCACTTCCACCGGCTGGCCGAGCTGGTCGAGCACACGCCTCACCCCGAGCACCGCCGGTCGGCCCGAACGGTCCTGCGGCTCTTCGGCGAAAACGTCGTCCCGAGCCTGGACGATCTCGAGACCCAAGTCATCCACGGTGACTTCAGCCCCTACAACATCGTGGTGGATCCCACGACTGATCGGTTCGTCACCGGGGTCATCGACTTCGGCGACACCGTGCGCAGTGCGGTGATCTTCGACCCCGCCGTCCCCATGGCCAACCTGCTCGGCAGGACGCCGGATGATCCCTGGCGGGACGCCTGCGCCTTCTTCGCCGGCTACCGGCGGGAGCGGCCTGTCCGGGCCTTCGAACTGCCGTTGCTCCCGGTCGCCGCGCTGGCGCGACTCACCCTGCGTGCGCTGATCACGAACTGGCGCGCGGAGCGCGTACCCGAACGGCGCGAGTACCTCCTCGACCACGCCAAGGACGACTGGATCAACGTCGAGCGCTCCTTGAGCGTGCCCCTGGACGACGTCGTCGCGCACCTGCGGGAAGCCCCTCACGGGCCTTCCTGAACAACCCCTCCCCGCACCTGTGCGGTTCCCCGAGAAACAGATTGGAACATCTCCATGGCCATTCCCTCCCTGCAGTTCCGACCGAAGTACGTCTCGTTCGACTGCTACGGCACGCTGATCGAATACCCCATCACCCCCATCACGTACGAACTCGTCGGCGACCAGATCCCCGCGGAGCAGTGGGACCAGTTCGTGCGGGAGTTCCGCGGCTACCGCTACGACCAGGTGCGCGGCGAGTACTACCCCTACGAGCAGGTGCTCCAGGACTCCTTCGAGCGGGTCTGCCGCAAGTGGGGTGTCAAGGCCGCGCCGGACGCCGGCAAGCGGTTCGCCGCCGGCGTGCGCAGCTGGGGACCCCACCCGGACGTGGTGGAGCCGCTGAAGAAGATGGCCGAGCACTACAAACTGGTGATCCTCTCCAACGCCGACGACTCCTTCCTCGCGGAGAGCGTGCCCAAGCTCGGGGCGGACTTCCACGCGGTCCTCACCGCTGAGCAGGCCGGCTACTACAAGCCCCGCTACGCCGCTTTCGAGTACATGCTCGAGAAGCTCGACGCGTCCCCCGAGGACTTCGTGCACGTCGCCTCGCACACCCGTTACGACCACCAGTCGATGCACGACATGGGCTTCCGCAACCTGGTCCTGCTGGACCGCGGCTACGACCCGGTGACCCACGGCTACGACTACGTCACCGTGAAGTCCCTGGACGACCTCAACACCATGCTCGGCATCTGACCGAAGCCACTACTGTCCCGCACGGCAGACGTCCGGGTATCTCCTGCGATTTCTGTCTGCCGTGCCGGACACATCCGGTGCTTTGCGCACCTGGACCAGCGTTCTCTTCTCCTTCTCCCCGGTATCGCGCGGCACCCCCATGCGCCCTGCGCGTTTCCGTTGGTCGATCACGACGTGCCAGCCGGTCCCCGGCGACCCGTACGTCCCCGCAACACATACCCCCCGTATCCCCAGCGATTTCCAGGAGGCACCGCCATGGAAGGCAACCGGATAGGACGCAGAACCGTACTTCGCACCGCAGGCGCTCTGGCCGCCGCGACGGCGATGACCGGATGCGGCTCGCTCATGGGCAACGGCGAGAGCCGCACCGCGTCGGGCGGCGGGAAGAAGCGGCTCGTCGTCAGCAACAGCGGTGGCGCCTACAACGACGCGCTGACCAAGGCGATCTACGAGCCTTTCACCAAGGAGACCGGCATTACGGTCACCACCGTCAACTACCAGTCGGCGCAGGTCATCGCGCAGGTCAAGCAGGGCCGTCCGCAGGTGGACCTGATGGACAACGGGCTGCTGATCTTCCAGAAGATGGCGCGTCTGGAATGTCTGGAGCCGGTGGATTACGACCGGCTGAAGAACGTCAAGGGTGCCGGAATCGACAAGGCGCAGCTGGCGGAGCACGCGGTGGGCAAGAACGTGTGGGCGAGTGTGATGGCGTACCGCACGGACAGCCTGAAGCGGGCGCCCAGGAGCTGGGAGGACTTCTGGAACACCGATGCCTTCGCCGGTCCGCGCTCCCTGCAGAGCGCCGAAGTGGACCTGCCGGAGCTGGAGTTCGCGCTGCTGGCCGACGGTGTACCGATGGACAAGCTCTATCCGCTGGATGTGGACCGGGCCTTCAAGTCGATGTCGCGTATTCGCGGCGAGGTGAAGAAGTTCTGGAACACCGGCGCTCTGCCGGCGGTGCTGCTGGGCCGTAAGGAGGTCGTCGCCACCAGCCTGTGGGGCGGCCGCGCGGACGAGCTGATCAAGCAGGGCATGCCGGTGGCCTACCAGTGGAACGGGGCCCGCCGGATGACCAGCGGCTGGGGCATCCCCAAGGGCGCGGACAACACCGACGCCGCCTACAAGCTGATCGACTTCTCCCTGCGCCCCGAGATCCAGGCGGGCTTCGCCAAGCTGTACTCGGGCAGCCCGGTCGTCCCGGCGGCCATCAAGCTGCTTTCGGAGGACGATCTGGTCAACCAGCCGACCTCGCCGAAGAACCTCAAGACCGGTTTCGACGCGGACGTGGCCTGGTGGGACAAGAACCGCGACGCCGTCACCAAGCGCTGGCAGGAGTGGGCGGATGCCTGAGCGGACCACCAGCCTCACCACCGGGAAGCTGTCGGTCGACGAACTCGCCGCCGTCCTGGCTCCGCAGTCCAACTCCGCCACCGGCAAGTCATTGTCGGTGACGGGGCTGCGGAAGTCCTACAGCGGGACGACGGTCGTCGACGGGGTCGACATGGACATCGCCGCGGGTGAGTTCGTCACCTTCCTCGGCTCCTCCGGCTCCGGCAAGACCACCACGCTGATGATGCTGGCCGGTTTCACCGAGCCCGACTCCGGCAGCATCACCGTCGACGGCCGGGACATCACCCGCCTCAACCCAGGCAAGCGTGACTTCGGATTTGTCTTCCAGCAGTACCTGCTGTTCCCGCACATGACCGTCCACGAGAACGTCGCCTTCCCGCTCACCCTGCGCGGGGTGGACAAGGCGGAGATCCGACGCCGGGTCGGCGAGACCTTGGAGGCGGCGGGCCTGTCGAAGTTCGCCGGCCGCAAGCCCCGTGAACTGTCCGGCGGCCAGCAGCAGCGCGTGGCGCTGTGCCGGGTCCTGGTCTACCGTCCGCCGATCGTGCTGATGGACGAGCCGCTGGGTGCGCTGGACAAGAAGCTGCGTGACCAGATGCAGACCGAGATCAAGACCATCCAGCGTGAACTTGGCCTGACTGTCGTCTATGTGACGCACGATCAGGAGGAGGCGTTGGTTCTGTCGGACCGGATCGCCATCATGAAGGACGGCCGGATCGAGCAGTTCGACACCCCGCGCGGCCTGTTCGAGCGCCCTCGCACCCCGTTCGTCGCCGACTTCCTCGGCGCCGCGAACTTCCTCACCGGCAAGGTGGAAGAAGGCGGGGAAGGCAGCAGCACTCGGATTCGGCTGGACACCGGCGGTGTGCTGACGGCCCGCGCCCACGCGTGCGTGCCGGGGCAACGGGTCCGTGCCGCGGTCCGACCGAGCAAGCTGCGCCTGGTCAGCGCCGAGGAGAGCTGCTGCGCCGGCACGGTCGAAACAGCTGTGTACTGCGGTTCGTTGACGCGGGTGACGGTCCGTCTGGACGGTGCCGCGCCGGGGACGCCGCCGCTGCGGATCGAGACCGCCGCGGCCCCGCCGCACGTGGGTGAGCGGGTGTGTGTCACCGCTGACCGTGAGGACGTCAGTGTCTTCGACGAGTCGGACGGGGGGTGAACCCGTGGCCGGCACCGCTCTCGCACCCGGCAAGGTGCGCGTGAAGACAACCTCCGCAAAACGCGGGCACCGCTCACGCCTCGCCCTGCTCAACGCCGTCCCCGTTACGGTGTTCCTGCTCGTGCTGTTCGTCTACCCCATCATCGGGGTGCTCTCCCTCAGCCTCAAAGGCGACACCGGCGGCTTCACCCTGCACTGGTACACCGACGCCCTCACCGGCGTGAACCTCTCCGCGCTGGTCTCCACCCTGCGCATCTCCGCCGAAACAGCGGTGCTGAGTCTGCTGGTGGGGTTCGTGCTGGCCCACGCCATCGCCCGCATGCGACCCGTCTTCGCGGCGCTGGCGATGCTGATCGTGGTCGTGCCGCACTTCATCAGCGCCCTGGTCCGCACCTACGGGTGGATCATCATGCTCGGCGAGCACGGCATCATCAACACCCTGCTCACCTCCGCGCACGTCCCTGGCGCACCCTTCTCGCTGCTCTACAACGAGACCGGTGTGGTCATTGGCACCACCTCCGTGATGCTCCCCTACACCGTCCTCGTTCTCCAGGGCGTGATGCGCGGGGTCGACGGCCGGCTCCTGGCCGCGGCCGCCGGGTTCGGCGCCGGGCGCTTGACCATCTTCACCCGCATCTACCTGCCCCTGGTCGCCCCCGGCGTCGGCACGGCAGGACTGCTCAGCTTCATCCTCTGCCTGGGCTACTACATCACCCCCGCCCTGATGGGCGGCGACAAACAAACCGTCGTCGCGGCCCTGATCGACCAGCAGGTGATGAAGCAGGACCAGTGGAACTCCGCCGCCGCCTTCGGCGTCATCCTGCTCCTGCTCACCTTCGCCGGACTGGGCATCCTCGGCCTGGCCAAGCTGCGCCGTAAGAAGGCGGCCGCACGAAGGAGCAGCTCATGATGGAACTGCCTCCCACCCGGGCCGGCCACATCGGCCGCGCCCTGAGTGCCACCGCGATCCTGCTGTTCCTGGCCCTGCCCATCGTGATCATCCTGGTCACCTCCTTCGGCGCCGACGGCATCGGCACCTTCCCCCCGATGGACTACAGCACCCGCTGGTACGAGCAGATGGCCGCACCAGGCGGGAACTGGGCCACCTCCATCGCCCTGTCCAGCCTCATCGCCGCCCTGACCACCGTCTTCGCCCTCATCCTGGGCGTGACCGCGGCCACCGCCCTGGCCCGCGGCCGCCTCCCGCTGCACGCAGCCGTCTACGGCCTGGTCCTGGCCCCCATGCTCATCCCGCAAGTCGTCATCGCGCTCGGGCTGTTCCTGTTCTTCGAACCCGCCGGCATGCTCGGCAGCCCCCTGGCCATCGCCCTGGGTCATACCGTGCTGGCCGCACCCATCGCGATCCTCATCATGATCTCCACCCTGCGTGGCATCGACGAACGCCTCGAAGACGCCGCCGCCAGCATGGGCGCCAGCCGCCTCACCATCGCCAGGCGCATCACCTTCCCCCTGGCCACCCCCGGCCTCATCGCCGCAGCGATCTTCTCCTTCATCACCAGCTTCGACGAATTCTTCATCGCCCAGTTCCTGTCCACCCCCGACACCCGCACCCTGCCGGTCCTGGTCTTCAACGCCCTCCAATTCGACGTCGACCCGACCGTCACCGCCGTCAGCGCCGTCCTGATCGCCCTGGCCATCCTCGCCCTCGCCCTGGTCGCCCTCGTCCGCAAACTCGGCGGACACCGCAACCAGCAAGGCAGCGTCCTCCCCGTCGAACCCCTCACCTGATCCAGGAACCGTCCTTCTCACCGAGAAGAGCGAGCCGCCCGGGTTCATGGGCTGCTGAACCAGCGGGGCCGGGCGTCTCTCCCCCGATGCCCGGCCCCGCTCCCCTCGACCTGCTCAAGCGTCACGACAGCGGCCGCACCTCCACACCACCAGCTGCATCACGCCCTAAGGAGAAGACCCGCCATGACCACGCCCGTTGTCCGTGATGTTCCCAAGCAGCTGTTCATCGGTGGTGGCTGGCAGGACGCGGAGTCCGGCCGGACCCTGCCGGTCGACAACCCGGCCACCGGCGA
>NZ_JBWKCH010000019.1:0-25078 GCF_056436585.1 Streptomyces sp. NPDC043685 | reverse complement strand
AGCGACCACAGTTCGTCCGAGACGATCCACGGACGCGACTCCCTCTCTCCCACGAGGAGTCCAACGAGCAGCCAAACCGACAGTCACATGATCAATGACTTCTGTTAGGACCTCTAAGAGGCCCTCGCCCGCCGCTACTGGGCGCCGCGCCGGTACGACACCCTCTACCCGAAGGCGGTCACCGCGCGGGACTACCGCCAGGCGGTCCCTGTCGTCGTCACCACCCTGGAGAGGTTCCAGGAGCACGGCGCCGACGCGGCGGTGTGGCGGCGGCTGGGCCGCTGCGGACGAACAGACCCTGACCGACGCGCTGGACAATCCCGACGGCCACGCCCTCTACCGCGACCAGGAGGCCCGCGCCGACGCGGAGGACCAGGAGCGCCGCGCCGCGCAGCGGGAGGCGGAGCGTCCGGTGTGCACGGTGCGGGCGCGAGTTCACCGACGAGCGTTGGGAGGAGATCACCGTGCACCGGACTGCCGTACGGGCCGGGGACAAGTCCGTGTGCGGCCCGTGCCGCGCCGACGACGTCGCCCGCAAGGAAGCCGCCGCTGAAGCCGCCCGCGTCCCGGCCGCCGTGCCACCGGAGCGCCGGTTGCGATCCCGCAGAACGTCACCCTTGTCGACTCCGAGCAGGCAGTGACGGTGTTCGTGGGACCTGACCTTTCGATGACTGGGACAGCGGATGCCTGCGCTGCCAACCACCGGCACCTTCCGGTGCCTGACGAGCAGGAGCAGTTCTCCCGGACCCAAGAGCGGCTGGAGGCTATTCGTGAAGCGGGTACGGACGTGGCGGCGATGCTGAAGCCGCCGCTGTATCAATCCGCGTGCGACGAGGGATTGGGAACGGTCTACACCGCCCGTTATCGGCCGTCCGAGGGCCGTGTGACCTACTACTGGCCGGGCGAGTCCTGGGAGCAGTCCTTCGATGGCTTCGCTCCGGGATCCCGCACCGTGACCATCGGCCAAGCCGGCTGAGAGGTCCTCGCGGCCTTGAGCCGACGAGCCGTCGTACGGTGGCCGCATGCGCAGGGACAAGGTGCCCCGGCTGAGGCTGCTCGTGGTCACGGACGACGACACAGGGCCGAGGCTGTGCCGGGAGTGCGGTGGTCCACTGATGCCTTCGGTGAAGGCGTTGGCGATGTTCTGCTCGTCGGTGTGCCGGTCGCGGCACTGGCGGCGGATGCGGCGGGCGCGGGCACGGACCGAGGCGGTCCAGGCCGGTGTGACGTTCCAACTGCCCGGAGTGCGACGCGTCGTGGACGGTCGGGGTCGAACGTCGTGGTGTAGAGCGCGACGTCGACGGCCACCTCCAGCACCACCCACCCCTCTCACGGGTGCGTACTCACCGGCGGGACCAGAAGGTTGGCAAGGGCGCGGCCGGTGGCTTGGGACAGTCTGGTGCTGCGTCCGGTGTACTGCAGGTGGCCCGCGGCGTCGTAGCGACCCAGTAGCACCGTCCGGGGCGCCGCGAGGGAGCCGGTGACGGCGCCGACCACGGCCTCGGTGGTGACCTGCACCTTGTACTTGAGCCAGGGGCGCGTCGGCCGGTACGGCTCGTCCAGCCGCTCGAAGCACAGTTCCTCCAGCCCGGCTGCCGTCCACTCCAGCCACCCGCGTGCCACGGCCGGGTCGGTCGTCGACGGGCACAACGTCGGCGGTGCCTGCAGGCGGTGGTCGGCGAACAGCACCTCCAGTGCCGCGCGCCGCCGCTCGTACGGCCAGCCGGTCAGGTCGGTGTCGCTTTGGTGGGGCGGCGCGGAGTCGATGCAGTCGAGGGCGCTGTTCGCGTCCTGCCTGCGAGCGCGGGCCATGTCCTTGCGCGCCGACGATCCGCAAGGCTGCCTGCGGCGGTGCAGGCTCGGCATCTCGCACGCGTCGCTCAGGGCGTGGACAGGTCGAACCGCGTGACGCGGACCGCGCCGCCGAGCGCCTGGGTGGCGTGGTTGAAGAGGGCGAATCGGTAGCCCATGAAGAAGCGCCAGTCGTTGCCCATGGAGAAGACCGGGCCGAGGCGGGTGAAGGTCGTGCCGTCGGTGCTGTAGGAGAAGGTGCCGGGGCGGGCCGAGCCGGGGCGGATGTCCGCGGTGGCGCGCAGCCAGATCCGGTTGCCGCCGGGCAAGGGCGTGCTCGCGCGTTCGCTGCCGGTGCCCGTGGTGTTCCAGTTGCCGTCCATGGTCAGCCCGTCCACCATCACCACGCGCGTCGTGCCGCCATCACGTTTCAGCCCGATCCACGCGGAGGAGTCGCGCAGCAGCGCGAGTCCGGCCCGGTCGCCGTCCCGCATGCCGGAGTGGTCGAGCTGGACCGTGGCGGTGGACGTCGGGCCCTGGATGCGGTGCGTAAGGGTGTTGCGGGCCCCGTAGAGGTCGCCGGTGACGGTGGCGGTCCGCAGCGTCAGGCCGTTGCCGGCCGACCACTTGGTGTTGTCCGGGTTGTGGTTCCACTCCCACCTCGGATCGAGCGCGGTGCGGTCGAAGGTGTCGACGCCGGTCAGGGGAGCGATCTGACGGGGTGGGGCGGGCACGGCCGGGCTCGGGTACGACGTGCCCCAGGCGCCGTTGACCAGCTGGACGACGGGCCAGCCGTCCGGCGTCCAGGTGACCGGCGCCAGGGCGGGCATCCGGCCGCCGGGGTAGGCGTCGACGAACGCCAGGTAGTACCAGGCGCCGTTCTGCGTCCGCACCAGCCCGCCCTGGTGCGGCACACCACCGCCGGGGATCGGTCCGCGCAGGTCGAGCAGGACCTGCCGCAGCGTGTACGGACCGAAAGGGCCGCTCGACGACTTGAGGATGTACTGACCGTTGGCGGGGCGGGTGAGGAAGATGTAGTACTGTCCGTTGATCTTGTAGAAGCGGGCACCCTCGAGCGTGCCGATACTCGGTGGCGTCGAGAACACCTGCTGCGATCTGACCTGGCTGCGGCCGTCGGGCGAGAGCTGGGCCACGTGGATGGTGGTGTTGCCGTAGGCCACGTACAGGGTGTCGTCGCTGTCGACGAGCAGTCCGGCGTCGTAGTAGGGCGTGCCGATGGTCGTGAGCCGGTTCCACGGGCCCTCGGGGGCGGTGGCCGTGTAGACGTAGGTGCGGGCGAAGTCGATCTGGCCGAGCCAGTAGAAGGTGCGGTTGCTCGGGCGGTAGGCGAGCGTCGACGCCCAGATGCCGCGGACGTAGCCGCGCGCGCCGTTCAGGTCGTACTTGGCTCCGAAGTCCAGGACGGGCACCGAGTGTCCCGCGATCTCCCAGTTGACGAGGTCGTACGACCGCAGCACGGGTGCGCCCGGCGAGTAGTGCATGGTCGAGGCGGAGGCGTAGAACGTGTCGCCGACGCGGATGACGTCGAGGTCCGCGAAGTCCTGCCAGATCACGGGGTTGGTGTAGGAGGCGGCGGCCGTCGGATCGAGGGGCTGGGGGGCTGGGGGGGCAGTAGCGGAGGCACGGGGGGTTGCGGCCAGCGGGAGCAGAGCTCCGGTGGCCAGGCCGGTGGCGGCGGTCAGTGCGTGTCGGCGACTCACGGGATGGCGAGGGCATGACATGTCTGTCTCCTCGGGCTGGGGTGCCGCTGTCCGGGGCGCGATGAAGCGGTCTGTTCGATATGCAGAACAGCGATCGGCTTGTCGAGCACCCTGGATGATAGGAGGACGGCCAGTGGCGTCAAGGGCCCTCGCAATATTCGGCACGAACATCGAAACGTTTCGCTGCGCACGGCCTCGGCTTCCCGGAGGGCGCCGTGACGGCCGCCCGGGCCGTGGACCGGTTCGTCGGCGCACCGGACGTCCTCGTCCCCGTCCACCTGGTCGGCGGTTCACGCGGCCCCGCCGGGGACTACTACACACCGGCGGGCTCTCTACGAACGTCTGGTCCGCCTGGAGGCCGCGCCCGTCAACCGGGCCGTCTGACTGCCGCCCACCGGGACCACGCAGCGCGCCCAATGAGTGGGAGAGCCAGAAGCCGGGCCCGCCCCGCCGACGTGTTCGCCCTGTTCGATCCGACTCGCCGGGGGTCAGTGGCCGGTCGCCTGGTTGACGGCGCTGCGGATAGCCATGTCCACGGCTCGCTCGCCCGCGAGTTCGTAGTGGAAACGGGCGCTGCCGGGGTGGTCTCGCAGTACACCGGCGACGATCCGGGCTGCTTGGCCGTGTAGGCGGCGCAGCCAGTCACGGGTCGCGATCTGCTGGTCGGGGCTGGTCCTACGACAAGCTCGGCAACGAGACGGCAGGCGCGAGCACCACGGCCCGTACGAACGTGACGTGGACGGACTACAGCCAGCTCTCCGGCATCACCGCGGGCGGCAAGAGCTATGACGTGGTCCACGCGGGCACGGACAACTCCGAGCGCACGAAGCTGGGTGCGACCTGGTTCCACCACACCGCGCTCGGTCTGGCGTCCACGACGACGAACGGCGTGGACACCGGATTCATCCGCGAACCGGCGGGCACCTTGAACTCCGTGACGACTGGGGGGAAGTCCTACTACTACCTCACCGACGCCACCGGCAACGTCCTCGGCCTGGTCGACGACGCGGGCAAGTGCACCCACACCTACGCCTACGGCCCCACGGGCCTGCCCCGCGGCACCACCACCGAGGCAGCCCCTCAGCCCCACCGCTACGCGGGCACGTGTCTGGACCCCACGGGCCTGTACAAGATGGGCCACCGCTACTACGACCCCACTCTCGGCCGCTTCACCCAGCCGGACCCGTCGGGGCAAGAGACCAACCCGTATCTCTACGCCGGCGGGGACCCCATCAATAACAGTGACCCTACTGGTCTGTTTGGCCTACCCGACCTCGGAAGCGCCATAGGTGGTGCCGTGGCAGGCCTTGCTGCCGCGACCGTCGTAGCAGCCGCCTGTACAGGAACGGCAGGAGTCGGCTGTGTCGCCGCAGGGGCAATAACGGGGGCGCTCCGGGGCGGTGCTGGTGCAAGACTAGGGGCAGTAGTTGCTGGAGGGAACGCCGAGGATTCCGAGAACGCTGTCCTCGGTGCCGTGGTCGGCGGCCTCATCGGCGGAGCGAAGGTGTGACAGCGAGGAAAAGAGATCCTGGTGCCCGAGGCCAACAAAAGGAGACCCGCACAGGCCAACGACAAGCCGCTGTTTGCCTGGAAACGCGGCCTGCTCTTCGCAATGGTCGGCGCAGGCCTCGGCACGGTACTGAGCCTGCTCTTCGGCTACATCGGAAGCCCATGGCAAGGAGCGCTGGTACTAGGTGGCATCGGCGCCGTTGTCGGAGTGGTGCAGCCGCCGCTCAACCGAGCGGTACGGAGAGCGATGTATGGGGATGAGTGATCTCCCTTCACGCGCACAAGTCCACCGCCCGCTGTAGTGGAGCCGACTCTCGAAGGGAGCCCCGGGTGCTGACGGCGTCTCGCGCCGTCAGCACCCGGCCAATGACCTGCGACGACCTGCCACGGCGGCGACGTCAGGGGGACGTCGGTGCGTGGGGGAGACGTGCAGGGGCGCGGTAAGCGAGCCGGTGACCGCACCGATCACGGCTTCTGTGGTGACCCGCACGGCTTGCGGTGCCTTTCGTGGGTGAAGTCGCCGGTCGCCTAGTACCGTTGTTCGTGGTGGAGATGGGCCCAACTCGTGCCGCCGGAGGCGCCGATCCGGCCGATGCGCGTCGAGGGCTGGGCTTTGTCGCCCTTCTTGACGTAGCGGTCGGGGGCGTCCTTGAGGTAACCACGAACCCAGTCCACAACATCGCGCAGCACGCCGCTGGACTCCCGGCGATGGCTCCACCGTCTACACGCTGTGGCTGCTCACCGGCATCGTCGGCCTGGCCCTCGGCTACCTCTTTCGCAACAACGGAGTGCGTGCGATGTGGTCGGCATGGGGCGCGGTCTCCGTGTTCATGGTCTGCCCAAACGTGCCCGGACCCTCGAACGACAGGCTCAGTCCGCGGCCGTCCGCTCCCCAGCCGGGCGCCTGCGCCACGCGCGCTCGGTGAGCGACGGCGGCTGCCAGGCACCGTCGGCCCGATAGACATCGGTGCCAGGCGCCACGATCTCGTCGATACGGTCGAGCACCGCGTCGTCCAGCATCAGGTCAGCCCCCTTGAGCGACGAGGTGAGCTGGTCCATGGTGCGCGGACCGATGATCACCGACGTGACGGCCGGGTGCACCAACGGAAAGGCGACGGCCAGTTCCGGCAGGGTGCAGCCCACCTCCTCAGCGACGGCGACGAGTTGCTCGACGGCCGCGAGCTTCGCGGCGTTGCCCGGGACGGCGGGGTCGAAGCGGTGCGGAGTGAGCTTTGCGCGACCGGTGGTGAGGTCGACGGGCTGGCCCTGGCGGTAGGCGCCGGACAGAAATCCCGAGGCGAGCGGTGACCAGGTCAGCACTCCCATGCCCAGGCGCTGCGCGGTGGGCAGCACGGACCGTTCGATGCCGCGCGCGAGAATCGAGTACGGCGGCTGCTCCGTGCGCAGCCGCATCAGTGCGCGCCGCTCCGCCACATGGTGAGCCTCGACGAGGTCCTCGGCGGGGAACGTGGAGCTGCCGAACGCCCGGATCTTGCCTGCCCTCACCAGGTCGCTGAGGACGGACAGCGTCTCCTCGATGTCGGTGGTGTGGTCAGGACGGTGCACCTGGTAGAGGTCGATCCAGTCCGTGTCCAGGCGCCGCAGACTGTCCTCGACGGCCTTGAGGATCCAGCGGCGCGAATTGCCGCTGCGGTTGCGTCCCTCCCCCAGCGGAAAGTGCACCTTCGTGGCGAGCACGACGTCGTCGCGTCTGCCCTTGAGCGCCTTGCCGACGATCTCCTCGCATTCGCCGGCCGAGTACATGTCGGCGGTGTCCACGAAGTTGATGCCGGCGTCGAGCGCAGCGTGGATGATGCATGCGCTGTCCTCGTGGTCGGGGTTGCCGACGGCACCGAACATCATCGTGCCCAGGCAGTGGGTGCTGACCTCGATGCCGGTCTTGCCGAGGACTCGATAGCGCATGCCGGTGCTCCCTCGCAGGCGGGGGTGAGTTGGGAGCGTCAGCCTAGGACTTGGAGTGCACTTGACGGCAAGGGCACGGGGAGGTTCCGTCGGGCCGCGTTGTCCGTGGCGCCCGAGGCGGTCACCACCCTCGCAACAGCCGCCGGAAGATCCGCATCCTGCCGTTCGGTTGACCGTCCATCGACGCTCAACCGAACGGCACACCGGATCACCGAAACCAATCACGCCCGTGACCTGCACAAAGAGATGTGACACAGCTTCTGAGCTTGTTCCTTATCTAGTTCTTCGTGATGGAGAAACCGTCTTCCTTCTCGCGGGTCGGTTGTCTCGGGAGAATGCCGTCATGACGATGATCTCGACGGTCGCTGCCGCAGTCGACGCCCGGAGTCGCGAGGGGTTCACCTTGGTCGCGCTCGACGGCATGGGGGGCGCGGTCCGACTTTCCGTGCAGGTGGGTGAACCGCCCGCCGATCGCCCCATCGCGAGCCCCCTGCCGCGCCGCTCCCTGCGCAGATACACACGACTACGGGACAGGCTGCTGCGGTCGACCTGACGAAGGTGGAGCGGCAGGCGCCGGGCCTGCTGGCACCCGCACAACAGGCCAGCCAGGCTCTTGCAGACCGAGGGATGACGGGACGGCGAGCTGCTGTCTACCTCATCTTGGATCACGACTGGCACATGGAAGAGCTGTACGAGTCGTTCGCCGTGCAGGCCTTCGCCGAACGGGTCCTGGCCCTGTCCGCCCACCTCGACGACGACGGCACGGTGCCCGTGATCTTCTCCAGCGGACGAGAGCCGTTCCTGGAGGAGATCCGGCTGGACAACTACCGCGGCCGTATCGGACAGCTCCACACCCAGGTCGACTGGGGCTGGGGCAACGTCGCCGACGCTGTGCGCCGAGCCGTCAGCCACTATCAAGAAGCCGGCGCTGCAGATCCTGCCTTCATCGTGACCCAGGTCGGCGATGAGCCCTGGGACAAAGCTGAGGTCCGCTCCATGCTCCAGAACACCGCCTCACTCGGGATCTTCTGGCTCTTTGTCGGATTCGGCCGCGGCAAGCTCGCCTTCTACAAGAACCTCAACGCCTCCGCCTCTGCCACCTTCACCAACGTCGCGTTCTACGACGCCAGCAAAACCCCGGGCTCGGTGCCCGGCGAGCGGTTCTACACGGGCCTTGTCGACGCCTTCGCTACGTGGATGCGATCGTGAGGCCATACACCGAACCGGATCCGACTGCTATCCACGCGCAGCCCTCACCAACCAGGCCCGGCGCACGGCCACCGGTCGGATCCGCGGCCCACCTGACCGCGCCACTCGAGGCTGCCCGGGAGGATCTCGGCGCCCTCTCCAGCACACCTGCCCAGCAGTTGTACGACGTACTGCAGGAGATGCCTTCCGCCCTAGTGACCGGAGCGGATACTGCCTGAGCGCCCGTCGGCGGGTCTCCGCCTCAGTCTGTCGGTGGACGTCTCGTCCGCCGACGGGTCCGTCTTGCCCTTCGGCGGCTCCGCCACTTCAGAGACCAGTGATATCCCCAAGCTCCACGACGTGCGCAAGCTCGGGCTGCCCGACGGGCTGTTCGCGGACTACTCGGAGAAGCTGGTGGCCGCCTGGCGGGCACGGGCGATCAAGATGTACCCCTCGGACTTCCGCGACACCAGCGAGGATGTGCGGATCACCCTGCTCGCGGCGCTGTGCTCCTCACGCCAGGCGCAGACCTGCAGGGCCTGCCCGGCGGATCTTGGCGGCATGCCCTGCTGGTGGTCCTGCTGGTGGTGGGGCGGGGAGATCTGACGAACGATGAGTGGGCTCGGCTGGTACGGCATCTGCCGAAACCGGGCGGGGGTGCGATCACCGGACGGTGATCAACGGACATCCAGAGTGGCCACGCGGCGATCGTGGACCTGGGGCATCCGCCGGCAACGGATCGGCGACAGCGCTCTCCCGGGTGGCGCCCATGCCGGAGCTCTTCGTGGGGCGGCCACGAGGGACGTTGTCAGAGGCGATCGGCAAGATTGCGGCCATGAATGTCACTCCTGTCACTCCGCCACGGCCGATCGACGTTGCCGAGGTCTTTCCCCAACTGGTTCCGCTGGCCCGCACGGCGACCCGCCTGCACCCCCGCCCTGGGGCGCCGACGTGGCACGACAGCTCGATCGGTGGGCCGCTGCTGTGGCCCGCTGAGGAGCCGTGGCCGCACTGCGAGGAACCGCATGTGGTGGATGGCATCAACCCAGCCCAGTCCCCGGCGGATCTGCGGCTGGAACGACGGATCTTCGCCGCCTCGCACGGCCGGGACCTGACTCCGGAGGAACGGGAGACTCTCGAGCGGATCCGGCCCCCTCAGACGTATCCGGTGAGGCTGGCGGTCCAGTCGTACGACGGCCCCATAGCGATGCTGCCCGTGGCGCAGCTGTACGCACGGGATGTGCCCGATCTGCGCCCGCCGGAGGGCAAGGACCTGCTGCAGGTTCTGTGGTGCCCCTTCGATCACCCGATCATGCCCAGGACCCTGCTCTTCTGGCGTTCCGCAGCCGCCGTCACCGACATCCTCGACACGCCCCCCGAGCCGCCCGCAGTGCAGTTCGACGGCTATCTACCGGAACCGTGCGTGCTCGAACCGGAGCAGATCACCGAGTACCCCGACCATCTGGAGCTAAGTGAAGAACTGCAGGAGCAGCTCAAGCAGTGGAGTGTGCCGCAGGCAGCAGAGGAAGACATGGACCCGGACACGTACTACGACTGTGTGCTGTCCAACGCCCCCGGCTGGAAGGTCGGCGGCTGGCCCGCTTGGAACTCCACCGACCCCAGCCCGCAGCCCTGCTCCAAGTGCGGCACCGGTATGGAGGTCCTGATGACCGTCGCCACGTTCGAGGAAGGGGACGACTCCGGGAACAGCTGGTCTCCGCACCCCCACCCAGGTGCTGGACCGTACCCAGGCCACCGCGGCTACAACGCGACCGGGGTCCAGATAGGCAGCGGCTACCGGCAGCATCTGTTCGTCTGCCCGGCGAACCCCGCGCATCCGCACATCGAGCTGATGACCTAGCCGTCCGCAGTGTGCAGCCGGGGCGTCACAGTGCGGGCATGCCGTGACGTCGGGCGGCCAAAAGACTCAGGGTGGCGCGTCTTCTGGCGCGGCAGGGCGGGCGGCGCATGGGCCGCGTCACGAGTCGCCCTCCAGGAGGTGGGCCACCACGGCGCGGGTCGCTCCTGAGAGCGTGGCGCCGATCGCGGCCAGGTGGCCTTCTTCGCGAACTCCTTTCGCGATTCCTACTGTCGCGGCTCGGGTGCCGGCGCCTGCGGCTGCTGGTCGCGCTGCTCGTGGTTACTCATTGCTCCTCCAAGAGCTGCTCGGAAAATGTCCTCCCGACCCGGACCTGGTCGGGTTACGGACGGTGGGTGAGCGGCGGGTTAGCCGCGCAACTCCTCCACCGCTTCCGGCGGGGCTCGGGGTGTAGTCGACAGGACCGGGGCACGAAAACGCCTCCCTGGGATCGGCCGGGGAGGCGAGGTGGAGGCAGGAGAGCAGTCCTGCGGGCGGCATTCAATAGCCACCGGCCGGAACTCTTCGCGAGGTCAGATAGCGGGCCGGTCACCCGCCCCTAATTCGATGCGGCGCTCAGCGGAAGGTGTCGCACCGGGCCATGTCCCCGGTGCGGTAACCCAGACCGAACCACTGCTGCCGCTGTGCGGACGAGCCATGGGTCCAGGTGTCGGGGGTCACCCGCCCCTGGAACTTTTCCTGGATGCGGTCGTCGCCGACAGCGGCGGCCGCGTCCAGTCCGTCCTGGATATCCGCGTCCGTGAGGCTGGTGATCAGCGGTCTGCCGGTGGACTCGTCCTTGACCGTCGTTGCGTGGTGCGCCCACACGCCCGCGTAACAGTCGGCCTGCAGTTCCGTCTTGACCGAGGCGCTGTCGGCGCCGGTCAGCCCGTTGTGGGACCTGCCCAGCGTCCCCTGGAGGTCCTGGACATGGTGCCCGTACTCGTGGGCCACCACATAGGCCTGCGCGAAGGGCCCGCCGTTCGCTTCGAACTTCGTCCGCAACTCGTCGAAGAAGCCGAGGTCAAGATAGACCGTACGGTCGCCGGGGCAGTAGAAGGGCCCCACCTGCGACGTGGCGTTGCCGCACGCCGTGCTCACCTGCCGGCTGAAGAGCACCGTCGGCGCCTTGGTGTAAGCGACCTGGCTGCGGCCCGACTCCTGGGTCCAGTAGTCCTGGACGCTGTTGACCACCGCCACGATGCGGCAGTCGTCCTTGGTGTTGGCATCCTGCCCGGTGCGGCAGGCCTGCTCGACCCTGGCGAGGGAGGACGAGACCGGTGCCGGCTCATCGCCGCCGGAGGAAAGGCCCAACTGGTCGGGGCCGATGCCGAGCACGAGTCCCACGACCAGGACGACGATGCCAACGATTCCGCCGCCGATGGTCGCACCGCCACCGGGGATCCGACTACCACGCTCGTCGCGCACCTCGGAGGTGTCCAGACGGGCGTTGTCGTCGAACTTCATGAAGCGCCGCCTTCTGCCGTATGCCGTTGCCAGGTCGCTGCTCCGTGTACCCCGATTGCCGTGCCCTGTGCCCCGTGCCCGTGCCCTGCGAGCGGTCGGCGCCCTGTGTTGCATGTGAGGATCCCGTCCGGCCCGCCCTCCGGTCCGCCGTTCCCGAGGGACTCAACCGGAGTCCTGGTCCCGGGTGTGATTGGGCGGTGGGGTGGCAGTGGGTGGGCGTCAGCGGGCTCGTGATGTGGGTGTCCTGGTAGCGGGGTCCAGGGCGGGGTTGTGGTCGCTGTCATGGGGTGACCAAGCGGCTGTTGTGGTGTGGCTAACAGGTTGGTCGCTGGCTGTCATGGGTTTCGCTGTTCCTGTGTGAGGGGTTGGCGGGGTCGGGTGGGCTGGGCCGTATGACGGGTCAGGGGGTTTCGGCGGGTGAGCTCCGGGCGGGGTCGGCTGGGGCTGCGCCGACGGGGGGTGTGCCGTTGGCTCGGGGTGTGGTGGTGCGTCGGCTTCTTGCGGTGGATGGGGAGGGGACGCTGACTGCGCTGCATGTGCGGATCGCGGCGGAGCTGGCGGGTGTGTCAGAGCGGACGGTGTGGCGTTGGCTGGCCGATGGGCGCCGGGGCCACGTCGAGGCGCGGCCGCGGCAGGACGGGTTTTCGCTGAGTGACGCCTTGTGGGAGGTCCTTGCGGAGGCGGGCGGGAACGTCGCGGAGTTGGCGGCGCAGGATGCTCCGGGCCCAGGAAGAGGGGGCGTTGGAGGGCTGGGGTGCGCAGTGTGTGCCCTCGCTGCCGACATTGCACCGGGTGATCAAGCGGGATCTGGGGGCGGGCCGGGTTCTTGAAGTGGCCCGTCCGGCAGGGGCCCGGGTGAGTCTGGAGCCGAGCCGGTATGACCGGGCGCTGGCGGATCTGGGGCTCGTGGACGGGGCGAGTGGTCCGCTTGTTGTCGACGGGCCGCCCGCCGACGTGCCGGTGTCGGAGGACGCTGCGGATGCGGGGGTGCGGAGCGGCGGTGTGCGGTTGTACGTGCCGGGGGCCCGGCTGGTGTCCACACGGCAGGTGGCCGCTGTGGCGGAGGCCGTGGGGCATACGGTCGCGGCCCGCGGGATGTGCTGTGTGTACGGGGACACGGGCCTGGGGAAGACGGTCGCCGTCGAGCAGGCTTTGCATCTTCTGCCCGGCCGGGTGCCGGTGTGGCGGGCGGTGGCCGGCGTGGCGCCCGGTCTGCCGCACTTGCGGGCCTCGCTGTGTGAAGCGCTCGGGCTGCCGTCGGGGGCGCTGCCGCACCGGGCCGGACCGGTCAGCCAGGCTCTGACGCGGGCACTGGCCGAGCCGGGTGTGCTGTTCATCGATGACGCCCAGCGGTTGACGCCGCCATTGCTGGATTATCTGCGGCAGTTGTGGGACGCGCCGGGCTGTGCGGCGGCGGCACTGGTGCTGTGTGGGGCGGGAAGCGAGCGGGCCCTCGCGCGTGCTTCGGCGCTGCGCTCGCGAGTGCTGACCTGGCATCAGGTCGGCCGGCTTGAGCCGTCTCAAGTGCCGCAGACGCTGACGCTTTTCCATCCCGTGTGGGCGGAGGTGGACCCGGACGACCTTGCGCGGGCGGACGAGCAGATGGCGCGCGGCAATTTCCGCACGTGGGCGAAGATCACGTCGCATGTCTACGCGGCCCGCGAGCGCGGCCCCGTAAGGCGTGTGGACCGGGAGTTGATCGAGCAGGCCTGCGCGCGTCTTGGCCCTTACCCGTGACGGCCCGGGCTGCTCGGAGGGCTCGTGTAGGAGGGCCTTCATCTGTTCCGACGAGGTGAACGAAGGCGCGCTCCATGAAAGTGGAAGAGGCGGAGGGGCACGGCGTGAACGGGCAGCCGATGGCGCCGCCGGAGGATCCGGCCGGTGTTTTGGGGGAGGAGTCGTTGACGGCGTTGCGGGCGCCGGCGGTGCGTCGTCTGCTGGCGCTGCGCGCCGAGCGGCGGCTGTCGCGGGAGCATGTGCGTCTGGCCGGGGAGTGCCTGGGCGTGTCGGAGCGCACGGTGTGGCGGTGGCTGGCTGAGGCCTCCCGGTCGCCCCAGGACGCGATCCGCCCCGGGGAACGCAGCGGTGAGCGGTTCGAGATCACCAGGGAGATCCGGGTGCTGCTGGCGTACTGGCACGGCAATGCTTCCGCGGTCCACCGCCAGTTGGTGGCCCGGGCCCAGACCGGCGGCCGTGACGGTCAGCCGACGACGGCATCTAAATCCGCGGCTTCTCCCGCGGGCGCCCCGCCGGCTGAGGTGCCGCTGCTGGACCCAGTGCCGTCGCTATCGACGTTCCTGCGCGCGGTGCGTCGTGATCTCACCGCGGGGGAGCGGGCCGGTCTTGCCGCGGGACCGGACGCGGCCCGCGCGCACGACGTCTTCGGCAAACGGGCGGCCTCCTGGCGCAATCACGTGTGGGAGACCGATCACGTCCAGGCACCGCTGCTGGTCGATGCCGACGGCGACCTGGTGCGCCCCTGGGTGACGTGGTTCATCGACACCGCCACCAAAGTGATCACCGGCACCGCGGTCACTCCTGGCGTTCCTTCCCGTGCCTCCGTGCTGGCCGCGCTGCGTGCCGCTGTTTTGCGTGATGATCCCTACGGCCCTGCGGGAGGGACACCGGAGCAGGTGCGGGTGGACCGGGGCAAGGACTTCCTGTCGACCACCGTCACCGCCGCGTTCGGCACGATGGGTGTGACGGTGAAGGACCTTCCCGCTTACAGCCCTCACCTCAAGGGCACGGTGGAGAACCTCAACCGGGCCGTTGACCGGATGCTGTTCGCGGCCCTGCCCGGCTACACCCTCACCCCCACCAAGCCCCGCTCCGGCCGGCGACACAAAGGCGTGGGCAAGCCGGAGACGTCCGGTGCCATGTCGTTTCAGGACTTCACCGCGGAGGTGCTGGCCTGGACCCACTGGTGGAACACCGAGCACCGGCCCCAGGCGCTGTCCGGCCGCACGCCGCTTGAGGCATGGCAGGCCGATCCGACTCCCGTCACCGATGTCCCCGCGGCCGACCTGTGGACGTTCACCCTGGAGGACGACGGCCGCCCGCGGAAGCTGACCAGCCACGGCGTGCGGTGGCGCGGGCGCACCTACATCGCCCCCTGGATGACCGGCCAGGCCGGCCGTACCGTCACCGTGCGCTACATGCCGCACCACGATCACGAGATCGACATCTGTGACGCGAGCGGCAAGTATCTCGGGCCCGCGCACCTCGCGGACGCGGCCACCCCCGAACAACTCAAGGCCCTGCGCACAGCCCGTGCGGAGCGTGCCCGACGTCTGCGCGCCGAGGTGAAAGCCGCCGAGACGCTGCGCCGACAGCGCTTCGCCCCGGCCACCACGGCAGGGCCGGCCCAACGGCTGGGAGCCCTCACCGCCGCTCAAGCCGGGCACGAACTGGCCGCCATCGAGCACAACGACGCCTCGAAGCTGGCGCTGCCGGACCTCATCCCGCACGCCGCGCCCCCGGCCGATTGGCGCACCCCTGCTTCCCTAGCCGCGCTGACCACGCCAGGCCCGCCCATCCTGCACCCGTCCGGCCGTGGTGGCGCTTCCGTCCCGGACGGCCGCGACGGGAGGGCTACACCTCTCACCACCGATGAAGACGGAGACGCCTCGTGACCGCGGCCACCTACCAGTACGTCGACCTGCCCGATGCCTCTGTGGTCACCACCCGCGCCCTGCTCACCGCCCGGGAGAACATCTCCGACACAGTCGCCGCGCGGGCCATGATGTGCATCCACGGCGGCGCCGGCTTCGGCAAGACCCTCGCCGTCAACACCTGCCTGCGCGGACTCGAACCGCACGAGGACGTCAGCAAGATCACCTTCCGTGCCCGTCCCACCGCCCGCGCGGTGCGCTACGAGTTGTTCACCGCGCTCGACTTGGCCGGTGAACCGCCGCGCCACCCCAGTGAATTCGACCGTCTACTGAAGACCGCTCTGGCTGAACGCCCTCGTACCTTCCTGGTGGACGAGGCCCAGTGGCTCAACGGGGAGGCGTTCGAATATTTCCGCTATCTGTGGGACGAACCTGCCACCCAGCTGGCGATCATCTTCGTCGGCGGGGAGGGCTGCCACACCGTGCTGCGCCGCGAGCCGATGCTGTCCTCCCGGATCTTCATCTGGCAGCACTTCACCCGCCTCACCCCCAGCGAAGTCCTCGAAGCCATCCCCCTGTTCCACCCCATCTGGGCCGACGCCGACCCCGACGACATCACCTTCGCCGACAGCCATGCCGCACACGGCAACTTCCGCGCCTGGGCCCAGCTGACCGCCCACACCCGCACCGCCCTGGCACGCACCGGCCGCCCACGCGTCGACCAGGAGCTGCTGCGCTGGGCCTTCAGCCGCCTCGCCTGACCACCACGCCGCCATGCCGCTCGCCGCGCCACCGCCCGTCACCGTGGTCATCGACCGCCATGACGACGTGATTCACACGCACACCGCCCTGGCCGCCCACCATCCGCCGTCCGGCCGGATCACCCTGCACCCCGGCCCGGGCACCACCAGCGAAACCGGCCTCGCCCACGACCTTCTCGCCGCCCTGGAAAAGCCGCCCCTGCTTCCAGGCCGTTTCCCTGGTGGCCGTCAGCCCGCATGGGAAGCCGCCACTGCCTGGATCACTGCTCTTCCCGTCACCCGGCTGATCGTCCTGCGCGCCCACCGCCTCACCGCCCGCCGCGCGATGCGCCTCCTGCAACTGCGCACGCTCACCGGTATCCACCTGATCTTGGTCTGCCACCGGCCCCACCTGCCCACCGCCCTGCACCAAGCCCTGCAAGCGGCCGACCACATCATCACTACCGACTTTCAGACCGCCCGCCGCCACTACTACGGCGCGACCGCCCCCGTGCCCCTGCCTGCAGACCAACCGGGCCGGCCAAGCAGCCGATGGCTCACCCTGCCTGCACTCGACCGCCTCGTCTCCTACGACAGTCCCAGCCCCTGCGCCGCCCCGTGCACGCCGCCGCCGATCGTCTGGCGGCACCGCCCACCGCCCACCGCCCACACCTCTCACCCCGTACGCTGCCCAGCAAGTCGCTCATCGGCTTCATGGGGTGACCGCGCACCCTCGCCTGGCCGCGACCGTTGCCGCTGCACTGATCACCGGTGCGTCCCTCCAGCAACTTGCTACCGCACGCTCTCGCGACTACGACGACGCTGCGCCCACACTTGCCCTGCACGACCGCGCCCGCTACACCGACGGCTGCGCCGCCTACCCCGTACCGCCCTGGGCGGGTGTCTTCCTGCGGGCCGCGGCCTGCTTCGCCCGGCTCGTATCCGGCGAGGACCACGAATTGTTCGCCACGCCAGGAGGCCGTGCCCTCCTGCTGCGCGTGGCCGAGACGGCCAGGCTGCGCCCGTCCCAGCCGCCTGTGGCCCGCCGCCAAGGCCCGGCCGGCCGTGTGGAGTGGGACTGGCGCGAGCGGCAGGAAGCCAACAGGTACGAAGCGATGCTGGCCGTACGCACCAGGCACTCGCGGCGCTGAAGGCCCCTGACGCGTCCGAACAGGGCACGCTCATCCGATCGAGAAGTCGGCGAACTCGAGGTCGCTGAAGGCGATGTGCAGGCCGTGGGCGCGGCGACCCCCATCGCGGAAGTAGGCATGCCCCAGCGCGCGGGCGAGGATCACCATCTGCTGCTGCTCACCCGCGCCGGCGTCCCGGGCGGCGAACAACTCACGGGCTACCTCTCCCGGCAGGTACTGGGTGATCCACCGCACCCGCGGGTCGTCCGAGGGAACCGGCCGCAGCAGCGAACCCGAATCGCGCCCTGGTGTGGAAGACGAAGCCCTCCGCTTCGGCCTGGGCGCGCCGGCGGGCTCGTATTCGAGGCTGCCACCGAGCCAGGACTGCTTCCTCGATCGCCCGCAGATGCAGCGGGCCCGGCGGGCGACGCGCTCCGGGCTTCTTTGTCACCCACCTCTGCACGGTGCGCTGCGACACCCCAAGGACCGCGGCCACCTTCTGGGTGGAATACCGATGCGTTGCCAGCAGAAACCGCAGGCGAGCCTCGGTGCTCAAGGGAACGGGCCGGGTGCGCAGCGCCTGCCCCAGCCCTTGCTCGATATGCCCCACGTCCGCCTCCCCATGCGGCCAGTCGACAGGCCGGCATCCTGCAGCCCGTGACTTCAGTCCTCCCATACCGCTCGCCCCCGCCCGCCAGTTCCAGCGTCTTCGGGACAGCACCGGCCGACGTCGGCTACGGGAGCCGGGATGGGGTGTCCCGACCCCCGGGCCGGCCTGCTGCGCCTTGCTCGGACTCCGCACCAGATGCGGGGCTGCCCGAGTGGAGAAAGGGCCTCGAAGACTGCACGCCTAGCTTCAGGACTACGGCGACCGGGGCCGTTAAGGTACCGGGTTGATGGCGCGCTGTCGCTACTGCCTTGAAAGACGGATCAGTCGGCGTAGTAGTTGTCTGCGGTGTGGTCCTCGGCGATGGCGAGCAGGAGTGTGGGTCCGACAGGTTGCCGGTTCTGGCTGGGTTTGAAGGTGGCACCGAGCATGGCTTCGATAGTCCAGTGCGTGGATGGCAAAGCGCTGAGGGCGAGGTCGAGTGAGGCTGCGACATCCTCGTTCTGAAGGGCCTGCACAAGAGGTTCCGCCGGTCCGCTGTGTAGGACGACAGGAATGGCGGTTCCAGGCGGAGGGCCGGAGAGACAGAAGCGAGAGTCCGACAGCGTCGCGAGGCCGCTTCGTAGGACTTGTAGATCCTTGTCGCTGAGGCCGACAGGTTCCACGAGTTCCTCGAGGTAGGCAGGCAACGAGACGGTCTTCGGGTCTGGACCATAGAAGAGAGTGACGTGACCCAGCACACGGAAATGGGCTTCCGTACCATCGGCGCCCTCAAGGGGAATGCTGCGTGTTGACATACCCTGCCAGGCGCCTATCGCCTGCACCTCAGTCTCAGGAATCGCCAGCGCGCGGTAGGCATTGAGCATGCTGGTGAGCCGTGCGTCGTGAGAGGGAACCTCCATGGCCATCTCTTCCAGCACAAGGGCGGCAGCGGCTCGGCGTGCGGCTCCGGCTGACGCAGCGGAGCTGATGCGGTCGTATACGAGCCGACGGTAGGTGTCTGTGCTGGCGATGCGCAGGAGTGTTGTGGCGAGGCGCGGTACGTCAACGACCGGTGGGCGGTCCAGGACGCTGAGCAGCCGTTCGATGAGACCTCGTTCGAAGCGGGGCCGTTTAGCGGCGAGGTTGTCATCGAGGACATCCGCGGCGAGTGCTGGCGCGGCGGGGTAGCGGGCGTTCAGCCGGTGGGGATTGGAGTCGAGTTGTTTGAGTAGGTCGAGGATTCTCTTTTCGAAGCGTTCGGAACGTAGGAGGAGCTCGCCAGTGGCGAGCAGCCAGGTGTTGCGCCAGTGGGGGTGGTGGGCGATCAGTCGTAGCCGGGACATCACGACAGCGTCATCGCCTTCGGCGATGGCGCGCGCGGCCATCAGCTCTTGGAGGGTGCGGATGTCGAAGCCGACTCCGTTGTCCCGGGGACCAAGTAGGACGAGCCGGTGGGTGGCGGCTTCGACTAGGGCTCCGGCATGGGTTTCAGCGTCGGCGGGTGTGAATCCGCGGTCCAACAGGCGCTGCAGGGCAATGTCGTGGAGACCATGAGGGCTGATCGTTGCTTCGGCTCCGTCCGCGGTTTCGGAGGCGGCTTGGAGGATGAGCCCGACGTGCTCGTGGAGACGGTCGATTTGGGTGCGGTGCTGGGAAAGGAACCGTGCGATGGGGATGTCTTTGGCGACTTCCCGATCGAACATCGTCCGGTAGTACATGTCGAACAGCGTGAACCGGTCAGGGGGCAGCGTGGGGAATTTCTCCACGATGAACGACATGATCGTCACCTGTAGCGGTGTCTCCATCAGGCGGATCGTCACCGGGTCACGAGCAGCGTCTCGCATGCGTGCGGCCACCTTGATCCGCATCTCGTCATCGTCGGTGAAGCGCTTGTCGGTGATCTGCTGAGCGAGGGCTGCTGCCTCACCGGCAGGGAGTCGCTGCAACTGCAGGTGTTCGAAGCGGTCTGCGGGGAAGCGTTCGTCGTAGCCGGTGGGGCGGGTGGTGACCACGATGAGGAGATCGGCGTCGAGGTCCTCGGCACTGGTGAGCAGGTCGTCGATCTTGCTGTAGATGAGACGGCGAGCGTCAACCGAGGGAACTTCATCAAGGCCATCGAGGATCAGAGCCCACGGCCATGCTCGGAGCCACCCACGCAGCACGCTGGGAGAGATATCCCGGTCGGTGCGTTCGGACAGCCGTGTGGAGATCCATCGCAGCAGGGAAACCTCGGCGCCGCTGGCCAGCTCCTCGGCATACTTGGCGAGGTCGATACGTGTCGGCCAGCGACGGTTGCTGGGGACTGACAGTCCGAGTCGGGCGAGAGCCGAGCGTGTGCCGTCGATGACTTCCTGGACTGAAGGCCCCGGACTGGCGCCCGTGAGTAGTGCCACCCGGTAGGCCTGCGCGATGAGTTGGCTGAGGGTGGACTTGCCCTGTCCCGGGCCGCCGACGAGCACAACGTTGGATCGCTTGATGCGGTCTGGTTGGCGCTGACGCAACACCATGTCGCCAAGCTCCAGCACACGCTGAACGGCTCGGACGGTCAGGTCGCCGTCGGGACTGCCGAGAGTTGCGGGCAGGTCAATCGCGATGTCGTCGAGCCAGAGCTTCGCCTCACCCGGACCGCCTGACTGACTCAGCCGGATCCAGCGGTCGTCCTTGATCGCATGAAGGAGCTGCTCGCGCAACGGGTCCTGTGCATCGAAGGTCCCCAGGCTGACCCAGTCGGGGGCCAGTTTCGCCAGAACGTCACCGGCCGTCAGAAGAGCGGGAAAGGCGTAGCGAACTTCCTGGTTGGCATCCAGCATCGAGCGGATCTGGTCCCCATGCCAGATCGCAAAGTCTTTGACCCGCAGGCCGCTACGGGTGGTCTCCATCTCAGTCAGCCGTTTCCTCACGGCCTGGTTCACTTTGTCAATCCCGCCAACCTTGGCAACAGCGGACAGGTCGACGTTGGTGACAAAGATCAAATAATCGGGAAGACGAGAGCGGGTGCTCGCTTGCGCAGCTCTGATCCAACCGTCGATCTCGTTCTTGATCTGCGCCTGCAACCACAGAGCGTTGTCGTGTGGGGTCTGCCCGGGTTTCACATGGAATTTGGCCTGCAGGACGGTGTACCCCGACCAGCAGTCCAAGCGGTCCGCGCCCCCGGCCGATGTGCTGGACCAGTTGATCGTGCCTTCGAACGTTGCCTCACGGCCGCCGTCGCGTCCGTCACCGAAAACCTGCACCCCCGGTCCGATGTCCCGACGAGCCAGAGCAACCACGAGCTGCTCAAAGGCGCGAGTTCCAAGGCGCGTCAGGTCATAGTCGGGCACGTGGTCCACTCTGCCAGAATCGAGGATTGCTCGTGGGTTGAGGGAGGAGCCTCGGTCCCCGGCTGAGGAGACGCGGGCCCCAACCCCTGACAGGACATGGCCAGGACCGCATTCCGATGGCCAGCAGACGTGCTCACGCCCACTGCATGCCCAGTTCCCGCAGTGCGGCGCGTTGCTCCCCAGTGAGCTTGTCGCGCCTCGCGCGGGTGTTCGATACCCACACGCCCAGCTTGACGACCACTGGCTCCGTCTCGCCGTCGACCGTGATCTGTTCGCTGTGACCCCTCGGCACGGGCCGGTGGGCGCCTTCTCGCTCGCCCCACTGTGCGAGGGCCGCAAGGCCGCGCTGGAATGCCTGCTGCGCCTTGTTCGGGCCCTTCGCACCCTTGGTCGCCGGGGCTGGAGACGGAGCCTCAGCAGGCGTGATGCCCAGCCGGGACAGCCGCTCCTGTTGCTCGGTGGACAGCTGCGCCCAGGTGCCCGGCTGTTTCTGCCGCTGGAGCCACCGGCCGATGTCGTCGCCGGCCATGAGCACGCCGGGTGCGATGTCGGGCAGGTGGCCGTCGGCGTCGACGAGGTCGGCGAGGACGCGGAAGTGGCGTTGCCAGTCCAGGGGCCACGGGCAGTTCCAGTCCGGGTCGATCGCGGTGAGCTGCGCCGCACGCTGCTCCGCCCGCTTCGGGTCCTTGCCTAGGCCGCTCTTCGCGCCCTTGCGCCGCAGGTTGACCATGTGCTGCCCGACGGGCACCATCGCCTCGCCTTCGCCCCAGGCCGCGTCCTGCCGGGGAGCGAGGTGTCCGGTGGCCCGCCTGTACGAGCGCAGCGCGGCGAGCTTGGTCTCCCAGGCTTCCTCGCCGGGCTCCCACACCATTCCGGCCTCCGGCAAGTCGAGCAGTTCCTTGCGGCGCGGCTCCAGCTCCCCGGCCCGTAGCGCCTTCCGCTGCTGGTGCACCCACCGGCCAAGCGGAAACGCCTTCGTCGCCCCGACTTCGACCTCGGTGTCGTAGGGAACGGCGTAGAGGCCGGTGATCTCGTTTTCAGCTCGCCAGCGGAGCAGGGCTTGGTAGCCCTCCAGCCACACGAGGGACTCGGGCCTGTACACCCGCGTGCGTAGGAACGCCGCGATGGCGGCTGCGTCCCGGGGAGAGGAGAAGTGCAGCAGCGCCGACTCGACCGCACCATCGGTATCGTCGTGCTCCTGGTCCTCGCCCACCTCGCCGCCGGCCCCGACGATCCGCCCGTCTTCGTCACGCCGGAGGTGCACCTTGCGCTGCCCGTGGGTGAGGGCGCGGGAGGCGAGCTGCTCGACGAGGCGCTCATCGTGGGAGCGCAGGCCTTGGAGGACGGCTACGAGGGGGCGGAAGCTGGCGGAGGCGACCATGTCGGTCGGGTCCTCGCCGGGCTGGAGGAAGACGGGCACGATGATGCGGGCGACCTTGGTGGTGCCGTCGCGGTTGGGCCGGAGCGCGCGGCCGATGTTCTGCACGATCTCGACCTGGGAGCCGCGGGTGTCGGCGAAGCAGATCGCCTCCACTCCCCGCTCGCCGGTGATGTCCACGCCTTCCCCGAGCACGCGCACGGACGCCAGGAACGCGCGGTGGACCCGCCGGCCGGCGGCGTCGATGCCGTGGGCGAACTGGCGCAGCACTTCGCGCCGCTCGGATACGAGGTGGTCGCCGCACAGCCACGCCGACCACACGCGGTCCGGGGGTACGTGGCGGCCGGCCTCCAGTTCGTAGAACTCGGCGTCGATCGACGACTTCGGGAGCCGGCCCGCGGCCGCCAGGTCGTCGTCCGAGGCGTCGTTGACGTACAGCTCGGCAGCCGTCTCCGGCATCTTCTCCGCGAACGCCATGGCTTCTTCCACCTTCTGGTGGAAGGTCATGACCGTACGCAGGTTGTACGCGGCGGCGTGCTCCAGGAGCGCGGTTTGCAGGAGCGCGAGGCGCCGGCCGCGCTGCGCCTCCTCGGACTCACCTGTGACGGGTGAGGGGTCGCGGATCTCCAGGACGTCGATCTCGAACGGGGCGAGGATCTCCCGCTCGATCGCCTCACTCAGCCCGAGTTCGGCCAGCCACGCGCCGTACGTCCCGTCCGGGTCGTCGGCCATGCTTGCGATCTCCAGCTCCTGGCCGTCCTTCCCGCGCTGCGGGCGGGGCGCGGCGAGGATGCGTGGGGTCGCGGTGAGGTAGAGCCGGAAGTCGGCCGGGATGCGGGCGTTGTCGTGGATCGCCGCCCACGGCCGACCAAGATCACCGGCGGTTCCGTGGGCCTCATCCACGATCGCGAGGTCGAAGCCTGCCATCTGCTGCCCGTACAGGCGCTCCCCGCCCGCCAGAGCGGCCTCCAGCGGCCCGCGAACCTTCCGCTGGCCCTCCGGTGCGTCGATGTCCTCGCGGTCCACGAGAGAGGCGTACGTGGCGAACACGACCACGGGCCCGGACCGGGCCCACAGGGCGAGCTGGATCGGGTTGGTGGTGGTGCGCACCCCCAGCGACTTGAGGACCGCGTCGTTCTCCAGCGAGCACACCGCGACCATCGGGGCCCGGTGACCGACCAGCCGCCACGCCTGGGCGGTCTGCGCGAGCAGGTCCAGAGTTGGGACAGTGACGAGGATCCGGCCGTCCGCGAACGACTCCAGCGCGCACGCAGCGGCCGTGATCGTCTTGCCCGAGCCGGTCGCTGACACGATCGTGCCCCGGGCACCCTGCGGGGGCACAGATGACCTTGCAGGGAATCCCACCCACCTACGAAACGCGGAGCGCTGATCGACCTGGTGTTCCTTGAGCTGAATCGCTGACATTCCTTGCCTCCCCGATGCCTGAATTCCTGTGGTCTTTCAGAGGGCCGCGTGTGGAATGCAGGCCGCGCCCAAGTCGTTCCAGATCGACGCATCCGCCTTGTGCCAGCCGCCGGGCCTTCCGTCCTTGAAAGGCGGCTTGTCGTCCGGGTCGTAGTGCCCGGCGTCAAGCGTGCAGACCACGACGTCCCCGTCCGCGTTCCGCGTCCGGGCCGTGCACAGACCGCCGGCCTCGCCCAACGCCTCCAGCACCCGGCGCCGCGCCGTGGTGTGCGGATGGGTGCTCGGCAGCACGGCCTCCCGGACGAACTTCTCCAGCCGCACCAGGTCGGCCCGCTCACGCTGCCTCACGTCCGCGATATGTACGGCCAGTTCAGCGGCTCCGGCCGACCGGCCACCGCGCCGCGACCAACCCCGGTCCACGATGCCCACCAAGGCCTCGCTCACGGCCGTCACCGCATCGTCCCAGCCGTCCTCGAACACCGAGCCACACGATCGCGGCCCCATGCCCTCCAGCTCCACCACCTCGCTCTGCGCCCCCGCGACCCCTCCAGCGCGGCCACCAGGTCATCCGCCGAACTCGCGGGCACGCCCTGGGCGGCCAAGAACGCGAACAGCCTCAACCGGGCGTTGGCACCCGCCCTCTGATACCGACTCACCCGACGCACAGAATCGCTGCTCAGCGCGGGATCCGGTCCGGTAGGTTCGTAGCGACCGGCCATCTACGGTCGTTCCTCTCGGAATTTCGGGGAGGTTCCCCGATGAGGGGAGGTGTCCTGTATTTTCACCAACGTTACATGCTGCATCAGTTTGATGCAGCCACTACACTGGAACTCCCACGAACGAGCGACCCCAACTGGAACCCGAAGTGCAGCGCAAGCCTCCGCCCTCGCAACTCGGATGCAGAGGCTGCGTGTTGGCCTGTGGGCTGGGCACTGGAGAAGCATGACTTTACTCAGCGCGGCCGCCTCAGAGCTGGCCCAAGACGCCAGACCGGACGGCCCCCCATGGCTTAAATGGGCATTCCTGGCCGTGTGGCTCGCCCTGGCCCCAGTGATCATCTACAAGCTGCATCAGCACGGTTATTTCAAAAGACGACGCTGAAAGTCCCCCAGACCCCCCGCTCATAGCTAGACCGGCCCGCGCCAGCGGGCCCCAAGGTTCTGGAGGCGCAGCCGGAAGGACCGTCAGGCGGGGGAGCGCAGCGGACCCGCCGGCCAGGCCGGAGCGAAGCGGAGGCCTGGCGGTGGGACAGGGTCCCACCGGTCCGGGAGCGCAGCGGACGGACCATCACCGTGCTTGCGCAGCAAGCACGGTGTGCGGGTGGCTGCGCCACCCGCTCCGCTCCCGCGGAGCGGGAGCGCAACACCCGCGCGCAGCGCGGGTGTTCGCTTGCACATCGCGCAGCGATGTGGTACCCGCTCCGCGGGG
>NZ_JBWKCH010000018.1:0-29897 GCF_056436585.1 Streptomyces sp. NPDC043685 | reverse complement strand
TCGACCATTCTCATGTCCGGGCGGCCCGGCGGGGCCCAAAAGCGGTCCCAGCCCGGTCGACCGCGCACGGCCGGGCAGCAAACACCACGTCCTTGTCGATGGCCAGGGCATCCCGCTCGCGGTGTCGCTGACCGGCGGCAACCGTAACGACGTCACCCAGCTCCTGCCCTTGCTCGACAGGGTCCGGGCAGTTGCCGGTGCTGTCGGCCGCCCGCGTCGGCGCCCTGATGCCCTGCTCGCTGACCGGGGCTACGACCACGACAAGTACCGGCGCCTTGTCCGGGCGCGAGGCATCACCCCGGTAATCGCCGAACGAGGCCAGGAACACGGCCCTGGCCTGGGCGTCTTCCGATGGATGGTCGAGCGGACGATCGCCTGGCTGCACGGCTTCCGCCGCCTGCGGATCCGCTGGGAACGACGCGACGACATCCACGAAGCCTTCCTTGGCCTCACCACCTGCCTGATCACCCACCGCCACGTCCAACGCCTCTGTTAAGACCTCTAAGGGCGCGTCCTGGCTGTGCGGCTGGCGCGCGGTGAGGACGAGGAGTGCTTCGCACCTGGCACGCGGCGCGTGAGCAGTCCTTTGAAGGCTGGCCGCGACGTGCATCAGGGCTGTTTTCGGATCACGGCGAAAAGCGCCCGGTCCGTCTGGAGCCCAGCGGCGTCGAAGGCACGGTGCCGGCCGAGATGATCGATGCGCCCTCCGGAGCAGTTCGCCTGAAGGTACTTGCCGAGCCAGAGGTCCGGCGTTGGGTCCATCGCAGGGAGCCCGAACTCCCGGGGCATCTCGTCTTCACCGCTGTCGAAGAACATCACCTTGCCGGTCCGGGCCCAGACCTCCCGCAGCAGCTCCGTGGCCGTGTTGATGCCCTGTTCGCGCACCAGGTGATGCCACAGCGACAGCACGAGTGTGCAGTCGGTTGCCGGTAGCAGGCCGATTGTGTCAGGCCGGAGTTGGAGCTCCATGACCGCCACATTGGTCAGCCGGTTGCGTCGCACGGCTGTGGCCGTGGTCCGTACGTACTTGGGCTCCGATTCGAGCGCGACGGTGGGCACCCCGCGGCTGGCGAGCTTGATCGGGAAATAGCCGACGTTCGCTCCGACGTCCAGCGCCGTTCTTACGCCCAGCCGCTCGATGACCGGCTCCATCGCCGCCCATCGCGACGTACTGCCGGTCGCCCGCTTCGCTCTGCGCACCGGCAGACCCGGGACCGGCTGATAGATGCCGTCGGGCAGAGAATCGAGTTTCAGGCGGACGAGGTCGATCGCATTGTCGAGTACAAGGCGGGCACGATGGAGTAGCGGCCAGGCGGGGATCCGCTGATGCATGCGCACCACACGCGTGGATGCCTGAAGTCCATACTTCCCGCCCACGAGTCACCTCGTATCCCGTATCAACTGAATCTCTCCTTCAATAAATATCGACCATATTGCCCTAAATCCTCCTACCATCTGCATCGCGGCGCGTGAACGGAGGTCCCCCGCGCCACCCTCCCCCGCTCAGGAGCCGAGCGCGCGCCCACTGGAGCCTTGTCGCGCGCTCAGGTGCACGTGCGCGGCTGTGGTTGCCCTCATAGCCTGGTGGTGCTCGGGGTAGCCGCGGAGGTCCGCCATGCCCCGAACCGTGTGGTCAGGTGCCATCAGTTTTGGTCTCGTGACCGTGCCGATCAACGTCCAGAGCGCCACCGAGGACCACTCGATCCGCTTCCACCAGTACCACCTGGAGGACATGGGACGGGTACGGGTCAGGAAGTTCTGCGAGGTCGAGGACCGCGAGGTCCGCACCGATGAGATCGGAAGGGCTACCAGCTGACCAAGGAGCAGGTCATCCCGATCAGCGAGGACGAACTGCGCGATCTGCCGCTGCCGACGGCCAAGGCGATCGAGATCGAAGCGTTCGTCCCGCTTCAGTCCGTGGATCCGATCCGCATCGGCGAGGGCTACTACATCCAGCCGTCCGGGCAGGTCGCGGCCAAGCCGTACAAGCTCCTGCGTATGGCCCTGGCCCGGTCCTCGAAGGTGGCTGTGGCGAAGTACGCCTGGTCCGGTCGGGAGCGGCTCGGTCTGCTGCGGGTGCGGGATGACGTGATCGTGCTGCATGCGATGCGGTGGCCCGACGAGATCAGGTCTCCGGAGGAAATGCTGCCCCCGCCTGTCGAGCTGACCGACGAGGAGATCGAGGGCGCCCTCGCGCTCATGGACAGCATGACCCGCGACGATCTGGAAGGCGAGGAGTTCCACGACGCCTACACCGAGGCCGTCGAGCAGATCATCGAGGCCAAGCGCGAGCACCGTAAGCCACCGAAGCTTCAGGAGCCCGAGGGGAAGACGGGCCAGCTGGTGGATTTGATGGCCGCCCTGAACGAGTCCGTGCAACAAGCCAGGGCCTCCCGCGGCGAAGACGCGGACATCCACGAGCTGCCGAAGAAGCAGTCGGCCAAGAAGAGCACCGCGAAGAAGGCCACGAAGAAGGCCTCGGCCAAGAAGACGTCCGGGCGCCGGCCACGCAGCGCCTAGGCCTCGATGCCGAGCGCCGTGTCCGGCCTGCACTTCGAGCACGCTGGCACCTGCTGGCGTAGTGCCTCGATCGCCTGCGCCCTGGTCGCAGGCTTCGGAGGCTGTTTCTCAACCTGGGTGGGGCTGCACGGAGCGCCGCCCGGCAGCGTGGCCGGGGCCGTGAGGTGTGGTGTCGGTCTCGATGGTTGTGGCCGCGTCAAGGCGTGGGAGGGACGGCGCGGGCCAGGGGTTCCAGGTCGCCGTAGAGGGCGGCGTGGATGGCGGCGGCGAGTTCGCGGGCTCGCTGTTCGCTGCCTACGCCGTGCATCATGAAGTAGATCGGCCCCTTGTATGCGTCCGGTGCAGCCTCGTCGTTGTGGACCAGCCGGGTGATCGCGGCCCGGACAGCGTCGTTGACGGCGTCGTTGACAGGGTGGCCTTGACCGGCAGGCAGCGTGTCCGCCTTCACGATCCACTGCTGTCGTTCTTCGAATTCGATGGCGACGAAGACAGAGTTGCGGGCCATGGCGTCCCGGTATGCGTTGTGGAATGCGTCGGTGCCGGTGGCGTCCGGGATGAGGTGGGCCGGGCAGGGGAGGGGAAGCGGCTGCACGACTTCGAGGACCTCGACCTTCGTCGCGGGGACCATGTGAGCCGCATGCACGTCATGGCTGGTCCACCAGGGTGTCATGCCGATCTCGTCACCGGGGCGGCCCCACTGCACCATTTCCAGTTCTTCTCCGGGATGGAAGATCCTCAGCTTCACGGGTTCAACGGAGGTGGACTGGTGTTCTGCGAGGATGCGGACGCGGGCGCGCACAAACCAGCTTCGTGGGGAGAGGCCGCCTCCACCCGCCCTGTGCTCACTCACCCTGTCTGTCTATCCCGTGCTGCGTGCGTCCGCATCTCCCACGCTCGCCTGCGTGGGTCATGACGTGTGGACCGTGGCTTCAGCGGTCGTTGTCGTGGTGGGTGAAGAGCTCCAGCAGGCGTCGGACGGGCAGGCGGTGGTGGTCACCACCTTGCCCCGGACCCTGGGTCGGAGTTCCCTCCGGGGGACAGTCCGGCCGGGCGCGGTCAGGAGGGCTGCCGACCGACCGGGTCTGCGGTTCGGCTCAACGATCGTCCGCCAGATCAGGACCTTTCCAAGATCCCCGACAGCGTCAGGCACTAGGGAGTGTCCGGCGGATCAGGGACGGACCGATACTCGGCGGGTCGGGGGCGTGCCATCGGCAGGTACGTCACGGCTGATGACGAGGGCCTGACCTGTGTCGGCGAACTCCCAGCGGGTTGCAATTGCTCCGGCCGCGGCGGGCCATTCGGCACGAACGACAGGGCGGCTCAACAGGCTCTCGAACCAGTCGGCGCACCGTAGGGCGAGCTCGTCGGCCGTACCGGAGGTCCGGAAGAAACTGTGCTCGTGTGACTCGTGGAGGTTGAAGAGCTGGTCGGAGACCTTCCCCGCCCGCACGTGTGTGCCGTAGAAGTGCACGGCCCACTCGCCGAGTATCAGTGGGCGTTCATCATCAAGGAGGGAGATCCAGACGAGGAGCGACGAGTCGTCCTCGGGCCGTGAGACGTTGCTGGGAGCCCATGACACCCGCCAGGTGGCGGCCCGGGTGCGCAGAGCTGCAAGGAAGGCGAGTTCGGCCTCGTCGAAGTCCCAGGGCTCCTCGTCGTACTCCTCCGGGTCCTCAACCTCAAACCAGGTGCTGTTGTCCACAGAGAGACTCTAAAACCGGGGACTGAGTGTCCCGGGAATCAGGGGCGGAGCCATAATCGAATCGCCGCGGTCGTGACGGTGCCATGGAAGACGTAGGCCCTCTTGTCGTAGCGGGTGGCAACGGCCCGGGAGTTCTTGAGCTGGTTGATCGTGCGCTCGACCTCGTTGCGGCGTTTGTAGGTCTCGCTGTCGAATCCGGTGGGACGGCCGCCCTTGCTGCCGCGCCGTTTGCGGTTGGCCCGCTGGTCCTTTGGTTCGGGGATGGTGTGCTTGATCTGGCGCCTTCGCAGGTAGCTTTGGTTGCGGCGTGAGCTGTATGCCTTGTCGCCGCCCAGGTGGTCGGGCCGGGTACGCGGCCTTCCGCCGTGCGGGCGGGAGACGCGGATGCGTTCGAGGACCTCAATCATCTGCGGCGCGTCGCCCCACTGGCCGGGCGTGACCAGGAAGGCCAAGGGCCGGCATCCACCCTCACCAGCGAGGTGAACCTTGCAGGTCAGACCGCCCCGGGACCGTCCGAGTCCTTCATCGGGGCGGTGGTGCCGGGGCGTTGTCCTTTTTTCGGGATGCGCGGCTTCTTCTTTCGGGCGCCGGCCGCGTGCTGATGGGCACGGCAGGACGTCGAGTCGACACTGACCATGCTCCAGTCGATCCGGCCAGCAAGGTCGGCGTCGGACTGGACGGCACGCAGAATTCGGTCCCACGTGTCGTTTGCCGACCAACGCCGGTGCCGTTCGTCTTCCAGTTGCCGAAGCGTGCAGGGAGGTCCCGCCACGGTATGCCCGTTCGGACGCGGAACAAGATCCCATTGATCACCCTGCGGTGATCATTCCACCGGCCCCCACGCAGCCCTGACGCTGGCAAGTGAGGCTTCAGCCGAACCCACTCGGCATTCGTCAGATCACCCCGCCCCATGTCGAGAGTAACGAGCCAGCTATCCGACAGTCACATGATCCGCCGGACACTCCCTAGACGCTCTTGTTGTTGATGGCACTGTTCCCTTCGGGGCCCTGCAGTCGTGACATGACCCCTCCCAAGATTCTCTGCACCCATACTTCGCTGATGAACAAGAGCCGCTCCTCGCCTGCATACACGCTGACGTAGGCATCGTTGAGCCAGGGCGTCGCCGCGAACTGGGTGAGCTGAGCAGTCAGTGTGGCCTCGTGCACGAGCTGATCGAGGAGCGGATGGAAACCGGCATAGGGAGGGATCTCCCACGGCTCGGAGGCATGCTCGTACCCACTGCCGCGATACGCATCCGATTCCACGAACTCCTCGTACGCCCACTCATCAACGGCGTAGCGTGCTGGCGCGGTGCAGTGCGCGGGAGAGCACCACGCCGGGTGGTCCATGACGCGACCAGTGAAGACTTCTGACTGCTCATGCATGTACCTATTCTCCGCGAACCCTTCGCCAGCGAAGGGCCCACCGCCAGTCCCAAACGTCCCCGCCCTTGAAGATCTCTAGGCCGTGTATCGAAAGTGGATCTTGAGCTGTGAATGATCTCGGTTCATGGGTCGGGGAGATCTCACGGACGAACAGTGGGCGGGGCTAGAGCCCGTTGTTGCCGAAGGGCACAAGGGTCGGCGGCCACCCATCTGGCCTCGGCGGCAGTTGATCGACGGCATACGGTTCCGCGTCCGAACCGGTGTTCCGTCGTCGAGACCGGTCGACCGGCCGTCATGGAACCGGACCCGGTGACAGCCGAGCTTGTCCTGCCGCGCAAGGTCGCTGCGGGAATCCGGGCCGCGCGGTCGAGCGGCTGGACGCCCCGCTCCGACGGCTTGCCGTTCGAGCTGCGCCTTTCCGCCGCCTGCTGACAAGGGCGGAGCGCCGGAGGGTCCAAGAAATGGTTTGCCGACCCGGTGGCTGTGTGTCACCGTTCGGCCTGGACAGGCAGTTGATCATCGGCGGCTGGTCGATGTCGACATGTCGGCGGCCTCTCGGGGATCCACCGGAGAGGTGACGAAACGATGGGAACCGGGCCGTGGGGAACAATTACGAGGACGAGTGTCGCCGGTCGTTGGCCGAGGAGCAGGCGAAGAGCCTTGCCGGGACCAACAACTGGGAACATGTAGACAGGGAGCGGGTCCACCAGGACTGGGACGTCCTGTACCGGGAGATCACGGCTTTCCTGGACGGTGGCTCCCTGCCAGGGGACCAGCAGATCCAGGAGCTCGTCCGCAGGCACTTCGACATCGTTAGCCGGTTCTACACCCCTTCCAGGGAGGCTTACGTCGGCATGTCGCTCTTCTACGCCGAGGACGAGGCCATGAGGGCGTTCCACGATTCCTACCACCCCGGGATGGTGGATTTCCTGGGCGCCGCGATCAAGGTGTTCGCCGAGCAGGGGAGCGGGTTCGCCCCCAGTGCAGGGGCCGAGGCTTCGGCGTAGTCGGGCGGCACGGGCCAGGACATGCATGGGCGGGGTTTCAGGCCCCGGGGCTGTCGCAGCCCCTGGGAGGAGGAAGCACAGACCGGGGCCTCGGGCTGGTGCCGAGGCAACATCGTGCGTGAGGACGACTTCGTCAGCGTCTTCTGCGGGAGCGATCTGCCCGCGGCGTGGAACGTGGATCCCGTCACAGCCACTCGTTAATGGTCGCGACGAGGACGGTCGCCTCGTAGCGGAGCGGGCCGACAAGGCGTACGCCTCCCGCAAGAACCGCGCCTACCTGCGCCGACGCGGGATCCGCTGCACCATCCCAGACAAGGCCGACCAGGCAGCCAGGTGCAGCTTGGTGGTGAACCCGCCGCGCGAACGTCCCAGCCCGTGATCGCCGGGCTCGGTTAACACGGCACCCGGTGGTTCTTTCTGCAGGTCACCCTGTTTGCGGGCCCCGGCCGCATGCTGATGAGCTCGGCACACCGTGGAGTCGACGCTCAGGTCCCATGTGATCGCCCCTTCCGCGTCGGCCAGGGACTGGAGACGGGTGAGAATCCGGTGCCAGGTGCCATTCCGCTGCCATCGGCGGAACAGGTCGTAGATCCGGGCCCACGGTCCGTACTCGACGGGCACGTCCCGCCACGGAACACCGGTTCGGACGCGGAACCGTATGCCGTCGATCAACTGCCGCCGAGGCCAGATGGGTGGCCGCCGACCTTGTGCCCTTCGGCAACAACGGGCTCTAGCCCCGCCCACTGTTCGTCCGTGAGATCTCCCCGACCCATGAACCGAGATCATTCACAGCTCAAGATCCACTTTCGATACACGGCCTAGTTGTCGAGGCCGGTGTACAGCTCCGGTGGCCCGATCCAGCGCGGGAAACGGTGACGCCTACCGTGTCTCGCGTGCTGTTGGTGACAGGTAGCGCGCCGACCTGGTGACAGCCACTGTGCTTTGCGCGCTCGAAGCCGCAGGCCAGCTGGTGCCGATGGTGACCACTACCCTGCTTCGGCTCACCCACCGACTGGTGATTTTTCGTGAGGGCCGCCAGCGCTAATTGGCTGGCACGGGGACAGCGATGCCTGCTGCGGTGGTTTGGCCGCGCAGGTTCATCGAGCGCTGCGTACCGGGCTGCACCCGCACCATATGCGTCGGCGGCCGGTTCTCCAGGAACCGGCCGCCGACGCGGGCTTCAGCCTCCCAGGGCGATCTGCCTCAGCAGGTCCCGGTCTGCAACGGGGTAGGAACGGTTGTCCGTTCTCCCGGTTCGAAGGCCCTCAGCGCTTTGAGCTGCCGGAGTTCGGAGACGGCTTTCTCAACGGTTGCCCGCCCCAGGCAGAGGGCGTCGGCGATGTCGGCCTGGCTCGGTCCCGAAGCGATCAGCTCTTCGGTGGTGGTCATCACCAGGACGCCGTCCTCCCGGGTTTTTATCCGGTTCCTTCGAGTGGGCTCCGTCAGGTAGTTCAGCACGGCGGCTACCCGGGCAAGAGGGGTTGCTCGGGTAGCGGTGTACAGCCGCTCCGTGAGGGTGTGCCGCTTGGTGGCCATGCGCGCGAACATCAGGGCGATCGCAGGATCGGTCGTCGCGAGCGTGGACAACTTCGAGTTGGGGATCTGGATGAACATGCACCGCGAGAGGCACATCCCGACGGAGGTCATCCTCTTGTTGGTGTGCGGGTTCTGCCGCTCGCCGGGCTCGTGCCCCAGATGATCGGTAAGTTCGCCCTCCAGCGCGGACTCCAGCACCCGCTTGGTCAGTTGCTGCAGCAGGCCGCCCTCCCCGGTGAGCTTCACCCCACCAGCCTGGGCCCGGGCCACCAACTCGGCCACCAGCCCGTCATCCACCGCGTTCGTCCCACTCACGGCGGCCTCCACGGCCTCGGTGTCACTCGTCGCGTCAGTCATCAACTGTCGCTTCCAGCTCGGGAGTTACACCGCTCACCGTACAGACCCCCTTCAACGTCTTCTCCCCGCTGACCGCCGGGTAGATAACCCGCCGCACCGTGCCGGACGGCTCGGACAGCGCCGCCTCGGCGACCCGCAGCAGCATGCCCTCCTTGCCCCGGATCTTCTTCAGCTCGGCATTCAGCTCCTTGTCGACCTTCCGCTCCGCCCTCGTGTTGATCTTCAGTACGAGCTGGATGAACAGGTCCACCAGTGAGTCGGTGATCTCCGTCTGCCGCACATGGCACAGCGTCGCCAGCAGCGTCAGGCGCCGGGCGGGTGTCATCCGCTCCAGGTTCGCCGGGTACTCCTTCGACGCCCGCGCCCGCCACGCGTCCACCAGCTTCTCCGACACGTCCGCGAACAGGTCCGCGGGCAGCTCCAGCCACCGCACCCGCTGGAGCTTGTTCACCTCCGCCAGCAGGCTCTCCAGCCCCGGCGCCCCCGGATCGGTCTTCAACTCGGCGAAGTGCGACCGGTCCGCCGCCCGCCACCGAGCCCGCACCGGCCGCGCCCTCGCCCGTCTCGCTCCCGCTCCCGCTCCCGCTCCCGACAACCAGGTTCCTCCAGCCGGGAACGCGTCGCATGCGAGGTCCGCTCCAACCTGCTGCGGCAGAACTGGGCCTCGAAGTCCGTGACCGCCCGGCCCACCAGCCGCCGCACCTGCCCGGGCGCCGGCGGCTCGATGTGGTCGTTGCGGCACCGGGCCACCACGGCCGCCGCGAGCCGGTCACGGGACAGCTCCACCGGGCACAGCTCGGTGGCCAGCCACGCGGCCAGCCGGTCCTGGTCCTCCTCGGTGTTCGCCCGGAACCCGTACGCCGCCCGGATCTCGCCCCGGTGCCTCTGGATCGCCTTGCTTTGCCAGTCGTAGTCCGCCCACGCCTCCGCAGGCACCTTGACCTGCTGGGCCACGTACTCCACCGCGGCGGTCGGCACTTCCTGGGCCCGACTCGGGGAACCGGGCCTCCACCTCGAAAAACTTGAGCAGCAGCGCGAACCCGAGCCGAGTCGCCCCGGACTTGTTCCGCACCCGCTTCATGTCGTCTTCCAGCAGCGTCCAGATCTCGATCAGGTCCTCCGGCTCCCAGTCCTGCCGCACCCGTACTCCTCGCCCCACGCCCGAGATCACTCGTTCAGCCCAACGAGGCGCCAGGCGAGGGGAAACGACGACCACAGCAGGCACACAGCGCTACATGTCCTTTCGCCGTAGCTATACGAGAACAGGGCCGACCAGGTGATCGAGCACCTCAGGGACAAGGGCCTCGGGGGCGGGTTCGCCTGCCGGGTGCTGGGGCTGTCCGAGTCGGCGTACTACGCGTGTAAGAAGCGGCCGAAGTCGGCCCGCCGGCTGCGTGACGAGCAGCTCATGCCGCTGATCGAGCAGGTCCATGCCGAGTCCGGCGGCACCTATGGCGTCCGCCGGATCACGCGCGCGCTTCGGCGCAAGGGGTGCACGTGGCTCGCTGCACGGTCGAGCGGCTGATGGCCGAGCTGGGCCTGGAGGGCGTCATCCGCGGCCAGCGGCGCCGCACCACCATGCCGGAGCCGTCGGCGCCCAGGCCGCCGGACCTGGTCGACCGGGACTTCACCGCGAGCCGGCCCGACCAGCTCTGGGTGGCCGACATGACCTATGTCCGCACCTGGACGGGCTGGGTGTATGTGGCGTTCGTCCTGGACGTCTTCTCCCGGACGATCGTCGGCTGGCAGGTCGCGAACCACATGCGGACCGGGGCGCAGACGGATCAAGAAGGACTCCGGACTGATCCATCACAGCGACCGCGGCTCGCCATACGTATCCATCCGGTACACCGACCGGCTCGCCGACATCGGCGCCGCGGCCTCGGTCGGTTCCGTCGCGGACAGCTACGACAACGCGATGGCCGAGGCGCTCAACGGCACCTTTCAAGGCCGAGCTGATCGAGATGCAGGGGCCATGGCGGGACTTCGACCAGGTCGAGCGGGCGATCTTCCAATGGGTCGCTTGGTACAACGAGGAACGGCTCCACCCCGCGCTCGACTACGTACCGCCCGCCGAGTACGAACGCAACTGGTGGCGACAGCGGGAGGCCACTCCGCAGTCCGCCTGAAACAAGATCACCGGACTCCACGAAACTCGGGACAGCTCAGCATCCGCCAGATTCTGGTTCCGTGCCCCCGTCCACACGGCGCCGGTCGACGCGATGGTGATGGCAAGTCTTCGGTCACGGCGTCAGAACCGGTCCAAAGCACGGCTGCGTCAACGCTGTTCCGTACTTTCGGCTGGTACGTGACATGCTTCGGCTTTCTAGCCTGAGCAGCATGAATGCAGCGGGGCAGCCGACAGGCCCACCTGGAAAGATGTTCAACGTCGCGCTGGGCGTCGTGTGCGCCCTTGGAATCGTCTTCACGGCGTTCATGTTCATGACCAGCTGGGGCGGCGCCTCCTGGGTGTTCGGCACCGCCGTCTCGATCGTCATGAGCGGCATCGCGCTGCTGCGCGAGCGGCACAAGTTGCTGACCGCGCTCGCGGGTCTGATCGTGACGGCCGCCGCCGTTCTGGTGTCCCTGAAGGCCGGGGGCGACCTGCCGCAGGAGCCCGCGCCCATCACGGCGTTCGCTCTGGCGGTGCTCGTCGGCTCCGCTCTCAGGACGCTGTCGGCAGGTCAGGCCGCCGGGATCGCCGTGGGCGGCATGGCGGTGACCGTGCTCATCTGGCTCGACGGGTTCAGCGGTGTGACGAGCGTGGCCACGCTGGCGATGATCGTCGCCTTGGTGATGGGGCCGGTGCTGCGCGGGCTCGACAACCGGGCCTTGGCCGGCGCCCCGGCACCCCAGGACCCCTGGGCCAACCCGCCGCACTCGTAGTATGACCGGAGATTGGAACGCGATGAGCGCCGTCCAGCCCGCCGCCAGTATCGCGAAGCCGCCCGGCACCCCGGCCGCGGCCCCGCCGAACGGCGCGGACCGCGGGCACGGATTCGGTAATCTGATCAACGTGACCATTCCGAACCCGTGGGCCAAGGTCGTCTCCACCGTCGGGCTCGGCGTCACGTTCCTCGCGGCGATCGCCATCCAGGCCGTCGCCCTCGCGCAGACCTGGGGAGCCGCGTCCTGGGTACCCGGCGCCGCCGCCGCCGCGGTGGTGTGCGGGCTCGCGCTGATGCGTCATCGGGAGCGGACCTGGACCGCGGTCGCGGGCCTGGTCGTGGCCGCGGTGGCGGTCCTCGTCCCGCTGCTGCCCGACACCCAACTTCCCGCCGGGCTCGGCCCCTCCATGGCCCTGGGCCTTTCGGTGCTCGTCGGATCCGCGGTCAGGGCGCTGCCGGCGGTGCGGGCCGGGAGCATCGCGGCCGCCGGGCTGCTGCTGGTCGCCGCCCAGGTCGCCGCCCGGCCGGCAACGGCCGTCTCGGCCATCGCCGCGGCGGCCTGGCTGGCCGCCCTCGGGGTGGGGCTGTCGCTGCGCAGGCTCGACGACCGGGCGAAGGCCACCGCCAAACAGGTACGCCGGGCCGAACGGCTCGAGCTCGCCCGGGAACTGCACGACATCGTGGCCCACCACATCACGGGGATGCTGATCCAGGCGCAGGCCGCCCAGGTCGTGGCGCGGCGGGACCCGGAGCAGGTGTCGGACTCGCTGACCGAGATCGAGACCGCCGGGTTCGAAGCCATGGCCGCGATGCGCCGCGTCGTCGGGCTGCTGCGCGACACCGAAGACGCGGCGCCCGCCTCGCCCGGGCCGGAGGGGCTCAGCACGCTGGTCGAGCGCTTCAGCCGCCAGGGCCCGACGGTGCGTCTGCACGCGCCCGACGACGACACGGAATGGCCACCGGAGGTCACCAGCACCGTGTACCGCATCGTCCAGGAGGCCCTGACGAACGTCCTGCGGCACGCGCGGCACGCTCGCTGCACCGACGTCACCGTCGGCCGCGACGCCGAGGCCGTCACCGTCGAAGTCGCCGACGACGCCCCACCGAACTCCGCCCGGCCCCACCACCGCGGCGGGTACGGTTTGATCGGTATGCGCGAACGCGTCGAAACGCTCGGCGGCTCGCTGAGCGCCGGTCCCCGGCCCGGCGCCGGCTGGTCCGTGCGGGCGACCCTGCCCATCCCCACCAGGAAGCCCGGATGACCATCAAGGTCCTGCTCGCCGACGACCAGGCGATGATCCGCCGCGGCCTGCGGCTGATCCTCGAGGACCAGCCCGACATCTCCGTCATCGGCGAGGCCGAGGACGGCGCCGAGGCGATCGCGATGGCCAGGCGGCTACGGCCGGATGTGTGCCTGGTGGACATCAGGATGCCCAAGCTCGACGGCATCGAGGTCACCCGCGCGCTGGCCGGCCCGCAGGTGACCGATCCGATACGGGTCATCGTGGTCACCACGTTCGACCTCGACGAATACGTCTACGGGGCACTGCGCGGCGGCGCGGCGGGGTTCGTCCTCAAGGACGCCGGACCCGCCCTGCTCATCGAGGCCGTCCGCGCCGCCTACAACGGCGAGGCGCTGGTCTCGCCGTCGGTCACGCTACGGCTGCTGAAGCACCTGAACGAGAGCCAGGCGATGCCCCGCGGCCGCGCCAAGCAGCCGCCGCCGCCGCAACTGTCCGGACGCGCGCTCGAGGTCGTCAAGGCCATCGCGCGCGGCCGCACCAACCAGGAGATCGCCGCCGAGCTGTTCATCTCCCTCAGCACGGTCAAGAGCCACCTGTCGGGGATCCAGACCAAGCTCGGGGTGCGCAACCGGACCGAGATCGCCGTCTGGGCCTGGGAGAACCGCATCGTCGAGAGCACCTCCGAGTAGGCCGTTCACTCCCTCAGCACGAGCGCCAGTTCCCGCACGGTCGGGTTGAGGTAGAGCAGGCGCGGGTGCAGGGACGGCAGACCCCGTTCGCGCAGCATCGACGCCATCCGCACGGCGAGCAGCGAGTTCCCGCCCCGGCGGTCACATGGACATGCGACAGCTCGTGAGCGGTGATCAGACGCCGCATCACCGTCCCGTCCACCGCCTCGTTCGGCGCCACCACGACCGTGCCGCCGGACAGCAACGGCACCCACAGTTCGTACGACGACGCGTCGAACGCGTGCGGGGCGTGAACAGCACCCGCGGCGTCACACCCCAGCACCGGTCCCTGGCCAGCGCGACGACATCCCGGTGGGCGGTCACCACGCCCTTGGGCACACCCGTCGAACCGGACGTGTACATCACATACACGGCCGCCGATTCCGCCACGACCGGATGTGGTCCCTCGTCCGACCCGGCGTCCACGGTCACCTCGGCGACCCCGACGTCATGCACGGCCGACGCCTCACTCACCACGACCAGGCAGGCGCCCGCGTCCTCGATCACCGAACGCATCCGCGCCGACGGCCATGTCGCGTTCAGCGGCAGATACGCACCACCGGCCTTCAGCACCGCCAGCAACGCCACCACCAGGTCGGCAGAGCGCTCCATCAGTACGGCGAAGACCGGCTCCGGGCCGCCGCCCACCCCCGAAAGCACCCGCGCCAACCGGTCCGAACGCTCGTCCAGCTCCCGGTAGGTGAGCTCCACGCCGTCACCGCCACGGCCACCGCGTCCGGATCCGCCGCCACGCGTTCGGCGAACGCCTGAGGCACCGACCCGCCCGGCACGGGTGCGGCCGTGTCGTTCCATCTCGCCAGAATCCGGGTGCGCTCGGCCGGTCCGAGCACGTCAACCGTTGTCAGGAGTGTGTCCGGGGCCTGTTCCAGGGCGTTCGCCAGACCGTCCAGGCAGGTGAGCAGCAGCGTGCCCGCCCATGCGGGATCGACCGGAGCGACGGCCTCCACTTCCACCTCGAAACCCTGTGCCGTCGTCGTCGACGAACACGACCACCGGGTAGTTCGAGTAGTCCCGGTGCATCACGAGGGTCGCGACGTCGAGGTCGGCACCGGGGTGCCGCTCGGTCGGCAGGTTGTGCCGGTAGTTGAACAGTGAGGCGGATCCAAGAACGAGGCACCCACGACCAACTGCTCACCAACGGCGGGCTTTACGCCGAGCTGTACCGCACGCCGTTCGCTCATCAGCAGCGCCGCGACGCCCAACCGGCCGAAAGTACGGCCGCCGGCAACGGGGACCGTGCTTTGGACTGATGCCGGGAAGTGCGGGGAATTCCAGGATTAAGGCATGCCACATGCAGACTCCCCTCCCGCACTTCACGCAGAGGGCTTGACGAAGAAATACGGCCGACGCGGCAAACTGGCCCTGAGTGACGTGAACCTCACCATTCCCGCCGGCCGTGTCATCGGCCTGGTGGGCCCGAACGGGGCCGGCAAATCCACCCTGCTGCATCTGGCCTGCGGGCTGACCGTGCCGACGTCCGGCTCGCTGACGGTGCTCGGGGCGCGTCCGGCGGCCAATGCGTCGCATCTGGCCCGGGTGGGGTTCGTCGCGCAGAACACACCGGTGTACGGCTCGTTCACCATCGCCGAGCACATGAAACTCGGCGCGAAGATGAACCCGGGCTGGGACCCGGTCCTGGCCGAGCGGCGCATCAGCCAGGTGGGACTGAACCCCGCGCAGAAGGCGGGGCAGCTCTCCGGTGGCCAGCGAGCACAGCTGGCGCTGACCATCGCGGCGGCCAAAAGGCCCGAACTGCTGATCTTCGACGAGCCGGCAGCGGCGCTGGATCCCCTGGCACGCAAGGCATTCCTGCACAACCTGATGGAGTTCGTCCTGGAGCTCGGCGCCAGCGCGGTGCTCTCCTCACACCTCCTCGGCGACGTCGAACAGGTATGCGACTTCATCATCGTGCTGTGCGACTCGCGGGTACAGGTCGCCGGCGACACCCGGGACCTGCTGGACGGGCACGCCCGACTGGTCGCGGCGCGCGGCGAGTTCGACCACCCGCGCGCCGGGTTCGAGGTCATCTCGGTCGAGCACAGCGGCAAGCACAGCAGCGCGATCGTCCGCACCGGCACCGCGCCCGACGCCCTGCCCTACCAGGCCGAGCCCATCACCCTGGAGGAACTCGTCCTCGCTTACATGACCCGGGCAGCCGCCCTACCCGCCGCCCGGACCGAAGCGGCAGCCTGGGGGGCCTCGCGATGATGTGGCTGAGTTGGCGCCAGTTCCGCGCCCAGGCGCTGTTCGCCGCCTGCGCACTGGCCGTTATTGCCGCGTACATGGCGTACCTCGGCGCGGACATCCGCGATGCCTACGACGCCTACCGAGCCAACTGCGACAGTTCGGCCAACTGCGTCCAGGCAAGAAGCCAGTTCCGCAGCACATTCCAGAACACCCTGCTGTTCCTGGCGACCGGGCTCGCCCTGATCCCCGCGCTCATCGGTACCTTCTGGGGCGCTCCCCTGATCGCCCGGGAACTCGAGAACGGCACCCACCGGCTGGTGTGGAACCAGAGCGTCACCCGCCCGCGCTGGCTCCTCGGCAAGGTCCTGCTCATCGGCCTGGCCGCCGTCATCGTGACCGGCGCGGCCGCGGCCCTGCTGACCTGGGCGGCCCGCCCCTTCGACGAGGTGGTCAAGGAGCAGTTCGACACGTTCGTGTTCGGCGCGCGCAACATCGCCCCGATCGGCTACGCCGCGATGGCCTTCACCTTGGGCACCGTCGCCGGGCTCCTGCTGCGCCGGACCCTGCCCGCGATGGCTGTGACGCTCGTCGTCTTCCTCGCCTTCCAGTTCTTCTTTCCCAACGTGGTGCGGCCCAGCCTCATGCCGCCGGACAAGGCCACGATGCCGATGACGGTCGAAGCCATCAACTCGGCGCAGAATCTGGGCAGTATCGGCGGCGGCTCCGTCCTCGGCGGGGTGAAGATTCCGAACGCGCCCGACGCGTGGATCGCCGAGACGAGCCCGCTGCGCACCGCGGACGGCAAGACCCTCAGCGGCAGCAAGTTCAACACCTGCCTCGACAACCCGCCCAAGACCGGCGCGGGCGGCACGTTCGGCGACACGGCAGTGTGCCTCGCCAAGCACGACCTCCATGTCGATGTCCGCTACCACCCCAGCGACCGCTACTGGGCGTTCCAGTGGCTGGAGACCGCGATCTATCTGGCACTCAGCGGGATCCTCACTGCGTTCGGCCTGTGGCGGATCCGGCGCCGGGTGAGTTGACCCCCATCTCAACCGACGCCTCCGGGCGCCGCCGGGAAATTTCCCGGCGGCGCCCTTTCGTCTCCCAGTAGCGGGCGAGGTGCCGCAGGGTGGCGTCGGCTCGGTCGATCACGACCATCAGTCGCGGCACACCGTCGAGGTCGGTGCGGCGATCCAGCTCGGAGCCGAGGCCGACCAGGGCGTCGTGGATGCCGGCGACGTTGCCGCGGTGCGTGACCGTCGGCAGGCCCTTGGCCCACAGGTGGGCGATGCGGGTGTGGTCGAGGACCAGGGCGTGGGCGCCCTGGTTAAGGAACTGGGCGGCGAGGGTGCGCAGGATGGTCGTGCTGCCGCCGCCGGTGCCGCTGCAGTCCAGGATGTGCGGGACGGCGTAGATGTCGACGGCGATGGCCCGGCCATCGGTACTCGCCCGCCGACACGCACGCGACTACGAACGACTCATCCAGCACTCCGAATCGCTGATCACCTGGGCTGCGGTCACCCTCATGACCAGGCGCATCACCCGCAGGCAGTCCCGCCGTACGGGTCAGCCGGCGCCCCGCGACAAAGACAGGGACTGACGTTCACCCGGACCATCACCACTCGGGTTCCACCGCGTCCCAGCCCCTCAACTCTCCCACGGGGAGCAGAACCCAAGCCCGAGGCGTTCAGGGTGACGTGGTGACGGGTGAGCTGGACAGGCAGTCGTGCACCAGAGACAGGAGCTCCTGGTCCGTGAGACCGAACTCGCGTGCCTGGGTGATGAGGCCGTGCACGGCCTCGGTGAGCCGGGCCTGGTCCGCGATGCCGGGCACCGCGGTGATCACCGCGCCCCGGCCACGGCGCAGCTCGATCAGGCCCTCGTCACGCAGTCGCTGGTAACCGCGCAGAACCGTGTGCACGTTGACGCCCAGCGACTCGGCGACCTCGCGGGCAGGCGGCAGTCGCTCACCCGGGGCTGCCGTGCCGTTGGCGATTGCTCCTCGTACACAGGCGGCGATCTGTTCGCCCAGCGGCACGGGAGAGCTCGGAAGCACCCGAAACACCATTCCTACTCACGCTCCCGCCACGTGGCGATTTATCAGGCCGTTGAGTAGCGCAGCGGCGGTCGTCGAGTCGTCGACGGTGACCACGTATTCGCGCCCCCCTGCCGTGCGGACCGATAGCGCTTCCCCCGAACGCAGCACCACGCCCCGCCGGTTCGGACGTATCCGATAGCCCCAGCCGCCGAAGTCCCCCATGGCGTTGACCTGGATGCTGCTTGCCCTGACGATGCTGCCGAGCGGCAGGACCAGTCGAGGCCTGGGCAGGACCGTCGAGGCAACCGTAAGTCCGCGCCGGTCGACGGTAACCCGGACACCGGCGAACGGTGCGCAGGTAAGACCGAGGACGAGCGGCAGCAGTCCCGCCTGCCAGGGACCGAACGCCACGGCGAACAGCCCGCAGAGTGTGACGACGTCGGCCGGGAACAGCAGTGCGCGGGAGATTATGGTGCGGCTCCAGGCCGCAGCCTCGCCCTCGGTCAGCAGTAGGGCAGGGGACAGCCGCGTGGGCGCGGTGCGCGGCCCGCCGCTCGTCAACAACCAGGCCAGCGCCCCGGTGGCCAGGCCCGCGAGCAGTAGAACGGCCATATGCCACATCGGCAGTTGTACTTCAGCCGGATCCTGGACGTCCGTGTTGACGAGGACGGTGAAGACTAAGGGATAACCGAGCGTGACTGCTGTGCCGGCGCCGACCGCGGCGGTCAACCGCGCCCCAGGACTCTCCTTGGAGACCAGGGTCAGCGCTGTGAACAGCAGCCCAAGACCAACGAGCAGGCCACTGCCGAACCACAGCGCGGCGGTCCGGCCCGTGAAGCCGTCAGCCCCACCATCCCCCGAGAAGTGGGTGGCGATCCGCCCGGGCAGCCGGTCGTAGCTCGCCAGAAAGATACCGACGTAGGCGGCGGTAGCGACGCCGAACGGAACGGCCGTCAGGGCACACCTGCGAATGACGGTCATGACTCCCCCTCGTGCCATTGTTCTCATTGAAATAGAACAATGGCAGCCTACTTCAGGACCGCCCACCTTCAAGACCCTCGTTCCTGAAGCTGCGTCAAGTGACAGGCAGCTAGGCAGGGCTTGTTCGCGCCCCAGAGACAGTCTGGAGCTGACACCGCCAGCTCATCAGACGGCCCAAAGCACCCCCTCAACACCCGGAGGGTTCAGAAACAGGCACTCAGAATGTAGCGGACGTGGGGAGGCCAGCCCGGGGTGCGGTGACGCTCGATGACCTGTGCGTGCGGGAAGTCCGGCAGTCCTCCCGTGTGGTCGCGATGCAGGCGTCTGGGCGGTGATTCCACCGGATGGGGAACAAGTCCTCCCGTAGGCGGCGGATCAGCCCCTGTCGTAGGCCGGCCCCCCACCGGTGCCCTCACATGACCCGTGCCGCCACGCTGGTGGCGCCGTGTGCGCCGCAATCGGGGAAGGCCTGGACGCCGACTACGTCTTCCTCCTACCCCTCTTACCAGCGGCGGACAACTACGCATTCTCGGCTTGCGCACAGTGACAGCTCAGGCTCTTGACAGACGCCGTCCTTACGCTCATAGACATGACCGGAAACCACAAAGACACCTCGATCACCAGGCGCCGCGCCCTCGCGGTGGCCGGCAGCACGGTCGCCGCCAGCGGCCTCGCCATGGCCGGATACCAGGCCGCCTTCGCCGATGACGCCACGGCCACCGCCGATGCAACCGCCAGCGCCAGCGCCTCGGCGGCCTCCACCAGCGGCGAGTGCATGACACTGATGTCGAGTGTCACCGAGGGCCCGTACTACCTGGACGGTGCCCTGGTCCGTAAGGACATCACCGAGGGCAAGAGCGGTGTCCCACTGACCCTGCGTCTCACCGTCGTTGACGCCACCGACGGCTGTACCCCGGTGCCCGGTGCCGCCGTGGAGATCTGGCACTGTGACGCCTGGGGTTACTACTCCGGCTACACCACCGCCAACCCCGGCGGCTCCGCGCCCGCGGAGAGCGAAGACGGTTCGACCGCCAACGACAACACCTACCTGCGCGGCTACCAGATCGCCAACGCCAACGGAGTCGTCAAGTTCGAGACGATCTTCCCCGGCTGGTACACCCCCCGCACCTGCCACATCCACCTGAAGGTGCACACGGGCGGTGAGAAGGAGGACGGCACCTACGAGGGCGGCAAGGTCAACTACACCGGCCAGCTGTTCTTCGCCGACGACATCGCCGAGGACATCTTCACCCTGGAGCCCTACTCCCAACACTCCGGCAGCTACACCACCCTCGACAATGACATGGTGTACGACGGCGGCGGCGCCTCCAGCGGTCTGCTCACCCTCGAGGCCGTGCACAAGAAGGACCCCTCCAAGGGCTACAAGGGCTTCCTCACCCTTGGCGTCGACCCCGACGCGGAGAACACCGGCGCGGGCGGCGGCGGTGGCGTGGGCGGTACGCCTCCGAGCGACGCCCCCACGGGCACGCCGCCAAGCGGCGGTGCCCCGGCCTCGGCGTCCTCCTGAGGTACGGCCATGAGCAGCCGCGAGGACGAGGTACTGGCGCAGGCCGCCGTGACCGCGCTGACCGGACAGCTGGCGCTCGCCCCCAAGCCCGGTCTGCCCGATCCGCGCGACTTGGCCGCCCGTAGGACCCCGGTGGACCACAGCGTCCTGCGCTGGTCTGCCAAGGCGCTCACGCCCGGCCTCGCGGCGATGGCCGCCGCGGCCCGCCGCACGGGCGAACCCACGCCCCAGCTCCGCACCGAACTAGGGGCGATCGGCCGCTGCACCGAGCACTCGGTGGGCCTGGCAGGCGGCGGCCACCGCGGCGCCCTGTGGGTGCTCGGGCTGCTGGTCGCCGCGGCCGCCCTCGACCCGCTTGCCGGAACGAAGGACGTGGCCGCAGCCGCCAAGCGCATCGCCGCCCACCCCGATCGACGGGCCCCGCGACGGCCCTCGCGCGGCTCTTCGATCTCGGCGAAGTACGGCGCCGCAGGGGCACGGGGCGAGGCAAGGGCCGGGTTCCCGCACGTACGGCGGGCGCTGGACGCCCTCGCCGCCGCCCGCTCGACCGGCGCCGACGAGAACGAGGCTCGCCTGGACGCCCTGCTCACCGTCATGTCCACTCTCCAGGACACCGAACTCCTGCACACCGCGGGCCCCATGGGTCTCCGGGATGTCCAGGCCGGCGCCCGCCGGGTCCTCGACACCGGCGGCACGGCGACGGAGGCCGGCCGCGAAGCCCTGCACGCCTTCGACACCGAACTGCACGCGCTCGAGTGGAGCCCGAGAGGGAGCACAGGGCTGTTGGCGGGGGCACTGTTCCTGGACTCGCTTCCGATAGCCACCGGTTCAAAGTCCGGCACCGGCATCAATGCGCGAATACGGGCTGCCTGACTGGCCGTTCACTCTCCGTCCGCGTGCCTGCGTCACCCGATCAGTGGCCACACTGACAACGCTCACGCACCGGCTCAGCCGTTCACACCTTTTCGACTTCCGACAAGACGACAGGCCGACGGTTGACTCCACCGTACCGAAAGCGACCTAATCGGCTCTAACAAGAGTGCGTGATTATGCGACTGTCGACTTGATCGCTCGCTGCGCCGACGCGCTGCTGTCCCAAGCCTCGGCCTGGTGCACCATGTGGTCGATGTCCAGGCCGGAAACCGACGTCACGGTGACGCCGTCGTAGTGGGAGAACCAACGGCCGCCACCGATGCGGCAGCCAGCGCCGACGGTGACGGATCGTTACCGCTGTAGAGGGGGGCTCAGTGCAGGTCCTGCCGCTCCTTCTGCCCACCGCTCCGCTATGACCAGCTCGACGCTCGCCGTCAAGAGTTGCGGCGGCCAAGTCAAGATCACCGTATCCTGTCGCCCACTCGTACGGCGGGCTATTCGGCCCCAACCACTCCGGCGGCTGCGAGGAATCCAATGATGCTCAGTACCTGTTTCTGAACATCCAGCTCCTCGTAAAGGGGCTGAACCAGCCGAGAGTGCGCCGTTCGCGAAATGTGTGGCGCAGGCTCAAGCGGTGGTGTTGAGGAGGCTGGTGCCCAGCGGGGTCGTGGTGTGGAGGGCGGTGTTGTGGTGGCGGGCGGTGATGGTCAGCCCGGCGGTGCGCAGAACGGTCGCGTGCTGGCTGGCGCTGGCCGGGGAGATACCGGCATGGCGGGCGAGTTCGGTGGTGGTGCAGCCAGGGTGATGGGCGATGGTCCACAGCACGATGGCCCGGGTGTGGCCGAGGAGCGTGGCCAGGGAGTTGGGGACGGTGCTGAGGACCCGTGCGGTCTCCGTAGGCGGCAGAGCGAGGTCTGTGTCGTCACGCCGGACGGGGTAGGTCAGATACGGCTGAGGTTCGGCGCTCGCGCCCAGCAAAGGGGATGCGACCCCGAAGACGGACGGAATCAGCAGCAGGCCGCGGCCAGAGAGATGAATGTCGTCGTCCGCACCGCTGGCCATGGTGAGTTCCAGAACAGGCGGCTTCCACTTGATGTGGCGGGGGTTGAGTCCGGATAGCAAGGTGTGGAGTCCGCCGTGGGCGGCATGACGTCTGCGCAGCGCTTGGTCCGCGGTGCTCAGAGCGTCGATGCGCTGTTGGTAGGGAGCGATGACGTTCTGGTACGCGTGGGCTGCGACGTCGGTCAACTCCCGCAGCAGCTCTTTGTCGCTACCGAGCGACTGCGTCCAGGCCGGCACCGGCCGCTGATGGTCGCGGCTGGCCCAAACCTCCACGTCCTTCCGGAGACGGGCAGCAGGCATAGCCCGGATTTGATCCAGCACTTCTCCGATGTTTTCGGCTGCCGGGAGACCGAGGAAGCCCACTGACCAGCCCGTTGACGGAATCAGATCGAACAACTGTTGCACCCTTGGGGACAAGCGCCGCAACGATTCCCGCCTCCAGGACCCGAACCGGGTCGGATGACTGCGTTCCTGCAGTTGCCGCAGCGCGATATTCAGCTCAAGAAATGGACGGGGTGCCTCCGCGAAACGGGTGCGGGCCACGTCCTCAACGGTGAAGTGGATGCGTACCGGCATGGCTCAGAGCATGTCCAGTATGTCGTTATTCGGGCTAGGTCAAATCACGTCGTCTCTCAACCAGCCGCCCAGCCATCCTGGTCAAAGTCCCCGGATCGAAAACAAGTACCTGTCCGAGGCAACAGATACTCAACTTGTGCGAGCAAAGGAGACCCTTGTGCGCCTACACCGCTCCCTGACCGCTGTCGCCCTCACGGCCGGACTCACCATAACCGGCCTGACCGGGGCGGTAGCTGCCGCTCCCACCGACGCCGCTGCCTGTGGGGTCACCGCGAGCAACCGTGACACCAGCGCTTACGGGCAGTACTTCCTGCGGGATGTCAATCTCCGCAAGGGCCCGGACTGGCAATGTGAGATCACCACTACCGCCACCCCCGTCAACCAGGTCGACTATTGGTGCACGACTGACGGGTTCACGTACCTGCGCACGGCATCAACGAAGTACGGCTGGGTCTACAACGGATACTTGAAGGGTGGTGGCTCCTCCATTCCGTGCTGAGCACGGAGGCGTTCACCGTCTTTGGCTCCGTGTGTTCCAGCGGGCAGCACCTTGGCCCGCCGATCAACAGAGGCCAGTGCGTCTTGCGTGGTAGCGGGCGGTGCTGTGAAGGTACTGACAACCTGTTGGTGATCAAGGTGCCGGATCCTCGGCGGGCTCCCGGGTGGCGGTGGTGGTGACCACTGCCGCGGCGCCGACGCTTCTCTCGCTCGCATCACGTCAGCCGCAGCAACCTCCGTTCGGGGAACGGTCACCGTGACTGTTCCCCGAACGCTTTCCCTAAGTTCTCATATCGGACTGACAGTCCCTGACCTGCTGATATGAGGTTCAGAAACAGGTACTCAGCGGTGCGGCCCGTTAGTGGAGGGCTGTCACTTCGAAGAAACACCGCAGGTCGGCATCCCGGCGGTGGGACCGCGTCACCGGCCGGGCCGTCGTGCGTCGATCAGTGCTCCGACCGATGTACGGACGCGTGCGTCGACCGCAGCCGGCGGGTCTGTCGGCAACTTGCCCTCCAGATAGAGGAAGGCGAGCCCGTGGAGCAGCGCCCAGCACGCCACGCCCAGGGCGTCAGGGTCAGCGTCCGGACGGGCGTGCGCGGCGGCCCGGCGGACGAAGGCGTCCACGTCCGCCGCGGCCGCGTCCCGCTCGGTGTCCGCGGGGTCGCAGGAGGTCCTGAACATGATCCGGAACAGAGCGGGGTGTGCGAGCGCGAAACGCACGTAGGCGACGGCCAGGGCGGCGAAGTCGTCAGGAGTCGCGGCGGCGGGGGCAGCCGCGGCGAGACAGCCGTGCAGTTCCCGGCAGCCCTGTGCCGCCAGGGCCGACACCAGCGCGTCCTTGTCCGCGTAGTGCCGGTAGGGAGCGGCCGGGGACACGGACGCGCGGCGGGCGACCGCGCGCAGTGACAGTTCGGCTCCCTCCTCCAGCAGTTCACGGGCCGCCTCGAGGCAGGCGGCTCGCAGGTCGCCGTGGTGGTACCGACCGCGGGGGGAGGTGGTGGACGTCGCCATGAGATCTCCTTTCCCTCCCATCATCGCAGCAACGACGAGTGAAGTTGACGCTGCTTACATTTGAGGACTAATGTAAGCGCTGTACACATTTTGAGAGTGAAAGGCACGTGCTGGTCATGAAAGCGATCCTCGCCCGTACGTACGGAGGCCCCGACGTCCTGGAGCTGGCCGAGACCGACACCCCCGAGGTCGGCGCCGGCTCGGTGCTCGTGCGGGTTAAGGCCACCGCGGTCAATCCGGTCGACTGGCACATCGTCGCCGGTCACATGGACGGCCTCCTGAAGGTCGCCCTGCCCGTCGTGCCCGGTTTCGACGTGGCGGGCGTGGTCGAGGCGGTCGCCCCCGACGTCACCCAGTTCGCCGTCGGCGACGAGGTCATCGGCTACGTCCGCACGGAGCAGGTGCAGCACGGCACCTACGCGGAGTTCGTCGCCGCACCCGTACACACCCTGGGGCGCAAGCCCGCGTCGCTGGACTGGGAGCAGTCGGCCGGCCTTCCGCTGGTCGGACTCACCGCGCTGCAGGCGCTGGTAGCGGTCGGCGTCAGCGCGGGGGAGACCGTGCTGGTGCACGCAGCGGCCGGCGGCGTCGGCTCACTGGCCGTCCAGATCGCGGTGGCGCGGGGCGCCCAGGTCATCGGTACGGCCAGCGAGCGCAACCACGACTTCCTGCGGTCGCTGGGCGCCGAGCCCGTCACCTACGGCGAGGGCCTGGCCGAGCGGGTGCGGCAGTTGGCCCCCAAGGGGATCGACGCCGCGGTGGACTGCGTGGGCGGTGACGCCGTCGCCGTCTCGCAGGAACTGCTCACGGACTCCTCGCGAGTCGCCTCGATCGTCGACCAGCAGGTATCCGCGAAGGGCGGGCACCACGTGTTCACTCAGCCCGTCAGCGCGGACCTCGAGGAGCTCGCCACGCTCGCCGACGCCGGCAAGCTCACGGTCCACGTCGACCGCGTCCTGCCCCTCGCGGCGGCGGCCGAGGCGTTCCGCCTTAGCCAGACCCGGCGCGCCCGGGGCAAGATCGTGCTCGACGTCGGCTGACCCGGCATTGCACCCCCCGGTGCCCCCGGAACAGGACTCCGCGGCACCGGGCTGTGCGACCGCCGTACCACCGGCACGAAGTGGCCGCCACCATGCCGCCACGCAACGCTGGGCACCTGCCGTTCCTCTTCCGGTACAACACCGGGCCCCGGCTCCCACGACCCGCCCTTCAACACCGCACAGCAGGCTGGGCGGCAACGGGAGGTCGCCGCCGGGCTCGATGACCGGGGGCGCGCCGAACGGCGGTCCGTCATGCGTCGGTGAGACGCTCGAAACGCGGGATGCGTGCGAGGTCGCATCGCACCGTCACGGCTGTGGGGCCCTCGACGACAGTGCCGTCGTCGCCGCGCCAGCGGCCTGCCGGGAGGGCGACTCTCCGCTCGGTGGCGCCCTGCGTGGTCACCGGTGCCATGATGAGGTCCGGGCCGAGGAAGAACTGATCGGTGACGTTCTCCAGTCCGCTCGCGTGGTAGGCCATCGGGCGCACGATCGGCTCACCGGTCCGGGCGGCCTCGTCCACGAGGTCGAGGATGAGCGGCAGGAGGGACGCTCGGACCGCCAGCGCCGCGTGTAGCGCGGCGAGATGGACGTCGTCGAGAACGCGGGAGGGCCTGACCGAGAACTGCATCATCGGACTCAGTGCCGCGATCTGGGCGTACCGGACGAAGAATTCCTGGTCCGTCGCCCCCTGCTCGCCCATCGCCACGATCTCACCCCCGCCGATCATGTCGGGGCAGGTGAAGGGGTGGCCGATCATGCCCTGGGCGAGCATCTCGGGGATGAGCGACTCGATCCCGGCCGTGCCCCACCGGGGCGGCTTGTCCTGCAGCCGCTGCCCGAGCGGCTGACCGCCCATCCGCCAGCACGCCCGGTACTCGTTGAACGGGTATCGCAGTCCCACCCGTGCCCACGCCTCGCACAGGTCGACCGGTTCGGCCGGCGTGGCCGTGAGGTCGTCGGCGCGGTAGTCCCGTATGTCGCCGGCGTCGAACTTGAAGCCGTCGACGCCGGTCTCGGCCATGAGGGTGTCGAGGTGGCCCGTCAGCCAAGCGGTGGCGGCGGGATCGGTGAGGTCGAGGAGGGCGCTGAACCCGTTCCACCAACGGCGGATCGCGGTGTCGCCGTTCTGGTCGCGGATCAGCAGCCCCTTGCCTTCGAGTTCCCGGAAGGCGGCGGAGTCCGGGCTGACGAACGGGACGACCCACACCATGACCGAGAAGCCCCAGTCGTGCAGTCGGCGGATGATCGCCGCCGGGTCGGGGAAGCGGGCACCGTCGAACCGCCAGGTGCCGTAGCCGGGCGACCAGTAGTCGTCGATCATCAGGACACCGGGCGGCATCCCGGCGGCCAGGAGATCGGCGGCGAACCGCAGGACCGCCTCCTGCGTGGGCGTGTAGGGGAGGTCGATCCACGTGTTGTACTGCGGCCCGGTGAACAGTTCCCGCGCGGGCGCCCGCCCCGACGGGGGGGGAAGAAGCGGCGCGCGGCCCTCTGGTACGCCTCCCGCAGGGTGGCGCCGGCCCCGCAGACGCGGACCTGTCGTCCCGTCACCCGCAGCGAACCGCCCTCGCCGCCTTCGAACGCGAAGGTGAAGGGCCGGTCCGACCAGATCACGCGCCCGTGCGTCGATACCAGCAGCGGGCTGCTCTGATTCGACGGCGCCCCGTCACCGGACGACTGCGCCGAGATCACGTACGAACGGTTGCTCACCATAAGGCATCGGCAGGCCGTCCTCCGCGGCGCCGCCCCACCAGCACTCGCCTGCATCGAGGATCAGCTCCACTTCGTCGTCCACGGTCAGTTCCCCGAGACCGCCCACGGGCGGAACAGGCACAGGGTGGGAGGACATCATCACGACCTTTCAGCGGGAGGAGAGACGCCCGCTGTCGACGATCACACAAAATCCAACGTGTTTCGACAAAATCATTGACGATCGTTCGCCCCAGTCCTACTTTTCTGCTCAACTCACCGAGCCGCGGTCGCATATCAGACGGGGGTGGATGCCGAGCAGGCGCGTCCTTCACGGACCCCGACCCGCCGGCCGCTCTCCTCCCCCACGCCCCCTGGAGAGCAGATGAGCGCAAGATCCACTCATCCCGGACTCGCCGACAGCTCGGAGCGCCCTTCCGGTCTGTCGGCCCCCCTCCCCTCCGACCCGCTCCCTGCTGCACCACAGCTCCGAACTTTGGCTGGGCGCCGACGTCGGCACGAGCACGTTGCCCCAGGACGCCCCGTTCCGCCGGACGCCTGGCCAAATCGCCCAATCCCGTGACATCCCGACCCGCTACACCGGGCACGCGGACCAGGCTGCATCGCCCGGTCTCCACCTGCATCGAGCGCGTGGACGCCCCCTGGTCCGACGTCTGCTGACGCGCCGGGACCGACCACACTGCCCGTGCCCCACCGACTGCCCTCACGGCCCTTCGCTGCCCCGGGCCGTTCCTGAGGCCGGTTTCCCTTCCACCTCCCCTCTGGAGAGCCGCATGTCGCGCACCCCCGCCCGAAGATGGGTCAGACGGGTCACCGCCCAGGTGATCGCCGCCGCACTCGCCGTCGCCGGTCTGGCGAGCCTCGACCGACAAGAGCCGTCTGTTCCCCTGGCCGCCGAACCGGCCGCCGTGAGCACCAGCCAGATCGGCGTCACCCCGCCACCGATGGGCTGGGCGCGTCCTGGAACACCTTCTTCAGCAGCATCGACCACAACGTCATCAAGCAGCAGGCAGACGCCCTCGTCTCCCCCGGGATGGCGGCGGCCGGCTACAAGTACGTCAACCTCGACGACGGCTGGTGGCAGGGCCAGCGCGACGCCGACGGCAACATCGTCGTGGACGAGAACCTGTGGCCCGGCGGCATGAAGGCCATCGCCGACTACATCCACAGCAAGGGCCTGAAGGCAGGGATCTACACCGACGCGGGCAAGCAGGGCTGCGGCTACTACTACCCCACCACCCGGCCCGCGGCTCCCAACACCGGGATGGAGGGTCACTACCAGCAGGACCTGGAGACCTTCCAGCGCTGGGGCTTCGACTACGTCAAGCTCGACTTCTGCGGCGGCCGGGTGGAGGGACTGAACCAGGAGACCACGTACAAGGCGATCTCCGCCGCGAACGAGGCCGCCTCCGCGGTCACCGGCCGCAAGCTGGTGCTCTCCTTCTGCGAGTGGGGTTCCGGCCTGCCCTGGAACTGGGCGACCGGCTACGGCGACCTGTGGCGCACCAGCGACGACGTCCTCTTCTACAAGGAGACGCCGGGGCTGACCAAGATGTACCGCAACTTCGACCAGGCCCTGCAGCCCTCGGCCCAGCACACCGGGTACTACAACGACCCGGACATGCTGATGGTCGGCCTGAACGGCATGACCGCCGCCCGCAACCGGCTGCACATGAGCCTGTGGTCCATGGCCTGCGCCCCGTTGCTGGCCGGCAACAACGTCGCCACGATGACGGCGGAAACCCGTGACATCCTCACCAGCCCCGAGGTCCTCGCCATCGACCAGGACCCGCGCGGGCTCCAGGGGGTCAAGGTCGCCGAGGGCACCCGGGGCCTGCAGGTGTACGGCAAGGTGCTCTCCGGCACCGGCAAGCGCGCTGTGATGCTGCTGAACCGCACCGGCTCCGCCGCGAACATCACCGTCCGCTGGGCCGACCTCGGCCTGACCGGCGCCTCCGCCACCGTGCGCAACGCCTGGACCCGTACCGACGCCGGATCGTTCGCCACCGGCTACACCACCTCCGTCCCCTCGAACGAGGCGGTGCTCCTGACGGTCTCCGGCACCGAGGCCACCGGCAGCACGTACGAGGACACCACCACCGCCACCACCCCGACGTTCAGCGGCGTCACTGCCGGCGCGGCGGGCACCAAGCTGGTCGACATCACCTACGCCAACGGCGGCAGCACGACCCGCAAGGCCACTGTCCAGGTCAACGGTCAGTACAAGTACATCGTGGCGTTTCCGCCGACCGGCTCTGCCACCACCTACCGCACCGTGTCCGTGCTGGCGAGCCTGGCCAAGGGCAGCAACACCGTAAGCTTCGCCGCGGTGTCCGGCAGCACCGCACCCGACATCGACGCCCTCCGCGTCCAGAGCATCCCCGGCACGGACGGTGCAGCCCTGGTCGGTACCGCGTCCGGCCGCTGCGTGGACATCGACAAGAGCACCTACGTCAACGGCACCCAGGCGCAGATCTGGGACTGCTCCGGCGGTCGCAACGAGACCTTCACCCAGAGCTCGGGCGGTGAACTCGTCGTCTACGGCAACAAGTGCCTCGACGCCGAAGGCAGCGGCACCACCAACGGCACCAAGGTCATCATCTGGGACTGCACGAACGGCAGCAACCAGAAGTGGACCATCAACTCGGACGGCACCATCACCAACAACCTCTCCGGCCTCTGCCTGGACGCCTCGAACGCGGCGACCGCCAACGGCACCAAGCTGATCCTGTGGACCTGCACCGGAGGGGCCAACCAAAAGTGGACCCGCGCCTGAGACCCCAGGCAGGGCCCTGACCATCCACCCATCCGGTGTCAGACCAGGAGCGACTGCCCACCGAAGAGGCCGACACGGCACAGCACTGGTCGCGGGGGGGGGGGGCCGGCCCCCCCCCCCCCCCCCCCCGGGGCGCCCCCCCGCGCCCGCGCCCCCCCCCCCCCCCCCCCCCGGCGGCGCGCGCTTTGGCGCCGGGCGCCCCCCCGCCCCCTCCCGCGGCGCG
>NZ_JBWKCH010000017.1:43883-46595 GCF_056436585.1 Streptomyces sp. NPDC043685 | reverse complement strand
TTCCGCTGCGCTCCAGCCACCCGGCCGCGCCCGCTACGCGGGACGGCCAACGGGCCTACGGCCCGAGCACCTACGAGGGAGGGTGGCCGGGGTCGTGACTCTGCATCAGATGATGCGCTATGTACCTTTGGCAGAATCCCCCCTCTCCCTCCTGCTTCAAAATGAAGCTCAGGATAGAGACTGGAATGAACGCGCACCCCCCGCGCTGAGGGTGCGCGTTCATTCAGGAGGCTATTCCGCCTTTGCGGACTCCAACTGTCCCAGCACGATATCCCGGTATGGAATCGCCACCGTGGGACGCTCACTAATGCCTAGCTGCCTCTCGATGTGCTCGACAAGTTCAGCGGCACCCTCGGCCGTAGCCCGGTTTACTTCGGTTTCGATGAAGGTTCCCGCCCCGTGAACGGTGTCGATGCTGACTGTCACATCGGGAATATCCGGGTGGCGGTAGATCGTGCGGGTCTTTTCGACACGGACAATCTCCCGCATACCAATGGAGGTGAGCAGCCTTTCAGCCGTACATGCCTGCTCACTCTCGCGCAGAATGACGTTCGTCTCCACCTTGGAGACAACGTCATTGGCTGCATGGGTGGTCGGGGTGGAAGCTGGCTTGTATGTGATTTCCGCGAAGTCCTCGCGTCGGCGAACGCGCAGGCATTCAACCGTCTGCATGTAATCGACGTCGGGGCGGCTGTAATAGGTGTCCGTCTCGGTGACGGGGGCGGATGCGATGTAGCCGAGTTGGGCGAGTAGGGGTACAAGAGTGCTGCCGTCGTCGGACAACTCGCGCTTGCACTCCACTTCGATGGTGTCGGTCATGGGGGCCATCCTCTGTGTCGTTTGCGGCGTACATGCGGGCGGGTGGGGCGCGGGGGCCCTCGGACCATCTCCGAGGGCCCCCGCGCCTGTGGGTCACATCATCTGAACGAGCGCGGAGTGAAGTCGGGCCATAGCGGCACGGCTGCACAGCGGCCGGAGAGCCTCGATACCGGCCGTGATCGCCTCGGCGTCGTGGGCGGGAATGTTGGTGAAAAGGACCAACTGCTTACCGTCGGGGAGCGGGTTGGGCAGGCGGTTACGGAGGTAGCGGGTGTAGTAGGCCCGTCCGGGGGTGAGAACGTCACGGGCCGTCCGGGGCATCATCACAGTGTTCGTGTTCGCCTCTGCCGACGAGATAGCGAATTCGGTGAGGAGTTCGCTCAGGGTGAGATAGACGTACGTCTCGTGGCCTTCGCGTTCGATCCACTCTCCCCACACCGCCGCGCACGGCTCGTTGCCCTTCTCGGCGGACGTGAGCAGTTCGATGATGGCGGCATCGGTGCACTCGTCGAAGATGTCGCCGTCCGTGACGTAGTGGTCCCCGTACGGTTCACCAACAGTCTTCAACAGCGATCGCTGTAGAGGGGAAATCCATTCAGCCTCGGTGAGCGCGAAGTGGACCCGCTTGTGACCGGCTGCCGCGTCGATCCAATCGGCGGCGTACTGCCCGTCAAGGTACGGGCGGAATCCGAGGGCGCCGGAGCGCCATGCGTAGTCGCGGAAGGTGATGTAGTGGCGCTGGATTTCTCGGAACAGGCCGATCGGTCCGGTGATGACGGCGCTTGTCTTGGGGTCGATGTTCTCAAGGGCGATGCGGCGGGAGTCCTGACGGATGGTCGGGTCGTCCCCGGAGTGGTGGTAGGGGTGGAGGCTGTCTCGCAGGTACTGCGGGGTGAACATGCGGATGAACTGAAGCCATCCGCGATGCGTGTACGTCTGGGTGACCGTTTCGTGGAGGGTCCCGGCGTCGACGGTGCGCACGTCGCGGTAGGCGAAGTGACCGCCGGGCTTCAGGACGGTCGGGAGGGTCTGCATCAGTTCATGAATGCCCCGGTACCCGCTGCCGTAGGAGTAGACCTCGTGCATGAGCGCGGACGCGGCGACAATGTCCACGGGGCGGTCAAGAAGCGTGTCGATTTCCTGTGCGAGTCCGTTGGTGAGGGTGCAGGTTCCCAAGTTGGCCGCGTTGTAGCGGTCGATGGCGTGGGCGAGGGTCTGAGAGACGATGCCGGGGGCCTCGATCAGGGTCACGTCCAGCGTGCGGGGCCGGTCGGTGGTGCCGGTGAGGCTGTTGGTGAGGTACTGGAGGGCGGCACCGCCGCCGGGTCCGATTTCAACGAGATGCGGTGCGTCGGTCTTGTTCCGCGCGAGCGCGTTGAGGACCATCTGAACCTTCTCGCGGCCGTTCGAGTTCGCGGCCTCGTCAAGGTAACCAGCAGCGGACTTCGCGGCGGTGGCGAACGCGTGCCCCGCTGCGGTTTCGGTCTGCGTGGTCACAAGCGGCTGGTTCAAGGTACTGCCTTTCGTCGGCCTGACTGTTGGTGGCCGGTCGGTCGGGGTGTGCCGCCCCTTCCGTCCGACAATGACAACATTACAGCATCTCAACTCACATTGCCAGCGAAAAGGCCAGGTCAGAAGCGTTTCTTAATGATCATTACGACCCGTCTCCCGCGCCGGACCGCGCGGGGGGTGGGGCGAGACTTTGGGCGGGAGCTGCCCTGGGGCGAGTGATCATGGCCCCGTAAGCTGATGGCGCGTCGGGCAGTCTGTGGACCTGCCCGGTAAAGCACGACGTTGGGGCCATGATCTTCGAGGCTCGCCCCAGGGTGGCTGCCTAAAGTCTCGCCCCACTCCCCGCCCCAGCCACAGACAAAGGGCGCGAAGCGCCCGGCC
>NZ_JBWKCH010000017.1:21463-43786 GCF_056436585.1 Streptomyces sp. NPDC043685 | reverse complement strand
GCCACCGCTACGCCCCACAAGGGCGCGAAGCGCCCGGCCCTCGCTGCGCCCCGGAGGGGCGAGGGCGCGAAGCGCCCGGCCACCGCTACGCCCCACAAGGGCGCGAAGCGCCCGGCCCTCGCTGCGCCCCGGAGGGGCGAGGGCGCGAAGCGCCCGGCCACCGCTACGCCCCACATGAGAGCGGCACTCTCGCCCCGTCCAACGAGCCACTGTCGAATGACGCCAGCGGCTATGGGCAACTCGCTGGCGTCTGCTGCGCCTCTTTCGGTTTCACGACGGCACCCGGGCCGAGGGTGCGCCGGCTTCTCTGGTCGGCCAGCTGCGCGACGTGCTCGACGTCCTTCAGGAGTTTGGTCCGCTCGGTTCGCTCAACGAGCAGAAGCCGCCGGTCCGCGTCCGCCGACGGCGTGCTCCTGGTGGTGCGGGTCGGCGTCGCGGGGTGCTCCTGGCGGGACTCTCCCGTGCCTGCTCCGAGCAGGGCTCGGTGGAAGAAGCCCCGCTTCAGTCGAGCGCCGGTCATGTCCCTGGATCAGACGGCCGGCGGGGAAACGCCCTCGATGGCAAAGGTTTTGTCGAGGGGTACGGAGCGGCCGGCCATCGCTGCGCCCTGGAGCTCCCGGGCGTGTGTGTCGTGCTGCTCCGAGCATCTGGGGCGCTGTGGGGGTGCCCGCTGGCTTGGTGTCCCCTCCTGAGCCCTCTCGTGCCGCTCAGCGGGGGCACAGGAGGTTGGGAAGAAGGCGACCCCTTACGGGAAGCCGCCGCGGGGGGCGGCATAGGGTCTGCGCATGCATGGGGGATATGTAGAACTGGCCGCGCCGTGGGACGGGGTGGTCGACCTTCCCGGATACGCCCTTCCCGGTGGCGGTGGTCTGCTGCTTGCGCTGGTTCTGGTCGCGTACGTCATGAACGACCGCGGCGGCCGGGGAAGCGGGCCGAACAAGGAACTGAACGCAGCGATTGACCGGGGCGCTCGAACTCTGGCCCGCACGATCGGCCGGTACGTCGCGGGGCGGGACCTGCGCGGGGAGCCGCGCACCACGGCGACGTGGTGGCGCTCTGGGGTCGTCGTGGACGACTCCGGCGGGCCGGCTGCAGCGATCGGCGCCGCGCCCACGCTCCGCCCTCCCGCGTCTGCGGTGAGCCTGACGAAGAAGACCCCGGGGGCTGCCTCGCGCGTCCTGCGCGGGGCACTGCTGCCTTTCTTTGCGGTATGGAACGTCGTTGGCAGCATGGGGCGGGCGCTCGCGGCGTGGAGCCGGTGGCCGCGCGCCGCGCGCTCCGCAGTCCGGCTCGCCCCCGTCGTCGCGGCGTGGGCGTGGTGGCGCTTCCCTGAGCCGACCCAACTCGCCCTGATCGGTGCCGGGGTGGCCGTGCTGCTGGTCGCTATCACCGGGCCCGGCGGATTCGGGTGGTGGGAGCCGCGCCGGCCGACGGATGACGAACTGTACGGGCCGGCGCTCTTTGCAGCCGTCCGCCAAATCCTCCGGCTCGAAGAGGGCGAGCGGCGGGAGACGTGGGTGAACCTCTCCCCGGACCTGTCCGCCCATGACGCCCGGATCGTGGTCCGCATTCCCCTGACATGGATGGGCGGGAAAGAGGCTACGACGGCGTTCGATCACATCGTGCAAACCCGCGTCCCTGGCGAATGGGTCGCCCACTGGGAGCGCACCGGGCCGGAACACCACGTCGCGTTCACGCGGAAGCCAAAGCCGGTGGAGCGCCCGAAGCTCCCCGAATTTGTGGACTGGAAGTCGACCGGAAGCCCGTACGAAGTCTTCGTGGGCAAGGCGATTGAAGAGAACGCGATCGTGGACGCGATCGTTTACACGGAGACCGCGACCCCCCATTGGGGCGTGGCCGGTGACACCGGCTCCGGTAAATCGACTGTGCTTTACATCCCGATCGTGCACGGCCGGCAGCACGGCGAACTGATTGACATTCTCGACACGAAACGCAACAGCCTGATCGAAGCTGAAGGCCATTCAGGGGTGCGCGTTCACAAGACGGTGCGATCCTGCATTGCAGCCTTCGCGGAATTCATGGTGTCCATGATGGCGGCGGAAGAAGCCCAAGGGAAGTACGCGAGTGCCATTGCCCGGGAACAATTGATTCCCCGCACGCTGGTGATTGACGAACTCCCCACGCTGATCAAACTCGCCTACACATGGTGGCGTCACGGATTGAACGGAAAGGGTGCCCCGCCCTTCCTCGAATGGTTTTCGATCATTCTTCTTCAGGGACGGTCCAGCCGGCACCGGGTCGTGGTCGGTGCACAGCAATTCGCAAACACGTTCTTCGGCGGCACCATGGAGCGAGCCCAAATCGGAACGAAGATACTCGTCGGACAGCAGGACCGTGTTTCTTGGGGCGTCGCATTTGGGCAGTCCACGCCGGTCATTCAGTACGACACGACCGTCAAGGGACGCGGTGCCTACGCCGACAAGAGGCAGGCCCCGGACGGGGAACACCTATACGTGCGGGAGATCCAACCGCCCTACATCACGCCGCGCGTCTCGGAGCTGCTGCGACAATGTCCCCCGGCGCCCGATTGGTTCGACCGGGGCGAAATGGCGCCGTGGATCACGGACGACGTGCTGAGGGAAGCGGACCTTACGGCCGCGGTCCGCCATTTCCTGCCCGGGGGCCAGTACGGCCCGCTGTCACTCCCCGGTGTCACGCCTGCGACCGGCGGGGGGAGTAGAGCCCTTACGCCCAGCTCAGAGCGTGTTACAGCCCCCAGTGTGACCACTCGTGTGACAGCCCATGTGACCGCTGCGGCGGAGGACGGGCGGCCGGCGGTGGAGGCAGCGGAAGTGGCGGAAGAGGAAGCCTTGCCGTCGACGTACTCCCTTCAGCAAGCATGCGAGGAAGGCATTTTGCCGTGGAAGTACAGCACGGCACGCCAATACAAGAAGCGTGCTGAAGCGCGAGGCATTGCATTCCCCGAAGGGATCACGGACGGGCGCACCACGTACTACACCGAAGAGGAATTGAAGGACTGGCTCACCCGGTATCAGGAAAGCACCAAGAAGGCTTGACCGCACGGGCGGGAAGAGGGCGGGACATGACGGAGGCAAAGACAAGGGAGCGCCCCGCCGTACGGTGCGAGTACCTGAAGCCCGGCGGGTCAGATCTCGCGGCTGTCTTCGAGCGCGAAGGGCGCCGCGCTTTCGTCACCCTCAACGCTGTGAACGGGTCCCTGCGCACCCATGTGGCCGGAGGAAAAAAGCCCCCGACGGTGGTCGGTGTGCTCTATGTTCTACGCTGGCCAATTGCCCCGGTCACCAACGACCGGGCCAATGTGCTGCTGAACGAAATCGCCCCGCGCGCTGCGGCCATCGTTCAGCGAATCAACCTGCAAGCCCCCGGCGGTGTCCTCTTCCCCACCGGTCTGGGAACGGCGCTTGACCGCATTCAGATGGCGTGCGCCGCCACGTGGGACGACCCCGCACGGCTCACCGCACCGTAAGACGGCCCGTTCGAAGTGCGGCCGCGGACGGGTCACCCCATCCGCGGTCTAACGGTTACCTGCTCTGGCTCTCCCGGGTTAAGCATTGCGCGCATATCGTCCTCGGTCCTGCCGAAAACGGAGGACAGCACGGGAAACCAGCGTGCGGGAATCGCTTGCCGCCCTGTCTCCACGTCACAGTAAGCGCTAGGCGTGATCTTCAGAAATCCGGCCATGTCGACCTGCCGAAACCCGGCGGCCGTCCGCAGCGAACGCAGGGACGGCCCCCCGCATTCTTCGATCAACTCCGAGACCGGTACACACAGAAGGGCACAGAGTTTCGCGAGCATGTCCGGCCGGGGAATACTGGCTGACGCTTCCCAGGTGGCGACCGTGCTCCGCGCGCAGCCCAGCACCGCCGCCAGTGCCCCCTGTGTACGGAAGCCGCACCGGATGCGGAGTTGCCGCAGCCGCGCGCCCCGTAGGCGTATCGACAAATCGCCCCGGTCGTTCCCCTGCATGGGCGAGCACTCTAGCGGCCAGCTGTGCGCTGTCCATGGAATGTCACGGGACCGTCCCAAGGGTTCCGGACAGTTACGAACTTCTTTGACCTTCGACTACACCCCGTCTAGGGTCGATCACCTGAACGGGACTGGTTACGGGGGGAGTTGCAACTAATGCCGACGTTGGGGCCAACGGCACGGAAAGTGCTCGGACTGCCGGACCCCGGAGACTGGGAAGCGAAGAAGGCGCGCAGGAAGACGAAGACCACCCCTGCCCCCGCCCCGGTCGCGTTGCCCGCGCAAGCGCCCGCTGTGAACCCGTGGGAGTCCGCCGCTGAGGCCCTTAAGGCGGAGCAGCAGCGCACCGCCACCTCCTCCCCGCCCGCCTCGGCCTCGCAGCCGGCACGCGAGACCGGCGCCCCCTGGTCAACTATCGACGAAAAGTCAGGAAGCGCCGCCCTGCGCCGACTCGGACGCGGCGTGCTGTGGGCCGTGGTCGGCTTGGCCGTGATCACCGGCGTGCGCGCGTGGGTCGTGCCGAACCAGACCACGACGGACAACGACCCGCCGCCCGCCAAGACCGCCCCGGCGTACCCGAGCGACGCGGCCCAAGCCATCGCCGGGCGCTTCGCTCGCGCCTACCTCACGTGGGACGCGGACGCCCCCGAGGCCCGCGCCTCCGCGCTCGCGGCCGTCCTGCCGGACGGCGCCGACACCGAAATGGGATGGGACGGACAGGGGCAACAAGACGTGCTCGCCGTCCAGCCGGGCGCCGTCACCCCCGCCACACAGAATCAGGCCCGGGTCCGCGTGGACGTCCTGATCCGCACCACCGAAGAAGAGGCCACCCCCGCGAAGGGGAAGAAGAAGGCCACCGAAGCCAAGACCGCAGACCGGTGGATCGGCCTGGACGTCCCGGTCGTGCGGACCGCCGGCCAAGTCGTCGTCACCGGACAGCCCGGCATGGTCGGCGTACCCGAGCACGGCCCTAAGGCGCCAGAGCTGAAGGCCCCGGAGACGGACACGTCCTTCAGCCAGCAGACCGCGGACACCGTGGACGACTTCTTCCGCGCCTACGCCGGAGGCGACACCGAAACGGTCACCGCGCCCGGCGCCACGGTCCCGCCCCTGCCGGACGGCATGACCCTGGTCGGGGTCACCTCGTGGACCGCGGACGCGGGCACGGGCGACGACCGCACCGGAACGGCTCGCGTCACATGGCGAATCGGGCAAGCGCAGGTCGAACAGACCTACCGCATCGAACTGACCCGGGTCGCCTCCGCGGACGCTCAGCGGTGGCAGGTGGCCACCATCCATGGGGGCACGGCGTGACCCGTCCGCCGGCGCCCGCTCTCCACTCCATCCCGCACAAGGGGGAAACGTGCACACCTTGACGACGCTCGCGGCTCCGCTCACGGACGGCGGTGAGCTGAAGGAATGGGTCCTGCTGGTCGTCGGCAACCTCTTCGCGGCATGGCTCGCGGTCCGCGCCTTCCGCCACTTCGTCAAAGACGACTGGGGCGGCATGATCACCATGTGTGTGGGCGCGGTCTTCGTCGCCGGTCTGGTCTGGTTCCCCGATCAGGCACAAGGGATGCTCGAAGGCATCTGGGGCATGGTCTCGGGGCAGGCGTAATGCGGGAGGGCACCACCTATACCCGGCACTTCGACTTGGACGCCCGACAGCATGAGCTGTTGGGCGTCGACCTGGGGGAAGGGGCGCCCCGCCGCGCGCTGATCCTGGGCGGCTTGCTCTATCTGTTCTGGACCGGCGGTCTGCTGCTGGTGTTCGGGGTCCCCAACAAGGTGGCCTTCACCCTCTACTTCCTTCCGCCGCTGCTGGTCACCATCTTCGGGGCGCAGCGCAGCCGCAGGAATGAGCGCCGCTGGAACATGACCTATTGGGCGCTCACGATCCGCTACGTGGTGCTCGGACACCGCCCGATCATCTGCGGCGGACGGCGCTCTGCGGCCCGTGTCGAGTGGCTTCCGCGCCGTGCCCGCATGACCCGCCGCGGTGGACTCCGGCGGGAGGCGACCGGCGACGACGCGGCCATGCCGCAGCCGCTCGCGGGCTCCCCGCTCCGGCTGGACGCCCGCCCCCGGCTGTACGGGCCGGATCAGGTCTTCAAAGCCCGCCGGCGCCGCGGCGGCACTACCACCACGGGGAAGAAGGCATGAAGGTACTCCAGCGGGTTGGCAACTTCCTGGGACTGGGGGGTGACCGCTCCGCGGAGCCCGCGCGGTATCTCGCGCTCGCGGACGGGTTGGTCATCACCGACGACCACGCCGAAGCGTGGTTCACCCTGGCCAGCAGCAACACGGACTTGATGAGCGAGTCTGCCCGGGACACCGAATTGGATCAGGCCAGCAGCGCGCTGGCGAAGACGCTCGCCGGGTCGGACTGCCACCTGAAGGTGTTGTGGTCCCCCCTGAATGCTGCGGACTACATGGACGAAGCCGCGTCGCTGTTCACCTCCGGGGACTGGCAGGGGTGGGCGTCGCTGCGGGTGGACCGACTGGACCAAATCTCCCTGCCCACCCGGCATCTGCTGCTGGGCGTGCGCATCACCGACCGCAGTGGGCAGGGCGGTCGGCGCCGTGTGCAGGAAGGCCTGGGCGTCGCGTCCACCGGAGTCACGTCCCGGGAACTCGCCCGGCTGGACGCGATCATGCGGCGGCTCGGGCGACGGCTCGAAACCACGCCGTGGCGAGCGCAGCCGGCCGCGGTCGAAATGGTCGCGTGGATGATCGCGCGGGAGCAGCACCGGGCCACGCCCCTGCCCTCCCCGGCCCGCGGCGCCATCACGGGCGCCAAGTTGGCGGCGCTCACCCGGGGGCGCATCCTGCCCTACCCGGACCATCTGCGGGTGATGGACCGCACCGGCGAGCCCGCCGCATGGGTGTCCATCCTGACCATGAGCGGGTTCCCGGAGCGCATGGAGTCCCCCGGGAACGGCGAGTGGCTGCGGATCCTGAGCGAGATCACCTACGTTCCGGACGTGGACGAAGACGCCTTCGCGGACGACGTCGACCCGGCGAGCCTGATCCTGCCCGTGAGCCCCGAAGCCAGCGTCCGCTTCCGAGTCCTGCCGAAGCGCGACGCAATGAAGAAGGCGGACGAAGCGCGCCGGCTCGCCAAGGAACAGCGCCGCTCCGCCTCCCAGCACTCCGCGGAGGACCCCGGCCGGGCGGTCGAAGAGACCGAAGCCGTCATGGCGGACCTGATCCGCGACATGGGCCGCGAAGACGTGACGCTGGTCGAAGATCACCCGCGTTTGATCGTCACCAGCACGGTGGGGCTGGACGACCTGCGTGCCCGTGTCGATGCCGTGATTACCCATTACGGGGGACTCGGGATCGAAGTCGGGGTGGGGGAGGAGGAGCAACGGGAGCTGTGGCTGGAAGCGCAGCCCGGCGACCAACTCCGTGTGCCCGACGTGGGCCACACCCGCGACGTGACCGGGCTCGCCGGGTCCTGGTGGTGGGGCGGCGCGAAGGTGGGCGAGCCCGGGGGCCCCATCGTCGGCTACCTCACCGGCTCCACGCCGGGGCTCTTCCGCTACGACGCCACGATCGGTTCCGAGAAGGGCGACGCCACCACGACCGCGTTCATCGGCCGGTCCGGTCGCGGCAAGACCACCGCGATGATGCTCGCGATGCTGGACGCGGCCTTCCGCGGTGGCTTCGTGCTCGCGCTGGACTTCAAGGGCGACCTTGGCGGGGTCGTCGCGGCCGGGCGCCGCTACGGGCTGAACGCGCACCTGATCGAGACCGGCCCCCGCTTCGCTGGCGCCGCGGACCTCTTCAAGCTGCTGGACAAGGAGGGGAGCGAACGGGCGCAGATCGAAGTACCCGCCCAACTCGGCATCGCCATGCCGCCCCACCTGCGCGCCCGCGGCGCGGAAACCCCCGTCCAGCACGCCGTGAACGCCGTGATCACGGAAGGGGACCCCGCCACGTGGAAAGTGGTGGAGTACCTGCGCCGCTCCGACGACGAATTGGCCCGCGAGACCGGCGAAGCCCTGTACGAACTGAGTCAGACCGGGATCGGCGCCCCGTTCATGGGCCGCCCGGCCGAAGGGGGCGCCCCGCTCACCCCCGAGCCCGGCATTTGGGTGGTGCAGATCCCGGGCCTGTCCCTGCCCGGTGCCTCCGACGACCGCGAAGACTGGAACGTTCTTCAGCGCATGTCCGTGGCGCTCATGCACTCCATGCTGGCCTACGGCGTCACCACGGCCGGCCGTAAGGATCTGCGCGGGCTCCGCAAGGCGGTGTGCGTGCCGGAAGTCCACGTCCTGACCAGCACCAAGGAAGGTGCGTCCTTCCTCGAGTACATCGCGCGAGTTGGCCGCGCGCTGTCCACGGCGCTGTTGCTGGACACGCAGGACCCCGAATCGCTCGCGGCGCTGGTCGGCGTGGTGGAGCAGTTGAACACGGTCGTGGGCTTCCAGCTCACCAACAGCCGGCAACAAGACGCGCTCGCGGAGATGCTCGGACTCCCCTCGGGCCGCCACACCCGAACCCTGATCCAGTCCATCGGCCTGAATCCGGACGGCGAGATCCGGCACGGCCACTGCATCGTGCGGGACCGGCGCTTCAACTCCGCGACCGCCCAATGGGACATCCCCACGGTGGAACTGCTGCAACTGCTCGACACCACCCCGCGCGCCGATCCGGTCGACGCCCCTGCCGGCGACGTCCCCGCCCCCACGGAGGTACCCGCATGATCCGCCGCACCGCCGCCCCCGCCGTGCTGCTGCTCGCGGCCGGGCTCGCTCTCACTGGGTGCTCCGACAACGGCAACGACGCGGGCAACGGCGACGCCACCCCGACGAAGGACCCGACCGCCGCAGCGGTCGCGGTCGCCAAGGAGTACCAGGAAGCGGCCAACGCTCTGGACTGGCGCCGTGCGTGTGAGCTGTCCACGAAGGCCCTGCGCCGCGGCACGGTTGACCAGTGCGCCGCCCGCAACGTCGGACCCGAGACCGCCACCCCCTCCGCCCCCGCGTCCGAGTCGCCCACGGCCACGTTCTCCCCGCCCACCTACGCGGACGGGTCGACCCCCGAGCCGATCGAATCGACGTCCGCGAGCGGGCCGGAGCGGGCGGAGACCGGCCCTGTGGTCGTGAAGGGCGACCCGGTCAAGGTTCCCGCCTCCGAAGACCACCCCGCCGGGTACGGCGTGCTGCTGACCTTCACCGTGACGTGGCCGGACAGCACCAGCACGGACCGCCGGGCGCTGCGCCTGGTCGCGGAGGGCAACGCGTGGCGCGTCGACCAGCACGAAGACGTCCAGGACGGCGACATGGGACACGGCGACCCGGTCACGGCCGCCCTGTCCGAGGGGTAAGCGTGCTGCTGATCAGACGACTTCCGCGGCTGCGCACGATCCTGATTCCGTTCATGTTCGCGTACGTCACGCTCATGGTGACCGCGGGGCACGCGCACGCAGCCGACATCGACCCGGTGGGCATCGGGGACCTGTTGCCCTCCCCCGACAACAAGGTCCCCGAAGGCGAAGGGACCCTGTACGAGACCTACGACACCCCGACTCTCTGGCAACTGGACAGCGACTACGGCAAGTGGGACATCTTGGACCCCATGGCAGAGATCATCGCGGATCTCGTCATGGGCCTGCTCGTTGTCGTGGGACAGGCGTGCGTGGTCATCGTCCAATGGATCTTCCAACTGACCACGCTCCCGGAGCTGGAGAAGGCACTCACGACCAGCATTGGGGGCGCAGCCGAAGGACTGTCCGCCACGCTACTGCCGACCGCGCTCGCCGTGGGTGGCTTCATTGCCTTCTTGAAGCAGAAAGAGGGCGGCGGCGGGCTCGGGCAAATTGCGTGGGTCTTCGTCGCCGGCGTGGTCTCCGTGAGCCTGTTGCAGAGCCCCCAAACCTGGGTCGACGGCGTCGACTCCACCCGTCAAATCGGCTCGAACATCGCCCTGAACGCCACATCGGACGGCATCGGCGCCGGGAACCAGACGTACCCCTTCAAGTTGGACCATGAGCCGAAGTTCACCGGCAACGGGCGTGACGACATGCTGCGCAAGAGCAGCGATGCCGTGTGGCGCGGCTACGTGGCCGGCCCGTGGTGCCTCGCGGAATTCGGATCATTCGAAGTCTGCGAGAAGTACGGGCCGCAACTGCTGGAAGTAGGTCCGTCGCGGGAAGACCGCAAGACGTTCTTGCAGCAGAACATCACGAAGAACACGGTTGGGGTGGACTCCGAAGACTGGGTTGAAGGTCACTCGCCCGTGGGCCGCATCATGGTCGTGGTCCCGGCGTTCATCGTCATCGTCCTGTTCGCGGCTCTCGTGCTCGCGCTCGCCTTCGCCTCCCTCGCCTCCCTGTTGGGGGCGCTGATGCTGTTGGTCGTGGGCGTCTTCTTCGCCTGCATGTGGGTGATCCCCGGCCGCCCCCGCGAGTGGGGCAAGCGCTGGTTCGACTACCTCGTGGGGTTCTGCCTTCAGTCCTTCATCGTGACGTCCGTACTGGGATGCGTGCTGGTCGTCCAAGTCGCCACCACGAACATGTTCGGGGTGTACGGGTGGGCGCCGTCCGCCGGGCTCAGCATTGCGACCGCCCTCATGGCCTTCCGCTTCCGCAAGATCGTTGAAGCGATCGTGGGCGTGAGCGGCAACATGACCGCGGGCGGCGGAATGGTGCTCGGGATGCTGATGTCCCGCGGCATGAACCGCCAGCTCCCGCAGGGCGGCGGCGGCAGTCGCCGGCGCCGCGGCATCGGCCTTCCGCCCATCACCCTGCCTCGTCGCCGTCCCCGGGGTGGGGGCGGCGGGGGTGGTGGCGGTGGTGGCGGCGGCGGTCCGATCCCCTCCCCGGGCGGCGGAGGCGACGACGATGGCGTGACCATCACGCGCGTGCCCTTCCGCCGCTCCGCACCCGCACCGCTCCCCGCGCCGGGCGGCGGGGCAGGGGGTGGCACCGGGGACAGTCCGGCACTGCCCGCGGGCACCCGGCCGGACGGAACCACGAGCACGGTCACCCGGCCGGACACGGCGATCCCTCGCCCCTCCGCGCCGGTCACCCCCTCCCGCCCGCGTCCTGCCCTCCCGGCGGGCGCCACGGCGACCGTGGACGGCGAGCGGGCAGGCGCGGCCACGCTCCCGCCCGCCTCCCGGCCGGAACTGACCCCCACCGCAGTCACCCCCGGCCGGGCGCAACCCCAACAGACCTTCCGGACCGCCCCACAACCCGGAGCCCCCGGACCCAAGGTGATCGAAGGAAAGGTGATCCGCTCCCGGCCGAATGGTCCCCCGCCGCGCTCCTCCGCGCCCCGGCCCAAGACGGGGATTACCCAGCCTCCGCCCCCCGCGCGGGCCGCAGCGCCCGCAACCCGGCGTCCGGAAACCGAACCAGCGTCCCGCCCGACGCCTCGCCCGGCGCCGCGGGACGTCCCCCGGCCGCGTAACGAGGGATAGGCCATGGCCAAGGAAGAGGAGAAGACTCCGGAGGAGTGGCGGGAGCTGCTGCGCGCCACCTACGACTATCCGGAGGAGATCGAAGACGAACCACGCCGCCGCCGGCGGAGGCTGCGCCGCACCCACCGACAGGCGGAGCGCGAGCGCACCGCGGCGTGGATCGCAGAGCAGCGGCGCCGCGAGTCGCTGCGTCCCGTCACGGCGCTGGTCATCGTCGGGGCGGTGCTGCTCGCGGGCGTGCTCTCGCGCTACGGGCCGGACTGGTTCGGGGGAGGGGAGGACGGATCGACCGGCGTCACGGCGTCCGCCTCCCCCTCCCCGTCGACCGAGCAGGATGACAAGCCGGCCGCCTCCGCGAGCCCGACCGCCACCGGCTCCGCCTCCCCGAGTCCGTCCGTATCCATCGACCTGAGCGACCCGGAGACCGTGGCGGAGGAATGGACCCGCCACTACCTCACCCGGAACCCGCCCGAGGACGAAGACCACACCGCGGCAGTGCGCAGGGCGGCCCCGTGGGCCATGCCCGCGCTGACGGAGAACCTGGCCAACTCCAGCGATCCGGCATGGGAGCGGCTGGTGAGCCGGGGCGGAGTCGCCACGGTCTCCGCGGTCACGGTGAAGCCCGCCGGCGGTGACCTTCCGCCGGACACCCCCTTGCGGGTCTGGCGTACGGTCACGGCCACGGTGAAGGTCGCCGGATACACCGACTACACCGAAAAGCCCAACCTTCAGACGGAGTTGACCAACTCCGGCGAAGGGTGGCGTGTGTCCAGAGTCGTGGGGGTTTAGGGGGGTTGGACGGACGCGACGCACTGAGCGCCGCCGCCAACGTCGGGGGCGCCGCACTGAAGGTGAAGGCGGGGGTGGCGCTAGGTGTCGCCTTCCTGGTCTTCCTTTTCTTCGTCGGAATTCTCGGGGGAGGAAGTGCAGGAAAAGCCTTCGCCGATTCCTGCGGGGACCGCGGACAACCCGGAGCGGAGTTGCCCGGAGGCGAGGGCGACACCGGAGCACAAACCCCGGGTCCGGAACTCCGTAAACAGCAGATAGAAAACGCAAAGACAATCGACGGAGTGGCCGAAGAAGGCGGACTGTCCGGTCGGGCAACCCTCATCGCCCTCATGACCGCACTGCAAGAATCCACCCTTCTGAATATCGACTACGGCGACCGCGACTCAATCGGCCTCTTCCAGCAGCGCCCGTCTTCCGGATGGGGCACAAAAGACCAGATCATGAAACCGAAGTACGCCGCATCCATGTTCTTCTTCGGAGACGAAGACGGAAGCCCGATGGGACTCACCGACATAAACGGGTGGGAATCCATGGAGCTGTGGAAGGCCGCAGCAAAGGTGCAGCGCCCCGCGGAGCAGTACGAACGGCTCTACGCCGGACAGGAACAGCCCGCCCGCGAGATTGCCCGGGAAGCCGGGATCGACCTTGACCGGCAAGGCGAGACAACCGGCGAAACAGCAGGCCAGACAGGGGGAGGCGCCGAGGAGGACGATGCGGCCAACGGCGACGACGGCCCCGGGGAGTGCTACGAAGAGGACGGCGCCGGCGGCGGCAAGCCCGGCGAGCCCTTCCACGACGGAAACGCCGATTGGCCCGCCTATGTCAAAAACCCCCGCTCCACGGCGGACGCCATCGCATGGGCGAGAAAGGAAGCGGAAACGGGCGGCAAGGATTGGTATCGTATGTGCCTCGCCTTCGTTGCCCGCGCCTACGGCTGGTCGTTCTCCGGCGTCCAATACGCCATCGACCATTACAAGTCCATGCCGGAAAGCCAAAAGCACGACAAAGACCGGAATCCGCCCCCCGGTGCACTCATGTACTGGGACACGGGACAACGTGCAGGCCACGTCGCCATTTACCTGGGTAATGGCATGATCGCGAGCAACGACATTAAGCGGGTCGGGTATATCGACGTGGTGCCCGCGACGGATATCGAAACGAAATGGGGAGCAACCTACCTCGGGTGGGCTCCGCCGTATTTCCCTTCGGGCGGATGAACGGAGAAAGACGCATGATCGACCCCGAGACCGTCCCCCCGGCGCCCGTATACGTGATCACCCTCGTTGCGGGCGGAGCGAGCATCAACGGCGAGCCCGTAGCGGTCAGCTCCAGCGACCCGCAAGCGGCGCGCATGGCTGCGCTCGCGGAGATTCGCGTGAAAGCCGCGTATGCCGGTCGGCCGGTCCGGGTCCTGGCCAAGGAAATGGACGGCTCGGCGTGGCCCATGATTGTGGACGCGGACGGGAACGTGACCACCCTGAACGCCCCGCACCCGACGCCGGAGCCTGCCCCACACCAGGCGCTCCCCACTCCTGCCCCACACGCGCCAGCACCCCATGCCCCACACCTGGCGCCGGCCACCTTCCCGCCCGCGTCCCTCATGCCTCACACCCCCGCGAGCCCGGCGCCCGCCCCCGTGCCCCACACCGCGGCCAGCCCTCAGCCCGCCCCCGCGTGCGCCCCGCCGCCGCCCGCCGCCGCGCCTCCGGCGCCCCCTGCTGCCTCACAGGCGGCCGCGGAGTGGGCGGCACCCCTCCCACCCGCCCATGAGCCCGCATTGGCCCGCGTACGGGCCGCAGAGCAAGGCGGAGACCTCCCCGCTGCGGTCGTGGCCGCAGACGAACTAGAGCGAGCTCTGGAAGCGCAGTACGGCCCCCTGCACCCCTACACGGTGAACGTGCTCACCCTGCGGGCCATGCTGACGGCCCGACAGGGCGTCGACTGGTACGAGACCGCAGAGCTACTGATCACCACCGCCATGCGCCGCGCCGACGCCGGCGCCCAACCCGAGAGCGAAACCACCCGCGCCGTACACAACGCCCACGGGGCATGGCGCATGCTCACCAAGGAAGATCCCGAGGGCGCCATGGAGTTGTGCGAACCCCTGGTGAAGATGCTCGCCCACTTCGGGGAGGAAAAACGAACCCAGCACGTTCTGAGGTGGGTTGATAAGACCCGCATGGGTTCCCAATAGAACGAGCCCTCCCGACGTATGGGGAGGACGGGGCGCTCCCCGCATAGCCGCACGGAAGACCGGGCCGGGCTGGCCGCTGTACGGGCGTCTGTCGGCCGCTGCTCGCCCGCGCCCCCCTTCCCGGTCTTCGGAAAGGACACGACGCTCGTGCTCCGCTCCAAGGACGTGGAGAAGGTGACGACAGGCCGCACGAAGCTCATCACGCGGCTGTGCGAGAGTCACCCGGACGACCTGGGGGAGCAGCGTCCCCGCTCTCCGTCGGCGCGTCATCTGAGTGAGGCCGCCGAGCGCACAGGCGTTCCGGCGGCCCCCTCGAAGTGTCAGAAGGCTCCGCCTGATCCGGGCATACCGCGGATTCGTTGCACCCACTGGGGGACAACCTTGCGGTGACCTGCGGATTTCTATCAGCAAGCCGGTCGCCGAGAAGGCGATGTCAGACCCTCCCCTTACTGTTCGGCATACAGGGGAGGTGCGGACATGCTCCAGGGAGAACGAGCTCTTCATGTGGCGGCCGGACGCCCCGGAGGGCGCCCGGCCGGGGGTCATCGCTTGATATGGACGGTGACCCGAATTACGGCACCGCTCACGATGCCGGCGGCCGCGACCGCGACCGCAGCCTCCTCGCTGCCGATGAGGGCAAGGACGAGGATGGTGGCGAGCGTCGCCAGGGTGGTCACGGTGGCCCACACGTAGGCGCGAGCCGAGGTCTCCGTACCCACTGGGGTACGGTCAAGGGACGTCACGGGTTCTGGCTCCTTACGACGGAACGGAAGCCCGACGTCAGGCGAAGGGGAGGCCCAGCGCGAAGTAGCTTTCTGAGGGCATCACTTCGCAGGGCCTCCCTTCGTCGTCCGAAGGGGCGCCGGATGGCTCGGCCACTCTATGGGGCTCCACTGACACCCAGACCCGGCGCGAGGGACGTGTCCGCACCGCCGACGAGTTCTCAAGGGCAGTCCCCATACCTCACACCTCTGACAATGGAACAGCTGCGAAAACCGCAGTTCAGAGGCGGTCTGCCAGGAACGTGCAGATTCCACCCACCGCTACCTCTATGTAGTGCAGATCACGCCCTAGATAGTCACAAATAGGGATTTAACGTTCGTGCCGAACTTGGCGCCGACGTGCGTAGGCGGGGTGTCGGTGTCGCGTGTCGGTGTAGCCCTCAGAGGCCATGACCGAGTTCTGATGGGTGAAGTGCGCGTCGGAGGTCCCCAGCTTGCATGCGCCTCCCTGAGCTGCAACTGAACCTTTCGCCCGTTGGCTTGAGGATCTGCCCTCGAACTGCGGGTCGCTGATGAGGAGCATCGTCTCGACGTTGGTCTCCTCGCTGTCGAGGGAACGCTCCTTGCCAGACAAGGGGGCCACTCACAGAGATGCCGTTCTCCACGAGGTAGACGTTGATCTCCTCGATCAGTCCCTGTGCGGCTCCTCGGCGAACAAGTACTCCTCCTCGAGGAAGATGAAGAGCTCGACGCTGTTCTTGATGGGGACGGCGGACTTGCAGAGGGCCGTACCGCTCTGCGGCAGCGTCGCGAAGACGAAGTCGACCTTGAACACCTCGATCTCGTACTTGCCCGAGTGGACGTCCGCGGCCTGGCCGTCACCGCAAGGGATCGGCCGAAGCAGCCACGGGCTCAGCGCGGCCGTGTTCCTCGTACGTCGCCGACGCTCGCTGAGTGACCGCGGAGGGCGCCCCGGCCGACGCCGCTCGGCACCGGCACCTACTGCCTGGGCGAGTCCTGACCCTTGGTCGCCGCACTCGTGATCACAACCGTCTGGCCCACACGCGATGCCACGGCCCGCACTGGTCGGTGCGAGCCTTTTCGTGTGCGCAGAGCTGTTCTTCCCACTCCGCCGCAGACACCGGCTTCAAAGGAGAGCGCACTCAAGGGGTTCTCACAATTCGAACTGCGCTCCTCCGGATGAGGTGAGAGCACCCTAAAAACGGAGGGAGAACCCCTCCAGTGAGGGGTTCTTACACACCGCTAGCCGAAAACCCCTACGCAGAGGGTCTTTCACAATCACGCTTGGTGTTTCCTAGTCAGCGCTGAACACACGGCTTTTGGGAGCCCTCGCTCAGCACTGGCCGGCGGCCTATCGGGGGTGGCTCCCCCGACACGGCCCCGGCCCATCCTCTTCGACGGCATCTCTGATGATGCCGCACCAGAAGGCCCCGCCCCAACCATCGGGCGGGGCCTTCTCCGTCCCAAGGCACCCCGCGCTCCATGGCACGGCGACGGCATCCGGGGCCTCCGGACATCGGTACTCCTGATTCCGCATATGCGCTGTCAGGAGCCAACTCAGGCTTTGTTCATGACGGCACTTCGGATTCTCGTTTCAGAGAAATCCCTCACCACAGCACGAATTGTGGTCGGGTCACACCGATGGCGTAACATTCACGCTCAGCCGGTGACGGACTGTTAGCCGCAGTCCGGATGTCACTGGTCAGAGCGAGGTTCCCAAAAAACACGCGGTCGGGCTTCGGACATTCGATCGAAGCTCGACCGCCTCTCGAAAGAGATACGTGTGTTCACCGACGTCTACGTCGCGGTCATTCTGATCTTCGGGATCGTCCTGGCCGCAGCCTGTTACGCCATCCGCCGCCTGGAGACCAGGCCTGCCCGGATCGCTTCCGCTCTCACGGCACTCGCCCTCCTCGTCGGAGCGCTGGTGCCGGTGGTGCGGATCCTGACCGAGTCGGCGGCTCCGCCGGCCGGGGTTGTCGCCCCCGCCCCTCCGGCGACCACCGTCTCGCCGACGGTGCCCCCTGCCTCCGAGCCGGCCGTGCCCGGTTCGGCGGTCACGCCTCAGGGTCCGGTGAAATGACCATGGGCTACGCCACAACCAGCCGAAGGACGAGCGAGGCCAGGGCCATCGCTGACTTCTTCGCCCTCCACGGACTGCCGCCCTTCTCCGCAGACGCCCTCACCGAGGTCTCCCGTCTCCGCCGGCGAAGCCGCGGCCGCCCTCTCGTGCTCCCGGTCGCGAAGTCCGCCTTCTTCCTGGTCGACGGACGCGTCTCGGAACTCGTCCAACCCGGCAAAGTCCGCCTGTGGCGCGAGCTGATGCTCTTCGAGAGCATCAGCAGCACCGCCGGCTTTCCCGGTACGTACGAGGAGAAGGTGAGCACGAACTCGAAGAGCATGATCTCGGGGTCCACCCTGTCCCGGTGTGTCTTCGTCGAGGTCCCGAACTCCAAGCTGAACGCACTGGCGACGACCGACCCCGCGATCGCCCTGATGCTGGCGCGCATGGCGGCCAAGCGGCACGTGCTGACGGAGCGGCTGTACACCGCGAGCCGGGCAACCCCGGCGGCGCGGGTGGCAGCCGTGCTGAACTACCTGGCCGAGCCCACGCGGAGGAACGTGATAAGGCCCAGGAGCGAGGACGGCGTCCTGGTCATGACGACCACGGAAGAGCTGGTCGCTTCGGGACCGAGCCAGGCCGATCTTGCGGACGCCCTCTGCTTGGGTCGGGCAACCGTCGAGAAGGCGATCGCCGAACTCAGGCAGTTGAAGGCGCTGAGATCGTTCGGTCCCGGGGAACGGGCCAACCGCTGCTACCCGATCGAGGATCGGGACCTTCTTCGGGGGATCGCCCTGGGCGGGTGAGGTAGCCGCCGCCTGCATGGCGCAGGGGTTGGTCCGACGGGCGAAGGCCCGCACCGGTCGGTGCGGGCCTTCGCCCTTCCCGGTCTGGGTCAGTTCGTAATGCCTGAGGTGTGACCGCCAGGTCACGACGAAGTCGGCGGCGCAGCCGTACCGCGTGCACGGGTCCACGAGCACCAGCGTGCACACGTGGAACGGTCACACCTCTTGCACTACGGCGGCGGTCCCTAGGTCTGGCGAGCTTGGTTCAGAAGCCGCTCCCAGGTCCGGGGTGATCCACCGTGCTCTTGGGCGAGGCTGGCAGCGATGCGGCTGATCGGAGCTCCCGCGCCGGCAGCGAGAGCATCGCTGGCTGTTCGCAACCGCGGATCACCGGCGTACGCGTGGGCTTTACGGGGCCCCTGCTGTTCGCCGGCGCGGCGTCCACCTCCCTTGCCCTGCCCGAGAGGGTTGTCGCGACGATGCTCGATCTCGTGGCGCCGCCAGACGCGGGCGCCATAAACGGTCTCACCACGTGAGAGGTAGCCCTGTCCGGCGTAGGCGCGGACAGTGCTCGGGTCGACCCCGAGGATGCCGGCGGCTTCCTTGTCGTTCAGCTGGTCGTCGGGATCTTCCTCTGCGACCAGGTCAGGGACGGGCTTGCCGTGGAGGTAGGCCGTGGCTTGTTCCAGGTCGTAGATCAGGAAGCGACTGCCAGGGAAGAGGCTTGGTACGTGCTGACGAAAGGCGGGGGCATCGCGCCGGCGCCATGTAGCCAGAGGGACTCCGACGCGTTGAGCGATGTCGGCCTCGTTAATGACCGGACGGCCTTTGGGGATCACTGCGTCCCTCCTCGAAGGGACCCTGTTGATGCCATGGCGCCCCTGTATCCTGGTTGAGGTCCCAGCCGCTTTCGCCGGCCGGGCTGTTGGTAGTAAGGGCCGGTGGTGTGCCGGGTCGCTCCAGGGCGACTCTCCACCGGCCCTTTTTGCGTGGGCAAGCCTGCTGCGACCTTGATCAGCAAACGGGCCGCCAGAATCAACCTTACAGCACTTAGAATCTGACGGTGAGCGGTGCCGTGCGCGCCAGACCGCAGTCGGCCCCACGCTCAACCCCACTTCGTTCTGCAGGTGGGCGGCTGAGGGAGCTCTACAGGGAAGGTCGGCCCGGGTCACGCCCGAAGGGCCTGGTAGCCAGCGAGAACAAGGCGCGGGTCGAACGACTCGCGCAAGAGAAGTCGCAGGAGATGGCACGACCGTTGACGAGGTGGCAGCCGGTGGGCGTCAGTCCCAGCGCGGCCACCAGCGGCGCCGCTTGCCCGTGGCGGGGCCGTGCGCGGCCTCCCCTGCCTCCATCGGCGCGGGTGCCGGGGAGGGAACGGCAGACGCCGAAAACGGTTGTGCGGGCTGGGGAATGGCCGCCCGCTCCGGGGCCGGCGTCAGGGCCGCAAGGGCGCGCTGCAGGTCCTCGATGTGAGCGGCACGTTCCTCCAGTCGCGCCTGGAGGTGCCGGGCTTCGGCCTCGGCGAGCTTACGGGCGTTGCGCTCGTCGGCGAGCGCCAGGGCAGTCTCGTGGCGCAGCCGCTCCAACTGGGTCCGCAGCGCCGCCGCCGCCTCGTCGGGAGCGGCGTCCTGCTGCGCCCCTGGCGCCTGGTCACCGACTGCCTTCTCCTCGGGTGGGGCAGGGGCGTTGAGCCGGAACCCGGCGGCGAGCAGGGCATCGACGGGAATGAGCCATCCGCGGTCCTCATCGAGCTCGGCCCCGGGCAGCTCGCCGGCCTCCCGGCGGCGCCGGATCGTCGTACGGCTCACGCCGCACGCGGCGGCGGCTTCACGCTGGGTCAGCAAGGGGCGAGTGGTGCTCATGACTCCGTATCCTCCCCGGCCGCCGTCTCTGGCAGCAGACCGACGCACAGACCCGCTCCAGCAGGGCGAGGCCGCAGGCGTTCGGCTCGCTATCAAGTCCTCGAGGCTGCATCACCTCGTCTGGTGAAGCTGTACCTCATCAAGGAGGAGGGACTAGCGGAGCAAGGACTGGTCAGCCCAGCCGTATGCGCAGGTCAGGCCGCTCAATGCCGTCCACCTGCTGCTCAGAGTCAACTCGTGACCGTTCAGCGTCGCCTCCTCCGCCCACCTATGTGACGAGGAGCACAAAAACATCAAAGGTGCAGCTCAGGCCGGAGTTGCGTGGCTAACCCCGCCGTCAACGACCCTGGCGCCGCCCTGTCCCGAGCCTCTGACCGAGACGCAAGGGCTGAGGAGTCTCCACGCTCCGCACTCCATCGCACGCGAACTGCCGCGTGCCTGATCCGAAAGAGGGGCCTCGTGTCCACGCTTGCTCTTGCCGTTCTGCTGATCGGCATCCTCGTCGGTCTGGCGGTCGTCGTCGGCCTGGGTTACCTCGTCTACCGCCACCCGGCCCTGAAGACGCCGGTGACCGTCGGCTTGACCGCCGCCGGGATCCTGGTCGCCCTGTTCATCGGGGTCGCGCAGGCCACCCAGCAGAACGGGAGCGCCGGCCAGGGGAGCGCGGTGACGCCAACAGGGCGTTGACCAGCTGTGGTCGGGCTCATGGTCGGGTACCGGCGGCCCGGGGCAGGCTTGCCCGGGTCGTCCGAGGCAGGATGCTCGCTGTGTCCCCGGCCTTGCTCGCCTAGGGTGACGCGCATGCTGATTGCCAGCTTGAAGCCCAGGACGATGGGCGGTACGACGAACACGGGCCTCTTGGCCTATGCCCTGGCACGGGCTGGCCACCCCGTGACCTGCTACGACGCGGACGAGTCACTGCAGCTGTCGGCGTGGGCGCGCGATGCCGGCGACTTCCCTTGCCAGGTGCACGAGGCGGACACTCCGGCGTTCGCGGAAACGGTCTACCCGGAGATGGACCACGACCGGATCAACGTGGTGGATGCCGGGCACGCCGAGAATCACCCGGACATCGTGGACTCGGTGTTGGAGGTGGCGGACCTGGCCATCGTGACGCTGTCGCCCACGCAACCGGACTACGAGCGCCTCACCAGGCCGGAGCGCGGCACCCCGCTCGCCAAGGTGATCAAGAGGTCCGCCGCGTTGCGGGAGAGCGGGCAACCACCGGTGACGGTCGTACTGCTGAACCGCTGCCAGGCCGGGGCAGCCAGCCCGAAGAAGTACGCCGATCTGCTGATGAACGGCGGCAAGGACGGCACCGATCCGAAGTGGACGGTGCTGTCTACCCGGATCCCAAGGCGCGAAGCCATCGCGTCGGCGGTCGGGTTCCCCTGTGACAAGCCGGAGCGCAAGGCGCCGTTCGACGCACTGGTCACCGAGCTGACCCAGCTCGGGCACCTGCCGGAGGTGAAGGGAGGAGTATGAGCGACGAGACGTCCCCCCGTCGCCGGGACCGGGTGCGTGCTTTCGTGCCCGAACTGATCCCCGAGCCCGCCGACCTGGAGCGCACCGGTCCGCTGGATGCGAAGGAACAGCAGCAACTCGAGCGGATCCATGCCGCCCGCGACAACCACCAGGCCGCGAAGTGGATGCGGGGCAAGGCCCTCGATGCCGCGTTCCGTCGGCGCCTGTACCGAGGCGAGGACGGGCAACGCACCCGCCAGCAATACTTGGACGACGAGTGGGACGGCATGAGCGAGTCCGCCGCCTACCTGGAGATCAAGGAATGGCCCCTGGCCGCGCAGATCGCCAACACCTTCGAGCGTCCCGCGCCCGACTCGCATGTCCGCGCCCTGGTCGATGTCGCCGAGAAGCAAGGGCACGAGCCTGTCGCCCACTGGTACGCCGAACTACGCCGCCGTGGCCAGCAGATCGGACGCCGGGTGACCGCCGACGTGGTGGCCAACCTCGCGGACTTCCTTCGCTCGGGCACCGAGCCGGACCGGCTGGAGTCGCTGTTCGTCCCCCGCCAACTCCCGCCCGCCGACGCCAAGTCGCCCAAGCCCGCCGCCCCGGCCGGGCGCGCCAAGCGCGGGGCCGGCGAGCCGGTCACGGGCACGGTCGTCACCCACGGCCATGACGGGCCGGACGGTTCATTCCAAAATTTTGGAATGAACCGCGCGGACGGCACTGGGCCGGCCGGAGAGTCGGGCCAGTGGACGCTGAGCGCCCAGCACGTCGACCGGCTCAGCACCTGGATCGCGGACGGAGCGAGCACGGCCGGGCTCAGCCCCGACCACGCCGCCGACCTCCTTCTGCAAGCACTCACCGACGACACCTTCCAGCACTGGATCGCTACCCGCGCTCGGACGTAGCGCAGTCACGCGCCGGATATCGCGGGCGGGGGGGGCCCCCCGAAGGGGGGGCGCCCCCCCCCCCCCAAACGGCGCGTCCGCCCCCCCATGTGGGGGCGGACCCGGGCGACCGG
>NZ_JBWKCH010000017.1:0-21453 GCF_056436585.1 Streptomyces sp. NPDC043685 | reverse complement strand
GCGCGGTGGCGGGGGTGGTTGTGGGGGGGGGGGCTTCCCCCCCCTTCGCGGCCCCCGCGCCCGCTCCGGGGGCGGGGCGGGGTTGGTGGGGGGGGGGGGGGGGGCCCCCCGGGGGGGGCCCCCCCCCGCCCGCGATATCCGGCGCTTCAGCGCCAGCTTTGCGGCGCGTACGCGGTCATCGGGTCGTAGCCGCCCGCCAGCAGCTCCGCCGCCTCCTGGCGCAGCTCGCCCGCCGTGGTCCGAGCGGCGCCCACGGCCGTCTCGATGTCGTTGAGCGAGACGACGTCGACGTTGTAGGCGTTCCCGCCGGCCGCGACGATGAGGCGGGCGACCCGGCGGGCCTTGATCTGGCGCGGGGTCAGCCCGGCCCAGGCGTCGGCCGTGGCCGCCTCCGCCTCCATCACAGCGACCCGGTATCGAGCCTGTGCCGCCTGCTCCCGCGCCTGCTCCGCTTCGGCGGCCAGCCGCTCCGCCTCGGTCTCCTCCTGCTGCTTGCGGCGACGCTGCGCCGCCATGTCGGCCTCGGCCCGCTCCGCCTCCGCCCGCTCCGCCTGTGCCCGGCGGCGCTCCGCCTCTGCTTCGGCCTCCGCCTCGGCGGCCTTCTTCTTGTGCTCCGCCGCCCGGCGCCGGGCGGCGGCGGCCTCCTCCGACTCCAGCGCTTCGAGCTCCGCAGTGACGGCCCGCTCCGCCTGTGCACGGGTCAGCTCCGCCCGCGTGCGCGCCGACTCCGCCCGTGCCCGTGCTTCCGCCGTCGACGCCTCCGCGTCGGCCGCCGCCGTTCCGGTCTCGGCACTCACCCGGTGCCGCGCGGCCTCCACTCGTCCGGCCGCCTCCACCTTCTTGATCTCCAGTTCCGCCGACCGCTCCGCGGCCTCCGCCTCCGCCAGCGCCTTGCGCTCCTCCTCCTGGCGGGCCCGCTCGGCCGCCTCGGCCTCCCACTGCGCCGGCAGCGCCAGCGCCTGCTCCACCGTGAACCCGCGCGGGGCCATCGTCATGGGCAGCAACTGCTCCTCAGTCGCCTTGGACAGGTCGCCGCCCAGCTCCTGAGTGAGCCACACGCGGTATCCGTCCAGCGCCTGCTCCCGCTTGACCATCTCGTCGTAGGAGCGGACGTTGGCCAGCCGCATGCGCCGGTACAGGCGCATGGTCGAGGGCGGGGCCAGCAGCCAGCGGTGCATCGGGATGCGCTCGGTGAACTTGCCGTCCTCGATCTGCGTGGCGTGCAGGACCAGGTGGCGCAGCGCCTCCACGCCGACGACGAACAGGATGGGCATCAGGCCGTGCCACAGGGCCCGCACGGGGTCCTCTGCCAGGCTCACGGTGCCCTTGCCGCCGCTGGTGGCGTTGAGCACCACGGTGGCCAGCGTCATGCCGTGCGCGGCGAAGCGCAGCAGCGGCTTGGGGATGCGGCGGTACGTCAAGTACACGTCCAGCGCCAGGAACGCCAGGATCGCGCCGTCGATACCGATCGGCACCCAGTAGGACAGCGCCTCAGAGAATCCCTTGGCCTCGGCGGCCTGGCGCAGCGTGTCGTACGAGGACGCGAAGCCCACCCCGGCCACGACCAGCATGCCCAGCGCGATGACCGCGGCCAGGAGGCGGCCGGGCCACTTCCCCATGCGGCCAGGCCCCCGGCCACCCTCGGCCAGCGCCCCGCTGTCGGTGTCCCAGGTGGCCTGCCTGGCCGCCCGATCGGCCTCGGCCGCCTCGAGGTCGGCCCCGGCCGTGGGCACCCCTCCCCGGCCTCCCCCCGGCCGTGCCGGGCGACCCGGGCGCGGCACGGCCGGAGCGGTCTCCGGCGTTCCCGGACTGGCCGCCCTGGCCACCGGAGCGGCCCCGGCCGCGACCGGAGCGGCCCCGGCCGTGGACACCCCTCCGGGCCCACTGTGCTCTTCCGTCAGCGCCTTGTGCATTCCGGCAGTCTGCACCCCGGCCACCGGTGCCGGATCACCGACCCGCGCAACCGGAGCGGCAGCCGGTCCTCCCGGAGCGGGCACAGCGTCATCCGGAGCCGCACGCGGGCGGTCGTGGGTGAGTGGGTCGTCGGGGGTGCCGGTGCGGGGCTGGGGGTAGGTTGCGTGCTGCGTCACGGGAGCCTCCGTGTCGTGGTCGGGACCGCTTGCTGTGCGGTCGTGGCCGGCCGGGCCGGGAGCGCCGAACTCCCGGCCCGGGTCATCGGGCGAGCAGGTAGTAGGGGAAGGGCCGGTCCTCGATGCGGACTCCGGCCGACTTGATCCAGTACCAGTGGAACGGGAACTTCGGGGCGCGCAGGGTCATAAGCGCCACGGCGCGGTGGTGTCCGTCTGCGACGTACACGTCGCCGTGGCGGTCGGAGACGCCCAGGACAATCGGGACTTGCAGGCCCTGGCGGGGGATGGACCCCAGCAGGCCGGCCACGATCTCGGCGTCCTTCTCCCGGCGTTCGAACCGGGCGCGGGCGTCGGCCCAGCGGGTGTACTCCGTGGGGCGGATCGTGTCGTCACGCAGCAGCGCGGTCGGCATCGTGCCCCGGTAGCGGCCCATCGTGGCGTTCACCTGCCGTTCTTCGTCGTGGTCTTGCCCCACCACTTGGTGTGGTTGTGGGTGACGTAGGTGTCGCCGCCGCGTACGGCGCGGCGCCCTGTTCCGGTGATGAGGGCGGCGAGGCAGACGGCCCACAGCAGGCCGCTGCTGGTGATGGCGGCGATCGGGGCTAGGGCCTGGCCCAGTCCGTAGCCGACGCCGGCGGCCGCCGCCCCGGTGCCGATCCCGCCCGCCAGCACGAGTTGGGCGCGCGAGTCGATGAGGGGCTGCGAGGTCAGGTCGCGGGGTGCGGTGGCGGGCACGGAGGCGATCAGGGCGTCGGCCTGCGAGCGCAAGACGGGCACCATGCGGCCGTAGGCGTCCGGCACGTACACCACCGGCTCGCTGCTGGTGCGTTCGGCGTACAGCTCCACCGGACCGCTCAGCGGCGCGGCGAGGGGCGCAGCCGGGGTGTACGGGCGAGGTTCGAGGGGGTGAGACACGGCACGTGCTCCTCACATTGAGTAACTGTCAGGCGGAGGTCGGAGGCGGGGATTTCTGACAGTCAGAGCCACTGTCAGGGCCTGTCACGTGCAAAGTTCCGTGACTTCCCTGTAGGCCCCCGGCGGGCCTGACTGTCGAACGTCAGGCCGCGCCGTGACTGTCAGGTCGTCACATACAGTGACGGCTAGGCGGGCTGGAGGGGGGAGTGCAGGATGGTGTACTCGCCGTGCCCGTCGCGGCGGATGACGCCCGTGTCGGCGAGCCGCTTCAGCTCGCCCTGGAGCCACGGGCGCTTGCGCCCGGCGGCCACGGTCGCGGGGATCAGGTCGCTGGGCTCGAACTCCAGGCGGCCCTGTTGGAGGAAGGCGTCCAGCTCCACGCAGAGGATGTGCCGGGCCTCCTCGGTCGACGGGCGGTCTCCGCCCTCGAACGTGATCTCCGAGTCAGGGTCGGCGTCAGGCACGTCGTCCTCGAGGCGGAGGTGGGTGTAGTCGGCATCGGGCTCGGGGTCGGCGGGGATCGCACCGAGGATCTCGGCGCGGGCGTCCTGGAGCTCCACGTCGGCGGCCTCCTCGAACTCGGACATGTCGGCGTCGTCCTCCAGGACGTAGGCGGAGCGGTCGGTGACGGCCCCCGGAATCGGGTCCAGCGCGGCCGGAGCGGGCGCCGTCACGGCCGGAGCCGCGTCCCGCCCGCCCGGGGTGGTGCGGTTGGTGCCCCGGTGCGAGCGCTGGGCGTAGACCTGGCCCAGGGCGGCGGCGGTCGTCTCGTCGAGCGGGTCACGTACGGCGGCGGCGGCCTGGACGAGGGCCGCGAGGTAATCGCGGTCGGTCAGGCAGGAGCGGACCTCGGTGGTCCAGCGCTCCTGCGGGATGCCCATGCCGGTGGAGAAGCCGTAGCCGGGCCGGTCGCTGCCCCAGGCGGGGATGGCGCCGGCGGCGGTGACGCGGTCCGGGAGGCAGAAGCTGGCGTCGCCCGGATCGTCCACGCCGAAGCAGGCGGTGGCCTGGAGGTTGGCGCGCACGTCGGTGCTCACGTTGGTCCAGGTGGCGCGCTGGAGGCTGACCACGAGCCAGATGCCGACCGACCGGGCGGCGCGGGCAATCTTCTCCAGCTCATCGAAGTCGGCGAGGTCCGCGGCTTCCTCCAGCCACACCACCACCGCGTTCAGCGACGACTGAGGCGTCCACTGGTCCAAGCCCTCGTCGGCGAGGACGTCGCCGCGGGCCTTGATGGCGGCGGGCAGTGCCCGCATCAGCCGCTTGGCCTCCTTGGGGTCGGTGACGAACCAGTCCAATCCGTCACGGATGTGACCGACCGTCTGACGTCCCTTGGCCACGTCGACCAGGAAGATAGACAGCTTCCGGCGGCACATCAGGTGCGTGAGGATGGTGCGGCAGAACTCCGACTTACCCGCGCCGGTCACGCCCATCACGAGCAGGTGCTGGAGGATGTCCGCGTCGAACGGATTGATCAGCCACAGCTCGCCGTCGGCGTACAGGCCGACCGGGACCGCCTCGGTGGGCAGCAGGCCCAGCGCGGCCGGCGGGATGAAACCGACGCCGTCCTTGAGCAGGTCGGCCACCCGCATGGAGACCACACCCTCGGCGGCGTTGTCCGGGTCCGGGGTGACGATCACGCCGGACGGCGGGACGTGCAGCACGGCGGCGGCCTTGTTCACCGTGGCCTGCACGTCCTCGATCGTGGCGCCGTCGGTCACTTCCAGGTTCGCCTTCACGGTGCCCTTGCCGGTGCCCTTGGCGCCCTTGACCTTGACCTTCTCCCAGCCGATCGCCTCGGCCAGCGCGCCCAGACCGCCGGTGTTCGTCTCCTCGACATCGCCGGAGGCTCCGTTACGCAGGAGCTGGCGCACGTTCCAGGAGGCGGCCATCAGCCCGCCGCCGATCAGCCAGGCGTCCAGCACCGGCGAGCCGAACGGGCCTGCGGCGGTGGCACAGGTGAGCCAGCCCATCGAGGCCGCCACCGTTGCGGTGGCCTGTGCGCGGCGGAACTTGCCGTAGGCGCTGCTGGCGGGGGTGGTCTTCCACGCCACCGCCGACAGGCCGGCCCCGCCGACCGCCAGCGTCGCCGACGCCAGCCCGGCCGACAGCGGCGCGTCGCCCCACATCGTGTTCGTGGCAAAGCCGGCCAGCGGCGGCAGCGTCGCCACGCTCACCCACGGCGCCGCATACGGCAGCGCCTTGCCGACCAGGTGGCCGACGACGTGCCCGAAGAAGCCGCCCCGGCCGACGGGCACGATCTCTGTAGTGTTCACCGGCGCCGCCGCGGCGGCGGCCTTGCGGGAGCCCTTGCGCGGTGCCATCAGCCCTCCCCGATCGTGAACTGGCGACGGGTGGGCTTGCTGCCGTTGCGGCGCTGCTTGGCCTCCTGCTCGGGCTTGACGAAGTGCCGGTCGAAGGCGTGCGCCATCTTCAGCGCACCCACGCCCAGCGCCTTCGCCGCCTCCGCCGACACCTTCAGGTGGGCGGAGACCAGGCGGGCCTTGACCCGGCTGGAGGCGCCGAAGGTGTACCACTTGCCCTTGTAGGTCGACAGCACGCCGTTGATCTCCTCGGCGCGCATCCCGAGGATCAGGTGCAGCTCCCGCCCGAGGTGGTTGATCGCCTTGGCCATCGCCAGGATGTCCTTGTCGTTGCGGATTTCGATCCGCTCCACCAGGTGGATCAGCCGGTCGCCCTGGTGCCGGTCACCCGCCGCGCCGCCCGCGGCCGCGCCGCCGTTGCCACGGCCGCCACCTCCACCATTGCGGCCGTCGCCGCCGATGTTGACGGTGACTGGCGGCACGAACGAGGAACCGAGCCCCCCGACGAACCCGCCGGCCGCCGACCCCGCCGCACCGGCCACCCGGGAAGCACGGCCGGAGTCGTTCGGCTCCTGACGGGGCAGGGACGGCGCGGCCGGGCGCGGCGGCTGGGTGGGGCGCGACGGAGCGAACGCGGCGGTGTCGTCCTGCCAGTTGTAGGGAGTGCTCACGTCTCGTCCTCCACGATCGTCGTGCCGCCGAACCAGATCGGCTGGCGGATCTGGATCAGGTCCAGGTCGGGGTCGGTGTCGTCGGCCACCGCGTCGGCGGCCTGCTCGATCAGCTCGTGCGCGGCCATGAACTTCGCGGTAGCCAGCGCCGCGTACAGGTCGGTGGGCCCCAAGCGGGTGCGGGTGGCCAGGCGCAGGGCGAGGCGGGCGAACCGGGTGCCGCGCTCAAGAGCCGCCGCCGCGCGATCCAGCAGCGTGATGCGCCTCTGGCCGTACACGTCAGGCCCCCTCGGTGCCGATGGCGGGCAGGGCGGCGGCGATAGCGGCCCAGGAGCGGGCGGTGTCCGCCCACACGAAGCCCGCCGCGGCATGCCGCGCCGTCTTCGGGTGGTTGTCGAAGCTGAGGGCACAGGCCGACGCCAAACCCGCCAGGTTCTGCGCCTTCTCGATGGCTTCCCTGGCTTCCTTCAGTGCCTGATCACGGGTCACGGTGATCTCCTCTCGGCGAACCGGGCTGTCCGGTCCCTGCGCCACCACCAGCCGTGCGAGCAGCTGGTGATGACGCAGGGCCGTCAGCCCTGGCACGCGCACGCGCATCCGCGGCCGGCGCACGCCCGGCAGTCCTGGCAGGTGTCACACGCCTTGCAGTGGCCGCAACCGCGCAGCTCCCGTGGCCAGCAGTTGCACATGCTGGGATGCCAGGGGTCCGCCGAGCCGAACAGCGCGAACTGTCCGGGCACCGGGGCGGTGATCGAGGCCGGAACGGGGCGGGGCTTGACCCGCCGGGCCCGGCTCACACGTGCCGCCTCGGGTAGCCGTGGCCAGCGGGCGGGTACGGCGTCACCGATCCGGGCCACGCGCCGAACAGCACGGTGATCTCGAAGTCGGTCAGCTCACCGCCGTTCACCGGATCACCGGTGCGGGCCTCGTAGGCGTCCTCGACGCCCTGCACCAGGCGGCGGCTGCGCTCGGCGTCGTCCGCCTCGGTCTCCCGACCACTGAACCAGCCGCTCACCGGTCGCCCTCCTCGGTCTCGCCCGAACTCAGCACCCACGCGACGGCGAGCACGCCCAGGGCCAGGACGGCGAAGAGGTTCAGCAGCTGCCGCTCCCCGGCGCACAGGGCCCAGAACTCGGCGCCAATCAACAGCAGGCACACCATGCGTCCGATCCGCCAGCTCATCGGGCGCCTCCCGCCCGCACCAGGCGGTCCGAGTCGGTCCACACGGAGCCGACCGCGAACGGCTGGCCGTCCGCGCGCAGCACGTCCCGCACGATCACCGCGAACCGCGCCGCCTGACGCTTGAGCAGACGTGCTGCCTCGGCCGGGTCCGTGACCAGGGCCAGCACCTCAAAAGCGCCGTCGGAGTTCTGGTAGATCGCACCTGCCATGCGCGGCCCGATCTGCTGCAAGGTCTCGGTCGTCATCGCGCACCGCCCTGCTGCGCCGCCCGCTGAACCGTCTCGGCGAGCCGGGCTGCCGCCGACTTCGCCGCCGCCAGGTCCGCCGCTGCCTTCGCCCGGGCCGCCGCCAGAGCCGCCGCCGCGCTCACGCCGCCGCTCCGATCCACGACGCCAGCCGCACCAGCGCGGCCGCCTCATCCTGGAAGTCGGCCAGCAGCTCCCGCACCCGCGCCGTGGCGTAGTGCGCGCAAACCCGGCGCCGGGCCTTCATCGCCAGCAGCCCCGCCGGCCGCGCCACCGTGTTGCCGCGCAGCAGCCAGACCTCGATCCACACGTCCTCCGCCCGGGCCGCGCCACCCACCGGGTAGGGGTGCGGGCCACGCGGACGCTGCGGCAACGGCTCCTTCGTCTTGCTGTGCTCATCAGCGCGGGGGGCCAACTGCGCTAACGGCCTCTGATCTGTCACGATCGACACGTTGGTTCCCTCTCTGACCAGGGGGTTCCGACAGCGGGACCGGTGCTCCAACACCGGTCCCGCCGCCCGGTCTGGTGCTCCAACACCAGACCGGGCACCTGCATTTATGCAGGTGGGGCAGTGCCCAGCGCTTCAACCGGCCTCACCGCCAGTTAATGCCTAGGCATTATTGAGAATGCACGCCGGGGGGCGTACTGTCAATAACGACTAGGCGATAAGGTGGCTCAGGATGTGAGTCACGCCACGACGGAGAAGAGGTGCCGGGCCATGAGCAGTTCCGGGGGCATCGCCGCTGACCTGCGTCGCCGCATCAATGACGGGGAGTTCTCTCCGGGGAGCAAGCTGCCGACGAACTCAGAGCTGATGGCAGAACACGGTGTGTCCAAGGCGACCGTCACCAAGGCCATCAGCGAGCTGGTCGACGAGGGCTTGGTGTTCACCGCCAAGAAGGGCGGCACCCGCGTGCGACACCGCGCCCAGGTACAACTGCCGCTAAGCCGCTACAGCCGGGCCGTCACCCCTGGCGGGACACGCGGACCGTGGGAGACAGTCACCTCAGAGGCGGGCTTGGACGGCTTCATGGAGCTGCTCCACGTCGAACCGGTGGAGGCGCCCGAGGATCTGGCCCTGCTGCTCGAACTCGAGGCCGGTGACACCCTGATTTACCGCCTGCGCCATGCGGTCATCCGCCCCGACGACCTAGTTCAGATCCAGCACGCCTGGTATCCGCGCGACATCGCCGAAGCTGCTGGCATCGACGCGGTGGAGAAGATTGAGGGCGGTATCTACCGCAAGCTCGCGGCGGCTGGACACCTCCGGGCAACAGCAAGCGAGACTGTCGCCGTGCGAATGCCCACCCCTGACGAGGCCACTCTGCTGCGCGTCGGTGGGCGGGTCTCCGTCATCACGGTCGAGCGCGTCACGAAGGACGCGAACGGCCGTCCAATCGAGGTCTTGCGCGCCATCGCCGCGGCGGACCGGTTGAAGTTCACGTATGACGATCTGCCCCTGCTGTCCCCGTCCTCGGAGACACAAAATGGCTGACCGGCATGACGGAACGGCAATGGTCGGCCAACACGGACTCCCGGAGGCATTCTTGCCGCCGTCGCTTCGGGACGATTGGTAATCAGCAAGACCGAAACGCAAAGGCCCCGCCGTGGCGGGGCCCGTACGTCCGTCACCGGGTGGCCGCCCGGTGACGGTGAAGCACACGAGATGAGTGGAGGTGCGCTCCCCTTGAGCGTACGAGATGGTCGGCCCGGCAGGCTACAGGGCCAGGCGTTCCCTGAGCGGGTCGTGATCCGGCGTGGCCGGATGGCGGCCGACGACTACACCATGCTGCCGAACGCGTTCCTGGCGGATGCCCGGCTGTCGTTCACGGCGCGCGGTGTGTTCGCGCTGCTGAGCACGTTCAGCGACGACGAGTGGGAGGCGGCCACCGCGGCCTCCCTCGCACACGGCACCCCGCAGAGCGTTCCGGAGGTCCAGGCTGCGCTGGTCGAGCTGGAGGTTCACGGCTACCTCGCGGAGGTAGCCCGGTGATCCAGCACATGAGCATGGTCTTCAAGGCCGGCGGGCTGAGCGTGGGTGAGGGTGCGTTCCTGATGGCGTGCGCAAACCACACCGACGCCAAGGGTTACGTCATCGCGCACATGCAGCAGATCGCGGACGAGGCGCACATGTCCCTGCGGACCGCCCAGGCCACCCGGGCGAAGCTGGAGAAGCGCAAGTTGGTCAAAGCGGCGCCGCGGTTCAGCCCGAAGAACGGGGCACAGATCGCCAACCTGTTCCGCATCAACTTGGACCTGTTGAAGAGCATGGAACGTGAGCGCAAGGACTACGGCGCGACGCTCATCGAGGAGCTGACGTTCGACGAGGCGCCTGACGAGGCTCCGGGGGAAAACCGCAGCTCAGACCCCCATGCAGATTCTGCACCCCCCCCTGCGAAATCTGCACCCCCCCCTGCAGATCCTGCACCCCCCCATGCAGATCTCGCAGGGGGCGGGGGTGCGAAATCTGCACCCCTTCTCCCTCCCTCTTCTCCTCCCTCCTCTCTCTCCCCCCGCGCGGGCGACCCTGATGACGCTGACGCCTCACTGGGCACAGCGCCGGTCGGAGAGAGAGAGAACGAGGCTTCGCCCGAGGGTCAGACCCCCTCCAGAGCTGAGCTGCCCCAGCAGAGGGAGCCGTCACAGCAGAGCACAGCGGCGGGGGACCGGATCGTGGCCGCGTACGCGGCTGCCCTCGGGCGGCCAGTGCTGAACGGCACCAGGGCCAAGCTGGAGCGCCAGGCCGTCGAACTGCTGACGCAGGGCCTGCCTGAAGCGTGGCTGTGCGACCGTGCGCGGGAGCTGGCGGCGCGCGGCTGGTCCGATCTCGTTCAGCACACCGAGCGCTCCACCGCGCCCATCGAGGTGCAACGGGAGCAGTCCGGGGCCGGCCGTCCTGGACTGCCGGAGTGGTGCGGCGAGTGCGGCGACGGCACCGGCACGGCCGCCCGGCTCAACCCACGCTTCCGCAAGGTCGGACCAGAGGACGCCCGGGAGCTGTGCCCGCGCTGTCACCCGGACCGGATCACGTGCGCGTCCGCGTGAAGCACGCTGTGCGGCCGTCTCCCGCGCTTTCGCCCTGCCCCGAGTCTCCTTGGGTGAGGCGAGGTGCGATAGGCCGTCAGATGGCCGTACAGCGCCTCTGGTTGGCGGGTGGTGCCGCGCTCAAGTCGGAAGTGAACGGCCGCCCCAGTCGGCTCAGTCCTGCTGCTGAGGAGTGGTCGCTGGAGCGCGCCCCTGAAGGGCGCGTCAACCATCCTGGGCGCCGCTGTGCGGTGCGATCAGCCCGGCGCCGGAATTACTCATCCCCGACCAGGCCATGAGCGCCCCACAGCGGCCCACTAGCCGATCATGAACGGAGGTGCCCCGCGTGGGCATCGTGGGAGACGGCCTGAACCGGGCCGTGCAGCAGGCATTCACCCGCCCCATCCCGAAGTCGGCCGGGGCGCAGATGCGTTACTTGGTCAAGCAGCTCAAGGGCACCCGCGCCGTGGCCGAGCAGCTCGGCATCTCACAGCGCACCGTGGAACGCTACGTCAAAGACCAGATCCGCCGGCCCCGCGCCGACCTCGCCCAGCGCCTGGCCGACGCCGTACGCGAGCGCTGGCAGCCGCGGGTGCGCGCCCAGGCCCGCAAGCAAGCGGCCACCAGCACGGGCGTCGTCATCGACGTCCGTGCACGTTTCGGGTTCACCGCCGCTCCCGGCACCACCGATGACGCCCGTCTGCGGCACATCACCCTCGCCCTGCCGCCAAGTCACGCGGCCCGCCTCTTCGACGCCCAGGACGCCGGGGCCAGCGAACAGCAGCTGCGCGACCTCGCGGGCCAGGCGCTCGGCGAGGTGTACTTCCAGGACGGTGGCCGCCGCGCCCAGGGCCTGGACGTCGAGTTCACCGACATCGAGCAACTGGATTTCGACCTGTAGCGCTCAGGCAAGTCTGAGCTCAAGGGTTCCTATTTCCCAAACCCTCGGCGGATCTCCTCGGCGAGGGCACCGTCCTCTTCGCTCAGACCGAGGTAGGCCCATGAGATCCCGGCATCGGCGAGTGCCTCAGCGATGGTGGCCCTCCCGGGGTACCGGGCTTCGACAGCGTCCAGCTCAGCCGAGCGTTCTGCGATCCTTTGCATGGACGCGAGGCGAGCTTCGGCAGCAGCCGCCTCATCAACCCGCGCACGTGCCTCCTCCATGGCAAGGCGGGCGTCGATCTTCTCCCCCTCGAGGACGTCGAAGGCCATGTTCACAACCTCCCGTCCCTCCAAGTCGGGGCGTTCGGCGTGGATTTGACGGAGCTTTGCCTCCAGGCGGAGCAAGGCACTCTCCGGCAGCATGTCGCGCACATTATCCAGGGCCTTGTCGAGCTGGGCGTCGAACTGGTCAGTCATACCCAAGACGCTAGCCCTGCCGTCTTTCCGACACACCAGGACCGCTCTCGAAGCCGACGTCCCGGGGCAGGCCCAAGCCGCCTACTCAAACACTGAGCTCTTCGATGTGGCCACCGATCGGGTGACGTTCCGTGAAGCGAAACGAGCGAGACCCCCGGGCTGTTGATCGAGATGTCTGACGTCTCAATTACGTTGCTCGGGGCCTCGTTGGTCGTCCATCCTGCCGCAATCGACCTGCCGCACGCACTCGTGGAGTGGGTCACCATACTGATCGTCACCCGTGAGGGCGACCGGCGCTGCAAGCTCCGTCCGGGCGAAGCATGTGGTCACTGCGAGTGTGTCTCGTCGGGTGGGAGTGCTGGCGATTCAGTGCCGATGCCCAAGACACGGCGCCCGGCCAGACGCGCGGGCTTGGCCGCGGCTGCCGTGGTGGGGAGGCGCTCGGCGGCGAGTTGGGCGCGTGGCGCGGGCGGCAGCTCGGGGTCTCGCGTGTCGCAGGCGTCGGCTTGCCTTGGTCCGGTGCCCAGCGGGCGGCGGTCGATCGTCACGGCGGCGATTGTCCCGCCCGCCGGGGCAACCAACTACGTCACTGCTCACCTAGCCCCGAAAACGATCTTGCACCACGTGCACCACGTTGGTGAGCTCGACGGGATACCCAGCGCTCCGCAGACGGTTGTCTCAAGGTTGCGGGGCTAACCCCCGCGCTGAAGACCATGACGCTGCCATCCCGGACCGCCCTGTTCATGACCTTTTGTCTGTTGCCAATCCGCAGTGGGGCCAACCCTGCTCCACCGCCCACCTACCTGCATGCCTCCGCCCGGGCGTACCCGATCCCGAGGGGGACTCGTGCGTGTCCACGCTCGCGCTGATCCTGGTCGTCGCCGTAGGTGCTGCGCTGCCCGTCATCCGTTTCGGGGCCCTGACCAGGTAACCGACTCACTAACTGATTGGTGTCCCAGGACGCCACCAAACACGCGCCCCATAACCAATGGGTGGGCACCTACCGGGCCGGCGGCACGCATTCAAGAGTTCCGAACAGTTCAGAACCATTGAATTCAAGATCCCGGCTGACAAGAGTCGGCCCTGCCGCACCCCACCCCCGCCTGCTCTGCGACCAGGAACACACACGCCTGTAAACAGCCTGGTCAGAGCCGGGTTGCGGGGCTAACCCCCGCGCCAAGCACCCTGAGCCGCCCTGTCCGGGACGCCTCCCCGAGACGCAAGGGCCAGGAGGCAACACCCTCCACTGCCAACCAGCCCGCACGCCCCCGCCCGGGGGCGTGCCCGAACCCTGAGGGGGAACCGTTCGTGTCCACGCTCGCTCTGCTCGTCGCGCTGCTCCTGGTCGTCGTCGTGGTGCTGCTCGCGGCCGGCGCCGCCTACGTCGTGCACCGCCACCCGACCTGGAGCCAGCCCCTCGGCGCCGCGTTCGGCGCGGTCACGGTGATGGCCGCCCTGGTCGGGGCGATCCTCGCCCGGTGACCCGGCGCGCCCGGCCGGGCCAGCAGGCTTGCGGCTTGCCGGCGGGAAGCTGCCGGGGGACGAACAGCGCTTCCAGCCGTTCCGGCTTGTCGCCCGAGCGCAGGTAGTCGGCGAGGTTGGCCACCAAGCGGGACAGCGGGTGGCCCTGGCCAGTTTGCGCTGGAAGTTGCGACAAGAGGTGCGCGAGCCTCTTCGGCGCGTCCGCGTTTGCGCAGGTCACCATGCCCACAAAGCATGGTCGGGGTGCTGACATCCCCCTCACAGCACCCCACTACCGCCCCGGCCTGGAAGAAGAAGGGTCGGAGGGAGCGGGCGGGACGCGGGGAGCGCCTCGGGAGATTGGGAACCAGCCGGTCCTCTCGCGCGCGTCGGCGGGGCCGCGCGCGGCAGTAGTGGGCGTGGGGTGCGCGGATACAGGTGAAGCCGATGGCCAGCCTTGGAGGGCATGGCGATCGGCTTCACGTGGGCAGGCGCGCCAACACCTGCCCCGATTCCCTGTGCACGGTTGGAGCCAGTAGCAATCAGGGTCGGACGCGATCTGCCTGGCAGTCGCGATCCGTGGTTAGAGAATGACCTAGGCCATCCAAGATCGTTTATCGACAAGCGGCGCGAAATTGAATCAACCCAGGTCAGAGCTGTTCCCGCCGTTCTGGAGATACAGACCAAGGGACACGACCCGGTAACGCGGTTGTCAGTCTCGCTCTAGAGCGCCGCTCGGGGCGTTGACCTGCGGCTTTGCCGTTCTCACGACGTCGATCCGAGTCGAAAACAGGCGCGGTGCAGCTCTACGTCCTCATGCTAGGGCCCTACGCAGCGCTCTGACCTGCGATGTTGCTCGCGGGCGCGTCCGCGAGCGGCCCACGGGCCCGGTACAAGGTGAACATCAATGAGCACAACGTCGCTTTGGTGCGCGGGTGAGCCAACGTTTGGAGCGGCTGTCGTTTGTGCCCTAGGGGCTGGAATCCTGTGTCGCAGCAGGTTCCTTTGTGCGCGGGGAGCGCCAACTCCCGTCAGGCGTACGGAGGGACAAAAAACATCGGTTGGAGCCGAGTAGCACCGTCCGGCGATCTTCTGGTCGCCGGACGGTAGATAGGGGATCCCTTCATGGGCGGAATGCCCTCCGCCGCAGCGAGTGCTGCGGTCGCCAAGCCGACGGCGTCCGGCCTCGACGTCGCCTCCGCGAACGCGATGGTCACCGAGCCGGTGCCCGGCCTGAGCGCGTCCACCTCCGCGAGCGACCGCTTCGGCATGCCGCACGCGCTCGTGATCATCGCGTGCATCGCCACCGCGGCGATCCTCGCCCCGCCCGACATGGGCGTCGACGACATCCTGCTCCTCATCGCGGGCGCCGGCGGCATCGGCGCCGGGATCGTCGTCGCGGCTGGGACCGGCGGCCGACGCGCTGGCCGGATCGGCCGCTTCGTGCGCGCCTACTTCACCTCGGGTAACTGAGGGGGTCGCCTTGGGACGCCCCGAGAAGCCGGTGAACCGTACCGTTCCTGCGCGCGCGAAGCTGGCCGACTTCCTGCGCGGCCGTAAGGCCGCGGCCGGGCTGACCTACGAGGAGATGACAAAGCGCCTCCACGTGCAGGGGGCCCCGTCAAAGGCGACGCTTGAGCGCGCCGCCTCCGGTGACACCGTCCCCTCCTGGGCGACCGTCGAGGCCTTCATCATCGTGACCACCACGGACGACGCCGGGAGCCTCGGTTCTGCCCTGATCCGCGGTCAGGAGCTGTGGATCCGCGCGCGCCGGGCCACCCGGGCGCCGTATCACGTCCACAAGGCCCCCGACCCCGGCCTCATCTCCGACCCGGCCGACTTCAGCCGTGCCCTGCGCCACCAGCATGTGTGGGCCGGCTACCCCACGCCCGGCGAGATGGCACGGATGTCCGGCTCCTGGGCGCTGCCCAGCAGCACCACCCGTCGCATCATTGCGGGCGAGATCCTCCCCGTTGATCCTCAGCAGACCATCGCCTTCCTGAAGGCCTGCTACGTGCTCGAACCCGCCGACCTCGAACCCTGGCTCGCCGCAGCGGTCCGAGCCTTCACCCACAGCAGCGCATCGGGAAAGTGGGACATCAACAAGTGGCTCAGGGCCCACCAGGACCTGCTCGCCCAAGTCGACGCCAGCAGTGAGGAAGAGCCCCCACAGCGACTCCTTCCCGCTGCGGTTGTTTATCAGTGGGAGGGGGAGCGGGCCGCGTAGATGCGGGCCGGGTATCGAGGCAGCTTCGAGCCATGCACGTTCGGAAGTGGTCTCTATCGCTCTGCGGGCAAAGACTCGGTGGTCGCCTTGCGGTGGTTTCTTGAGCCTCCTGCCTGGGCGATCACTGAGAATCCAGAGAAAATTACTACCCTGCCGCATCGGGAGCAGAGATAGTTACATCTAGGGGTAACTATCTCTGCCAAACTGTGTAACCATCTCTGTATGGACCGTGCTGAACAGCTTGCTGCGCTCTCCGGTGCCGCTGCGGACCAATGGGGTCTCGTCACTACTGCTCAAGCCAAGAGCCTTGGCTTGAACGCCGTACAGCTGCTGCGGCTGACCGAAGCTGGCCTGCTCGAGAACGTCAGCCGCGGCGTCTACCTCCTGACTGCCGGCGGCATGCCCCGTTACATCGACATCAAGGCCGCTTGGCTGCGCCTGCAACCAGCAGCGTTTGCCTGGGACCGCCCGCCCGGCCATCCAGACTCCGGTGTTGTGTCCCACGCCTCGGCCTGCCAGCTCCACGAGCTAGGCGATATCCCCGCCCCGGACGTGGAGATCACCGTGCCCCGCCGACGGACTACCACCGAGCCGTTCGTGCGGCTGCGCATCGCCTCGCTGGACCCAAAGGAGATCACGGTCGTCGACGGCCTCCCTGTCACCACCGCGTCCCGCACTATCACCGATCTGCTGAAGGCGAAGGCCGACGGTGGCCACGTCGGCGGGGTCATTGCCGAGGCCAACCGTCGTGATCTGATCGACCTAGACGAGCTCGCCGACCGTGTGCAGCCCTACGTCCGCGCCTACGGGCTGGCAGCCACCGCCAGTGGACGCGAGCTCATCGGCCACCTCGTTGAGCAGGCTGGGGAGAGCCTGCACCGTCAGGAAGTCGCCCGCGCCAGCAAGGAAGGTTTCGAGGCAGCCGTCAACCTCCTGGCCGCTCGTCCCGATCTTGCCGCTTACCTCGCCCAGCACACTGCAGGACAGCAGCGCACGATCAAGGAGGCACAGGACGTCATCGCTGCACAGTTTTCCTCTGTCTCAGCCTCCGCTATGCCCCAATACCCGGACATCATGGAACTCACGGGCCTGCGCAAGACACTCCAGGACATCAATCGGCAGCTGGCCCAGCCGGGTGTGGCGAAGGCGATCCGAGAGATGAACCGGCAGCTGGCCTTGCCCGGCCTGTCCCAGACCCTTCGGGACTTGACCCCCAAGCTGACGCAGTCCAACCCGGCCCTGACATCGATGCTGAGCAAGCTGAATCGGCCGGACCCAACTATCGCGAAGGCCATGCGCGACGCTCTGACCATGCCGCCGGTCACCCGCAAGGCCCTGAACCGTGCGGCCGGCCCCATCGCCGAGTCTGATCAGCTGGCCCTCTCTTCTCGCGAGGACGGCAGCTCGGACGGCGATGCGGGCCGCGGCGGTCGGCCAGAAGGCGAAGAGGCGGGCTGACCGGTCTGCAGAGCTGAAGGACTGATCAACTCGGGCGTAGAGTCAGCAGACTTGAACCAGCACGCCGGGGGGCGATCCATGGCCAAGACGTACGCGACTCCATCGGGGTTCCAGGCGGCCCTGAAGAATGCCGCGAGGAACATGTCCAGACAGACCGGCATGAGCATCTCCGATCTCATGAAGATCTTCTACTTCAACCGGCTCGCGGCCCGCGTTTTCACCAAGGAACCCGAGGGCTGGCTTATCAAGGGCGGCCAGGCACTGCTGGTCCGCTACCGCGGCGCCGCCCGTCTCAGCCAGGACATCGACCTACAAAGCGCCCACCCGGAGCGCAGCGCCGAGGAAGCACGGCAGCTGGTGATCGAGGCTGCCTCGATGGACCTGGGCGACTTTCTGCGCTACAGCCCGACCAAGTTCGACAACCACAGTGACGAAGGCCGTGGCGGTGCGCAGCACTTCAAGGTCTTCTGCGGCACGGCTGAGGTGGCCAGCATCAAGGTCGATCTCGTCGTCGGCCGCACCCTCTCCGGCACCCCCGAGGTCCGCACCCTGAAATCCGCCGTCGACATCGAGTGGCCCGTCGACTGGCCCGACGTCTGCCTCTACCCCGTCATCGACCACATCGCCGACAAGATCTGCGCCATGTATGAACGCCACGGCGACAAAGCCCAATTCGGCTCCAACCGCTACCGCGACCTGGCCGACCTGCTGCTGATCAGCCAGCAGGAAGCCGTCGAAGGGCAGGCCGTCACCCAGGCCCTGCACCGTGAAGCCGAACGCCGGCGCCAGAACGGCACCACCATCGAGCTGCCCACCGCCTTCGAGGCGCCGGGCTCCGACTGGGACGACGGCTACCCCAAGCAGGCCTCCCTCGTCGTCGGCCTGCGAGGCTGCAGCACCTACGCCGAAGCAGCGCAAGCCGCCGCCGCATTCATCAACCCCATCCTCGACCAGACCGCCCAGGGAACCTGGGACCCGCACAACGCGGCCTGGGCGTAGCGAGCGGGAGGGCGCGGCAACACCCGTCGTGCGCGCCAGTTGGTCAATGCGGCGCCGCGGTTCGGCCCGAAGAACGGGAGCTGGCGGCGCGCGGCTGGTGCGATCTCGTTCAGTGAGTGTTTGACCGCTGGCAGCCCCGCGTCCGCGCGCGCCCGCCGCCAGCATCGACCTGGTCATCGACTCCACGCTCGCGCTGCTCGTCGCGCTGCTCCTGGTCGTCCTCGTGGTACTGCTCGCGGCCGGCGCCGCCTACGTCGTGCACCGCCACCCGACCTGGGCACAGCCCCTCGGCGCCGCGTTCGGCGCGGTCACGGTGATGGCCTCCCTGGTCGGCGCGATACTCGCCCGATGACCCGGCCCGCTCAGCCGGAGCGGAGCACCGGGGACCCGGCGGAACCGGGCCGGTACTGCCCCGCAGCGGTCTGTCAGGAAGTAGTCGGCGCAACCGACGCCCCTTGACCGCCAGCTTGATAGAAGTGCAGTATCTTTTTTTGTGCATCCTGGTCGTGCCGAAACAGTGGCGCGCCCGGGTCTGCTTGTTGTGCGCGCCACCTTCCGCGCCGATGGCGCCGAGACGCGTCGGCCGAGGCACCGAACCAGCGTCGAAGGAGAGCAGCGATGATCCATCAAAGCCGGAGGCATCTCGTACGAACGCGGGAGATGTTGGCCCGCGACATGGGCATGGCCATGGGAACGCTTAGGAACAAGAAGCCATACGCGGTGGCGGGGTTCCCCGCGCCTATCAGTTCCGACGGCGCCCGGGTGCTGCTGTGGGACGGCGAGCAGACCGCTGCCTATCTCGCCGGCGAGCCCGTGCCGGAGCTACCGCCCGCGGAAGGCCCGGACGTCCTCTTGGACCGGCAGGAAGCCGCGGGAGAGCTGGGCGTGACGCCCCGGACGTGGGATGGGTACAAGACGGACCCGAAGCTCTCGCGGCACGTGGTGGACGTTCACGGCGTGGAGCACTGGCCGCGCGGCATCGTGCACGCTTTCCGCGACGGCCGTCCTGGCAAGGAGAGTGCGACCGGCCGGCCAAAGGGGAGGACGAACGCGGTCCCCCGCGGCGAGCTCCGCGCACGGGTGGCCGCGCTCCTTGATACGGCGCCGGCGGTCACCATTGCCGACACCCGCGCAGCGCTCGGCGTCGCGCCGGCCACGGCACAACGCATGCTGGCCCAACTCCGCGGCGAGCGGATCAAAGCACTCATGGAGACGTCCCCCGGACTGTCCACCGACGAGGCAGCGGACCGGCTCGGGTACCCGGCCGCCGCGCGCCGGGCCGCACGGGACTTTGCGGCCACTGCTGGCGCAGAGTCGGAGGGGTGATCATGCGCACGGTCGTCGCAGTGGACGAATGGGACGCACACTATGCAGCCGGACGTGACTTCAGGCCAGTGACCGACGAAGAAGGGGCAGCGTTTGACCTGAACATCGGTCCGGGCGAGGGCCGGTCGGCTCTGGACATCGGCTGTGGAACGGGGGGATTCGCGTATTTCCTGCACGAGCGAGACTATTCGGTGGTGGGTGTTGATTATGCGGGAGCGGCCATTTCCATGGCCAACGCCCGCCACCAGTCGACCGCCGGACTCTCCTTCCAATGCTGGAATGCCGAAGCGGACTCATGGACGATATTCCCGGCGCACAATCTCATCTCCTGCCGCCTCAGCTATGCCTTCATTCAAGAGAAGTCAACATTCCTACAGAATGTAAAAGCGCATCTTCTGCCCGGCGGGGTGTTCTATGTGATGACTCCTCAATCCGATAAGCTCCCGTCCGCCCGAAATAGAATCGGCGTATCGGCGAAAGAGATCGAAGAATTGTGCCGCGGGTGGAACTCCGTAAAGGAGTGGACTCTGGATGCGCAGCACGTGTGCTACGCCCTGACTCTCTGACGTTTCCGGGAGCTAGGCTCAGGACCGGCGCCCGGTCAAGGCAAGGTGTTGCCGCGTGGGACCGGGTGGCCAGTGACGGCCGGCCGTGGGCCGCTAACCCCTCCGTCGCTCCGCCGGCGGCGGACCGGCCGTCACACCGCAACGACGGCGCCCCGGGCGCTGCATCCCCATGGAGGGCGCAGCGCCCGGGGCGCCGTCGTTGGCAAGCGGGCAGGAAGCGGCCGGGGGCGCAGCGCCGGGTGTTACGCGGGCTGTCACACGAGAGGTCACACCGGACCGTGTCACAAGCTCTGACCAGCGCCGACCCCGCCCGATCCCCCCGCCGGGCTCGCATGTGACAAGGGGCGTGACGCGGGCGCGGAGCGGGTGTCGGGCGCAGCACGGGGGCGCAGCATTGAACTTTGATTACCGGGGGGTCGTGCGCAGCCGGGGGCGGGCGCTGCGCGCCCGATGCCGCCCGGTGGGGCCTCCGCTGCGCTCCGCCCCCACCGGGGCTCGGAGGGCCGCTCCGCTGCGCTCTGCGGCCCTCCGAGCCCCCGCGTGCCGGGTGTCCGCTGCGCTCCCACCCGGCCGGGTGCTGCGCACCCTCACGCGCTGCGGGCCATGACAGGCGGTCACCGGGCGCGCTTCGCGCCCCCGGCTCCCTCGCTGCGCGCTGTCATGGCCCTTGCCTCTGCCGCTGCGCGGCAGAGGGGAATGCGGCATCGGGCGTACAGCGCCCGCCCCCGGCTGCGCACGACCCCCCGGTCGCCACTCAGAGTGACGACCGGGGGGCGCTCACTGTGCGTTACCGGGTCCGGCTCAGTGGCCGTCCTCCCCCGGTCGGCACGGGGTGCACTTCATCGCGTCCTTCTCCCACAGCGGCCAGTCGACCACGAAGCCGTTCGCTTCGATGATCTTCGCCGTGTTGAAGACGGAGCCGTCTCCCTTGCGCTCCACCTCCGGGATGTGGTCGAGGAAGCCCCCGTCCATGTGCTCCGCGCAGAACTCGCGGTAGTTCTTGGTGTCCAGGATGAACACGTGGACGCCATGGTCCACCAGCTCACCCGGACCCATGCCGAGCCCGCGCCCGCGCATCTCCATGGAGGTGATCAGGTAGGCAACCGCCTGCCCGAAAATCCGCTCCGCCATGACGATGTCGAACGGGAAGTCACGCATGAGGAGCGCGATTTCCTTGTCCCAGACCTCCGGGCGAACGAAGGTCTTCGGGTCGCGCGTTGCGACCTGAATTTCGGTTCCCATTCCTGGGTTCCTTCCTGTTGGTGTTTTTCGTGGTGTCGGGGCCGCTAACCACCGACATGAATAAGATACTGCACTTGAGTCACGAGCGCTACCGAATTCCCGATCTACTTTCTGACCTACTGTCAGATTTAACCGGCTCGCTGGAACCTCCCACTCCAGGGCCGGGGGTGCGCATTCATTCCAGTCTCTATCTGGCATTCATTTTGAAGCAGGAGGGAGAGGGGGGATTCTGCCAAAGGTACATGGCGCATCATCTGATGCAGGGTCACCGACCCCGGCCACCCTCCCTCGTAGGTGCTCGGGCCGTAGGCCCGTTGGCCGTCCCGCGTAGCGGGCGCGGCCGGGTGGCTGGAGCGCAGCGGAA
>NZ_JBWKCH010000016.1:0-103122 GCF_056436585.1 Streptomyces sp. NPDC043685 | reverse complement strand
AGCGACCACAGTTCGTCCGAGACGATCCACGGACGCGACTCCCTCTCTCCCACGAGGAGTCCAACGAGCAGCCAAACCGACAGTCACATGATCAACGGCTTCTGTTAGGACCTCTTAGAGAGCATCTGATCAGTGTTCACGCCGATACGAGTGGGATGTCCGTTTCGATTCGCCAGGTTGGTACGGATTCTCCTGTCAGCTCGCGGGACATTTTGTTAGCCATCGCCCAGTGGATCATCGTGCGGGATCTCTGCGGGAGGGCTTCGTAGTCCCGCGCCAGGCGACGGTGCTGCATCAGCCAGCCGAAGGTCCGCTCGACCACCCACCGCTTCGGCAGCGGCTCGAACCCCTTAGCCCGTGGCCGTTGCACTACCTCGACATCGATGCCAAGCCGGGCGCCGTGGTTGAAGATGCTGTTCTGGTAACCGCCGTCGGCCCAGACCTTGGTCACGCTGGGATGTGCCGCGGCCAGGTCGTCGAGCAGAAGTTTGCCGCCGGTGGTGTCGTGCACGTTCGCGGCGGTGACCAGGACGGCCAGCACCAGACCGAGCGAGTCCGTGATCAGGTGCCGCTTGCGTCCTTTGATCTTTTTGCCGGCGTCGATGCCCTGGCTGGCCTCGGCGACGTTTGCCGAGGTCTTCACGCTCTGCGCGTCCACCACGGCCGCGGTGGGCTCCTTGCTGCGGCCGTGAGCCCGCCGGGCCTTGTCGCGTAACAGGTCGTGGACCTGCTGCGTGGTGCCGTCGGCTTCCCACTTCGCATAGTAGTCGTAGACGGTCTTGTACGGCTGGAAGTCGTGCGGCGGGTACTCCCATGGGATGCCGGTGCGGTTGACGTAGAGGATCGCGTTGACGATCTCCCGCAGGTCGTGCACCCGAGCTGCCGTGCCGGGTCCGGTCCGTCTCGCCCGCCAGGCGGCGAAGACCGGTTCGATCAAGGCCCAGCGGGCGTCGGACACGTCACTTCGGTACGGGCGACGAACACTCACGCCTCATGCAACGACGACCAACGACGCCAGTCACAAAAACGTCCCAGAACGCCAACTACCCAGATCAGATGCCCTCTTACGCTGGCAGAGCACCAGTCACGGACGGGTGAGCCGCCACAGTTGAGTTTCAGCCCGCGCTTCCTCCGCCGGCATCTCGCGCACCAGGTGATAGAGGTTCTCGAAGTACTCCTGCCACCGGTTCGGATCGGGCAGGTCGTTCCTCGCGCGCTTGGCGCGCTCTGCCTGCACCAGCGGCTCCATACGCAGCGCCGGCCTTTGGGCCAGTGTCACTCGCCCACCCCAAGAACCCACCGTGTCCGGCCTGCAGGTCTGCCCTGAGGTCGGTGTGCTCGTCCTTCGTGCAGCGGATCAGGACCCGTCGCATTGGGGGGCGTCCTGCGCCGACATGTTCCACGCCTCCGAGCTCACCAGGGTGGGCTGCCCAGACGGTGCCCATGCGTCCATGCGCGCGAGGGCCCCGCCGCTGTTACGGATCCAGGCCTTGCTCATCGGGTCCATGAACTCCAGCCGGAGTTGCCCCAGGTCCCCTTCCGTCAGATGCATCGACGGCTCTTCTACGGCCATGGAGTCGAGCAGCGCCTTGTTCGGGACGGCTATCTGCTTGCAGGGCTGGAGGAGGTCCAGGTCCCATGTCACCTTGCTCGCCGGGAGCGTGAGCCGCATCGCCATGACGCGGGAGCTTCCGTTCACCACGATCACCTCCGAGCCCATTCGGTAGAAGTCGACAAGGTTCGCGTACGCCTTCTCCCGGTCCTCCTTGGACCGGCTCTCCTCCGCGGCCGCCCGCTGCTCCGCCTTCTCGGCGCGCTGATCCTCCCTACCGGCGTACAGCTCGGCCCGAATGCCGAGAATCAGTCCCGCCAGTGCCGCCATCACCGTGACGGCGCCGACCACGAACCGTCCGAGATCCAACATCGTGACCCGGTACGGGCCGGTACTAGATTCCTCGGACGCGTCCGCGTCAACGGCTGGCGCGGACTCCCCCTGTGGGGCCGAAGTCTGTGCTGCGATAGGTCTTGGACCAGGTGGAGACACGGTCTGCGGTGTGCTGCTGCCGTCATCAGTCCCGGAAGCCTGCGCGAAAGCAGCGGGCGGACCGGCAGAGGATCTGGCTCCTGCCTGGGACTCCGACGAACTCGCCGCATCTTCGTTTCGGGCCATGCTGCAAGAATGCCCAGACTCCCCGACTTTGAGGGCCTGTTGTGACATATGGTCCAGATCCGGCGCAGTTTGATCGCCTGGGTTTCGGCCGGCCAGAACGTCCGTCAAGCCGGGCGGGCAACCATCCCAGCGCGGCCCTGTCGGCGGCCGACAAGCCGACGTCCGGGGGCGGCTTGCCCGGCTTTCCCTTGGGGCTGCCCCGGCCACTTCCGGCTCAGCCAGCCACGGGCATCGGTTACAGCGGGCGGTCGAGCCCCGTGCCCTGGATGGCGTGCGTAAAGTCCGGGTACGCGCTGGGCTTCGGGGCCAGCCGCTGCCAGGTTCCGGTGGTGAGGATCGCGGTGGCGAACTGCTCGCGAACACGGGGGCGAGGCCACCGGCGATGGCGGGTTCGTCGTAGATGAGGTGGATGTGGGCCGCCCATGCCGGGTGAGGTGTCCGCATCAAGCAGCGCCTGTGAGGCGGCGAGCCCGCCGACTCGGTGCTGTGTGCTGGCCCGCGCCACGCGCTGCGGGCACAGCCTGCCCGCGTGATCCCTGTCCCAACCCGCCCGGGCCTAGGGCGTGTGTCGGAAGTGCTCTAGGTTGGCTGACGTGAGTACGCAGGGGCGGAGTTACCGATACGTCGGACCGGTCGAGCTGAAGGCTGCGGTCCGGCCTGACAGCGGCGGGTGCCCGATCGGCTCGGCGGCTGACTTCGACAGCTGGATCGCTGAGCTATCGGCAGCAGAACTGGCCGAACCGTTCACCTTCGTGGTCGGCGTGGACGGTGTGCTTCGGCTGGCGCCGCGACGGAGCGAGCACGTGGCCTGTGCCGGCGGAGCCATGGTCTTGAGTGCCGGCGAGATTGGTTTCGTGCGCGAGCGGGACCGGTGGGCTGTGAGCACGGTCAGCAACCAGTCCACCGGATACTGCCCCGACATCGGCTCCTGGTCGGCAGTCGCTCGTGCTCTGGACGACGTAGGAATCGAACGGCCCTCCAGCTTCACCCACGAGGTGGTGTTCCGCCGGTGTCCTGATTGCCAGAAGCACAACATCGTGCGCGAGGACGACTTCGTCTGCGTGTTCTGCGGCAGCGATCTGCCGGAGACGTGGAACGTGGATTCCATCGTGTGATGGCCGAGGGTTATAGCCACTCGTTGATGGCCGCGACGAGGACGGTCGCCTCGTAGCGGACCGCGAGTTTGTCGTATCGCGTGGCGACAGCCCGGTGAATCTTGAGGCGGTTGATCCCGCACTCCACCGCGTGACGCTCGCGGTAGTCGACCGGATCGAAGTGCGGTGGCCGGCCACCGCGGGAACCGAGCTTCCGGCGGTGGCGGGCCTGGCCGTCCTCGTCACGCCGGGCAACGTCAACGACTCCACCGCCTTCGACGCGGTCCTGGACGCGGTGAGAGTGCCCCGGACCGGCGTCGGCCGGCCGCGCCGCAGGCCCGACGCGGTCATCGCCGACAAAGCGTATTCGTCACGGGCGATCCGCCAGACGCTGCGGCGCCGCGGCATCCGGTCGGTGATCCCGGAGAGAGCGGACCAGAAGGCCAACCGGATACGGCGCGGCCCGGCCTTCGACCGCGATCTCTACAAGGCCCGCAACGTCGTCGAACGCTGCTTCAACCGGCTCAAGCAGTTCCACGCCATCGCGACCCGCTTCGACAAACTCGCCGCCCGCTACCGGACCGGACTCCACCTCGCGGCACTCATCCTCTGGCTCCGCGAACCCCAACAAGATCATTTGTCAGCCAGGTCCTAGTAGATGTGATCGTCGGCGCGTTCATCCTCGGGCGTCCGTCGAAGACGCCACACGCCGAAGCCGGCCCCGAGGGCCCCGCCCATGAGAGCTGCCGCTCCTGACCACACGCCGCTGGGCGAGAGCGCCGCAGCGAGCAAGCCGACCAACAGGGCGCCAACCAGCAGGTACATGACGACGATGAAGCACGCAGCGAGGTATCGATTCCTCAGCGGCGTCATGCCACCTTGCATGAGGTCCTCCTGTCCCCTTCGGCTGGTCCCCTTCTCGCCTTTCCCCGAACGTTCACGGCAATCCGGCTCACGGGGCACGCCCTGACGGGTCAGCGCGAGGCCGTGCGGGGCCGGGGCGGTGGAAACGCCTCGCAGAAGTTGAGCCAGAGCCCGTTCTGATGAACAGAGCCACACACCCTGACTGTTTTGGGCACAGGCGCTTCACCTACGGAAGAAGGGGCGCCGACCACTGGTCTTCTGCGCGCTACCTGTGCCATCCAGCTTCTCGCACTCGCGCTCGCCGTGGCGCGCGAACGTCCGACCATGCGGCGCTTGCAGGGGGCCTATGCACTGGAGCGCCAGCCAAATTTGGCGTTGATCCTTCCTTTGGGAGTGGGCAGTGCAGCGGTCGCACCCCTCACCAGCCTGCTGGCACCAGGTGACGCTCGCCGGTGACCTGGTGGCTGCCTGGTGGAAACAGCGAGGCCCGGCGCCGTGGGCCAGCTATAGTCCTGGTGTGGCCGTCGTAGCGATCTCTCGCCGATTTACCGGCCCCCTGGCCCCCGAAGGGCGCCGCAGGGGTCGGACTTCGCCACGTCTCCAGAGCTGAGTCGGCTGATTCCACCGTGCGGCCAGGCCCAGGGGCTGGGGGGTTACGAATCCCCGTCACAGCTCTTGACCAGGAGGCCGACATGCCTGCCCACCTTTCCCCTGAACAGCTCGCCCGTGACCTGTCCATCCGGGACCTCACCGACCCTGCCGCCGGACAGCACGCCCTCCAGTTCGTCCTCAACCACGCCGTCGAGGCGTTGGCGACTCGCTGGGGCTGCGAGGTCCGCTGGTGCCGCGGCGAGCGCACTGTCACCGTCGAGGACAACTACGACAACCTCGGCTACCGCCCCGACGACATTACCCGCGACGCCCGCTACACCCGCTACGTCGACGACCAGCGCATGCTGCGCAGCCACTCCAGCGCGCTGATCCCGGCCGCGCTGCGTGCCTTGGCCGCGGATCCGGTCGACGACGTGCTCCTGGTCTGCCCCGGACTGGTCTACCGCCGCGACAGCATCGACCGCCTGCACACCGGCACGCCCCACCAGCTCGATCTGTGGCGCATCACCCGCCGTCCGGCCCCCATGACCACGGATGACTTGGACGCAATGGTCACGACCCTCGTCGAAGGACTACTCCCCGGGGCGAAGCACCGCCGCGAAGACCGTGTCCACCCTTACACCCTCTCCGGCCGCCAGGTGGACGTGGATCGCGACGGCGAGTGGATCGAGGTGGCGGAGTGCGGCCTGGCGCACCCGAAGGTGCTTGAGCGGGCCGGCCTCGACGCCTCCTGGAGCGGCCTGGCGCTCGGCATGGGGCTCGACCGGATGCTGATGCTGCTCAAAGGCATCCCGGACATCCGCATCTTGCGCTCGGCCGAAGCGTCCGTGGCCGCACAGATGACCGACCTGACCCCTTACCGGGCCGTGTCCGCGATGCCCGCCATCCGCCGGGACCTGTCCGTCGCCGTCGAACGCGACGACCTGGGCGAAGACCTCGGCGACCGGGTCCGTGACGCCCTCGGCCCCGACGCCGACTGCGTGGAAACCGTCGAGATCCTCAGCGAGACGCCATGCGCCGAACTCCCGCCGCAGGCCCTGGAGCGGCTCGGAGCCCATCCGGACCAGAAGAACGTCCTCCTCAAGGTGGTCCTGCGGCACCTGGACCGCACCCTCACCGACCACGATGCCAACCTGTTGCGTGATCGCATCTACGCCGCCGTCCACCAGGGCAGCGCCCACCAGTGGGCGGCGATCAGCTGATATGAGTCGAGGGTCGGCGCCTTCCGGCCTGTGGGGAGGTGTGTGTGGGTTACACCGCCTGCTTGCGCAGCGTCTTCGCGGTGACCGCGAGTCCGGCGAGGACGGCCACCACGAGGGTGCCGAGGACGGCGGTGGTGAGGGTGCCGGTGCTCAGGTGCAGGCTCACGTCGGACGAGGTGGCCTGGGAGAGGCCGGAGGCCATGCCCGCCAGCGGGGGCAGCGTCACCAGGATGCCGAGGGCGGCGCCGATGACGATGACCAGGGACGTCTCACCGACCGAGACCAGGAGCAGCTGGCCGACGGTGCCGCCGGCGGACTTCATGACCCCGAAGTCGCGGCGCCGGCCGTGGGCGGCCATGGCCATGCTGTTGGCGACGGCGATCACGCTGTAGCCGACGGCGATGACGATCAGCATCATGGCGAGGCTGTCGGTGAGCTTGGCGTCGGTCTGGTAGTCGGCCAGGGCGTACTCGGCGGCGTCGTGCAGGGCGGTGCCGGGGACGGCGCCGGAGGCCTTGGCGTTGCCGGGGACGAAGATGTCGTCGGTGAGCGCCGCCGGGTCGTGGGCGCGGACCAGGTCGCGGGGGACCACGAAGTCACCGCGGGCCGGGTCGTCCGGCAGGACCGAGCCGACGCGCAGGGTGACGGCGGTGCCGTCGGCGAACCGGACCGGGACGTCCTCGCCCTTGGCCAGGCCCAGCTTCTTGGCGGTGCGCTCGCCGAGGACGGCCTCGCCCGGCTTGCTCCAGCGCGGGTCCCGGCTGCCCAGGACGTCGAGGACGGTGGCGTTCCCGGCCTGCTCGGTGCCCTTGGCGGCCGACGCGTCCTTGAGGACGAAAGCGCGGGTCGGCAAAGCGGCCTTGCCCACCGGGTTGGCGGCGACGACCTCGTCGGTGTTGCCGGGGGTGCCGTCCGGGGTGACGATCGTCTGTCCCGACACCTTCAGCGCCTCGCCCGCCGGGTACGCCACCCGCATGGTCTCCACCATGCCGCTGAGCAGCACCGCGAAGCCGACGGCGGCGATCACAGGGGCCACCAGGGAGGCGGCACGGCGCGGGTTGGCGATCAGCTCCGCCCGGATCAGGACCGGGCCGGCGGAGCCGCCGCGCTGGGAGGGGGCGGTCAGGAACCGGCCGACGGGCCCGATGAACGCGGGGGTCAACAGGGCGGCCGCGACGATCAGCGTCATGGTGGCGAAGATCGCCATGTTGATGCGGTTGTCGGCGCTGGAGGTGGCGGTGCCGATGGCCAGGAGCACACCGGCCCCGAGGACGGCGAGGCCGGCGATCCAACGGCTGCGCCCCATGCCCTGGTTGGCGGAGCGGCTGTCCAGGAGAGCCTCAATCGGGGCGACCCGGGCCGCCTTGCGGCCGGCGGTCCAGGCACCGACTACGCTGACACCGACACCGATCAAGGAGGCCGTGAGCAGCGGCCAGGCGGCGACCGTGACCTCCATGCCGGGCGGCGCCACGTCGAGGTTGTCGAGGATGGTGCGCAGCACCGGGGCGGCGACCACGCCGGCCACGCAGCCGGCGATCGAGCCGAGCAGGCCGACCACCGCGGCCTCGCCGATGATCATGCGCTTGACCTGCTGGGAGGCGGCGCCGATGGTGCGGAGCAGGCCGATCTCGCGGCGCCGCATCCCGGTCGCCAGGACCAGCATGGAGGCGACCGCGAACACCGTGGTGAACAGGCCGAGGATGGCCATGGCACTGATGAGCTGGACGCCCAGGAAACGCTTGTGCTCGATGTACTGCGGCTGCAGTTCGGACCGGCCGTCGCCGGAGACGACGTCGCCCTTCTCGCCGAGGACCTTCTTCGCGGCGGTGACGATCGCGCCGGTGTCGGCTCCCTTGTCGGCGACCAGCGCGATGGCGCCGACCCCGGGCTGGTGCTGCGCGGCGAACGCCTCGCTGAAGTAGTAGCCGGGGCCGTCCACGGTACCGACGACGGTGAACTGCCTGCGGCCCTCGGTGAGGTTGACGGTCAGTCCGCTGCCCACGGGCGCGCCCAGGGCGCGGTCCACCACGACCTCGTCGGCGGCGCTCGGGGCGCGGCCGGAGACCAGCTTGTTGGGCGCCATCCGGGCGCTGGACCAGCCGTGCCCGGACTCCAGGGCGCCCTCGTCGGTGACGGGCTTGCCGCCCTGGATCGCCTGCGCGTAGAAGGAGCGGTCCACCACGGCGTCGGCCACACCCGGAACCTTGTCGAGTCCGGCCACCAGCGGCTCGGCCTCGGCCTTGCTCCACGGCATCCGGTCCTCGGGGCTGCCGTCGGCGTCGGCGGCCTTGTGGGGCAGGGCCAGGGCGGTGGTGCCGTCGTAGCGGGGCTGGACCCTGGGCCGGGCGGAGTCGTAGATGACCAGGGTGGTCGAGATCAGGGCGACGCCGACCAGGACGGCGACGAAGGCTCCGAGGAAGCCGGACCAGCGTTCGCGTACGTTCGCGAGGATCAGCATCACGCCTCCAACCGGGCCATGTGGGTGGCGATCGCGGCGGCGTTGTTGCCGTCCGAAGGACAGTCGAGCGAGATGCGGTCGGCGATCTGCCCGTCCTTGAGGAAGACGACGACATCGGCCACGGACGCGGCGACCGGGTCGTGCGTGACCATCAGGGTGGTCTGGCCCTCCTGGTCGACCAGCATCCGCATCATCCGGAGCACCTCGCGCGAGGTGGTGGTGTCCAGGGCGCCGGTGGGCTCGTCCGCGAAGAGGACGTCGGGGCGGGTGACAAGCGCCCGGGCGAGGGCGACGCGCTGCTGCTGACCGCCGGAGAGCTCACTGGGGCGGTGCCCGGCGCGCTCGGCGAGACCGACCGCGGCGAGCGCGTTCGCGACCTGCTCGCGGCTGACCCTGCGGCCGGCGAACCGGGACGGCAGCTCGACGTTCTGCGCCGCCGTCAGGGACTCCACCAGGTTGAAGGCCTGGAAGACGAATCCGATGTGGTCACGGCGGAGCTGGGTGCGCTGCTTCTCGTTCTGTTGCCCGATGTCCACGCCGGCGAGGACGATCCGCCCGTCGGTCGGTTGCTCAAGGCCGGCCGCGCACTGCAGCAAGGTCGACTTCCCGGAACCGGAAGGGCCCATGATGGCGGTGAAGGTGCCGCGCGGGAATCCGATGGAGACCCCGTCCAGCGCGGTCACCTGACGACCGCCGGCGCCGTGGACCTTGCGTACACCGTGAAGTTCGACCGTGTCCTGTACCGGGGTTTGCCTCGTTGTCGTCATGCGTCGATTCCACTGCACGGGGGATGGCCGGGGCACTGATCCACCCTCTACTCCTGAGGTAGAGGCAGCTCTACCCCCAAATCCCTTTCCACGCAGTTACGTTGATCGCATGCAACCCACAACAGCCTGGCAGGCCATGGCTCAGCGTCCCCTGAGCTTCCTGACCTCGAGCTGGCCCTGGCGGTCGCTGGCCTATCTGAGCGGAGGCGTCGTGGTCGGCGCCGCCGCGGTGCTGGTCTTGACCCTGGGCCTGGCCGCGGGGCTCGCCCTGCTGGTCGTGCTGATCGGCGTCGCGCCGCTGGTCGGCATGGTGCTGGTGTCCACGCTGGTGGCCCGGGTGGAGCGCCGCCGACTGCGCCTGGTGGACCTGGACCACCTGTCCGACCCGCACCGGGCCCCCGACGGCCCCGGCCTGCGCGCCTGGACGGCCACCCGGCTCAAGGAGCAGGTGACATGGCGGGAGCTGATGTTCACGCTGCTGTCGGCGGCGGCCCTGTGGTGGATGGACCTGATGGTCCTCGCGTTCTCCTTCGGCATCCCCGCCACCACCTTCGCCTCGACCGGCCGCGAGACCTGGCCGTGGACGGTGTTCGGCGCGGTCGTGCTGCTCGCCTCGCCGTACACGGTGACGTCCTGGGCCGGGGCGCGGGCCGCCATGGCCCGCACCTTCCTCGCGCCCCGCGACAAGGAGCTCGGTGAGGAACTGCGCGCGGTGCGCGCCTCGCAGTCGCGGCTGCTCGACGCCTTCGACGCCGAGCGGGTGCGCATCGAGCGCGACCTGCACGACGGGGCGCAGCAGCGGCTCGTCTCGCTCGGGATGACCCTCGGGCTGATGCGCCTGGAGGTCCCGGAGGGCTCCGCGCAGGCAGAGCTGCTGACCCAAGCCGAGGTCCAGCTGTCCACCGCCCACCAGGAGTTGCGGGCTCTGATCCGGGGACTCAACCCGCCCGTTCTCGCCGACCACGGGCTGGTCGCGGCGATCGAGGACTACGCCGGCCGGTTCCCGATCCCGGTGAACGTGGATCTGCGACTGCCCGAACGGCTGCCCAGAAAGCTGGAAACGACGATGTACTACCTGATCAACGAGGCCATGACGAACATCGCCAAACACAGTGGAGCCACCAGCGCCCAGGTACGCGGGCGCTACCATTCCGATCTGTTGATCCTCGATATCACGGACGACGGTCACGGTGGGGTCGATCCCGAAGCGGGCAGCGGCGTGACCGGGCTCGCGGACCGGGTCACGGCGCTCGACGGCCGGATGCGGGTGTCGAGTCCGGCCGGGGGTCCCACCCTGCTGCATGTGGAGGTTCCGTGTCGCTTCGCCTGATCGTGGCCGAGGACGCCGTCCTATTGCGCGAAGGGCTGGTCGGGCTGCTGCAACGGGTTGGCCACGAGGTGGTGGCGGCCGTCGGGGACGCCGACGCCCTGGTGGCGGCGGTGCGGGTCGACCGGCCGGACCTGATCGTCACCGACGTCCGCATGCCGCCGTCGCTCAGCGACGACGGGATGCGCTCGGCGGTCGCGCTGCGCGAGGAGTTCCCGGGCCTGCCCGTGCTCGTCCTCAGCCAGTACGTCGAGCGCTCCTACGCGCTGCGCCTGCTCGACTCGGGCGGCGGGGCCGGGGTGGGTTATCTACTCAAGGAACGGGTGAGCGCGGTCGTGGACTTCGTGTCCGCGATCGAGCGGGTGGCAGCCGGCGGCACCGTGGTGGACCCGGAGGTGATCACCCAGCTGGTGCGGCTGCGCCAGGATCCGCTGGAGCGGCTGAGCCCGCGGGAGCGCGAGGTGCTCGCGCTGATCGCGGAGGGCCGCACCAACGCCAGTCTCGCCAAGCATCTGTTCATCAGCGAGGCCGCCGTGAACAAGCACATCGGCAACATCTTCAACAAGCTGGACCTGCCGGTGGACACAGAGGGCCACCGCCGGGTCCTCGCGGTCCTCGCCTTCCTGCGGGCATGACGGCGCGGCTTCGTCCTCCCGGGTCAGGGGAGGACGCGGCCGCGGTCCGCGACGCGGGAGACGGTCAGTCGGACATGGCGACCAGGATGCGGCGGGTGCCCTCGAAGGGGCGGGGGTCGGTGCACCCGCCACAGCAGCGAAAGCCAGCCGCTGCCCGCCGGGCATGACGCGTTGCCCCGTACCGTCGACTTCAGTGACGCCCAGCCCCGCTCTGCGCCGCAGCGCGGAGACCGCGGCACCGATCACAGCTCCTGGGGCAAGCGCCCACATCACGGCGGCCCAGCCAGCCGACCAGTAGAGCCTTCCCTCGGCTATCGCGCGGGAAAAAGAGGTGGCACCCCCTTGGACGGCGGGCCCACGGGTGCTGGCCTGCGGGAACGGGCGGTGTCCGGTTTGGGGGGCTCCCACCTCCGGTCACACCTTCGGTCCTCCGCTGGAGGCAACCGTCCAGCCAACGGTTCAGCCACCCGTCGGTGCAACCCCCTCCATGCCCTGCGCCGGGCGCGGCAGCCGAGGGACGGCCCAGTCCAGGACGTCCACGAGGCGGCGTCGGCGAAAGGGCCGGAGCGCTCGGCGAGCATCGCGAGGACCTGGTCGCGTGCGGCGTCCACGGCCTAGTGTTCGGTGTCGGTGACGATGCCGAGCCGCCGCACGTGTGCGTACTCGTCTTGGTCCTTCCACTCCCAGCGGGTGAGGTCGGGGTCGACGACCAGGTCCACGGTGCGGTCGAAGGTGTCGAAGCCGTTTGTCATACGGCGGGTGGGGGGCTCGAAGTTCACGTACCAGTTCCGCAGCCCCGCGTTCGTGTAGAAGGCGTTGACGCTGAACCAGGCCGTCGGCGGCTTCCACAGCAGCAGCTCGGTCTCCTGCCACACTGCGTCCGCGAGCTCCCACACGCCGGTCGCCATTACGTCGAACGCCTCCGTGCGCACCGATCGGTCGCCGTCGGTTCGGGCCTTGACGTACAGGGCTGGCCAGCGGGTCTCGGCTCCCGGCGAGCAGGCGGCTACCAGTGCCTCGCTCGTGTCGGCGACGACGCGCAGCGCGTGCTCGCTCCACACCCGGCCCGTACGGTGCACGTCGCGCCGTACGACCGTCTGTCCCGCCTTGAAGCTGTCCACCGGCTCCTCCTTCGCCGCGGCCGGGTCTCAGCGCGCGGTCTCCAGCCCAGCGCCGAGTTGGCGGCCTGGGCAAGCCCTCGTTGGGGGGAGGCTTACCCAGGGTCGCCTACGGCTTGCCCGGGTCAGGTCCGCCGGCGGAACATGCCGCGGCGGGGCTTGCCCGGCTCCTGGCCGTCGGCCTCCGGCTCCGGCGCAGCGGCCTGGCGCCGGGCGGCTTCCTCGGTATCGCTGGTGCCGAAAACACGGCTGCTGTGCTGAAGGACCGCGGCTTCCACCTGGCCGGGTGAGTTGAGGGTGGACCAGGAGTTCGCGCGGAAGGGTGCCCAGGTGATCCACATGAAGTGGTCGCTGAGGTGGTGCTGGGTCTAACGCATAGCTGGAGTTTCTCAACATCAGTGCGCGGCCGTGCGGAGGCCGGGCTTCTCCTGTACTTGGGGTCAGTGGGGAATCCCCAGTGGCGCCTCGTTGGGTGGGGAGGTGACTGGCCTCCATCGTCCCACCGTCGGGTGGTGCGGATCGGGGACACCGTCTGTAGGCCCGCCCAGCCCTGGACGCCCACCGTCCACGCGTTGCTGCGGCACCTGGAGAATGTGGGGTTTGCCTATGCGCCCCGACCGCTGGGAATCGACGAGGAGGGTCGCGAGGTCCTTACCTACATCCACGGTGACTCCGGAGCGTCGGGCTGGGCCAAGGTCGTGGACGACCCCGGCCTGAGCAATTTCGCCCGACTTCTGCGCGACTACCACGATGCCTGCGAGAGCTCTGCGCAGCGCGAACGCCCTGGACTTCTCCCGGGCGGCCGTCGACGGCTCCCACATCCGGGCGCTAAAAGGGGATCCAAGACCGGACGAAGCCCCGTTGACCGGGGCAGGACGGGCGGCAAGCATCATCTGATCACCGACGCCACCGGCATCCCGCTGGCCGCCACCTTGACCGGCGGCAACCGCAACGACGTCACCCAGCTGATTCCACTCCTCCAAGCCGTGCCGCCCGTGCGCGGCAAACGCGGCCGGCCTCGGCGCCGCCCGGACGTGGTGCTGGCCGACTGCGGCTACGATCACGACAAGTACCGGCGCTTGGTCTGGGATCTCGGCGTGAAGCCTCTGATCGCCCGCCGAGGTACCGAGCACGGCTCTGGGCTGGGCATCCAACGCTGGGTCGTCGAGCGCGCCTTTGCCCGTCTGCACTGGTTCCGCCGCCTGCGGATCCGTTGGGAGATCCGCAGGCGGCATCCACGAAGACCTCCTCACCCTCGGGTGCGCACTCATCTGCTGGAGACGTCTGCGCTCACTCTGAGGGGGACTCGGTGGCGGTGCATTCGGCTTCCTGGGCAGCCATGACCTCGTCGCCATGCTCGAAGGCCCATGCTCCGACAGCGTCGATGGGTGCCAGGAAACTCCGCCCCAGGGCAGTGAGTCGGTACTCAACGCGTGGTGGGGCTCCGGGGTGTGCCTGCCGGTCCACCAGTCCGTTGGACTGCAAGCGCCGCAGCGTCTCGGTGAGGACCTTGGAGCTGATCCCCCCGATCTGCTCGCGTAATTCGACCGGGCGTCTGGGGCCGTCGCGCAGCGCCCAGAGCACGACGGCGTTCCAGGTGTTGGACAGGAGGTCGAAAGCCAGGCGGGCACGGCAGTCGGCGAGGAAGGCGTGGGTCGTCACGTACCAAATGGTGCCTGACAGGCCCTCTAGCGTCGCTGGGAACGGTCCAAGCAGGTCGTGGGAGGAAATGCGTGATGAGAATCGGCGTACTGGGCACGGGGAACATGGCGGACGCGCTCGCCGCCCACTGGGTCCGGGCCGGGCACAATGTGGCCATCGGAGGACGGGACATGCACAAGGCGGAGCGGCTCGCGAAGCGTCTCGGGGGCAGCGCGAAGGCGGCCAGTCTGCGTGCGGCGGCCGAGTTCGGTCAGGTGGTACTGGCCGCGCTGCCCTTCGGCGCGGGGGCGAGCGTGGCGCGGGATCTCCGGGCGGTCCTGGACGGCAAGGTACTGATCGACTGCTCGAACCCGGTCGGTCCGGGCTTCCTGCTACTGACACAGGGCGGCCTCTCGGCTGCACAGCAACTGGCCGCGGCGGCACCGAGAACTCATGTAGTCAAGGCGTTCAATCTCTGCCATGAGGACGTGTGGCGCATGTCGCCGCCCGTCTTCGACGGGCGACCACTGGCCGTTCCGGTCTGCGGAGACGACGAAACGGCTCTCGCTTTTGTGCACCAGTTGGTGCGGCATGTCGGCTGCGAGCCTGTGGCCGGCGGCGGTCTCGAACGAGCGGGACTCCTGGAAGCTACCGCCGCGCTCTTCATCGGGCTATGGGTCGGCGAGGGAGCCGATGCCCAAGCCATCGCACCCCCGTTGGCCTATGCCGCCGGACCGAGACACGAGGAACCAGAAGACGCCGAAAAGGCTTTTCGTTAGGAATTCTAAGTGGATCACCCGGGCAGCTTCCTGCACGAGGAACGCCCGCGGGTGCGGCGCACCGGGCGCGCGCGAGAGTGCCAAACATCGTCGGGTGGTGCGCCGCGGGATGCGGTGGCGGACATCGCGGTGCGCACCACGTGGCGTGCATCGTCATCCGGCGCACCGGAGTGGAGTCCACCCGAGTCGTGCGATGGCCCGGAGTTCAGCGGAACTGAACAGCATCAGGCTGAACTTCGGTCGCCTCTGGGGCTGAGCAGGTGGTGAAGGCGGGAGTTCCCACGAGGGCGCTGCGCGGTTCACAGCTCGGGGACAGTCGAAGGGAGCCCGTACTCGGCTCGTGAGCGTCAGAGAAGGGGAGTTGAGATCGTGCAATATGCGCCTTTCTTGAGGATGTCTGGTCAGCGGGGTTGTCTCTGGTGGCTGTGTACGCAAGAACGGGCTCTGGCCGACTTCACGTGCCGGGTACGCAGCGCGACTGTTGATCTTTGTGTGAGTGTGTGAGGCCGCTTGAAAACCGTCCCAAGCCGTGTGGTGTGGGTCTCTTGCAAGGGGGCCGGGACGTGACCCAGCCTGCATACGCACACGGCGATGGGTCCTGATCCCATCTGGCACAGTGCCCGGTCCGTAGGGGTGCGGTTTTCCGCAGGGTGAGTAGTGCGGAAAACACCACCGGACCGGACGGCAATCCGCATACCGCCGCTGAGCTGCGATTTCTAGCTTGGAGGGCAGTCGGGGTGCCTGCCCCTGCCGACCCGCCAGCTGGGAGACTCGCATGCACTTCATGTCCTTGGCTCTGCCGAATGAACCCGCCGACGGCATCGCGGGCTGGGCCGCCAATCTCGTCGACACCCTGGGCGGTCCCGGAGCCGGCCTGGCCATCGCGCTGGAAAACCTCTTCCCACCGCTGCCGAGCGAGGTGATCCTGCCGCTAACCGGGTTCGCCGCCGGGCAGGGAGTTCTCACCCTGGCTTCAGCGCTGTTCTGGACCACGCTCGGCTCGGTGGCAGGAGCCGTGGTCCTCTACTGGATCGGCATGCTCTTCGGCCGTGAACGCATGCACGCGATCTGGGCGAAGCTGCCACTGGTGAAGGCTTCCGACCTGGAGCGCACGGAGCAGTGGTTCGTGGAGCACGGAACCAAGGCGGTCTTCCTCGGCCGCATGGTGCCGATCTTCCGCAGCCTCATCTCCGTCCCCGCCGGGGTGGAGCGCATGCCCCTGCCCGTGTTCGTCATGCTGACCACGCTCGGCAGCCTGATCTGGAACTCCGTCCTGGTGATGGCCGGTTACTGGCTGGGCGAGCAGTGGGAGGTGGTGGAGACCTACGTCGGGATCCTCTCCAAGGCGGTGCTGGTCCTGGTGGTCGTCGCCTTTGCGGGCTACGTGGCCGTACGGCTGCGCGGCCGCAACCAGGCCCAGCACCGCCGCACTTCCTGACCTACCGCAGGCAGGCTCGCACAGTGGCCCCGCCCAGCGCACAGCCGGAGCGATCTTGCTCCGGCTGTGCAGCCCCACTAGGCTCTCCCCTCGTGCAGGGGGATTCCGCAGGCGGCACCGCCGATCACCTGCCGCGCTTATCGGTCCAGGACGACTCCGGCGAGGGCAACGATGCAGCGGTCCTGCCAGCATCCTGGTCGCGTCGGAGCGTCGGTACGTTCCTCGGCTGCGTCACGGCCTTGCTCGGCTTCCTCTACTTCCTCGTCGTAGGCACCGCCCTCGGCCCCTTCCTGCTGTGGCCACTCACCCGGGCCAGTGCCCTCGGCATCCTCATGACCGGAGCCCGTCGGCTGACGACCCTGGAGCGGATCCGCCGGGCCGTCTTCTTCGGCGACCGCTTCCTCGAGCATTACAAGGCATCCGACCAGAAGATGCTTCGCTATCTCGCGGTCCGCAGCTACACGGGACTGCTGGGCGGCGTCGTGCTAGGGCTGCTGGGCTTCGGCTTCGTCCTGGCGGGGCTGCTCGTGAGGGGAATAGCCCAGGGAACCGTCCTTTGGGACGAGTTGTTGATGCAGGTGCTCCTCGGCAGTGTGCTGCTCTTCCTCGACGTCCAGGGGCTTCACTCACTTGCAACCCTGGACGCGCGCATCGCCCGAGAGTGTTTCGGCCCCTCCGAACGGGAACTGCTGGAGCGGCGAATCCATGAACTGGCCGCCAGCCGGGCAGCGGTCGTGCAGGCGGTAGATGCCGAACGCCGCCGCATCGAGCGGGACCTCCACGACGGAATCCAGCAGCGGCTGGTGGCGCTGGGCATGCTGCTCGGCCGGGCACGCAGGGGACGCAGTCCTGAGCAAGCAGACGCCCTGCTGCGCCAGGCGCACGAGGAGTCCCGGGACATCCTCGCGGAACTGCGCCAAGTGACCTGGCGGGTCTATCCCTCGGCGTTGGACAGTTTGGGGCTCAAGGAAGCGCTGGGCGGAGTGTCCGATCGGTGCAGCATCCCCGTCCGTACGGAGTTCGACGTTGGTGAGCCACTCCCGCAACCGGTGGAAACCGCAGCGTACTTCGTGGTGTCGGAATCCGTGACCAACGCGGCCAAGCACTCCAGTGCCACGGCCGTCTCCGTGCGGGTGGTGCTCCGCAGCAGAGTGCTCACGGTGCAGGTCCAGGACAACGGCAAGGGCGGCGCGAACCCTGCGGGCAGCGGGCTGAGCGGACTGCGCAGCAGGACTGCCGCGCTCGATGGCATCCTGCGCATCGACAGCCCTGAAGGGGGACCCACCACCATTACCGCGGAGCTGCCATGCACCTGATGATCGCCGAGGACTCGACACTGCTGCGCGAGGGGCTGGTCCGGCTTCTCGTCGAGGAGGGACACGAGGTCCTGGGCGCATTCGGCGACGCCGAGCCCCTGCTGGAGGAGATGGCCTTGCGGCAACCCGACATCGTCGTTCTCGACATCCGGATGCCTCCGGCGCACACCGACGAGGGACTGCGCGCAGCGCTGGAGATCCGCGAGCGGTGGCCAGAGGTCGGCGTGCTGGTGCTGTCTCAGCACATCGAGCGCAACTATGCAGTGCAACTGCTGGCCTCAAATGCAGAACGGGTGGGCTACCTCCTCAAGGACCGCGTTGCTCAGGTGGAGGAGTTCCTGGACGCGTTGGAACGCATCCAGGCGGGGGGCGCTGCCATCGACCCCGAGGTGGTGCGGCAGCTGGTCATCCGCACGACGCACGCAGATCCGCTGACCCGTCTCACGCCCCGCGAACGCAGCGTTCTCGAGACTCTGGCCCAGGGGCATACCAACACGGCGATCGCGCAGAAGCTGCACATCTCGCTGAGCTCGGTGGAGAAGAACCTCAACGCAATTTTCGACAAGCTGGAGTTGTCCCATACCACCGGTTACAGCCGGCGGATCCTGGCGGTCCTGAGGTATCTGAAGTCGTAGGGACGGCCGATCGCAGGTCACGCGCACTCCTCGCCTGGACCGCCTCCTGCTCCCTGGTTCAGCCTTCGCGCGGCAATTGCCGTGGTGACGCCTGTTGAAGCGACAGACGGAGCATTCGGCACCCAGAACCTTCACCACACATGCTTGATCGTTTGTCCTGGGCAGTGACCAGCCCTGGGGATTGAGCCAGGGGCGCTACTCGCGTCCATGGCCATTCTGGTCCTGTTCGAGGAGGGAGCGCGCCGCGTCCGCGTAGCGGATGGCGGAGCCAGCGCTGATACCGAAGACGGCGGCCAGGTGAAGCGGGTCGGGCCCGCGGCTGAGGGCTTCTTCCAGCCAGCGGTCCGCGCGGAGACGGTCAAGGGTGGCGTTGTGTCCGCGGAACAGGTTGGAAAGGAAGTAGCGCTTCAAGCGGCGCTGTCACGTTGTTGGGCGCGCCTGACAGGGTGTTGCGGCGTGGTGGGGCCCGGTTCCGGGCTGTGCTCAGGCCGTGGTGGGCAGGCCGGCGACGCCGGTGATCTGCTACCAGATGGTGAAGCGGACGGTCATCTCGGCTCGGTAGTCGTGGGCGGGCATCAGGCGGCGTCGGGGCAACGTGACAGGGCCCGGCCCAACAGCCCAGCCACACGCGCCACTTAACCCGCGCGAGCGGCCTCCGCGCGCCTCGTAGTCACCCCGACCACCACCCCCATGCGCAGGCACCTGGAGGCAGGCCGGGATGGATCCGGCTGCTCCAGCCCCGGCACTCTAGGGCGCGTCATCCTCACGTGGGAGGCGAAACGATCAACCCTTGCTGTATTCGTTCTCCGCCGGGTGGGGCAGCCGGGAGACGCTGACCGTCACGCTGGTAGAACCCGAACTGGTGGTGGAAGTCCGCGTCGACGTCGCCCGCGACGCCTCCGGCCGGTGGCGCCACCCCGCACGCTGGCACCGAGCCCGCCCCAACCTCTCCCCCGCCGACGTCCCCCGCCTGACGTCACCGCCGCACTGACGACGGCCGGGCGCGGCGGCCCCGCCGACGCGCAACCGGCTGAGCGCGCCCCGATCCCCGGCTGCGTCCGCGCCGCCCATCCCGCCCTCCCTCATCCTCAACTCCAGCCAGGGCATGGTCGAAGGGGGTCGCAACGGGGATGTCAGCGGCCCGACCACGCCGTACGCACGTGGTGACCTGGGCAGACTCCGGGGCGCTGTGGAGGCCGAGCCCAGACCGACCAGCGCTACTCCGGCCACAACGCATCCGATACCTGTCGAGCAGACCGCGGCCGTGGCTGCCACGCCGAGAACACCCCCAGCAAACGATCCGAGACCTTCGCCGATGTCAGGCCATCCGAACAGTCCGGACGGGTCGGTGTTGTTGATGGGTCGCCGCTGGCGTAGAGGTAGGGGTTCGCCTCTTGCCCCGACGGGTCCGGTTGGGTGAAGCGGCCGAGGGACGGGTCGTAGTAGCGGTGGCCATCTTGTAGAGGCCTGTGGGGTCGAGGTAGGCGCCGGTGTAGCGGTGGGGCTGGGGGGGCTGCCTCGGTGGTGGTGCCGCGGGGCAGGCCGGTGGGGCCGTAGGCGTAGGTGTGGGTGCGCTTGCCCGTGTCGTCGACCAGGCCGAGGACGTTGCCGGTGGCGTCGGTGAGGTAGTAGTAGGAGTTCCCCCCAGTCGTCATGGAGTTCAAGGTGCCCGCCGGTTCGCGGATGAATCCGGTGTCGACGCCGTTGGTGGTCGTAGAGGCCAGACCGAGCGCGGTGTGGTGGAACCAGGTCGAACCTGGTCTGGGAATGCGATGTGGTGTCGTTCATAGGAGTTGGCCTTCACGGAAGCCGACCCTCGGTTTTGCAGGGGAAATGGGGGATGGCCTCTGTGCAGACTGAAGCCCTTGGCCGGGACGGCGGCCCAGAGGTTGTATGAGCCTCCGCGTTGTCGCGGCGAGAGATCGACGTCATCGCGGATGCGCGGTAGTGGTGGCGGTCTTACCTGAGTGCCGGCTCGCGGGCTTGGGTAGCGGAGATGAGCCCGGCCAGAGAGGTGCGGGTTTCCGACAGTGCGCAGATCCGTTCGTCCAGACTTTGAAGGTGTTCTTGAAGGGTCTCCAGCTTGCATCCGGCGACCGTGCCGTCCTGGCGAACGCACGGCAGCAGGTCGCGGATGACCCGCGTTGGCAGGCCGGCGTCCAACAGCGCGCGAATACGACGAACCACGGCAGGGGCGCTGTCGTTGTAGCGGCGGTGGCCGCTGTCGAGGCGGTAGGACTCCAGGAGGCCTTGCTCCTCGTAGTAGCGCAGCAGTCGGACTGAGGTGTCCGTCGCGGCGGCGAGCTCACCGATCTTCATGTGGTGCTCCTCACAACCCCTTGAACCTCACATTAATGTGAGATCTTAGCTTGAGGGGCATGACGAACAGAGATCGCCCCATCGCCCTCTACGGTTTCCTGCGGCCCAGGCCGGAGCGCGCGGACGAGGTCCGGCGCACCCTCTCCTCTTTCGTGGAACCGACCCGGAAAGAGCCTGGCAACCTGCAGTACCACCTTCACGAGCACGAGGACGGCCGCTTCTTCCTATACGAGGTCTGGCGTTCGCAGGAAGACCTGGACCGGCACAACGCGACGCCCCCGCTGCGCGCCTTCCTGGAAAACCTGTCGACTTTTCTGGAAGAAGCCCCTGAGGGCTACTTCGACACCATGCTCAGTCCGTACCCCGACACCGAACCGGCTCCCGCCTGAGGGGATGCCAGCGGCCCCCGCCCGGCCGAGCGCTCCTCCCTCGCCAGCGACGCCGGGCCGGGGCGTTCGTCTGACTTTCCCGCCCCTGCGGGTGAACCCCGCCCTGACGACGGCGTGTCCATGCTCTACCCCCCCACTACGAAGATCCCCGTGTGTCGGATCTCCCCGTAGAGGTGACCGTGCGTATTCTCGCCGCCTTCGCCGCCAGCGCAGCCCTGGCCACATTCATCGGCCCCGCCCACGCCGCTGACCCCGGCACCACCAGCACCCTGCCCGTACGGTCGCTGCTCCCGATGCGGCCGTCATCGCCCCCGAGCGGACCGGCCGCTGCACCCTGACCGGCGGCACCTGGTACAGCCCCTACGACCACGTCCATGTCGACGGCGCCCGCGGCCTGGACATCGACCACCTGGTCCCCTCGCCGAAGCCTGGGACTCCGGCGCCGGGCGATGGACCGCCGATGAGCGCCAGGCGTACGCCAACGACTTGGAGGACACGCGCGCTCTCATCGCCGTCACCGCGAAGTCGAACCGGTGCAAGGCTGGCCAAGACCTGCCACCTGGCAGCCTCCCGCCGAGGCCTACCGCTGCCGGTACTTCACCGACTGGGTGGAGGTATGGGGCGGCATGCCAGGCCGGCGCGCGCACCCGCACCGCCAAGCAGCCATGGCGCCCCCAGGTGACACGGTCAGGCAGAGGGGCGCCGCCTGGTGCCGCCGCCGCTGCCGTTAGACCGCCGCCGACGCCGTCTATCTCACCGACAGCCTCGTCGATCTCTCCGACGACCTGGACCGCGACCACGTACCGCTGCCACAGGAAGCCCTGGACGAGGCCGGGGTGCGCCGCGGGGACCTGCTGGCCCGGCGTGCCACCCCTGCGTTCGAGGACATGGTGCGCCGCCTGGCCGAGCGGGCCCGTACATGGCTGGACGCGACCCCGCTGCCGCGCGGGTTGCACCCAGCGGTCAGCATCGCGTTCGACACCTACACCGACCTGTACCGGCTGCGCCTGAAGGCGGCGGCCGACGCCCGGCCGCACTGCTGCACCGCCGCCCGGCACTGCCACGCGGCGCTCGGCTGCGCCTGCTGCTGCCCGCCCGCGCGAAGGCCGCGCTGGCCTGGGGCCTGTTCCCCTTCCCCATCCAGCCGGGGCCGCTGCCGCACCCCGTACCGGCCGGCGCGCCCGAACAGCCTGGCCTGGCCGGGGAAGTCCGCCGGCTCGCCGCCCAGCGCAGCCCGATCGTCCCTCCGACACCCCATCCGTCCGGCGCCCGCCCGCCCAAGCTGCCCCCCGAGGCCATGCCCCGTCACGTTGCGATCGTCATGGACGGCACGGCCGCTGGGCCACCAGCCGCGGCCTGCCGCGCAGCGACGGTCATCGGGCCGGTGGCGAGGCACTGGTCGACGTCGTCCACGGTGCTCTGGAGATCGGTCTGACTCACCTGACTGTGTACGCCTTCTCCACCGAGAACTGGAAACGCCCGGCCGACGAACTGAGCGCGTTGATGGACGGGATTCCCGAGGGCCTGCGCCGCTTGGCGAACACCGCGCCACTGGACGTCCGCGTGCGCTGGGCCGGAGTGCGCGGGCGTCTGCCGGCCGGCGTCATCGAGGCTCTCACCGACGCCGAGCGCGCCACCCGCGATCACACCGGACTGACCCTAACCCTGTGCGTCAACTACGGCGGCCGCGCCGAGATCGCGACAGCGGCAGCGAAACTCGCCCGGGACGCGGTCGGCGGGCGGGTCGACCCGGGCTCGGTCTCCGAGCACGCCTTCGCTCGCTACCTGCACGTCCCGGAACTGCCCGACGTCGACCTGCTGCTGCGCACCGGAGGCGACCAGCGCACCTCCAACTTCCTTCCCTGGCAAGCCACCTACGCCGAGTTGCTGTTCCTCGTCACGCCCTGGCCCGACGTGGACCGCCGCGACCTGTGGCACGCGATGGAACAGTACGCCCGCCGCACCCGCCGCTACGGCTCACTCCCCCGCATCCCCGCCCAGCCCACCAGCTGGACCGGCCCGCGCTGACCTCCGGACGGTCACGCGGTACCCCGCGGAGCTCCCCCAACCACCGGTGATCAGCAACGGTTTGCTCACTACGAGCAGGCCCGTTCGCTCCCGCTCCCGCGGGCGTCGTTCGAGTGGTAGGCCTTTCCCTGTCCGTCCAGCGCCACCGCAGAGGTGGAGGTTCCCAATCCCCCGGAAATGATGTCGCGTTGCGTCTTCGTCTGCAGGTCGACCTCGCGCAGCTTCCCGTCGAAGGACGTGACGTACGCCCGGTCTCGGACCGGGCGGTGTGGCAGTCCACGCCCAGCGCTCTGCGAGCGAACCGGTGTGCTGATGGCCGCCCGGAGGATCCGTACGGGCCTCAGGACATGGTGCCCCGGCACACCGTTCCCGTGGCTGGGGTGCGGCCCGTGCGGAGGTACTGGTTGACGGCCTCCGTGACGCAGCGGTTCTGCGGGTATGTGCCGTGGCCCTCCTCCTGGGCCGTCAGGAGCACGCCGACACCGTCGCCCAGGGCGCGGGCCATGTTGCGGGCGCCGGGATACGGGGTGGTCGGGTCGCCGGTGCCGCCGACCACCAGGACGGGGGCAGCGCCGTCGGCGTTCACCTCAGGCGTGAGGCGCTCGCCGTCGAACGGCCAGTCGTAACAGAGGTAGACGCCGGTGGACCAGGCCGCACCGAAGACGGGCGAGGCGGCCTTGACGCGGTTCTCGTCCCGGTCGAGGCGTTCGAGGTCGGGGCGCAGGCTGGAGTCCGCGCAGGTGATCGCGGTCTGGGCGACGCGGCTGTTGTCGGGCGGGGTCGCCGCGCGGTCGGCGGAACCCATGTCGGCCGCGCCGCGGCTCAGCGGACCGCCGTCGTTGTGGTCGATCAGCGCGGTGAGGGCCTTGGCGAGCGGCGGCCAGCCGTCCGTGCCGAGGACGAGATGGTCGCTGATGCTGTGCGCGAGGTCGTCGGCGTCCAGGTTCCTTCCGCCGCCGGCCGGGGCGGGCTTTTTCTCCAGGCGGTCGGCCAGGCGCGCCATGCGTCGCGCGGCCTCCTCGGGCCCGTCGCCGGTCGGGCAGTGGCGGATACGGGCCGCGCAGTGCGCAGCGAACCGGTCGAACGCCGCCTGGACTGCCTTGACCTGCGACACCTGCTCCTCGCTGAGGTCCTCGGTCGGATCGACGGGCGCCTCGAGGACGAGCCGCCCGACGTGCGACGGGTACAGGTGGGCGTAGACCGCGCCGAGCGCCGTTCCGTACGAGACCCCGAAGTAGTGCAGCCGCTCGTCGCCGAGGAGGTAGCGCATCAGGTCGAGGTCGCGCGCGGTGTGCGAGGTGCCGATGTACGGGAGGAGCGCCCCGGAGTGCTCGGCGCAGGCGTCGGTCCCGTCGTAACCGGTGTCGTCCGCGGTCTTTCCGCAGCGCACGGGGATGGTCGCGCCAACGCCACGCGGGTCGAAGGAGACCAGGTCGTAGCGGTCGAGGAGCGGCTTGTACTGGTTGAGCCGTTCGGGCAATCCGCTCACGCCGGACACGCCGGGGCCACCGAAGTTGAGGACGAGCGAGCCGATGCGCCGGGCGTTCGGGCCGGTGGCCTTGCGCCGGATCAGGGCGACGTCGATCGTCCTGCCATCTGGTTTTCGGTAGTCGAGGGGGGTCTTCATGACGGCGCAGTCGTAGCCGGTGCGCGCGGTGGGCGGCGAGGTGCAGCGGGACCAGTTCAGGTGCTGGCCGGTGGTGAGTGCGGTGGGCAGACCGGCGGGCGGGTTGTGTGCGGTGAACTCCGTACGCGGCTCCGTACTCCGGCCGGGAGCGTCGTGCTGGAGCCAGGCGCCGACGGCCCCGATCGCGACGAGGACGACCCCGGCGATGATCAGCGCACCGGCCGAAAGGCCCGGTCTGTGGCTTCGTATCGGATGTGCGTCACTCATCGAAATCCCCGCGCTCCCGCCCCCGGACGCCCGCCCCGTGCTCGCCTGCCGTGTTCGTGATCGTCCGATCGTCGAATGAGTGCAGAGTACAAGCCGTCCCGCCGCAGGCGCGGCGCGGGCGTACTCGAGGAGGGAGTTGATGACGTCGGCGGCCACCTTGGAGGTGAGGATCGCGCTCGCCTTCCATCACGCGGCGCAGTTGCACGAGGTCGGTCTTCTGTTTGGCGGGCGGGGCTGGTGGATGCCGTCCTTGCGGTACCGGATCACCGCCACGTTGTCCTCGCTCCACTCCAGCGCCCGCTCGGTCGCCTGCTCGTTCGTGGCCTCGGTCACCCGCCGGGTCTCCTTCATCCCCCAGCGCCCATAACAGGTCGATCGTCGGCTGCGGCCGGAAGGTGAAGTCGACGCCCGTGACCGTCACCTGGCGTCCGAGGGCGCCGGCTTTGAACGTCTTCTTCGGGGGGGCGGCCTTGGCGAGTGGTCGGCCTCGATCTGGTCCGCGTGCGGGTGCCGGCTGCGCTCGCCGAACAGGTTGTGCAGCTGTGCCTCGGTGACCTCCTGCCTCGGCGTCAGTCCGAGCACGGCAAGTCCCCGCCCATCCATCGCCCGGCCGGGACCCGGCTTGCTCTCGGGCCTCGCGCAGTGGCGTGCGGGCCGGGCGGCGGCCGTCGCCGACGACGGTCTGGCTCAGGTGGTAGCGGTACATCTGACCAGCTCGGAGGACCCTGATTTCCACTGTCATGCAGACCATGCCACACGGCTCTGACCTGCGGGAAAAGGGCCGGTCAGCGGGACGTCCCGCCAGGCGGGAGCAGCGGCCGAACTTCCTTCTCAGGTGCCCGCCGGGCGGGAAGCGGCCCCGAGCCGGAAGCGAATGTCATCGCTCTCCGGCAGCCCTCGCATCACGCCCCGGACGGCACCGACCAGCACCGACGAAGCAGGAAGCCACGGATTCCCGTCCGTTGCTGTGTCATGTAGCGGCACGGCAACGGACGGGAAGGCCGGAACTCTCGGGCTTCAGCCCGAGGAGCAACTCAACGCGGAGCGGTTACGCGGCGCGGGTGAACTGCCACCAGTTGACATTGAACAAGAAGCCGCTGCCGCCGCTGAACGTCAGGTAGAGGTCGTGGGTTCCCGTCACGCCGCTGACTGGGCAGGTCACCGTCCTCCAGGCCTGCCAGCCACCGGTGTTCGGCACACCGCACCGGCCCGCGATCGGCCCGCTCGGACTGTCCAGGCGCACTTCGAGGGTGCCGCCGCTGGTGGCCGAGGCGACGCGCGCGGCGAAGGAGGAGGCGCCGGCCCCGAAGGCCACTCCCTTGACCTTGGTGTAGTCGCCGTTCTCGATCCAGCCGACGTTCATTCCGCCGTCACTGGACCATTCGGTCTCGATCCCGGAACCCCAGGCGATCGTCTCGGCCTCCTGGCGGACGTACGGATCGAGTGTGCCGGCCTGCGGGGCACCCGTGCTCGTCATGTTGATCGTCGGAATGGTGCCGTCGGCGTTGTAGGAGAACTTCTCCACCGCGACCGAGCGGGTGAAGCCGCCGCCGCCCGGGAGGGCGCCGTTGTGGTAGAAGAAGTACGAACCGCCCTTGAAGTCCACGATGCCCGGGTGGTTGGTGAAGCTGCTGCCCTGGGCGGGCATGACTGTTCCACGGTAGGTCCAGGGTCCGGTCGGGCTGGGTGCCGTGGAGTAGGCGATGAACTCCTGGCAGCATCTGGCCGCGTACACCATGTAGTACAGACCGTTCCGCTTGTAGGCCCACGGCCCTTCTTCGTACAGCGTGGGACGGTTGGCGTCACCGGTGCGGGTGCCGAATCCCGCGGTGGTGAGCGGAATCTTGGTGGGGCTGCCCGAGTAGGAGGTCATGTCGGCGTTCAGCTTGACATACCACAGGTTGGGGTTGCCCCAGTAGAGGTAGGCCTGGCCGTCGTCGTCGATGAAGACGGTCGGGTCGAACTCGGTGTTCTCCAGCAGCGGGTGGCCGAGGGCGTCCCGGAACGGTCCGGTGGGGCTGTCCGCCACCGCCACGCCGATGGCGAATGCGCCGGTCGCCCGGACCGTCACCGGCACGTACCAGTAGAACTTGCCGTTCCGTTCGATGGCCTGGCCCGCCCACGCGTTGGCGCCCGCCCAGCTGAAGGTGTTCAGGCTGAGCGGTGAGCCGTGGTCGGTCCAGTTGACCATGTCGGCGGAGGAATACACCCGCCAGTCTTTCATCACGAAGGAGGAAGTGGAGCCGTCCTCGTCGTGCCCGGTGTAGAGGTAGACCCGCCCGTTGTGCACCAGCGGGGCCGGGTCGGCGGTGTAGATGTTCTGCACGATCGGGTTGTCGGCCCTGGCCGGCGTGGGATGCACCGCGGCAGGAAGGACGGCGAACGCCAACATGAGGATCAGCACCCAGGTTGCCCGGGCGAGCCTCGTACCGGTGGCGGGCGATCTCACTGCGGTCGTGGGAGCCGTTGGCCTGTGGACGTCGGTACTGGACATGGTGTGGTCCTTCCTGGCGCTGCGGGTCGGGGACTGAGCAGCCGGTCAGATGCGGGGGGGGGGAGGGATGTTGCTGCGCTCGGGGTGTGGTCAGCGGCGTACCGTGCGTTGCGGACAAAGCCGCCGCGTGTCTGCGTGGCGTAGTTGCAAAGCAAAGGGCGAAGCGGTAGCCCATGACGAGCTACCTGGTGCCGCCCATGGTGAACTCGGGCTCCAGGCGGGTGAAGTGGGTGCCGTCGGTGCTGTGGAGAAGGTTCACGGACGGGAGGCGCCCGGGGCGGATGTCGGCGGCCGCGCGCAGCCGGATGCGACCGTCCGTGACGTTGGCGCTCGCGACTTCGGCGCCGGTGCGGGTGCCGGTGATGTTCCAATTGCTCTCCATGGTCCGGCCGTTGACCATCACTACCGTGTTGTGCCGCCGTCTCGTTCGATGCCGACCCACGCGCAGAGGTCGCGCAGCAGGGCGAGTGCGGCCCGGTCGCCGTCGGGCATCGTCGCGTGGTCCAGGTGGGTGGTGGCGGTGGGGGTGCGCCTCTGATTCCGGTCGGTGGGGGTGTTGCGGGCCCAGTACAGGTCGTTGGCGATCGTCGCGGTGCGCAGGGTCAGGCCGTTGCTGCCGGACCACTTGCCGTTGTGCGAATGGTGGTTCCATTCCCACTCGGTTTCAGGGTCGTTCCGTCGAAGGTGGCGACGCCGGCCAGGGGGCTGACCTGGCGAGGTGGGGGCGGCAGGACGGGGCTGGGATTCGGCGTGTCCCTGGCACTGTCTGCGAGTTGGGCGACGGGCCGGCCGCGCCAGGCCTGACAGCCGGAGCACGGTCGGGCGGCACAGGCGGGGGCGTGGGCATGGTGCGGGTGACGTCACACGAAGCTCCAGGAGGCGATCGGGGCTTGCCGCACTCATGCCGGGTGCACCCTTCCGAGTCCGGCATTCGGCGTGTGGGAGCGAGTCTTACTGGGACGGATGATGCGGGTGCCGTCATGCCCGGCGTATACACCATGCGCAAGCCGCTTCGGCCCGGTCATGTTCGATACTGCGGACGTGAACCGAACTTTCGAACGTCAGGGATCCTAGGAGTTGAGAGCGGACAGCACAAGATTTCTACAAGCCGCACCTCAACCGAACGCGATCGCCCATGTCTTGGGTCGGGGATGGTTTCGCCCGGGGTGAGAATCGATGGATCTCCTGCTCCGCCGTCGCCTTTTCGTCGATCGTGCACGCCACCAGGAACGGCGCACCATCTCCCCCGCATCGACAGCGAACCCCTCTTCGACAGTGCTGAACTCGGTGCATCCCGCACGCCGCAGAGCCTGCCGGACCACTTCGGATTGCCGCGCCACCCCTCAGAGGACGAGCGTGGCCTGCGCCCGGACCGGCTGCGGCGTCGGGCGGCGTGATGAGCACCTGTCGTTCTCGGCAGTGCCACGACGGGAGTGGCCGCGGGCGTGACCGTCGGCGCCGCCACCACTGTGATGGATGGCGGCGAGCACCGAGAGAGGCAGGCAGTTCTCCCACCCCCTGAAGCGCGTCCTCGCAGCGCCGTCCGCGCGGACCTGCAACCCGGGCACCGGATCCAGGTCGGGTTTCGGGCGGATCGCACTTCCGTGCCCGTCTCCTCGGCGGGATCCACTGGTCGGCGCAGTGGGCCGCAACGTGACGTCCCGGTTCAGCGAGCAGCGTCTTCAGATCTGTGTCCTCGAAGGAGCCGCCGTAGGTTTTGGGGCCGAGAGGCTCCGCATCACCGGTGGTGTCGAACCGGTTCGCAGGAACTTAGCAGCGAGGAAAGCTCTCAGCGACACCTCTGACGCGAGCGGATTCCGCAGAACACACGGGTTACGGGATAGTTTCGAGAAGTTTCGCCGCAGGCGTTGACAGCCCTCTGCCTCGTTCTTATCTTCGCTTCACCGAACTGGTTCGACGACCGGTGATCGGTTGACTCGGCATCGAAGTGCCAGAGCGCCGGAGTGCCCACTCCACCACCTACACGATTCGAGGATTCCGTTGCACGGATCGTCGAACCGGTTCGATCAAGGAGTCGCCGTGAACATTGGTGAGATCGCCAAGCGGGCCGGTGTCTCGCGCTCCACCGTCTCGTACGCGCTGAGCGGCAAACGCCCGGTGTCGGACGACACGCGCCGGAGGATCCAGGAGGTCATCGACGAGCTGGGCTACCGCCCGAACGCCAGCGCCCGCGCCCTGGCCAACGGCCGGACCAGCACGATCGGCCTGGTCTTCCCGCCGGCCGGGAACCAATACACCGGCATGCAGCTGGACTTCATCGGCAGCGTGGTGGAGGCCGCCGCGGCCTACGACTACGACGTACTGCTGTCACCCAGCGGCGTGGACAGCGACCGCTCGTTCCAGCGGCTGCTGGGCGAGCGGCGGGTCGACGGCGCCATCCTGATGGAGATCAGGCTGGAGGACGACCGGGTCGACCACCTGGACGCCCTGGACTTCCCCTCCGTCGCCATCGGCCGCACCGCCCACCCGGAAGGCGGCTGGTGGGTCGGCCTGGACCACACCGCACTCGCGGCGGCGTGCGTCCACCACCTCGCGGACCTCGGCCACAGCCGGATCGCCCTCGTCAACCGGCCCGAACAGCTTCTGCGGGCCGGTTACGAGTCCGCCCACCGGGGGCTGGAGGGCTTCACCAAGGCCGCGGCCGAGCGCGGGCTGACCGTCCGCACGTACTGCTGCGGGGACGACGCCGCCCCCGGCCAGGCATGCCTGGAGCGGATCCTGCACGACGATCCGGCCACCACAGCCCTGGTCACACTGAACGAGGCCGCGCTCGGCGGCCTCTACCGGGGGCTCGCCCAGGCCGGCCGCCATGTACCGCGTGACTTCTCCGTCACCGGAGTCGTGGCCGGCCGGTGGGCGCAGACGGTGACCCCGCAGCTCACCGCGGCCGACGTACCGGCGGAGGAGATGGGACGGCGCGCCGTCGAACTGCTGGTGGAGCGGATCGACCATCCCGGCGCACCGCCCCGCCACCATCTCCTCGCACCGCCGATCTCCCTGCGGACGAGCACAGGGCCCGCGCATGCCACGCCCACCGCGGGCAAGCCGCGCGCCACCACCCTCTGGCCCCTTCCACGCAACACCACCCCCTGACCACCCCACGCCCGAACTGCTCGGCGGCGCCGTTCTGCGCGCCTGCCTGCCCTCCCCACCCGCGCCCTCGGCACTCGCATGTCCAGAACAAGGGAACCCTCAATGAACCGCTTCTCCAGACACCGCCGTCTGACCGCCGCAGCCCTGACCGTCCTGACCGTGGCCGCCGGTGCCACCGCCTGCGGCTCCGGCTCGGGCAGCACCGGCGCCGCCAAGGACGCAGACAGCGACACGTACACCATCTGGGACCCGTACCCGCAGTTCGACAAGACCTCGGCCTGGGAGAAGCTGCTGGACCACTGCGGTACCAAGGCCGGCGTGAAGATCAAGCGGACCGCCTTCGACACCAGCGACCTGGCAAACAAGGCCCTGCTGGCGGCGCAGCAGGACAACTCCGCCGACGTCCTCATCGTCGACAACCCCGTGGTGTCGACCCTGGCCGAGGCCGGCGTGCTCACCAGCACCGACGACAACGAGCTGGACACCTCGAAGGTGGACCCGAACCTGCTCGCGGCCGGCCAGTCGGGCGGGAAGACGTACGGCACGCCGATCGGTGCCAACACCCTCGCCCTCTACTACAACAAGAAGGTCCTGAAGGCGGCCGGGGTCGACGTCGCCTCGATCAAGGACTGGAAGTCGCTGACGGCGGCCCTGGCGAAGGTCAAGAAGGCCGGCAAGAAGGGCATCACCTTCTCCGCGATCGGGACCGAGGAGGGCAGCTTCCAGTTCCTGCCCTGGTTCTGGGGCGCGGGCGCCAAGCTGACCCAGCTCGACTCGCCCGAGGGCGTCTCGGCGCTGAAGCTGTGGACCGACTGGCTGAAGAAGGTGTACGCCCCCAACTCGGTCATCAACAACACCCAGACCACCAGCTGGCAGGAGTTCGCCGGCGGCGACTACGCCTTCGCCGAGAACGGCACCTGGCAGCTCGCAGGCGTCAAGAAGGCCGGCTTCGACTACGGCGTCCTGCCCATCCCCGGCGCCGACGCAGACAACGCCGCGGCCCCGACCGGCGGCGAGTTCGTCACCCTCCCCGTCCAGGGCGACACCGGCCGCTACACCACCGCCCACAAGCTCGTGTCCTGTCTGACCAGCACCCAGAACCTGTACGACACCGACACCACCCTGTCCTACGTGGCCCCAACCAGTGAGGTTCAGGCCAAGCAGGTGGCGGCCAACGCCGAGCTGAAGCCCTGGGTGGAGGCGGTCAAGGCCGCCAAGGGGCGCACCAGTGACGACCTGGGCACCAAGTACCCCAAGATCTCCGAGCAGATGTGGAAGGCGGCCCAGTCCGCCCTCAGCGGTGCCGCCTCGCCCAAGGACGCGCTCGCCAAGGCGCAGTCCGCCGCCCAGTAGCCATGATCCCCGGTCCGCAGATGAACGACACGAAACAGCGGACGGACCGCAGCTCCGCGCACGCCCGGAACGGGGCGGCCACCGCCGCCCCGCCCCCGGCCCACGCGCGAGCACGGCGCCGTCCGGCCTCCCAGCAGTGGGCCGCCTGGGCCTTCCTCGCCCCGGTGACCCTCTACCTCGTCCTCTTCTACGCCTATCCGCTCTACCGCAACCTCGACCTGAGCCTGCGCGACTACACCGTCCGCTCCTTCGTGCAGGGCGATGCGCCGTTCACCGGCCTCGCGAACTACCAGAAGGTCTTCGACGACCCGACCTTCGCCCCGGCCCTGCTGCACACCGTGGTGTTCACCGCCGTGTGCCTGGCCTTCCAGTACGCCATCGGGCTGGCCCTCGCGGTCTTCTTCAACCAGCACTTCAAACTCTCCGCGACCCTGCGGGCGCTGTTCCTGGTGCCGTGGCTGCTGCCGCTGATCGTGTCGGCCTCGACCTGGTCGTGGATGCTCAACAGCGACTCCGGCATCGTCAACGCGGCACTGCACGCGCTCGGCCTCGGCCCCGTCAACTGGCTGACCTCGCCCTCCTGGTCGCTCACCTCGGTGATCATCGCCAACATCTGGATCGGCGTCCCGTTCAACCTGGTCGTGCTCTACAGCGGCCTGCAATCCATCCCTGGCTCGCTGTACGAGGCGGCGGCCCTGGACGGGGCGAGCGCCTGGCGGCGCTTTTGGAGCATCACCTTCCCGCTGCTGCGCCCCGTGTCCGCGATCACCCTGCTGCTGGGGCTGGTCTACACGCTCAAGGTCTTCGACATCATCTGGATCATGACCAAGGGCGGCCCGGCGGACGCGTCCACCACCTTCGCCACCTGGTCCTACCGGCTCGGCTTCGGCAACCTGCTGCCCGCCTTCGGCCCCGGAGCGGCCGTCGGCAACCTGCTCGTGGTCGCCGCCCTGGTCTTCGGCCTGGTGTACCTGAGGGTCCAGAGAAAGCAGGCACTGGCATGAACGACCTGCCGCGCCGGTTGGGCGGTACAGGGTGGAAGAGCGCCGTCGGGCTGGCACTCACCGCCGTCATGCTCTTCCCGGTCTACTGGATGCTGAACGTGTCCTTCACCCGCGACCAGGACATGCGCAAGTCCCCACCCGACCTGTTCCCCGTCCACGGCACGCTGGCCGGCTACCGCGCCGTGTTCGACCAGCAGCTGCCCTACCTGGGCACCAGCCTCGTCGTCGGTCTCGGCACGGTCGCGCTGACCGTGGCGCTGGCGGCGCCCGCCGGATACGCGCTGGCGAAACTCCGCCCCCGCCGCGGGGGCGTCCTCAGCTTCCTCTTCCTGGTGGCCCAGATGATTCCCGGCATCATCATGGCGATGGGCTTCTACGCCATCTACCTCCAGCTCGGGCTGCTGCAGTCCGTGCCCGGTCTGATCGTCGCGGACTCCACTCTCGCCGTGCCCTTCGCGGTACTGATCTTCACCGCGTTCATGTCCGGCATCCCCGGCGAACTGCTCCAGGCCGCGCAGATGGACGGAGCCGGCCCGCTGCGTACCTTCCGCTCCGTGGTGCTGCCGATGAGCCGCAACTCGGTCGTCACCGTGTCGCTGTTCACGTTCCTGTGGTCGTGGTCCGACTTCGTCTTCGCCAGCACCCTCGTCAACGGCGGGGCCCACGAGCCCATCACCCTCGGCATCTACCACTACATCGGCAACAACAACCAGGAGTGGAACGCCATCATGGCCACCGCCGTCGTGGCCTCGCTGCCCGCCGCGGTCATCCTCGTCCTGGCCCAGCGCTACGTCGCCGCCGGCGTGACGGCCGGAGCCGTCAAGGACTGACCCCCACGCGACCCCCGTCGGTCACCCCTGCTGAAGAAACGAGTCACACCACATGACCGCCGCCCGATCCGGCCCGGCCTTCTCCATCCACGACATCCCGTTCAGCACGCACGGCTCCTGGTTCGGCATCTCTCCCGTGCTCGCGGAGAAGACGTACGCCGAAGACCTCCACCTCGTCTCGCACCAAAACGGCATGCACGCGGTCCTGCGCTTCACGCCCCTCGACACGACGACGGGCGAGCGCGCGGGGACCCGCGTCGAGGCGACCGCGGGCCTGCTCAGCTGGAGCGGTGAGCAAGGGCGCATAGCCCTCGCCTACGCCTCGCCGGACACCGTCCGCCTACGCGGCGAAGGACTCGGCCTGCGCGTCGACGCGGCGGCGGACACCCTGACCCCCTTCACGGGCACCTACTTCTACCGCGACCCGGTCGACAGGGCGTACGTGTTCACCTCCTACGAGACCGGGCGCCGTTACCGGATCACCGTGCTGTCGGGCTGCGTCGCCGAGGTGTCGGGCAGTCAGGCCCTCGGCACCGGCGCACGAGGCGTCACCCTCACCGCGGATCCTGGCGAAGCCTGGGAAGCGGCGATCGAGGAAGTGGACAGCGCACGCCTGCCCTACACGCCCTCGGAAACGTTCGACACCGTCGTGGCGGCCGCGGAGCAGGCTTTCGCCGCGTTCGTCGACGCGGTGGCCCCCTGGCGCTCGCCGGCCACACCGGCCGTAGAACTCGCCGCGTACGTGGTGTGGTCGGCCACCGTCCGCCCGGCGGGGCTGGTCACCCGGCCCGCGGTGCTGATGTCCAAGCACTGGATGGACAAGGTCTGGAGCTGGGACCATTGCTTCAACGCCCTCGCCCTGGCCCCCGGTGCCCCCGACCTGGCCTGGGACCAGTTCTCCCTCCCGTTCGACCACCAGGACGCCGGCGGTGCCCTGCCCGACTCGGTGACCCACTCCGAGGTCCTGTACAACTTCGTCAAACCGCCCATCCACGGCTGGGCCCTGTCCCACCTGCGCAGACGCCTTGCCGAGCCCCTCAGCCAGGCTGAACTCGCCGAAATCTACCGCAGGTTGACGCGGTGGACGGACTTCTGGCTCACCGCCCGCCGCGCGCCCGGCGCCGCCCTGCCCCACTACCAGCACGGCAACGACAGCGGCTGGGACAACGCCACCACCTTCGACCCCGAACGCGTGATCGTCACCGCCGACCTGGCCGCCTTCCTCACCCTCCAGCTGCACGAACTCGCCCGGCTGGCCGGCGAACTGGACCTGCCCGACCAGGCCCGCCACTGGACCCGTACCGCCGACGCGACCCAGGCCGCGATGCTCGACGAGCTGTGGACGGGCGAGCACTTCGTGGCCCGCGGCGTCGACACCGCCGCGACCTGGAGCACCCCCAGCCTGCTGGACCTGATGCCGATGGCCCTGGGCGAGCACCTGCCCGAGCACATCGGCAAAACCCTGGCCGCCCGGATCGAGACCCACCTGACCTCCTACGGCCTGGCCACCGAACTGCCCACCTCACCCCACTACCTCGCCGACGGCTACTGGCGCGGCCCGATCTGGGCCCCCGCCACCGTCCTCATCGAGGACGGCCTGCGCCGCGCCGGCCACCACCGCCTCGCGGACGAGATCAGCGCCCGCTTCCGCGCCCTGTGCGAAACCCACGGCTTCGCCGAGAACTTCGACGCCCTCACCGGAACCGGCCTGCGCGACCGCGCCTACACCTGGACCGCCAGCAGCTACCTCCTCCTCGCCGAAGCCCACACACGGCGCCACACCGCACCCGCACCCGCACCGGCCGCGCACACCGGCGGCTGAACGCCCCCCCGGGACACCCCGCCTGCGCCCAGGCAGCACCCACCCCTATTCCAGGAGACCCGCCATGCACGACGTCCCCCCCTGCCTTCCCCGATCCGCACGCACGAGCAGACTCGCCCGCACGGCAGCCCACCCCCGCACGGTCACCGCGCTCGCAGCCCTGCTGGCGTCGCTCGCCGCCCTCGCCCTGCCCGGGACATCGGCACAGGCCGCCGACACGACCGTGGCCGTGGACTTCGCCACCGTGGGGGCCGCCCCCACCTACCGCGCCTCCGGCACCATCTACGGAATGTCCGAGAACGGCTCACTGCCCCAGGAGCACTGCTACAAGGACATCAAGTGGAAGTTCATGCGGGCCGGCGGCGCCCAGCTCGACAACCCCGGCGGCTGGGTCGCCGGCAAGTACGACCGCCGCTGGAACTCCACCCGCGCCCAGTACCAGCGCACCAAGACGCTCGGCGGCACCTTCGTCATCCTGCCCCACGACCTGTGGGGCGCCGACGGCACCACCAACCCCACCTAACCCGGCGACAACGGCGACTGGTCCCGCTTCGACGCCTTCTACGACCGTCTGCTCGCCGACGCGCAGGCAGCCGGCATGAGCGACATCCAATGGGACATCTGGAACGAACCCGACTGGACCCCCTTCTGGGACCGGACCCAGGCCCAGTACCTGGAAATGTGGAAGCGCGCCTACCACAGGATCCGCGCGGTCTTCCCGAACGCGGTCGTCGTCGGCCCCAGCAGCGCCTTCAAGCCCGGGTCGACCCGGTTTCGTGTGCGCCTTCAAGCGGAGACGGCTGATCGCCGACATCTCCGGCCGGGTCGGCCGCGATGCCCCGCGCGTGTCCGGGGACCGGTACGCCAGGTGTCAACCCTCGGTGGGGCGATTACCCCCGATGGGAGAAAGTGGGCAGGCCACGTTCTGCCGTTAAGGCAGAGGGGTTCGCGGGCCGCTGTGTTCCGCCCACTGCTGGGAGCTGTTGCCGTGACCGGACTCGCTACAGTGGCCTGGTGACTTTCGCGTACGACTCGGCGGGCAGCGCTGTCAGCTGCGCCGGTTGCCGTCTCTGTCGGGCTGTCCGTTGATCCTCCCCACCTGAAAGTGCTCGCGGCACGCGCCGGTACGGCCTCCGAGCCGAGTGAAGTACGCGGTCTCCGGGACAGCTTGGGGACTGCGCAGCCGTCACTCGTGCTCAGCCGGAATCTCCGAACAGTGTTGGGCATCCTCCCCTCGTTACCAGCCGAGCGGGGTGGGCCGCGCCTGGTGCAACCTCGAACCGCAATTCTGGTCGTCCACCGGCCGAAGGTTGGGGGTGCGTTCTCAGGCCGATCGACAGGCATTCGCGGATCGGTGTCAGTGGCCACGGCTAGGCTCAAGTACCACCGCTATGGGGGAGGTTGTATGACATATGGTCTGCTGACGCCTGATGTGCCGCTCGGTCCGTTCGAGGGCGTCGCCGTCACCGTGTGGTCCGCGCGGGGCAAGCAATCGAAGCTGCACACCAAATCCTCATGCTCCTATCTGCGTTCGGCGCGTGTCACCGAGCGGGAGGTGCGACTGGACGCTACGACGGTCGGCCGGCTCTGTCCCCAGTGCACGGCGTATGGCTCCTGGGCACGTCCCGGCACGGCTCTGGCCATTTTCATGGATGCGGTGACCGGTCTGGGGCTGCTGTATGAACTGGACCGCTGTCACGAGGCGGACGAGGACTCGTACAGCGACGAAGAAGTAGGCCAGGCGGCATCCGTGCTCTTCCGGACCGCTTCGGGCAGCGAGGAGAATGCCCCTGCCGACGGTGAGGAGGAAGTTGAAGACGAGGCGGAGGGCGGACGCTGGGAGGAAGTGCAGGAAGCCCGCCACGTGCGTGAGACCGTCTTCACTGAATGGCTCGACGCCCTGACCAGTCTGACCCGCGTGTACCAGGTCTTGGACCTGTTCCCCTGGCTGAGGTCCTGGGCCGAGGCAGGAATTCAGCGCAAGGCCGACCATCTGGAGGCGCTGCGTGCACAGGCCGCACGGCTGGTCGCCCCGGATTCGCTCGTGCTGGCAGCAGCGGTATCGGCCATGGAGGAGCCTGGCGTCCCGGCCGATGACCCGGCATTTGCCCCGCTGGGGACCCCTGCCGAGGCGGCAGCGAAGGTGACGTCCTTGTGGCGGCGGTGGCACAGCGAGGTGGAGGACAGCTGGGATTATCCGCGCGAGCAGGAGTACCTCGTCCACGAGCTGGCGAGCGGAATGAGCAGCCGGCGCAAGGGATATCAGCCGATGCTGGAGCGAGCCCGGGTGCTGCTGAGCACGTGGGAGGAGGCTGCGCGGTCGATCATGGCCGGCCAGGGCGGCGAGCGTGTACTCGTCGGGCGCGTTCCCGGTGCTGCTCTGACGGAGCGCGGCAGCCGTGGGTCGTTGACGGACCGGCTGAGTGAGTGGGAGCAGGGAGTGCTCGCCTCGTTCACGGTCGCCGTGGACTGGGGGGCGCGGCTGGCGGTCACGGTGCGGGTCCCAGAGCCGGTGGCCGCGTGCCTGCTGTCGCGGCAGTCCGTGTTCGACTACGAAGTGCTTGACCAGGACACGTCGACATGCGTGGCCATGGCGGAGCCGTCGCCTGGGGCGGACGAGGGTCTGTTGCCAGGGGTGTTCGACGACACGCCGGTCCATGGCCGCCGCTTGGTGACCGCGGAGCATCTGCGCGCACTGCGCAGCACGATGCCCGACGCGGAACAGTTGTATGCGGTGGTCGGTGTCGGCACCGGCGTAGAGGTGGTGGCGCTGAGTGTTCTGGAACAGCGGTGCGCCGCTGGATGGCAGGGCGTCATCCTCGCCGGTGCAAGGGACCTGCCCGAAGCTCTGCTCGAGACCCGCCTACAGGCCATGGCCGCAGGCGAGCCGGATAGCGCAAGTGTGTGGACTGCCCGTGTGTACGACCCGCACGATGAGGCATTCGGCCGCAGCCTGAGCGCGGCAGAGGGCGAACGGGTGCTCGTGCGGTTGTGCGAAGGGCGCCGGGACGCCGGCCAGGCGCTGAGGTCCCTGGCCCTGGCCCGCTCGGTGCCAGACCTGCGCGATCTTGAGGCTGGCGGATACGACGACCGGGGACATCCGCTCAGTCCTTTCACGCCGGACGTCTGGAACGGTCTGTTGGCGATGGAGCAGTTGGACCTGGAACCCTTTGAATCCGACTCGGACAACGACTGGCCCGGCTCGGGCCTTCCCCTGGGTGTCCTGGCTTCCGTACAGGCCTACACCACGGACGCGGCCGGTCGCTACCAGGGCCGGGCCCACTCCCCCGGCTGCGCGCACCGGCGCCCCTATGGCGGGGTCGACCGCCACGACGAGATGGTGATCATCGAGGAACTGCTGGACAACAAGGAGTTCGACCCGTGCAGCAGGTGCGGAGGGTACGCGGTGCGCCGCCTCACCGACCCCCAGGTCGCCTACTACCGGGCCGCGCATCAGCTGCACTACCTCGCGCAGCGTGTCCGTGCCAGGGTGCGGCACCGGTCAACGAACCGCGAACACCTCGCCACCACGCTGGAGAGGCTCAGCGATCTCGATACGCGAAGTGTCCAGGCGTGGTTCTCATCCCGGGCCCAGGCTCGCCAGTGGCGGCGGACCGTGGCCAGTCTCTCCCGCGAGCTGCGTGACTGCTCGGCCGGGTGACTGACCTCGCGTCTCGTCACCACTGATCATTGCCGTCTTCAGGTGATCTCCATGGGGTAGGGCCGCAGAGGGCTGGTCATCGCCCGGGCTGCGGTCGTGCCCTGTGCTGTGAAAGGGGTGAACCGCACGATGCGGGCATGCGCCGTGTGTGGCGAGGACATCAGCCACCGGCACGGACTGGCGAAGTACTGCTCGGAGGCCTGCGTTCGAGAGGCCCGCCGACCGACCCTGCTGGTATGCCAGGAATGCGATGCTCAGTTCACTCGTCCAAGCCGTGTTGGGGCTCCGCCCCGCTTCTGCTGCGAGGAACATCGCGTCGCCGCCAAGACCCGCACAGCCGCTGTCTACCATTCAGCGCAGCGCGAGAAGCTGCGCGTGGTCCGCGGCGACAGACGGTGCCTGGAGTGCGGCGCTGATATCGCTCAACGCAATGCCAACGCCCGCTACTGCAGTAGGAAATGCAGCTATGCGTCTCTCGGTCATGTCCCTCGCCAGCTGGACGGCATACCGCATGAGGAGCGGCTGCGCAGGCGTCGAGCGCGTCGAGCAGCCCTCAGGCCTGCCTCGATAACGCTGTGGTGCGACGCCTGCGGGGGCAACTTCGACGTTGCCGGCAACAAGTCTGGACGCAAGCCGACGCGCTGTCAGAACTGCCGAAAGCCCTCGCGCCGCCCAGGGACGGTGTCCTGCAAGGGCTGCGAACGCCCTGTCCCGTCGCACAGAGGTGTCCTTGCGCTCTACTGCTCGATCGAGTGCCAGGTCGACACCAATAACCAGGCTCAGGCGGAACATCGCAAACTTCAACGCGCCGAGGCCAAACAGGGACGGGAGTGCGCCGTCTGCGGCGCGGCACTCGAAGCCGGTGCCCACGCTCTGCGCAAGTACTGCGGTCACGGCTGTTGGTATCGCGCCAACTACACGCCGGTCTCGAGGGACCAGGCTTGCGGATGGTGCGGCGGTCATCTGTCGCATCGTCGAGCCACCGCCAAGTACTGCGGGCAGGAGTGTTATCTGAAAGCCCAGTACAAACGAAAAGTCGGGACGGCCCTGCGGTCACGTCCATGCGTGCAGTGCGGCACGCGGATGCCGCTCAGTACGGCGCACAGGATGTTCTGCTCAGGCCGGTGTTCGCGGCGTGCCTACTTCGAAGCCGATCCGGAAAGGGTGCGCGCTGCGAAGCGACGAGGGAATCATCAGCGGCGGGCGATGCTGGCCGCCGTCCGCCGGCACCTCGTGAATGAACGTGATCTGGCCCGGCTGTGGGGCCGGTATGCGGATGCGTGCGCCTACTGCGGCGAGTCCTCGGCGTCCCTGCACCAGGAGCACGTCCTGCCCATTTCCCGGGGCGGGGCGGACGGGATCGGCAACCTGGTGCCCGCGTGTCCGGAGTGCAACTTGGCCAAGGGGGACCGGACCGTCATGGAATGGCGGCTCGGAAAGAAGGCACCGCGCTACCGCAAGCCGTCTGCCGCGCGCACTGGCCTGTGATCTCAGGGGTTCCAACCCGTGCGCGACGGATACGCGGTGCCGCCGCCTTACCGGCCCCCAGGCCGCCGCTTGCCATGCCAGGCACCGGATGCATGACCTCGTCCAGCGCGGCCGTAGGACTTCTCGACGTCAGACAGCCGAAGCGCAAGAGACCTGCGCGAGCAGCGAAGGCAGGCTCGGTAGATCGCCTGGTCACCCTGCCTCTATCCAATCCGCATGGGTACGGGTGCTTGTGTCAAACAGCCCAACACACCGCGCTGGCGTCGGATGCGGGGAGCCGCTCCGCCGTGCCCGCGCATCCGGCGCGGCCGCTTCCGCCGCGGGGCCGGGGGGCGGTGAGGCCGAATGCGGCGGGCGCCGGGGGCGGGCGCAGCAAGCACACCACCCTGGAGGTGACCATGGGGTTGCGCCCGACACACCTCGGTTACGCCTACCAGGCTCTGCTCACCGCGCTGCGTCTGGTGCACCTGGCGGTGGGACATGTGAGGTCGGTGACCGTGGACACGAAGATGTTCGCCGGGGACCGGTTCGATGACTTCACGTGCGTGTGGGGCACCGGCAGCCGCGAGCGACTGCAGATCAGGCACACGCATCACGACCGCGCGTTGTCTGCGGAGAGTTTCATCAAGGACAGCCGGGGCCTGCGCCTGGATCTCCTTTTCTCATCCATCGCCGGTGGTGACCTCACCTCCCAGCCCGCTACCTCGCACCGTCTCGTGGTCCGCGACACGGAGCCGGACGAACCTGATCTGATGCGCGTGCTGCGGCCGGTCGGTACGGGCATCGACCCGGGGCCGGCGCGGAGTCCCGTCGGCGGGTGCTGGGCAGTGGCCGCCTGCCGTCGGCGTGGGATGCGGGTGGTTCTGGGTGGCGGTTGTGGTCGGTGCTCGGGTGGTGGGGCGGTCAGGGAATTGGGTGTGGATTGCCGTGTCGGAGCCAGTCGATGAGGGCGACGAAGAGGAAGAGGTTGGGGATGTTCTTGACCGGGATCCTGGCCCAGGGCAGTTTCTTACCGGCCTTGCGCAGGACCAGTACTCCCTGCGAGAACTCGACCTTCTCGATCTCCGGCCAGGTCAGGCTGCCCTTTGTGGTGGCCACCCCGCCCGGGTTGACCGAGAGTTCCCCGCAGGTCAGGGTTTCGCCCTGTCCCAGCCTGGCGAGGAGTGCGGGCAGTTGGGCTCGGGTGATCTCCTGCTGCAACGCTGGGCCCCAGCATTCGGGCTGGTCGTAGAAGCCGGTCACCTTGAGTGTCGTGCCGTCCTGGCGGTGGAGGGTGTAGACGTAGGTGGTTCCGACGTAGACGCCGTTGGCATACCGTTCGGTGATCTCCTGGAGCACCGTCAGGGAGTCCCAGCGGAAAGTGGAGATGTCACCGTTCTTTCCCACTTCGGCCAGGCCGTGCTCGAACAGGTGCAGTCGACGGGCGGCCTGTTTGCGGGAGAGATTGGGCGTCTGGGCGGCGAGCCAGAGGAAGTAGGCGCCCAGGGGAGGAAGGATCAGGGAGACGGTGCCCATGAGCAACAGGGCGGCGAGCCGCACGGTGCCGACGCGCTTGGGCAGGAACGTCTGGCGCAGTTGTCCGAGGCTTTCGGTTCCCGGGGGTGCCGTCTGAGAGGCCGTTGTCTGTCCGGGGTCCTGCTGGGCGGTTGATTCCGCCATGGGTCGTGCTCCTTGCTGTGGTGGTGGAGGAAAACGGCGACCGTTCCACGAGCCGCCCCGGTGCCTTCATGGACTGGGGCGGCTCGCACAGGTGAAGTCCCGCCGGTGTCGTCGCGGGGACACCGGGGCGCCTGCGCCGTCCGTGCGCTGGGTGAGCCGGCGCACGGTGGACGGCGGGTGAAGGTGGGTCAGCCTGCCAGCATGCGGCCGAAGTTGGGGGCTCCGGTGGTGGAGACGCCGGTGCCTGCAGGGGTGATGCCGGGAGTGCCGCTGGGGGCGATGCCCCCGTCCGAGCGGAGGTAGGCGACGGTGCCATCGCCGGAGTTCTCGCCGGGGGCGCCGACGACCAGGTCTTCGTTGCGGTCGTTGTCGGTGTCGGCGATGTGGAGGGCACCGCCGAAGCGGTCGCCGGTCTCGTCGTTGCCCGCGACCCCCGGGCTGTTCTGTGAGAAGAACTGGGGGTCCGTCCCGGCCATGGGCCTGGCGCCGATGAGCCCTTCGGGCCCGCCGTAGAGGAAGGTGACGGCACCGGTTGCGGTGGCGTCGCCCAGGCTCTCACCGGGGGCGCCGATGGCGAGGTTCTGGTAACCGTAGCCGGCGCGGCTGACCGCCAGTGAGGCGCCGAAGCGGTCTCCTGCCTCGCTGGCCCCAGGGATGCCGGCTGTGTCCTGCGTGATGGTGTACGAGGGGGTGGCCGAGGGTGCGCTCTCGGTCCCGTTGTACACACGGACCACTCCCCCGTCCTGGTCGGGTGAACCGATGGCGACGTCCTGACGCCCGTTGTTGTCGAAGTCGCCGATCGCAGCGGAACCGCCCGAGGGCAGCCTGGTGGCGCCGGCGCTGTTGAGGCCGAGGGAGGAGCCGAGGACGTAGTACGTGGTGGGCCCGGTGACGACCAGATCGGCGATCACGTCGCCGCCGCCGATATTGCCTGCGGTCATCGAGACCGGAGCCGTCGTGACCCAGGACGGCGGGACGAAGCGGTAGCTGCCGCCCGTCCCCCCCGACTCGCTGAAACCTCCCCGGTAGACGTCGATGGTGGGGGTGGTCGAGCCGATGGCCAGGTCCGGCTTCCCGTCGCTGTCGGCGAGCGCGCTGAGCACGCGCCCGAACCTGTCGTGCGACGAGGGGGCCGGGTCGCTGATCGTCGTGCCGCTGGTGAGGCCGGTCTCGGAACCCCACAAGATGGCGACGGTCCCGCCGTCGGTGTCGGTGCCGACGTCTTCGCCGGGGGCCCCGACGGCGAGGTCACCGTAGCCGTCGCCGTTGAAGTCCTCGACCACGATCGCCTCGCCGAAGCCGTCCCCGCTCTCGGCGGTGCCGGGGACACCGGGGCTGTTCTGGCTGATGGTGACACTCCTGGCAGACGACAGGTCTCCGACACCGCCGTAGACGATGACGACCTGGCCGGCGCCCGAGCGCTCACCCACGCGGGCGCCGGCAGCGGCGACGGCGATGTCGCGGTAACCGTCACCGTTGAAGTCGCCGTGTGCTCCCGGGACGAGCGCTGTGGCGCTGCCCGCCGTGATGGTGAGAAGCCCGCCGGCCAGCGCCGCTGCCGCGGCACTGGCCAGGAAGGTACGAATGTGCTGGTGCACGCAGAGTCTCCTGCTGCTGGTCGATCACCCGCATGCTTCGGAGTCGCCTCCCTGGCATGCGGTTTTGGCGAAAAGGAGACAACCGAGCGAGATCAATGGTTGTAGGGGCGGGCGGGGGCGACGCAGCCAGGAGGTGGCGCGCGTGGGTGCCGTGGGTCTGCTGGAGCAGGTCGGGCATCAGCTGGCCAGCGCGACGGCCCGGGCCCGGTTCGTGCGGATCATCGCCGAGCTGGGCAACAGCAAGGGCGCTGACGGTCCGCGGGCGGGCCGAACTGCTGGACACGGTGCGGGAGGTGATGGAGCCGGAGTCGGCGTTCGCCGCCAGTGCTCTCGCCCGCACGCTCGGGCGCGCGCAGGCACCCATGACCGTCGAGGCGGTCGTGAAGCCCGGACAAACGGATCTCGCTACTCCGAGGCGTCTGCCAGGTCGGCGGAGGGCTCTTGTGCACGCTGGAAGGCACGGTCGAGGTGTTGGCCGGAGCTGCCGATGGACAGGAGCTCCGGGCGTTTGGCCACGCGGCCGTCTCCGGAGGAACGCCCACGCGCACGCCTGCCGATCCACGGACCTAGGAATCCGGCGACCCAGCGCACCTCGGCTGACGCGGCACGCAAGAAGCGTGCCCGGCCAACAGGCAGGACGGGCAACGGGTGCGTCCAGGAGTCGTCGGTGTCCGGAAGGTTGAGCGAGTGAGCGAGCGCCGCCGCGATCCGCTCATGGCCGAGTGGGCTCGAGTGGAGGCGGTCATGACTCCACAGGCGTGGATCCGTGGCCACCGGATACAGAGTGACGTCGGCGACGACGACACCATGCCGGTGCGCCGCCGCGCGGACGCGGTGGTTCAGTGCCTCAAGACGCGGCCGGAGCGGACGGGCCAGTGGAGTGAGGCGCGTGATGTCGGGAATGGTGAGTGTCGCCACGCGCGCCCCCTGGCTGGTGAGCGCGGCGAACATCGCCTCCAGATGCGCGGCCACCTCATCGGGATCGAAGCGGGGGCGCAGCATGTCGTTGACTCCGGCCACGACCGTGGCGAAGTCCGGCCGCAGCGCGAGCGCCGCGGGCAGCTGCTCCGCGTGGACCTGCCCGGCCAGACGGCCTCGTACTGCGAGATTGGCGTACTGGAGCTGCGGGCTGTGGCGGGCCAGGTGCTCGGCGAGCCGGTCGGCCCACCCGCGCAGGCCTGTCAGATCGTCGCCGTCGCCGACCCCTTCGGTGTGACTGTCACCCAGGGCCACGAAGCGCAGATAGCGGGTCTCAGTGCCTGACATGAGCGGCTGACTCCTTGTTGCGATCACCGGAAGAGGCCACCACTCTAGTCAATTTTTTGAGTAATCATCTTGGCGCGCTGGTCGAGCCTGCGCAACGCCATGTCGCCCCACTGGAGGTTCTCCCGCTCGAACGACATCCCGCGCAGCAGAGTGAGGTACGGGCCGATACGCTCGGCTTCGGCGAAGTACGCCTCCTCCGAGCGGCCGCCCAGCAGTCGTTGCCGGATTCTCTCGTAGCGGGCCAGCTTGGCCGTGGCCCATTCCATGCGTTCGACGACGGCGGCGCGCACCGCCTCGACGTCGCCGGCGTCCGCGCACTGCACCTTGACCAGCAGTTCGTCCCTGATGACCGCTGGCCGACCCGGCGGCTCGGCCGTGTATGCGCGCACCGCCTCCCGCCCGGCCTCCGTCAGGGAGAACAGCCGTTTGTTGGGACGATGCCGCTGCTCGACGAGGCGAGCGGTGACCAGCCCCTCGGCCTCCATACGCTCCAGCTCTCGATAGAGCTGCTGAGGTGTCGCCGTCCAGAAGTTCGCGACCGTCGCGTCGAAGCCTTTCGCAAGGTCGTAACCGGACGCCTCGCCCTCCAGCAGCGCGGCCATCACCGCGTTCCGCAATCCCATGGGAGCAAGGTACGGCCCAGCGAGTGTTCGGTGATGAGCACTCCCGAAGCGCCGCACCCTCGACAAGCAACGGAGTCGCCTCTAGTCTCCTCTGCACATATGCAACTTGTTGAATATCGAGGTGGATCATGCACCCCTTCCGCAAGGCCGTCGAGAACGGTGACCTGGACGCCGTGGCCGCCCTTCTGGCCGACGACGTCGTCTTCACCAGCCCGGTCGCCTTCAAGCCGTACCCGGGCAAGGCGATCACCACCGCGATCCTGCGCGCCGTGACACAGGTCTTCGAAGACTTCACCTACGTCCGGGAGATCGCGAACCCCGACGGCCGCGACCACGCGTTCGTCTTCACCGCGAGCGTCGCCGGAAAGAAGCTCCAGGGCTGCGACCTCCTGCACTTCGACGAGGACGGCAAGATCGACGACTTCACGGTGATGGTGCGCCCTCTGTCGGCCGCCCACGCGCTGTCCGAGGCCATGGGCGCCCAGTTCGAGAAGATCGCCCGAGAGGCCGCCGAGCAGTGAGCCCGGCGACCGACGCCGTGGTCATCGGCGCGGGAACGCCTGACTGACCGCCGCCACCCTCCAGCATGCGGGGTGACGCACTTCCTTAAGCGTCACAACATCCCCGGGGCGCCTGTGCCACGTCCTTCGGCGCGGGCGCTTCGAGTTCGAGGCGGCGCTGCGCCAGTTGTCCGTAGTCGAGCCGTCCTGCACACGCTCACGGCATCGGGGAAAGCCGAAGACCGCGAGTGAGTCAGCATGGGCAGGGACCGGCGGGCGCTCGGTGCACCTTTCGGCGACGAACAGGGCTTACGGGTGGGAGCCTGCGAAGACTGGGCGTTGTGCTGGATCCGTGAGCGGTCCAGGCCGGGTGGGGCGTGGAGGCGTCCCACCCGGCCAGGTGTCATCGGATGTGCTTCGCCGGCTTGGTGGCGGCGTTGAGCAGGTACTCCAGGGGGCCGCGGCGGAAGAAGCGGGACCAGATCGTGGCGAACACGATCGCCCCGAGGACGTACATGATCAGCGGCAACCATGACTGCTGAGTGCTGGTCCCGGCGGGCGTGGACAGCACGGACTGTGCGACGAAGTGGCCGACGTAGGCGGTCAGGGACATGGTGCCCACGGCGATGACCGGCTTCGCCAGACGGCGCAGTCGCGGCAGGCGGTCCATCAGCACCGTCGCGCCCACGATCACGAGGATCGCGACTCCGGCGCTGCCGATGATGTCGAACGTGGTGCCGCTGTGCGGCCCGGCCGACAGGAGCGACGACGCCGGCATGTCGGGGAACGACCCGCCGTCGGGGGGCATCGACCCGCTGCCGGAGGGCATCGAACCGGAGCCGGAGGACGACGACCCGTCTTCCGCCGTGCTCCTCAGCGCGTTCTTGCCGGCGAGCAGCAAGGACATGCCGTACGCGGCCACGGTGAGGGAGGCACCGAGCGCGGCCAGGCGCCGCCGGACCGTGCCCAAGGACAGGTCGAGGCGGCCCAGCGCCATACCCGCGATCACGTACGACATCCAGGTGAGCGCCGGGTAGAAGCCGGTGAGCAGCAGATCGAGCACTCCCACCTCGCTGAGGTGGCGGAGCGGGTCGTAGGCGTTGATGCTCTCCTGGACCGACGGAGTCAGCAGCGAGGTCAGGGCGAACGCCAGCTGCGGTGCGACGAGGGCGAACGCGGCCGCGATGATCGCGAGCGTCTTGGCGCTCAGCCGCACCAGGGGCAGGGCGAGGAGGAAGTAGACCCCGTAGAAGCCGAGGATGATCACTCCCCCGTACTCCATCGCCATCACGGTGCCCAGCGCCAGCAGGACCACGGCGCGGATCGCGATCCGGGCCTTCGCCTGTCGGCCCGCCAGGCCGGTCTTGGGCTCGCGGCGGCCGGCGAGCAGCATCAGTGAGAACCCGGCGAGGGTGGCGAACAGGACCGAGGAGTGACCGTCCGCCATGTACCGGATCCAGCTGCCGACACCGGTCGTGGCGGACAGCGGGGGGCCGATGTGCACGATGTACATGCCGAACACCGCCAGCGCGCGGGCCAGGTCCACCCCGACGAGGCGTCCCATCGAGGTACCGGGCGAGGCCGGCACAGCGGGCTCGGGGGATGTCCGGGGCGGCGGAGGCGAGTTCTCCTGCGGGGCTGACGTGCCCTGCGGTGTCGTTGGTGTCTGTGGCATGTGGAGACTCTCGCGTCGCCGCCGGGCGGGAGGCCATCCGGCAGGCTTCGGTAACGGCCCCGCCGGTCGGCGGGTACCGCCCCGCCGACCGGCGGAGTCCTACGTCCGGCCTGTCCGGTGCGAACCGGTGCGACTCGACGACGATCTTCTTCAGCCACTCGGCGGGGGTGGACCCGACGGTTGCCGGATGGGCGCCCGCAAGCCCGGATTCCAGGCTGGAGGCATGACAGACCGTGCGCGACACCAAGGAGCCCGACGCCCTTGTCGCGTCATGAGCCGATGTGCCGGGCCGTGACGCCGTCCACACGGGCGGGTTTGCGGAGTTCCTCGGCCTGATGCCGGCGGCGGGCGAACCTCGTCCTGCCCGTCGTGCGACCTGACGTCCCCGAAGTGCTGCTGAGCGCCTTCGCCGCGAGCGCAGCCGGACTCGTCCGCTGAGCCGGCACACGATCACGCCCGGTCCGCCCGGCGCCGCCGACGCGGTGCCGGGCGGACCGCAGAAGAAAGGAATTTCGTGAACACCGCATCCGCCCCGACGACGGATGAGCCCCATGAGACCTCCCTGTCCGCCCGGGAGACGGCCAGGGCGCTGTACGCGTATGTGCGGCCGCACCGGTGGGCCGTCGTCCTCGGTCTGCTGTGTGCCCTGGTCGGTGCCGCCGGGGGGCTGCTGCAGCCGCTGGCCACGAAGGTGCTGGTCGACCGGCTCGCCTCCGGTGAGACCATCGCCGGGATCCTGATCGCGCTCACCGTGCTGGTGGTGGCGGGCACGGCGGTCGAGGCGCTCGGCGCGTATGTGCTGGAGCGGACGGCGGAGTCGGTGGTCCTGGCCGCGCGGCGCACCCTGGTGGGGCGGTTGCTGCGGCTGCGGATCGCGGAGTTCGAGCGGATCCCGCCGGGCGATCTGATGTCCCGGGTCACTTCCGACACCACGCTGCTGCGGGCGGTCAGTACCCAGGCGGTCGTCTCCGCGGCCTCTGGCGCGGTGGCCTTCGTGGCGGCGATCGTGATGATGGCGGTCCTGGACGTCGTGCTGCTGGGTGTGACGCTCGGGGTCATCGTGCTGGTCGGCGGGGGCGTCACGCTGGTGATGCCGAAGATCGCGCGGGCGACGGAGCGGGCGCAGAAGGCGGTCGGGGAGGTCTCCGTCGCACTGGAGCGGGCTCTGGGGGCGTTTCGCACCGTGAAGGCGTCCGGCGCCGAGGCGCGGGAGAGCGCCCGGGTGGAGGCGGCGGCGCGGCGGGCGTGGCGGCACGGCGTGAAGAGCGCGAAGTGGGAGGCCGTGGCGGGCTCGGCCGACGAACTCGCCGTCCAGCTGGCCTTCCTCGCGGTGCTCGCGGTCGGCGGGGCGCGGGTGGCGTCCGGGGAGATCCCCGTGTCCACCCTCATCGCCTTCCTGCTGTACCTCTTCTACCTGATCGAGCCGGTGTCCACGCTGATCGAAGCCGGGTCCTCCTATCAGGAGGGGGCGGCCGCGCTGTCGAGGATCGCTCAGGTGGAACGCCTGGCGACGGAGTCGGCAGACCGGCCGGCGGGCGCCCTGCCCAGGCAGGGGGCAGCGGTTCCGGGTCCGGCGTCGGTCGGGCAGGGGGCAGCGGTCCCGGCTCCGGCGTCGGTCCGCTTCGAGGACGTGTCCTTCCGCTACCGCCCGGGCCAACCGTACGTCCATCAGCGAGTGAGCTTCGAGGTACCGGGCACCGGGATGACGGCCTTCGTGGGCCCCTCCGGTGCGGGCAAGTCGACCGTGTTCACACTCATCGAGCGGTTCCACGAGACCACCGGCGGCCGGGTCCTGGTCGACGGCAAGGACGTACGGGACTGGTCCCTGTCCGAACTGCGGTCCACCATCGGGTACGTGGAGCAGGACGCCCCGGTGCTGGCCGGCACGTTGCGGGAGAACCTCGTCTTCGCCGCGCCCGGCGCCACGGACGACGACATCCGCGACGTCCTGGCCCGCACGAGGCTCGACACCCTCGTCGAGCGCCTGCCTCACGGCCTGGACACCCCGGTCGGACACCGCGGCTCGAAGCTGTCGGGCGGTGAGCGGCAGCGCGTCGCCATCGCCCGCGCCCTGTTGCGCAGGCCACGCCTGCTGTTGCTGGACGAGGCGACCTCGCAGCTCGACGCCGTCAACGAGCTGGCGCTGCGGGACGTCGTCGCGCAGGTGGCCCGCGAGACCACCGTGCTGGTGGTGGCCCACCGTCTGTCGACGGTGACCGGTGCCGACCGGATCGTCGTCATGGACGGCGGACAGGTCCGGGCCGTGGGCACCCACGAGGAACTGGTGGCCCAGGACCGGCTGTACGCGCAACTGGCGGCCACCCAGTTCCTGGCCCCCGCGCGATGACGCACCACACGCAGGGTTGTCCGGTCGTCCACTGCATTGGTCCCGGCCGGACAACCCCAAGCACCGGCGCCCACGCACACCAAGACCGTGAAAGGCCCCGTATGCGCACCGAGTCCGCCATCCGTCGCAGAGGTGCGGTGTGGGACTGGCCGGCCCAGCCGGCCACGCTGTTCGGCGGCGTGTACGGGCTCCTGGTGTCGAGTTCGGTCGTCGCCGCGCTCACGCAGTTCGGCGAGACGACTCGAGCGGCACGCATGGACGACGCCCTATGGGTCCTGTTCACCGCCCTCGCCTCGTCCCGGGCCCATGGCTACGCCCATCAGCACCCTGCTGAAATGACGCGGCGATGTCGCGGATGCCGCTGAGGGGGGCGGGGCCGATATCGTCGGCCGCGTATCGGTCCCTGCCCCCTGCCCGGCCTCCGTCAGGCGCTGATGCCGGCCGGAGCGTCGGCCCGGGCGTCGGCGAGCGTACGAGATCCACGCGGATCAGCCGACGGACCGAGGACTCGACACCGGTCTGAAGGGTCCCGCGACAGGGAGACATCCCGCCGCTGGCGGCGAACGAGCGGAACCGCGATTCGCGGCATGCGGTCTGGACGTGACCGATGGGCTCATCCAGTCACCACCACGGCACAGCATGAGTCGGCGTGCCGTGGCAGGCGGCCGGGCGGCGGCTGTGCCCCCCCTCCCCGGGCCGCCTGGTCGGTCAGTCCGCGCTGAGGGGAATGCGCAGCCGCACCCGGTAGCCGCCCTCTGCGGTCGGGCCCGCCTCCAGGGTGCCGTGCAGAATGTCGGCCCGTTCCCGCAGACCGACCAAGCCCTGCTGCGAACCGGGCAGGGACAGCGAAGGCCGGGTGGGCGGGGTGTTGGTGACGGTCACTCCGATGCCGTCGCCGGCCTGCCACAGCTCGACACGCGCTCTGGCGCCGGGGGCGTGCTTGCGGACGTTGGTCAGCGCTTCCTGGACCGTGCGGTAGAGGGCCCGTTGGGCGGGTGTGCTCACGGTGGGCGGCAGTTCGCCCGTCAGCTGTGCGTGCGTTCCGCTTGATTCCACGAGTTTGCGCAGGTCGGCCAGGGTCGGCTGCGGGGTGAGCTCGGTGGCGTCGCCGCCGGAGGCGCGCAGCAGCGTGACCATGGTGCGCAGTTCGTCGAGCGTGGTGACGCTCAGCGAACGGATCGTGCGGGCGGCCTCCTTGGCGTCCGCGTCCTTGGCGGCGACCTGAAGCGCCCCGGCCCGTACGGCGATCAGGCTGACCTGGTGGGAGACGACGTCGTGCATCTCGCGGGCCAGCTGGGCGCGTTCGCGGGCGAGCACTGCCTGGGCATGCAGGGCCCGCTCGTGCTCCCTGGCCTCCTCGATCTCGGCCAGCCGCCGCGCCAGGTCCCGTTGCGCCTGGAGAAGCTGGCCGAAGAGGACCGGGGCCGCGGCGGTCGCCAGGCCGTACACGAAGAAGACCAGTGTCATGGTCCGGTCGACCTCGGCCATGGGCCACGGAGTACTGCTCGCGACGGCGGCCAAGGCGACGCACACGCCGAGGAGACGGCGGTTGCGGGAGCGTTCGGCCAGGGTGAACAGCGCCGCGAGCACAGCGACGGCGACATCCTGCATCAGCGCGACGGGCAGGGTCAGCAGGAACACGCCGAGCGGGAAGCGGCGCCTGAAGGCCAGCGCGGTGCAGCCGACAGCGGCCAGCGCGAGCTCGAGGGGCGTGGGCTCCTCCATGTTGAGCCATACATCCACGGCCGCCACCGCCACCAGGACGAGGTCGGTGACCGGCGTGGGAATCCGCTGCCACATGGCGCGTGCGCGGCTCATCGGCCTACCTCCCGCGCATGCTCCTCGAGCAGTCCGGCCCGCTGTGCCAGCAGCGCGGCCTGCACCCGGCTCGACACCCGCAGCTTGGAGAGGATGGCGCTGACATGGTCCTTGACCGTGCCGGCACCCAGGTGGATGCGCGCGCCGATGTCGGCGTTCGACAGGCCCTCCGCCACCAGGACGAGGACGTCGCGTTCCCGTGGGGTGAGCAGCCGGACCCGTGCCGCGTCCTCGTCGACGGCCGCCTCGGCGCGGGGGTGGCTGTGCAGCAGTGTCCGCGACGCCTTGGGAGAGAGCACCACACCGCCCGCGGCCAGGGTGCGCACCAGATGGGCGAGCTGCTCCGGCTCGGTGTCCTTGAGCAGGAAACCGGCCGCGCCGCAGTGCAGCGCGGTCAGGATGTACTCGTCGGCGTCGAAGGTGGTCAGCATCGCCACGACCGGGGCGTCCGGCGCCTTCCGCAGTTCACGCAGCACGGTGAGCCCGTCGACGTCCGGCATCCGGATGTCCAGCAGCACCACGTCGGGCCGCTCCCGGCGGACCGTCTCGACGGCTTCGCCGCCGCTCGCGGTCGCGACGACCTCGATGTCCTCGGACGCGTTCAGAATGAGTTCGAAGCCCGAGCGGACCAGTGCCTCGTCGTCGACCACCACTACCCGGATCACGTGCTCCGCCTCACCTTCATTCATGCCGTCCGGCCGATGCCGACTCGACCCTAAAGCCCCGATCGGTCCCGGTGGCCCGTCGAGCGGCAGCTCCAGCCACACGGCGGGGTAGCACTCACCAGTCGGCAGGGGCACGGCAGCCTTCTGCCGGATACTCCATGATCGGCCCGGTCTCCAGCCTGAGGGTCATGACCCATCACCCAGACTCCACACTGCTCACGGCCGACGCCGCATCCCCTGACCATGGGCGTGGTGAGACCTCGACCAGTGCGCGCGGGATGGGCCGGCTGATCGGTCTGGACCTGGCCCGCGGCCTGGCCGTCTTCGGCATGTACGCGGTCCACGTAGGTCCCGCCCCGGATCAGGGCGGTGTCATCGGCTTCCTGATGGAGTTGGCGCAAGGCCGCTCCTCCGCCCTGTTCGCCGTCCTGGCCGGCTTCGCGGTCGCCCTCATCACCGGGCGCCGCACGCCGGAGACCGGTACGGCCGGCCGCCAGGCCGGCGCCAAGGTCGTCATCCGAGCCGTGATCCTGCTGGTCCTGGGCACCGCCCTGACCATGACCGGCACCCCGGTCGTGCCGATCCTCGCCTTCTACGGACTGTTCTTCCTGCTCGTGCTGCCGCTGCACCGGCTGGGCGCCAAGCCGCTGGCGTTGATCGCCGCGGCATGGGCTCTGGTGGGCCCGCAGTTGCTGTACCTGCTGAAGCCGGTGGTCGGAGGCCGCGTATTTCCCACCGCCGGCCAGGCCGACGGCGTCGTCTCGCTGCTCTTCACCGGCGGCTATCCGGCCCTGACCTGGGTCCCGTTCGTCATCGCCGGTATGGCTGTCGCCCGCCTCGACCTGGCCGCCACGGCTGTCCGTGTACGTCTCGCCCTCGCCGGCGTCGCCCTCGCCGTCGCCGGCTATGGCGGCTCCTGGCTGGCGCTGCGTCTCGTGCCCGGTGCGGCCGCAGCCGTCCGGGAAACCGCAGGGGGACCTGGCATGTCGTCCATGTCGTCGGCGCCGCCCGGCAGCGAGGGCATCTTCGGCGACACCCCCGCCGGGATGCTGGTCGCCTCCCCGCACAGCGAGGCGACCCTGTCCATCGTCGGCAACACCGGCGTGGCGATCCTGGTCATCATCGCGTGCCTGGCCGCCACGGACGCTCTCCCCCGGCTGCGGCGCCTGGCCACGCCCGTCATCGCGGTCGGCTCGATGTCACTGACCGCGTACGTCTACCACATCGTCGCCATCTGGCTCCTGGACACCGAAGCACTGCCCGTCGCGCCGCTGTACATCCTGCTCGGCTTCATCGCGTCCATCACCCTCCTTGCCACCCTCTGGTCCCGCTTCTTCCAACGCGGGCCGCTGGAATGGCTGATGGGCAGGGCGACCGGACTGGCCCGACACATCCCGTAAATCATGTTCTTCTGGTCGTGGTTGGTCATGGTGAGCCTGCTGACCCGCGGCATCCGGCGACCACAGTCGTCCGGGTAGGGCAGGATCGACCCCCGCCAACCGGAGAAGGTCGGCCGACGACCCGGCAGGAATCCCCTGACATAGGCGGATGGTCAAGCCGTTGGTGCCGGACGAGTGCGGAATCGAGTCCAGCGAATGCCTTGGCCGCCGCAGGTGGGTGATCGAGCGGACGATGCCGTGGCTGTCCGGCTACCTCAGAATCACCCACCACTACCAGCGTGATTCCCGCAACTACCTCGCCTTTCTCGGGCTGACCGCCGCGCTCTGTTACTACAAGCGCCTCGTCCGCCTCACCGGTTAGGACACGGTTTCAGGCGTCAGGGACGCTGGAGGCCGAAGAGGACCGGGAGGTCGGCAATGTCGGTGATCCGCTCGTAGCCCAGCCAGTGCTCGTCGTGCTCCCAGCCGCGGTCGACGTACACCTTGTTCTTGATGCCCATGATCGCCGCGGAGCGATGGTCGTACATCGGGCTCGCGGAGACGTGCACGAGCTCGTCGGGTGTGACGCCGAGCTTGTCGAACATGTACTCGAAGGCGCGGAGGCGGGGCTTGTAGACGCCCATCTCCTCGGCGCTGATGACGACCTCGAACGGAGCCTTGAGGTTCTCCGCGAGGCGCACGGCGTGTGGGGTGTCGCTGTTGGTGATGATGACCAGCGGGACCGCCTCGGCCAGGCGGTTCAGCGCCTCGGTGACACCGGGGTACGGGCCCCAGGTGGGGATGCGCTCGTACACCGCGCGCGCCTCGTCCTCGCGGAACTCGAGACCGACCTTGCGCAGGGCCCGCTCCATGGAGCGGGCGAAGACCTGGTGGAACGGCTGGTACGCGCCCGTGCACTCGTCGATCCGGTACGCCTTGCAGATCCGCAGGAACTCATCGGCGCTCTCGGCCGGCAGCCGGTCGCCCAGGACCTCCCGCATCGCGTCGTTGATGCTGAACTTGATCAGCGTTCCGTTCATGTCGAACGTCACGAACTTGGGCTTGACATCGAATCCCACTGGTCCTCCTAGTGCCTCAACCGAGCAGCTCCGGCGGCTTGGTCGATTGTCGACCATGTGTGGCGAGTCTCGATCAGATGGAATCGATTGTCAATATCCTCAGCTCGGCGCTCCCTCGTACCCAGCGCGTCGGCGGCCGCGGATCCCTCCGCATCCGGGAAGGACCGCAGCCCCACGCTGGGGCTCGGTCAGCGGTGGCAGAGTTCCTCGGCCCAGGTCCACAGCTGGTCTTCGAGGACCAGGTTGTCGCCGCCGGCGGCCGTCTGGAGCAGCTGGGCGCACACGGTCGCTTCGGCGGCGAGGCCGGCCGCGCTGCCCAGGACGGGGGCGGCGTCGCGGCCGCGGGCGGCGGTGTCCGGCTGGAACAGCGAGTAGGCATAGAGCGTGACGGCGTCGAACCCCGCCGGGGCCTGCCCCCAGCCTTCCCGGCCCAAAAGTCTCAGGGGCTCGGTGAGGTTCGTGCCTATCAAGGTCGCCGAAGGCGTGCTGGGCATCGAGGGCGCCGTCCCACAGCTTTCCCGACGCCTTCCAGCCGCTCACACCCGAGCTGCTCGCGGTTGCGGCCAATCTGCCAGCGCACGTAGACCGGAGCGAGGCTGTCTTCGTCTGTGCCATCGGCCCTCCCATTCGGTCTGCGTTCCGGCACCTCACACCCGGAACACTGTGACGACGCAGCGCAGTTGGCAAATCATCACGTTTGTCGGCAACCGCCGCTGATGTTCCTCCGCGGTTACTCTGCGGAGCGATCAGTGACGGCTGCGGGCCGTCGTCCGGATCGGCGGCGTACGGCGCCGGTCGCCGTCCACGGTGCGGTGAGCGCGGCGCCTAGGGAGACGGCGGCCAGGAGGAAGAAGAGGGGCCGGTAGCCGCCGAGGGGCACGGCCAGGGCGGCGCCGGCGAACGGCGCGAGTGCTGCCGCTGTGTGGGCGGGTGCGGCGAGGAGTCCGGAGAGGTGCCCGTAGTGGGTGGTGCCCCAGCGGTCGGTGATGGCGGTGGCCTGGAGGAGGGTGAGGTTGCCACGGACCATGCCGGCTACGACCGACACGGCGATGATCAGGGCGTACGGGCCGGGGGCGGCTGCGAAGGCGGCGGTGGTCAGGGCGCCGAGTGCGATCAGGATCGTTGTGCGGGCGGTGGCGGTGGTGCGGCGGGCGAGTGTGGCGTACAGGGTGCGGCCGAGGGTCTGTCCGGCGCCGCCGATGCCGAGGGCCCAGGCGGCCTGGCTGGTGGTGTACCCGCGTTCCAGGAGGAGGGGAACGAGGGCGACGACGACGGCGTACATCGCGAAGCCGGACAGGGTGAAGGCAGTGGCGAGCAGGAGGAACGGTCGGCTGCGTCGGACGCCGGCAGCGTCTGTGGCCGGGTGGGCGGGGCTGGCTGGGGCGTCGGGCCAGGGTGCGCGCAGAGCCAGGCAGTGGGTGGGGATGGTGACGGCGGCGAGGATGCCGGCGAGCACGAGGTAGGTGTGGCGCCAGGACAGGTGGTCGGCGAGGGTCGCGGTCAGGGGTGCGAAGACGGTGGAGGCGAGGCCGCCGGCAAGGGTGACGATCGTCAGGGCGCGCACGTGGTCGGGGGCCCACCAGCGGGTGAGCGCGGCGAACGCGGGCTGGTAGAAGGTGGCCGCCATCGCGAGCCCGGCCAGCGCCCAACCGGCGATGAAGACCGGCAGATCAGGGGCCGCGGCCACGATCAGCAGGCTGAGCACGCCGAGCACGGAGCCGACGGTCATGACGGCGCGCGGGCCGCGCCGGTCGAGGATGCGGCCGACGCGGATCCCGGCGAGGGCGGAGACGACGAGGCCGAGGGAGAACGCCGCGGTGGTGGCCCCGGCCGGCCAGCCGGTCGCGGCGGTGATCTGCGGATTGAGGACGGGGAAGGCGTAGTAGACGATGCCCCAGCTCACGATCTGCGTGGCGCAGAGGGCGGGCAGTGCGGCGCGGGGCCGCGACCGGTCCCCTGTTCCGGTCGCGGCTCCGCGGGTGGGGGTGTTCAGGTCGGTCACGAGCCGCAGCAGCCGCCCGCCGGGGCCTGCTCGTCGGCCGCCCCGACCGGGGCGGGGGCGCCGATCTGGACGAGCTGCGGTGCGGGGGCGCAGCAGCCGCCGGCGGCGCCCTGGGCGTCGGGGGTGTCGAAGAGGCCGGCTCCGCCGCAGACTCCGGTCTCGGGGAGGGTGAGTTCGACGCGGTCGGCGGCCTCGATGTCGCCGGCGATCGCGGCGGCGACGGAGCGGACCTGCTCGTAGCCGGTCATCGCCAGGAACGTGGGGGCGCGGCCGTAGGACTTCATGCCGACCAGGTACACGCCCTGCTCCGGGTGGGAGAGCTCGCGGTGGCCGTGCGGGTAGACGGTGCCGCAGGAGTGCTGGTTGGGGTCGATCAGCGGAGCCAGCTCGACGGGTGCCTGGAGGCGCTCGTCGAGGCCCAGGCGCAGCTCGTTGAGGAAGGACAGGTCGGGGCGGAAGCCGGTCAGGACGATCACCTCGTCGACCGCGTCGAGGCGGCGGCCGTCCTCGGCGACCAGGACCAGGCGTCCGTCGGTGTCGCGCTCGATCGCCTCGGTGCGGAAGCCGGTGACCGCGTCCACGTGGCCCTCGTCGACGGCGGCCTTCGCCGCCAGGCCCAGCGCGCCGCGCGCCGGGAGCTGGTCGGCTTCACCGCCGCCGAAGGTGGAGCCGGAGATGCCCCGGCGCAGGATCCACACCCCCTTCGTTCCCGCGCCGTCGTCGGACTTGGCGAGGTCGGCGAGGCAGGCGAGGGCGGTGAAGGCGGAGGCGCCGGAACCGATGACGGCGGTGCGCTTGCCGGCGTAGCGGGCGCGGACGGCGGGGTCCTTCGAGTCCGGGACGCGGTAGGTGATCCGGTCCGCGGCGGCGCGCTCGCCAAGAGCCGGGAGTCCGCTGCCGCCGGCCGGGCTGGGCGTGGCCCAGGTGCCGGAGGCGTCGATGACGGCGCGGGCGAAGACACGCTCCTCGCGGCCGTCGGCGTGGGCGACGTGCACGACGAAGGGCTGCTGCTCGCGGTCGGCGTCCACAATGCGGTCCCGGCCCGCCCGAGACACGCCGGTGACGGTGGCGCCGAGGCGGACGCGGTCGCCGAGGATGTCGGCGAGCGGCTGCAGGTAGAGGTCGGCCCAGTCGCCGCCGGAGGGGTAGGTGACCGGGTCGGGGCGTGTCCAGCCGGTGGGAGCCAGGAGCTTCTCGGCGGCCGGGTCGACGACCTCCCCCCAGGTGGAGAACAGGCGCACGTGCGCCCACTCGCGCACCGCCGCGCCGGCAGCAGGCCCGGCCTCCAGGAGCAGGGGCTCAAGGCCCTGGTCGATCAGGTGGGCGGCGGCGGCCAGACCCGCGGGTCCGGCCCCGATGACGACGACGGGCAGCTCGGTGGTGGCGGGCGCGTTCACGGCGACTCCTTGCGTGTTTCGACGTCTGTCGATGGCTTGCGCTGCCCAGCATGGCACCTGTATTGATGGGCGTCAACATAGACATTCATCGAATCCAGGAGGGATTGTTCGTGGAGCACATCGACGTGGTTGTCATCGGCGGCGGTCAGTCCGGGCTCGCCACCGCGCATGCGCTGCTGCGACGCGGGCTGCGGCCGGTGGTGCTGGAGGCGTCCGGTCAGACGGCCGGGTCGTGGCCGCGCTACTACGACAGCCTCAGGCTGTTCTCGCCCGCCCGGCACAGCTCACTGCCCGGCATGCCGTTCCCCGGCGCCGACCGTGACCGCTACCCGCACCGCGACGAGGTGGTCACCTACCTCACCGCCTACGCCGGCCGCCTGGACGCCGAGATCCGCACCGGGTGCCGCGTCACCGCGGTCCGCCGCACCGGCGACGGCTTCGAGGTTGACCTCAAGGACGGCGGCCGGCTGTCCGCGCGGGCCGTTGTGGCGGCCTCCGGGACGTTCGGGCGCCCGCACCGGCCGGCGCTGCCGGGTCTGGAGGAGTTTGCCGGTCAGGTGCTTCACGCCGCCGACTACCGCAGCCCGGCCCCGTTCGCCGGCCGCCGGGTGGTCGTCGTCGGGGCGGGGAACTCCGCGGCGCAGATCGCGGCCGAGCTCGCAAAGTCCGCCCGCGTCACGCTCGCCACCCGGGCGCCGGTGAGGTTCGCCGCCCAGCGTGTCCTCGGTCGTGACCTGCACTGGTGGCTGACACGTACCGGTCTGGACACCGCTGCACTCGGGCGGCTGCTGTCCCGTCCGCCGGCGCAGCCGGTGCTCGATGACGGCCGCTACCGGGCCGCCCTGGCCGCCGGGCTGCCGGAGCGGCGGCCGCTGTTCGCCGGAGCCGACGGGGCCGAGCTCACCTGGCCGGACGGGAAGCAGGAGGAGGTCGAAGCGATCGTGCTCGCCACCGGCTACTGCCCTGATCTGCCCTGTCTCGCCGGCCTCGACGCCGCCGGAAACCCCCGACACCGCGAGGGTCTCGCTGCCGGGGTGCCGGGGTTGTCGTTCGTCGGGCTGGAGTGGCAGCGCAGTCTGTCGTCGAACTCGCTGCGCGGTGTGGGCCGGGACGCGGAGCGGATCGCCCGGCGCCTGACCGCCGCTCTCGCGCGCCGGTGACACCCTCGACCCACTGGTTCGACGTGTGTCAACATAGACGTATGTCGAATGCGAAGGTGCTGCCGCTGCTCGAGCCCGCCGATGGTCAGGGTGTGGCGCCCTGCTGCCCGCCGCTGACCGAGCGCCCGATGACCGCCGAGGAGGCCGAGACGGCCGCGCGGATGTTCAAGGCGCTCGGCGACCCGGTCCGCCTGCGGCTGTTTTCAGCGGTGGCCTCGCACGAGGGCGGGGAGGCGTGCGTGTGCGACATCTCCGACGTCGGCGTCTCCCAGCCCACGGTGTCCCACCACCTGAAGAAGCTGAAGGAGGCCGGTCTGCTGACCTCCGAGCGGCGCGGCACCTGGGTGTATTACCGGGTCGAGCCGTCGGTGGTGGCTGCGATGGGCAAGCTGCTGACGCTGCCCGCGGCGGCATGACGGTCGAACGCTAAAGGGGGCAGGGGTGAGCGGGGCGTCGAGCGCGGTGGTCGTGCCGCTGACGGCCGAGCACGCCGAGCAGGTGCTGGCGATCTACCAGGCGGGCATCGACGAGGGCAACGCCACCTTCGAGACCAGCCCACCGTCCTGGGAGACGTTCGACGCCGCGAAGTTGCCCGAGCACCGCTTCGCCGCTCTCGACGCGGACGGGGCGGTGCTGGGCTGGGTCGCCGCCAGCCGCGTCTCGGACCGGTGTGCGTACGCGGGTGTGGTCGAGCACTCCGTCTACGTCCACCCTGCCGCCCGCGGCCGCGGCGTCGCCTCAGCCCTGCTCAAGGCATTGATCGACTCCACCGAGCAGGCCGGGATCTGGACCATTCAGTCGGGGGTCTTCCCCGAGAACGCCGCCAGCCTCGCCGTCCACCAGCGTGCCGGCTTCCGCGTCATCGGGACCCGGGAGCGGATCGGACGCCACCACGGCATCTGGCGCGACGTCGTCCTCGTCGAGCGCCGCAGCCCAGCGATCGACTGACCGCAGTTCGACCGGCACGCGCGCGACGGCGGCAGGCGCGGATGCCGACGCTCGGAGGTCCGGATGAATTCTGAGCGGATCCGCCGTGCCTTCGCCCGAAGGAAAGGCCACACCGTGGCGGGCGGGGACGGTTGATAGCGAAGATGCCCGGCATGACCACTGACCAGAGCCATGTTCCGCTGCGCGCGACGCATTCGGCACCCGTGGTGTTCGCTGCGGGAGGGGCCATCGGGCTGCTGGGCGGGATGATCGGGCTGGGCGGGGCGGAGTTCCGCCTGCCACTGCTGATCAGCCTGTTCGGGTTCGCGGCACTGTCGGCCGTCATCCTGAACAAGGCGATGAGCCTGGTCGTGGTCCTCGTCGCGCTGCCCGCCCGCCTGGCCGCTGTCCCGGCCGCCGATGTCGCCGCACGCTGGCCGGTCGCGGTCAACCTGCTGGCCGGCAGCCTGTTCGGTGCGTGGGCCGGAGCGAGCTGGGCGGTACGCATGCGCAGCTCCACCCTGTGCAAAGTGCTGGCGGCGCTGATGGTGCTCATGGCAGCGGCCCTGGTGGTCACACACACCACCCCTTTGAACGCGTTCGCGCTGCCGCTGTGGGCACAGGTTCCGAGCGGTATCGCAGCCGGCTTCGGCATCGGAGCCGTCGCCGCGATCATGGGCGTGGCCGGGGGCGAGCTGCTGATTCCGACGATCGTGCTGCTGTTCGGGCAGGACATCAAGACCGCCGGAAGTCTCTCCCTGCTGGTCTCCCTGCCGACCATGCTGGTCGCGTTCGCCCGCTACAGCCGCGACGGCAGCTTCGCCGTCCTCGGCGCCAACCTCCGTTTCACCCTGGTCATGGCCGCAGGCTCCACCGTCGGCGCGGTGCTGGGCGGACTGCTCCTGGGGGTGTTTCCGGACCTGGTGCTCGTCCCTGTGCTGGCCGTGATCCTGCTCGTCTCCGCCGTCAAGCTGGCCCGCCACCCTTGACGTTGCCAAGACCGGTACGGGCAGCGATCTGCGGCGGCCGGCTGGTAGCGCGGGCCAGAACCCCTTCGGAGCGCGGGCTCAGCTGCTCAGCAACTCCGCAATGTGCGCCGCGGCGTCGCGAGCGGGGCGGCCGACGCCGATGAGGGTGGCTGACGCCGGGCCGGTCCAGTCGCCGTAGCCGAGCAGGTGCAGCTGCGGCTCGCCGAGGGCGCGCGTGCCGTCGGTCGGGATGTGGCCGCGGGGGCCCCGCAGGTTCAGCGGGGCGAGATGTGCCAGCGCCGGGCGGAAGCCGGTGCACCAGATCACCGCATCCGCGCCGGTCTCGCTGCCGTCGGCCCACCGGACACCATCGGCAGTGAGCTGGACGAACATCGGCTTGGTGCGCAGGAGTCCTGCGTCGCGGGCGGTCCGCACGGGCGGCACGACGACGATATCGCCGAGCGAGGCCACCCCGCCGGTGTCGCGGCGGCCGGCGTCGAGCGCCCGACGGCGGGCGGTGGCGACGTCGAACAAGGCCCGGCCGTCGATGTCGTCCGGCAGGAAACGCGGCGGGCGCCGGGTCACCCACGTCACCTCGACGTGACCGTCCAGGGCGAGGTCGGCGGCGACCTGGGCGCCGGAGTTCCCGCCACCGACCACGAGGACGCGCTGCCCGGCGAAGTCGGCCGGTGAGCGGTGGTTCACCGTGTGCAGCTGCCGTCCGGTGAAGACGCTCCGGCCGGGGACGGCAGGGAGGAAAGGCCGTGACCACGTGCCGGTCGCGCTGATGACCGTGCGGGTCCGCCAAGTGCCGCAGTCCGCTTGGACCAGGAGGTGGCCTCCGTCGCGGCGTACCGCCTCCACGCGGGTGCCGTGCTGGACGGGCAGGTCGTAGCGCTTCTCGTAGTCGGTGAGGTAGTCCACCACGTGCCCGGCGTCCGGATAGGTCTCGCCTGCCTGGGCCGGCATGAGCCGACCGGGCAGTGAGGAGTGCTCCGCCGGGGAGAACAGGTGCAGGGAGTCCCACATGTGCTGCCAGGACCCGCCCGGTGCCGCCTCGGCGTCCAGGATCACGAAGTCCAGGCCCTGGCGGCGCAGATGGTAGCCGGCGGCAAGGCCCGCCTGGCCGCCGCCGATCACCACCACATCCGTGCGCTGCGTCACCGGGCCGTCGTCGCCCCGTCGGCAGTGAAGCGCCTTCGCCAGGCCAGGGCGACGTAGACCAGCCCGATCAGCACCGGGACCTCGACGAGCGGGCCGACGACCCCGGACAGGGCCTGGCCGGAGGTGACGCCGAACGTGGCGATGGCGACCGCGATGGCCAGCTCGAAGTTGTTGCCCGCGGCGGTGAAGGCGAGGGTCGCGGTGCGGTCGTAGGCAAGGCCCAGGCCCTTGCCGAGGAAGAAGGTGCCGAAGAACATGACCGCGAAGTACACCAGCAGCGGCAGGGCGATCCGGGCGACATCCAGGGACTGGGAGGTGATGGTCTTTCCCTGCAGGGCGAACAGGATGACGATCGTGAACAACAGCCCGTACAGCGCCCACGGCCCGATCTTCGGCAGGAACTTCGCCTCGTAGTCGGCGCGGCCCAGCCTCTGCTCGCCGACGCGGCGCGTCAGGAAGCCGGCCAGCAGCGGGATGCCGAGGAAGATGACGACGTTCAGGGCAATGTGCCAGACCGACACGTCCAGGCCCTGGCCGTCGCCGAGGTTCATCCAGCGCGGCAGCAGGTCGAGGTAGAACCAGCCCAGCAGCCCGAACGCCAGGACCTGGAACACCGAGTTCAGCGCGACCAGGACGGCGGCCGCCTCGCGGTCGCCGCAGGCGAGGTCGTTCCAGATGATGACCATGGCGATGCAGCGGGCGAGGCCGACGATGATCAGGCCGGTGCGGTACTCGGGCAGGTCCGGCAGGAAGATCCACGCCAGCGCGAACATCACCGCCGGTCCGACGATCCAGTTGATGACCAGCGAGGAGACCATCAGCTTCTTGTCCCCGGTGACGCGGTCGAGCCTGTCGTAGCGGACCTTGGCCAGCACCGGATACATCATGATCAGCAGACCGAGCGCGATCGGCAGGGAGATCCCGCCGATCTCGATCTTCGCCAGCGCGTCGTTCATCCCCGGGATGATTCGGCCCAGGCCCAGGCCGACGGCCATGGCGAGCAGGATCCACACCGCGAGATACCGGTCGAGGGTGGAGAGCTTCTTGACGATCGAGTCGTCCCCGGCCGGGCCGGCGCCCCGGGCGGGGGCGGTGGCGGGCTCGGTGGAGGTCACGGGCAGGCCCTCTTGTTCTCGGCGGCGGTGCGGGCGGAGGCGGCCAGCGCGGCGAACTGCTCCGAGAGCCCGGCCAGGACCTCGGGCTTGAGCTTGTAGTAGGTGAAGCGGCCACAGGGCTCGGTCTCCACGACCCCGGCCTCGCGCAGCACCTTCATGTGATTGGACAGGTTGGTCTGCTTGGCTCCGGTCTCCTCGACCAGGTGCGTCGTGCAGAGCGTCTCGCGCGCCAGCAGGGTCACGATCTTCCAGCGGAGCGGATCGCCCAGCACCCGGATCACATCAGGGTCGACTGAAGTCAGCATGCCCTGATACTGTCACATCACCACACGCTGATACCAGCGCGGGCTGACTTACTGGACGCGTCGAAGGAGTTCCCGTGTCCGCCTCTCCCCCATCACTCCTGCCCGACCAGCGCCTGGCCGCCGGAGTCGCCCGCCTCGCCACCCGGCACGCCGGCCGCTTCCGTGCCGAGACCGACCAGGCACTGCTCACCGACTCCTACAGCCTCCTGGCCTCCACCGCGCAGGTGCGCACGCACCTGGTCGTGCTGGCCGAACGCTCCACCACCCAGCGTCTTGACGCTCTCGCTCACGTCCAGGGCAGCCCCGGCAGCGGGCTGCCGGGGCCGCTGTTCGTCTGCAGCCACAACGCGGGCCGCTTTCAGCTCGCCGCCGCCTCCCTAGCACACCGCGCCGCCGGCCGGGTCACCGTGTCCTCCGCCGGGGCGTTCCCAAAGCGGCTGACCGACGAGGTGGTGAGGGCCGCCGACATCGTCATCTCCATGGGCTGCGGCGACGCCTGCCCCGTCGTGCCCGGCCACCGCTACCTGGACTGGCCCGCCACCGACCCCGACGGCGCCCCGCTCGCCGCCGTCCACGACATCGCGGCATCCGCGACGCGATCGACGCCCACATCACCGGACTGCTGACCTCCCTGCCCGCCTGAACCACCCGCTGAGCCTGAAGGAAGAACCCATGTCCACCGCCCCGCTCGCTTCCGTGCTCTTCGTCTGCGTCCACAACGCCGGCCGCTCCCAGATGGCAGCCGGATTCCTCCACCACCTGGCGGGCGACCGGATCGAGGTCCGCTCCGCCGGCTCCGTCCCCGGCGACCAGGTCAACCCGGCCGCCGTCGAGGCCATGAAGGAAGTCGGCGTGGACATCGCCGACGCCAAGCCGAAGATCCTCACCACCGAGGCCGTCCAGGCATCCGACTACGTCATCACCATGGGCTGTGGCGACGCCTGCCCGATCTTCCCCGGCAAGAAGTACCTCGATTGGGCCCTCGAGGACCCGGCCGGCAAGGGCGTCGAGTCGGTGCGCCCCATCCGCGACGAGATCAAGACCCGCATCGAGGCCCTGATCGCAGATATCGACGCCAAACAGGAAGCGTGAGCAGCCTGACCGGCAGAGACGACGTACGCGAGGTCATCGTCATCGGCTCCCCCGCCGGATACACCCCGCCCTCCACACCGCCCGCGCTTCACTGAAGCCGCTGGTCTGCGAGGGCGCGGTCACCGCCGGCGGCGCGCTGGTGCAGACAACCGAGGTGGAGAACTTCCCCGGCTTCCCGGGCGGCGTCATCGGCCGGGACCTGACGAACACCACGCCTCGCGGCACTCAACGACGAACACGCCCTTCGCCGCAATCGACGGAAAAGCATCGGTTGCCCATCTGTAGCCGCAGGACGCCTCCTGCACAGGACGAACTTCTCGTCGCCATGCGACCGAAAGCTCAGCCACCCTCACGAGGGAACGGCAGGTGTGGTGTTGACGAGGCGGGGGCTTCCTTCCCGCATCGTCCTGACCGAGCGCGCCGGCGACGGCGAGCGCGTGAGCGCGAGCTGGCCGCAGGAGCCGTAGATCACCCGCCGGATACGTCGTCCGGGTGGCCCGAACCCGGGGCCGCGGTGCCTGTAGCGGTGGCGCAGTTCGGCTGCCCAGGTACGGAGCTGTTCTGCGAGGGCAAGGTTGTCGCCGCGGGCCACGGTCTGGAGCAGTTGGGCGCACACGGTCGCTTCGACGGCCAGGGCGAGCAGCTCCCCCACCGTGAACGCCTCTTCCTCCAGGCCCCCCCCAGGTGGCGACCCCGTACCCAGCCACATGCCCGGCTGCCGCCTCCCCTTCTAGGACCTCAACGCGTCCCGGATGGTGCGGTGGAGGGCCGGGCGGTCGCCGGGGTGGGCCCACTCGAGGTCGTGCAGCAGGACCAGGTCCAGCTGCTCACACCCGAGCTGCTGGCGGTTGTGGCCAATCTGCCAGCGCACGTAGACCGGGGCGAGGCTGTGCCCGGCCACCGCCTGGTCCTCGGCGAGGACCCCCGCGGTTACCGCGTCGGTGCCGGTGGCCGCAGCGAAATAGCCGGCCCTGGTGGAGATGCGCAGGACCGGGTGGGCGGCCAGGGCCGGCGCGAGGAGCCACGCGTGCCCAGCTCTCATCGTGCTCGAGGCCAGAGGCGCCCGGGGCGGGGAAGCTAGTCGGTCAGAGGTTGGCTTACGAGGCGCCGTCAAGAACCTGGCGCAGCCGATGCGCGAAATCGTCCGGCTTCCCCGCATACCCGAACTCCCCGTCCATGAACCCGCCGTGATGGCTCGGGAACACGGTCACCTGCTGTCCGAGCAGTTCAGCGGTCGCGACGGCGGTGCGTCCGGTCAGCACGTCCTCGGACTCCTCGCCCACAGCGATCACAACGCGGGTCGGCGCAGCCGCGATCGCATCGGCGTCCGGCCGATAGTTGCTGACCGCCCATGATCGGTCGGACAGCAGCGGATCGTCACGTGAGCCGTCATCCTCCGTGGGCATCCCGAACGCGGCTGGATCGGCCTCTGGCTGTGCGAAGTACGCATCGGTGAACTCTCCCCTCCACGAGGTCATGGCCACGAACGCAGCCATCCCGGCGCCCCCTCCCCGCTTCTCGTAGGCCTCCCGGACTCCTGCCCGCGCCCGCACGGCCGCTGGGCCGTCCAGCAGGAGGGTGATGAGCGGCGGTTCGTGCGCGACCAGAGTCGTCACGTCTGCCGGATACTTCGCCACGACCGCGAGCGCGGTGACCGCTCCCCCACTGCTGGCGAACATCTCAACCGGCCCGGCCCCGAGCGCCTCGATGACAGCGTGCACGTCGTCGGCCTGAGTCTGCGGCGTGTGGTCGACCCGCCCGTCCTTACGAGTACTGCGACCGAGGCCGCGCGGGTCATAGGTGACCACGGTCCGCTCAGGAAAGCACGCGGCGAGCCCGACGAAGCCACTGGCATCCATGGGCTGCCCGATCATGAACAACGGCGCGCGTCCATCTGCGGCCGGCAGCGGCCCTCGAACGTCATAGACCAGGTCCGCGCCGGCTGTCTTGAGCGTATGAGTCTCCATACCTGTGCAGACCGCCCCCGTCCCCAAAACTCATCGGCGCGGCAGGCATCGCTCCGCGATAGGACCACGCTCCCACCTCGAAGCGCGCCTCCGCCTGATGATGAGGGGCTACCGGGAGCTCCTGTGGCGCGGCGGCCGACGAACTGGGCACGTTCATCCATACCCGGCTGGGTACTCTCGCGCGTTCGCCGACAGTGTGCCCCCAACGCCTGGTCGCGCCCAGGGTCAGGGCGACCAGCCGAGGATCAGGGCGCTCACGGGTGTCCGTGTGGGCCCGGCCGACGCGCTGCATCGCCACCGCGACAGCGGCCCCCTACGCGCGAACAGATGCGCCAACTCATCGCCGAAGGACTCAAAGACATCTACTTCCAAGATAGCGGCAACCACGCCATGAGAGTCACCGACGTCACCCTCAACAACATCGACTACCTCAACCATAACTACTGAATTCGGCTCCTTTTGAGGAAGCAGCAATCCCCATTGCAGGAACGGAAGAAGGCGGCCGAACCAGCCGGCCGCCGATGCATCACCGACGGCGAAGTCTTCGACGAGCAGACCGGCGGAGCGGTCGGCGTTCCCAAGGTGCTGCCAGCTCATCAGCGGTCACGCCACCACCGCAGCCGCCCATACCGACGCCACGCTTGGTCCGCCATCACCTCGCAGTTTGGTGGCCCATCTCCGCCCGCAGCTCCGCCATGCGGTCCATCAGAACGCCGAGAACTTGGCTTCGCGCCTGTTCCGCCCGGCCGAACGTAGCGTCGATCGACTGCAGCAGATCCTGGTCCCGAGGACCGCCAGACTGCGCGACCATCTCGACCATCTCTCGTACTGCTTCGGCGCACCCCAGGTAAGTGTGCAGGCCTCGTGTCTCCGCCGTGCCCCTGCTGTAGTCGCCTGAACTGGGGGAGTGGACGAAGCTCAGCCCGTATACCTCGCACCGGTCCGCGGCTGTCCTGACCCGCTTCACCTCATTGGGCAACTCGCCGAGGTTGACCGGCCGGCCATCACGCACCGCCTGCCGGGCGTCATCGAGATAGAGCAGGAGGTCGCGAGTAGCGACGCGCAGGTCCATCATCCGGTCGAACTCTTCGACGTTGCGGGCGTGTTGCTCTTGGCGACGGGCGTGTCGTCCGGTGATGAAAGGCCCAGCGACGGCTGCGGCGCCGGTGATGGCTGCTCCGCCGAGGCCACTGATGAGTGCGACCGTCAGTTGATCCACAGAGACCATCTTGGCGGCAATGTAGACAGTTGTCCTGTGAACTCGAAGATCCCTCGTTCACCGAGCGGCTTGAGTCTTCGCCCTCCAAACGTCGCATTCTCCGCCCCTCCCCCGGTGGCGAACCGGTATCCGGGCCGGGGTGCGCGAGCAGCGCTTGCTGGCCGGGTTGGGACGTGTCCACAGCACGGCGGTGCCGTCCTGCACCGCGGTGCTGTCGGCACTGCGGCCATTCCCGTGCGACGCCATACCGCACACCGCAACAGGTCGTCCGGCTCGTGGAAGCACTGCTAGCCATAAGAGAGTTACCGGGCGCACGTTGGTGCCACTACTTGTCGTCGCGGAAGAAGGGGATGAGCCCCCATACAGGTACAGAGCACCACTTGACTCGCAGTGCCTTGTCCTTGCGTTTTTCCCTCTTCGCCGGAACGGCGACGCCATCAGCGCCAAGGCCTCGCTCACACCTGGCTCGGGAATGACCGCGGCGATGACAGTGGTGGTTGAGGCCGCATCCGCGGGGTCCTCCGTTTCCTCCCGCGTGAAGTACGCCTTCTGCGCAAGCCGGACTCATGACGAGCCATGACATTCCCCCATTACGGTGCAACCGGCATGCCCATGGAACGAGTGCATTCATGCCAGCACGTGAAGCGGCCCCTGCGGCGTCGAGACAGAGATGCCGGCCGGGGCCGCCGGGCGCGGGAAGGCGGAGACGGCGGCGGGACCGGGGAACGGGCCTCCACGACCACCAACGGCGTCGATCGGATTCATCCGCAAACCGGCGGGTATCTGGAAGTCCATGGCGACTGAGGGGAAGTCCTCCTACTGCCTCACCGACGCCACCGGCAACGTGCCGGGCCTGGTCGACGTCGCGGGCAAGCGCACCCACACCTACGCCTACAGCCCCGCCGGCCTGCCCCGCGACACCACCACCGCAGCAACCCCGCAGCCGTCTCAGGGAGGCGAGGGGGCTGCCCTCGCCCCCGGGAAAGGAGGATCAGGTGAACGGATTCGGTCTGGTTGTACTCATCGGCGTCGTGGCAGCGGTGGCGGCACTGGGCATGTGGCTGCAGGGGACGGGATTCCGGGACTATCTGCGTCGCAGGCAAGGGAAGAAGTGAGGAGCCGACGCGCAACGCCGACGAAGCGAGCGATCGAATGATCCGGTACCTGGCAGAGGCCGGTAGGGCCGCTTGGCCGATGTGCGTCTCCGCAAGTCTTTCGGCCGCGATGCGCTGGCGCTACTGCTCGTTGGCACCGCCGTCGCGGGCCTCGAAGAGGCGGTCGGCCCGGCGCGGTGACAGGGCCTGGGTGATGTCGCGGATCCGGGCGTCGTCGGTCGTGCCAGGATGCGCCGGTTCCCGCCCGGAGCCGGCCGGGTGGTCAGTCCAGTGCGGGGCGTGTGCGGCGTGCGGTGCGTGCGGGCCGCCCGACTGCGGCGTACCAGACCAGGGCCGCACATATGAAGGCCGTCGCCGCGGAGACCAGTGACCTTGTGAGGGTGTCGTTCCGTGCGCCGGAAGCGAGGGCGATGGCCAGTGCCAGCGTCAGGGTGATGACATGCAGCGCACGGGGATTCCGCGTGGCGCCTGGCACGGCGGCCGGCGGCAGCAGCCAGGTCGCCAGGCCGTAACAGGCACAGGCCAACAGTGTGGCTCCCAGTACTTCGCTGGGCCGGTGGCCGCCCATGGTCGCGGTGGCGGCGGCGATGCAGGCGAGCCACAGCACACCGGCCGTGGCGACGTAGGGGCGGATGCGGGGGGAAACCACGAGGACGACGGCGAGGGTCAGCGCGGCGGGGATGACCGTGTGCCCGCTGGGAAAACCCTGATCAAGGAGATTTTCGGGCGCGCCCACCAGATCGGGGCGGGGCATGGTCGATTTGAACACCTCCTTGCCTCCGATCGCGAGAATGGCGGCCCCGAGCGCCGCACACCCCTGCCGCCAGCGCCGCCCCACCAGGGTGAGGACCACGATGACGGCCAGGCCGGCCATCACGGTGGGCTTGGCGGTCAATTCCATCGGCGGCAGGGGTGTCGAGCCGTAGGCCGATCCTGACAGGGGGTAGAACCATGCTTCTTCGCCGCCCGGTATACCGAGATGGAACAGGGCGTTCTCAGCTCGTTGCCCCCATGGGGTACAGACGCCGAGCAGGTAGACCGTCAAGAACCCCAGGGTGTACAGCAGAGTCGGCATCCACGGCCGTGTCGTACGCGGCAGGTTGAGGCCGTCGGGGGCCTCGGGAGCCTGCCTTGAGGTCCCCGGACGGTGCGCGGGCGGGGACGGGGAATCGTGCTGGGTCATCGCTGTGTTTCTTCCGTTGGGAGGAGTTCGGTCGCGCGCGTCTTGCGGCGCGACGTGGGCCGCGGGCTCGGTCGGCCCACCGGGGGTCCGCTCCTATTCGGCGAGTGCCTGCCCCTGCCGGCGCTGGGCGGTGAACGCCAGGGCGGGGAGGGGTGCGGTCAGCAGGATGAGGACGACCAGGTCCGGAAAGGACTGCATGAACGCGTCCGGCCGGACGACGATCGCCTGCGTGCGGACGATCGCGACCGCCGCGACGGGGATCAGCCATCGGTGGTCGCCGGTGGCGTCCGTCGCCACCCACGCGGCGAACAACGCGGCGACTTCGAGGGTGAACAGGCCGCGCTGGAAGGTCGGACTGACGGAGATGACGTGCAGGCCCCCGGCCACGAACATGGCGAGCACGAGGGGGGCCAGCCAGCGGTACGAGCGGCGTCGCAGACGGCTGGGACGGCAGAGCGCCAGCACGGCGCACGCGGCGGACAGTGTCCCCGAGAGCGCCAGGTCACGGGCCGTTATGGGGGTGCCGAGACCGTAGTAGCCCAGGCCCGCCTTGCCCTCGTCGCCGAAGAGGGTGCGGCCGTGGGACGTGGCACCGGCCCAGATCATGGCTGCCGCGGCCGGCAGCGCGATCCACGCTCTGCCCCGCAGCAGAGCGATCAGGCAGCCCAGCGGGAGCAGCCCGTAGGGCAGCAGCCGTATCCGCGTGGGACCGTCGGCCCACGGGTACCAGCCGGAGAAGTGGAAGGCGATGGCGTGCTGTCCGGGGTCGATGTGCAGTGTCCAGTGCCACACATCCTGCAAGTACGGAACCAGCGCCAGCGCGGCGAGAGCCAGGGCGGCCAGGTGGATGCCGTCCAGCCACCACGGCCGAGTGGTGTCGTCAGCGGTGGCACGGGCGCGGGCCTGCACCCCTGCGCGCAACAAGGCGGCGACTTCCCGCGGCGGGGGCCAGGAGCGGCCGGGATACGCCTCGGCCAGGCAGTCCAGCACCTCCTCTCCCTGCCGGGAACGGTAGGACTCGGGATAGGCCGCGAGCAGCAGACGGTTCATGCCGGGGCCGCTCCGGCATCCCGCGAGCGTCCGATGACGACGGCCGCCGCCTGCTGCATCCGCAGCGCCTCCCGGCCGAGCGCCTCGGTGCCCTCTTCGGTGAGCCGGTAGTAGCGCCGCGCCCGCCCGTCCACGATCTCCTCATGGCCGGCGGCCACCAGCCCGGCCCGCTCCATCCGCTCCAGCGCGCCGTAGAGGGTGCCGACAGCGATCCGCAGCCGCCCGTCGGTGGCCTGCTCGGCAGCCTTGATGATGCCGTACCCGTGCAACGGGCCATCCATGAGCGCGGCCAGGATGAAGTACTGCGGTTCCGTCAAGGGCGGATTCTGTCTGGTCATGTGCCGAGCATATATCGAGCTACGAAATATATCTGCCAGTTCTGAATGACCGGGCAGCACCTTCAGACCGGCCGGGCACGGCCTGCCGTTCTCGGCCTGGAGCCTTGCCAAGCTGGCGATCCGGGCCATCTGGCTCTGGCGGAGCGCTGGCCGACCTGGTGGGAGACGAGCAGGACCGGCGGGTGCACCCGTTCGTACGCACCGGAGGTGGGTGCGGACCAGCGGGTGCTGCCACAGCGGACGACTTCTCGATTCAGCCGCGGCGCCACCGCTCGATGCGCTTCTCCCAGGCCCGATCGTCCGTGGTCTCCAGGAAGCCGCGGTGGTTGATGAGCAGGTACACCTCGTCGGCCGATGCGTTGGTGGTGTTGAGGATGAGGGGCTGGCCCGCGTTCAGCAGGCCACCGAGGAAGCGGCCGTAGAGGTGGGTGAAGCGGGTTTCTGCCGCGGTGATGTCCGCGCGGGTGAGGGCGAGATCGCCGTTGTCGGACCAGCCGGTGAGGACGAGCAGGTCGGAGTGCAGGATGATCCGGCCGCGACGCCGGAAGAGAGTCTTTTGGCTCATGCCAGCGGCGATCTTCGCCGCTGCTCGCTTCTCGCTCAACTCGTGGGCAATGGCGCCGATGTAGTCGGCCTCGGCGAGCGGAGTGCCGATTTCGTTCATGGGGTCCTCCGGAGGGGTTCGTTCGTACGGTCCGCGGGAGATGTGCGGATGACGGGCGTCAGGAGTTGCGCGCCCAGAAGGCACATCGGTGTTCGGCCGCCGCGTCCACGCCGGAGAACGTGTGCCGAGCCAGCTGTTGGGTGTGCGGGAACGGCGGCCAGTCGTCGCCGGGCGTACCGGTTCTGGCGAACGTCGTCCACGCGGCGATCATGCGTCGGGAGAGGGCGGACTGTCCGTCGTCGAGGCGGAGGTCGCCCATGCCGAACAGGTAGGGCAGCTCCGCGCTGTGGTAGGCGCCCAGCGGGAAGTCGGGGTGGAGGTCGGGCGCGGGTGGGTGGCGGTCGGCGAACTCGTAGCTGTAGACCGGAACATGCCGGGCCAGCAGCCGGTCGGCGGCCAGCGTGGGGCACACCCAGCTGCGGTCGGTGCCGACCTTGGCCCAGGTCAGTGCGGGCGTGGCGCCGGGCGGGTACACGCGGGCGATGCGGGCCGCTTGCCGTCGGCCGTAGGTCTCGGTGAGCAGGCGGCGGTAGTCCGCTGCCGTCATCGGCCCGTCCAGGGTGAACAGGGCGGCGAACAGCCGGTGTTCGTCACGGGTGTTGCCCTGCAGGACGGGCACGCGGTGGACGTGGCCGGCCTTGAGCGCGCGGGCCGGCGACTGGGGCAGGACACTCGTCCCGTAGGCGGGCTGGTGGAAGCGCCCGTTGAGGGACAACACGTCCTTGACGGGCTTGACGCGCAGGCACTTCAGGCTGCGGCAGCCCAGAGCGCCGCAGCCCTTGGCGGCCAGCTCGTCCTGGTGGGCGAAATAGGTGGCGGCGGGGTCGCCGGGCGCGAGCGTGTTCTTGGGCCAGTTCTGCAGGCAGGAGCCGCTCTGGATGACCGCGCGGTGGAAGAGCCCGGCGGCCTTGGGCGAGGCGAGCTGAGCGCACACGCTCGCGCCTCCTGAGGACTCGCCCATGAGCGTGACATTGCCGGGATCACCGCCGAACGCGGCAGCGTTGTCCCGTACCCAGCGCAGCGCCGCCTGCTGGTCCTGCAGGCCGAAGGCACCGGAGTCGGGCAGGTCGGGATGGGCGAAGAAGCCCAGGGCGCCCAGGCGCGAGTTGACCGTCACGACCGTGACGTCGCCCTGCCGGGCCATCCGGGTGGCGTCGTACTGGTCCCCGGAGCCCGAGCTGAAGGCCCCGCCGTGCAACCAGACCACGACCGGCCGCTTGGCCGGGCGGTCCGCTCCCTCAGCGGGCGTGGTGACGTTGAGGTATAAGCAGTCCTCCGCCGAGTCCGCCACCTCGGGCTGCGCGCAGGCCGGTCCGGGCTCTGCCGCCGACCGCGTGCCGGTCCAGGTGGGTGGCGCTGTCGGGGGCTGCCAGCGCAGCGGGCCGACCGGAGGTGCCGCGTAGGGGATGCCCTGATAGGTGGTGACGCCGCCAGTGGTTACCCCCTCCAGGCGGCCCTGGCGAGTACGAGCGGTGTCCGAACGCGCCTCAGGGTGCTGACCCTGGGCACGCTGCCGGTGCGGGTGCTGCCCGGCCGTCGTCGGCGAGGTCTGCACCGCATCCGCTGTGCCCATCACCGCCACGAGGAGGGCCGCGCCCAGTACGGCGCCGGCAGTGGAGCGTCGCTCCCGCATGGTCCGGTCCTCTCCCTCTTGCCGCTGCAGTGCAGGCGGCGCCCAACTTTTTGCAATACGTTCGTATTGCAAAAACGACATTAGGCTGATTCGCCCAGGAGGGCAAGCACGAGGAAGAGAGGTGCCCGTCGACGTGCCGCGACAGGTAGACCACAAGGCCCGCCGGGACCAGATCGCCGAGGCGCTGCTGGACATCGTCGCCGACCATGGACTGGAAGCGATCTCCATGCGGGCCGTGGCGGCACAGGCGGGCGTCTCGACCGGCCGCATCCAGCACTACTTCGCCAACAAGGACGAACTGCTCGCCTATGCGATCGAGTACCAGGACTGGCTGGTCCAGCAGCGGTGGAACGAGCAGGCATGGCCCGAGGGCGAGCCCACCCCCCGGGAGGCGCTGCGCTGGGTGCTGCTGGAGACGATCCCCAGGGACGACCGGCGTCGCCGCGAGTGGCTCGTCGGCGTCGCTTACCTCATCCGCATGCTTGCCAACCCCAAACTGCGAGCCCTCTACGTCGACGGGTTGCCCCGCCTCTACCGGCTCCTCGCCGACCTCGTCCGCATGGCCCAGGAAGCCGGTGACATCGCGCCGGACCGCGACCCCGATGTGGAAGCGGAACTGCTCTTCGGCCTCGCCGACTCGCAGGGTCCACCCGTCGTCCTGGGCCTGCGTACCCCCGAACAGGCCACCGCTGCCATCGACTATTACCTTGACCATCTTTTCCAGTAACCGCCGACAGCGGGGCATCGGCTGACCAGAACTTCGCTCGATCACCGTCCCGCGACCAGTCCAGCTGGTTCTTCGAGCGCAGCTTGATCAGCAGCAGCTGGCTCACCTGGTCCCGGACGCCGGCCTCGTTCCACGCAACCAGCCCCCGGCGACGTCGCTGACGGGGCGGTTGCGGAACACTCCGGAGACCTGCCTTCTGCCAGCAGCAGAACACCGGCCCGTCCGGGCCCGGCGATCACTACAGTCCAGGCACATGGCGACAGTTACCACGCGCACGGTCGAATACGCGGCAGACGGCCTGACGATGATCGGGCACCTCGCGCTCCCGGCCGGTGTCGACCGCCGGCCCGCGGTCCTGGTCGGGCCCGAGGGGATGGGGCTCAGCGACGTCGAGCGCCGCCGGGCCGATGCGCTCGCCGAGCTGGGATACGTGGCGCTGGCCTTCGACCTCCACGGCGGGCGCTATCTGGGCGACCCTGAGGAGATGCTGGCCCGTTGCATGCCGCTGCTCGCCGACCCCGACCGGATGCGGGGCATCGGCCACGCGGCGCTCGACGTGCTCCGCGCCGAGCCGCGGACCGACCCCGGCCGGATCGCCGCCGTCGGCTACGGCACCGGGGGCGCGATCGCGCTGGAACTCGGGCGCGACGGCGTCGACCTGCGCGCGATCGGGACAGTCAACGCACTGACCACGGGCCGACCGGGCGAGGCGGCGCGCATCCGCTGCCCGGTGTGGGCCGGGGTCGGGTCGGAAGACCCGATCATGCCGCCCGCGCAACGGGACGCGTTCACCGCTGAGATGTGGGCCTCGGGCGTCGACTGGCGCCTCGTGGTCTACGGCGGCGCCTTGCACGCCTTCCACCACCCACCGGTCGACCACCCCGTGGTCCCCGGCGTGGGCTACCACCCACGGCACGCGCAGCGAGCGTGGCGTGACGTCGTCGACCTGCTCGCCGAGTGCGTGCCCATCACGGAGTGATCTGGTCGACAACCGCGATCCCGGACCGCAAGCCACGCCGCTCGAGCGTCACCACCACCAGGGCGTGCGCCGGGCCGGACGGCACGGCCACGGGCAAGCCCTCGTACTTCTGCACGTCGGCCCAAGCGACCTGACGCGAGGCAGGCGCCGGCAGATTCCGCGCCCAGACCAGGTGGTACTTCGCTGCCCGGCAGCGGTCCAGGATCGACCGGCCGCTGCTCGGCCGACGCCACGCCGCCCACTCCGCTTCCACGGGACGGAACCTGCCATGTTGCATGGCAGGTTCCTGCCCTCTGCACGGCTCTACGACATCAGGTGGGTGGCGGAGCGGGCCCGTTCCCACATGCCGGGAATCTGCTCGGTCGGGCGCTGCTGTTCGCCGTGCAGAGCGTTGAGCACGACCAGGCATCCGGTCAGGGCCGGTACCGCCCACTGGGCAGTGGCCAGCTGTCGCCGCGCCTTGTCGAGGTCGATCGGGTGCTTGTCCGCCTTCTCGGCGTCAGCGGGGTCGGTGGAGGAGGCCAGCTCGACCTTCTTGCCCAGGACGCGGGCGTAGGCCGTGGCGGCCAGAGCCGCAGCGGTGATGACGGTCTTGGCCGCTGTAGAGGCGCCCACGCCCTGCTGCGTGGCGACACGGTGCGCGTTCACGGCGAGCAGCCCGCCACCACCGAACAGGTGCGCTCCGATCGCGGCGGCGTTGACCGGCGCCCACTTCGCCCAGCCCGACGAAGAGATCCGGTCACGGTTCATCTCCGTGCCGCCTTCGCCCTGCGCCGCCCCGTTGAGGCCGACCGCCCCCATCAGCGAGCCTCCGAACCAGGCGGCCAGACCGAGATCATGAAGGCTGCGGATGGCGGTGTTGCGTTCAGACATGGCCGAGCTCCTTGAGGTTCGTTCGGTCGGAAGGGCCTGGCCGACATGGACGGCGAAGCCCACCCCACCCTTGCCGGACTGCGTTCGCCTTGCCATCACGGCAGGCCAGATGGGTGACAGCGGGGCAGAAGTTGTTTCGCGATCCGGCACGTCTCTTGGCTGGGAGCGGGGCCTCAGGTCTGCGACGGTGCGTGACGATCAAGGCGGCAGCGGCCAGCTGCCACATGGTCAATGTCGGTACGACCCTCAACCTGCGCGGCGGAGTGCGTGGCGCTGGGCGCCTGACGCCACTTGCACCAGTCGCGGTTGCGTCCTCTCGACAGCCTTCGAGCGCCCTCGGCAGTCAGACGGCGTGCCACACCAGGACGCCGAAGCAGCCGTCACGGCCGGCCGCAACGGCAAGGCCCCTACCGGCGAAGTAACCGCAGGCAAGGGCCTTGCTCTGCTCTGCATGCTTCTCCCCCTGCCCCCGCCCCTCCACTACGTCCCGTCGAACGCCGCGAACACGGCCAGGCACAGGGTGAGGCTCGCGGCGAAGGCGACGCCACCGCGGGACAGGGCCGTCGGCACCGCCGCTCCCTCCCAGCGGGCGAGGGCGAAGGCGATCGCGGCGGCGACGACGGAGAAGAGGACGGCCACCGCCAGCGCGAGGAGCAGGAACGCCGGAAAGGTGTTGTTCATGAAGGCACCGCCTGGGTCGTGTGGTGTGGATGACGGATGGCGTGTCGTGTCGTGTCGTGTCGTGTCAATGACGGATTACGACGATCCCCGGGCAGAACCGCAGGTGGGACGGTTGGATGTTTCTCCGGTGACAACAGGGGGTTGTCCGGCGAACAAACCATGGGGAGAAAAGGTGGCCGGCGAGAGGAAACGGGCGGGGCGGCCGTGGGGACCGGCCCGGGGCTCGTGCGTCGAGATCAACCGGCTGGTCGCGATGGTGCGGTCCTGGCTCGACGAAACGGGCGTCTCCGTCAAGGAATTGCACGTACGGCTCACTCCCGAGCACTTCGTCGCCGGGGCCGTGCCCGAGTTACGCCGGCTGCGGGACCGGCTGGCCGGCGAATCGCTGGAGTGGGACCTCGTCGAGGCTGTGGCCGACGTGTGTTTTCCCCACGAACAGGCCGACCTCACCCGGCGGCGGCTCGGGGAGGCGAGGACGTTGTGGGACCGGGCGCGCACGAACCCTACGGCGGTCACGGAGTCGCAGGAGCTGGTGCCCGCCCGGGTGTTGCTGGAGGCCAAGGACCGCACCATCGAGGTCCTCCAGGAGATGCAGCGCGCCCGCCAGGCCTACGAGGCCGGCGAGCACGGCCGCCAACAGGCCCTCTCCATCGCCACGTTGCTGTTCGTCATGCTCGGACAGGCCCAGGCGAAGGTCGCCGAACTGCGACGTCGGCTCGACGCGCTGGAGTCGCTGCGGGTCGAACTCCCCGAGGGTCAGGGGGTGCTGGAGCTCCTTTCACGGGCGCAGCGGCAGGAGACGGACCTGCGTGAACAGTTGGTCCGCGCCGAGCGGGAGCGGGGCATCGCCCAGCAGGTCGCCGATCACGCGGCCCGCCGCATCCAGGAACTGGAGGCCGAACTGGCCGAGTTGCGGCTGCGCATGGGAGAGGACGAACCCTCCCGTACGGAGCAGCCTGCGCCGCTGCCGTCCCGGCCCGATCTGGACGCGCTCGGCCCCGACGCCGCTGCACTGAACGACGTGGACCGTGCCCTGGAGAAGGCGCGCGCCGTCCTCGACGAGGAGCACGAGGCCGTCCAGCAGGCCGCCGACGAGGTGGGCTACTGGTCGTCCTCGATTCCCTCGGCTGCTCCGGCGGGAGCCGGCCCCTCCGTGCCCGGGCAGGCTCGGCACACCCCGGAAGGACAACCCGCCGGGTTGTCCGGAACAACCCCGGACAACCCGCCGACCAGCCAGGAGACGCCCGTCCCCGCGCTCGAATCCCCACGGTCCCCGGCCGTCGACCCCGAAGGCGAGATCTCCGAGGCGGCCCGCCGGATCACCCGGGGAAGGGACCCGGAGGACATCGTGACGCGGTTGTGCCGGGCCGTCGTACCCGCCGTCGCCGACGCCGTCATGGTCTATCTGCGGGACCCGATCCCGGTGGGCGACGAGGAGCACGCGGGCCCGCTGGTGCTGCGGCTGCAACAGGTACACCCGCTCCACGCCGCAGGGGGTGCCACGCGGTGCGAGGTACGACCCGGCAGTGCGCTCTTCGACGTACTCAACGGGGCGACGCCGGTCGGTGGCGACTCGCCGGTCGGGGCGGCCGCGCTGCCCGAACTGCTCGGCGAGGGGCATCAGGCACCCGGCGGAGGCCACACCGTCCTCGTGCCCCTGCAGGGTCGCAGGCGGATCATCGGCACGGCCGTCCTCCTGCGGCACCCCGCCGAGCAGCCCTTCCAGGAAGCCGATCTGTCGGTCGCCGCCGAGCTCGCCACGCACAGCGCGCTCGCCATCGACAGGAGTCACAATCTGCAGGCCGTGGTCCAGGACCTCCATCTCGCCCGCAGCCTCGCGGACACCGTGCAGATCGTCGCCGACCGAGTCGTGACCGGACTCGGGTACGAGCTGGCGTGCGTGAACCTCGTCCGGCCGGACGGCGACCTCGTCGTCGCCGCCTTCGCCGGGAACCCCGCCGCCGACGCCCTCATCACCGGCCGCTCCGGCTCCCGCGAGTCCTGGGAGCGCCGCCTCGGCATGGGCGAGCACTGGGGCGACCTGGTGTTCATACCGCACACCGAGGGCTGGATCCTGGACAACGACGACGTCCCGCAGTGGTACACCGACGGCCCAGCCCCCCGCTTCGAGGACGACTGGCACCCCGCCGACCGCCTCTTCGCCCCCATGTACGCCCGGAGCGCTTCGGGAGCCTCCCACGGTGAGCTGATCGGCGTGATCTCCGTGGACCGGCCTCTCACCCGCCGCCGCCCCAGGCCGGACGAGCGCCGGGACCTGGAGGAGTACGCCTTCCAGGCCGCCATCGCGATCAGCAACGCGCGGTTGCGCACGAACATGCAACGCGCCCTGGTCAGACTGGAGCGCGAGCAGCAGACGCTGCGGGCGAGCGAGGAGTCCTTCCGACACGCCTTCGAGTACGCGCCCAGCGGTATGGCCATCTCCGAGATGGGTGGAGGCAACCACGGCCGCATCCTCCGGGCGAACGACGCGCTGTGCCGCTTGCTGGGCCGCCCGGCCACCGCCCTGCGCCGCTACTCGCTCTCGGACCTCGTCCATCCCGAGGACATAGGCACCCTGCTCCGCACCAGCGCGGACGGCGGGCGTGCGGAACTGCGCCTCGGGCGCCGCGACGGCACGTACCTGTGGGTCTCACTGCGCAACAGTGTTTTCGCCGACGCCGCCGACGGCCCGCGCTTCCTGCTCACCCATGTCGAGGACATCGAGGAGCGCAAACGACGCGAGTTCGATCTCGCCCACCGCGCCTCGCACGACGACCTCACGGGCCTGCCGAACTCCGCCGAGCTGCACGCCCGAATCGCCGCCCGGCTCTGCCCACTCCCGGAGCAGGGGCCCGACGCCGCGAAGGAGGGCGACGACCTCTACGACGACGCCCACCCCGGCCGCGCCGCTCAGGTCGCGATCCCCCACACCCATGTCCGGGCCCCCGTGGGCGACGGCATCACGCACGGCCTGGCCGTGTTGTTCTTCGCCCTCCGCGACTTCAAGGCGATCAACACCCGTTTCGGGTACGACGCGGGGGACGGCGTCCTCGTCAAGGTCGCCCAGCGGCTCGGTCAGGCTGTGCGCGACGGCGACACGGTCGCCCGCTACGGCGGTGACGAGTTCGTCGTCCTCGCCGACGGCTTCGACCCCGCCGACGCGCACGCCGCCGCGGTGTGGATGCAGTCCCGGATCCACCTGCCGATCCCCCTGGGCGACGAGATCGTGCGCATGCACGCGGGTGTCGGTATCGCGTGGGCCCAGTGCGGAACGGCTCCCGCCGACATCCTCCGAGCGGCCCGCGGATTCGCGTCCTGAGAGGCATGGCATCCGGATGCTCCCGTGCCCGGCCTGGGAGACAATCGAAAGAGATACACAGCTTCTCTACTGTGAAAGGAGGGAAGACGGTGGGTCTCAATACGCAGGTGAACGACGCGCAGGAGCAAGCGTTCGAAGAGAACGCGGCCGATTTCGCGCAGCTGGAGCCTCAACTGGAAGAGGTGCGCAGGAGGGCCCTGTCCCGCCTCGAGAACGTGGGGCTGACAGGGGGAACGGACATCCTGAACTGCCTGCTCTGCACGGTGTGCCAGGGGTGGACCCTGGGCGACGACCACAAATGCGGCAGCTGTTCCCACCGCTGGTTCGCGCACAACGTGAAGTAGCGGTTGGTCATCCGCGGAAGGCGAGTGCGTTGTCGCGTGCCCAGTCGGCGAAGGTGAGTGCGGGCCTGCCCAGCAGCTCGTGGACCGTGCTGGTGGTGGGGCCCGGCCGGACGGCGTAGTCGGCGAGCGAGCCCAGCAGCCGGTCGGGCACTTCTTCGGGCAGCCCCTGGGCGAGCATGCCCTGCCGTACCTGCTCGGGCGGCAGTTCCTGGAAGGACAGAGTCCGGCCGATGGCGGCGCCGATGAGCCGTACCTTCTCGCTCTGGTCGAGTGACTGAGGGCCTGTCAGTGTGTGGATCGACTTGCCCTGAAGGGTCCCCCGCAGGGCGAGTTGGGCGACCGCTGCGATGTCGGTTTCGTGGAGGGGGGAGGTGGCGGCCCGGCCGTACGCGCCGCGCACCACGTCACCGGCCTTGATCTGGGGTGCCCAGGCGAGTGCGTTGGCGGCGAAGTCGGCCAGGCGGAGGATCGTCCAGTCCAGGCCCGAGTTCATGACGGCCTTCTCGGCGTGTTCGAACTGGGCGGCGAAGCGGGCCTCTCCGGCCGGGTATTCCACGGTGGTCGCCGACAGCAGCACCGCACGTCGTACGCCTTGCTCGGCGGCGAGCCTCAGCAGTTGACCGAGGCCGGGCCCGACGGCGCGCGGGCTGATCTGCAGCGCTTCCACTCCGTGCAGCGCCGCCTCGATCCACTCGGGATGGAACAGGTCTCCGCGGACGGCCCTCACGCCGTCGGGGAACCGGGTCTCGCCGCTCCCGCGCGTGACCGCGGTGACGGCCGTGCCCTCCCCCAGCAGTTGGTCGATCACCTGACGTCCTACGACGCCGTTGGCTCCCGTGATGAGGATCATGACAGTTGCTCCTTCGCTCGATGCGTCGATGTGAAGAGGTGACCGGCCGACACCGCTCGCGCGGTGGGAGACGTCGAAGGGGTGTCCCGAGCTTGGGGTGGCGGTGAGCCCGCGAGCGGCGACAAGTCCACGTACCTGACCTCGTAGACGCGTTCGCTGAACTTCCAGCCGTCGGGCGTGCACTGGTAACGGTCGTGGTACAGCGCGTGGTTCAGGTGCGAACTGCCGTCACGCATCCGCCCGAACTCCTGGATGTACGCCCGGCCGGTCGCGGTGTCGCCGTCGTCGTCCAGCCGGATGACGCCCGGATGGACGTGCTGCACGAAGAACTCCCAGAGTCCTTGCCCCCATGCGACCCCCGCGCGGATCTCCTCCCGGCCGGCGAACTCCTTGCCGATGTGCGGCCATCGCATGATGCCCTCATCGGTGAACAAGGAGGCGACACGGTCGTAGTCACGCATCATCACCGCGTCGGTGCACTCGGCGCGCAGCGCCTCGATCTCGAAGCGGTCGACGATGGCCTGCACATCACTCATCGATGCCCTCCCTTTTCGATCGGTGGGTCAGGGGTGCTCCGCCTGTCCGGTGGGGTTGTGTTACGAGCATCGACGCAGGTCAGTGACCGAACAAGATAAGATCCGCGGGGCTATCCATAACTCGGGGGTTATGTATGGAGCTGCGCGACATAGAGATCTTCCTGACGTTGGCCGAGGAACTGCACTTCGGCCGTACCGCCGAGCGGCTTCGGGTGTCCCAGGCCCGCGTCAGTCAGGTGATCCGCAGGGAGGAACGCCGCCTCGGTGTCGCCCTGTTCGACCGCACCAGCCGGCGGGTGGCCCTGACGCCCGTCGGCCGGCGCCTGCGCGAGGACCTCCAGCAGGCCGTCGACCTCCTCCAGGCAGGTCTCGCGCGGGCCCGGGCGGCCGGCACGGGCCAGACGTTACGGCTGGGTGTGTTCGGCCACGCCGGACACGAACTGCGCCCTCTCGTCGACGCGTTCCGCACCCGCTGTCCCGGCAGCGACATCCAGTTCGGCGAGATCAACGGCAGCGATCCGTTCACCGGCCTGCGCACCGGCGAGCATGACGTGCATGTGGTGTGGCTGCCCGTCGCCGAACCGGATCTCACGGTGGGGCCGACGGTACTGACCGGGGCCCGTGTCCTGGCCGTGGCGGAGGACCATCCGCTGGTCGCACGCGGCACCGCGTCCTTGGAGGACCTCGCCGACAACCGCGTGGTCGACCTGGGCCCCGACGCCCCCGACTACTGGGTGGCGTCCATGATCCCCATGCGCACCCCGCTCGGCCGGCGCGTCCCGCGGGGGCCGGTCGCGCGGACCTTCCACGAAGTGCTCTCGCTGGTCGCCTCGGGGGAATGCGTGCAGCCACTGGGCGAGGTCGCCGCCCGCTACAACAACCCCCCAGGCATCGTCTTCCTGCCCCTCCCCGACGCCCCTGCCCTCCCATGGGCCCTGACCTGGCGCTCCACGTCCGACAACCCGGCGATCCGCGCCCTGGCCGAAACAGCGGCGGAACTCGGGCCGATCGTGTTGTGATACCGCCGGATCGGGACCTTGGTGTCCGACTCCGTAAGACGACGTCGGGACCCGGCGCCCGACTCCATGACGGCGCGGCCGGCTCGGATGGCGTGGCGACGGCACACCCCCGCATCTGCAAGCACGCCGACGACCATGTACCGAAGGCCCGCCGGGCGAGCTCCTGGTCAGTACGACTTGGACGTCGAGACCGGAGCCCGTTCCCTGCCGCTCGGACGGAGCGTTGAAGCAGGTCGTACCGATCGTTGTCGACTCCGGAGTCATCCATCCGCTGATGTGCCGGCCTGCCGACGCGTCCGCGGTTTCCGGAGAGGGTTTGCATGACTGGAAAGGCGGCATGGTGGAGGACATGGGAGATGAGTGGCGGTGCCGGTCGGCGGCCGAGCCGGATTTCTGGCAGCAGGTCGTCCGACGGATGGGCACGGCTCTCATCGTGGTGGACTCCACCGGACGGATTCTCGCGGCCAACCCGGCCGCCGAGCGCCTGCTGGGCCGCGCCGCCGCCGCCATGCGGGGCGAAGACGCACACGATCTGCTGCACCGGGATGCGGCCGGCGGTCCGGTTCCCCGGGGGCAGTGTCCGCTGCTGCGGGCCCTGGCCGAGAGAGCCGAGGCACGGGGGGAGGGTGAGATCTGTCTGCGCGGTGACGGCCGTCTGACCGCGATCTCCTGGTCCGCTTCTCCTCTGAGAGACGACAGCGCCTTCCAAGGCATGGCCGTGCTGTTGACCGACGCCGCCGGTGACCGCAGCACGCGTCGGCAGCGGGCGGCCTACACGCGTGCTCTCGAGGACCGCACCGAGCGGCTGACGCTGGTGGCGGAGATCACCGACGTGCTGGGTCAGACACTGGAGATCGACGAGGCCCTCGCCCGTCTGGGCCGTCTGCTGGTTCCCCGCCTGGCCGACTGGGCGGCGGTGGACCTGCGGATCAGTACCGGACAGGTCCACCGTGTGGCGGTGACGGGCCCGGGGGGCCGCCACGCCGCGCACGAGGACTGGCGCGAGCGCCTGCCGCAGACGGAGGTGGGAGCCCGCTCTCCGCTGGTCCAAGTGCTGAACGGCGGTGATCCCGTCCTGCAGCGCGAAGCTGACGTCGCCGCACCGGCCGGCTCTGCGCTGGCCGCCGTCCACAGCGGCTTCCTGCGGACGGTGGGCGCGACATCCGCCATCACGGTGCCGCTGGGCTCCCCTCGTCAGGTCACCGGCGCCCTGACGCTGGTGCGCACCGACCCAGCGTCCCCCTTCGACACCGACGACCTGAAAGTGGTGAGCGACATCGGCCGCCGGGTCGGGCTGGTCATCGACAACGCCCGCCGGTTCGGCCGACAGCGTGCCGTCGCCGAGGCGATGCAGCGCAACCTGCTCGCACCGCTGCCCCGGCTCGGCCGCCTGCAACTGGCCGCCCGCTACCAGCCAGCCCCGGCCGGCTCCCAGGTCGGTGGCGACTGGTACGACGCCTTCGAGCTGAAGGACGGCACGCTCGCTCTGGTCATCGGCGACGTCGTGGGTCACGATCTCACCGCCGCGGCCGGCATGGCACAACTGCACGGCATCCTGCGGTCACTGGCCTGGGACCGCACCGGACCGCCCGGTGCCGTCGTCGACCGCCTCGACGACGCTCTGCCCGCCATCACCACCGTCCCGATGGCCACCCTCGTCCTCGCCCTGCTCGAAGGCGACCCGCACACCGGCCCATGGACCCTGCGGTGGACCAGCGCCGGGCATCCGCCTCCGCTCCTGCTGGCCCAGGACGGGCAGGCTCAGTACCTCGAAGCCGGGCAGGGGCTCCTCCTCGGCGCCGGTTCGGGCACCGTCGGCAGCCGGCCGAACGCCGCGCAGTCTCTGCCGCCGGGTTCCACCCTGCTGCTCTACACCGACGGCCTGATCGAAATCCCCGGCAGCGACCTCGACACCGGCCTCACCCGTCTGCGCCACCACGCCCTCGCTCTCGCCCACGAACCGCTCGACACCCTGTGCGATCAGCTACTCGACCGCATGCCGCCCGGCAGCACCGACGACGTGGCCCTGCTCGCCCTGCGACTGCCGTCCTGAAAGGCACTGACGTGCTCAATTGCTCAGTGTTGGACTGCCAGGGGCGTTGTCCGTCGAGACTGGCGCCGTGATGCTGCGCTCTGCCCGAGATCGTGGCAGCAGCCGGGCGGCTGCCGGACGCGACCGCGATCGACCGCGTTCTGTGACCTGTGGGGGTGTCTCAGCCCCAAGGTGTCTCAGGAGGCCCAGCTCCTGTCGATCAGACGTGACGGGCGTAGCGGCCACGTGCCGCGGCGGCCGCTCAGACGTGGCCGTCGAGGACCTTCCGTACCTCGGTGATGGTCATGGGCCCCGTGCCGTGCGCCACCGCCTCTCCCTGCTTCAGCAGGACGTAGGACGGAGCCCCGGTGATCCCGTATCGCTCGGTCGCGGCCGGACAACGCGTGATGTCGACGCGGACGGCGGTCAGACGGCCCGCGTAGTCGTCGGCGATGCCACCCACGACGAGGTCCATCACCCGGCAGGGCTCGATTGCCTTGGGCCATGTCCCGGTGAAGTACGCGAGGACCGGAACTCCGCTCATCCCGAGGATGAAGTCGAACTCCGCGTCCTCACGGGGTCGGTGCACCCGCTTCGCCATGGAAGCTCCTGACCTTACGTTCCGTCATTCCATCCCCATCATCCCTCGCGCGGTGGGGCCAGGCCGACCCGGTCGGTCGTCCGGTTGGCCTGTCGGGAGGGAGGCACTGGGCCGACGCAGAACCACGGGTAGTCCACGGCGTAAGCGACCCGGCCCCCGGCCCCTGATACCCAGGCCTGGCCCCCCGGCCGGTCACCCAGCCGCAGCCGCACGAGGCACGGTTCCTGGGCCGCTCGCGGGCGCGGCGGTGGACGGCCGACGTACGCGTCAGCCGGCCCGAAGACCGACCGCCAACGTCAGTTCAAGGACCCGGTCCGGCGAGGCGAGATCCGGAAACAGCTCCCGCAGCTGCGACATCCGGTACCGGACGGTCTGGGGGTGGACGAACAACGCCGCCGCCACCTCCTCCCGCCTGCCCTGGTGCAGCAGCCACGCCCGCAACGTCTCCTCCAGGCGCCGCGCGGTCGCGACAGGCAAGGTCCGCAACGGTGCGAGGGCTCGGGCACGCAGGTCTGCGAACGCGTCCGCATCGGCGCTCAGCACCAGCTCGGGCAGGTGGTCCTCGGTGTCGCGAATATCGGAGGACAGGGAGCGCGCGCGAACGGCTCGTGCGTACGAGGCGGACACACGCGTCCATGGCCGGGCCGGGCCGACCACGGCGGTGCGGTCCGTCAGTTGCCGCAAGAGATGTGATCGGTCCGCATCGGGAACGAGCAGCACACCGGTGGCATCCGGCAGATCGTCGAGGACGAGGGTGCTCGGGTCGAGCACGCGGTAGGCAGGCCGGGCCTGGGCGGCGGGCAGCAGCACCGCGGTCAGCGCAACCGGGGGCTGCCACCCGGCCCGTTGAGCGGAGACAAGCAGTACGTCCGGGCTCGCGCCGGCGAGGAGGTCGCGGGCAAGCTGTTCCAGGTGGCGCTCGTGCGCCCTGCCCTGGGCGGCCAGTTCGTCGGCGTGGCCCGCGGCGCTCGCGGCGGAGAGCTCGTCGATGTAGGCGAAGGTCAGCTCGGCGAACTTGGCGACCTCTGCGGCGGGCAGACCTGTGGATACGGCGCCGGCGGCCAGGCAGCGCCAGGCTACGCGGGCGCCGACGCGGTAGGCGCTGAGCAGGGCGTCCATCGAACGGCCGTCGCGTACCTCGCCGCGGCCAAGCTCGTAGGCCGCGTCACCGCCGTCGCCGCCCGTGGCACTGCCGCTCGCGAGGTCCAGGTAGTGTCCCAGGGCGGTGCGGACGGCACGGCGGATGGTGCCGCCCATGCTGCCCGAAAGGGCGTTGGCGTAGGAGGGGACCTCGTCGATGATCGCCTGGACGACCTCGTCGGCGGTGGTTTTCAGCGCGGCCCGCAGTGCGGTGACCGTCCTCTCATCCAGGGCCAGCTCGCTGGCCCTCTGGATTGCATGACTCATGTTTTGTTCCCTGCGAACAATTCAGGCGACCTGATTCACATCCTGCGGTCAGGACTTTACGCCCTGAGGCACAGCAAGCTGGAGTCATGACGAGTACAGCCCTCCGTAGCAGGGCGTGGAAACTGCTGGAGATGGTCACGACGCCGCTCCTGCCGTCGGACTACCTCGACCTGGTCAGCCCGCTGCGTGCGGGTGCTGACCTGCGTGGGCGCATCGAGGCCGTGCACCCCGAGACGGGTGACGCCGCGACCCTCGTGATCAGGCCGGGACGGGGCTGGCGCGGCCACACGGCCGGTCAGTACGTGCGGATCGGCGTCGATGTCGACGGGGTGCGCCTGTGGCGTGCCTACTCCATCACCTCGCCGACAAACCGCCGGGACGGCCGCGTCACGATCACCGTGAAGGCGATCCCGGGCGGCAAGGTCAGCAACCACCTGGTCCGCAGAGCGAAGCCGGGCACGCTGATCCAGCTCGACCAGGCGACCGGTGACTTCGTGCTGCCGCAGGCCAAGCCCGCCAAGGTGCTCTACCTGACGGCCGGCAGCGGCATCACGCCCGTGATGGGCATGCTCCGGGACACCGAGTTCGACGACGTCGTCATGGTCCACTGCGCGCCGCAGCCGCAGGACGTGATCTTCCGTAACGAACTGCACGATCTGGTCGCGGACAAGAAGCTGCGCCTCACCGAGGTGCACACCGACATCGACGGCATGCTCGACATCGCCCGTCTCGACGAACTCGTGCCCGACTGGGCCGAGCGCGAGACCTGGGCCTGCGGACCCGCGGGCCTGCTCGACGCCGCCGAGAAGCACTGGAGCGATCACGGCGTACCGGAGCGCCTGCACACCGAACGCTTCCGTCCCAGCGTGGTCGTCACCGGCGACGGCGGCGAGGTCACCTTCAGCACCACCGGCAAAACCGTCGACGCGGACGGCGCCACGCCGTTGCTGGACGTCGGCGAGGAGGCCGGTGTGCTCATGCCGTCCGGGTGCCGCATGGGCATCTGCTTCGGCTGCGTCACCCCGCTCAAGGCGGGCGCCGTCCGCGACCTGCGCACCGGAGAGCTCACCGAGGCCGAGCCGGGCGTCCTGATCCAGACCTGTGTGTCCGCCGCGGCGGGCCCCTGCGACATCGAACGGTAGGAGCACTTTGACCGCCATTGACCCCACCGCCCACCTGACCGCGGAGCAGATCGAGGAGCTCGGTCGCGAGCTGGACGCGATCCGCGACGAGGTGATCGCCGGCCGCGGAGAGAAAGACGCTGCCTACATCCGCAAGGTGATCTCGGCGCAGCGCAAGCTCGAGCTGGTCAGCAGGGGCGTGCTGCTGTTCTCGATCTTCCCGCCCGCGTGGTTGATCGGCACCGCCGGTCTGTCCGTGGCGAAGATCATGGACAACATGGAGATCGGCCACAACATCCTGCACGGCCAGTGGGACTGGATGCGGGACCCGAAGATCCACTCCACGACCTGGGAGTGGGACCACGTCTCGCCGGCCGACCAGTGGAAGCACTCGCACAACGAGCTGCACCACACGTACACCAACGTGATCGGCAAGGACAACGACCTCGGCTACGGCATCATGCGCGTCGACGAGGACCAGAAGTGGCACCCCTTCCACCTCGGTCAGCCGCTGTGGAACTTCATCAACGCCTGCTTCTTCGAGTACGGCATCGCGGCGTACGACCTGGAGCTCGGCAAGAACCTGCACAAGCGCCGCCGCAAGAACCCGGAGTTCCGCGCGCGGGCCAAGGCCGTGGGCCGCAAGATCCGCAAGCAGGTGCTCAAGGACTACGTGATCCACCCGCTGCTGTCGGGGCCGTCGTTCCTCCCCACGCTCGCCGCCACGTTCACCGCGAACCTGGTCCGCAACATCTGGTCCCACTCGGTGATCATGTGCGGGCACTTCCCCGAGGGCGTCCAGGTCTTCGAGCGCCGGTCGATCAAGGGCGAGACGCGCGGCCAGTGGTACCTGCGCCAGATGATGGGCTCGGCGAACATCAGCGGCAGCAAGGCCATGCACTTCATGACCGGCAACCTGTCGCACCAGATCGAGCACCACCTGTTCCCGGACCTGCCGAGCAACCGGTACGCCGAGGTCGCGGTGAAGGTGCGCGCGCTGTTCGAAAAGTACGAGCTGGAGTACGTCACCGGGCCGTTGCCCAAGCAGGTGTTCTCCGCGTGGCGCAAGGTCTTCCGGCTCTCGCTGCCGAACAAGAAGAAGCCCCAGCTCAAGACGCCGGACCGCGAGCAGGAGCTTGTCGCGGCCTGATTGCCGGGTTGGGTTCAGATACTCCGGCCCCACCGGCGGCCGGACCCGGGCTCACCGCCGGCTTGCCGCTGTTCGGCGAGGACGGCGCCCGGTCTGAGTCAGGGCCGGGCCGTGGTCGGCTCCATGGTCGGGCCGACCACGCCGACCGCGGTGAGCTACTGGCGCAGGTCCAGTTAGCAGTACGCGTTCCGTGGGAGGGGCCGCGGCGCCTCTCCACACACTTTGGGTCGTCCAGGATGACCTCCGGGTCGGCGATATCCGCGCCTTCGAGGAACACGGCCAGGTCGCGGTCGCTGTAGGCAGCGCCACGGATTTCGTTCCGGCCGCAGCTGTTTCCCTTCGGCCAGCGTCACGACAATGTCGCGCCGTCGCCACCGGAGCTGAACAAGCCTTGCCAACCCGCGTGATGACAGTCGGGTCCGGCAGACGGCCATCCCGAGGGGGCAGTCGACGGGAGTGGATACTGGCCTCGAATTCAGGAACGACACGAGGAGCACGACCGGTGACCGGCGACAATCGCACAGGACCGCCTAGTTCTGGCAGCGAACGCGACATGCTGCGGGCTTTCCTCGACTATCACCGTGCGACCCTTGCCATGAAGTGCGAAGGGCTTACTGACGAGGAGCTTCGGCAGCAGTCGATGCCGCCGTCGACGCTTTCGCTGCTCGGTCTGGTGCGGCACATGGCAGAGGTGGAGCGCGCCTGGTTCCGTCGAGTGTTCGAGGACAATGACGCGCCCATGGTCTGGTCCGACAAGATCGACTTCCAGGCGGCGTACGACGCGAGCGCCTCGACCAGGGACGAGGCGTTCGGAGCCTGGGAGGCCGAGGTGGAGAACTCGCGTCGCATCGAGCGGGAGGCCCATTCCCTGGACCTGGCCGGGTACCAGCCAAGATGGGGCGAAGAGGTATCACTGCGGATGGTGATGATGCACGTGCTCCTGGAGTACGGCCGCCACAACGGGCACGCGGACTTTCTGCGTGAGGGCGTCGACGGGACGGTGGGCGCCTGAGTCCGCACGAACCCCGAGCTTCACATGCTGATCTGTTCAAGGCCGGGTGCGCGATGTCACCCGCGAGCATGTGTGCCGACGGACCAGGCGCCGCCGAGTTGGCGGGAGCTGTTCATGAGGCCGGAGGCAATGCCGGCCTCATGCCGGTATCTGGCGGTGGCCGCGCCGCACTCAGACTCGAAGCTCCCACTCAAGGTAGCCACGGCCCGACTCGTCCTTGGAGTTCGCGGGCCAGTACTGCAGGAAGGGAGTGCCTGTCTCCAAGGCGTTGCTCAGAGCTCGGAAGAGCTCAGTCAAACCTGTCGCCCAGAAGGTTCCGTCCAGGTCTCCGGATCCGATGCCCATCTCATACACATGCCCGTACGAAGGTCCGGGGCGGTGATCGATAAGGGCGACACCGCCGTCTTCGGGAAGAGCGAACGGCACACATCGATGCAGATTTGCGGCCAGTTCCTCTTCGTCCGCCGATCCCGCTTCGACGAAGTCTTCGCTGACCTCGACGAGCACGTCGTGCATCATCGCCATGTCGTCCACACTGCACAGCCGATGGTGCAAAGGGAGAAACGACCCAGCGGGCCGAACCGTGCGGGGGACTGTGCGCGGGCTCAGGTCGGCTACAGGCTCAGCGGCTCCATCGTGCAGGTCCAAGAGCGCCTTCAGCTCCGGGTGCAGGGCGAAGCCCAGCCGTGATTCCAGCTCGGCCTGCCGCTCGCGTCCCGCCGGCCTCCGCAAGGCTGCCTGGTCGGAGGGCGAGTGCGTCATAAGCCACGACTCGAAGCGAGTCCATTCACGATGGAACGCACCAAGATCTATCTGTGTCATGAGGGCGACGATAGACGGCTGCACCGACAACGAGACCTCACACGCTGCTTTCAGTCCCGACACGCTTACGGACGATCTACTCCCCAGTGTGCGGTGGGCCGAGGCCCGTCTGTACGAGTTCGGCGTCCGTAGGAACGGACGGCCCTTTGGGGAGGGGTGCTGGACTCTTGCGCGCGCCAGCCTGCAGGGGGGTTCCTCCTGAACAGGGGGCTGAGCACGGACATCCGGCTCCGGCGTCACCTGCTGGAGACACCTCTCCCATGAGATCGAGTGTTGGTGGCGCCTCGCCCAGCATCCCCCACTTACGTCTTGAGCCAAGTGGCCCAGGTCGGCATGGCCTTGAGCATCACGGCCATCGCCTTCACCGACTCCCTGAGTGCCTGAGCGAAGCCGGCCTGGTATTCCGGACTCCCGCCCCGGTGACCGCATGCCATCCACAGCTGCCAAGCCGAAGCTCCCACGCGTCCGGTGAACATTCCGGTGAACGCCGACTCATCGACCGCCCCAACTGCCCCTCCCCCAGCGACGTACCCGGAGAGGCAGGCTTCGACGATACGGCGCTCCGGCACTTCAAACCGGCGACCGAAGCCGGCGAGATGGAAAGCGGTGAAGACCAACTCCCACCACGGGTCCTGCGCTCCAGCGGCATCGAAGTCCAACACCACCGGCCCTTCGGAGCCGGTCAGAATGTTCTGGTGCCGGATGTCGCGATGCATGACCAACTTGCGTCGCCACAACTCCTGCTGATCTTCGACCATGGCATCGGCTTGCTCCACCGACAGCTTGAGGATGCGGACATCCGCCGCGCTGAGGACTTCGAGGCGTTCGGCCTGAGCAAACCACTCCTCCCACTCCCCCTGGGAGTACGACCGGTAGTCGCCATCGACGGTCGGATCGGCTGGAATCGCGCACCGCGCAAGGTCAGCGACGAGCCCGCCAGCCCATGCCGCCAACGGTTCGGACGTCGGCGCGGTCGGATGCGCGCCCTCGACGAAGCGCACCGCACGGGCGTAACAACCGTCCCCGACCGGTCGCCACAGCCCCGCTTTTCCCAGAGTCGTCGATTGCGGCTCGGGCATCGCGACACCGATCTCCCACGCGGCGGCTTCAAGCGCCCCTGCCTGGGCAGCCATGGGCAGCCAGAAGTCACCCCAGGGCTGGGCGATCTTCACCACCCATGAGCCGGAGTCAGTAACGGCCTTCCACACCGGGCTCTGCTCGTCATCCTTGAGCAGCAACGGGGCATCCAGCAACTGCCCCAAATCGAGCCGATTGGCCGCCTGTGCCAGGTTCATAGCCGGTCAGTCAACCCGCCAACCACCCCCAGCGGCAACCGGATTAGCCGCCGAGCGGAATTCACAGCGGAGCCGCGCGATCCCGATAGACGTGCTTGCACGTTCGGCCTTGTCGCGGGCCTGCTCGCCAGTGCAGTGACGTCGGCCCCTCTGCCAGGGAACAGAAGGGGCGCAGCGTCGGCCGGCTTCGCACGCCGCACCCTGACATCTGTCAGTGTCGCGCGGTTCCTTGCGGGATCTACGGTTCGAGGCGCTGACGCGGGAGAGCTCTTGGCCGCTACGGCACCTGGTGGAGCAGAAGATGTGAGCGCTCCGGTCGGGTCACAGCAGCAGCCGTGGTGACGACATCGCGCCACCGGATTGGCTGCATCGATTGCGACTACAAAGGGGATCAAATGAGCTTGAGAAGAATCAGAACACGGGCGGCTGCAATGGTCGTGACGATGATCGCCGCAGTCCTTGTTCCGCTGACGGTGCAGGCACCAGCACAGGCAGCACAGAACGGTGCGACGGGAACGACCGCATGGACACCGCAGATCTACCCATTGTTCTCTGGCGAATGGGTGAAGCGGGATGTGTCGGGTGACAAGCGGAGGGATGAGCTGATCGACTGCTCCCGGGCATCCGGGATCGCCTGCGTGGCGATTGGTCAGGGCGACGGCAAGCACAGCATTTTCCACCTGTTCAAGTGCGATACGCGGTCGCTCTCGAACTTCATCGACGCGCTCTCTGTGCGCAACAACCAGACTGGCGGGGCCCAGGTCCGTTTCTGGGGTCCCACGTACTCGTACTACGCCCTCGCGGACGGCAACATCTACAACTTCCCGGACTACGCGACGTACGACTTCACCAACCTCGATATCTGCTGAGGGGCACATCGACCCGGGCACGCTGATCATGGTGTCCGGGTCGGAAGCCTTTGCAGTGACGGCTGTGATGGTGCCGGCCCTCGCCCCGTTGCTGCTCGGCGACGCCGCCCTCGCCAGCGCCTACAACTGGGCATCCGCCCTCGGTCCACTCCCTAACAGTGATCGGCTAATCCACAACAAGGGACGCCATCTCACCGACTCCTTTCGCGTTGGCGCTCGACTGCTACGGGCTCGGTATCCGGCCAGAGGGTGGAGTGTGCACCCATGAAGTGGTCGTACGCCACCTGTGCCGCGGCGAGGACCTCGTCGTAGATCTGGTCCATGTACGGGCCGGCGCACACGGTCGAGGACCAGTGGTGGTGGTAGAAGAGGTTGCTCCTGCTCGGGCGTTCGCCGATCACCTCGGCGAAGTGCCAGCCGGCGAGACGAGCGGCGTTCTTCCAAGTCGCCTCGCCCACCGTCCAGTCGGGCGCGAGTGTCGCATTCGCCATTTCGATGCTGATCGAGCTCTGGTTACCGGCCGTGTTGCCGACGGCCCAGGCGTACTCGTTCACCTTGACGTACTGAGCGATGGCTCCCGCGGCGTCCACGTCGAAGTGGGCCGAAGCCGGACGTACCTTCCAGACGTCGAGTACACCCTGATGTGAAAGGCGGCCGGCGTTGTGGTGCAGCGTGACCGACGTCTTCTTGTACGAGATGTGGGTGACGTGGCCGGTTGCGCTGAGCTCGTCGATGAAGATCGCGACGGGACAGTCATAAGGGATGGTGGCGGTCGCTTGAGGGCCGGCCTCCGCGTCGTCCTCGGCGCTACCGACGAAGTCGCTCTCCGGAAGGTCGTCAAGGTTGTCGGTGCCGGGTCCATCGCCGGTATCGAGCCTTTCGATGACCGCCTGCACGTCCTCGCCATCGACATTCGTCTCGGACATGAAACCGTCCTTTCACCTGCGTCAGGCACGGCCCCTCAGACGTCGGCCTGCTTCGTGAAGTGCTCCATGAGGGCTGCCTGGATGTGCTGGAGGTACAGCGTGTGCTGTTTGATCTGGGACAGCCGGGTCGTGGCGTGGGCGGCGTACTCCGGCCCTTCCACGGCCGAGGCCAGAAGGTTGGCGGCGAGGACGTCGATGCCACGCGCCGTGTCCGCGAACTGACCCACGGGGATCAGACGGCGGTCGAGCGGAACGGCGTCGTCGGCGACCACATCGGTGACCAACGACGGCTGCCAGCTGTCCGCGTTGTTGAGCGAGTAGTGGGTGTCGAACCGGACGGTGACCGTCTCACCGGCCGGTACCTCGACGCTGTACGAACCGTCGTCGTTGGTGTAGGCGTGGTCGATCAGCGTGAGGTCGGGGCGGTAGACGCTGACCTTGATCATGGGGATCGGCTTGTCCCCGGTGATGGTGCGCACATGCCCGTACATGCGAGTCTCCTCTCGGGCGCGGCCGGAGTCGACGAACGCAAGTCTGGCTGCAATACAGACTTATGAGGCCGTTCAGGGCGTCTGATTCCAGGTTCGCCCCGTGCGCAAACCCTGTCAATTTCGCTCGGGCGTGCGTCCGCGCCGCGCAGTGCCTCCGACCGCAGATCACCCACTTCAGCGGGTCCGATGGCGGCCACCCTGGCCATCTTGGCTATGTGTGGACCCCGCTTTGGCTTGCGCCCTGCCCCCATGGCACGCCGCTGCGTAGGGGCACCATAAGACGGCGCAGTACCTCGCGGCCTGCGAGGCCACCGAGTAGCACAAAGGCTCGACACCATCTCCTCCGAGCCCAACGACGATGCTTGCCACCCGTGCTCAGCCGGCTGGGTCGGTCTTCTCTGCACGGGTGTGCGGCCCGGTGGCCGGAGCACCGGTCCAGCTGGCGAGGAGGCCGAGGGCTTCGGCGGAAAGCGCGGCGGGTTCGGGGTGTAGAGGGTGAGGGTCTGTTCGGGGTCGCCTTCCACGGCCAGGACCAGGTAGTCGAGGGTGAGGTCGCCGACGAACGGGTGGCAGAGGCGTTTGGTGCCGGTGGTGTGGGCGACGACGTCGTGGTCGGCCCACATGGGGCGGAAGGTGTCGCTGTGCAGGGACAGTTCGCCGATCAGCTCGGTGAGCTGTGGGTCGTCAGGGTGGCGTCCGGCGTACAGGCGCAGCATGGCCAGGCAGTCGCCGGCGACCTGCTCCCAGTCGGCGTACAGGGTGCGGGTGGCTTCGTCGAGGAAGACGTAGCGGGCGACGTTGCGTTCGCGGCGTAGCCTGGCTTCGAAGTCGGTGTACCCGGTCCCGAAACACGGCAGTCAGGGCGAGATGCGCGACACCGCCCATTGGACCGGGCGAGCGCCCTGCTGGCCCTCGCCGGCCAGAACCAGCCGCCGCTGCGTTTCGTCGTCGGCGCCGACGCCATCAAGGGCGTCACGGCCAAGGCGCAGGAGCTTCTCGCACAGGTCAAGGCCTCTCGTGGGCTGGGCAGCAGCCTCGGCCACGACGACGCTGCCTGACGCTGATCAGGGTGCTGTGGCCAGCCCCGTACATGGACCATGGACAGATCGTGGCCGGTCTGGCTGCCGCACACTGGGCCGGGCCCTGCCGGCGACAACGTGGTTGCTCCGGAGGACCGCCGGCTCACCGAGGCGCACGGTGAGTCGGCGGCCGGCCCGGCCCCGCTTGAAGTCCCGTCAGCTCGGACGCCACACCTGCTTGCACAGCTCTGACAAGACGCCATCGGCAGTGATCGCGTCGGCTACCTGCTCGACGGTACGTCCGTCGGTGTCGATGCGCAGATCACCGATCCCAGCATCCTCCAGGCTGGCCGCGGATGCCACCGCCTGGTCGGCGAAGTGGAGCAGGCGTGTGACGGACTGCCCCCGCAATGGGTCACCCGGTTGGACCCAACTGCCGCCGTGTCCACGGGACATGATGCGTTCCGTCAGGTGCTGCCGTCCGGCGTGCAGTCGGCACAGCGTGAGCTCGGCCGCAGGCAGCGCCTCGGCGTACGCCTTGACCGTGGCCTCGTCCTCGACCGGGCCGGACATGATCAAGCACTGGGCCCCAGCCGCACGGTAAGTCCGCCACACGGCAGCCAGGTTGCGGGCCTTGACCCGGTGGTTGGCGGGATCATCCGGAACCGGGCGACAGAAGCCGAGCTGGTCGAGATCGAGATACGCGGCGGTGGCACCAGCGCCCAGGGCTCTTTGGTAGACCTCGAAGCCGACCGTCGACTTCCCGACGCCGGTCGCGCCGCACAGCCACAGAACCGGGAGATCAGCGGAAGGTCCCACCTGCGCCAAGGTTGGGCTGCTGCCCGCAGCGGTGACCGCCGACGGCTCGGACGCGTCAGCTGACCGGCCAAGCACCGAGGCCGGCCATCCGCCGGTTCGCTCCCCGATACGCCGCGCCACCTCGTCCACCGGCAATCCGCTGGTGTCGACGCAGGCATCCGCGAAGGTGCTCAACTCCAGGGCATCGGCTTCCCGCAGCACCTCGTCGACCAACTCGGCAGGACCTCCGCGGCCGGTGAACCGCTGCCGAAGCACCTCCCGGCCGGCACGCAGGCGGCAGACCGTCACCGCGGCCTGCGGAATCTGGTCGACGTGCACTCCACAAGCGGGATCGACGACACCCGAGACGATGAGACACCGGGCGCCGGCCGCCTTGAAGCCGGCCACCACCGCATCAACGTTGCGTGCCTTCAGACGGTGCCGCCCCGGATCCCCCACAGGCTCGGGGTAGCAGATCCCCAACTGGTCAGTGTCTACGAAACCGCTCTCGATACCGGCCCGTATGAGGTGGGAGTGCATCTTCCAGGCAACTGTGGTCTTACCGACTCCTGGCGGACCACAGAGCCACAGCACGGGGAGCACAGCGACGCTCACCGACTTGCCGCCAGATCGGGGCCACGCGTCGTCAGCTCCTCATGCGCGTGTTCGATGACATAGACCATGGCCCCGGATTCTTTCCATCGCGCACGTGCTTGTCGACAGATTTGAGTACGCTCGCGGCACCTTCCCACGAGGATCAGAAAAGGACGGTCTTGCATGCGGCGGGGGCTGGCCAGCAGCCAGGGGTGCGGGTCGCTGTCACGTCATTGCGGGTCACTGCTCTCAGTAGGGAACGCCGCGTACAGAGCTTCGGCATGCACCGCGTCCCATTGACTGATGCGCAGGCGCTCCACCCCACCGTCGTGTCTGCGCAGTTCGATCTCCTGCCCTTTATCGAACTCCACCCGCACGTGCGGGTCTCTGCAGACCGCCTCGGCCTCACCCCGCATCACCTCGAACCAGATCCCGCGTATGGCATACCGGAGGTCATTGCCTCGGTGACGCAGTACTCGCACCCGACGGTCGGTCAACAGGAGTGAAGCGCGTCGCGGGATCAGGCCCCACAGTGTGCGTCCGTACGTCACCGCACAGCCGGCTGTCATCCGCTCGCCCTCAGGAACCCACTGGGTCAGACGTTCTCTATCCACCGACCACTTGGCCGCTTCCATCGCCATCCCCCTCGTCTTCCGCACGGCAGCGTCACTGTTCGGTGCTCATCTACCGAAGCCGGCACGAGAACCGGCCTTCGGTCGACCTCACGCGCTCGCGGACCGAGCGGAAGTCGGGAGGCGTTGTGCTCTTGTCGCCCAAGGGCATTCCCCGACAGGGAGGTGCGCCCGTGCATTCAGCCTTCTCACTGACCGGTGCGCCCCTCGAAGTCCCGCCGCACCGCCGCGCCCTCGTCCACGATCAGCCCACCGTCATCAGGGAAGTCCAAAACCGTGCCGCAGTGGCTGCACAACTTCCCGTCCTCCGCAGGCGTACCACATGCCTTACAGAACCGGTTTCCGTTCTTGATCTCGCTTGTCATGACTCTCCAAAGCAGCTCAAAGGGTTGGAGTTTGATGTGGAGTACCCATGGTGCCGACGTTGATTCACGAGATGCTGTGCATCAGTTGGTCGGGGGAGCATGTGGGAAGGGTCGTCTGCTCCTCTGGAAAGGGCGAGGGAACGGACTGGAAGGCAGGGGCTGCTTGCAGGTCCGGTAGGCGCATGCCAGGGCATCGCTGGCCCTCTCGTCGCCGTCCTTGGTGATCTGGCGGAGCTGAGCGAGGCGGCCACCTGGGCGTCGTGCCGTCTGCGGTACCCGGCCGCCACCTCGACGGCGCGGACCAGCCCCAGACGGCGCCCACACCTGGTCTGGCCCACCTGGAGTGAACGACCACGACAAGATGGTCGACAAACGACCACCCGAGGGCTATCTTGAGCCACCATGCGGCAACGAGCGATGGTGTCAGATGGTCGACAAACGACAATCGTGCGGTTAATTTGACCCCTATGCGGCATTCCTTCCACCCCTTCCTCAGAAGGAGAACAAGGCACAGATGATCGAGATACGTGCGAAGTGGGTTCTCGGGACCAGCTGCGGTGACCCCCGTCCTGCCCCGGCTACGGCGGTGGCGCAGTGAGCCGGCCTGCGACATCGGCCGCTGCGACCGGCTCGGCTGCGGGGCGGCTCCACGCCCTCGGCCTGGAGCTTCCAAGCCTCGGCAACAACCCTTACTACGTGGACCAGCGGGCGGTGGGGTCCAGCATCCACATCTCGGGCCAACTGCCCTACAGAGATGGTGAACTGCTGGGTCAGGGCATTGTCGGCCGGGACGTCGAGCTGGAGACGGCCCGGGAGCTCGCGCGCCACGCCGCACTCAATGCGCTCGCCGCCGCCGTGCAGGCGGTGGGAGATCTGGACCGGGTCCGCATAGTGCAAATGTTGGTTTTCGTGGCCAGTACGCCGGACTTCGGTCTGCAGTCGCGAGTCGCCAACGCGGCCAGCGAACTGCTCATCGAGGTGTTGGGCGAGAACGGACGGCACGCTCGCACCGCGATCGGTGTCGCCGGGTTGCCGCTCAACAGTCCGGTCGAGATCCAGATGGTCTGCACTGCGGTGTAGGGCCGGGCACGACAGTGGTGCAGCGTGGGCGCGCGTGATGTGGCGGACCACGCACGTGCGACATTCGAGGGAGTCGGTATCCGCGCCCCTCGCTCAATTCCCAGACACAAGCAAGAGGAGTGCAGCGTGAACCGGCTCCAGCGAGCACTCGACGCTCTGGTCGAGCGGGTCGACACCCCCGCGCCGATCGTGCTGGTCGACGTCGTACAGGACAACATCGACCGCATGCAGAGCTTCGCCGCTCAGCACGACCTCGATGTCAGGCCGCACGTTAAGACGCACAAGTGTGTGGAGATCGGCCGGCGGCAGATCGAGGCCGGGGCGGTCGGCATCACCGCGGGCAATGTCGGTGAGGCCGAGGTCTTCGCCGCGGCCGGATTCGACGACATCTTCCTCGCCTACCCGGTCTGGCCCGCGGGAACGAAGGGGACACGGATCCGCCGGCTCGCCGAGTCCGTCCGGCTGCGGGTCGGCGTCGACAACGCCGCGGCGATCGAGGCCCTCGCCGACGCGATGGGAGACGAACCGGACCGGCTGCAGGTCGTGGTCGAGGTCGACTGCGGCGCCCGTCGTTCCGGGGCGCCGCCCGAGGCCGCGGGCGACCTCGCACTCGCCGCCCGCAAGCGCGGCCTGGTGCCGGTGGGCGTCTTCACCTATCCAGGTCACGGCAGCTCCGGCCCGGACGCTCGCGAACGCGCCGCGCAGGACCAGGACGCCGCGCTGACCACCGCGGTACGCAGCCTCGGCGGCGTCGGGATCACCGCACAGGTGGTCAGCGCCGGCTCCACCCCCACCGTCGCGTTCTCCACCAGCAGCGTGATCACCGAGATCCGTCCCGGCGAGTACGTCTTCGGCGACCTGAACAACGCCCGGCTCGGCGCCTGCACGGACGACCAGATCGCGCTGTTCGTCGCTGCCACCGTGGTCAGCGACTGGGTCCCCGGCCAGGTCATCATCGATGCGGGCACCAAGGCCCTCAGCCGTGAAGGCAGCCTCGAGCGCGGCTACGGCCGGGTCGCCGGCAGGAAGGCCTTCCTGTCCAAGCTCAACGAGTACCACGGATTCCTCGCGCTGCCCGCGGGCGAGTTCCGCCCCAGGGTCGGCACCGTGGTGCCGGTGGTGCCGAACCATGTCTGCCCGGTCGTCGTCAATTTCGAGGAGTTCTTCGTCACCGACAGCACGGGCACGTCGCTGGAGCGGTGGCCGGTCGACGCCCGCGGATTCCTCAGCTGACCGGACTCGGCACGAGAGCCTCGTACCCGAGCCCCCGGCCTGACCGCCCATTTATGTGAAGGAGTGCCTGACATGAGACTCGAGAACGTCGCGGCCCTGGTGACCGGTGCCAGCAGTGGCATAGGGCAGGCGGTGAGTTCCCACTTCCGCCGCGAGGGAGCGCGACTGCTGCTCACCGGCCGCAGGGAGCAACTCGACACCGCCCAGCCCGACGACCTGTACGTCCCTGGAGACCTCAACGACGAGGCGTTCGTCGAGGCCCTGGCCAGCCAGGCCGCCGAGTCCCTCGGCACTGTCGACGTCGTCGTCATCAACCACGGCCTACAGGCCAGCAGCCCCCTCACCGAGATGCCCTACGAGGACGCGAAGAACGTACTCGACAGCAACCTGCTCAGCGCGTTCCTTGTGATGAAGCACTTCGCGCCGCTGATGCCACCCGAAGGAGGCTCCTTCGTCTGCATCAGTTCCCGACTCGGCATGGTCGGCAAGCCCGGGGAAGTCCTCTACTCCGCCGCCAAGGGAGGTCTCATCATGCTCGCCAAGGGCGCGGCGATCGAATGGGCCCCGCGCAACATCCGCGTCAACGTCGTCGCCCCAGGTCTGACCGTCACCCCGGTCATCGAGGCAGCGTTCCAGCGCAGCTCCGACCCGGAGGCCTACCGCCGCGAACGCGAGATGCAAATTCCGCTCCAACGCCTCGCCACCCCCGAAGAGGTGGCCGACGCGGCCCTCTTCTTCGCGTCATCGGAGTCGACGTACATCACCGGAGCGGTTCTCCCCGTCGACGGCGGGTACACCGCCTTCTGAGCACCTTCGCTCCGCATCCCCACCCTCGCTCTACATCCCTGACGAACATCACGAACAGCATCGGGCTGAACGGCCTGTCCTGCGTCTCACCTTCCTACGCGGACGACCGCCGACGGCAACATGACCGATCGACCACATGATCGAGCGCGTGCTGCAGCGAAGACGACATCCTCGTCCCCGGCCCTGATGGCAGCGAGCTCGTCGACGTACCGGCGGGCCCCAGCTGCCGCTCGGGGGGCGAGCCACCGATTGCGGCAACCGGCTGCGACGTTCCGTCCGTTCGTTCGCCGCCCTGGGCCATCCCGCTTCCCGCGCTCACTACTGCCCATGCCGGGCCCCGCGCAAGAACCGCACTCAGGCTCTCCCCTGCCTGGCCCACCCCCATACTCAGCGTGCGGCACCCGAGATCGATGAGCCTCCTGGACGGGGCTGTCCGGCTGTGGGGCCGGACAGCCCCTCTGGGCATGCACCGGCTGGGGCGAGGTGCCAGGTTTTCGGTCGCCGTAGTGGACGAGCCGGGCGACGCCGCATTCGCCCCAGGGCCGCAGACAGCGGTAGTCACCTGCCCGTCTGAGCCGATGCACTGCTCACGCATGGGGACATCCCATGCGTAAGTCGACTGAGGATGCCTCGCGTTGGTGGTGCTGCCTGGCTCGGGGCGGACAAGGTCAGTTGCTGATCGGGCAGGTGGCCCAGCAGTCGCGGCGCATCGGTGAGGCCCGCGTCGACAAGGTCGGCGCGGGCCTGGGGGACGATACGACCAGCCGAAGCATCCGATGCCATCGCCCAACGAGCCCATAGTCTGGCCGTCAACGCTGACCAGGCAGGTACGGCCTCCCGACCACGAGGTCCGAGCAGGCCAGGCCGATCTCATCCAACCCGTGGATCATCTCCCGGCCAAGCTGGCGGCGGCGGACGGTAGGTGGAGGGGTCGCAGGCCTCAGAGTGCCGTCAAAGGTACCGTCCGTCCGCTCAACCTCTTGGTCCTACCTACTTGATGATGTCCAGGAACTTGTAGAAGCCGCCGGCGAAGGGCAGGAACCAGGGCGGGCCGAAGTGGCCGGGGATCCGCTTGAAGGGCAGGGCGCTCCATGGGTTGGCGTCCGGGGTGCCGTTCATGTACGCGGCCATCTGCTTGCCCATGTGCGTGGCCATCTGGACGCCGTGGCCGGAGTAGCCC
>NZ_JBWKCH010000015.1:0-117006 GCF_056436585.1 Streptomyces sp. NPDC043685 | reverse complement strand
CCGACCACCCCGACTTCGGCACCGTCCACGGCCCGGCCACCCTGCACACCGCACTGGCCCAAGCCGACTACGTCGTCCTGGCCGCACCCCTCACCCAGCGCACCCGGCACATGGTCGACGCCCCCGTCCTCGCCGCGATGAAACCCGGCGCCCGCCTGATCAACATCGGCCGGGGCGGCCTCGTCGACGAGAAAGCCCTCATCAACCACCTCGCCACCGGACGCCTCGCCGGAGCAGCCCTGGACGTCTTCGACCAGGAACCACTGCCCGCCGAATCACCCCTGTGGGACATGCCCGGCGTGCTCGTCTCACCTCACATGGCGGGCCGGATCGCCGGCGAGAGGGAGGCGCTCATCGAGCTGTTTCTCGACAACCTCACCCGCCACATCGAGAGCCTGCCGCTCCGCAACGTCGTCGACAAGCACCGCGGATACGTGGTGGACTCCCACCCGTCACGCCTGTGAAGTCGGAACCTTTCCTGGTAAACACTGGTGAAAGCCGCAGGAGAGACAGGACCGCTCGGGGCCGCCCTCCGTCACGGATGATCCAGACGACACTGGGAGGCAGCCGGTGGGAGACGTCGACATCGGGCGCAGAGCCTTCCTGGCCGCAGTCGGGGGGACGGCGGTCGGCGCGGCCGCGGCGTCGCTCACCGGGTGCGAGAGCCGCACCGGCCGGAGTCCCGCCGCGAGCAGCAGAACGCTCGTCGTCCGCAACTTCGGCGGCTCCTACGGGGAGGCGAACCGGAAGGCGGTGTACGACCCGTTCACCCGGGAGACCGGCATCCGAGTCAAGACGGTCGTCCTGGGGCACGCCGAGATGCTCGCGCAGATCAAGGAAGGCCGTCCGCGGTTCGACGTCATGGACATCGACATGACCAACCTGGTGCTCTTCGAGCACGAGGGCGCCTCCGAGCCACTGGACTACGGCCGGTTGAAGAACACCCGGAAGGCGGGCATCCCGCAGTCCCTGCTCACGCCCAACGGCGTGGGCAAGAGCTACTGGGCCAGCGTCCTGGCCTACCGCACCGATGTCTTCGGCGGGAGGAAGCCCGAGTCGTGGGCGGACTTCTGGAGCGTGGCAGGCTTCCGGGGCCGACGCGCGCTGCAGGGCGAGGTGGACTGGCCGGAGCTGGAGTTCGCGCTGCTCGCCGACGGTGTGCCGCTCGACGGGCTGTACCCCCTCGACGTGGACCGTGCCTTCCGGGTCCTCGACGAGATCAGGGGCTCGGTGCGGACGTTCTGGGAGTACGGCGCGGAGCCGGGCGAGCTGCTGTCCCGCGGCAGTGTCGTGGCCTCCAGCACCTGGGCCGGGCGACTGCAGAGCCTGGTCGAAAGGGGTTCGGTGGCGTACGAGTGGAACGGTGCCCGCAGGCAGAGCAACGGTTACGGGATCCCCAAGGGCGCGGCCAACCCGGACGCCGCCTACCGGCTCATCGATTTCGCGCTGCGGCCCGAGGTGCAGGCCCACATGGCGCGGCTCTACCCCGACGGTCCCGTGGTGCCCGCCGCGTACGGACACCTCACCGAGTCCACCGCCGTGCACTTGCCGAGCACGCCCGGTCACCTGCTGTCGGGTTTCGACCTGGACATCGAGTGGTGGCTGAAGCACGGAAACTCCGTGACCAGGCGCTGGCAGGCGTGGTCTCGCGCCTGACCGCCTGATTGCAGCCATATGGCTGAATATGAACCTGCATGGTAAAGAGTCCGTATGCTCCGGCACCTCGGTCGGTTCTCGGCCATTCGCTCCCTCGCGCGCACCGGCGGGGGTACACGGCGTGCCGCGCTGCACGAGCCCGGCGCACGGGCATCGGGAGGGCGCCGGAAGGGCGTGCCCAAGGTGCGCAGCGTCGCCGGCCAGGTGTTCTTGTTCCAGTTGGTGATCATGGTGCTGTTCGCCGCCGCCGCGGGAGGGGCCCTCGTCGTGCAGGCCCGGGACGCGAGCACGCAGGAGGCACGGCAGCTGGCGAAGGGCGTCGCCCAGTCGTTCGCGCGGGCCCCGGGCACGCTGGCCGCGATGAAGTCCGGCAAGGCCACCGAGCTGCTTCAGCCGCGCGCGGAGGACACCCGGAAGAACACCGGGGTCGACTACGTGGTGACCTTCGATCCCCAGGGATTTCGCTGGACCCACCCCGACCCGAAGCTGATCGGCAAGCACATCTACGCCCTGCGCGAGGGTGCCGCCGCCGACCGGCCGTTCACCAAGACGTTCGAGGGCAGCCTGGGGCTGGCCGTGGACACGACGGTCCCCGTCTACGACACCAACGGGATCACCGTCGTCGGATTCGTGTCCGTCGGGGTCACCGTGGCCAGCGTCGACGACGTGGTGCAGGACCAGCTGCCGCAGCTGCTGGGCTTCGCCGGGGGTGCGCTCGCGGTGGCCGCGGTCGGGACGGCGCTGGTCTCGTGGCGGCTACGGCGCCAGACCCGCGGCCTGGACCCCTCCGAGATGACCCGGATGTACGAGCACCACGACGCGGTGCTGCACGCGGTGAGGGAAGGCGTCCTGATCATCGGCGGCGACGGACGGCTGCTGCTCGCCAACGACGAGGCCCGGCGGCTGCTGGACCTGCCCGCGGACGCCGAGGAGCGCCGGGTGGGCGAGCTCGGCCTCGAGGCGGGCACCGCCGCGCTGCTCGCCTCGGGCCGGCCGGTCACCGACGTGGTGCACCTGGCCGGTGACCGGCTGCTGGCGGTCAACGTACGGCCGGTCGACCCCGAGGACCGGCCGGCCGGCAGCGTGGCGACCTTGCGCGACACGACGGAGCTGCGGGCACTGGCGGGCCGGGCGGAGGTGGCCCGGGAACGCCTGGGGCTGCTGTACGAGGCGGGGGTGCGGATCGGGACCACGCTGGATGTGGTGCGCACCGCGCAGGAACTGGCCGAGGTGGCGGTCCCCCGGTTCGCCGACGCCGCGACGGTCGACCTGCTCGACCCGATCCTGCGGGGCGCGGTGTCGGCAGGGCCCGGCCCCGAGATGCGCCGGGTGGCGGTGCACGGCGCCGACGGGGCCCGGTCGCTCTATCCGGTGGGTGAGCTGATCCGCTTTGTACCGGCCTCGCCCGTGGCCGTCGGTGCCGAGCGGGGCCGCGCGGTCCTGGACGTGGACCTCACCGCCTCCGGCGGCTGGATGAGCGCCCAGGATCCCGCCCGCGCCCGGCGTGTGCTGGACCTCGGTTTCCACTCCCTGATCACGGTGCCGCTCCAGGCTCGCGGTGTGGTGCTGGGCATGGCGAGCTTCTGGCGTTCGGACGGCGATCCCTTCAGCGCGGAGGATCTGGCCTTCGCCGAGGAACTGGCCGCTCGGGCGGCGGTGGCCGTCGACAACGCCCGTCGCTACACCCGCGAGCACACCTTGGCCGAGAGCCTTCAGCGCAGTCTGCTGCCCGCCTCCCTGCCCGATCACGCCGCCGTGGAGGTCGCCCACCGCTATCTGCCGGCCCTGGACGGCGTGGGCGGTGACTGGTTCGACGTCATTCCGCTGCCCGGTGCGCGGGTCGCGCTGGTGGTCGGTGACGTGGTGGGGCACGGTCTCCATGCCGCCGCCACGATGGGCCGGCTGCGCACCGCGGTGCACAACTTCTCCGCCCTCGACCTGCCCCCGGACGAGCTCCTGGGGCACCTGGACGAGCTGGTGGCGCGCATCGACGGCGACGGGAACACCGAGCGGGACGGGGAGAGCGTCTCGGGCGCCACCTGCCTCTACGCCATCTACGACCCGTCCTCGGGGACGTGCTCCCTGTCCCGGTCCGGGCATCCGGAGCCGGCGCTGGTCCATCCCGACGGCACCGTGGAGTTCCTGCGGGTGCCCGGTTCCCCACCGCTCGGGCTGGGGGGCGGTCTGCCCTTCGAGACCGCGGAACTCGCCCTTCCCGAGGGGTCCCGGCTGGTCCTCTACACGGACGGCCTGGTCGAGGACCGGGAGCGGGGCATCGACACGGGTCTCGCCGCGCTGCGTGACGCGCTGACGCACGCGGGGCGCGCGCCCGAGGAGACCTGTCAGGACGTGCTCGACGCGATGCTTCCGGCTCGGTCCAGTGACGACATCGCCCTGCTCGTCGCCCGCACCCGGCTGCTGGATCCCTCCCAGGTGGCCGAGTGGGACGTGCCAGGCGATCCGGCGGTGGTCGCGCAGATCCGGGCGGAGGTCTCCGGGCGGCTGCGGACCTGGGGACTGGAGGAGATGGCGTTCACGACCGAGCTGATCATCAGCGAGCTGGTCACCAACGCCATCCGCTACGGCATCGGACCGATCCGGCTGCGGGTGCTGCACGACGGCGACAGCCTGATCTGCGAGGTCGCCGACGGCAGCAGCACCTCACCGCATCTGCGCCGGGCCGCGATCACCGACGAGGGCGGACGAGGACTGTTCCTCGTGGCCCAGTTCGCCCGGCGGTGGGGCACCCGCTACATGGCCCGCGGCAAGGTGATCTGGACCGAGCAGTCGACCCGGAGCCCGGCCGCGGAGCCCGAGGAGATGTCGGCCGACGCCCTGCTCGACCAGTGGGAGGACGCGGCCTGGTGAGTCACCGGGTCACAAGGAGGGCGATGCCGTACGGACGATGACGCCACCGGCGAAGACGAGTCGCCGGGAACATCAGCGTCCCCGGCAACTCTCCCGCCGTTCGACGTGTCCGTTCCTCAGCGGACGGGATCGGTCCAGGTCACCCGACGGTCCAGCGCTGGTTGGCCGCGCCGTTGCAGGTCCACAGGACTCCCTGGGTCCCGTTGGCCGTGCCGGAGTTCGCCGCGTCCAGGCACAGGCCGGAGCGGACGCTGGTGATCGTGCCGTTCGCGTTGACGTTCCAGCGCTGGTTCTGGCCGCCGTGGCAGTCCCAGATGACCACCCGGGTGCCCGCCGAGGTGCCCGAGGCCTCGGCGTCCAGGCACTTGCCGCCGTACACGCGCAGCTCGCCTGCGGCCGTGCGGGTCCACTTCTGGCTGTCGCGGTCCAGGCAGTCCCACAACTGCACCTGAGTGCCGTTGGTCTGCGAGGAGTTCGGCACGTCCAGGCAACGGCCGGAGCCCGCGCCGACGATCTTGCCGCCGGTGGGCTGCGGGGTCGTGCCGCCCGGCGGGACGTAGGGGCACTTGGTCTTGGAGCGGGAGATGTTGGTGCGGTCCGCCAGTGACGGGCACAGGAACTGGGTGTAGCGGATGTCGTTGTCGAGGAAGATCTTGAGCCAGGGGATCGTTCGGCGCGTCACGTTCGAGTTCCCCCAGGTGGGGAAGCCGTGGCCGCCGCTGGTGAGCTCGATGAAGGCGCTCTGGGTGCCGGCCGGCATGCCGCCGTAGAGGCCGTCGAGGTAGGACGGGGTGACCGTGCCGTCGTCCCGGGCGCCCATGATCATGGTCGGGACGCGCAGGGTGGACAGGTTCTGCGAGGGCGAGAAGGGCGCGAGCGGGAGGGCCGCCTTCAGGGACGGCCGCCGTACGGCCGCGCTGATGGCACCGCCGCCGCCCATGGAGTGGCCGAGCACGCCCAGCCGGTTCGGGTCGACGCGGTCGCGCACCGGGCTCTTCTGGGTGAGGTAGTCCAGCGCGGCGAGGAGCTGGGTTCCGCGGGCGGTGTCGTAGTCGGTGGGGCTGTTGGTGTCGATGCCGATGACGACGAACCCGAAGGAGGCGAGCCAGGGCCCCATCCAGGCGCCTTCGGCGGACCATTTGGCGGTGTAGCCGGGCACGGCGGCGATGGCGCCCCAGGTGCCCTTGCTGGTGTCCGTCGGGTAGTAGATCCTGCCGCCGTTGAAGCCGTTGCCGGACGGGACGGTGACCTCCGCGGTGGCGAACGTGCCCCGCTGGGCCGCGACGCTGCTCACCGTGGGAGCCGGGCCGCGTTCGTACGGGTTGTCCGCGACCACCGCGCGGGGCGACGGCGGTTGGGCCGACGCCGGCTGGATGGAGACGAGTGTGGCGAGCAGTCCGGTGACGGCCGCGGCCAGGACGGCCCTCAGCCCGACCGCCCTGCTTCTGCGCCGGGGTATCTGCATGGTCCTGTTCCTCCTTGCCCTGCCCTCCGCGGGGAGGACGGGCGGTACGCAGCGAGTGGGGGGTGCGCGAACAGGTGCTCTGGGAGCGTTCCCAGGTCGGTGAGCGTAGAGAGGACCTGATGTGCCGTCAAGAATCCTGTGCGAATCCGTTGTTGGGACCTGTTGAGATCTATGCGTGTGCGCTCGCGGCGGCGACGATGCCGGGGATCACACGCAGCGCGGGGCGCCAGCCCGGCCGCAATGCCGCCTCCGCGCCGGTGGTCACCGTGACCAGGCCGAGCTCGGGTACGACGACGACGTGCTGCCCCGCGTAACCGCCCGCGAAGAAGGCCGTGTGCCCGGCCATCTCGGTCACCCACCACAGGTATCCGTAACCCGCGGATTCCGGCGGCCCGCCGGCGGTGTGGGGGCGGGTCGCCTCGGCCGCGTACGCCGCGTCGAACAGCCGCCGCCCGTCCGCGGCGATGCCTCCGGTCGACCACAGACGGCCCAGGGCGACGAGGTCCGGCGCGGACAGCCGCAAGTGGCCGAAGCCGTACGGCAGTCCGTCCGGATCGCGGGGCCAGTGCGCCCGTGTGATGCCCAGCGGCCCGAAGAGGCGGCGCCCGGCGTACTCCTCCAGGTCCTCGACCAGTGCCCGGGCCAGGCAGGCCGCGAGGACGTGACTCGCGCCGTTGTCGTAGCGGAAGCAGGTGCCGGGCGGGGACAGCCGGGGAGCGGTCAGGAGCGTCCGTGTCCAGCCTGCGGAGAGCCGCATGACCGCGTCGATGTCCCAGTCGCCGGAGGGGTCCGTGCCGCCGGTCATGGTCAGCAGGTGGCGCACGGTCGTCCGCCGCGCTCCCTCGGGGACCATCGGAGCGAGCAGCTCCCCTACCGTCGCATCGAGTTCGAGTCGGCCGTCGCTGACCGCGCAGCCGACGAGTGTGGACAGGACGCTCTTGGTGACGGAGAAGACGTCTCCGGGCTCGTCCACCGCCCGCCGGCCGTACGCGTACGCGGCGACCGTGCGGCCGCCGTGTTCCACCACGAGGTGTTCGGTGTGCGCCAGCTCCGGCTCCCGCCGGATCCGTGCGTCCGCCTCGGCCACCGCGTCTTCGATCGTCAACGGCCCCTCCCCCGACATCGGCTTGGCTCAGCCGAATGGGGTCGGTGCGAGCGGATCCGACGTCTCACGGGGTGCGGAACCCGCGGAACGTCACCTGCCTGCGCGTGGTGAAGCCGAGCCGCTCGTAGAGGGCGAGCGCGCTGGTGTTCGCCTCGGCCACATGCAGGAAGGGCCGCTCGCCGCGCGCCACGATGCGGTCGATGTGAGCGCGCAACAGGCGGCCCGCGTGGCCCTGTCCGCGTGCTTCGGGGGCGGTGCAGACGGCGCTGATCTCGGTCCATCCGGGCGGCCTGAGCCGCTCCCCCACCATCGCCACCAGCCTGCCGCCGTCCCGGACGCCGAGATAGGTGCCGAGTTCATGGGTGCGGGGCGCGAAGGGCCCCGGCCGGGTCCGCTCCACGAGGTCGAGCATCTCGGGCACGCTCTCCGCACCGAGTTCGACGACGCCGGAGCCGGGCTCGGCCGACGAGGGGTCGGGGGCGCTGGCGCCGGTCCAGATCATCTGGCGGCCTTCGAGGACGAAGACCGGATCCCAGTCCGGGGGCGGCATGGCCGGGCAGCTGAACAGGTCGGCGAACCCGCCCGGTCCCAGCAGCTTGGCCAGATCCGCCCAGTCCTGCCCGTCCGGCTCGCGGGACACCGCGCAGAAGGTCGCGACTCCGGGGGTGTAGGTGAGAGCGCCGCCGAGGCGGCGGGCGAGATGCGCGTGGTGCCCGCGCAGGGATTCGCCCACCGGGTCGTCTAGTGCGACGGCGTCGCCGAGCCCCGTCATCGTGCTGTGCCTTCCCGCCGTGTGCCGGAGCCGGTCGGCCGGGAGGCCGACACGGCTCTTCGGATGCCGACCGCCATGCTAGTCAGCCCCGCACGGCGGGATTCCGGCGCTACCTGAGGTACGCGGCGAGCGGGAGGTTCTGCCGGCGTACGTCACCGGCGACGAGTCCGGCGATCCGCTGGGCGCCGTACGTCTCGAAGTGGGTGTGGTCGTTGCAGAAGAAGGCGCCGACGGGGCCCGACCCGTAGTCGCCGTTGTGCGGGCAGAAGCGCAGGCTGTTGTAGAGCGAGACGCTGAGCGCGTGCAGGTCGACGACCGGTGCCCTGGTGGCGGAGCCGACGGCGAAGGTCTCGTTCACGAAGCCGCGGTTCTTCGTCGCCGTGCTTCCGGAGCAGGTGATCGCGGCGACCGGCGTGAGCAGCACCGGGTGCGCTCCCCGGGCCAGGGCGGCCTGCACCATCGTGGTCATCAGCTGCCGGTAGCGGACCGGGCCGACGTGGCGGGGGCAGGTCGAGGAGGAGTCGTTGATGCCGAACTGGATGAACAGGTAGTCGCCCGCCTTCATCCCGGTGCTCGCGTTCAGCATCGACTGCCAGCGCGAGGAGTACGCGTTGGAGGTCAGGCGGCACTCGCCGTCCGAGCCCTTGGTGCCGCTGACGTTCCCCTCGTACATCCAGGTCTGGATGCTGCGGCCGCCCACGGCCTGGTTCCGGACGGTGACGTCGGCGTTGAACAGGGCGTCGAACTGGCTTCCCCAGCCGACCGGACAGCGGGCGGAGCCCGGGTTGGCCATGGTCGAGTCGCCGGCCAGCCACACGGTGACGGGCTGGGCGGCCGCCCGGGCGGCAGGGGCGGCGGAGCCGGAGCCGGAGCAGCGCGCCGCGGCGTCGCCGGCCGCCGAGGCGGTGCTGAGCCCGAGGCTCGACAGGGCGAGCAGCAGCACGGCGGTGATCAGGACCCGTGCGTTCCGTACGTTCTTCATCGGTTACCTCCCGGGGGCGGGCGCCCCCATGCGTCGGTCAGCGCAGGTGGGCGGCCAGGGGCAGGTTCTGCTCCCGCACGGCCTGGAGCAGCAGCGCGCCCATCTGGGCAGCGCCGTACTGCGAGAAGTGGGTGTTGTCCGTGACGCCGTCGACGGAGGAGCGGAGGAAGAGCTGCGCGGAGGCGGACGGTCCGAGGGACTCGACCAGCGCCTTGCTCCGGGCGGTCAGGTCGACGACCGGGACGCGCTGTGCCGCGCCGACCGCGCGCATCTCCGCGGGGAGGTTCGCGCCGACGCCGTTGATGTGCAGTGCCGTGCCGGTGAGCCGGTTGCCGTCGAAGAGCCGGCGGACCGGTGGCGTCACCAGGACCGGGACACCGCCCTTGGCGCGGATCCGGGAGATCATGGTGGTGAGGTTGTTCCGGTAGGCGGACGCGCTGGTCTGCTTGTCGTTGTGGCCGAACTGGATGTAGACCGGGTCGTTCGCCTTGACCTTGGCCAGCAGTGCGGGCAGGAGCGCCGCGTTGCTGAGGAAGCTTCCGGAACTCTCCCCCGAGTCGCCGTAGTTGGCGATGACCGCGCCGGAGCGGATCGAGGAGGTGATCATCTGCCCCCAGCCGGTGTAGGGAGCGGCCGGCTGGTCGCAGACGGTCGAGTCACCGGCCAGGTAGGCCACCAGCGGTTGGGCGGCCGGCTTCACCGAGACGGCCGAGACCTGCGGACCGGAGCCCGTGAAGCGGAGGTCCAGGCCGGGGGTTCCGGTGCCGCCCTGGCCCGTCGGCTGCCCTTCGGGCTGACGGACGTTGACGGTGAAGGTGTGGGTGGCGACCGCTCCGGCCGCCGTTCTCGTGGCCGGGAGCATCAGCCGCCGGGCCTCGGCCCACATCTCGGTCTGTCCGGCCAAGGCGCCGCCGATGGAGACCGTCACGTCGTAGTTGCCCGGCGCGACCGCGTAGTGGCAGGTGATCGCCGAGGTGCCGGTACAGCCGGCCGGCAGCGCCCGCGGTGCGGCGGCGGCGTTGTGGACCGCCCCGGTGCCGGCCAGGGCCGCCAGGGTCAGCAGGCCCGCCGTCGCCAGCCGGGCGCCGGGTCCGCCGGCGCGTCGGGGCGGCAGGGTCGTCATGGTCATGGGTCCGTCCTTCGTCAGGGAGAGGTACGGGGTCGGGGAGGCGGCACGCGGGAGCCGCGCGTCGAGTGGGCCGAGGCGCCGCTCAGGCCTGGGTGAAGCCGTTCATGATGGCGGTGGGGCGCTTGCTGGCGGAGTCCCAGGCACCCATGTTGTAGCCGGTGAACGGGGACATGCACTCCGGCTCCCAGTAGAAGATGCCCTGCCCGCCGGCGGACTTGAGCGCCTTGGTGTAGGCGACCAGCGCGGCCTGGGTGGAGGCGGCCCGGTCGACCCGGCCTCCGAACTCGCTCTGCAGGAACGGCTTTCCGTAGGCGGCGGAGATCTTCCGCATGTTCTCCACGATGCCCGGCGCGACGTCGGCGCTGCCGTAGGAGGAGAACACGGACATGTCCCACTTGCCGCCGGCCGCGGCGAAGCGGCTGAAGAACGTCGTCATCACGTCGTACTTCTGCGGCTGGGCCAGGTGGATGCACACCGCCGAGTTCGGTGACACCGCCTTGACCTGGGTGTAGGCCGCGTTGAGCAGCCCGGTCATCTGCGCCGGGCTGGAGACGCTGCCGACGGGGCGGCAGATTCCGCTGTTGATCTCGTTGCCGATCTGCACCCAGGCCGGGAGCACGTCGTTGTTCTTCATGACGGTCATCGACTGGTTCACGTACGTGTTCATCGCGGCGAGCATCTGGCTGTAGCTCATGTTCCGCCAGGCGGCGGGCGGGTTCTGCACACCGACGGAGTTCCAGGTGTCGCCGAACATGTAGTCCAGCATGATCGACATGCCGGCGGCCTTGACCCGCTTGGCGAAGGCGGCGACCTCGTTGATGGAGCAGTGGCCGTTGGCCGGGTCGCCGGACGGGTTGACGAACGTACGGAGCCGGACGGCCGTGATGCCGTACCCCTTCAGGATGGTGAGCAGATCCTGTGTCTGGCCACTGGCGTTCTTCCAGGAGTAGCCGCGTGCCTCCATCTGCGGCACCCAGCTGATGTCGACGCCCTTGACGAAACCGGCGGCGGCGTGGGCCGGCGTCTCGAGTTCGGCGAGTGCGGCGGAGGTGGCGAGGACACCGGCGGTCGCGGTGGTGGCCTTGAGCAGTGTCCGGCGGCTGATCGGAGCGGGAGCAGGGGTCGGTGACATGGTCGCTCCTCCCTGTCCGCCGGCCGCGCGTGAGACGTCGCGGCCGGCGGGCAGCGGGTTGTGGGGGGTGGAGTTTCCGGGACTGGGTTCGATCCGCCCGCATCTGCTGGGAACGTTCACAACCTGTCAGGTGGACACGGGACGCTCCGTCCTCGAAGGAAAAAGAGTGCAGGTGCGGGATCCACGAACTGCCGTGTGCGGCACCAGGGCTGGAAGGCGGGCGACCTGTTCGACTGCCTTCGACCACAGGTGACGGTGAGGCGGCTCACGCAGTGTTCTCGGGCCTCCACCCGGCTGTCAATCCATAGGTCACGAAAACCTCACGGATCCGAACAGGGCCGCACAGCGGACTGGACAGAATCCTTGACGAGGCATCAGAGCATTCCTACGCTCCCTCCTCATGGGAGCGTTCCCATACCCCCCACGCCCCGGAGGCCACTGTGACCGACCCTCACCGGCGTCCCCGCACCGCGCCACGACCGTGGCGATCACCGCACCGGCCGGGCGGCCGGCTCGTCGGCGGCCTCTCCGCCGCCGCGCTGGCCCTGTCCGCGCTCGTCGCACTGCCCCAGACCGCCCAGGCCGCGACCGCACGGCAGGTCGAGAAGCTCGACCGCGGCCTGTCCAGCGTGCACACCGGCAGCGGCAACCTGGTGTCCTGGCGATGGCTGGCGACCGACCCCGACGACGTGTCCTTCAACGTCTACCGCGGCGGCACCAGAGTCACCTCCTCGCCCGTCACCGCCTCGACGAACTACTTCGACGCGGGCGCCGCGGCCTCGGCCGACTACACGGTGCGCGCGGTCGTCAACGGCACCGAGCAGGCCGCTTCGGCGCCCGCGGTGCAGTTCCGCACGGGCTACAAGGACGTGCCGATCTCCCCTCCCGCGGGCGGCACCGCCCCGGGCAACTCGGCCTACACCTACGAGGCCAACGACGCCTCCGTGGGCGATCTCGACGGCGACGGCGCCCTCGATCTGGTGCTGAAATGGCAGCCGACCAACGCCAAGGACAACTCCCAGTCCGGCTACACCGGCAACACCATCGTCGACGGCATCAAACTCGACGGCACCCGGCTGTGGCGTATCGACCTGGGCCGCAACATCCGCTCCGGCGCGCACTACACGCAGTTCCAGGTGTACGACTACGACGGTGACGGCAAGGCCGAGGTCGCCATGAAGACCGCCGACGGCACCCGCGACGGCACCGGCGCGGTCATCGGCAGCTCCTCCGCAGACCACCGCAACTCCAGCGGCTACGTCCTGTCCGGGCCCGAGTACCTGACGATGTTCAACGGCCAGACCGGCAAGGCGATGCAGAGCGTCGACTACGTCCCGGGCCGCGGCACCGTCTCCTCCTGGGGCGACAACTACGGCAACCGCGTCGACCGCTTCCTCGCCGGCACCGCCTACCTCGACGGCGCCCGCCCCTCGCTGATCATGGCGCGCGGCTACTACACCCGATCGGTGATAGCCGCCTGGGACTGGCGCAACGGCGCCTTCACCCGGCGCTGGACCTTCGACACGTCCTCCTCCAGCAACAGCGGCAAGGGCTACGACGGCCAGGGCAACCACAGCCTGTCCATCGCCGACGTCGACGCCGACGGCAAGGACGAGATCGTCTACGGCGCGATGACCGTCGACGACAACGGCAGCGGCCTTTGGACCACCAGGCTCGGGCACGGCGACGCCGGTCACGTCGGCGACCTGAACCCGTCCCGTCCGGGACTTGAGTACTTCAAGGTCTCGGAGGACTCCAGCAAGCCCGGCTCCTGGATGGCCGACGCCCGCACCGGGGCGAGGCTCTGGCAGACCGCGTCCGGCTCCGACAACGGCCGGGGTGTCGCCGCCGACATCTACGCCGGCAGTCCGGGCGCCGAGGCCTGGTCCGCCACCGACACCACCCTGCGCTCCGCCACCGGCACCTCGCTCGGCCGGGAGCCCTCCAGCATCAACTTCCTGTCCTGGTGGGACGGCGACCCCGTCCGCGAGCTCCTCGACGGCACCCGCATCGACAAGTACGGCACGTCCGGCGACACCCGGCTGCTGACCGGCTCGGGTGTGGCCTCCAACAACGGCACCAAGTCCACCCCGGCCCTGTCGGGCGACATCCTCGGCGACTGGCGCGAGGAGGTCGTCTGGCGCACCGGCGACAACAGGGCCCTGAGGATCTACTCGACCCCGCACCAGACCAACACCAAGATCACCACCCTGCTCCACGACACCCAGTACCGCACGGCGCTGGCGTGGCAGAACACCGCCTACAACCAGCCCCCGCATCCGTCCTTCTTCATCGGCAACGCCATGCCGACGGCACCCCGGCCGACGGTCTACACACCCTGACCCGCTCCGACCGGCCCTGACACGCGGACACGTGCCCCTACCGCGATCGCGGTAGGGGCACGTGTCCGCGCTCGGCCGGCGACGAGAGCCCGGCGGACTGCGAGCGTTGCCGTGCGCCGGGATTCCGGCCCGTGTTCTTCCGGAAAGGCTAGTCGTCGTCCCCTCTCACCGGACGGGCCGTCCGCTGGTGCCACCGGCACGCCGGCCCGGGTGGGTCCGTTCGCCCCCTGGGCCCGGCTGACGACCATCGGGGTGGGGCGCATGCCGGGCCGGCGCCCGGCCGAGCCGCGCTGCGTAGAGTGAGGGAGTGCAGGTGGCAGCGGTGAGTCGGCGGTTGATGGCCCGACACGAGCGGATCCGGGACGCGCTTCCGGCGGTGGTGCTCATCCTGATGGGCACGGCGGCGACCGCCGCGGGTGAGGGCGGTTCCGGCTGGCACGCACCCCGGCCGGGCGGGGTGGCCTGGATGGCGCTGGCGTGTGCGCCGCTGGTCTTCCGCAGCCGATGGCCGCTACCGGTCGTGGTCGCCTCGCTGGCCGTCGATCTGGCGCACCTGTCCGTCGCGCCGGGGTTCTCCCTGACTCCGGCGGCGAGCCTGGTGGCGCTCTACACCCTCGCCTCCCGGAGCAGCCGGCGCACCGCCTGGATCACCGGCCTGATCGCGTCGGTCCTGATCACGGCCGTCTACGCGGTCGCCGATTCCGAACCACCTCTCGCGGGCGCGAGTCTGCTCCACTTCGACCTCGCGATCGCCGCCACCGCGCTGGGCGACGTCGTCCGCACCCGCCGCCTGCACCTCGCCGAGGTCGAGGCGCGAGCCGAACGGGCCGAGCGCAGCAGGGAGGAGGAGGCGCGGCGGCGGGTCACCGAGGAGCGGGTGCGCATCGCCCGAGAACTGCACGACGTGGTGGCCCACCACATCACCCTGGTCAACGCGCAGGCCGGCGTGGCCCACCACCTCATGCGCCACGATCCCGACCGTGCGTACGAGGCGCTGGCCCACATCAAGGACAACAGCCGCGCCGCCCTCGACGAACTGCGCGCCACCGTGGGCCTGTTGCGCCAGCCCGACGACGGGCCCGACTCCCGCGCGCCCATCCCCGGTCTGGCCGATCTGGACGCCCTGGTGAGTGGGGTGCGAGCGGGCGGACTGGTCGTGGAGGTGGTGTGCACCGGCACACCCCGGCCCGCGGCGCCCACCACGGAACTGACGGCTTACCGCATCGTCCAGGAAGCGCTCACCAACACCCACAAGCACGCGTCGGCGACACGGGCGGGGGTGGAGCTGCACTACGGACCGGAGCGGCTGCGGGTCACCGTGACGGACGACGGCCGACCCGGCGCCCTGCCGGGCCCCGGCTCCGGTCACGGCCTGATCGGCATGCACGAGCGCGCGACCGCCATCGGCGGCTCGGTCACCACCGGCCCGCTACCCGACGGCGGCTTCCGGGTCGTCGCCGAACTCCCCCTCACCCTCGCCCCCACGTCCGCCTGACCCGCACGAGGTAAGAATCACCATGACGATCCGTGTCCTGCTCGCCGACGACCAGGCCCTGCTGCGGGGTACCTTCCGGCTGCTCATCGAGGCGCAGCCGGACATGGAGGTCGTTGCCGAGGCGTCCGACGGCCGGGAGGCGGTGCGGCTGGCCCGGTCCGCGCGGGCCGATGTGGTGGTGATGGACATCCGCATGCCCGGAGTCGACGGCATCGAGGCCACACGGCTCATCGGCGGGGACGAGGACCTGGCCGGGGTGAAGGTGCTGGTCCTCACCACCTTCGAGGTGGACGAGTTCGTGGTCGAGGCGTTGCGGGCCGGTGCCAGCGGCTTCCTCGGCAAGGGGGTCGAACCGGCCGAACTCCTGCACGCCATCCGGCTGGTCGCGGCCGGTGAGGCGCTGCTCTCACCGGCCGCGACCAAGGGCCTGATCAGCCGGTTCCTCTCCCAGCCCTCCCCCGGCCGCCTGGCCGATCCCGAGCGGCTGGCCATGCTGACGCCCCGGGAGCGTCAGGTCATGCAGTTGGTGGCCACGGGCCTGTCCAACGACGAGATCGCCGAGCGGCTCTTCGTCACCCCGGTGACCGTCAAGACCCACGCCAACCGGGCCATGGCCAAGCTGGGCGCCCGGGACCGGGCCCAACTCGTGGTCATGGCCTACGAGAGCGGGCTGGTCCGCGCGGGGGAGACCCGGAGCTGACGCTCGCCGGTGTCGCTCACGCTCCGGTGAGTACGGTGCGCGGCGCCTCGGCGGGCTCCCGTCGGAACGCCCAGTCCAGCCGGGGTTCCAGGACGAAGCGGAACAGCCGTCACACTTGTGGGGCGCACAGGGCGGTCATGAGTCCCTTTATTTCGCAATCCGGCAAGTGTCGGTGCCCGGGGGTCAGCTGTCGCGCAGTGCCGCCTCGATCTCGCCCAGCGAGCGGGTGAGCCGCCCGTAGTCGGCCCGGGGCACCGGGGCCACGAAGTACCGCTCCACGACCCGCGCGTGGACGACGGCGGCCCGCAGGAGCACCGCACGGCCGTGCTCGGTCGCCTCGACCAGGACGCTTCTGCGGTCGCCGGGGGCGGGCACCCGCCGCACTAGACCGGCCGTCTCCATCCGGTCGATCAGCCGGGTGACACCGCCACTGGTGAGGGTCAGGTCGTCGGCGAGCCGGCGCTGGGAGATCTCCTCGTCCGGATGTCGGCAGAGCCGGATGAGGACCTCGAACATCGTGTGACCGACCTGACACTCCTCGCGCAGCGCCGCGTCGATCCGCTGTTCCAGGCGGGTGGCGGCTTTGAGCAGCAGCCCGAAGTCGTGCACGAGGGGGCTGTCGGCGGCACGGGCGGCCGCGTCGTCGTCTCGCTTGGCAGGGCTCATACCGCCGACTTTACTGCTTCTTCACCTACTGCCGTCTCAATTACTGAGCAATCAATTGCTGAGCCGTCAACGAAATCCTATGGTGTGACCCACCACCCCGCTACCACGGAGGAGAGGGAGATCAGTGGACCTTCAGCACTGGCTCGGCCGGGCCGACGACGCGATACAGCAGTGGGCTGACAGCTTCGGCCCCTACGAGCAGCACCCGTCCCTCCTCGTCGACGACGATCGTTTCGCCGCGGCCTTCGAGGAGCTCACCGGAAGACTGAAGGAGAACTATCCCTTCTTCCACCCGCGCTACGCGGGGCAGATGCTCAAGCCCCCGCACCCGGCGGCGATCGTCGGCCACCTCACCACCATGCTGATCAACCCCAACAACCACGCGCTGGACGGCGGCCCCGCCACCGCCCGCATGGAGCGCGAGGCCGTGGCGCAACTGGCCGCGATGTTCGGCTACGACACCCACCTCGGCCACCTCACCACCAGCGGCACCATCGCCAACCTCGAAGCCCTCTTCGTCGCCCGCGAACTCCACCCCGGCCGCGGTGTCGCCTACAGCGCCGACGCCCACTACACCCACGGCCGCATGTGCCACGTCCTGGGCATGAAGGGCCATCCCGTCCCGACCGACGACCGCGGACGCATCAGCCTCGACGCGCTGGAGGACGTCCTGCGGACGGGAGAGGTGGGCACGGTCGTCCTCACCGCCGGCACCACCGGCCTCGGTGCCGTCGACCCGATCCACCACGCCCTCGCCCTCAGGGACCGCTACGGTGTCCGGCTCCATGTCGACGCGGCCTACGGCGGCTTCTTCACGCTGCTCGCCGGCGCCGACGGACCGGAAGGCCAGCCCGCACAACCCTGGCGGGCGATCGCCCGGTGCGACTCGGTCGTCGTCGATCCGCACAAGCACGGACTCCAGCCCTACGGCTGCGGTGCCGTCCTCTTCCGCGACCCCGAGGTGGGCCGCTTCTACCTGCACGACTCGCCCTACACCTATTTCACCTCCAGCGAGCTCCACCTCGGCGAGATCAGCCTGGAGTGCTCGCGCGCCGGCGCCTCGGCCGCCGCCCTGTGGCTCACCTTCCAGGTCCTCCCGCCCACCCCCGCCGGACTCGGCCGCGTCCTGGGGGCCGGCCGCCGGGCCGCCCTGCGCTGGGCCGAGTTGATCTCCGCCTCCGACGCCCTGGAGCTGTACCAGCAGCCGGAGCTGGACATCGTGAGCTACTTCCCGGTGACGGAACCCGCTTCCCTCACCGCCATCGACGCGGCGTCCGCCCGAGTGCTGGCCGACGGCATGGCGGACGCCGACCCCGTGTTCCTGAGCACCCTCAAGGCCGACCGCGACGCGTTCACCGCACGCCATCCGAAGGTCACCGCCGACGCCGAGGGCGCCCGCATCCTGCGCAGCGTCCTGATGAAGCCGGAGTCCGAGGACCACGTGCGGCACCTCCACGACCGGGTCACGCGTCTCGCCGGGTCGTGAGCACCGCCTCCCGTTCACGTCAGGTCATGGTCACCTCGCAGCGCGTACGCCTCCGCGAGGATGAGGTAGCCGGCGGCGGTCCAGGTGTAGGCGCGGTCGCGCAGGCCCCTTCCCGTGAGGGCGTCGAAGTTCTCGGCGAAGCCGTGGGTTTCACACAGGGCGCGGAAGCGGGCGCTGATGTCGTCCGCCAGGCGGTGGTGGCCGGCGCGGCGCAGGCCGTCCTCGATCAGGACGGTCGCGGGGGCCCAGATGGGGCCGCGCCAGTAACCGTCGTCGAGGTAGTGGGGTGAGGTGGGCAGCTCGGTGGCGAGACCGTAGGGGGTCAGATGGGCCTTGATGTGGTCGGCCAGAGCGGCGCTGACCTCGCCCGGCAGGTGCTCGCCGAGCACGATGGGCATCAGGTCGAGGAGCGAGGCACTGTCCCAGGTGTCGCCCGTGCCGACGCCCCGGGCCACGAACCGGTCCCCGCTCCAGAGCTGGTCCAGCATCGCCGCCTGCGTCTCCTCGGCGGCCCGCTTCCACCGGCCCGCCTCGTCCGTCCGGTCCAGCTCCAGGGCGAGGTCGGCGAGTTCGCGGAGCTGGAGGACGAGGAAGGCGCAGAGGTCGGCGGTCTCCACCACCCGCTCGGGGTCGAAGGTGGTGGCGTTGTCCCAGCCGCTGTCGTTGCCGTGCTGGTAGTGCGGGAAGGCGGCGCCGGGAGCGCGCCGGACGGTGAGCCAGAAGTTCGTCCAGCGCTCCAGACGGTGGTACACCTCGGCCAGCTCGTCCGGGCCGGGCGGCGTCGGCAGACGGCGGCGCAGGTGCCCGAAGGCCCAGCCGTGAATGGGCGGTTTGACGAAGTTGTACAGGACCTCGGAGTGGGTCACCGAGTCCGGCAGGGCACCGCCGGCGTCCTGATGGTCGAAGGGCAGGGCGAACTGGTCCCGGGCCAGTTCGGGACAACCGGGCGCCAGGGCCAGTGCGTTGAAGCAGTGGTCCCAGCTCCACACCTTGTCCATCCAGTGCTTGGACATCAGCACCGCGGGCCGGGTGACCAGGCCCGTCGGGCGGACGGTGGCCGACCACAGGACGTAGGCGGCCAGTTCGGCCGCCGGGGTGGCGGACGAGCGCCAGGGAGCGACGGCGTCAGCGAACGCGGCGAACGAGCCTCGCGCGGATGCCGCGATCTTGTCGAAGGCCGCCTCGGACGTGTACGGCGGGCGGGCGGTGTCGAGTTCCTCGATCGCGATATCCCAGGTTCCGCCCGTCTCCGCGGCCATCTTGAGACCGCGCTCGGCGCTGCCCAGCGCCTGGGCACCGGTCACGTCGGCGGTGCCGGACAGGACGGTGACGCGATAGCGGCGTCCGGTCTCGTACGACGTGAACACATGGGCACCGGCGGCGGGGTCGTGGAAGAAGTAGGTTCCGCTGAACGGCGTCAGGACCTCGGCGGCCGCCCGGACGGCGATCCCCATCCCGCTCCCGCGCAGGCGCACGGTGTCCGGGGACTCGTAGGCGAGGTCGACTCGGCCGCCCGCGCCGGTCCAGCTGAGCAGGCCCGGTCTCGCCTCCACGCGGGTCTCCACCCGGTCGCCCGTCACGGGATCCAGGGGCGTCAGGCGCAGGACGGCGTGCAGGCCGTTCTGGTGGGAGACGAGATGGAGGTCCTCGGCGTACGTCTTCTCCGCCACCACGGGCGAGATGCCGAACCAGGAGCCGTAGGTGCTGAACGGGATGTCGTGGACGGAGAAGGCCGGGCCGGAGCGGTCGGCGGTCATGAAGGGGCACTCGTTTCTCGCGCAGGGGGAAGGGGTCAGTCCTTGACCGCGCCGGCCGTCACACCGGCGGCGACGTAGCGCTGGGCCAGGACGAGGATGACCGCGGCGGGCAGCGAGGCCACGACGGCGGTGGCCATGATGGCGTTCCACTCCTGGTTGTTGTTGCCGATGTAGTGGTAGATGCCGAGGGTGATGGGCTCGTGGGCCCCGCCGTTGACGAGGGTGCCGGCGAAGACGAAGTCGGACCACGACCACAGGAACGCGAAGAGCGACACCGTGACGACGGCGTTGCGGCTCATCGGCAGGACGACCGACGAGAAGGTGCGCACCGGACCGGCACCGTCGGTGCGTGCCGCCTGGAGCAGTTCCCCGGGGATGCCGGACATGAACGCGGTGAAGATGAGCACCGCGAACGGCACCGCCAGGGTGGAGTCGGCGACGATCAGGCCGGGCACGGACTGGAGCAGGCCGAGCTGGAGGTAGATGGCGTAGAAGCCCATCGCCATGATGATGCCGGGAATCATCTGCGCCGCGAGCAGGAGGAAGCTGAGCACTCCCCCGCCGCGCGGGCGCAGTTTGGCCAGGGCGTAACCGGCCGGGGCGGACAGGGCCACGGTGAGGGCCACGGTGCCCAGGCCGATGACCAGGCTGGTACCGAGGTAGGGCAACTGGTCGTCGAGGACGGTGCGGTAGCCGGCCAGGGTGCCGTGCACGGGGAACAGGCCGGGTGGGGACTTGCGCATGTCCTGGTCGCGGGTGAGGGAGACGTTCAGCATCCAGTAGACCGGGAAGAGCATGATCGCGGTCAGCAGGACGCCGACCATCGTCTTTCCCCAGGAGCGTCGGCTTCTCATGCGTACGCCTGCTTTCGCTGGACCCTCATGTAGACCCCGCCGAACACCAGGGCGGCCACGACCAGCAGGTTGCCGACGGCCGCTCCGGGGCCGAAGGCGGGCAGCAGGTTGCCGAAGCCGAGCCGGTAGGACCAGGTGGCGAAGGTGGTGGACGCGTCCGCCGGACCGCCCTTGGTCATGATCCAGATGATGTCGAAGACCTTGAGTGTGTAGACCAGGCCGAGGAGCAGGGTGATCGCGGAGACGGGGCGCAGCAGCGGGAAGGTGATGCTCCAGAAGCGCCGCCAGGCTCCCGCTCCGTCGAGGGCGGCCGCCTCGTACAGTCCGGCGGGGATGGATTGCAGGCCGCTGTAGAGCACGACCAGGTTGAACGGGACGCCGATCCAGATGTTGGCGATGATCACCGAGGTGAGCGACCAGGAGGGCGAGGTCAGCCAGTTGACGGGGCCGAGGCCGAGCGCGTGCAGGGCGGCGTTGACGATGCCGGAGTCGCTGTTGAGCATCCACGACCAGGTCGAGGCCGACACGATCAGCGGCAGCAGCCAGGGGACGAGGAACAGGGCGCGCAGGGTCGCCGAGAGCCGGAAGTGCTGGTTGAAGAAGACCGCGAGGGCCAGCCCGATGGCGTACTGGAAGGCCAGGCACACGGCGGTGAACACCACGGTGTGCAGCAGGGCCGGGGCGAAGGTCGGGTCGTCGAAGACCTTCTGGTAGTTCGCGAGGCCGGTGAACGGCGCATCGCCCTGCACGAAGGAGCGGACGGTGTAGTCGCGCAGGCTCAGGTCGAGGTTGCGGTAGAGCGGATAGGCGTAGAAGAGGACGAGGTAGAGGGTCACCGGGGTGAGGAAGGCCCAGGCGGCCCACTGCGTCGAGGCGGGCCGGCGGCGTCGCGCGGTGTAGTCCGGTCCCGGGGCGGCATGGGCCGCCCCCGGAACGGTCCGTGCGGGCCGGTGGTCCGGCGGATGGACGGTCGGCTTCATCGGACCCATGTCACTTGATCGCGTCCTGCGCGGACGTCAGGGCGTCCTCGGGCGACTTGGATCCGCTGAGCGCGGACTGCACGGCCTTCCACAACTGCTCGGAGATCTTGGGGTACTTGGTGCCCAGGTCGTCGCTGGTGCGGCCCTTGGCCGCCTTGACCGCGTCGACCCACGGGGTGAGCGCGGGGTCGGCGGCCACCTGCTTCTTCCGCACCTCCTCGGTGGGGGCGACGTAGGAGAGGGTGGTGTCGGTGTCGTACAGGTGGGCGGTGCTGGTCAGGCAGGTCGTGAGCTTGCTCGTGGTGGCGTAGCGGGCGGTGTCGCCCTGGACGGGCACGGTGACGAACTCGCCGCCCGTCGGGGCCGCGGCGTTGCCTCCGCCGGTGGCCGGGACGGGCAGGACGCCGTAGTCGAAGCCGGCCTTCTTGGCGGCCGCGAGCTGCCAGGTGCCGTTCTCGGCGAAGGCGTAGTCGCCGCCGGCGAACTCCTGCCAGCTGGTGGTCTGGGTGTTGTTGATGACGGAGTTGGGGGCGTAGCCCTTGTCCAGCCAGTTCTTCCACAGGGACAGCGCGGAGACGGCCTGGTCGGAGTCGAGCTCCGTCAGCTTCGCGCCGGAACCCCAGAACCACGGCAGGAACTGGAAGCTGCCTTCCTCGGTGCCGATCGCGGAGAAGGTGATGCCCTTCTTTCCGGCCTTCTTGACCTTCCCCAGGGCTGCGGTCAGCGACTGCCAGTCCTTGACGGAGGCGATGTCGACACCGGCCTGCTTCAGGACCTTCTTGTTGTAGTAGAGCGCGAGGGTGTTGGCGCCGATGGGGGTGCCGTAGGTCTTGCCGCCCGACTGCCCGGCCGCGAGGAGGTTGGGGTCCACGGCGGAGGTGTCGAGTTTGTTGTCGTCGGTCGTGGTGAGCACGCCCGCCTCCGCGAGGGTGGAGACCACCGGGTTGTCGACGATGAGGACGTCCGGGGAGTTGCCCTGCTGGGCCGCCAGCAGCGTCTTGTTGGCGAGGTCGCTGGTGTCGAACCCGGTCCGCTTGACCTTCACACCGGCCTTGGCACCGCAGGCGTCCAGCAGCTTCACCCATGCCGAGACCTTGGTGAACTGCGGGTACGGGTCCCAGATCGTGTAGGTGCCGCTGTCCGCGCCCTCGGTGTCGGTGCTGCCCGAGCCGGAGGAGCATGCGGTGCCGGCGGCGGCGAGGACGGTCGACAGGGCCACGGCGGCGAGGTGCCGTCTGGAGGTGCTGTGCATCGCGGGTTCCTTCGTTCTTGGCACAGGGGTGCCGTGACAGGGGGCGGCGTGGGGGCAGCGGGCACACCGGGGCGAGGCGGTGAGGGGGGTGGGCCCGGAAAGGGAGAGCAGAGGCGGGGAGAAAGGAGAGGAAAGGAGAGGCAGGGAGGGGAGGGGTCAGGGCCGTGCAGAGCCGGAGGCTGGCCCGGTGCTGGCCCGCAGCGAGATGGGGGGTGTCAGCAGGTGGTGGCGGGCGGGCGCACCGGGCTGGTCGAGCCGCTCCACCAGCAGTTCGACGGCGCGCCGTCCCATCTCCTCCGCCGGTACGTCCGCCGCGGTGAGCTGCGGGGTCACCGTCTGCGCCCACCGGCTCGCCACCACTCCGGTGACGGAGAAGTCGCGCGGCACATGGCGGCCGGCCCCAGCCAGGCCCCGGTACAGGCCGCCCAGTGCGGCCTCGTTCAGCGTGACCAGGGCGGTCGTCTCCGGCTCGTCGCGCAGGATCCGCTCCACGCAGGCCTGGCCCGAGGCGGCGTCGTCCCCGCAGCAGTACGTGCGGACGGTCAGCCCGCGCTCGGCCGCGGCCTTGGTGAAGCCCTCCAGACCGCGGTGCGCCGACTCGTAACCGGCCTTCAGCAGCTGCTCCGGCCGGTTGACGAAGGCGATCCTGCGGTGGCCCAGGTCCGCGAGGTGGTGGACGCACGCCGCCGCCAGCGCCGTGTGGTCGAGCCCCACCCACCAGCCGTGCTCCGGGTGGGCGGTGCGGCCGATGGCGACGGCCGGGAAATCCAGCGAGTCCAGGTGCTCGGCCCGGTCGTCCTCCAGCCTGATCTCCATCAGGATGGCGCCGTCGACCCGCCGCTCCCCCAACAGCCGCTGGAACGAGCGGTCGCTGTCCACGCCGCTCGGGGACAGCAGCACGTCGTAGTCATGGGCCGCGGCGGCCTCCACGACACTGCCGATGAAGTCCAACTGCATGCCGGTGTAGTGGTTTCCGGCCGGCGGGAAGACGAGACCGATCGTACTGGTCCGCCCGTTGGCCAGGGCACGGGCGCTGGCGCTGGGCCGGTAGCCCAGTTCGTCGACGACCTGCTGGATCTTCCGGCGGGTGTCCTCCGAGACCGGGCGCTTGCCGCTCAGCGCGTAGGACACGGTGCTCCGCGAGACACCGGCACGCTTGGCGATCTCACCGATGTTCACGGCAACTCCTAGCTCGTCGAACCGGTTCGCTTTGCAGGAAGGTAGGAACTGCCCGGACTCCTGTCAACACCCCGAACACACCTCCCTGTTGGATCGAACGTCCCGACGAGATCCTCATGTCACAGGGATTGCTGGCCGTGAGTCCCGGTGCTAGCTTCGCGAACCGGTTCGACACAGCGAGCCGTTCAGGCAGCGGTGGAGCGGAAACCCCCACGCCCCAGCCGCGAGGCCGCCGTACCCGCCGCACCCCAGGTGTTCCCCGCCCCTGCCGCGCGCCATGGATCGAACCGTTCGACGGGCACGCCGGCCAAAACCGCTGCTCGGCGAAGCGACGCAGCCACGACACGACGACATGCCGCCACGACGACACGACGACACGACGACACGACGACTGAGGACGCCATCCATGCCATCCGCTGACAGATTCACGCGGCGCCGGGCCCCGGCCGCCGTGGCGCTGACCCTCGGAGCGGGCCTGCTGGCCGCACCGGCCACCCCCGCGCAGGCCGCCGACGCGCCCCGGCCCGCCGCCCGCTACTCCTTCGACCAGGACGACCTCGCCTCCGGGAAGATCACGGACAGCTCGGGCAACGGCCTGACGGCGACCCTGGTGAACGGCTCCACCGCCGGCTCGGTCGACGGCACGGCCGGAGGCAGGGCGCTGTCCCTGCCCGGCGGTGCGCCGGCCTCCGGCGGCGCGTACGTCCGCCTACCCCGCCAGGTGCTCGCCGGGACGACCGACCTGACCGTGTCCGCCCGCGTGAAGTGGAGCGGCGACACCTCGCCCTGGCAGCGGCTCTTCGATCTGGGCACGGACACCACCAAGTACCTCTTCGCCACGCCGTACAACGGCAGCGGGCTGTTCCAGACGTCCGTGACCACCGGTGGCGGGGGCGCGGAAGCCCAGGTCCGCGGCTACGCGAGTCTGCCCGCGAACGAGTGGCGGACGATCACCGTCACCCTCGACACCGCCGCGGGCCGGCTGACCACCTACCTCGACGGCGTGGCGGTGTCCTCCGCGGCGACCGGCATCAAGGCGGGGGATCTGCTGGACGGTTCGGCCACCGCCGCCGGGTACATAGGCAAGTCCCTCTACCCGGACCCACTGCTCAAGGGGGCCATCGACGACTTCACCGTGTGGCACGCGGCGCTGAGCCCCGAGCAGGTGGCCGGGACGGTCGGTGCCGTGCCGACCGTCCAGGAGCTCTCGCGGACGTCCTTCGACGTCCGCACCACCACCGGAACCGCCCCGTCCCTGCCCGCCGCCGTCCGTGCCTCCTCCTCCGACGGCTACGACCGCGACACCCCTGTCGCCTGGGACGCCGTGCCCTCCGACAAGTACGCCGCACCGGGCACCTTCACGGTCGCCGGAACCGCGGCCGGGCGCGCGGTGAAGGCCACCGTCACCGTGGTCCGCGAGGGGCAGCTCACCGTCGACCTCGGTTCGAACACCGGCGCGTTCCACGGCGGCGCCTCCGGCACCCTGTACGGCGTGTACGGGCCGGACGTCCCGACCAACAATCTCATCGAGGGCATGGGCCTGCGCACGGTCTCCACCAAGGCGCAGGACGGTCCGCAACACCCCGGTGCCGACGCCCTGGAGGTGGTGAAGCCGCTGGCCGACTCCACCGACGGTGACGTGTACATCTACATGACCGACATCCACCGGGGCTTCCCCTACCAGTGGCCGGGCGACACCCCCGCGGAGAAGCTGAAGCTCTACAAGGAGAAGATCGCCGAGCAGGTCGGCCAGGTCCTGAAGCTGCCGGAGCAGTACCAGGACAACATCGTCTTCGTGCCGTTCAACGAGCCCGAGGGCAACATGTTCGGCACCGGCGAGTGGAGCTACGACAAGGTCAGCTGGCTGAACGACCCCGACGCCTTCTTCGCCGCCTGGGACGACGCGTACAAGCTGATCAAGGGCAAGATGCCCGCTGCCCGCATCGCCGGGCCCAACACCAGCGTTCTGTACGACCAGGTGAAGGGCTTCCTCACCCACACCCTGGCCGCCGGAACGCTGCCGGACGTCGTGACCTGGCACGAGCTGAGCCACCCGGAGGCGGTCCGCCAGAGCGTCGCCAAGTACCGGGCGTGGGAGAAGGACCTGTTCAAGGGCACCGACCGGGAAGGCACACAACTCCCGATCAACATCAACGAGTACGCGTTCAACTACCACACCTCGGTGCCGGGCCAGATGATCCAGTGGGTGTCCGCGATCGAGGAGTCCAAGGTCGACGCCGACATCGCGTACTGGAACATCGATGGCAACCTGTCGGACTCCGCGGTGCAGTCGAACCGCGGCAACGGGCAGTGGTGGCTGCTGAACTCGTACGCCTCGATGAGCGGCCACACGGTGAAGGTGACCCCGCCGTTCCCGGGGGAGAACTACACCATGCAGGGCGTCGCCACCCTCGACGAGAAGAAGAAGCAGTCCCGGCTGATCTTCGGCGGGTCCACCGGAAAGGGTCACATCACCTTCGCGGGTGTCCCGAAGAAGGTCTTCGGCAAGCGCGTGCACGCCTGGGTGCGGGAGATCGAGTGGAGCGGGCAGGTCGGTGACTCGTCCGGTCCCAAGCTCCTCGCCGAGTCGAATCTGAAGATCGGTGACGACGGCACGGTCGCCCTCGACTTCGGCGACGGCACCCTGCCGAAGCTGAAGGAGTCCTCGGCCTACGAGATCGTGCTCAGCCCGGCCGGTAAGGCCAAGGGTACGCAGGCGCCGCCCGTGCGCTGGCAGTCGTCGTACGAGGCGGAGGACGCCGCGCACACCGGCTCCGGCTGGTCGAAGAACGGCCCGGAGGGGTCACCGCGTGACGTGTCGAAGTTCTACACCTCCGGCGGCTACGACGTGGGCGGCCTGCGCACCGGGTCGGACGTCGCGCTCGACTTCACCGTGGACGTGCCCGAGGACGGCACCTACGACCTGAGCGTCTTCGCCAACTCCCTCAACACGTTCGACAAGGTCAAGGAGCAGGGCCCCACCAACGTCTTCCTGCGCGTGGACGGCAAGGCGGGCAGTGAGCGGGAACTGCACCTGCCGCTCGGCTACAAGTGGGTCGTCTGGGACCACACCGACACCACGGTCGAACTGACCAAGGGCAAGCACACCTTGACGCTCGCCGCCAAGAGCGCCGACGGCAAGCGCGCCACCAAGGGCGACGCCATCGTCGACCGCCTCACCCTCTCCCTCCCGCACGCCTCGGCGGACACGCGGGTGTACGAAGGTGAACTGGCCTGGCCGTCCGGCGGAGCGCGCCCGGTCTACGACCTCCCGAGGCCGGCGGCCACCGGCTCGGGCGCGATGCGCCTCGCCAAGGGCCAGAGCGCGACCTTCTGGGTCTACTCGCCGGCCGACCGCGAGGCCACCCTCCGGGTCGACACCCTCGGCGGAACGGGCGCCCGGCTCTCCGTCAACGGCCATGACGTCCTGCGCCTGGCCAAGGACCGGAGCAGTGCGGCGGTCTCCCTCTCCGGCGGCGTCAACAAGGTGACCCTGACCGGTACTTCGGCCGCGACCCTCGTCGACCGCCTCACGGTCACGCCGACCGAGGGCACACTGCCGGTGCGCACCTACGAGGCGGGCGAGGCCCGGCTCGCCGGTTCGGCCACGCTCGCCCCGCTCTCCCTGGCCACCGACGGCACTGCGATCACGGGCATCGGCGGAGCTCCCGGCAACGGCAACACGGCGACGTTCACCGTCTCAGCGGACCGGGCCGGCCTGTACGCGCTGCGCATCCGCTACTCCAACCCGGAGCAGTCCGAGGCCACCCACTACAACCCCGACCCGCTAGCCCGCCACGCCGACCTCAGCGTCAACGGCGGCCCGGCCCATCGCGTCGGCTTCCCGCACAGCTTCCACCAGAACAACTTCTGGGAGCTGACCGTCCCGGTCCAGCTGAAGAAGGGCGAGAACACGATCGGCTTCCGCTCCGAGGAACTGCCGAACTTCGACGGCACCACCTACGCCTCGGACACCTTCCCGGGCGTACTGCTCCGCTCCCGGTACGCGCCCCTGATCGACCGGATCAGCGTCGCGCCCTACGCGCGCGAGGTGCGGTGACCCGCTGACGCCCGGCGCCCGGGGCCGTTTCCAGACGGCCCCGGGCGCCCGCGTCACCGGCCTCTCCGGACAGCACACCTAGGGTCGGGCCACACCCGTCAGCGACAAAAACTCGGCGCGCGAGCGCGCGTCGGAGCGCAGCAGGCCGAGCAGGGTCGAGGTCAGGGTGTCCGAGCCGGTGGCCTGGACGCCGCGCAGCGTCATGCAGGAGTGCTCGGCCTCGATGACCACGCCGACGCCCTTGGGTTCCAGCTGGGTCTGCAACCAGTCGGCGACCTGCTTGGTCAGCCGTTCCTGGACCTGGGGGCGGCAGGCGAAGTGTTCGACGACCCGCGCCAGTTTGGACAGGCCCAGGATGCGCGCGCCGGGCAGGTAGCCGACGTGCGCGACGCCGACCACCGGGAGCAGATGGTGCTCGCAGACGGTGCGGACCGGGATGCGCCGGGCGAGGACGAGTTCGTCGTACCCCTCGTCGTTGGGGAACGTGGTCAGGTCGAAGGGGCGCGGGCTGAAGAGTTCGGCGTAGGCGCGGGCCATCCGGCCGGGGGTGCCGCGCAGGCTCTCCGAGGCCGTGGAGATGCCGAGGGCCTCGAGGAACCGGCCTGCCGCGACCTCCGCGGCGGCCAGGTCGACCCCGTCGGATTCGTGGACCACCCGCAGGGCCGGCCGTGCGGGTGCCCCCGGCGCGTCGTCGAGCAGGTCGCTGCGCGGGGAGGTCTGCACCGGGTAGTCGGTCATGTCAGCTGCCTCCGATGCCCAGCGCGGTGAGCAGAACGAGGACGAGGGTGACCACGGCGAAGAGGCCGTGGGCGATGACCACCGGGAGCGGGAAGTGCCGTTCGGCGGGGACGGTCCCGGACTCCGCGGGGGCGGTCCCGGACTCCGCGGGGACGGTCCCGGACTCCGCGGGGGCGGCGGAGACCGCCGGGTGGGCGCGGCGAACGGGGATCCAGCGGGCCAGCATTACGAAGCCCAGCAGGGCCACCGGCAGCAGCAGGCCGAACGCCGTCCAGGCCAGGGCGCGTGTGTCGGTGACGACGTAGACGATCCACACCACCAGCCCCAGCGCGGCCAGGGCGAAGTGGGCGAAGACGACGGGCACGGGCAGGTGGGTCGCGCCCGTTCCCCGGCGGTGGATCCCGCCGCGCCGGATCCAGGTGCCGAGCATGAGGAACCCGCCGAGGGCGGTGACCACCCAGGCGGTCAGTGCGGCGATGTCCATGAAGAGCTCCGAGGGTGAGGACGATGTCGGGGGCGGCCGGAAGGCACCGGTCGCCGGGTGGGCCCGGCCGGGCCGGTCATACGGAGGAGCGGGACCGGCCCGGGCCGCGGTCGGTGGTGTATCCCTCGGCCTGGGTGTTCTCGTCGGTGACACGCACGCCGTAGCGATAGGCGAGCTTGCCGCCCAGGAATCCCGAGACGCCCAGGACCGCCACGCTGACGGCGGACAGGACGAGCGGGCCGGTGCCGACGCTTCCGCCGTCGGCGTGATCGCCGTGACGCCACAGGAAGTTCACGACGTAGGCGGCTGTGACCAGCAGGTTCAGCGTCATGTGCACCAAGGCGGTGCGAAAGGCGGGGGTGGCGCCGGGAAGGGCGAACAGGTCGAGGAACCCGACCATGGCCGCCAGCAGGGCACCGATCACCCCGATCGCGATCAGCCACTCGGAGGCCTGGGTCAGGAAGCCCGGGCGGCTGACGACGTGGGACGCGATGTCGAACACCAGGCTGGTGACCCAGGCGCCGATCGGCACGGTCACCAGGATCGGGTGGAACGGATGGCCGTACGGCCCGGCGAGCGAGGCGCTGACCGGGCGTTTCGCCTGAAGCTGTGACTCTGCGACCATGGCGACCTCCAGGGTTTTCACCAACAAGTCTTGGTGTTATTCCGCGCCGCCGTCAAGTCGTGCAGCACAGAGCGGCGAGAGAACCGCTGTTCCCATGCCTGTGGGAGTTACCGTGGTCCCGTGGCTTCCGACACGTCCGCGCAGGCCGACCAGGCCGACAGCGCCATCGACTCCGTCAGCGTCCTGAGCGAGGACTCACGCCGACGCATGTTCGCCTTCATCCGGCGCGCCCGGCGTGCCGTCACCCGTGACGAGGCGGCCGCCAGCGTCGGCATCTCCCGCAAGCTCGCCGCCTTCCACCTCGACAAGCTGGTCGACGCCGGGCTGCTGCGCGCCCGCTACGAGGCGCCGGGCGGAACCCGCAAGGTGGGCAGGCAGCCGAAGGTGTACGAGCCCACCGACGCCCAGATCACCGTGAACATCCCCGACCGGCGCCACGAACTGCTGGCGGACCTGCTCCTGGACGCCGTCCTGACCGAGCGGGCCGACGAGAACGCCTGCCAGGCGGCGATGCGCGCCGCGCGGGAGCGCGGCCGGCAGGTGGGCGAGGCGGCACGCACCGAGACCCGTCCGGGCCGGCTCGGCGCCGAGCGCGGCCTGACCGCCTGCGAACGCCTGCTGGACCGGTACGGCTACGAGCCCGTCCGGGAGACCCCGACCCGGCTCCGGCTGCGCAACTGCCCCTTCCACCCGCTGGCCGCGAAGGCCCCCGACCTGGTGTGCGGCATGAACCACGCCTTCCTCAGCGGCTACCTCGACGGCCTGGAGGTCAACGGCGTCCGCGCGGTCCTGGCCCCCGAACCCGGGGAGTGCTGCGTCCGGCTCGGCTCCGGCGAGAGCGACCCCGCCGACGGGGCGTCCCGGAGCGACTGAGCCACTGCGCCACCGAGCCATGTGGGGGTCTCCTGCGGTTGCCGCGCCCGTCGCCCCGGGTTACGACGTGATGACCGCGCGTCAGCCCGGACCGCGGCGAACCCAGGGAGTAATCACATGGCAGTGGAGATCAAGCCTCTGGTGAAACCCTCCAGGCTCAGACGCCGTGCAGGCCTGGCGGGCGAGTGCCTGGCCGAGTTCCTCGGGACGTTCGTCCTCATCTCCTTCGGATGCGGCGTGGTGGCCATGACCGTGGCGGCCCTGCCCGGCTCGGGGCGCACCGAGGGACCCACCGTCTTCTTCCTCGGCGCCGGTGACTGGCTCCTGATCACCTGGGGCTGGGCCATGGCCGTGATCCTCGGCATCTACGTGGCCGGCGGCGTCAGCGGCGCGCACCTCAACCCGGCGGTGACGCTCGCCTTCGCCGTCCGCCGCAGGTTCCCCTGGGTCAAGGTCGTGCCGTACTGGGCGTCCCAGGTGCTCGGCGCCCTGGCGGGGGCCGCTCTCGTCTACGCCGTGTACCACGACGCCATCAACGCCTTCGACGACGCCATGAAGGGGCCCAAGACGAACGGGAAGACCCTCGCGTCGTTCTCGATCTTCGCCACGTTCCCCGCGCCGTACTTCAACGGCGGGATCTGGGGCCCGCTGATCGACCAGATCGTCGGCACCGCCTTCCTGGTCATGCTGGTGGTCGCCCTCATCGACCTGCGCAACACGGCCGTGAAGGCGAATCTGGGCCCGTTGATCATCGGTTTCGTAGTGGCCGCCATCGGCATGTCCTTCGGCGCGAACGCGGGGTACGCCATCAACCCGGCCCGTGACTTCGGCCCCCGGCTGTTCACCTGGATGGCGGGATGGGAGGAACTGGCGTTTCCGGGCAGTCTGGCCGGGGCGTTCAGCGACTACTGGTGGATCCCGATCGTCGGGCCGCTCATCGGCGGCGTGATCGGCGTCCTGGTGTACGACCTGTTCATCGGCGACGTGCTCCACGCCCGCGCGCAGCAGGGCGAGGTACCGGAGGTGGGGCGGACCCGCCCCACCACGTCCGACGAGGAGTGACGACCCGCAGGCAACGGGCCTGCGAGCGCGGGCCCGGCTCGCCCCGGCCACGGCACGGACAGGACGTACGCGCCGCGGCCGGGGACGGCCGGGCCCGGCGCACGGGGCATGATCATCGCGCCCGGGGCCGATGCTAGATTCCTGCGTGCATCCGCCCCTGAGCGGTGCGGCTCGCCTGCCGGCCAGGTGAACCGCGCCGGGGCAGGCCCGCAACGGAGGTGGCACGCTCCATGACCGACCCTGAGGCGCCCCTCGGCCCGGCCGACGCTCCCGTTCCGCGGGTCCTGTGCAACACCGCGTCGCTCACCGCCGCCGAACCGGCGTCGACCGGCGCCCTGTGGCGCCTGACCGAACCCGGGCGGCAACTGGACGCCAACCTGATCCGCATCCCGCCCCACGGGTCGGTCGACGCGCACGCGGAACCCGACCTCGACGTCCTGCTGCTCGTCGTCTCCGGCGACGGCACGCTCGGCTCCGCGGCCGGGCCGAGCCCCCTGGAGCCCGGCAGCCTGGTCTGGCTGCCGCACGGCGGCGTGCGCGGACTGACCGCGGGCGAGAGCGGCCTGTCGTACGTGACGGTGCACCGCCGCCGCCCGGGTATGCAGATCCGGACCCGGCCCGACGCGTGACGGCGGGGCCCGACGCGTGACGGCGGGGCCGGATGAACAGCCACAGCTCCCGGGGCTGCACGCGTCCCGTGCTAGGTGAACGGCGTCGAGGCGGACCGACTCGTCCTCCGAGCGCCGGGTGCGCCGGCGGTGATGAGGGATCACAGGTGCTCCGGGTCGGCCACGGCGGGCAGGGCCGGTACACACACGTCGCACCGCTGAGGTGAGGCGGCCCCGGCCGGCAACTTGCTCAACGCACCGCTGAATCAAGCCGGTTGGGACGACCGCTGCCCTGCGGATGGTCCACCGGCATGGGAGCGCGTGAGCCGGGAGCGGCAGTCACGGCATCACGGTTGCCCTCCTCGGCCGTCAGCCCCCGGCAGGCGGCAGCGGCCATGAACACCCGCCCGGCGCGGGGGTCTTGAGGGTGAGGGCGGCACGAGTATTGACGGTGACACCACGGGCCCCCTACGGTCCCATCCGGCAACACGAACGATGTTCGATATACCGATCATGTGTGACGGCGTACTCCTCGCCCGGCCCCGGCACGGAAACGGTGCCGTCCGTCACCGCCGAGGTTCCGGCGCGCGGGTCGCCCCGCCCCCGCGCTCCCCTGACCGGTCGCGAACTCCGCCTGAACCGGCGGAGGTTCGGCGTCCCCCCGCACCCCCCTGGAGAAGCACATGAGCCCGAACCCCCACCTCTCCCGCCGCGGTCTCCTCGGCATGACCGCGGCCGTGCCGCTCGCCCTGGCCCTCGGCGGCGGCACCGCGCACGCCGCCGACTCCGCGTACGCGATGGTCTACTTCACCGAGTCGACCAAACTGGGCGACGGCACGGACTACGGACTGCACCTCGCCGTCAGCCCCGACGGGCTCAACTGGACGCCGCTCAACCAGAACAACCCCGTGGCCACTCCGACCGCGGGAGCGCTCGGACTGCGCGACCCGTTCCTGATGCGCAAGCAGGACGGCACCTTCGTCGTGCTCGCCACCGACCTCAAGGGCACCGACTGGAACTACAACAGCCAGTACATCCACGTCTGGGACTCGGCCGACCTGCGCACCTTCACCGGCTACCGGCGCCTGAAACTGCACGACATGGCCACCCACAGCTGGGCGCCGGAGGCGTTCTGGGACGCGGGCCGGCGGCAGTACGCGGTGATCTACTCCTCGGTCAACTCCAGCGGCCACAACGTGATCATGGTCAACTACACGACCGACTTCGTGACCGCCTCCGCCCCGCAGGTCTTCTTCGACCCCGGCTACGACGTCATCGACGGCGACATGGCCGTGGGTGTGAACGGCTACAACTACCTGTACTTCAAGAAGAACCAGACCCTGGTGGGCGCCAGATCCACCTCCCTGGACCCGGGCAGCTTCACCGAGTTCAGCACCGGCGTGGCGCACGGCGGCACCGAGGCACCGACCCTGGTGAAGTCCCTGACGTCCGGCACCTGGTGGCTGTGGGGCGACACCTACACGCCCAACGGCGTCTTCTACGCCTGGCAGTCCGGCGATCTCGCCTCCGGCACCTGGACCGCCCTGGACCAGAAGAGCTACACGCAGCCGGTCAACTCCAAGCACTGCGGCATCACTACGATCACCTCGGCGGAGTACGGCAACCTGCTCGCGAAGTGGGGAGCTCCGGCCTGGAACCGGCTCAAGTCCTACAACTACCCGTCGCGTTACGTCCGCCACGCGGACTATCTGGGCCGGATCGACGAGTACCCGATCGAGCCGTACAAGGACTCCCTGTGGACTCTGGTTCCGGGACTCGCCGACAGCTCCGCGGTCTCCTTCCGGTCCGTCAACTACCCGACCCGCTACCTGCGGCACTACAACTACGCGCTCCGCCTCGACACCAACGACGGCACGTCGACGTTCGCCGCGGACGCGACGTTCCACCGCACGGCGGGCCTGGCCGACGCGAGCTGGACCTCGTTCCGCTCGTACAACAACCCGACCCGCTACATCCGGCACTCCGACAACGCCCTGCGGATCGACCCGGTCTCCACGACGACCGACCGGCAGGACGCCACCTTCCGCGTCGGCTACTGAGCCCGGAGGCGGAGCCGCCGGACACCGCTCAGCATTCGCCGCCCCACACCGCGCTGTGCAGGGTGACCGGGCCCAGGAAGATGTCCACGTTGGGGTCGTTCGGGTAGTGCAGGCACCCCCGGAAGTTTCCGCCGGCCTGGGCGGTGAGGTTGAAGTGGATGTGGTCCGCGCCCGGGAAGCGCACCCCGTTGTTGAGGATGTACATCCCGTGCTCGGAGTACAGGTTGTACAGGTTCCCCGTGGACTTCCACGTCGGCGGGCCGTAGGCCACGCTGTTGTTCCACACGCAGACGTACTCCCGGGGGCAGTCCTCCGGCGCGGCGGCCGCCGGTGGCGCCGCGACCACACCGGCGGCCGCCGCCATCAGCAAGGCCGCTACGCCCACACCAGCCTTCTCGCGCAACCGTGCCTTCACAGTGCCCTCCCTCTCGGTCGACCTCCGGGTGGCCAAGCATCGCGCCCCGGCCGGGGTTGCGGTCCCTGACAGATGTCAGGGACGAAAAGCCCCGGCCGGGGCTTTCGTAGAGTGCGCAACGATGGGTACCGCCACGGCATCGACTCGGTGCGAGAAGGAGGCAGTTTCATGGGAGGAGCGGTGAGCCGGATCCTGGTGACCGGTTCCGCGGACGGGCTGGGGCGGGCCGCGGCGGAGGCGTTGCTGGCCGCGGGTCACGATGTGGTGGTGCACGCCCGGAACGACGAACGTGCGGCGGATCTGAGCGAGCTGTCCGGCCGCGGGGCACAGGTGGTGGTCGGTGACTTCACCGACCGTGACGCCGTGCGCGAGGTCGCCGACGAGCTGAACGCGTCGCGGCCGCTCGACGCGGTGATCCACAACGCCGGGGTGTGGAGCGGACCGGCCGTCATGCCGGTCAACATCGTCGCGCCGTATCTGCTGACCGCTTTGCTGCGCGGGCCGCGCCGGCTGGTGTACCTCAGCAGCAACGCGCATCTCAGTGGCCGTCCGTCGCTGGAGGGGGTCGACTGGCGGGGCGGGAGCGCGGGGTCGTACGCCGACAGCAAGCTCTTCGTCACGACGCTCGCCGCGGTCGTGGCCCGGCTGCGCCCCGGGGTGCTGAGCAACGCCGTGGACCCCGGGTGGGTGCCGACGAGGATGGGCGGGCCGAGCGCGCCGGACAGCCTGGAACTCGGTCATCAGACGCAGCAGTGGCTGGCGTCGAGCGAGGACCCCGAGGCCCTGACCACCGGCGGGTACTGGTACCACGGCCGGCGGTTGCAGCCGCATCGCGCCGTCCACGACGAGGCGTTCCAGGACCGTCTCCTGCGGGCACTGGCCGAGGAGACCGGCACCGCGCTCTGAAGGGAAGGCTCCCCCCTCTCAGGGCCGGTTCAGGCGTCGAGCGGCTCGTGGTCGAACCCGTCGAAGTGGACGGTGCCCGCCTCGGCGTACATGCCGATGACACGGCCGGTGAAGCCGCCGGCGACCTCGGTCGACAGGTACCGGCGGTCCAGCGAGGTGAGTTCGGTGACCTTCCGGGTGGCGGCCGTCTCCACCCTCAGCACCACCGGGCCGCCGTCCGTCGGACGGGACGCCACCTCCGTGCGGAACGGGCCGACGCGGGTGAGGACCCGCACCTCGTCCGGTGTCGCCTCGATCTCCTAGTGGTGTTGTTCGTCGAGACGCACGGCCGGTCCGCCACGTCCTGCGGACGGATCGGCCGGCCGCCCCGGAATTCGCACACCCGGCCGTTTGCCCACATGGGAGGGGCCGGGCGGGGCACCCGAGTGTTCGTCCAGCAGCCCGGGGAGCCGATCATGCCCACCGTCGTCGTCGGCACCGACTGCGGTGTGCCGCGACGGTGCGCGCACCCGCCCTCCCGCGGCCGCGTGACCTTCCGACCGAACCGTACGAGCCGAGCGGGGAGCCTCGTGATGAACGCCGAAGACGCCGACAAGCTGCTGGACGGACTGACCGTCGACGACAGCCGCAGAGAGCAGCCGATCGTGCTCGACGGGGAGGGACGGCCCATCCGGACGTGGCGGGAGAACTACCCGTACGACCGCAAGGTGAGCCGCAAGGAGTACGAGCGGGCCAAGCGCATCCTCCAGATAGAACTGCTGAAGCTCCAGCGGTGGGTCAAGGACACCGGCGCACGCCTGGTCGTGGTGTGCGAGGGGCGTGACGCGGCGGGCAAGGGCGGCACGATCCAGCGGCTCACGGAGCGGCTCAACCCGCGTGGCGCACGCGTCGTGGCCCTGGACAAGCCCACCGAGCGCGAGATGGGCCAGTGGTACTTCCAGCGGTACATCGCTCATCTGCCGACGGCCGGGGAGATCGTCTTCTTCGACCGCTCCTGGTACAACCGCGCCGGTGTGGAGCGCGTGATGGGCTACTGCTCCAAGGATCAGTACGAGCTGTTCCTCGACCAGTGCCCGGCCTTCGAGCGGATGCTGGTGGAGGACGGCGTCCTGCTGATGAAGTTCTGGTTCTCGGTGTCCCGCTCCGAGCAGCGCACGCGCTTCGCGATACGGCAGGTCGACCCGGTGCGCCAGTGGAAGCTCTCCCCGACCGACGTGGCCTCGCTGGACCTCTGGGACGACTACACCGAGGCTAAGGTCGACATGTTCCGCGCCACCGACACCGCCCACGCCCCCTGGACCGTCGTCAAGAGCAACGACAAGCGGCGCGCACGCCTGGAGACCATGCGCAGCCTGCTGTCGCGCGTCGACTACGCCAGCAAGGACCGTGAGGCGGTCGGCAGGCCCGACCCGCTCATCGTGGGCGCGGCCGACACCCTGCTGGAGCCGGGCGAGGAGGACACCACGCTGTCCCCCACCCCGCTGTCCCCCGGCGCCGGCGGACCCGGCAACCACCCCGGCACCGCCTGACACGGTCCCGGGCCCCCGGCGCGGCGCGAGGGGGCCCGGGTGTGCTCAGCGTCGGGCGGCGGCGCGCGTTTCCGTGCGGTGGTCGTAGTACGCCCAGACGGCCACCGCCAGCACGGCGGTCAGCCCCACCGTCAGGACCCGCACGGTGCCGCTGGTCAGGTAGGCGACGAGCCCGGTGAGCCCGGCCCCGCCCAGCATGACCAGACGGCTGAAGAACCGGTTCTCGGGCGGCTGGGGGTCCTCCCGGTCCTTGAGGTCGTGCAGGGCCTCATGAGCCGGATGCGCGGAGCCACGCCGGGCTCGGGCGCGGTACGCCAGTGCGTAGCTGATCAGCGCGTACAACGCGACAGCTCCCAGGACCCAGAGCCAGACATGGGGGTCGTCACTCGATCCGCGTGCCAGGTACACGACACTTCTCCTCGGAAGCGGTCCTCACAGGTGAGCGGGAATCAGCGGATCCCGCGGTCCTACCGGTCGTCCCCGGCGTCGGCGGCGTCACCGGCGGCCTCGGGGTCGGGGTCGGCGGGGCGGAAGCACGCCGTCACCGTCTTGCCGTGCCGCCGGCACGAGATCCCCCACTCGTCGGCGAGCTTGCGCACGATCGCCACTCCCCTGCCGGAGGCCTCTCCCGGCTCGGGATCGCGCTGGCGGGGCAGGGACGGATCCTCGTCGTGGACGCTCACATGCAGGCAGTCGCCGTCCCATGTGAGGACCAGCTGCGCGTCACTGTGCGCATGGATGTGCGCGTTGGTGATCAGCTCCGAGACGGCCAGCACGACGGAGTCCACCGTATCCGGCTCGGCAGCGGCCCAGGGCAGGGATTCGAGCCGCCTGCGCGTCCACTCCCGCCCGGCGCGCACGCCTTCGGACATCCGGAACGAGTGCGCCCACCCCATCGCCTTCACTGCCACGACCCCCGGTCCCCTCTCCTTCGCCCACGCACGGTTCGTGCGGGAACCGTGTACCCGGTACGCGCACGGCCAGGCATGAGTACACGCACGGCCAGCCATGAGAGCGTCGCCAGTGTCGCCGGGAACGGGCGGGGCCGGGGGCGCCCGGGGTCGCCGTGGGGCGGGCCCGTACGAGCGCGAGGGTGAACGGGGCGTACCGGCGGCCGCTCGACCCGCTCAGCGGGAGCCGTCGTCCGGCCCGGGATGCGCAGCGGGTCCCGCAGTCGCGGAGGCCCCCGTTACGCGAGCAGGGCCCGCCCCGATGCGGATGGTGAGCGGGCCCTGCTCGCGCACCATTGTCGGGACCGCCCGGCACGCGGACCACGCGTGAGATCCACCGATGTGCGCGCGACACGCACACCCCGTGCGCAGGGCGCGCCTCCCGCGCGCGTGGCGCACATCCCGCGCATCCGGAACCACTCCAGGGCGCCTACGGAAGCCGTCTCACCCGGTCCGGTACCGCTTCACCCCGCCCGCCGCCCCAACGCGCCGCCGTCGTGTCACATGGCACGGCCCGCTTCGGGTAGGCGAGGCGCATGACCGACGGTGAGACCGAAGAAGAGCGCGACCGGGCCCGGCCCTTCGACCGCGAGCGGCGCCATGCGGACAGCCCGGCCGGCGTCCCGGACGTCCCCGGCACGCCGAGCGACGGCCCTGCGCGCGACCGGAGCGCGTTCCGTGCCGCCCGGCGGGGTGAACGGTCATAGATATGGAGGTCACCGGCGCACCCAGCAGGGTGCGACCCCGGGTAGCACCCGTCGGCCCGCGCCGACGATACTGGCAGGCGCACGTTCCCCCGCTCACAGATGGACTCATGCAGACCTCCCTCACCGTCCGCTCCACGACTCCCTCCACGGTGTGGCTGGCGCGCGGCCGCCACACCCCGGACTCCGCGGAAGACGTTCTCCGGCGCTCCCTCCAGCAGCGCAAGGACAGCCAGACCATCGACGACTTCATGGAGCTGCCCGCCGACGGGACCGCCCCGGCGGAGCGGGTGTTCCAGGCGCGCTGGCGGGCCGGCGCCGGCGTGACCGTACGGGCCCGGCTGAGCGTGCGGCCCGACGCCGGTGACGGGACCGGCCAGGAGTGGATGCTGGTCGCCGAGGCCGAGGAGCCCTGGGACGACGCGTGGCCCTCACCCACCGCCCTGTTCTGGCCGGAGGAGCCGGACACCGCCTGGGAGCAGGACCCCGGCTCGGGGCTGGCCCTGGGGGCGATCAATCGGCTGCCCCAGGACGACAGGGAGATCCGCCGCCTGCTGAGGAACGCGGTGCGCGGCGGATGGCACCTCCACGTCGTCGTCCACGAGGCGATGACCACCGACGACCGGGGTCGCACGCCGGTGGCGCGCTGGCTGCCTCCGGGGTTGCGTCCCCGCGTGGTGGAGCACCGCGCCGCCCCGCAGCAGCTGCGCGGCCTGAACTGGGCGCTGCGGGACTCCGGTGTCGAGGTCCCGCGCGGCGGAGCGGTGGTGCTGCCCGGCGTCCCGGCGCCGGAGGGGTACCAGGCCCAGGACTTCTCCGTGCGCGCGGTCTTCCTCGACGGCTCCGAGCCGGCCGATCTCGTCGACGCCGTGAAGCGGTTCGCCGCGCTCCCCCGGCCCCTGCCCGACGGCGCGCAGGAGGCCCTCACGGCGCTGCGGGAGGACTGGCACCTGCTGACGGTCCACGAGGAGCTGGACCGTCAGCGCGCCCTGGTCGCCATGTACGCCGAGGCGCTGGAGGCCATGACGAAGTCCCGTGACCTGTACCGGGAGGCGGCCGAGAGCGCCCACGAGGCCCTGGCCGCCTATCAGCAGACCGCGGACATCGCTCCCGTCGTACCGCAGCCCTCCGGCCCGCCCGCCGCGTCCCCGCTCCAGCAGCTCACACGGACGCTCGAACGCTTCAAAGTCAAGCGGTCCGGGACGTCGGCCGGGGACGAGACAAGCACCGCCGTCGAGCCGGTGACGTCGGAGCGTTAGCGCCTTCCCCGTGGGACGCACGTGTCAGTCGTGCCCTCCTGGATACGCGGTCCCCACGGCATCACGGCCCGCCCGGGAAGGTCCTCCACGACATGGGCAACCACCAGCACCACTCGCAGAGCACACTCCGCGTCAACGGCAAACCCCACACGCTCACCCTCGACCACCGGCGGGTCCTGCTGGACCTCCTGCGCGAGGACCTCGGTCTGACAGGTGCCAAGAAGGGCTGCGACCACGGCCAGTGTGGCGCCTGCACGGTCCTGGTGGACGGGCGGCGCGTCAACAGCTGTCTGCTGTTCGCCGTCGCCCTGGACGGTTGCGAGGTCACCACCGTCGAGGGTCTTGCCGCCGGCGGGGAGGGACCGCATCCGCTGCAACGGGCCTTCATGGAGCGCGACGCCTTCCAGTGCGGCTACTGCACCCCGGGCCAGATCTGCTCCGCGGCCGGGATGCTCGCCGAGGCCGCGGCAGGTCACCCTTCGCACGTCACCGACCCGGCGACACCTTCGGGTGAGCCGGTGCCGCTGGACCGGGCGGAGATCCGGGAGCGACTGAGCGGCAATCTGTGCCGCTGCGGCGCGTATCCGCGCATCGCCGAAGCCGTGGAGGACGTGATCCCGTGAAGGAGTTCGCCTACGTCCGCGCCGGCAGCGTCGAGGAGGCGACCTCCGCGTACGCCTCCCACCCCGGCGCCCGCTACCTCGGCGGCGGCACCAACCTCGTGGACCTGATGAAACTCGGCGTCGAGACGCCCGCCGCCCTCATCGACGTCACCCGGCTGCCCCTGGACACCGTCGACGAACTGCCCGACGGCGCCCTGCGGATCGGGGCGATGGTCCGCAACAGCGACCTCGCCGCCCACCCCCTGGTCCGTGACCGCTACCCGGCGCTCTCGCAGGCGGTCCTCGCGGGCGCCTCCGGGCAGCTGCGCAACGCGGCGACGACCGGCGGGAACCTGCTCCAGCGCACCCGGTGCCCGTACTTCCAGGACCTGTCGAAGCCCTGCAACAAGCGCGAGCCGGGCAGCGGCTGCGGCGCGCGGGACGGTGTCCACCGTGATCACGCGGTGCTGGGGCACTCCGCGCACTGTGTCGCCACCCACCCGTCGGACATGGCGGTGGCACTCGCCGCCCTCGACGGGCGGGTCGAGCTGGACGGGCCGGAGGGCGCCCGGAGCGTGCCCGCGGCCGACTTCCACCGGCTGCCCGGGGAACGGCCCGAACAGGACACCGAGATCCGCCCCGGCGAACTGGTCACCGGCGTCGTGCTCCCGGCCGCCACCGCCGGGCTGCCGTCGGCCTACCGCAAGGCCCGCGACCGGGCCTCGTACGCCTTCGCGCTCGCGTCCGTCGCGGTCGTGCTGCGCCTGGAAGACCGGGTGGTCCGCCATGCGGGGCTCGCCTTCGGGGCCCTGGCACACCGGCCCTGGCGCGCCCGGCGCGCGGAGGAGGCGCTGCTGGGCGCCGCTCCGACCCGCGCGGCGTTCGAGCACGCCGTCGACCTGGAACTGTCGGCCGCGCAGCCGCTGCGCGACAACGCCTACAAAGTTCCGCTCGCCCGCAATCTCGCCGTGGACGTGCTGTCCCGGCTCACGGACACCGCACTCACCGGGAGGGCGTCATGACCGGCAGTGTGGGTGCTCCCGCCGAGCGCCGCGAGGGACACGAGAAGGTCACCGGCACCGCCCGCTACGCCGCCGAGTTCCACTCCCCCGGCCGGGCCCAGGCCTGGCCGGTTCCGGCGCGGGTGGCCCGGGGCCGGGTGAGCGGCGTCGACACGGCGGCCGCCCTGGCCGTGCCCGGTGTGATCGCCGTCCTCACCCACGAGAACGCGCCGCGGCTGGCCGAGCCGGACGATCCCACGCTCGCCGTGCTGCAGAACGCGCGGGTGCCGCACCGCGGTTGGTTCGTGGCCCTGGTGGTGGCCGAGACCCTGGAGGCGGCGCGGGCCGGTGCCTCGGCCGTCCGCGTCGGCTATGAGACCGAGGACCACGACGTGGCCCTCACGGCGTCGCACCCGGGTGTGTACGTGCCCGAAGAGGCCAACGGCGGCCATCCGGCCGTGCGTGAACAGGGCGACCCGGACCGGGCGTTCGGTTCCTCGGCGAGGCGGGTGGACGTCGCCTACCGGGTGCCGCCGCTGCACAACCACCCCATGGAGCCGCACACCAGCACCGCCCGCTGGGAGGACGGCCGGCTCACCGTGCACACGTCCAGCCAGGGCACCGGTGCCGTGCGCGCCGTGCTCGCCGAGCTGTTCGGCCTGCCGAAGGAGCGCATCGTCGTCACCGCCGAGCACGTCGGCGGCGGCTTCGGGTCCAAGGGAACGCCACGGCCCGACGTGGTCCTCGCCGCCATGGCGGCCCGCGCGACCGGGCGGCCGGTGACGGTGGCCCTGCCACGCCGCTTCCTGCCCACCGTCGTGGGGCACCGGGCGCCGACCCTCCACCGGCTGCGGCTCGGCTCCGAAGCGGACGGCCGCCTGACGTCGCTCGTACACGAGGTCACCACGCACACCTCCCGCATCAAGGAGTTCGTGGAGCAGGCGGCGGTGCCCGCACGGGTGATGTACGCCGCGCCCCACAGCCGCACCCTGCACCGGGTCGCGGCACTCGACGTGCCGTCGCCGTCGTGGATGCGGGCGCCGGGCGAGGCGCCGGGCATGTACGCGCTGGAGTCCGCCATGGACGAGCTCGCCACCGAACTGGGCATGGACCCGATCGAGTTGCGCGTCCGCAACGAACCGGACGTCGAACCCGACAGCGGAAAGCCGTTCAGCAGCAGGCATCTGGTCGAGTGCCTGCGTGAAGGCGCCCGGCGCTTCGGGTGGGACGGGCGCGACCCCCGCCCGGGCACCCGCCGGGACGGGTCGGTGCTGCTGGGGACGGGCGTGGCGGCGGCGACCTACCCCGTCATGGTCGGCCCCTCCACGGCGGCGGCCCGCGCGCTGCCCGACGGGACGTTCCTGGTGCGGATCAACGCCACCGACATCGGGACCGGCGCCCGGACCGTGCTGGCCCAGATCGGCGCCGATGCCCTCGGGGTGCCGCTGGACCGGGTGCGGATCGAGGTCGGCAGCACGGAACTCCCCTCGGCACCGCTGGCCGGGGGCTCGTCCGGCACCGCCTCCTGGGGCTGGGCGGTCCACGACGCCTGCGCCGGACTCGCCCGGCGGCTCGCCGAGCACACCGGGGCGGTGCCCGAGCAGGGCCTCGACGTCCGTGCCGACACCAGGGGCGCGGCGGACGCCGAGAGCGACTTCGCACGGCACGCCTTCGGGGCGCACTTCGCCGAGGTCGGCGTGGACACGGTCAGCGGTGAGGTCCGGGTCGCCAGGCTCCTCGGGGTGTACGCGGTGGGCCGCGTCCTCAACGCCCGCACCGCGCGCTCCCAGTTCGTCGGCGGCATGACGATGGGCCTGGGCATGGCGCTGACCGAGGGCAGCACCATGGACGCCGCCTTCGGTGACTTCACCGAGTCGGATCTGGCGTCGTACCACGTGCCCGTGCACGCCGACGTCACCGGGATCGAGGCGCACTGGCTCGACGAGGAGGACTCCCGTCTCAACCCCATGGGCAGCAAGGGGATCGGGGAGATCGGCATCGTCGGGACGGCCGCGGCGATCGGCAACGCGGTCCACCACGCCACCGGCGTCCGCTTCCGCGAACTCCCGCTCACCCCCGACCGGGTGCTGACCGGGTTGCTCGACGGGCGGGCGCGCAAGGCGGTGTGAGGCGAAGCGACGGGCGTGCGCGCAAGGCGGGTGAGGCGGACACGAGTGGACCGGACCGGCCGACGTCAGCGGCTCGGTCCGGTCCGGTCCTGCCCGGTCTTGTCTTGTCCTGCCCGGTCGTGGTTTGTCCTGTCCTGCCGGTCGGAGAGAACGCTCCCCCGCCTCACTCCGCCGTGCCGCGTGCCTCCGGCGCCGGCGCCGGCGCGGCCCGCCACTGCCTGGCGGCGATGGGCGCCAGCACACGGAACACCAGCGCGACCAACGCCAGCAGCGCCGCGCACACGGCGACCGAGGCGGCCAGCCACGGCGGGGCGAGCGCGAGGTCGACGGCCCGGGACAGGGAAGCCGAAGGGAAGGAGTTCCCGTAGGCCTGGGCCCCGGCCAGCACCGTGGGCACCAGTACCGCACCGGCCAGCACGAGGGCGACCGGACGCAGGGCCAGCAGCAGCGCCAGCACCGTGCACAGCACCGACATGCCGAGCGCGAAGGCGTGCAGCCGCAGGGACGCGTCGCCGCGATCCAGCGGGAAGTGGACCGCCGCGCACACGGCGAGGGCGAGGGCGGCGATCCAGCCCGACCAGGAGACGGACCGGGCGAACCGGTCCTCCGCACGCTCCTGCTCCGCGGGCGGGGCGTCGAGGGCCGGCTGCGGCTCACGAGCCGAGGCGGCCCGCACCGCGCGGCGTCTGCCCTGGCGGCGTGGCGCCTCGGGCTGCCGGGCCGCGCTCTCGGGGCGGGCGGGGCTGTTCGGCCGACGGCCGTTGCGGTCAAGGCGTTCCAGGCCGAGGCGGTCGATGAGCTCGACCAGCTCTCCGACGGAGCGCCCGGTGGCGGCGGCGCGCAGGGCCTCCTCCCGGACGTGGGGCTCCTGCGGCTCCTTGTGCAGCAGGGTCACCAGCCGGGTCACTTCCTCCACCGGCCGGTGGGCGGCCGCGGCCCGGATCGCCTCGTCCGCGCACTCGGCGTCGCGCGGGGGCTTCGTCAGCAGGGCAATCAGGCGGGACACGTCCTCCACGGACCGGCTCACCCCGGCCGTGCGGAGCGCGTCGACCCTGGCCTGCGTGTGGTCGGGCGACTCCTCCAGCGAGGTGATGAGGTCGACGACCTCCTCCAGCGGCCGGTCGGCGACGGCTGCGTGCACCAGGTCGCTCACGGCGTCGCCGTAGGGCGCGCCGGAGGCGGGGCCGGTGCCGGGCCTGAGTTCCACCGGGTTGTCGTCGAGCGACCGGATGACGAACGGCCGCGGGCCCGGCTGGTCGGGATGGTCCGGGGCGCCCTCGCCGGGGCCGCGCGCGGCGGACGGGGCCGGCTCGTCCGGGGCTGCGGCGGGCCGGGAGGCGTCGTCCGGGGCGAACTCGGCGGCCGGAGCGGACTCCGGTGCCGGAGGCGTCCGGTCCGGATCGCCGGCTGCAGGCCGCGCCTCCGCGGGATCCAGCCAATCCTGGACCGGCGGAGGCGGTGGCGCGGGGGTCCGCTCCGGGGTGGGTTCGACGGGCCGCTCGGTCGCCGTGTCCGCGCCGGGGGCCGAGGGCCATGCGGGCGCCTGCTCCGCCGGGTGCGGGCCGGGAGCGACGGGCCGGCCGGTGTCGGCGGCAGCGGGGCGCGCCGCCGGTTCCGGGTCGGGGGCGGTCGGCTGTGTTCCCGCCCCGGCCGCCGGGTGGGAGCCGAGGGCGACGGGCTCGGCGGCCACCCGGCCGGCCTGGTGGGAGCCGGCCGCGGCGGGCTCGGCATACCCCGTCCGGTAGGTGTCGTACGGGCCGGGGGCGGACTGCGCGCTCGTCCGCCCCACCTGGTGCGTGCCGGTGGCGACGGTGGTCTCGGCGGACGGCTGGGCGGGCCCGTTCGGCTCGTGCGGTATGGCGGGTTCGTTCGAGCGGGGTGATGAAGAGCAGGTGGTCATACTCGCCTCCGTGGAAGAGTGCGGCCGCTCCTGCGCCCCCCGTCGTGGGACGAGCGACGTTACGCTGACCATTACTAGGCGCCCCCGTCACCCCGTGCCACTCGTGTGAGCCACCGGGATGACCACCGCACGGGGGAAATCCGCCGACTCGCCGACATGTCGGGCCCCGGCCGCAATACAGCCGCCGGAAACGGGAATCCAGCTAAAGGACACGCCGTGTCGCGGCACGTCATGAGGAGGGCAACCCGTGGATACGACCACCCAGGTGATCATCCTGGCCGCGGTTCTCGCGGCCGTCGTCCTCGCCGTCGCCGTGGGCGTCCTCGTGCGGCTGGTCCGGACCCGGCGGGATCTGCGGCGCGCCGGACTGCCCACGGGCCCGCGCTGGGTCTTCTGGGGGGCCGTGCTCTATCTGGTGCTGCCCACCGACCTGGTGCCCGACCCGGTGTACCTGGACGACATCGGCGTCCTGCTGCTCGCTCTGCGCTCTGTTCGCGGCTCCCTCGGCGAACGGGAGCGCAGTACGGCACACCGGCCGGACCGGCAACTGGCCGATGACTACGGAAAGTAAGGAAACCAACCACCCGTTCGATTCGTATAAGTCTCTGGAAGCCGAAACGAGTCGGCGGACCGGATGGCCGCGCCTCCGGGCCGGCGCCGGTTCGGCGCAGTACCGACGAGGGAGAGACGATGCAACCGTTCGCGCTCAACTACGCGCGCCCGGCAGTGGAGTTGGAAGCTGCCATTCCGTACGTGTACGACGCCGGACAGCAGTTGAACGTGCTCCGCGACGGCCGTGTCGCGGCCTGTGACTTCGCCCTGTTGAGGGAGTTCGGCACCACGACGTCCACCGCCGGCTCCAAGACGCACTTCGACGACTGACCGCGGGCCGTCGAAGATGACCGTGCTGATCCTCACCTGTGAGGAGGACGTGACCGCGGACATGGTGGTCGTGCACCTGAACGCCACGGGGGTTCCGGTGGTCCGCGTCGACCCCGCCGATCTGACCGGTGGTGTCGCGCTGTCGGGGGAGTACGTGCACGGCCGCTTCCGCGGACATCTGTCCGCCGGGGGGCGGCTGGTGAGCATCGGGGGGCTCCGGTCCGTGTGGGTGCGCCGGCCCGGCGTCCCGGCCGCGCGGGCGGCCCAGCCGTCCGCATGGCTGACCGAGGAGGCCGCGCAGGCGCTCTACGGCATGCTGCGGGGCTCGGACGCGCGCTGGATGAACCAGCCCGACGCGGCGCGCCGGGCGCGGCACAAGCCGTGGCAGCTGCGGCTCGCCCAGAGATGCGGCCTGCCCGTGCCCGCGACGCTGATCACGACCTTCCCGCGGGCCGCCCGCGAGTTCGCCGAGCGCTACCCGGACCTGGTGGTCAAGCCGGTGTCGGGTGCGCATCCGCAGGACCCGCCGCGGGCCGTGCCGACCAGCCGGGTCGCACCGGACACGGACTTCTCCGCCGTCGCGTTCGGGCCGACGCTGCTGCAACGGCGCATCACCAAGCGGGCCGACATCCGGCTCACCGTCGTGGGCGAGCGGATGCTGGCCGCCCGCAAGGCGACCGCTCCGGACGCGGACCCGGACGACGTCGACGTGCGGTTCGCCGCGCCCGGCTCGCCGTGGCACCCCGTCGACGTGCCGTCCTCCCTCGCGCCCGGCGTCCTGTCCTACCTGCGTGAGGCGGAACTGGCGTACGGGGCCTTCGACTTCGTGGAGGACTCCGACGGGACGTGGTGGTTCCTGGAGTGCAACCAGTCGGGACAGTTCGGGTTCGTCGAGGTGGAGACGGGTCAGCCGATCGCCCGCAGCATCGCCGAGTGGCTGTCCCGGCCCGTGCCGGAACAACCGTCCCCTGTCAACGGCCGCAACGCGAAGGTCCGTTGAAAGGCGGGCCCGGTGCGGGCCGGGCCCGGGCCCTTCGCACGGTTCACTGGGGGCGCGGGCCGGGGAGCATGCCCGTGCGCTGCCAGCCGGCGCCCGGGGAGTGCGGACGGTCATAGCCGAGGGACTGTGAGGGCCGCATGACCAGCTCCAGTTCCCTGCTCACACGTTCGGCCTCGCGGCGCACCTGTGCGGGTACATCGCCGCGCTCCGCGATGAGTCGGTCGTAGATGGGGGAATCCTGGAACACCCGTCAACGTGCCTTTCTGCTCGTCGGCCCCGTTTGGGGGCGAGACTGCGAGTGTAGGCGGCAGGGTGTCCCGGAGTGTGAATTCCCTGGGATGACTTGACGCAGACCGGACATCCGTGACACAGGCGTGACCGTTGCTCAGGCTCCGGTCGTGGAACCCGGCCGGACGATCATCAGCACGGTGACCGTCGCCCACAGCAGATTGAAGATTCCGGTGAACATGGCCAGTTGGGCGGTGCTCCCCCGGTCGACGGTCTGCTCGCCCCTCAACTGGCCGAGCAGTTCCTCCTGGCGGGGCAGGACGAAGGCGGCCAGGACGCCGGCGGCCGCGGCGGTCAGGGCGATGGAGGTGACCAGCCATCCGCTGCCGAGGACGCCCATGGCGGCCGCGGTGGCGAACCCGAGGACCGGGACGCTCAGCCCGACCCCGGCGTAGACACGGCAGATGCGGTGCAGCAGCGCGACCGTGCCCACCCCCGCCGCGTCCGGAGCGGCGCGGCGCGCGGCGGGCGGGAACATGCTGGCCGCGACGGTCACCGGGCCGATGGCGACGATGGCGGCCAGCACATGGAGGGACAGCAGGATCTTGGTCACCGGGGCTCTTTCCAGGAGGGGAGGGGCGGCGCCCACGCTAGGACGCCCCGGGTGATCGCCCCAGAGGCCGAAACGACAGCTTCCAACGGATTCTCGCCAACGTCCCTGACCTGCGTCCGCGTCCCCCGGATCGCCCTGACCCCGCCGTACGCGACCGGCGGGAATGCTCCTAGGGTGGCGCTCATGCACTCCGTGGCCATCCTGGTCCTCGATCACGTGGTGCCGTTCGACATGGCGGCACCCCAGCAGACGTTCGCCTGGACCCATCTGCCGGACGGGCGGCCCGCCTACCGGGTGCGGCTGTGCGCCGAGACGCCCGAGGTGCGCGCCGACGGTGGTTTCACCCTGCGCATCGAGCGGGGGCTCGAGGCGCTGGCGGAGGCGGACACCGTCATCGTGCCGGGCTGCTCCCCCGACGCCGCGCCGCCGTCCGCCCGTGTGCTGGAGGCCCTGCGGGCGGCCGCCGGGGCCGGTACCCGGATCGCGTCGGTGTGTGTCGGCGCCTTCGTGCTGGCGGAGGCCGGGCTGCTGGACGGGCTGCGCGCCACCACGCACTGGGTGGCCGCCGGTGAGCTGGCCCGCCGCTTCCCGCGGGTGGAGGTCGAGCCGGACGTGCTGTACGTGGACAACGGCCAGATCCTCACCTCGGCCGGGGCGGCCGCGGCGCTGGATCTGTGCCTGCACATGATCCGGCGGGACCTGGGGTCGGCCGTCGCCGCGAACATCGCCCGCATGTCGGTCATGCCGCTGGAACGGGAGGGCGGCCAGGCTCAGTTCATCGTCCACGAACATCCGCCCGTGCCCCGCGGCTCGGCGCTGGAACCACTGCTGGAGTGGATCGAGGACAACCTGGCGCACGAGGTGACGCTGGGCGCGCTGGCGGCGCGGGCCGGGATGAGCGAACGGACCTTCAGCCGGCGCTTTCGCGAGCAGACCGGTACCACGCCGTTGCAGTGGCTGCTGCGGGCACGGGTGCGGCGCGCCCAGTACCTGCTGGAGAACTCCGACCACTCCGTCGAGCGGATCGCCCGCCAGGCGGGATTCGGCTCGCCGACCGCGTTCCGGGAGCGGTTCCGCAAGGTGGTGGGCACCACCCCCTACGCGTACCGCACGGCGTTCCACGGGCGCGGGAACGCCTCGGCGGCCCCTTCCTAGGGGCCGCCGAGGCAAGGCACCCGGTCCGTGCCGGGCCTCTCGGACTGTCAGCCGACCAGCTTCAGGCCGTTCTCCCCGTCCGCGTCGGCGGTGTCGGGCCGCCCCTCGGTGAGCAGCAGGACGTCGGCCTTGGCGATGGCGTCGCTTATGTCGGACGTCCCCATCATCACGCACAGCGTGTAGCTGACGTCCTCCAGCTCGCGTGCCGCCGTCGGCACGTGCCTCTCCGCCTGAGCGATCCTCAGCGACGCGTACCGCGTCAGCAGCTCCCTGACGATCTTCCGGTCCGGTACAAGCACGTAAGCGCCCCTCTCTCTTTTCGCTGCGTATGCCCGGACCGCACGCAAACATTCACACCTTTTTCTCACGTGCTGCGGATTTGACGAGAAGTGATCGGGTCGGGAGATTCAGGCGAGCTGTCCGCTGTGCGGAGCCGTGGACGCCCCGCCCCTGTCCAGGAGCTCCTCGTGCGTGCCGACCTCCTCGATCCGGCCGTCGCCCATCACCACGATCCGGTCGGCGTCCTGGACGGTGGACAGCCGGCGGCGCGCGGCCGTCCCCGGGTCTCGTGGCCCGCTCAGGCGGCGTCCAGCTCCGCCAGCTCCGCGGCGCTCAGGGTGAGGTCGGTGGCGGCGAGCGAGTCGCGGATGGTCTCGGGCCTGCTCGCGCCCGGGATGGGGACGACCACGGGCGACTTGGCGAGCATCCAGGCCAGGCACACCCGCTGCGGGCTCACGCCGTGCGCGTCGGCGATCCGGGCGAAGGCGGCGTGGCCCGAGCCCAGTTCACCGGCCTTCGAGATGCCGCCGAGGGGGCTCCAGGGCAGGAAGGCGATGCCGAGTTCGTCGCACAGGCGCAGTTCCGGCTCGCTGGAGCGGAAGGCCGGGGAGAACTGGTTCTGCACGGAGACCAGACGCCCGCCGAGGATCTCGTTCGCCTGCCGGATCTGCTCGGGGTTCGCGTTGGAGATGCCGGCCATGCGGATCTTGCCCTCGTCCAGCAGGTCACGGATCGCGCCGACGGACTCGGCGTAGGGCACGCGGGGGTCGGGGCGGTGGAACTGGTAGAGGCCGATGGCCTCGACGCCGAGGCGGCGCAGGGACTCCTCGCAGGCCGCCTTGAGGTGGCGGGGGCTGCCGTCGAGCGTCCAGCTGCCGTCGCCGGGGCGGAGGTGGCCGCCCTTGGTGGCGACCAGGACGTCCCCGCCGCGGTCGTGGGAGGCGAGGGCCTTGGCGATCAGGGTTTCGTTGTGTCCGACCTCGTCGGCGTCGCGGTGGTAGGCGTCCGCGGTGTCGATCAGGGTCGCACCGGCGTCGAGGGCGGCGTGGACAGTGGCGAGGGAGCGTGCCTCGTCCGGTCGGCCCTCGATGGACATGGGCATCGCGCCCAGGCCGATCGCGCTGACCTGGACGTCACCGATGCGGCGGGTGTGCATGGGTCGTGACCTCTTCCGGCTGTCGGGCGATGGTGCGCTCCAGCCTGGACGCCGGGCGGCCGGGGGTCCAATAGAAGAAGGAGAACGCATTCAGCACCCGGACCGCTGAATCGCGCCGGACCCCGCCGGGCCACCCTTGTCACCCGGGGATGAAAGGCCGCACCGGAGGACTCAACTCCCGCACACAGTACGGAGATCCGTAGGGCGACCCTCCGCCTCGCTGCCATATTCGAGAACCACTTCGGAGGTGGTTGTGAGCACAGAGGTGACAGCATCCGGTCCGGGGGAGACGGCGACGCGCACGCCCGGAGGCACCGCGGAGCGCGTCGCCTGCCTGGAGCACCGCCGGGCGCGGGCGGCGGCGCCCGGCGGCCCGCGCAGACGCGGGGAGTTCTCGGCCCGGGAGCGGATCGAACGGCTCGTGGACAAGGACTCCTTCACCGAGACCGGCCTGTTCGTACGGGCCCGGCCCACCGGCCCCGACGCCCGCCGCCCCTACGGTGACGGGGTGGTCACCGGGTACGGCACGGTCGACGGCCGCCCGGTGTGCGTCTTCGCCCAGGACTCCACGGTGTTCGGCGGCAGCATGGGTGAGGCCTTCGGCGAGAAGACCGTCGCGCTGATGGAGCTGGCCCTGAAGACCGGCTGCCCGGTGATCGGTCTGAACGACTCCGGTGGCGCCCGCATCCAGGAGGGCGTCGCCTCACTGGCCCTCTACGCCGAACTGGTCCGGCGCAACGTCAAGGCGTCCGGGGTGATCCCGCAGCTGTCGGTGATCCTCGGCCCGTGCGCGGGCGGCGCGGCGTACTCGCCAGCGATCACCGACTTCACGGTGATGGTGGACGGCGCCTCGCACATGTTCGTGACCGGTCCCGACGTCATCGAGACGGTCACGGGTGAGCGCACCACCGCCGAGGAGCTGGGCGGCGCCCGCACCAGCAACACCGTCAACGGCAACGCCCACTTCCTGGCCGCCGACGAGGAGGACGCCCTCGACACGGTGCGCGACCTGCTGTCGTACCTGCCGGCCAACAACCTGGAGCGGCCCCCGGAGTACGCCCCCGGCCAGGCGCCGCCCGGGGCCGAACTCGACGAGGTCGTCCCGGACCGGCTCGGCGAGGCCTACGACATGCGGCGGATCCTGCGCGCGGTCGTCGACGACGGTGAACTGCTGCCGGTGCAGGAGATGTTCGCGCCGAACATCATCTGCGCCCTGGCCCGGGTCGAGGGCCGCTCGGTGGGCGTCGTCGCCAACCAGCCGCTGCACTCCGCCGGCGTCCTCGACATCGACGCGTCCGAGAAGGCCGCACGCTTCGTCCGGTTCTGCGACGCGTTCGGCATTCCCCTGCTGACCTTCGCCGACGTGCCCGGCTATCTGTCCGGGGTGCGGCAGGAGCAGGCCGGGATCATCCGGCGCGGCGCGAAACTGCTGTACGCCTACGCCGAGGCCACCGTCCCGAAGGTCACGGTCGTGGTGCGCAAGGCGTACGGCGGCGGCTACGCGGTGATGGGCTCCAAGCACCTGGGGGCCGACGTCAACCTCGCCTGGCCCACCGCCCGGATCGCCGTCATGGGAGCCGAGGGTGCCGTGGGCGTCCTGCACCGGCGCGAACTGGCCGCCTCCGACGAGCCGGAAGCGCTGCGCTCCCGCCTTCTCGCCGCGTACGAACACACCCACGGCACGCCGTACCTCGCCGCCGAGCGCGGCTATGTCGACGCCGTCATCGCGCCGCGCGAGACCCGTGAGCAGGTCTGCCGCGCCCTGCGCGCGCTGCGCGGCAAACGCGCCCCCATGCCGGAACGCCGGCACGGCAACATCCCCCTCTAGGCCGTGTCCGCGACCTCCCCCTTCCCCCAGCGACCCGTAGGCCGATCGCGCCGTGAGGAGCCCCGCCCGATGGACAGCCGCCGCCCCCCGCTCGCGCCCGAGTGCCCCACCCTGCCGGAGTACGTACGGCACTGGGCCGAGACCACCCCCGAGCGCCGGGCCTTCACCTTCGTCGAGCACCCGGCACCGCACTCGCGCGGTGTGCACCGCACCCTGACCTGGCGGCGCCTGGACGTGCGGGTGCGAGCGCTGGCCGCGCGCCTGGCCGACGAGGCGGATCCCGGGGACCGGGTCGCTCTGCTGTGCCCCCAGGGCACGGAGTACGTGACCGCCTTCCTCGCGGCCCTGGCCGCCGGGCTGGTCGCCGTGCCCCTGTACACGCCGGGGCTGCCCGGCCACGCGGACCGGCTCGCGGGCGTCCTGGCCGACGCGCGGCCCTCGGTCGTGGTGACCACGAGCCGGGTCCGCGAGGAGGTGCGCGCCTTCCTCGGGCCCGGCGGGCCGGGGATCGTCGTCGCGGACGAGGTGCCCGACGACGCGGGCCGGCAGTGGCAGCCGGTCGCCCCGGACCCCGAGGCGCCCGCCTACCTCCAGTACACCTCGGGTTCGACCCGTGCCCCGGCCGGCGTGGACATCGGTCACGGCAACGTCGTCGCCAACGCCCGTCAGGCACTGGCCGCCTACGGCCTGGACACCCGCCCGATGACCAGCGTGGGCTGGCTGCCGCTGTACCACGACATGGGGCTGGTGCTCAGCGTCGCGGCCCCGGTGGTGCGCGGGGAGCCGTCGGTGCTGATGGACCCGGCTGCCTTCCTGCACGAGCCGGTGCGCTGGCTGCGGCTGCTCGCCGCGCACCCGAACGCCGTGAGTGCCGCGCCCAACTTCGCCTACGACTACTGCGTCGCGACCGTCACCGCCGACCAGAAGGAAGGGCTGCGGCTGGACAAGGTGACCGCGCTGATCAACGGCAGCGAACCGGTCCGCCCGGGCACGGCCGACCGTTTCCACGCGGCCTTCGCGGGCCAGGGCCTGGCGCCCGGGACGCACTGCCCGTCGTACGGGCTGGCCGAGGCCACGGTGTTCGTGTGCGCGGCCCGGCCGGGTGAGCCGCTGAGCAGGTTCGCGCTCGACCGTGACGCCCTCGCGGCCGGGAAGGCCCTGCCGGCCCGGCCCGACGATCCCCGGGCGGTGCTGCTGGCGGGCTGCGGCACCCCGGCGGGCCAGCGGGTGCGGATCGCGGACCCGCTGGCGCGGGTGCCGCTGCCGGAGGGCGTGGTCGGGGAGATCTGGGTGCAGGGCCCGAACGTGGGCCGCGGCTACTGGAACCGCGACGCGCGGGAGGTCTTCGGCGCGGAGTTCGCGGACGCCGCGGCCGGACCGGGCCGCTGGCTGCGCACGGGCGATCTGGGGACGGTGCTGGAGGGTCAGCTGGTCGTCACGGGGCGGCTGAAGGACCTGATCATCGTCGACGGGCGCAACCACTATCCGCAGGACGTCGAGGCGACCGCGCAGGAGGCACACGAGGCGGTGCGCCGGGACCGGCTCGCCGCTTTCGCCGTGCCGGGGGGCGCCGGTGGTGAGCGTGCGGTCGTGGTGGCGGAGCACGCGCGGACCGTGCGGCTCGCCGAGCTGGACGTGGCGGCCGTGGTGCGTGCCGTGCGCGGTGCGGTGTCCGCCCGGCACGGGCTGCGGCTGGCCGACGTCGTCGTCATGCCGCCGGGCACGGTCCCACGGACCTCCAGCGGCAAGGTGTCGCGGGCGCTGACCCGCACCCGGTACCTGGAGGGCGCCTACGGCGGGCAGGACCGGGCGGGTGCCGCGGGATGAGGCCCGCCGACGAGACCGGGCTGCGCCGGCTGATCGCCGAGCGAGTGGCCGTCTGGACCGGCACGTCCCCGCGGGACGTGCCGATGGACCGGCCGCTCGCGGACCTCGGCATGGCCTCGCGCGACGCCGTCGCCCTGGCCGGTGAGCTGTCCCGCGCCACGGGTCGCGAGCTGCCGGCGACGCTGCTGTGGGAGGCGCCCACCGGGCAGGCCCTGGTGGAGCGGCTGTGCGACCCGGGGGTGCGGGGAGAAGCGGAGGCACCGGCGCCGAGTGGCGCGGCGCCGAGTGGCGCGGCGCCGGGCGGCGCGGCGGCGGGCGAGCCGGTCGCGGTCATCGGGGTCGGCTGCCGTCTTCCCGGCGCGGTGCACGGCCCGGAGGACTACTGGCGGCTGCTCAGCGACGGCGTCGACGCGATCCGGCGCGTCCCGGAGGACCGCTGGCGCGACTTCACCGCGTTCCCGCCCGCCGACGCGCATCCCTACGGCGGTTACCTCGACGACATCGCCGGGTTCGACGCGGAGTTCTTCCGCGTCACCCCGCGCGAGGCCGCGGTGATGGACCCCCAGCAGCGGATCCTGCTGGAGGTCGTCCACGAGGCGCTCGACCACGCCGCCGTGCCGGCCGGGTCCCTGGCGGGCACGGCCACCGGCGTCTTCGTGGGCATCTCGGCCCCGGAGTACGGGCAGCTCACGGGCGCCGACCCGGCCGCCGTCGACCCCTGGGCGCCGGCCGGGGGCGCGCTCGCCGTGGCCGCCGGGCGGCTCTCCTATGTCATGGACACCCGGGGGCCGAGCCTGGCCGTCGACACGGCCTGCTCGTCCTCGCTGGTCGCCGTGCACCACGCCTGCGTCAGCCTGCGCTCGGGCGAGAGCGACACGGCGATCGCCGCCGGCGTCAACCTGCTGCTGTCGCCGGCCGTCACGGTCGCCTTCCGCCGGGCGGGCGCCCTCGCCCCGGACGGGCGCTGCAAGCCGTTCTCGGCGCGGGCGGACGGCATCGGGCGCGGTGAGGGCTGCGCCGCCGTGATCCTGAAGCGGCTGTCCGACGCGGAGCGGGACGGCGACCGGGTGCTGGCGGTCGTCCGGGCCACCGCCGTCAACTCCGACGGCCGCTCGAACGGTCTGATGGCACCCAACCCGGCCGCCCAGCGGGCGCTGCTGGAGCGGGCGTACGCGCAGGCCGGGGTGGCCGCGGAGCAGGTCGACTACGTGGAGGCCCACGGCACCGGCACTCCGCTCGGCGACCCGATCGAGGCGGGTGCGCTCGGCGCGGTGCTCGGCGCCGGCCGGGACCCCGACCAGCCGCTGCTGCTGGGCTCCGCAAAGGGCAACCTCGGCCATCTGGAGTCCGCGGCGGGCGTCGCCGGCCTGGTGAAGACCGTGCTGGCCCTGCACCACGACGGCATCCCCGCGTCCCTGCACTGCGAGGGGGGCAGTTCCCTCACCGACGCCCGGCTGCGGGTGGTGACCGAGCCGGAGCCCTGGCCCCGCTACGGCGGCACGGCCGTCGCGGGCGTCTCCGGGTTCGGGTTCGGTGGCACCAACGCCCATGTGGTGCTGGAGGAAGGGCCGCCCGGCCTTGTTCCGGCACGGCCGGCGGAGGATCCGGCGGCGCGGGTCCATCTGCTCAGCGACCTCGGCACCGAGCGTCTGCGCGACACGGCGGGCAGGCTCGCCGCCCGACTGCGGGACAGCGCGGCGCACCCCGCCGACGTGGCCCGGACCCTGGCCGGACGCACGGGCCGGGGTCCGGTGCGTGCCGCCGTGGTCGCCCGCGATCGCGCCGAACTGGCCGACGCGCTGGACGCCTTTGCGGCGGGGCGCGCCGACGCCCGGGTGACGACGGGGGACCGTGATCGTGTGGGGCCCGGCCCGGTGTGGGTCTTCTCGGGCTACGGCAGCCAGTGGCCCGGCATGGGGCGCCGGCTGCTGGCCGAGGAACCCGCGTTCGCCGCAGCCGTCGAGAAACTGGACCCGCGGCTCGCCCCGGAGTGCGGCCTGTCGCTCTACGACCGGCTGTCCTCGGGTGAGGGCCTGGACCGTCTGGAGGTCGCCCAACCGGTGCTGTTCGGCCTTCAGTTGGCGCTCGCCGAGCTCTGGCGGTCGCACGGGGTGGAGCCCGCCGCCGTGATCGGCCACTCCATGGGCGAGGTGGCGGCGGCGGTGTGCGCGGGCGCGCTGGAGGTCGAGGAGGGAGCGCGGGTCATCGCGGTGCGGGCCCGGCTGCTGAGTGGCCTGCGCGGTGGCGCGATGGCCGTGGTGGACCTGGACGACACCGAACTGGACACGCTGGAGCGGGACTTCCCGGACGTCCATGTCGCCGTGCACTCCTCCCCGCGCCAGAAGGTCGTCACCGGTGAGGAGGCGGCGGTGGCGCGGCTCGTGCGCCTGCTGGAGGGACGGGGCCGGGCGGCCAGGGTCATGCGGGTCGTGGGAGCCGGGCATTCGCCGCAGGTGGACGGGCTGTTGCCGGAGCTGGTGGAGGGGCTGTCGGGCGTCCGGGGGCGGCGGCCGCGCGTCCCGGTGCACTCCACGGTCCTGGACGACCCGCGCGGCGACTGTCTCTTCGACGCCGCGCACTGGGCCGCCAACCTGCGGCGGCCCGTGCGGCTGGACCGGGCGCTGGCCTCGGCCGCGTCCGCCGGCCACACGGCCTTCGTCGAGATCTCGCCTCATCCGGTGCTGACCGGGGCCGTCGCCGACACCGTCCCCGGCGCCCTCGCGCTGGCCACCCTGCGCCGGGACGCCGACGGCTCGGAGGCCTTCGCCGGGCAGCTGGCGGCCCTCTACGCGGCCGGACAGCGGCTGCCCGTGCCGCCGGGACGGGTCGTCGACCTGCCGCTGCCCCGGTGGCGGCACGTGCGGCACTGGTGGACGGACGGCCCGGCGCACCACACCGAGCCGGTGCGGGACGAACCGTCCGGCCACCTGCCGGAGGCCTCCTCGGTCCTGGCCCGCCTGATCCACCACACGGCCGCCGTCACCGGCCACTCCCCCGCCCGTGTCACCCCGGGCACCGCGTGGGCCGACCTGGGGCTCGACTCGCTGATGGCCGTGCGGATCCGCACGGCGGTGGAGCGTGAGTTCGGCGTCGAAGTGCCCCTGCGCGAGCTGTTCGCCGCCGTCACGGTCGAGGACGCCGCCGCCCGCGTCGAGCGCGCCCTCCCTCGCGACGACACCCCGGTGCGGCCCCTGCGCCCCGGCGGTGCGCGGCCCCCGCTGTTCCTCGTCCACGCCGCCGGAGGCACGGTCGACGTCTACCGGAGGCTCGCCGAACGCCTCGGCGACGACCAGCCGGTGTACGGACTGGAGCGGATCGAGGAAGCCCGGACCGTGCCCGAGAAGGCGCGGCGCTACGCCGAGGCGATCGGCGCCGCCCACCCCGACGGGCCCTGTGTGCTGGGTGGCTGGTCCTTCGGGGGCTTCGTCGCCCAGGAGACCGCGCGGCGACTGACCGCCGCCGGGCGGGAGGTGCGGCTGGTCGTGCTCATCGACTCCGTGCGGCCCCTCCCCCAGCCGGGTTCGACCCGTGCCGACCGGACCCGGGCGCACTTCGAGGGCTTCGCCCGTCACGTCGCCGACACCTACGGCGTGCGCCTGGAGCTGCCGTACGACGAGCTCGTGGCGGTCGACGACGACGCGGCCCGGATCGACACCGTGCTGCGGGCGCTGCGGGAGGCCGCCGACGTTCCGGCCGCCGCGCTGGAGCACCAGCGGGCCTCCTACCTGGACATGGGCATCGGCGAGGCGCACCGGCCCGGGCGCTACGACGGACCGGCCGTGCTCTACCGGGCCACCGACCCCGCGCCGCACACCGTGCGCGACCCGGCGTACGAGCGGGACGACGCGGCGCTGGGCTGGGACGAGGTGTGCCCCGGCCTGGAGGTGGTGCCGGTGGCCGGTCACCACCTCTCCCTGCTCGACCCGCCGCACGTCGACGCGATCGCCGCCCATCTGAGCCGCCTGCTCGCCGAGCCGGCCCCCTGACCAGGAACCCGAGGAGCCGTCATGCCCCACCTGCTGCACAAGCCCGCTGCCGGAGTGTCCCGCCGTACCGTCGCCAGAGCGACGGCCGCCGCCGGGCTCGCCGCCCTCTTCGGGGCAACGGCCGGCACGGCCCCCGCGCGGGCGGCCGGCCGAACGGGGGCGCGCACGCTGGACGTGTCCGTGCCCTCCGCCGCGCTCGGCAGGAGCGCGCCGGTCCGCCTGATCCTGCCGTCGGACTTCGGTACGCGCCCGGAGAAGAGGTACCCCGTGCTGTACCTGCTGCACGGCGCCCACGACGACTACACGTCCTGGACCCGCGAGACGGACATCGAGGCGTTCACCGCGGGCCGGGACCTGATCGTGGCGATGCCGGACGCGGGCCCCACCGGCATACCGAGCGTCTGGCGCGGCGGCCCCGACTACGAGACGTTCCAGGTGAAGGAGGTGCCGGCGCTGCTCGCCCGGGACTACCGTGCCTCCGGTGTACGGGCGGTCGCGGGGGTGTCCACCGGCGGTTACGGGGCCATGGCCCACGCGGCCCGCCACCCCGGGGCGTTCAGGGCGGCGGCCTCCTACAGCGGCGTTCTGGACACCACGGCCCCCGGTGTTCCCGCCATCATGGACGCGATCGTGGCGCGCGAGAACCTGCCGGCCGCGTCCCTGTGGGGAAACCCGCTGCTCAACCTGCTGACCTGGCGGGAGTTCAATCCGCGCGCCCGCGCCGGCGGGTTGCGCGGGACCGCGCTGTACGTGTCGCAGGGCAGCGGGGTGGGCGGTGGCGGCGATCCGCTGCCCGGGATCCTGGAGAGCGCCCTGTGGCCCTCGGCCCAGGGTTTCGCCCGCACGCTGGCTCTCATGGGCATCCCCGCCACCACGCACTTCTACGGGGGTGGCGGGCACGACTGGACGCACTGGAAGCCGGAGTTCACCGCCTCGTGGCCTGTCCTCGCCCGTGCGCTGGGCGTGCCCGAGTGACGGAGGGGTCGTCGGGGCACGGAACGGAGCGGAGGGGTCGTCCGTCCCACACAGGACTACCCACTCGTCCCACAGGCATCAGCCCGCGGGTGAGCCGCTTCCGGTCGAAAGGAGTGTCCGTGATGGCTGTGCCCACTCCGCGCGGCGTGCCGGACCACCCCGTAGCACCCCAACCTCCGCCCGAGTTGGCGGAGTTGTTGCGCGCCAATCTGGCCGGCGTCGCCGACGAGGTGGAGGAGGAGGTCCGCCGGCAGGTCCCCGAGTACGCGCGGCCCGCCGACGGGACCTACCGCCAGAACCTGCGGTCGGGGGTGGTGCAGGCGCTCACCCTGTTCGTCGACCACATCGCCGATCCGCGCGACGACGGGGGCGCGATCGCGGCGACGTACTACGAACTCGGGCGGGGCGAGGCGCTGGAGGGCCGCAGCCTGGACGCCCTGCAGTCCGCCCTGCGGGTCGGCGGGCTGTGCGCCTGGCGGCAGATGGGCCGTACGGCCGAGGAGCTCGGGCTGGACTCCACCGTCGTGGCCGCGCTGGGAGAGCTGGCGTTCCGGACCGTCCACGAGGTGGCACAGGCGGCCGCTTCCGGGTACGCGGAGGCACAGCTGCGCAGCTCCGACGAGTTGGAGCGCCGCCGCAAACGCCTGCTCGACCTGCTCCTCGAGGACGGTCCGGTGGCGCCGGAGGCCGTGCAGGACCTGGCGCACGGCGCACGCTGGCCGGTGCCCCGGACGGTCGCGGTCGTGGCACTCGCCGCGGCGCCGGACCGGCGGGAGGAGGACCGGCCGCTTGCGGCGGCGGGCGCGCTGGTGGACATGGGGTCCCGTCCCCCGCGCATGCTGGTGCCGGATCCGGACGGCCCCGGGGGCATCGGCGGCCGGGCGTTCACGCTCGCGCTGCGCGGCCGGCCCGCCGCGATCGGCCCGACGGTCGCGGTCACCGAAGCGGCGCAGTCGTTGCGCCTGGCCAGCCGGGCGCTGGGGCTGATGGGCCGTGGGGTGCTCCCCCGCCAGGGCGTGGTGCGCTGCTCCGAGCATCTGTCGACGCTGCTGCTGTACGGCGACGAACCACTGCTGGAACGGCTTCAGGCACGGGTCCTCGCGCCCCTCGACACGGTCTCGGCCGGGCAGCGCGACCGGCTCGCCGAGACCCTGCTGGCGTGGTTGCTCAGCGGCAGCAACGTGCCGGACGTCGCCGTACGCCTGCACATCCACCCGCAGACGGTCCGCTACCGCCTGCGGCAACTGGAGAAGCTCTTCGGTGACGGCCTGCACGACCCGGCGACGCGCCTGGACCTCATTCTGGCGTTGCGCGCGGAATCCTTGCGCCCACCGCGGAACTGACGTCCTGCATTCAGGCCGGCCACTCAATCGGCGACAAAAACCCGTGACGTTTCCATAATCCCGTCCATAACAGCGGGCCGGAGAAAGCGAATACGTTCGGGGCGTCCTTTTCCGAAGGCGCTCGATGCGCCTGTCACGCGGAGGATCCCCCATGCGTATCCGTATGTGCCTCGCGGCGCTCTCGCTGGCCGGCGGCGCCGGGCTCGCCACCGTCTCGGCTGCCCCGGCCTCGGCCGCGGCCTGCTCGGACGTCGAGGTCGTCGCCGCCCGCGGCACCTTCGAGCCGGGCACGCTCGGCTTCATCGTCGGCGATCCGGTGTTTTCCGCGCTGCAGAAGAAAGCAGCGGGAAAGAACCTGTCCAGCTACAAGGTGAACTACCCCGCCGACCTCTCCCCCACATCCGCGGCGCAGGGCAATCTCGACCTGGTGAATCATGTGAAGAGCCAGGCCGCCGCCTGTCCGAATCAGAAGTTCGTCCTCGTCGGCTATTCGCAGGGCGCGAACGTCGTCGACAACTCGATCGGCATCAGCAGCGCGGGCGCGGTGGTCGGCAGCCCCATCGTCGCCACGCTGCCCGCGGCGGTCGAGCCGAAGGTCGCCGCGGTGCTGCTGTTCGGCAACCCGATCCGGGCGCTCGGCAAGAGCGTCACCGGCACGTACCAGGGCCGCACCCTCGACCTGTGCGCCAAGGGCGACCCCGTCTGCGAGAACGGCGGAGGCGACGTCGGGGCGCACCTGGGCTACCGGGACGACGCCGAGGAGGCGGCCGCGTTCGCCGCGGGCAGACTCTGAGCTCCGCGGTACACGAGAAGGGGCACGGGAGGAGTTCCTCCCGGGCCCCTTCTCGTGCGTAGGGGCAGGGACTAGCGCGGTGCGCGTGCGAAACCGGCGAGGCTGGTGGAGACGGGCTCGGGCCGGCCGTCGTTCTGCGCGATCGCGGCGGTCAGGACGTCGAGGTGCTGGTAGCCGTCGGCGACCACCGGGTGCAGGTCGGCGGGGACCCGGCCGGCCAGCAGCCCCTCACCGGCGAGCACGGTGAGCACCGGGTTGGCCTCAATCCCCTCGGGGTGGACGACGAGCTTCTTCACCTGCGGCGAGGTGGCCAGCTGGATGTCCGTGACGAGCTTGGTCGGGAAGTACTGCTCGGTGAAGTCCAGCGGCTGCTCGGCGAGACTGCGGGCCAGTTGCCGCACATCGGTGACCTCCTCGCCGGCGCCCGTGAACGGGGTGCCGTCGGCCGACCGGTGGCCGGGGTCGTCCGGATCGCCGACGCGGTCGTAGTTGCGCCAGGTGTAGAGCGGCCCCTGCGGCTTGCCGGGGATGGCCTTGTACGCGGTGCCGTACAGCCCGGCCTGCTGGTCACCGCCGTTGGCGACGGGGAAGGTCTTGTCGACGACGGGCCCGCCGTCGAAGAAGCCGACGCTGGTCTGGAGGAACGCCAGCGGTACGGAGTTGTCGTCGAGCAACGCCCCGAGCACCGCCCCGTTGGTGAGCCGGAAGTCCTTCACCGAGGGTGTGCCCGTGAGGAAGGCGGCGGTGTCCTTGGAGAACAGGAAGCGGTTGGTGGCCTCGATGTTGAGGCTCCTGGGCAGGTAACGGGGCAGGTCGGCCTCGCCCTCCAGGTCGTTGAGGGCGCCCAGGCCCGCGATGCCGAGCAGGGTCATGGTCTCGGGGTTGAGCAGCACCGGCGCGGACAGCGTGCGGGGCAGTACCCCGCTGTCGAGCCCGGCCTGCACGACGCCGTACCCGAGGCCGATGTCGGGGAGGTTGGTGTCGTCGGGAATGCTGCCGCTGAGGTCGGCCAGCGAGGTGGAGACGGTGGTGTCGAGGGCGAAGTAGCCGGCGCACTGGTTGTATCCGGCGTCCGCGGTGGTGGCGCGGTTCCCGTCGAAGTCGGCGGTGGCGAAGTAGCCGGTGATGACACCGCCCAGCGAGTGCCCGCCGCACAGCACCTTCCGCTTGCGCTGGGCCTGGGAGGGCAGCTCGGCGGTGAGCAGGTCGTACTGGTCGCGTACGGTCTGCTCGATCCCGAGCTCGGCCATCCAGCCCAGTTGTCCGTTGCCGACGAACCCGTCGAACGTCCGGCCGCCGACCGGCTTGCCTCGGTAGTAGTAGTCGACCGCCGCGTGCTGGTCGCCGGAGGCGATGCCGGTGCGGTCCTCCAGGCAGTTGGAACGCCTGTCCAGGGCCCAGAACTCGATGTGCCGTCCTTGCTCGGCGGCCTTCGCGACGGTGTTGCGGGCGACGCTGTCGAAGGCGCCCGCTCCCTCCAGGATGCCGGGCTGGGCGATGAGGATCCGGTCCGCGTCGGCGGACGCCGCCGGCCCGTCGGCGGAGCGGTAGCGCAGGTACGACAGCCAGTCGCACGCCGCCGGACGGGCCCCGGCCGACTCCGGCAGCGGCACCTTCACCCGCACCACCGATTCCTTCACCGCGGTCACCGGGGAGGTCGATCTCACCGGTGTCTCGGTGCGGGCCGTGTCGGCCCGGGCACCCGGGGCGGCGGCCGTCAGTGTCCCGGTGGTCAGCAGCACCGCCAGCACGGCACCGCCCCACTTCCCTCTGCACATGCGGTTCATGTCCATGCCACGGACGCTAGGGCGGTGGCACGGCCGTTCTCAGGCGGTGCTGATGAGAACTCAGCTTCCGCCTCGCGCCTTGTCACCGGCGCACAGCGGCCCCGGCGCCCGCGCCCGGCACGGGTCCGTACCGCTTCTGGACGCCACCGAGCTGCGAACCGGCCGTTTCGGGAGCATGGTGGGGCTATGGACGGTCAACCCCCTGTGGTCGTGCAGCCGCCCGCGACGGACGGCGGACGGCTGGTGACCATCCGCGGCGAGCGCATGGGCGTCGCCTACAGCCTCTTCGACGTACTGGACCTGCTGCACCGCGAGGGCCTGCCCACCACCGACACGGCCGTCGACGACACCGAGCTGATCGAGTGGCAGGGCGGCGGCCCCTACGACTGGAACAACGGGGCGTCCGAGGAGGCATGAGCCCCGGCGCCCCGACCCCGGCGCATCCAGCCTCGCGACGGGTTGCCCCACGGTGAACCGACGACCCGGCCCGCCCCCGGGTGCCGGCCCCGCCGTACTCCCCCGGCCGGTGCTCGACCTGAGTACCACCCGGGCACGGACCGGTCGCGGCTCTCCCCAGGGCCCTGCTCCGCCCCGTGCGCGCCCCGCTCGGCGCGCCGACGCCGGTGCTCGGCGATACGCTGCGCGGAAACCCACCTTTGCCCCTTTCTGGGAGGTTTTCATGGCCTCGCGTCTCAACCCGTACCTCACCTTCAACGGCGACGCCCGGCAGGCGATGGAGTTCTACAAGGAGGTCTTCGGCGGCACACTCGACCTCAACAGCTACGGAGACTTCGGGCAGGCGGACGCCCCGAACGCCGACAAGATCATGCACGGCATGCTGGAGACCCCTGCCGGCTTCACCCTGATGGGCGCCGACAACCCGCCGGGCACGGAGCCGGAGCAGGGTGGCTCCTACTCCGTCAGCCTGAGCGGCGACGACGACGCCGAGCTGCGCGGCTACTGGGAGAAGCTGTCCGAGGGCGGCTCGGTGTCGGTGCCGTTGGAGAAGCAGATGTGGGGTGACGTGTTCGGCATGTGCACGGACCGCTTCGGCGTCCCGTGGATGGTCAACATCAGCTCGGAGAGCTGAACGCCGAGCCCGGCACCCCGGACCGTCCGCCCGAGGCCGCTCGCACACACGGTTCACCGCCGGCGTGTACGGGCGGCCTCGTTTTGTCGGTACGTCCTGACAAAGTGGTTGACATCCCTCGTGGACAGCCGCACCGCCGCCAAGCCGAACGCGATGAAGGGCGTGGTGGCGAAGGCCGAAGCGGCCGGCATCCCCCTCGCCGGCTTCAACTCCGGCCTGGACGACTGGAAGAGACTCGGCATGCTCGAGTACGTCGGCCACGACGAGAACATCGCGGGCCAGGCGTCCGGCGAGCGCCTCGGGCGGCCGGGCGCCGAGCACGCCGTCTTTGTCGTCCCTGGCCGCCTGAGCCGCCCCGCCCGGGCGTACGTCAGGAACTGGTGAGGACCACGAGTTCCTGCGTGGCCCGGGTCATCGCCACATAGCGGTCGACTGCGCCCTGGACGCCGTCGCCGAAGTCCTCCGGGTCGACAAGTACGACCAGGTCGAACTCCAGCCCCTTCGACAGCTCCGGCGTCAGCGCGCGCACGCGGGGCGACGCCGACCGGAACGCGGGGTCGCCGATGACACAGGCGATCCCGTCGGCGTGTTCGGCCGCCCACCGGTCCAGGACGGAGTGCAGCTCCGACCTGGAGCCGTGCCGGACGGGGACACCGCCGCTGCGGATCGACGTCGGCACGTTGGCGTCCGGCAGCACCGCCTTGATGACCGGCTCGGCCTCCACCATGATCTCCGCGGGTGTCCGGTAGTTGACGGTCAGGGCGGCCGACTCGACGCGGTCCAGACCGACCCGCTCCAGCCGTTCCCGCCACGACTCCGTGAACCCGTGGCGGGCCTGGGCTCGGTCCCCGACGATGGTGAAGCTGCGGGACGGGCAGCGCAGCAGCAGCATCTGCCATTCCGCGTCGGTCAGTTCCTGCGCCTCGTCCACGACGATGTGCGCGAACGGCCCGGCGAGCCGGTCCGGGTCGGCCGTCGGCAGGACGCTCTCGTCGACGAGGGAGTTGCGCATGTCCTGCCCGCGCAGCATGACCAGCACTCCTTCGCCGTCGTCGTGGCTGTGGGCCTCCAGCAGGTTGTCGATGACGTCGGCCATGCCCTCCCGCTGGGCGGCGACGGCGGCCTCCTGACGGCGCCTGCGGCGGGAGGTCCGCGGATCGCCGAGCCGCTGGCGCGCCGCGTCCAGCAGGGGCAGGTCGGACAGCGTCCATGCCTGGGGCTGTGCGCGTTGCAGCCTGCGGACCTCGTCGCGGTCGAGCCAGGGCGCGCACCTGCGCAGGTAGGCGGGGACCGACCAGAGGTCCCCGACGAGGTCGGCCGCTTCTAGCACGGGCCAGGCACGGTTAAAGGCCTCGAACAGCTCCCGGTCCCGGGACAGCGCCGTGCGCAGCGATGTCTCGGACGCCTCGCCCTCGTGCTTGTCCACGAGGATCGTGAGCAGTTCCTCCCACACCTGCTGGCGCGCCTCGTTGTGCGGTGTGCCCGGCTCCGCCGCCTCGAACGCCGTGGCCCAGTCGTCGGGGCTCAGCGGGATGCCGGACCAGTGGGTCGTGACCGTCATCGCCTCGGTGGGTGGCTCCTCGTAGAAGCGGACGGCCTCCTCGATCGCCCGCACCATGTCCGCGGAGGACTTCAGGCGCGCCACCTCCGGGTCGGTCTCGGCCTGCGCGCAGGCGCCTTCGTCCACGAGGTCGCGCAGGATGCAGGTCTGCACGCCCTCCTCGCCGAGGCTGGGCAGGACGTCGGAGACGTAGGACAGGTAGGGCCGGTGCGGGCCCACGAACAGCACACCGCCCCTGCGGTGCTGTGCCAGGCGCGGGTCGGAGTGGAGAAGGTAGGCCGAGCGGTGCAGGGCGACGACGGTCTTGCCGGTGCCGGGGCCGCCGTCGACGACGAGGGCGCCGCGGGAACCGGCGCGGATGATGGCGTCCTGGTCGGCCTGGAGGGTGGCGAGGACGTCCCGCATGCGGGGTGAGCGGTGGGTGCCGAGGCCGGCGATGAAGGCGGACTGGTCGTCGAGCGCGGCGTGCCCTTCCAGTCCGTCGGCGGTGAAGACCTCGTCCCAGTAGTCGCCGACCCGGCCTTCGGTCCAGCGGTACCTGCGGCGGCTGGCCAGGCCCATCGGGTCGGCGTGGGTGGCCCCGAAGAACGGCTCGGCCGCCGGGGAGCGCCAGTCGACCAGGAGCCGGTGCCCTTCGCTGTCGGTGAGGCCGAGCCTTCCCACGTACACGGGCTCGGAGCCGTCGGCGCCGACCATGCGCCCGAGGCACAGGTCGAGTCCGAAGCGGCGCAGGGTGCGCAGCCGGGCGGTCAGCCGGTGGATCTCGGCGTCCCGGTCCATCGCCTGCCGTCCCTTGCCGCCGGGCGCCCTGCGCGCGGCTTCCAGACGGCCCGACAGTTCGGCGATCGACTGTTCCAGGCAGTCGGCGACGGCGGCGAAGTGCTGTTCGTCCCCGGCGATCAGCGCCGGTTCGGCCTTGTGCGCGAGGCGGTCGGGAAGATCGAACGCGCTCGTCGTCGCAGGGGTCACGTCATGCTCCCGTTTCCGCAGGTCCTGGGCCTAGGCCGGACATTGTGCGGGAGCCGGGGGGCCTTGCCGCAAGGCCCCCTGTGGGCTATAACTTGAGAGTGGCAAGGAGAGCGCTCCTTGCCTTTTCTGTTGTCCGCCGGTCGTTTCCGTGTGGCACGCTCTTCGTTCCGGAGGCGTGGAGAGGCGGCGGCATGCGCATAGGACTGCTCGGTACCGGACCCTGGGCCCGGCTGGCCCACGCGCCCGCGTTGAGCGGGCACGGGGAGCTGGACTTCGCGGGGGTGTGGGGCCGTCGCCCCGAGGCGGCGAAGGAACTGGCCGAGCGGTACGGCGTCCGGGCCTACGACGACGTCGACGAGCTGTTCGCCGACGTGGAGGCCGTCGCCGTGGCGCTGCCGCCCGAGGTGCAGGCCTCGCTCGCCGCGCGGGCGGCGCGCGCCGGATGTCACCTGCTGCTCGACAAGCCGCTCGCGCCGACCGTGGAGCAGGGGCGGGCGGTGGTCGAGGCGGCCGGGGAGGCGGGGGTCGCCTCGGTCGTGTTCTTCACGACCCGTTTCCAGCCGGAGCCGGCGGCGTGGATCGCCGCACAGGCGGCGCAGGGAGGCTGGTTCACCGCGCGCGCCGAGTGGCTCGGGGCGGTGTTCACCGGCGACAGCCCCTTCGCGACCCCATGGCGGCGGGAGAAGGGCGCCTTGTGGGACGTCGGCCCGCACGCGCTGTCCGTGCTGCTGCCGGTCCTGGGGGACGTGCGGCGGGTCACCGCGGCGGCGTACGGGCCCGGCGACACGTCCCATCTCGTCCTCGACCACGCCGGTGGCGCGTCGAGCACCCTCACCCTGAGCCTCACGGCGCCGCCCGCCGCCGCGGGTGCCGCCGTGGAGCTGCGGGGCGAGGCCGGCGTCGCGGTGCTGCCGGAGAGTTCCGACGGCGCGGTGCCCGCCCTGACGCGGGCCGCGGACGCGCTGCTCGACGCCGCCCGGACCGGCCGCCCGCACGCCTGTGACGCGGCGTTCGGGCTGCGGGTCACGGAGATCCTCACGGCCGCCCAGGATCTGCTGACCAGCGGATCCTAGGCGGCTGGTGTCCTACACCGGGGTGAAGTCGATCCGTTCCCTCACCACCGGATAGCCGGCCTTGGCGAAGTTGGCCGCCATGGGGAAGTTGCCCCGGTCCGTGGCCGCCGCGATGAACTCCGCCCCCTGCTCGACGAGGAAGTGGGTGCAGTCGGCCAGCAGGTCGTAGGCGTAGCCCTGCCCGCGCTGGTCCGGCAGGACCCCGATGAAGCCGACGCAGGGGCCCGAGGGGTTGTGGGCGGGGATGTGAATGCCGGCCGCCTCGCCCCGCGGGGTGTACGCCACCCGCCACCACTCGCGCGGCGACGGGCACCAGTGGAAGAAGTCGAGTTCCTCCTGCGCCGCCTGGTCGAGTCCGCCCTGCTCGATGGCCTTGAGCGCGTGGCCGTCCAGGGTGACGGAGTGGATGCGGCGCAGCGCGTCGAAGAACACGGCGTCGTCCGGTTCGGCCCGGAAGTCGAGGCGCCCGGGCCGCTCGGGCAGGCCGCGGTCGGGGGTCCAGCGGTACAGCAGGCGCTCGACCAGGAGGTCGTAGCCGGCCTTCCGGGCGGCGGTGAAGCGGGTTTCGGCGGCGGCTCGCAGGGCCGGGTCGTCGCGCCACCCGGCGGGCAGGTTCAGTTCCAGGTCGACCTGCCAGGGGGCGGAGCGCAGCAGCGCGGCGCCCGCTTCCTCCTCGCCTTCGGCCACGTCGAACCAGTTGACGTTGAGGGGCTCGGTGTCGTCGGGGCCGCCCCACCAGGCGCCGCGGGCGACGACACGGCCGTGGCGCAGGGCGACCCGCTTCCAGTCGGGGCGGTGCCGGGTCAGCCGGTGGCCCTCACGGGCGCCCAGCGGGTCGGGCAGGGTGTCGAAGAGATGGGCGTCGCTCGTGTCGAGCGCGCGGATGACCGGATCGGTCATGGGATGTCCTCCGGGACGAGTGCTGTGCGAAGCGCTCCCGGTGGGTCAGCCGAAGCACGCCGGAACAACGGGGAGGGAGCGCGGGAACGGTGTGAACTGCACGGCTCTGCCCTCCTTCCACCGGTCTCGGGCGTGGCGCGCCACACGCTACGGGACCCTCGGTGGACCGTCCATCGCTTTTCCCGCACGGCCCGGCCGCTCCTCGGGCGCCATGGGTCGGACGCCGGTCTGTCCGGCGAGGTCGCGGGGGCCCCGCGTGCGGCGCCCGGCCGGGCATAGCAGCGTGGTGGTGTGAGCAGTCTGCGCGGCCGGCCTGCGCGCCGGGACCCGGAGCGGCGGGGCTGGCTGCGCGGCGCACCGCCGCCCGGCTGGGCTCGGGTGCTGCCGTCGGCCCTGCTGGCGGGCGTGTGCGCGGCGGAGCTGATCAGCCCGGATCCCCTGGACATCGGCTTCCTGCTGGGCGCGATTCCGCCTCTGGCGGTACTGGCGCACGGACCGGTGGCGACCGCCGTGCTGGGCGCGCTGGTCGTGGTCGTGCTGACCGTGCCCGTGTTCGACCTCGACGATCCCGGCAGCACCGACCTGCTGACCGTGTGCTTCGTGTCGGTGCTGAGCGTGCTGCTGTCGTACGTCCGGACCAGGCGGGACGCGCAGCTGGTCACCGAGCGGACCGTCTCCGAGGTCGCGCAGCGGGCCGTGGTGCCGCCGCTGCCGGAGCGGGTCGGGCCGGTGCGGTGCGCGGGCCTGTACCGGGCCGCGCAGAGCGGGACGCTGGTCGGTGGCGACTTCTTCGACGTGCGGGCGGGCCCCTACGGCGTGCGGGCGGTCATGGGCGATGTGCAGGGGCACGGGCTGTCGGCCGTCGCCACGGTCGCGTCGCTGCTGGGGGCGTTCCGGGAGGCGGTGCTCGACCAGCCGGACCCGGAGGCCGTGGCGGCCCGGCTCGACCGGAGGCTGGCGGTGGACTCGGCGGGTGAGCCGCACGCCGAGCTGTTCGCGACGGCGGTGCTGCTCGACTTCTCCGCCGACGCCCGGGTGGTGCGGATCGTGGCGTGCGGGCAGGCCGGGCCGTTGCTGCTGCGGGACGGGCGGGTCGTGGAGCTCGACGTCGAGCCGTGCACTCCGCTCGGTCTCGGTCTCGCCGAGGTCGCTCCGCCCCGGGTCGTGTCCGTGCCGCTGAACGTCGGTGACCGGCTCTTCCTGGCCTCCGACGGGGTCACCGAGGCCCGGGACACCGACGGGGTGTTCTACCCGCTGGCCGAGCGGCTGCCGGTGCTCGCGGCCGACGATCCCTTCACGCTGGCCGAGCGGGTCTGGGCCGACCTGCTGCGGCACTGCCCGGACGTGCGGGACGACGTGACGATGCTGGTGCTCGCGCCCGGCCCGTGGACCGGGCGCTGACAACGCGGCCGGCGGCGGCCCGCGATGATGCGGGGCCGCCGCCGGCAGGGCCGTACGACCGGGACGTCAGTCCTTGATCTCGCACTCGTTGCCGAACGCCGGGTTGAGCAGCCCGACCACGTTGATCGTGTTGCCGCAGACGTTGGCGTTGATGTCGATCGGGATCTGGATGACGTTGCCGGAGAGGAAGCCGGGGCTGTTGGCGGCGATGCCGACGGGCCCGTCGTCCGCGCTCGCCGTACCGGCGAAGGCCAGCAGGGCGGCGCAGGCCAGGCCGGCTGCGGCAGTCACACGTGTGCGCATGGGTAAAGCTCCTGTCATTCGCAGGGACACGTGTCTCCACCGTCACCCGGAGTGCGCCGACGCGACATCGGTGAGCGTCCGAACGGGGTGCACCGGGTCCCGCGGGACCGGGTCCGCCCTCTCCGGATGCACGCCGCGCTCGCGCGGGGAATGGTGATAGCGGACCCGTTTTTCAGCACCGGGGCCGCACCAGCGATCCGGACCCTAGGAGCAGAGAACATGTCGACATCACAGCCCGCCGCGTCCCAGCAGCCCGAGGACCGCGCCACCCCGGACCGCCTGCTCCACGCCCGCACCGGCACCGACGTGTCGCCGGAGGACTTGGTCCTCGCCTCGGGCAAGGACCTCACCCCGCACAACATCGAGTGGGCCCGGCGCAAGCTGGCGGCGGAGGGACCCGCCGCCCTCGAGAAGCTGCTGCCCTAGGTAAGAGCCGCTCAGGCATGCGGGAGGCCACCACGGCCGGACGTCCGGTCGCGGTGGCCTCCCGTATGCCTGCCCCCGCCTCAGGTGGCGGGCGGCGCGTCACCTACTGCCGTCGTCCTCGGGCAGCAGGACGTCCTCCTCGACCACGTGCACGGCGGCCTCCTCCGCGCCGGCCGCGCCGCCGTCGATGCCGACGTCGGCCGCGACGCTCTCCTTCGTGGTGTCGGCGTGCGCACCCTCGTCCGGGGCGACGAGGCGTCCGGCCCTCTCGGTGCCCGCCTCGGGGTCCACCGGTTCGCCGTCGCCGTCGGGACTGTCGCCCACCCCGTCGCCCACCGGCTCGGCGGACACGTCGGGGACCTCCTGCGCGAGCCGTTCGTCGAGGGACTCGCCCTCGTGCTGCTCGGCGGCGGTGGTGCCGCGCTTGGTGACACCGAGGGGCTTCTCCGGCGGGGAGTAACCCTCGTCCAGGGTGTCGTCGTAGGTCCGTTCGTCGACGGCGTCCTGCAGGTCGAGCGGCGCGGCGTCCTCCTGCTCCTCGTTGGTCCCGGTGGGCTGGTACACGTCGTCCGCCATCGGTTCGGGGTGCGTCGGTTCCGTGCCCATCACTCCTGCCTCCTTGTCGCGCTGCGTCGACTCGTGGGTCTGTTCTGTCCGTTCCGCGTTTCCCGTTACGCGGGCTCTAACCTCGGCGAATGTCTCCCGGTCGGGAGGGCGGCCGAACGTCCGGCCGACCGACGGGAGTTGAAACCGGGCGGCCGCCCGGACATTACCGACCAGTCAAGCTTGAAACATCAAGGAGTGGGGCTATCATCACTCGCACACACGGTGTGACCGAGTGCCGACGCGGCGGCAGCACGGTATCCACCACCCCTTTGTCATCGCCCCCGGGCCCGAGGCCACCTTTCTCCGTCCGGCGGCGAGCTCCACCCCACCCCTCAACGTCTCCGGGACGGCATGCCCGCTTCCGGTCGTGCACAAGTGAAAGCAGCGCATCCATGAGCAACAGCAGGGGCAGAGGGCTGCAGGCCAACGTCCTCGGCACGTTCGACACCGTGGTGATGGCGGTCGCGGGCAGCGCCCCGGCGTACTCGCTGGCCGCGACCACCGCCGTCCTCGTCGGTGCGGTGGGGCTGGCCAGCCCGGCCGCCCTGCTGTACTGCGCGATACCCATGCTGGGCATCGCGCTGGCGTTCAGCTACCTCGGCCGGATCGACGTCAACGCGGGCGCCAGTTACTCGTGGGTGGGACGCACGCTCCACCCGTTCCTCGGCTTCATCAGCGGCTGGGCGCTGGTGATCTCGGCGACGATCTTCATGGTGGCCGGTTCGCTGCCCGCCGGATCCATGACCCTCGCGCTCTTCGACGACACACTCGCCGACAACACCGCGCTGGCCACGGTGGTCGGCGCGGTCTGGTTCCTCGTCATGCTGGGCGTGGTGCTGGGCGGTGCCCGGCTCACCGTCCGGGCCCAGCTGATCATGTCCGGTGTCGAGCTGGCCATCCTGGCGTTGTTCGCTGTGCTCGCCTTCTTCCACACCGGCAACGCCCGCGCCTTCGACTGGTCGTGGCTCGGCTTCTCCCACTTCGACGGCATGGCCGGCTTCGCCTCGGGCGCGCTCGTCGCCGCGTTCTACTACTGGGGCTGGGACGTCACCAGCAACCTCAGCGAGGAGACCCGCAACAGCCGCCGGACCACGGGCCTCGCGGGCCTGATCGGGGTGGGCATCGTCTTCCTGCTGTTCGAGGTGTTCACCATCGCCGTGAACGTGATCCTGTCCTCGCGGCAGATCGAGGAGAACGACGCGAACGTGCTGGCGGTGCTCGGCGAGGAGGTCTGGCCCGGCTGGGGCGGCAAGGTGCTGATCGTGGCGGTCATGCTGTCCACCATCGCCACCCTGGAGACGACGCTGATCCAGGTCACGCGCTCGCTGTTCGCGATGGGCCGGGACCGGACGATGCCGTCCGCGCTGGGCCGGGTGCATCCCCGGTGGAACACGCCCTGGGTGGCGATCGTCGTGGTCGGGGCGGTGGCGCTGGTGATGTTCATCGCCTCCAACGCCCTGGGCTCGGTGGGCGACATCCTCTCCGACGCCATCTCCGCGATCGGCCTGCAGATCGCGGTCTACTACGGACTGGCCGGGCTCGCGGTGGTGGTCGCGTACCGCAAGACGCTGCTGACGTCCCCCGCCAGCTTCCTCTTCGGCGGCCTGTGGCCGCTGTGCGGCGCCCTGTTCATGTTCTGGGTGTTCGTGGAGTCGCTGGGCGAGCTGAGCAGCGCCGCCGTCGCCATCGGCGTCGGCGGCCTCGCGGTCGGGCTCGTCCCGATGCTCTGGTACTGGAGGCAGGGCAGCGACTACTACCGGCCGGCGAAACTGGACGCCTCGCGCGCGGTCGAGACGGACTACGTCCCCGACGAACAGGCGCACGCCCGGGTCCACGAGGGTCTCTCCACCGACTTCTGAGGGGGACTCCCATGGCGCGAGGCGGTCTCAGACGTGGTTTCACTCCCGATTTCGACCCCGACTGCGGGGACGCCGGGCTCACCTCCGCCCGCCAGGACGTGGTGATCGGCCGCTGGCAGGGGCTGCGGGAGCTACTGGGCGCCACCGGGGGCGACTGGGCGGCGCGGGGGCACCGTGTCCGGCAGCTCGCCCAGGCCTGCGCGGGCAGTTCGACGGTGGAGTCCTGGCTCTCCGCGGACCCGCACAGCGCCGACGCGCTGGTGCTGCGGGCGGCGACGGAGACGGCCCGTACCTTCAACACGGCCATCGCGGCGGGGCGGGGCGTGCCGATCGACCAGCACCGCGTGGACGCAGCGGTGCTGGCCTGCCTGGCGGCGGCACAGGCCTACCCGGAGGATCCGACGCCCTGGGTGTCGCTGATCTCGGTGGCGCGCCTGTACCCGTCAGGGGTGCGCCGGCAGGAACTGGGGCGCTGGTGGGACGAGTTGCACGCGCGTGATCCCTACAGCGTCGAGGGACACCTGCAGGTGCTGCACTACTACTCGGCGCGCTGGCACGGCACGCACGGCCTGATGTACGACTTCGCCCGGGACGCGGCCGGGGTGGCACCGCCCGGCTGCCCGCTGCCGGTGCTGGTGCAGTACGCCCGGGTCGAGGAGTACCGCTTCGCCCTGGACGCGGCACAGGGCAGGCACTCCGCCGTGGGGCTCTCGCAGCACTGGAACCACGACGGCGCGCTGAGCGACGTACGGCGGACCTGGCAGCGCTGGGTCATGAGCCGGACGGAGACCGCGATCGCGCCCGCCGAACTGCGCGACTTCTGCTACCTGGCCCACGCCGCCTGCTCCGCCGGCGCCACGGACATCGCGGGCGTCCTGCTCGGCATGCTGGGGACCCGCGCGACCCGCACGCCCTGGTCGTACACGGGCGACGCGGAGAAGCAGATCGTCAAGTGGCGCAAGGAACTGCGGCTCGGCTCCTGAGCGCCTGTCAGGAGCCCGGCGGCCCGGCCAGGTCCCCCGACCACCTCTCCTCGATGCGTCCGACCCTCCACACCACCAGGGCCACCACCCACGTGGCGAAGAACAGGGCGACGACCACGTAGCCGAGGACGTTGAGGTCGAGGCCGGCGACGCGGTCCCAGAAAGGGCCGTGCAGGCCGAACCGGTCGGCGAGGAGGCCGAGGAGTTCCACGGTGCCGATCAGCAGGGCCACCGCGACGGACAGGCCGGTGATGGTGAGGTTGTAGTAGACCTTGCGGACGGGCTTGGAGAAGGCCCAGCCGTAGGCGAAGTTCATGAAGGAGCCGTCGATGGTGTCGAGGAGGCACATCCCCGCGGCGAACAGGACCGGCAGGCACAGGATCGCGTACCAGGGCAGTCCGGAGGCGGCGCCGGAGCCGGCCAGGACGAGCAGGGCGATCTCGGTGGCGGTGTCGAAGCCGAGGCCGAACAGCAGGCCCAGCGGATACATGTGCCAGGGCTTGGACACCGACTTCATGACACGGCCCAGCAGACGGTTCATGAAGCCGCGGTTGTTCAGCTGCTCCTCCAGGGCGGCCTCGTCGTAGCGGCCCGAGCGCATCGCGCGGAACACCTTCCAGATGCCGGCCAGGATGACGAGGTTGACGCCCGCGATGAGGTAGAGGAACGTCCCGGAGACGGTCGTGCCGATCAGGCCGGTGGCGTCGTGCAGCGCCGAGCCGTCGTCGCGCACCGGCCCGGCCAGGGTCTTCACACCGAGGGTGAGCAGGAAGGCCAGGGCGAAGACGACGCTGGAGTGGCCGAGGGAGAACCAGAAGCCGACCGACAGCGGGCGCTGCCCCTCCCCCATCAGCTTGCGGGTGGTGTTGTCGATGGCGGCGATGTGGTCGGCGTCGAAGGCGTGCCGCATGCCGAGCGTGTACGCGGTGACGCCGATGCCGACGCCGAAGGTCTGTGTCCCCAGGGTGCGGTGCTCCGGGGCGACGATCGCGACGAGGGTGAACCAGCCGATCACGTGCAGGGCCAGGATGAAGGCCGCCATCCCCCCGACCCTGGTCCACTCCCGCCGCGTCATGGAGGTGCGGACGCGGTGCCAGGCCGTGCGCTGGGCGGAGGCCGGGGCGGGGAGGGGTGGAGTGGACTCAGGGGCGGCCGTCATCGGGGGATGGGTCTTTCTGTCGTACGGACGGCTGCGTCGAACAGCCTCGTGTCATCCTCCGGTACCTGCAAGTGTTGTGCAGTAAAGCCCGTGACAGGTCTTGTCCATGGAAGCGAAAACTCCGCCCGGCGGTGGCGGGCCGACGGGATCAGACCTCGGCGTTCGGCCCGTCCGGCCGGGTCCGGCGCCGCTCGGCCAGCTCGTGGCTGAGCTCCTCGGTCTCCTCCTCGGCCAGCCGCTCGAAGCCGTCCTCGGTGATGACCGCGACGATCGGGTAGATGCGGCGCGTGAGGTCGGGGCCGCCGGTCGCGGAGTCGTCGTCCGCCGCGTCGTACAGCGCCTGAAGGGCGGCCAGAGCCGCTTCGCGACGGGTCATGCCCGGGCGGTACAGCTTCTTCAACGCGCCCCGCGCGTACGGCGATCCGGAGCCCTCGGCGTGGAAGCCGTACTTCTCGTAGCGGCCTCCGGCGACGTCGTAGGAGAAGATGCGGCCGTGTTCGCCCCCGGGAGCCGCGGGATCGTAGCCGGCGAGCAGCGGGACGACGGCGAGGCCCTGCATGGCCTGGCCCAGGTTGTCGCGGATCATGGCGGCGAGGCGGTTCGCCTTCGCGGTGAGGGTCATGGGGATGCCCTCGATCTTCTCGAAGTGCGCCAGCTCGACCTGGTACAGCCTCACCATGTCCACCGCGAGCCCGACCGTGCCCGCGAAGGCGACCGCGCAGTGGTCGTCGGCGGGATGCACCTTCTCCAGGTCGCGCTGGGCGATCAGATTGCCCATGGTGGCCCGCCGGTCGCCCGCGATCAGCACGCCGTCCCGGTGGGTCAGGGCCAGCACGGTCGTGCCGTGCGGGGCGCCCGCGGCGCGGACACCGTCCGGCAGGACCCGACGGGTGTTCAGCAACTCGGGGCGGTGGGCCGCCAGGAACTCGGTGAAGGACGAGGAGCCGGGAGTGAAGAACTCCCGCGCCGGCCTGCCCTCGTGATCGCTCGCCGCCATGCCGTTCCCCCCTCGATCGTGGCCGTCGACGCACTCCTACCTGAGCCGGGCGGCGGGGAAACCCGCCGTGCGGCGTCAGGGCCGCGGTGCGACACGGACGTCCAGGTCCGAGATCCGGTGCACGGGCCAGGAGCGGGCGTAGCGGGGCGGGGTGCCGCCGGCCGGTGCGAGGTGGGCGAGCGGGATCCGCCGCGCGGTGTGCAGGATGCCCGTCACGGTGATGTTCTCGTTGTTGCCGGACGTCGCCCCCGAGGAGCAGCCGGTGTAGTAGCCGATCGGGATGGCCTCGTGGCCGGTGAGCAGGCAGGGCGCCCGGACACCGAGCCGGTGCAGGGCAGCCGCGGTGCGGTCCCAGTCCCGTCGGCTCTCGGTGTTGCGGCTCACGGTGCCGTTCAGGACGGCGAGCTGCGCCGCGAGGTGCCCGGCCAGGCAGAGCGCGACGAGCGTGGCGGCCACCGGACGCCATGCACCGCCGCGGGTGCGGACCAGGTGCCACAGGGCGTCCGCGACCGGGAGCGCGAGCAGCGCGTAGGCCGGCTGGAGGAAGCGCGGCGCCGCGTAGCCGATCATGAAGAGGTACGGCAGGGCGACCGCGGTGGCGCAGGCCAGCGGGACCAGGGTCGGCGCCGGGCGCCGGGCCCGCACCGCGACGACCAGTGCCAGGCCGGCCAGGACGGGCAGGGCGAACCACCAGACGGTGACCAGCGGGCTGGGCATCGAGCCGGTGCACGGCCGGCACAGGGCCCGCCCGCCCAGGCTGCGCAGCTGGTCGTCGACGGCGATCTGCCAGCCCAGTCCGCCCTGGATGCGAGAGGCCTCCGCCAGCCGCTCCGCGAGACCGCCGTACCCCGTGTAGGCCTCGATCACCCAGGGAACGGCGCCCGCCGCGAGTCCCGCCGCGAGCGCGAGCAGGGCTCGCCCGTGGCGCCGCGCCAGGGCGAGGACGAGCAGGGGTGCGGCCACGTAGACCGCGTCGGTGGGGCGCATCCACGCCATCAGCGCGGCGCCGGCCGCCAGGCCCCACAGTGGTCTCGCGGAGGGACGTTCCGCCTGGAGGCGCAGGAAGCAGCCGACGCTGATCAGGGCGCCGATCGCGACCCAGTAGTTCGGCATGGCCTGCGGACCGTAGAAGAGCGTCACCCACAGCGAGGTGAACAGGGCCCCGCCGACGACCAGCACACGGGTCGGGAACAGGCCCCGCCAGGCGCGCAGGGCCAGGTAGAGGGCCAGCCCGGAGAGCAGGGCGAGATAGACGCGCAGCAGCGGGACGGACGACGACCAGGACGCGACGGGCGCGACCAGCAGCGAGACGCCCCGGGAGCGGGGCGCGCTGAAGAAGGCGGCGGGGTGGTGGGAGGTGACCTGACTGACGTACACGATCTCGTCCCACCCGAGGCCCAGGACGGGCCGGACCAGGACGAGCTGCGCGAGGGTGAAGACGGCGGCCAGGACGGCGAGCGGCCGGTCGCCGCGCACCCTGACGGGGGTACGCGGCCCGGCCGTCTGCCGCCGTCTTCTCCTCCGGACGAGGACGGCGCTCGCGCCATCGGCCATGTTCGCCCCTTGTTCCGGTGATCAACTATCCCGGTCAAGCTAACCCGCGGTGCGGTGCGGCGCAGGGCGGAACTCGGCCATGTGCCTGACCCCGGAGGCGGGATCAGCGCGTGTGCGGGGCGCGGTGCGGGGGCTGGTGGGGGGCCGGGCGGTGGACCGGCTCGGGAACGGGCCGGGAGACGGGCGCCTCCTCGGTCACCGTCAGTTCGCTCCCGTGGTGGTGGATGGTCAGGGGCAGGCCGGAGTTGAGGGTGTACGTGGCCTCGTCGGCGGTGAGTTCCACGCGCAGGCACCGGTCGAGGAAGCCCACCGTGAAGGCGAGTCGGCTGTAGCGTTCGGGCAGGCGGGGCGCGAACCGCAGGGTGCCGTCGGTGCACCGCATGCCGCCGAACCCGGCGACCAGCGCCATCCAGGTGCCGGCCAGCGAGGCGATGTGCAGTCCGTCGCGGGTGTTGTGCTCCAGGTCGCCGAGGTCCATCAGCGCGGCCTCGGCCGTGTAGTCGGCGGCCAGGTCGAGGTGGCCGGAGCGGGCGGCCATGACGGCCTGGACACAGGCCGAAAGGGAGGAGTCCCGTACCGTCAGCGGCTCGTAGTAGGCGAAGTTGCGGGCGATCTGCTCCTCGTCGAAGTACTCCTCGAAGAAGGCGCCGCAGGTGTACATCGCCAGCACCAGGTCCGCCTGCTTGATGACCTGTTTGCGGTACAGGTCGAAGTAGGGGAAGTGGAGCATGAGCGGGTACTGGTCCGGGCCGGTGCGGTCGAAGTCCCAGCGCTGGTAGCGGGTGAAGCCGGCGTGCTGTTCGTGCACGCCGAGTTCCTCGTTGTAGGGGATGTGCATGGCCTCGGCCGCGTCCCGCCAGGCGGCCCGCTCCTCCTCGTCCGCGCCGAGCCGCGCGGCCTCGTCGGGGTGGCGTTTGCAGGCGTCGGCGGCGGCGAGCAGGTTCGCCCGGGCCATGAGGTTGGTGTAGGTGTTGTCGTCGGCGATGGCGCTGTACTCGTCCGGTCCGGTGACGCCGTCGATGTGGAAGAGGCCCCGGTCGTCGTGGTGGCCGAGGGAGCGCCACAGGCGGGCCGTCTCCACCAGCAGCTCCACCCCGACCTCGCGTTCGAAGGTCTCGTCGCCGGTGACGGCGACGTACCGCACGACGGCGTCGGCGATGTCGGCGCCGACGTGGAAGGCCGCCGTGCCGGCCGGCCAGTACGCGGAACCCTCCGAGCCCTCGATGGTGCGCCAGGGGAACGCCGCGCCGCGCAGGCCGAGTTGGGCCGCGCGTTCGCGGGCCGCGGGCAGGGTGTCCAGGCGCCAGCGCAGGGCCTCGGCGGCGGACTTCGGCGCGGTGTAGGTCAGCAGCGGCAGCACGAACGCCTCGGTGTCCCAGAAGGCGTGGCCGTCGTAGCCGGAGCCGGTGAGTCCCTTGGCGGGGATGGCCCGCTGTTCGGCGCGGGCACCGGCCTGCAGGACGTGGAACAGGGCGAAGCGGACGGCCTGCTGGATCTCCTCGTCGCCGTCGATCTCGACGTCGGCGCGCGCCCAGAAGTCGTCGAGGTAGGCCTTCTGATCTTCCAGGAGCCCCTCCCAGCCGCTGTGCCCGGCCGCCGCGAGGGCCGCCTCGACCTGGTCGCTCATCGCGGGCCGGGAGCGGGTGCCGGACCAGCCGTGCGCGACCAGCTTCTCCACGCGCAGCCGCTCGCCCGGTTCCAGCACGGAGGTGACGGTCAGCCGGGCGACGTCCACGTTGGACTCGCTGCTGGTGGTGGTCCGTTCGGGGCCGGTGACGGTGTGGTCGGCGGCCACGGCGACCCGCAGGCCGCTGCGGCGGGTGCGGTGGACCAGCCGCAGCCTGCTGCCCTCGGCGAGGTCCTCCTCCGGCTCCAGCGGCGACTTCAGCGCCTTGGCGGCGCGCGGGTCGCCGTCCGGCTCGGGCAGGCTCTCGTTGGCGACGAGTTCCGACTGGAGCACCACACGGGTGCGGCTGTCGACGGGCTCCACCTCGTAGGCGACGGCGGCTATCGCGCGCTGGGTGAGGGACACCAGGCGTGTGGAGCGCACCCGGACGGTGGAGCCGGCCGGGGAGGTCCATTCGCAGACCCGTTCCAGGACGCCCCGCCGCAGGTCGAGGGTCCGCTCGTGGGTGACGAGCCGCCCGTAGCGCAGGTCGAACGGCTCGTCGTCGACCAGCAGCCGCAGCACCTTGCCGTTGGTGACGTTGATGGAGGTCTGGCCGGACTCCGGGTAGCCGTAGCCGGCTTCGGCGTACGGCAGCGGGTGCACTTCGTGGACGCCGTTGAGGTAGGAGCCGGGCAGGCCGTGCGGTTCGCCCTCGTCGAGGTTGCCGCGCCAGCCGACGTGACCGTTGGACAGGGCGAACACGGACTCGCTCTGCGCGAGGACGTCGAGGTTGAGTTCCGTCTCGCGCACGGTCCAGGGCTCGACGCCGTACGCCCGCTGTGTGATCACTGCGCGTCCCCCAGTTCGGCCAGGTCCTTCACCACGATGTCGGCGCCGTGCTCGTACAGCGCGTCGGTCTGCCCGACCCGGTCGACTCCGACGACGTACCCGAAACGGCCCGCGCGGCCCGCGTCCATGCCGGCCAGGGCGTCCTCGAAGACGGCCGCTTCGGAGGGCTCGACGCCGAGGTCCCCGGCGGCGGCGAGGAAGGTGTCGGGGTGCGGCTTGCCGGGCAGGTCGCGCTCGGCGGCGATCACGCCGTCGATGCGTACGTCGAAGAAGTGCTCGGCGCCGATCGAGCGGAGCACGTCACGGCAGTTGGCGCTGGAGGAGACGATCGCGGTGCCGAGCCCGTGGGCGCGGACGGCCTCCAAGTACCGCAGGGTGCCGTCGTAGGCCTCGACGCCGTCGGTGCGGATCTTCTCCAGGACCAGGTCGTTCTTGCGGTTGCCCAGTCCGTGCACGGTCTCGGCGCCCGGCGGGTCGTCCGGGTCGCCGTCGGGCAGGTCGATGCCGCGGGAGGCGAGGAAGGTGCGCACCCCGTCGGCGCGTGGCCGCCCGTCGACGTACTCGTCGTAGTCCGCCGCCTCGAACGGCCGGAAGTCCGCGCCGTCACGCTCGCGCAGGAAGGCGTCGAACATCTCCTTCCAGGCCGCGGCGTGCACGACGGCCGTCTTGGTGACGACGCCGTCGAGGTCGAAGAGACAGGCGTGGATGCCTTCGGGTAGTCCGAGCTGCGTCATACAGGTCCCGTTCCCCGCCCGGCGATGTTCCAGTGAGTGGCGCACGCCACACCACGGGGGGCGTGCGGGGTGCAGACGCCGGGAGTTCTCGCCCGGCCCCGGGTGACACACTTTCCGTGTGCCGCTCACTTTCGACGACCTCGTCCGCCGTGCCCGGGCCCTCCCGCAAGGCGGCCGGCGCGCGCTCCTCGGTATCGCGGGCAGCCCCGGCGCCGGCAAGTCGACGCTCGCCGAGCACCTGGTGAGGGAGCTGAACGGCACCGGTGACCCCTGGGTCGCGCACGTCCCCATGGACGGCTTCCACCTCGCCGACGCCGAACTGGAGCGCCTCGGCCGCCGGGACCGCAAGGGCGCGCCCGACACGTTCGACGCGGCCGGTTACGCGGCCCTGCTGCGGCGGCTGCGCGACGAGTCGGGCGACGATATCGTGTACGCCCCGGGTTTCGAACGCGTCCTGGAGCAGCCGATCGCGGGCGCGATCCCGGTGCCCGCGACGGCCCGTCTGGTCGTCACCGAGGGCAACTACCTCCTCCTGGACACCGGCGCCTGGTCCCGGGTCCGCGCTCTCCTCGACGAGGTGTGGTTCTGCGAGCTGCCCGAGCCGGAACGCGTCCGCCGGCTGGTCGCCCGGCACGAGGAGTTCGGCAAGACGCACGAGGAGGCGGCGGCCTGGGTGGATCGCTCCGACCAGCGCAACGCGGAACTGGTGGCCGAGACCCGTGGCCGGGCCGACCTCGTGGTGCCGGAGTCGGCGCTACCGCGCCTGTCGGCGTGAACCGTCCGTCTAGGGTGCCCTCATGGGCTTGGACATCACCGTGCTGGCGGTGGACTGGGAACGACTCGAAGGGACACCGGCCGAGGACCGGTACGGCCTGCTGACGCACGCCGCGTCCTACGACGACGAGTTCAGCTGGGGCGCGGAGCCGCAGCGGGGCTGGGCCTGGCCGGCGGCACCGGACATGCCGTGGTGCGGCCGGTACGAGTTCCACAGCACGACCGGCTCGTACAAGCCGCACTTCTGGGCCGGGCAGGCCTGGGACGACCTGCGGGAGCACGTCGCCCCGGAAGCGCGCGAGTACCTGGACGCCTTCCTGAGGGACCTGATCTGGGAGGCGGACGACGAAGCCGAAGCCGACGACGGCGTCATCGCCGGTCTGTTCCCGGCGGACCGCCGGCTGCTGCTGGCCTGCCCGCCCGCCACCGTCTCCGCCCTGACCGCGCACTGGGCGCGGGCCGAGCCGCTGCTGGAGGACCTGCGTGAGCCGTACGGTGTCCATGCCGCGTGCCCCGGGCGGTGGATCGAGGACTTCGACGAGTTCTCGGTGCTGCTGCGGGAGTGGGGCACCGTGGTGACCGAGGCCGGCCGCCGAGGACGGGGCCTGATCGGTCTGCCGCTGTGATGCGGGCCCGTCGCCGTGCCCGCCCCACGCGCCGGTTCCCTGTCCGGGCGGGATGAGGCAGGATCGGCCCATGATCAGGTCCGCCACCGTGAACGACATCCCAGAGATCCGGTCGATGATCCGTGAACTCGCCGCTTACGAACGGGCCGAGGAGCAGGCGCGGGCCACCGAGGAGCAGCTGCGCGAGGCGCTGTTCGGCGAACACCCGGCCGCCCACGCCCTGATCGCCCAGGACGACGGCACCGGCGGGACCGTCGGCTTCGCCCTGTGGTTCCCGCGCTTCTCGACCTGGACGGGCATCCGGGGCATGCACCTGGAGGACCTCTACGTACGTCCTTCGGCGCGCGGATCGGGCCACGGCAAGGCCCTCCTCGCGGCCCTGGCCGCGACCTGCCGGCGCAACGGCTACGACCGCTTCGAGTGGTGGGTCCTGAACTGGAACACGCCCACGATCGACTTCTACAAGTCGCTCGGGGTAGACCTGATGGACGAGTGGACCGTGTGCCGGCTCAGCGGCGAGCCCTTGGAGCTGCTCGCCGCCCAGGCACCCGACGTGGTGGATCCGGCCCGCGGCGCGTGAGGCGCGGGCTCAGCCCGGCAGGGCCGGTTCCGCTTCTCCGGACACGTCGCCGGTCACCCGCGTGAGGGCCCCTGCGCGGGACGGTGGGCGCGCAGTGCCAGGGTCAGGGTGTGCGGGCCGAGTCCACCGATGTAGACGCGGTTCCCGGTGGTGGCGTCCGTGCCGCCCACCACGGTGTAGTCCTGACCCGGGTCGTACCGCAGGACCTCGCTCCGGTCCGGCCCGGCCAGCGGTTCACCCGACTCCACCTCGGCCTCGACCCGGATCTCGTCGTCACCGACCCGGTAGGTCATCGGCCCGGTCGTCAGGCACCAGCGCCCGTCGCCGAGGGGGACGGCGCCCTCCGGCACACCACCGGGCCGGAAGGTCAGTTCGAGGCACCAGGGCACCCGTGGTCCGCTGATGTCGATCCGCAGGTCGGCGCCTTCCTCCCGCAGGTCCACCTCGACGCGGGTCGTGTGGGAGACCTCGTCCCGCGGCCGGTCGGGGAAGGCCATGGCGGCCGAGAAGCGTCCCTCGTCCGCCACGAGGTAGGCGCCGTCCCGCCGTTGACGGTCCGGCGACAGCGGCTGGTAGTAGGCGGCTGTGAGGGTTTCGGTGAGCCGGTACCGGTGGTCGGCGGGCTGCCGCACGTCGGCGGCGCGGAACGGGCCCAGGTCGAAGAACCCCCGGGAGAGCCGGACCGCGTCGAGGATCGCGTCCCCGGCGAACAGGCGCAGGAAGGTCGGGTTGCAGGCGAGGCCCGAGCGGATGCGCCGGTGCTCGGGCACGTCGGAGCCGCCGTACACCACGGTGTGGGCGGTGGTGGAGGCGCGTGCGGCCAGGCGGGCGGTGGTGAGGTACCGCTCGCGCGGGAGTGTCTCCGCGTCCGGTGCCGGCAGGACCCGGCACAGCTGAGGGGTGAGGAGGGTCTCGGCGAGCAGGTCGGGGTCGTCGATGCCACCGGCCGCCGCGAGGAGCGCCGCCCGGCTGAAGTCGCCCCGGCCGGTGCGGATCGCGAGCAGCCGGTAGTGCGGCAGGTAGGACGCCAGCGGGAACGGCTGGTTCTGGTCCTGCCGTCGCGAGAGGACCGTCTCCACCGTGCCGTCCGGCCTGATGAGGTCCAGGGTCGTGGCGAGATTGCGTTCGACGGCGTCCCGCAGATCGGGGCGGCCGAGGACCTCGGCCAGCAGCAGCAGCGACGGGTTGGACACATGGGCCGCGTAGTTGGCGCTGCGTTCCGAGTACAGGCCCTCCGCGTCGATGTCCACGCCCTCGGCGAGCCACTCCCCGACGCGGTCGAGGAGCCGGTCGTCGGGGAACGACCTGTGCAGCCGGGCTAGCGCCGCGCACAGCTCCCAGCGGTGGTTCGGGGTGTGCACCCCGCCGGTCAGGAGACTGCCGGTCGCGGCGCCGGCGATCTCGGCGAGCGCGGCCGTGACCTCGCGCAGTTCCGGCCCCGCCCCGGCGGCGAGGACATGCGCGTCGCACACGTCGTTGACGGTGAACCCGGAGTCCGGCGGAGACTGCACGTTGTCGCCCCCGGCGAACAGACCGGTGGACGTCTGCACCGCCCGCAGCGCGCGGAGGTGGGTCATCGCGGCGGCGACGGCCTGTCCGCTGCCGTGCAGAGCCGAGTCCGGGGACCGGTACGCCGCGATCAGGGTCTTCGCCCGGCGCGCCAGGGCGCGGTGGGGCACACCGGCGGGTTCCTCGTCGGGGCGGGCGGCCAGCGGTGCGGCCAGCCGGTCGGCGGCGCCGGCCACCGCGCGGACGAACTCGTGGTCGAGCGCAGGGGGCACGGTCAGTCCTTCAGTCCGGCGTTGATGTCGGCGCCCATGACGTAGCGCTGGAAGACCAGGAAGATGGCGATCAGCGGGATCATCGAGATGACCGACGCGCCGAGCAGGACCGACCAGTTGATGTTCTGCGCGCCGACGATGCTCTGGATGCCGATCTGCACCGTGAACTTGTCGGGGTCGTTGAGCATCAGCAGCGGCCAGATGTAGTCGTTCCACCGCCACTGGAAGGACAGGATGGCGAGGGTCAGCATGATGGGCCTGGAGAGAGGCACCATGATCCGCAGGAAGATCGCCAGTTCACGGGCGCCGTCGATGCGCGCGGCTTCCACGAGTTCGTCGGGAACCGTCAGGAAGAACTGGCGGAACATGAAGCATCCGGTCGCGGTGAGCACGGCCGGGAGGATGATGCCGGCGAAGGAGTTGTAGAGACCGAGGTCGCGGACGACCAGGAACTCCGGGGCGAGCATGACCTCGGACGGCAGCATCGTGGTGGCCAGGATGCCGATGAAGAACACCTTGAGCCATCTGTTGTCGTACTTGGCCAGCGCGTACCCGGTGCAGCAGCTGGCGCCCACCGTGAGGATCGTCGTGATCACGCACACGATGGTCGTGTTGATGAAGTACTGGGAGAAGTTGGCGCTCTCCCACGCCGCCTTGAAACCCGACAGGGTGGGGTCGTGCGGAACCAGCGTCAGCGGATAGGAGAACAGGTCGCCGGCCGGCTTGAAGGAGCTGAGGACGAACCACAGCACCGGCAGTCCGTAGAGGCAGGCCAGGAGCCACAGCAGTGTCGTCGCGGACACCGCCCGCCGGATCCCGCCGGTCCGCGCGCCGCGGGGCCGCTTCTTGGAGACGGCCCGTCCGCGACCGGTGTCGACCGGGCGTGGCATGTCTGTGGTTGTCATCGGTTCTCCACCCGTCGGTTGACGATCAGCTGGATGATCGCGACGGCCATCAGGATGATCATGAGCACGAACGACGCGGCGCTCGCGTAGCCGATCTGGCCCCGTTTGAAGCCGGTCTCGTAGATGTACTGGACGAGCAGGTTGTTCGACGTTCCGGGTCCGCCGTTGTTGAGGGCGACGAACACCGGGTATTCCTTCATCGCGTTGATCGTGTTGAGCAGGATGACGATGAACGAGGTGGGCGCGATGCTCGGCAGGGTGATGCTGATGAACTGGCGCCAGGGGCCGGCGCCGTCGAGCGAGGCCGCCTCGTAGTACGACACCGGCACGTTCTTGATCGCGGCGATGAACAGCAGCATCGAGAAGCCCGTCCAGGCCCAGGACGCCGCCATCACCACCACCAGCAGCGACAGGTCCGCGTTCGACTGCCACGGCACGGCGCTCCCGCCGAACTCGTGGACGATGTAGTTGACCAGTCCGAAGTTCTCACCGAACAGCCACCGCCACAGGACGCCCACGACGATGGGCGACAGCAGCCACGGGATGAAGAAGATGACGCGGGCCACCGACGCGCCCTTGGCGTGCTTGCTCACCACGACGTTGGCGATGAGCAGCGAGAACACGAAGTTAAGCGGAACGAAGAGCACGGTGTACAGCAGCGTCCGGCTCAGCGCGTCGTAGAAGGTGGAGTCCCCGAACAGGGTCTGGTAGTTGTCCAGTCCGACGAACTGGAACGCCCCCACACCCGTGTAGTTCGTGAAGGAGTAGACGAGCCCGATCACCGCCGGCCAGACGAAGAACAGCGCGAAGAGCACGACATTGGCCGAGATGAGAACGAGCGGCGCAAGCGTGTACTTACTGCGTCTCCTGGGCGGGCTCACGGACACGTCCGGGGCGCGTTTGGTCATCTTCCTGACTCCGTGCTGGTGGAATGGGTTCCGGTGGGCTCGGGCCATGAGCCCGGCATCACGTGGGGCCCGGGCCCGGGCGGCGGTGTGTCGACCCCGCCGCCCGGGCCTGCCGGCCTGCGCTCAGCCGCCGACCTGCTGGTTGTAGATGTCCACGATGTTCTGCAGGGCCTTGTCGGACGACTGCTGGCCGTTGATCGCCTTGCCGAGTTCCGTCTTGGTCGGGTCCTCGGGGAGGCTCTTGCCCTTCAGCACCCACTTCGTCTGCGCGGAGTTGAAGTAGCCGGAGATCGGGGCGTACAGCGGGATCGACTCGTTGTACAGCTTGAACGCCGCCTGCGCCGCCTCGGACTTGAAGGGGTACTTGGGGTTCAGGCCGCTCTCGACCGGCAGGAACCCGGACGTCTCACACAGCACCTTGTAGTGGGCCGGCTCGTACAGCCAGGACAGGAACTTCTTGGCGGCGTCGGCCGCGGCGGCGTTGTTGTTGAAGCCCACCGTCATGCCGCCGCTGTTGACGTCGCTGGCCTGCACCGGCTGGGCGGGAGTCGGGACGCTCGCCCACTCGAACTTCTTGATGCTCTCCGCGAAGGCGGGCACCTGCCACACGCCGGACCAGTAGGCGACCACGTCGCCGCTCTGGAACATGGCCGACGGGTCGGCGCCGCTGGTCCACACCGACTTCGGCATGGTCTTGTCGTCGTTCAGTCCGACGAAGTACTTCACGGCCTTCTTGGTCGCCGCGTCCACGGAGAACTTGCCGGAGGAGTCGGCGTGGACGTACTTCCCGCCCATCTCGTACACCATGGCGCGCAGCCGGGACGGCGACTGGTCGAACGTGAGGGAGTACTTGGCGCCGGTCTTCTCGCGGACCTTGTCGGCCGCCTTGATGAAGTCGGTCCAGGTCCAGGTCTTCTGCGGCGAGGCCGGGAAGGAGACGCCGGCCTTCTTGAACAGCGTCTTGTTGATGAACAGGCCGGACGCGGTGACGTCCGAGGGGATGGACAGCACCTTCCCGGAGGAGTCCTTGGCGAGGAAGTTGCCGTTGATCTTGTTGCTCTTCTTGTTGGCGATGGAGCTGAGGTCGATCAGCTTGTTCGCCCAGATCGGGTCCAGCGCCGGTACGGCGGCCACGTCGGGCAGGGAGTTCGCCTGCGCGGCGTTGTGCAGCTTGGCCGGGTAGCCGTCGTAGGGGATGTTGACGAGCTTGACCTTGACGCCGGTTTCCTTCTTGTACTGCGCCACCATCTTCTTCCAGCCCGCGTCCTGACCCGGGACCGTGGAGATCCAGAACGTCAGCGACTTGGCGTTGCCGCCCGAGTCGGAGCCCGACCCGCAGGCGGAGAGCAGAAGGGCACCTGCCGTGGCGACGGCAGCGAGGGGAACAACGCGACGTATACCGCCGCGGCCGAGCCGGCGGGAGCGCCGCACACCCAGACTGGTCATCTTCAATCCCTTTTCGTCGTAGCGGAAGAAGCACGGCGCCAGCCGAGGCGGCACGGGTGCATTTTGCAGGAAATTTCGCTTTCCGGGGGCACGGCCTCGCCCGGCCGCGTCGCCTTGACGGGTGGGGTCCCCGGCCCTGACGGCCGACGTCGCACAAGCTCGCCCTCGTGCGGCTGCCGTACTTCGCGTACGTGCGGGAGGCTCACCCGGAGTCGGCGTCCCGGCCGACTCAGAAAGCGCTTGTCCGGACATTGGCAGACCGATGGCGCAGCCGTCAATGCTTCGCTCGTACAGCTCCGGTCACGGTTTGAATTCCATGGGCGACCGCGAGCCTGCTGGCCCCGGCCACGGTGCCGGTGTCGCCCACCACGCTGCTGACCACCTCGGTGGGCCAGCTCAGCCGGTCCAGCTCGGCCCGCACCCCGGGCAGGAGCTGCGGATCCGCGCCGGTGCCGCCGCCCAGCACGATCAGGCCCGGGTCCAGTACGGCGGCGACGGCGGCGGCCAGCCGGCCCACGTCGGCGGCGTGCGCGTCGATCACGGACCGGGCCGTGACGTGCCCCTGCCCGGCCAGGGCGAGGAGCCGCTCGGCGGTGCGCGGGCGGGGGCCGTCGGCGTCCTGCCAGGCCTCGGCGGCCCGGCGCAGCAGGGTGGGCGAGCCCATGCGCTGCTCCAGGCCCTCGTGGCGCGGGGCGCGGTGCTCGTCCCAGGGGTAGGGCAGCCGCGCCACCTCACCGGCCGCGCCGTTCGCGCCGCGCAGGACCCGGCCGCCGATGACGACGGCGAGACCGATGCCGACGCCGATGCGCAGGTAGCCGAAGGTGTCGCGGCCGACAGCCGCGCCTTCGTGCAGTTCGGCGAGGGCGGCGCAGTTGACGTTGTTCTCCAGGTGCACGGGCACACCCTCGGGCAGCGCGACGGCCATGGCGTCGAAGACCGGGCCGGCCTTGGCTGTCGCGGGACGTTCCCCGGCCCCCTCCCCGTCGCGGGTGGTGACATCGCCGACGGCGACGACGACGGCGCGCAGCGGGGCCCCGGCCGGCAGGGCGTCGAGGACCGTGCGGACGGTGCCGGCGGCCTCCGGCCGGGAGCCGGTGCCCTCGGCGAGCAGGGCGCCGTCCAGCGCGCAGCCGCGCACCCGTGTCGCGGCGGGCCCCAGGTCGACGGCGAGCACGGCACCGGCGGCGGGCCCGAGCCGGTAGACGGCGGCGCTGCGTCCGGTGCCGCCGGAGGCACGCCCGGAGTGGGCGGCGAGCCCGGCGGCCTCGAGTTCGGCCACGGCGGTGGAGACGGTCGGCTTGGAAAGGCCCGCACCGGCCGCCAGCTGGGGGCGGGTGGCCGTTCCCGCTCCCGCCAGTACGTCGAACACCACACGGGCACTCTCACTCAGATGCATGGTCTCCCCAGGTCGTGCTGCGGCCGAGCAGGGCGCCGCAAGGGTCGCGCGGCATCGGGATTCCGTGCCTCTTGACGCGCACCCTACTTCGTTAGTTAACTTCCTAACGAAGTGCACGGTACTCGCCTGCCGTGTCCGGCAGAAGCCCGTCCCGGGGCTTCCCTACCTCTTCAACTGCCGTGGTCCAGCGCGCTGTTCGCCTGCCGTGCGCCGTGTCCGCGCAACGACGAAAGAGGATCCGTGCAGGACTCCACGCCTTACGCGGTCGGTATCGACGTGGGCGGCACCAAGACGCAGCTGCGCGCCTTCGCGGACGGCGAGGACCTCGTCGACCGTGTCCGCAGCAGCAGCGGATGGCGGCCGCACGACCCGGGGGCCGCCGCCGACTGGCTGGCCGCCCTGCTCGCCGACACCCTGCCGTCCGGCGTCCGGCCGGCCGCGCTCGCCGTGGGCGGGCACGCCTGTGAGACACCACGCCAGTGCGCGGGGATCCGGGCCGCGCTCCAGGAGCGACTGCGGGTCCCCGCGCTGGTCGTGGGCGACGCCGAGCTGCTCGTCCCGGCCGCGGGGCTGGACAAGGGCGTCGGCCTGGTCGCCGGCACCGGTTCGGTCGCGGTGGGACGGTTGCCCGACGGCACGGCGGTCCAGGTCGGCGGCTGGGGCGCGGTCCTCGGTGACGAGGGCGGCGCGGCCGGCCTCGTCCGTGAGGCCGCGCGGGCCGTCTGGGCCGCGCACGACCGCGGCGAGGAGCCCGACGCGCTGGCGACCGGACTGGTCGCGGCGTTCGGGGTGGCCGAGGTGCCCGCCCTCGGCGCCGCCCTGGAGGCCGCCACGGACGTCTCCGCCGAGTGGGGCCGTCGCTCCCCCGCCGTGTTCGCCGCCGCCGAGGCCGGCTCACCGCTCGCCCGGGCCGTGATCGCCGAGGGCGGCCGGGCGCTCGCCCGGCTCGTCGTACGGCTGGCCGCGCGCGGGGTGCCGGTGGACGACGTGGTGGTGGCGGGCGGCACGGTGCTCGCCCAGCCCACGCTGTACGAGGCGTTCACCTCCGCGCTCGCCGAGTCCCTGCCCGGAGCCCGGCCGCGGCCGCTGCGGGTGCCGCCGGTCGAGGGCGCGCTGGCCCTGGCCCGTTCGCTTCTGTGAGACGGGCGGCCGCCGTTCACCTTCCGGCCACCGGCCGGTGACCGGACCCTCTCCGGAGGGTCACGACCCGGCCGTAGATCTTCGCTCGTACGCAACAGGTGTCACAGAAGTCGTCAGAGGCACCGGTAGTCGCACCGACCGCACCACCTTCGGCCGCACGGCCGACGCACTGTCGCGCAACGCCACGACTCCTTCCTCGCAGAACTCCAGAGAGGCGCACCCATGCCGTCATCAGCCGGGCACCGCTCCCCCGTCACCGTCGACCGGCGGGGGTTTCTCAGGACCTCCCTCGGTGCCACGGCGGGCCTGCTCGCCGCACCGGCCTTCGCGACGTGGCTCGGCGCCGCCGACGCCAAGGCCGCCACGGGCTTCGCCGCGTTCGTCGACGACTACAAGTCGAACGTCGTCACCAACCTGACCCCGGAGACCAACGCCGTCGTCCGGATCCTGGGCGGCATGGCGAAGGTGTGGAAGACCGGGGACGCCTGGAACACCGGCCGGGTCCTGGACCATGAGGTGCTGCGCGCCAACATGCGCTACTGCGCCCGCGTCACCCAGACCCGCACCGAGGCCCAGGCGAAGGAGGCCTTCCTCTACGACCGCCAGCACCAGAGCTACGCCATGATCGCGGGTCTCGGCCCGCTGGCCGACCTCTACAAGGCGGGCGCCAAGGCCGTCACGTCCATCATCACCGCCCCGGAGGGCACTCCGCCCGGGAAGATCAACGACACCCTGCCGGCCGACGCCCCGGCCGGATCCGCGCTCGGGGCGGGCTCGTACGACTCCGACCTCGGCACGGTGGCCCGGCTGGTCGACACCGTGCGCGGGCCGTTCGCCTCGGGCAACCCGGGCAAGTTCGCCTTCCAGTACCCGCGCCCGTGGCGGATGAACGAGGACAGCGAGGTCGTCGACACCGGGAAGAAGGACGCCCTCGGCTACCCCGTGTACGACTCGGACGTCGTCGTCGCCCCACAGCTGCTGCGCCAGCGCTCCGAGAACGCGGCGGAGGACGGCGGCTTCCCCAGCGGCCACACCAACGCCTTCCACCTGGCCGGTCTGGCCCTGGCGTACGCGGTGCCCGAGCGGTTCCAGGAGCTCGTGACACGGGCGTTCGAGCTCAGCCACACCCGGATCGTGTCGGGCATGCACTCCACCGTCGACGTGATCGGCGGCCGGATCATGGCCACCGCCCTGACCGCCGCGACCCTGGCCGACCCGGCGAACGCGGAGCTCAAGGCAGCGGCCCGCGCCCAGGCCCTCGCCTACTTCACCCAGCGGACCAGCACGACCGCGGACACCCTGTACGCCTACGCCCACCCGGGTGCCGGGGACGCCTACGCCGACCGCGAGGCCAACGCCCGTGCGGTCGGGCCCCGTTTGACGTACGTCCTGCCGCGTCGCGGCCGCAAGGACCCGCTCACCGTGCCGAAGGGTGCGGAGGTGCTGCTGGAGACGCGGCTGCCGTACCTGACCGCGGCCCAGCGACGCGAGGTGCTGCGGACGACCGCGCTGCCCTCCGGGTACGTCCTGCTGGACGGCTTCGAGCAGTGGGGCCGGCTGAACCTGTTCGCCGCGGCGGACGGCTACGGCGCCTTCGACCGGGACGTGACCGTGACGCTGGACGCGGCGGCCGGGGGCTTCCACGCGGCCGACAGCTGGCGCAACGACATCGAGGGCGAGGGCGCTCTGACCAAGCGCGGCACGGGCACGCTCACCCTCACCGGTCACAACCGCTATCGCGGCGGGACCGTCCTGGAGGCCGGCACGCTGGTCGCCGCCTCACCGCGCGCCCTGGGCGAGGGTGACGTCCGGGTCACCGGCGGCACGCTCCGCGCGGACGCGGTCCTGCGGGTGCGCGGTTCGTACGTCCAGGAGTCTGCGTCGACGCTGGAGCTGCCCCTGCGCCGGAGCCACGGCCCGGCCCTCACGGTGGCCCGCCGGGTCCTGCTGGGGCCGGGCAGTGTGCTGTCGCTGCGGCTGGACCCCGAGCGGCCGCCGGTGGCGGGGACGACCGTGCCCGTGCTGTCCGCTCCGCGGCTGCGCGGGCGGTTCGACCGTGTCGAACTCGACTCCACGACGCTGCGGGCCGTGCCCGTCCACACGGCTGACGGTCTGTCGGTGCGCCTCGTGAGGCGGTAGCGCTCTCTGCGGCGGGGGCTGATGCGGAGTGGGCCCATGAGGGACCTCCGGGTCGCTCCCGCCGTTCCCCGCCCCGCGTCAGCCTCGTGCCCGGCGACGAAGGCCACGGGGCGGCCGGCCGCGATCGGCGGCAGCCGCCCCGTCGAGGACGTCGGGCACGCGATCACGGTGTATCGCCGCTGAGCGCCCGGTACGGCGCGAAGCCTCAGTGGGCCGCGTAGAAGAACCCGTCCGCGCTCACGTGCCGCATGACCCGGCCGGCCACCCGGTAACGGCCGTTGGGCACGTCGGGGCACCTCGCCACGTGGACCGCCAGCGGACCGGCGAACTCATAGCCACGGCGTTCGGCGTGGTCGGACAGGCTGTCGGTGAGTGCCTGGCCCACGTCCGTGCCGGTGCGGGTCAGGTGGTCGTGCACGTCGTCGGGGAGTTCCACGTCGTAGGCGTTGGGGACCATGACGCGGCCCTCACTGCACACCACGGCGTTGTCGTCGCACTCACGCCGCAGGGCGTCGACGATCTCGACCGGTTCCTTGTCCGTGAGCCGCGCCCACAGGGCGTCCCATCGGTTCTCCAGCGTCTGTTCCAGCGCACTCAGCGCGCCCATGCCGTCTCTCCTGCCGCATTCGTCGGTTCGGTCGGGGATGCCGGTCGGTGGACCTACCGGCCGTCGAAGTCGTCGGGGCGCACCTCGGCCTCTTCCAAGGCCTCGCGCAGCGTGCGTCCCGTGCCGCCCTGCGGCCGGGAGCGGTTGTCGTCGCGGTGTTCCAGCAGCTCGTCGGTGGTCTCCGTCTTGGGACGGTTCTCCTCGGGCACGGTCATGCCGGTGGCTCCTTACGGGGTCGTGTGCGGCGGCGGGTTCCCGCCCGGCGTACGGGTAACCCCGCGCAGGGCAGCTCATGCTGCCGGAAGAAGCCCTGGTCACCACGGGGCGTGAGCTATGTTGAACGTCCGTGGGAGACGAAGGAGGCGCACCGGTGCCATCGCCGCAGCAGGCACGCGCACAGGCGTCCGCGATCACCTCGGGCAAGGCCGCCCCCGAAGCGGAGGTCTCCGCGTCCGCCCAGCTGCGGGCGCTCTTCGACGGGCCCCGGCTCTCCCCGGGGCAGCGGCGCATCGCGCAGTACCTGATCGAGCACATCACCGAAGCGGCGTTCCTGTCGATCACGGATCTGGCGGACCGGGTGGGTGTCAGCCAGCCCTCCGTCACGCGCTTCGCCTCGGCGGTCGGCTTCAGCGGTTACCCGGCGCTGCGCGAGAAGCTCCAGTCGATCGCGCTGGGCACCTTCGCCGCCGGCCCGGGCGAGGAGAACCGGGGCAACGAGCTGCAGGCGGCGGTCGACGCCGAGATCGAGAACCTGGAGAACCTGCGACGGGACCTCGCCGACCCGGACCAGGTCATCGACGTCGGCCGCAAGCTCTCGTCGTCCGCCCCCCTGACGGTCCTCGGCCTGCGGATCTCGGTCTCGCTGGCGGAGTACTTCGCCTACGCCGCCCGCCGGATCCATCCGGACGTACGGCTGGTGACGCGGGGCGGCAGTGTCGCCTACGACGCGCTGCTGCAGTCACGGGAGGCGGGCGGCACATGGGTGCTGGCGTTCTCCATGCCCCGGCACGCCCAGGAGACCCTCACGGCCGTGCGGGTCGCGCGGGGCGCCGGGCTCAAGGTCGCCCTGATCACCGACCTGGCGCTCGGGCCGCTCGCGGACGAGGCGGACGTCGTCTTCGCCCTGGGGACCGGCTCGCGTCTGGTCTTCGACTCCTACGCGGCGCCCGGGGTGATGTGCTCGGCGCTGCTCCAGGCCATGACGGACGCGGATCCGGAGCGGACCCAGGCGCGGCTGGAGGAGTACGAGCAGGTCGCCGACCAGCACCAGTTCTTCCTGCGGGACTGAGCGGCACCCGGCGCGACCCCACAGCAGGACCATCCACAACAAAGCGCGCATGAATGTTTTCATGCTCCTTGCAAACCGGATGGCATATATAAATACTGCTCACGGATCGCGAACCGGTCGTCCCGGATCCGTTCCGCACCCGTGGGGCCGGGTCCTACCCACTCCGGCGTCCCGGGTGTCCGTGGCGGCCCCGGTCATCCCCTAGGCCGGGGCCGCCCCGACTCGTCGTCCACCCTCACGACGCCGCACACCCGAGAGCGATGATCATGCCCCTGACGACCACGCGCATCAGCCCGGACTGGCCCTGCCAGGTCAAGACCCCCGGGAGCTTCGACTGGGAGCGCTCGGCGGCCAAGTGGCTGCGCGAGCTGGTGCCCACGCGCTACGCCGGATACCCCGCCTTCATCCGGCACCCCGTCCTCCTCGCGCGGCATGCCCAGATCCAGGTCCAGAACGAGATCAGGGTCGCCCGCACCGCCCTGCAGACCGCCCGCGCCGACCTGCCGGGGCTCGGCCTGCACGAGGGGGTCATCGAGCACACGATCAAGCTGTACGCGGCCGAGGTCATGCAGCTCCAGCACATCGCGCGCAGTGTCCGCGCGGTCACCCAGGCCCTTGTGGAGGCGCACCGCCAGCCGTGAGCCGGCGGGCATGATCCGGGCCGTCGCGTGGCACCCGCGGAGGAATGAGCACCATGGAAGTCCGGCGCGGTGAACCGGTGACCACCGTCCTGACCTGGCAGGTGCGTCCCGGCCAGGAACAGCGGTTCGAGGAGTGGACGCACGGCATCACCCGTTGCGCCAGACAGTTCCCCGGCAACGAGGGTGTCTCCTGGCTGGCACCCGAGGACGGCCGCCGCTACCACGCGGTGCTGCGCTGGTCCGACCAGCACCGGCTGGCCGCCTGGCTGGAGTCCGACGAGCGCGCGCACTGGCACCGCCGCATTCAGGACATCGCCACCGAGGTCAGCAGCGAACGCCAGTCGACGAGCGGGATGGAGACCTGGTTCAGCCTGCCCGGGACCACCGAGCAGGCACCGCCGCGGTGGAAGATGGTCCTCACGACCTTCCTCGGCGCCTACCCCTTCACCCTGCTCGTCCAGTGGCTGGTGGCGCCCCGCACCACCGACTGGCCGCTGCCGCTGCGGGCCGCCGTCTTCCCGCTGGTCCTGCTGCCGGTGCTGACCTACCTGGTCATGCCGCGGCTGAGCCGGCTGCTGCGGCTGTGGCTGTATCCGACCCATGGCCGCTGACCGTGTGGGCGAGGCCCGTGTGATGTGTGGGGCGCCCGGGGCGGGTGAGGGGTTCATCCGCACAAGGCGGTCTGCGAATCGGGCCAGGTGTGCCATGCTCAACGCGTGACGAGCGAGCCCGTGACGCCGGCGCAGCCCGGTGCCGCACCGGACCTGGTCGAACTGGCCAAGATCGTCGCCCGGCAACGCGCCGAGCTGGACCGGCTGCGCGACCAGGCGGCCACTTCGGCTGTCGTGGAACGGGCCAAGGGCGCGGTCATGGCGCTGAGCGGGTGCACCGCCGACGTGGCGGGCGAGCAGCTGCTCCAGCGGGCCAAGGCGGCCCGTCACACCTTGCTGGAAGAGTGCTGGATCACCCTTGGGGGCCTCGCTCGCAGGCCTCCGGGCCCGGACCGGCCGGAGGCCTCCGCCGGGCCGGGGGCGCACGACTCCGAGGCGGACGCCCTGGAGCGCTCGGCCGTTCCGGACGACGTCAGCGCTGCCCTGGCGCGCCTCGGCAAGGCCCTCGTTCGGGTGACGACACCGCACGAGCTCGCCCGGTGCCTGCTGAGGCATCTCGGCCCCGAGCTGTCGGCGGACGCGCTCCTGATCTACTCCCGCAGGCCCGACGGCGGCCTCGGACTGATCGGGCACGCGGGCGTCGACGGCCGGCTGGTGGCCCAGTGGTCCCAGGTGCCCCCGCTGAGCGGCATGGCCGCGCTGGACGCGCTGCGGGCGGGAGAGCCGCGCTGGCTGGAGGACTTCACGGCGGACGAGCGGCAGTACCTGCTCATCGGCGACCCTCCCGACCGGTGGCGCTCGCGTGCCTGGCTGCCGGTGCCCGCCGCCGGTGCGGCCGAGGTCTGCATCGGCGTCCTGCGCGGCAGTGCCGGGACGTTCACCGAGCGCGACCGGGTCCATCTGCGGGGGCTCGTAGAGCTGTGCGCCGGCCGGCTGCGTGCCTTCGACACCCCGCCGGAGCGGGACGCCGACGCCGCCACGGACGCGGTGCAGGCGCTCTTCGAGGCGCTGCCGGTCGCGGCGATGCTGCTCACTCCGCTGCGGACCGCGACGGGCGAGACCGAGGACTTCCGGGTGGAGGCCGCCACCGCCCAGGTGAGCGACCTGCTGGGTCGCAGCGGTGAGGAACCGGCCGGGCGGCGGCTGCTGGAGCTGCGGCCGGTCCTGGCGGCCGAGCCGCTGTGGCAGGCCTGCCTCCACGTGCTGACCACCGGGCAGGCGTATGACGGTGAGCCGTTCGCACACGAGGAGCTCGTGGCGGGCGTCGCCGAGCTGTCCGTGTACACCACGCGCGTGGCTCCGCTGGGCGACGCCCTCGTCGTCTCCTGGATCCGGCACGGCTCCTCCGACCGGCAGGAGCAGCGGCTGGCGGACCTGCAACGGCTGGGCAATCTCGGCTGGGCGACCTGGAACCTGGTCACGCAGGAGGCCTCCTGGTCGACCCAGGTGTTCTCCCTCGTCGGCCGGGACCCCGCGCTGGGCCCGGTGCGCCTGTCCGAGGTACCGGAGCTCGCGCTGCCCGAGGACACGCCCGCGCTGACCCGCGCCGTCGGTGAACTCGTCCACGGGGGAAAGGCGTTCGACGTGCCGTTCCGGATCCGGACGAGCGGCGTCATCCGGCATCTGCGGCTGGTGGCCGAGGCGGTGGCCGACCGGCACGGCACACCCGTCGAGGTGCACGGCTTCGTGCAGGACATGACCGCCCGGCGGCGGGCAGAGCTGGCCCTGGTCGAGAGCGAGCGGGCGATCCTGACCCAGCACGACGTGCTCCAGGCCGAACGGACCCTGGCCTCACGGCTCCAGCACGCACTGCTGCCGATGGCCAACCGGCCCGTGCACCTGGCCGGGTTGCGTGTCGAGGTCGCCTACCTGCCGGCCCAGTCCGGGGTGCACGTCGGCGGTGACTGGTTCAGTGCGATCGAACTCCCCGACGGGGACGCGCTGCTGGTCGTCGGCGATGTCGCCGGGCACGGGGTCGACGCGGTGGCCACCATGGCCCAGCTGCGGTTCACCGCGAAGGGCATGGTCATCACGGGCTCGTCGCTGACCGGCGCCCTCGCCCGGCTGAACACGCTGCTGCTGCACTCGCGCGACTCCCACGCCACCGCCACGATGGTGCTGGCCCGCTACAACCCCCGCCGCCGGCGCCTGGTCTGGGCGCAGGCGGGGCACCCCCCTCCGCTGCTGTTGCGTGACGGGGAGGCGCGGTACCTGCCCCGCCCCGGCGGGATCCTGCTCGGGGCGACCTCGTCGCCGGTCTACCAGGAGGCGGAGTGCCGCCTCGACCCGGGCGACCGGCTCATCCTGTACACCGACGGCCTGGTCGAGCACCCGCCGGACAGCATCGACCGAGGTCTCGAGCAGCTCGCCGAGGCGGTGGCGGCTCCGCACGGCGACGGGCCCGGCTCGCTGGGCCCGCTGCTCGCCCGGATGCTCCCGGACGAGCGGCGGGACGACGTGTGCGTGGTGGACGTCCGGGTTCCCGGGGGGCAGGACCGCTAGGCCTGTCCGCCCGTCTCACGTGTCCCCGCGGTGTCTCCAGTACCACCACAGGCCCGCGAGCAGGGCCAGCAGGAACAGGGTGGGCAGCACCAGACCCGGGATGCGGGAGCCGTTCATGGGCGTGGCCTTCGTCGTGCGGCGGTTCGGGCGCCTCGTGCGTCGCCCCGGGCCCAGGGTGCGGCCGGACGCACCGGCCGGTCCGCTGTTTTCCCCAGCCCTTGCCCGCTGTTCGAAGGACGGGGAGCGGCGTCAGTCGGCCGGGTGACCGGGCTCGATGGTGAGTGCGTCGGACAGGCGCAGCAACGGCCCCTCGTGGTCCGCGTGTCCGCCCCATTCGACCGGGTCGAGGACGAAGCCGATGTGGTCACCGCCGCCCACGCGTGTCACGATCCGGCCGACGAACCAGGCCGGCGCGTCCTCCAGGACGAGGGCCCCGCCGTACGCCTCCCGCAGGCGGACGTCCTGGAACTTGTCGGTCAGGTCGCCGGTCCGGCCGCCGAACAGCTCGGCGAGACCGTGCTGGTCACGGCCGAGCAGGTGCACGGCGAGGACATCGGCGTCGCGCGCCACCCGGAAGGTGTGGTTGAGCTCGGACAGCCACACCACGAACCGCACGGGCCGCATCGAGCACTGTGAGGCGAACCCGACGAGACAGCCCGCCCGTTCTCCGCCCGCGGCGGCCGTCACCACGCACATGTCGGGGTTGAGCCGATCGATGAACTCGTCCATGCCGGCCATCGTCACACATCAGCTCGTACGGGATTCCAGGGCGGTCCGGGTGTCGTCGCCGTAGACGCCGGTCTCGTCGCCGCGGATGCCGTACCAGAGCTGGAAGCGGGCCACCGCCGCGGTGAGGGTGGCGTCGTAGCGGCCGCTGGTGGAGCCGTCCCGGTAGACGTCCGGGATGCGCAGGAGGCGGCGCTGGAGTTCGGTCACCTCGGGGCCGCCGGCCCCCTCGCGCAGGGTGCCCGCGCCGTCGGGATCCACGCCTGCCGTGACCGGTGGGGTGGGGGTCGGGGTGGGGGCGGGGGCGGGCGTGTGATCGGGAGCGGTGGTGGCGGAGCGGGGCGGGTGGGGTGCGGGGGCCGCGCCGGTGGCCTCCCGCTCGCCGCGGAGCAGGAGGGCACCGCCGAAGCCGATCACCGCGGCCGCGAGGACGGCCACCGCGACCGCGGCACGGCGCAGTCCGGCTCCCTGAGGCCCGGCAGGCGTGGACCGGCGGGCCGCGTGGGCGACGGGCGGGAGTTCCTGGGTGAGGGCCTCGGAACCGGCCGGCGGCCTCCCCGGGAGCGCGGCGGATCGGTGGTCGCCGGGCTCCTGACCGGTGTCCTGGCGGAACTCCCGCATCAGTTCGGCGAGAGCGTCGGTGCGGCGGGGCCGCAGGACACGGATGGGTTCGAGGGCCGGGCCGTCGTGCGGCTGCCGGGGCTCGGACGGTGTCGACACGCTGTTTCTCCTTCGTCCGGCCCGGGGGCGCCCGACTTCGAGGATCGTCCTGCCGGGGGATACGTGGTGCGGGGGCCCGGAGTTCAGCCCTCGAGGTTCGGGGGCCGCTCCGGACGGCTCGCGGAGCACTCAGTACCTCCCGTATGTGCACTGAGTGCCACCATCCCTCCCGGGTGCTACGTTCACGCTCATGAGCTCCGAGAAAGCCGAGGCCACCACCGGAAAGCCGCCCATGCGGGACGCCTTGGTGGCGGCGGCCTTCCAGCTGTTCCTGGAGCGGGGGTACGAGCAGACCACCGTCGACGACATCGTGGCGCTCGCCGGTGTCGGCCGGCGCTCGTTCTTCCGCTACTTCCCCTCCAAGGAGGACGTGGTCTTCCCGGACCACGAGCGGTGCCTGGCCGACATGACGGCCTTCCTCGCCGGCGGCTCCGACGCGGACGAACCCGTGGGGCGGGTCTGCGACGCGGCCCGGCTGGTGCTGCGGATGTACGCCGAGAACCCCACGTTCTCCGTCCAGCGCTACCGCCTCACCAAGCGGGTGCCGGGCCTGCGCGCCTACGAGCTGTCGGTGGTGTGGCGCTACGAGCGGGCCCTCGCCGCGTATCTGCGCCGGCGCTTCGCCGCCCGCCGGGACGGCACCCTTCAGGCCGATGTGATCGCGGCGGCGGTGGTCGCGGCGCACAACAACGCGCTGCGCTCCTGGCTGCGTTCGGACGGGCAGGGGGAGGCGAGCGCCGCGGTCGACCACGCGCTGGCCCACGTGCGGTCGGCGTTCGGCGCCGTTCCGGTGCCGCCGACCGTGGAGCAGCCGGACGACGTGGTCGTCGTCGTGTCGCGGCGCGGGACGCCGCTGTGGCGGGTCGTGCAGGAGATCGAGTCGGCGCTGGGGCGGGGCTGAGGCTCCGCATATTGAGGGTACGGAGTGCCTTTACGAGTGGCACTGAGTGCCATACTCTGTGCTGCGTGCACGGTGGCACGGCGAACCGCGCACACGTGTGCGCGGGTGATCGCGTGCGCGGATTCCGGCCGAGTGCAGGGAGTTGACCAGCGTGTACCACTCAGGAAGCGTCGCTCAGCAGGCAGCCGGCTCCGCGACGGGTCTGCTCGACCCGAGGGGCCAGAACTCGGACGCCATCCTCTTCCAGCGCTGCACCTGGTGCGGCACCGCCATGTACCACCGGCTGCTGTGCCCGGTCTGCCGGGGCAGTGATCTGCGCACGGAGCGCGCCGAGGGCACGGGCACCGTCCGCCACTCCACGGTGGTGCACCGCAACACCCCGGCGGCGCGCAATGTGTCGCAGATAGAGATGTCCGAGGGGTTCGTGGTGCGCGGCCGGGTGATGGGTCCGCCGATCGGCATCCACAGCGGCGACCGGGTCCGGCTGTCCACGGCCAAGGATCCGGTACGGGGCGAGCCGGTCTTCCAGCTGCTCGACGAGCCGTACCGGGCCTGGAGCTGACGCCCCCTCAGCCGGGGACCAGCGCGTCGGTGCGCACCGGCCGTCCGGTCTCGAAGCTCCGGTTGGCCGCCAGTCCCACCGCGAGGGCCAGCGCCCCGTCGCGTTCGGTGGCCGTGGGATGCGTGTCGGCGGCGGTGTCCGCAGGGCGGGCGGGGTCGGCGGGTCCGAACAGCGCGTCGAGCATGCGCGGATCGCCGCCGCCGTGGGCCTCGTGCGCGACCGCGAACGGCACCTCCACCGGAGGCCGCCACAGCGGGCGCAGGGTCAGACGGGCGCCGCCCGCGTGCTCGGCCGCCGTGTCGCCGTGCACCGCGCCGGCCGCCGGGGTGAGCCGGGTGCGCGGCGACTGCCAGCGGCTCTCCTCCACCTCCAGCTCCAGCCGGCCCGCGCTGCCGTTGAACATCACCCGGTAGCCCTCCCACGGGGAGTAGGCGGTCAGGTGGTACGTCATGGTGGCGCCGCGGGCGTACCGCACGAGGACGGCCATGTCGTCCTCGATGGTGACCGGCCCGTCGAAGACGTTGCGGTCCCGCAGGTACCCGTCGTCGTGTTCGGCGTCGAGGTAGAGGGCGCGCAGCGTGTCGTCGGCCGCGAGGTCCAGGGCGAAGGGGTCGTCGGCGGCCCGCTCGGCTCCGTGGGCACGGTCGTAGTCCCGGCGCAGTCCGTGCCGCTCCCCCGCCTCGCGGCCGTAGAAGCCGAGCCGCCCGTAGCCGAACGCTTCCCGGGGCTCGTCGTCGAGCCACCAGTTCACCAGGTCGAAGTGGTGCGAGGACTTGTGCACCAGCAGGCCGCCGCTGTGCCGCTTCTCGCGGTGCCAGCGGCGGAAGTAGTCGGCGCCGTGCCGTACGTCGAGGAGCCACTCGAAGTGGACCGAGAGCACCTCGCCGACCGCGCCGTCGGCGAGCAGGGCGCGGACCTTCTCGTGCACGGGGTTGAAGCGGTAATTGAAGGCGACCGTCAGGGAGTTGCCCGTCTCGCGGACGGTGTCGAGGATGCGGGCGCAGCGCCCGGCGTCGACGGTCATCGGCTTCTCGGTGACGACCCGGCAGCCCGCTTCGAGGGCGGGGACGATGTAGCGGTCGTGCTCGGCGTCGACGGTGGTGACGACGACCTCGTCGATGCCCTCCTCGGTGAGCAGGTCGGTGAAGCGGTCGGGCTCCCACGGGGTGGCGGCCGGTGCGACGGCCTCGGCGAGCAGCCGGTTGTGGAAGGCCATCCGGGTCGGACTGGGGTCGCACAGCGCGGCCACGACATGGCCGGGGCGTTCGGCGAGGCCTCGGGTGTACAACCGGGCCCGGTGGCCGGTGCCGACGACGGCTGCGCGCAGGACGGGAGTTCGGCTCATGGCAGGTGCCCTTTCCCCCGGACCGGGCCTCCACTCCCCTGCGGCCGAAAGCGCTTGCCAGGTCTCAGAGGGTGATGCGGATGCCCACGGTGCCGTCCGTGCCCCGGCGCAGCCGGCTGCCGAGCAGCGAGAGCCGGCCGGTCAGGCCGTACTTGCGGGCGATCAGCTTCCGGTAGCGGGCGGTGGTGGCCGGGTCGCAGATCTCCGCCGTGCCCGGCACCTGACCGCCGGTGGGGTTGCCGCGCAGGTCACAGGGGCCGACCAGCACGTCGGCGCGGTCGCGGATCCGCTTCACCTTCCAGGACCCGGCGGCCGTCCAGGCGCCGAGCGCGTCCCCGTCGCGCACCACCCAGACCGGGGTGGCGACCGGCGTGCCGTTCTTGCGGTAGCTGGTGAGGAGCAGGTACTTTCCCGCGCCGAGTGCGTCCAGTGTCCTGTCGTCCATGGCGCAAGTGTACGAGCGCGCCACCGGGTTCAGCGCGACGCCGCCATTCTGCGCACGGCCTCGGTGAGCACCTCCGCCGAGGCCGCCAGGTTGAGGCGGGCGTGGCCGGCGCCACCGGGGCCGAAGGGGAGGCCGGAGGTGAGGGCGACGCGGCCGCGGCGCAGGAAGACGTCGGCCGGGTCGTCGCCGAGGCCGAGGGCACGGCAGTCGAGCCAGGCCAGATAGGTGGCGTCGCCCGGCCGGTAGCGGACGGCGGGCAGGTGCTCCGCCAGCAGGTCCGCGAGCAGCCGCCGGTTGCCGTCGAGGCCGGCCAGCAGCGCGTCCAGCCAGGTGACGCCGTCGCGCAGGGCGGCGGTGTGCGCGATGACGGCGACGTGGCTCGGGCCGTCTCCCACCTCCTCGGGCATCCGCTCCAGGTCGGCGGCGGCCCCCGGCCCGGCGATCGCGAGGGCGGCCTTGAGCCCGGGCAGGTTCCAGCCCTTGGAGGCCGACATCAGCGACAGGCCGCGCTCGGCGCCCGGCACGCTCAGATACGGCACGAAGCGGGCGTCACCGAGCACCAGCGGGGCGTGGATCTCGTCGGCGACGACGCGCACGCCGTACCGCTCGGCGAGGGCGGCGACGGCGGACAGCTCCTCGGCCGTGTGGACGGTGCCGGTCGGGTTGTGGGGGTTGCACAGCAGGTGGGCGGCCCGCCTGCCACCCGCGACGGCCTGCCGGAAGGCCTCCTCCAGGACGCCGAGGTCGATGCGCCCGTCCGGGCCGAGCGGGGCCTCGGCCACCCGCCGGTCCATGTGCGTCACGAACGGGTAGAACGGCGGGTACACGGGCGGGTTGACGATCACCGTGTCGCCGGGTCCGGTGACCAGTTTGAGCATCTCGACGACACCCAGCATGACGTCGGGCACGATCGCGGTGCGCTCCACGGCGAGCCCGTCCCAGCCCCACCGCTTCCCGGCGAAGGCGGCCAGGGCCTGCGCGTACGCGGTGCCGGTCGCGTAGCCGGTGTCGCCCAGGTGGAGCGCGTCGGTGACGGCCCGCACCACGGGCTCGGCGAGCGGCACGTCCATCTCGGCGACCCACAGCGGGAGCACGTCTTCCGGGTAGGTGCGCCACTTCGCGCTGGTGCGCTGCCGGAGCCGGTCGAGGGTGAGGGCTTGCAGAGGATTCGGTTCACCGGACGTCTCGTGCGGGATCCTGGTCATGGGCACACGATAGGGGGCTGTGCGGTGAGCGGGAATCGTGCGGAGGACGAGCGGGGCGGGGTGGCGGGCGCGTTGCTGGAGATCGCCTGCGACGAGTCGGGGTCGGACGGTGAGAACCTCACCGGCGGCAACACGGACGTGTTCGCGCACGCCGGCGTGTCGTTGTCCGTGGCGTCGGCCGCGGCGACGGTGGGAGAGATCCGGGACCGGATCCGGTCACCGGCCGAGGAGTACAAGGCGAACCACCTGCTGCGGGAGAAGCACCGCGCGGTGCTGGAGTGGCTGCTCGCTCCGCAGGGGCCGATCCACGGGCGGGCACGGGTGCACCTGATGGAGAAGACCTTCTTCGTGGTCGACCGGGCCGTCGGCCTGCTGCTGGACGACCCGGCCGAGGCGATCGCCCTGTTCCGCGCAGGGCGCCCGGCCTTCGGGGAGGAGGGCTGGCGGGCGTTCCTGGAGGCGGCCAACCGGCTGTTGCGGGTGCGCCACGACGGGGACCCGGTCGGCGACTTCTACGGCACGGTCGACGACCTGCTGCGCACGCGTCCGGCGACGGACGCGGCGCGGATCCTGGAGCGGCTCGCCACGACCAGGACCCGGGCGGTGGCGTACCGGGACGGGCTCCTGGCCGGGCCGCCGCTGGTCCCGCCGCTCAACCCGCTGCTGCCGGCGATCGTGCGGACGGCCGCCCTGTGGAACGGGCACGGGCGGCCGGTCCACCTCGTGCACGACCGGCAGAACATGCTGACGCCGGACCGCATCGCGTGGATCGAGGCCACGGCCCGGCGGGCCGGGATCGGTCTGGCCGGGCTGCGGCTCGTCGTCGCCCGCGACGACGCGCGGGTGCAGGTCGCGGACTTCCTCGCCGGGATCGCCCGCAAGATCGCCTCCGACGAGCTGAACGGCCGCGGTGACCCGGCGCTCACCGCCCTGCTGCGGCCTTACGTCGATCCGCACTCGGTGTGGGGCGACGCCCGCAGCGGCGCCCTGCTCGCGGCCCCGGTCGCCGGGTGACGCCGAAGAGATCACCGGCGCGGTGAACACGGCACGACTGCGCCCCGTATGAATGAAGGGCACTCAACTCAAGGAGGGCTCCGCGGTGTTCACACCGTGATGTTCGGGTTCGGGAGCCATGCATGAGGCACGCACGACGACGGGTCGTCCGGCGAGTGACACGGCTGGCGGCCGTCGGCGGACTCCTCCTGGGAGGAGCGATGGTCACCAACGCCGTGGCGAGCGAGCCCGCGGCCCCGTCCATCGGCGTCCCGTACACCGCGCCGCCGGCGACCGGCAAGGGCACCGACCTCGTGTCCCGGCTCGGGAACTCCCGCACCGCCGGCAGCTGGGTCGACTCGGCCGGGCGGCCGGTCGTCGCGGTCACCGACGGCAAGGCGGCGGCCGAGGTGAAGCGGGCCGGCGCGCAGGCCAAGATGGTCGAGCACAGCATGAGCGACCTCAAGTCCGCCGCGGCGGCGCTGCGTTCGGCCCCCCGGGTCGCCGGCACCTCGTGGGCCCTGGACTACAAGAGCAACCAGGTGGTGGTGCGGGGCGACAGCACCGTCTCCGCCTCCGACTGGTCCAGGATGACCAAGGTCGCCGAGGGCATCGGCTCCTTCGTCCGCATGGAGCGCACCGAGGGCACGTTCACGACACGGATCAACGGCGCGCAGCCCATCCTGTCGACCGCCGGGCGCTGTTCGGCGGGGTTCAACGTGACCGACGGAACAAGCGACTTCATCCTGACGGCCGGGCACTGCGGGCCCGACGGTTCCGTCTGGTTCGCCGACAACCGGGGCCGGAACCAGGTCGGTACGTCGCTCAAGGGCAGCTTTCCCGGCGACGACTACTCCCTGGTGAAGTACGACGGCGGCCGTGCGGGCAAGGGCGCGGACGTCGTGGCGGTCGGTGACGGCAAGGGCGTGCGGATCACAGGCGTCGCCGATGCGGAGGTCGGGCAGAAGATCTTCCGCAGCGGCAGCACCAGCGGGCTGCGCGAGGGCGAGGTCACCGCGCTCAACGCGACGGTCAACTACCCCGAGGGCACGGTCACCGGCCTCATCGAGACGAACGTGTGCGCCGAACCGGGCGACAGCGGAGGCCCGATGTTCGCCGACGGCGTGGCGCTCGGCGTGACCTCGGGCGGCAGCGGGGACTGCACGGCGGGCGGTACGACGTTCTTCCAGCCGGTGACGAAGGCGCTGACCGAGCTGGGGGTCAAGCTGATCGTGGCCGAGTCGGCCGGTGGCACGGGCGCCGCACCGGCGCCCTCGGCCTCGCAGGGCGCCGCCTCCCCGGGTTCGTCGGCACCGGTCACGGACACGGATGCCTCGACGCTGCTGAGCCGCCTGACCGACCCGCGCAATGTGGGCCCCGGCATGCTCGTCATCGCGGGCAGCCTCGTCGCCCTGGTGGCGACCCGGTGGATCCGGGCGGAGCAGGACCGCAAGGCGTACCGGCAGTACTACTCGGCCACTTGGGGATGACACCGGCGGCTGGCCGCGGTGGGACGCGCCGCTCAGCCCAGGGTGAGCAGCACGGTCGCGACGCCCGCCGCCACCAGTCCCCCGGCCTGACGGCGGCTGATCCGCTCGTGCAGCAGCACCAGGCCGAGCACCACCGGCAGGGCCGGGTAGAGCGAGGCCAGGACCACCGCCACGGCCAGCAACTGCCGCTGGACAGCGAGCAGATACAGCACGAGGCCGAGGGCCGCCCCGGCTCCGACGAGGACCGCCTGGACGCAGCGGACCGGCGGCAGCCTCAGTCGGCGGGCGTGACGCGCGGCGTCCGGCAGGAGGACGAGCACCGCGGCGACCCGGCCCGCGGCGACGGGCCACAGGCCGCTTCCGGGCCCGGCCTGGCCCAGGGCGAGGTACTGCACGGCCACGCCCGCACTGGCGATCAGCCCGTCCGCCGTTCCCTTCCCCGCACCGCTCCCGCCGCCGGCGACGCACCACAGCGCGGGCACGGTGACGGCGATGCCGAGCCAGGCGACGGCGCCCGGTCGGTCGCCGAGGACGAGGACCCCGCACAGCACCGACAGCGCGACGCCGGTGACGGCGCTCACGGGCACGACGACGCTCATGTCGCCGCGGCTCAGGCCGCGGTTGAGAAACCGCATGGCCGTGCCGCTGCCGACCCCGGACAGGGCGCCCCACAGCAGATCGGTGCCCCGCAGGGCGTCGGAGGGCAGCAGGAGGGCGGCGGCACAGGCGAGCGCCAACCCGCCGAACTGGCCGTAGAGGGTGACGGCGGCGTGGTGCACGCGCCGGGACAACAGGCCGCCCGTGAAGTCGACGATGCCGTAGACGACGGCCGAGGACAGTGCGAGAAGGGCACCCATTCGGTCAGGGGTGCCCCGTCACGAAGGACTGATGCGTCAACGGGCCGGGACGAAGACCGGACCGCGGAACCTACTGCGGGGCCGCGGAGGCCCACTCGAGGACGAGCCGCTGGTACTCCTCGCGCTGCTCGACGCTCAGTGTCCCGCCCGACCGGCGCCACAGCGCGCGGATCTCCTCGTTGACCTCGTCAGCCGATCGCTCGGATGAGGTTTCAACAGTGGTGGACATGCTGTGAAGCATACGTCGCCGGACGTGAAGGCGATGTGAGTAATCAGGAACCAATCCGGCATATCGGACAGTGTTGCTGATCACGTCCATCTCCCGGTAAACGTGAGGCTGTTCACATCAACCACCTGCGAGTACCTTTCGCCGCCCCGCCGTTCACCTTCGTCCAGAGTCGGCACGGCAGGGCGGGGTCGGGCTGGAGGTACTTCGCGGCTCGGATCAGGTGCCCGGCTTGCGGCCGTAGACGAAGACGTCGTCGCCCTTCTTCAGCAGCGACCAGTACTTCTTGGCGTCGGTCTTCGTCATGTTGGTGCAGCCGTGCGAGCCCGGCGGGTTCCACATGCTGACGCCGACGGAGTGGAAGGCCTGGCCGCCGTCGAAGAACTGCGCGTAGGGCATCGGCACGTGGTAGATCGACGAGACGTGGTCGATGTTGCGCCAGTAGATCTTCTTCAGGCCGGTGCGGGTCTCGTACCCGTCGCGGCCGGTGCGGACCGGCACGGGACCGTAGACGAGCTTCTCGCCGTCCTGGATCCAGCTCAGCTGGAGCGTCAGGTTCACACAGGCGATCCGGCCCTTGTTCACCGGGCACTTGCCGTCCTTGCTGGGGGTCTTCCCGACGGCCTTCTGCTTCTGCATCAGGTCCATCACCCCCCAGGTGACGGAGCCGGCGTAGCCGATGTTCGGCGAGATGCCGTGCTTGGCCTGGAAGGCCTTGATGGCCTTGCAGTCGGCGGCGGACTGCTTGCCGTCGACCGGACGGCCGAGGAACTTCTCGACCTGCTTCTGGTACGGGCCGGCCTGCGTGCTACAGCTCGCGGCCTGAGCCGGTGCGGCGCCGAGCGCCAGCGTGAGCGGTGCCACCAGGCCGGTGATCCCCAGTGCGACGGCACTCCGTCTGCGTACGTCCCCCATGGCTGGTCCTGCCCCTTCGCGACAGTCGATTCTGTGATGTCTGCCTGCTAGACGGGCGAAGACCGGTTCCGGTTGTGCTCTCGGCGGCGCTGGGACGGAACAGTGACATACCCCATCGACCCAAGGTGGTGATATCCGGGCATACCCACTGATTGTGTCGATCCGGCTGTCCGGTCGTGCGCGTCACCGGTATCCGGTGACGTCCGCGGGTCTGCCCGCGTCCTGGACCTCCACGAGGTAGCGCCAGGCGTCCGGGCGGCTGCCGTCGAGGTCGGTGAAGCCGTACACCTGGGCGAGCCCTCCGCTGGACAGCGACTGCCCGTTCCAGTGCGCCACGTCCGTGTCGGCGGCGAGCGCTGCCACGGCCCGGCCCACGTAGTGCGGGGTCTCGGAGATGGCGAAGTGGGGGACGCGCTCCAGGGCGTCGCGCCAGTTGTCCTCCCGCACCCCGAAGGTTTCCAGCATCAGCTCCGAGCGCAGCCAGCCGGGGGTGAGGGCGACGGCCGTGGCGCCCCGGGGGCCGAGTTCGTGGCCGAGGGCGAAGGCCATGCGCAGGACCGAGGCCTTGGCGAGGTCGTAGAAGAAGTTCACGCGGTAGTTCTCACCGTTGTACTCGGCGGTGCCGTCGGTGACCTCGACGACCAGGCCGCCGGGACGGCGCAGCAGCAGCGGCAGCGCGTGGTGGCTGGTGACGGCGTGCGTCTCGACGGCGAGCCTGAGCAGCCGCAGGCCGTTGTCGAGGTCGTGCTCCCACAGCGGGGTGTCCCACTCGAAGAGGGTCTCACCGCCCCAGATGTCGTTGACGAGGACGTCGAGGCGGCCCTGTTCGTCGGCGATCCGGTCCACCAGGGCCCGGACCTGTGCCGGGTCGAGGTGGTCGGTGGGGACGGCGACGCCCCGGCCGCCGGCGGCGGTGACCAGGTCGGCGGTGTCCTCGATGGTCTCGGGCCGGTCGTACTCCGAGCGGCGGGCGCGGGTGCTGCGGCCGGTGACGTAGACCGTGGCACCGGCCGCACCGAGTTCCACGGCGATCCCCCGCCCGGCACCCCGGGTCGCCCCGGCGACCAGTGCGACCTTGTCCTGCAACGGAGCTGACATGTCCGACCTCCCGTGACCGTGGCTGCTTGACGCCTTCACAGTGACGGGTAAGCCGGACATCTTCTGTCGCCTTTTACGAGCGACACGCGGTCAGTGGCCCCGGGCGATCCATTCCTCCAGGTGCGGGGCCTCCGCGCCGATGGTGGTGGAGTCGCCGTGGCCGGTGCGGACGGTGGTCCCGGGCGGCAGGGTGAGCAGCCGGTCGCGGATCGAGTCGATGATCGTCGGGAAGTGCGAGAAGGACCGGCCGGTGGCGCCTGGCCCGCCCTGGAAGAGGGTGTCGCCGGTGAAGACCGTGCCCAGCCCCGGGTCGTGGAGGCAGACCGCGCCGGGCGCGTGCCCCGGGGTGTGCAGGACCCTGAGGTCGGCGCCTCCGGCTTCGATCGTCTGGCCGTCGACCAGCCAGGCGTCGGGATCCCGGTCCGGGTGGGTCTGCTTCCACAGCGGCAGGTCGTCGCGGTGCAGCCAGATGGTGGCGCCGGTGCGCTCGGCGAGGGCGGGGGCGGCGTCGATGTGGTCGTTGTGGGCGTGTGTGCACACGATGGCCGTGAGCCGGCGGTTTCCGACGGCCTCGGCGATGGCGTCGGCGTCATGGGCGGCGTCGATGACGATCGCCTCGTGGTCGTCGCCGACGATCCACACGTTGTTGTCGACGTCCCAGGTGCCGCCGTCGAGGCTGAACTGCCCGGAGGTGACGAGGTGTTCGATGCGCGTGGCCATCACAGCACCACCACCGAGCGCAGCACGTCGCCGTGGTGCATCCGCTCGAACGCCTTCTCCACCTCGTCGAGCTGGATGGTCTCGGTGACGAACGCGCCGAGGTCCAGGCGACCTTGGAGGTGCAGGTCGATCAGCATGGGGAAGTCCCGGGAGGGCAGGCAGTCGCCGTACCAGCTCGACTTCAGCGACCCGCCGCGGCCGAAGACGTCCAGCAGCGGCAGTTCGAGCTTCATCTCGGGTGTCGGGACGCCGACGAGGACGACCGTGCCCGCGAGGTCGCGGGCGTAGAAGGCCTGCTCGTACGTCTCGGGGCGGCCGACGGCCTCGATGACGACGTCGGCACCGAAGCCGCCGGTGAGGTCGCGGATCGCCGCGACCGGGTCGTTCTCGCGCGAGTTGACGGTGTGGGTGGCGCCCATGGAGCGGGCCGTCTCCAGCTTGCGGTCGTCGATGTCGACGGCGATGATCGTCCCCGCTCCGGCCAGCTGTGATCCGGCGATGGCCGCGTCGCCGACACCGCCGCAGCCGATCACGGCGACCGAGTCGCCCCGGCCGACGTTGCCCGTGTTGATCGCGGCGCCGATGCCGGCCATCACCCCGCAGCCCAGCAGTCCCGCCACCTGCGGGGCGACGCCCGGGTCGACCTTGGTGCACTGCCCGGCCGCGACCAGGGTCTTCTCCGCGAAGGCACCGATGCCGAGGGCCGGGGACAGCTCCTGGCCGGTCGAGGCGAGGGTCATCTTCTGCTGCGCGTTGTGGGTGTCGAAGCAGTACCAGGGCCGGCCGCGCAGACAGGCCCGGCACTTGCCGCACACCGCACGCCAGTTGAGGATCACGAAGTCACCCGGTTCGACGTCGGTGACGCCGGCGCCGACCGTCTCGACCACACCCGCCGCCTCGTGGCCCAGCAGGAACGGGAACTCGTCGTTGATGCCGCCCTGCTTGTAGTGCAGGTCCGTGTGGCACACGCCGCAGGCCTGCACCCGCACCACGGCCTCGCCCGGGCCCGGGTCGGGCACCACGACCGTCTCGATCCGCACCGGCTCGTCCTTGCCGGGTGCGATCACGCCGCGTACTTCCTGGGCCATGGTGCTGACTCCTTCGTCGGCCGGGTTCCGTTCCTTTCCGACCCTACGCGCGACTGATCGGCAAGGGGCGCGGATCGGCCACCCACGGCGTGGAAAGGCCAGGCCGCGCGGGTCGGCGGCGACGTAGCCTGAACGCTCCGTCGACGCCGAAGGAGCGCCGTGAGCATCGCAGAGACCGAGACCGCCACACCCGCGTGGCGGCAGCTCCTCGGGTACGTACGGCCGCACCGCTGGTCCCTGTTCGCCGGCGCGCTGCTCTCACTGGTCACCGGGGCGACCGGGCTGCTGCTGCCGCTGGTCGCGCGGGGCCTGATCGACGACCTGTCGCACGACCGGGCCATCACCGGCGCCCTGCTGGCCATGTCGGCCCTCGTCGTGACCAACGCGGCGCTGGGCGCGCTGGGTTCGTACGTGCTGACCCGCACCGCCGAGTCGGTGGTGCTCGGCGCGCGGCGCGCCCTGTCGTCGTATCTGCTGCGGCTGCGCGTCGCGGCCGTGGACCGCACCGAACCCGGGGACCTGATGGCCCGCATCACCTCCGACACGACCCTGCTGCGGGCGGTCACCACCGACTCGCTGGTCGGCCTGGGCACGGGCGGGCTCACGCTCGTCGCCACGGTGGTGATGATGGGCCTGGTGGACGCGGTGCTGCTGGGCGTCACCCTGGCCGTGATCCTGGGCGCGGGCGTGGTCCTCGGGGTGATCGTGCCGCGCATCAACAAGGCGAGCCGGCAGGCGCAGGACGCGGTGGGCGTCATGGGCGCCTCATTGGAGCGGATCCTCGGCGCCCTGCGCACCGTGAAGGCGTCCGGGGCGGAGCACCGCGAGGAGCGGACGCTGCACGAGGCGGCGCAGGAGTCGTGGCGTCAGAGCGTACGGGCCGCCAAGTGGTCGGCCGCCGCCGGCAACACCGCCGGGCTGGCCATGCAGATCGCCTTCATCACGGTGCTCGCCGTGGGCGGCGCGCGGGTCGCGACCGGCGCGGTCGACGTGGGCACGCTCGTGGCGTTCCTGCTGTACGTCTTCTACCTGATGTCCCCGATACAGCAGGTCGTCGGCGCCATCACCCAGTACCAGACGGGCGCCGCGGCCCTCACCCGCATCGAGGAGGCACTGCGCCTGCCCGCGGAACCGGCGGCCGAGTCGGCGCCGCTGCCCTCCCCCGGCGCCGAGCCCGCCGCCCTCACCTTCCACGACGTCCGCTTCCGCTACGCCGACGATCTTCCGCCCGTGCACCACGGAGTGACGTTCACGGTGCCCGCGCAGGGCATGACGGCGTTCGTCGGCCCGTCCGGCGCCGGCAAGACCACCGTCTTCTCGCTGATCGAGCGGTTCTACGACCCCGAGTCCGGTGTGATCACGCTGGACGGACGCGACCTGAACGACTGGGAGCTGCCCCGGCTGCGTGCCGCGATCGGCTATGTGGAGCAGGACGCGCCGGTCCTGTCGGGCTCCCTGCGGGACAACCTGCTGCTGGGCAATCCGGAGGCGGACGAGGACGCCCTGGCGCGGGTGCTCAAGACGACCCGCCTCGACGGCCTGGTCGCCCGGCTGCCCGGCGGCCTCGACACGCTCGTGGGACACCGCGGCACCAAGCTGTCCGGCGGTGAGCGCCAGCGCGTCGCCATCGCCCGCGCGCTGTTGCGCCGCCCCCGGCTGCTCCTGCTCGACGAGGCGACCTCGCAGCTGGACGCGGTGAACGAGGCGGCGCTGCGCGACACCGTCGCGGACGTGGCCCGGACGACCACGGTGCTCGTCGTGGCGCACCGGCTGTCCACGGTGACGATGGCCGACCGGATCGTGGTGATGGACGCGGGCCGGGTCCGGGCCGTCGGCACGCACCGGGAGCTCGTGGCGGCCGATCCGCTCTACGCCGAGCTGGCGGCGACGCAGTTCCTGGCCACGGCGGACTGAGCCCGGGCACGCAAGACAGGGCCGCCCGGCTCCGGGCGGCCCTCACGCACGCGGCCGTGTCAGCGGACGTTCGGAAGGAAGCCGAAGACCGGGGAGACCAGGCCGACGACCTGGTTCAGCTGGTCGAGGTCGTTGAGGCGGTTGAGCCCGGCCAGCTGCGAGGAGGGCCGCGGGATCTCGTCCTTGTGCTCGGCGGGGATGTCGCTCACGGTCAGCGAGTCGAGCGTGGCCATCGGGCTGAGCGGGCTCTTCGCTTCCGCGTCGGCCGCGTTCGCCATCGGCGCGGCGAGGCCGGTGACCCCAGCGGCGAGACCAACGGCGGCGACGATACGTCGTGTTGAGATCATGCCTTTCGCAACGCGGACGGGTCCCCCGCGGACACGGGCGGACGCCCCCGCTCACCCGTCAGGCCCAGTGCCCGGTTGCGCTTGCCGTGCCGGCCGGGCAGGAGGAGGCTCGACAGGGAAGGCCCCTCGCGGCCCGCTCCTCACAGGGCCGCGGCCCTGTGAAGGGAGTCATCATGGGAACCGCCGCAGACCCCGCCTTCGACCGGGAGACCCTGCGCCGAGGCGTGGAAGGACAGACCCCCGACCTCCTGCTCTCCCTGTACGCCGACGACGCCGAGCTGCGCATCGTGGACCACACGACCCAGCCCAGCCACCCCAAGGTCCTGCACGGCCGGGACGAGATCAGCCGGATGCTGGAGGACGTCTACAGCCGCGACATGTCGCACAAGCTGGAGCGGTGCGTCATCCAGGGCGACGAGGCGGCCTACAGCGAGAGCTGCCGGTACGCGGACGGGGTGCGTGTCCTGTCCGAGTCCATGATCGCCCTGCGCGACGGCAAGATCGCCGAGCAGACACTGGTCCAGGCCTGGGACGAGTAGCGGGGGCGTCAGCGGGCCCGGCCCGGTCGGGCAGGGGCGGGCCGTGGCGCTGGGGGCTGATCAGCGCATCCAGGCGCTGTACGACATGACGTCGCCCTCCTCGACGCCGAACGCGGGTTCCGGCTCCGTGAGAGTGCTCTCCAGACCGAGGACAGCGCCGGTGGCCGGGTCCATGATCAGCATGCGGCGGACGCCCCGCGCATCGTTCACATAGGCCTGGCCGCGCCGACCGAGCCGGTCGGTGACCTGGCCCACGGGCCGCAGAGCCTCGACGTCCGCCAGGAGCCGGGCCAGCGCCGCGCTCTCCCGTGCGCCGAGGGTCCAGTGGTCGAGCAGCGTCGCCACGGCGTCCAGCAGTTGGGGCGTGGTCAGCGGCGCGTCGGTGTACTGGGCCTCCGCCAGGTAGGCGCGCAGCCGGGCCGGATCGCGGGGCGGCGGCGACTGGGGCGGGGCGTCGCTCCAGCTCGGCGGGTAGGTGCGGTCGAGCAGGACATGGCCGTCGGCCACGAGGTGGGGGTCGCCGCCCTCGTCCGAGAGGACCGGACGGCCCGGGTGTCTCGGGTCGGTGGCCACGACGAGTTCGGTGTGGCTGTCGTCGGCCTTCCAGCGCACGATGCGCTCCTCGGGGAGGGTGATCGGGGGTTCCTCGTCCGACAGGGCGAGGCTCCAGGACCGCACATGGGTGCCCTTGCGCAGCCGGACCGCGTCGTGGGCCCCTGCCGCGGCCGCGGCGCGCTCGGCCAGCCTCGCCAGCGGTACCGGTGCGGAGCCGGTGTCGATCGCCAGCGGGCGGGGCGCGGCGACCGCGGGCGGGGTGCTCGGGCCGCTCAGCACGAGGGTGAGGGTGAGAGCGGCGACGACGGCCGTGGCGACCAGGCCCCAGGCCAGGCGGATCCGTCCGGGGGTCGACAGCGGCCGCTCGCCCAGCCGGGCCGGGTGCCGGTCCCACCGGGCCTGCGCCGGGGACGGGTGCCCTTCGCCCCGCTCCTTCAGCAGCTGTTCGAGCCGGCGCTCGGCGTTGTGGTCGAGGGGACCGTCGGTGAAGCGGTGGCCGTCGGCGGGCACCGGGTCGGCGGCCCGCAGCAGTTCCAGTTCGTCAGCCATGGCCGTGTTCCTTCGGGGCGGTCGTGCAGGAGTGCTCGGTGATCCGGGACTCGGGACGCATGCGGTCGATCTCGGCTCTGAGGCGGCGCCGGGCCCGGTGCAGCCGCATGGCGGCGGCCCGGCTGCCGCAGCCGAGGGCGACGGCGACCTCGTCGATGCCGAGTTCCTCCCAGGCCGTGAGGCGCAGTACCTCCTGGTCGGCCGCGGAGAGCCGGGAGAGCGCTTCGTGCACCCAGCCGCCGGGGGTGTCCGCATCGGGGCCCGCCGCGATGTGCCGGCCGTGCGCGGTGTCGTCGTTGCCGAGGCGATCGACGAGCCTACGGCGGCGTCCGTGGCCGCGTACCGCGTTGGCCAGGCAGTTGCGTGCCACGCCGTACAGCCAGGGCAGCGCGGCGGCCGGGAGGTCGGCCCGGCGCCGCCAGGCCACCGTGAACACCTCCGCCACCACTTCCTCCACCTCGCCGGCCCGCCCGTCCAGTCGCCGCGCGACATAGCGGCTGACCGCCCAGTAGTGCTCGCGGTAGGCAGCGGCGAAGATCTCGTCGTTGCTCATGTCCCGTTCGTGTCCGGCACCTTCACGATCGTCACACCCGGTTCTGGTGATTCTCGTCGCGCCGAAGAAGTGTGACGTCTCGCCGAGGCGCGGACACAGGCGGGGCATGAGGCACCTGAAGTGGCTGACGACCACGGATCACAAGACGATCGGCACGCTGTACCTGGCAACGTCGTTCGCGTTCTTCGTCATCGGCGGCGTGATGGCGCTGCTCATGCGCGCCGAGCTCGCCCGGCCTGGTCTGCAGATCATGTCGAACGAGCA
>NZ_JBWKCH010000014.1:0-158678 GCF_056436585.1 Streptomyces sp. NPDC043685 | reverse complement strand
TACCTGACGGAGCTGTCGGGTGAGGCGGCCTCCTACATGCGGCCGAACTTCTTCCCCAACACCCCCGACATCCTGCACGCCTACCTCCAGCACGGCGGCCGGCCCGCCTTCGAGGTCCGGGCCGTGCTCGCGGCGACCCTCTCCCCGGCCTGGGGCATCTACTCCGGCTACGAACTGTGCGAGAACACCCCGGTGAAACAGGGCAGCGAGGAGTACCTGGACTCGGAGAAGTACCAGCTCAGGCCCCGCGACTGGGAGAGCGCCGAACGCGAGGGCCGCAGCATCGCCCCGCTGCTCACCCGGCTCAACACCGTCCGGCGGGACCACCCCGCGCTGCACCGGCTCAGGAACCTCCGCTTCCACCACACCGACAACGACGCGCTCATCGCGTACAGCAAGCGCAGCGGATCCGATGTCGTCCTGGTGGTCGCCAACCTCGACCCGCACCACACCCAGGAGGGCACGGTCTCGCTGGACCTGCCGCACCTCGGCCTGGACTGGCACGAGTCGGCGGACGTACGCGACGAACTCTCCGGCGACACCTATCGCTGGGGACCCCACAACTACGTGCGGTTGGAGCCGGGGCGGGCTCCCGCGCACGTCTTTCACGTCCAGTCCCCGCCCGCCGCGCATGCGTACGGAGGGGCAGGAACGCCATGACAGTGAACGAGCCCGTACCGGACACGTTCGAGGACACCCCCGCGAGGGACCGTGACCCGGACTGGTTCAAACGCGCCGTGTTCTACGAGGTGCTCGTCCGCTCGTTCCAGGACAGCAACGGCGACGGCGTCGGCGACCTCAAGGGCCTGACCGCCAAACTCGACTACCTCCAGTGGCTCGGCGTCGACTGCCTGTGGCTGCCGCCCTTCTTCAAGTCCCCGCTGCGCGACGGCGGCTACGACGTCTCCGACTACACGGCCGTGCTGCCGGAGTTCGGCGACCTGGCCGACTTCGTGGAGTTCGTCGACGCCGCCCACCAGCGCGGCATGCGCGTGATCATCGACTTCGTCATGAACCACACCAGTGACCAGCACCCGTGGTTCCAGGAGTCCAGAAAGGACCCCGACGGACCCTACGGCGACTACTACATGTGGGCCGACGACGACAAGGGCTACCCGGACGCGCGGATCATCTTCGTCGACACCGAGACGTCGAACTGGACCTTCGACCCGGTGCGGGGCCAGTACTTCTTCCACCGGTTCTTCTCGCACCAGCCGGACCTCAACTACGAGAACCCGCGCGTCCAGGAGGAGATCCTGGCCGCGCTGAAGTTCTGGCTGGACCTCGGCATCGACGGGTTCCGGCTGGACGCGGTGCCCTATCTGTACGCGGCCGAGGACACCAACTGCGAGAACCTGCCCGCCACACACGCCTTCCTCAAGCGCGTCCGGCGCGAGATCGACGCCCAGTACCCGGACACGGTGCTGCTGGCGGAGGCCAACCAGTGGCCCGAGGACGTCGTCGACTACTTCGGCGACTACCCGAGCGGCGGCGACGAGTGCCACATGGCGTTCCACTTCCCGGTCATGCCGCGCATCTTCATGGCCGTACGCCGGGAATCGCGCTACCCGGTCTCCGAGATCCTGGCCAAGACCCCGGCCATCCCCTCGGGCTGCCAGTGGGGCATGTTCCTGCGCAACCACGACGAGCTGACCCTGGAGATGGTCACCGACGAAGAGCGCGACTACATGTGGGCCGAGTACGCCAAGGACCCCCGCATGCGCGCCAACATCGGCATCCGCAGGCGGCTCGCCCCCCTGCTGGACAACGACCGGCACACGATCGAGCTGTTCACCGCGCTGCTGCTGGCCCTCCCCGGCTCGCCGATCCTGTACTACGGCGACGAGATCGGCATGGGCGACAACATCTGGCTCGGTGACCGCGACGCCGTGCGGACCCCGATGCAGTGGACCCCGGACCGCAACGCCGGGTTCTCCACCTGCGACCCGGGCCGCCTCTTCCTGCCGGCGATCATGGACCCGGTCTACGGCCACCAGGTGACCAACGTCGAGGCGTCGATGTCGTCCCCGTCGTCACTGCTGCACTGGACCCGCCGCATGATCGAGATCCGCAAGCAGAACCCGGCCTTCGGCCTCGGCTCCTACACCGAACTGCCCTCCTCCAACCCCGCGGTCCTGGCGTTCCTGCGCGAGTACGAGGACGACCTGGTCCTGTGTGTCAACAACTTCGCGCGGTTCGCGCAGCCCACCGAGCTCGACCTGCGTGAGTTCGCCGGACGGCACCCGGTGGAGCTGTTCGGCGGGGTCCGCTTCCCCGCGATCGGCGAACTGCCGTACCTGCTGACCCTCGGCGGCCACGGCTTCTACTGGTTCCGGCTCACCCGAGTCGCATCCCGCATCGGCCGGCGACTGTGAGCCTGCGCCCAGACAAGGAGGCGTGACCATGCCGAAGACCGCATCCCTCCGCCCGAGCCTGACACGCCTTGCCGAGCCCATGGAGTCGCTCGGCGGGCTGCTGCGCGACTGGCTGCCCCGGCAGCGCTGGTTCGCCGGCAAGGACCGGCCCGTCACCGAGCTCGGCCTGCTGTCGATGACCGAGCTCTTCCCGGGCTGTCTGCATCTGCTGGTCCACGCCGGGCACGCCGGCCACACGGGTGTGCCCTCGCCCGGCGGGGCTCCCCCGGCCGGCGACTGCTACCAGCTGCTGCTCGGCGTACGGGAGCAGCCCTCGCCGCGCCTCGGGCGGGCCCTCATCGGGCGGGTGCAGGACGGGCCGCTGGCCGGCCTGACCGTGTACGACGCGCTGCACGACCCCCGCTCCGCCCAGCTGCTGCTGGACCGGCTGCGGCACCCCGGCACGGCGGGCCCCCTGCGCTTCGACTGCGACCCGGACCAGCGGGTGCCCGCCGGACTGGTGCCGCGGCTGCTGGACGCGGAGCAGTCCAACTCCTCGCTCGTCTACGGCGACGAGTACATCCTGAAGGTCTTCCGGCGCATCCAGCCGGGCGTCAACCCGGATCTGGAGGTGCCGGGCGCGCTGGCCCGGCAGGGCTGTCACCGCGTGCCCGCGCCCGTGGCCTGGTTCCAGACCAAGCACCCCTTCAAGGCCACCCTCGGTGTGCTCCAGCCGTATCTGCGGGACGCCTCCGACGGCTGGACCCTGGGCCTGAACGCCCTGGCCGCCGGGGACGACTTCACGGTCCAGGCCAGGGCCCTGGGCGCGGCCACGGCGGAGGTGCACCTCGCGCTGGCGTCCGCGTTCCCCGTCGGCGGCCCCGGGGAGAACGGGCAGACGGCCGCCGCGATGATCGAGCGGCTGGACGCCGCCGCGCACTGCGTGCCCGCGCTCCAGCCGTTCGTGCCGGGTCTGCGCACCGCGTTCGCCGCCCTCACCAGCTGCGACCCCGGACCGCCCGCCCAGCGCATCCACGGCGATCTGCACCTGGGGCAGGTGCTGCGGGCCGGGCGCGAGTGGTTCGTCATCGACTTCGAGGGCGAGCCGTCCCGGCCGCTCTCCGAACGGCGCAGTGCCCACTCCCCCGTACGGGACATCGCCGGGATGCTGCGCTCCTTCGACTACGCCGCCCGGCAGCGCCGCCCCTGGCGCCCGGAGTGGGCCCGCCGCTGCCGCGAGGCCTACTGCGCGGGCTACGCCGCCCGCGCCGGCTGGGACCCGCGCAAGAAGCACGGACTGCTCCGCGCCTATGAGACGGACCGGGCCGTGTACGAGGTGCTGTACGAGGCACGGCACCGCCCCGACTGGCTGCCTGTACCGATGGCGGCGATCGAGCGCCTCGCCGTGAGAGGAGACTGAGCCGTGGCCCTGCGAGACACCTCAATCCCGGAGCCGTCAGGCCCGGTCCCGAGCACGACCGCGCCCGCCCTGAGCCCGCAGGACCGCGGGCGGCTGCTGGCGGGCGCCCACCATGATCCGCACGCGCTGCTGGGTGCCCACCCGGTGCCCGGCGGGGTCGTGTTCCGGGCACTGCGCCCCTTCGCCCGCGCCGTGAGCGTGGTGATCGGCGGCAGGCGCACCGCGCTCGTCTCGGAGGGCGAGGGCCTCTTCTCGGGCGTCCTGCCGCTGGACGCCGTCCCCGACTACACGCTGCACGTGGCCTACGAGGACGGTGAGCAGGAGACGGCCGACCCCTACCGGTTCCTGCCCGCGCTCGGCGAACTCGACCTGCATCTGATCCGCGAGGGCCGGCACGAGCAGCTGTGGCAGGCGCTCGGCGCGCAGCCCATGACCCACGAGGGCGTCAGCGGCACCCGGTTCACCGTGTGGGCACCGAACGCGCAGGGTGTGCGGGTCGCCACGGACTTCACCCACTGGGACGGGACGCAGTTCCCGATGCGCTCCCTGGGCGCCTCCGGCGTGTGGGAGCTGTTCCTGCCGGGCGTCGGCGAGGGCACCGCGTACAAGTTCGAGATCCACTCGCGGCACGGGCACCGCTTCCTCAAGGCCGACCCGATGGCCCGCCGGTGCGAGGAGCCGCCCAACACGGCCTCGATCGTGACGGCCTCGCACTACGAGTGGGGCGACGCGCAGTGGATGGCGCACCGCGCCGACACCCCCGTGCACGAGGCGCCGTTCTCGGTGTACGAGGTGCACCTGGCGTCGTGGCGGCCGGGGCTGACCTACCGCGAACTCGCCGAGGAACTGCCGGCGTACGCCAAGGACATGGGCTTCACGCACATCGAACTGATGCCGGTCGCCGAGCATCCCTTCCACGGCTCCTGGGGCTACCAGGTCACCGGCTTCTACGCGCCGACGTCCCGGCTCGGCTCCCCGGACGACTTCCGGTTCTTCGTGGACGCCTGTCACCGTGCCGGCATCGGCGTGATCATGGACTGGGTGCCGGCGCACTTCCCGAAGGACGACTGGGCGCTGGCCCGCTTCGACGGGGAGCCGCTGTACGAGCCCGGGGACGACCGGCGCGCGGAGCACCCGGACTGGGGCACGTACGAGTTCGACTTCGGCCGCACCGAGGTGCGCAACTTCCTGGTCGCGAACGCCGTGTACTGGTGCGAGGAGTTCCACATCGACGGGCTGCGCGTGGACGCGGTGGCCTCGATGCTCTACCTGGACTACTCCCGTGAGGACGGCCAGTGGGAGCCCAACGCCCACGGCGGCCGCGAGGACCTGGCGGCCATGGCGTTCCTGCAGGAGATGAACGCGACGGTGTACCGGCGGGCCCCGGGCGTGGTCACGATCGCGGAGGAGTCCACCGCCTGGGGCGGGGTGACCCGGCCCACCGACACCGGCGGGCTCGGCTTCGGGCTGAAGTGGAACATGGGCTGGATGCACGATTCGCTGGAGTACATCTCCCACGAGCCGGTGCACCGCAAGTACCACCACCACGAGATGACGTTCTCGATGGTGTACGCGTACAGCGAGAACTACGTGCTGCCCATCTCGCACGACGAGGTCGTGCACGGCAAGCAGGCGCTGGTGTCCAAGATCCCAGGCGACTGGTGGCAGCGGCGCGCCACGCACCGGGCCTATCTCGCCTTCATGTGGGGCCACCCCGGCAAGCAGCTGCTGTTCATGGGGCAGGAGTTCGCGCAGGGGGCCGAGTGGTCGGTGGAGCACGGCCCCGAGTGGTGGCTGCTCGACGACGGCTACCACTCGGCGGGCGACCACCGGGGGGTCCGCGATCTGGTCCGTGACCTCAACGCCGCCTATCTGCGGACGCCCGCGCTGTGGCAGTGCGACACCCGCCCGGAAGGCTTCCGGTGGGTGGCGGTGGACTCGGCCGACGACAACGTCCTCGCGTTCCTGCGCTACGACGCCGAGGGCAACCCGCTGCTGGCGGTGTCGAACTTCTCCCCCGTGGTCCGGGAGGACTACGGCCTGTGGGTGCCGGGTGACGTCGACGCGTGGGAGGAGCGCCTCAACACCGACGACACACGCTACGGCGGAAGCGGAGTCACGCATCCGAACCCGGTCAAAGCGCAGGACGGGCAGGTCCGGATCACGCTGCCTCCCCTGGCCACGGTGTGGCTGACGCCGTACGCCGTGTGAAGTGCCGCCGTCCCACCAGGTGTCCCACCCGCCTGTGAGGGGCACTAGGTCGTACCACCGGGAGCACCCGGTGGTACGAGACGGCAGGGTCAGAAGGGCGGGCATCAGGTGCGCACCGTGGGAGTGGAGGAGGAACTCCTCCTGGTGGATCCGGAGACCGGAGAGCCGCGGGCGCTGTCCGCAGCGGTGCTCGCCCGGGCGGAGAAGGACGACGCGGAGCAGGACGTCTTCGAGAAGGAACTCCACGAGCAGATGCTGGAGTTCGCCACCCATCCGCAGTCGTCCATGGAGAGCCTGCGCGCGGAGATCGTCCGCTGCCGCAAGGAGGCCGCACGGCACGCGGGGGAGATCGGCTGCACCGTGGCGGCGCTGGCCACCTCGCCGCTGCCGGTCAGCCCCGCCGTGGGCGTCAGCCGGCGCTACCAGTGGATGGCGGACCAGTACGGCATCGCCACCCGGGAGCAGCTCGTGATGGGCTGCCATGTGCATGTGTCGGTCGAGTCCGACGAGGAGGGCGTCGCGGTCGTCGACCGGCTGCGGCCGTGGCTGCCCGTGCTGAGGGCGCTGAGCGCGAACTCGCCGTTCTGGCAGGGCAAGGACACCGGGTACAGCAGCTATCGCAGCCGGGTGTGGCTGCGCTGGCCGTCGGCCGGCCCGACGGAGCTTTTCGGCTCACCCGAGCGGTACCACCGTCTGATCGCGGACATGGTGGCCACCGGCGCCCTCCTCGACGACGGGATGATCTACTTCGACGCGCGGCTGTCCCCGCGGTACCCGACGGTGGAGCTGCGTGTCTCGGACGTCTGTCTGCACTCCGGCACGGCCGCGCTGATCGCCACCCTCGTCCGCGGGCTGGTGGAGACCGCCGCGCGCGAGTGGCGGGAGGGCCGGGAGCCGCTCGGCCACAGTGTCAGCCTGCTGCGGCTGGCGGACTGGCAGGCCGCCCGGTCGGGCCTCTCCGGCGAGCTGCTGCACCCCGAGACCATGCGCCGCATGCCTGCCGAGACCGTCGTGCGCGCCCTGCTGGAGCACGTCGGGGAGGCGCTCGAGGGCACGGGTGACCTGGAGCGGGCGAAGACGGGCTTCGAGGAGCTGCTGCGGGAGGGCAACGGCGCTCAGGTGCAGCGCGCGCTGATGGAGCGCACGGGAAGTCTGCGGGACGTCGTCACCGAGTGCGTCCGCCACACGCAGTCGTAAGGCGTCCCGGCGCTCACGGGCGGGGTCAGAGGATCAGGACGAGGGCGTAGGCCAGGAAGAACGCCGCGATCAGCACGGCGACGATGATGATCACGGCCATCGGGGCCTTGGCCCAGCCCTTGGTCGGGTTGTGGGTCTCCCGGGGCAGCGTTTCCGGCATGCTGCTCTCCGCGGGTGGGGTCTCGCCCGGCGGTACACCGCCGCCGGGCTCGAGACCGGTGGTGCGTTCGGGCTCTGGGTCGGGACTGATGTGTGTCATGCCGACCGGGTCCCCCGATCACGCCGAGATCACCAGTGGGTCGACTTCCGTATTTTCCGACCCCGAAGGGTCTCGGCTCGACTACATTCGAGCACCGCCGATGACGGTACCCGTCGGCAACGTCACACCCCGTACATGTCAGGAGCAGTGCATGCGCGACCTCGCCCTCGCTCCCCCGGCCGCGGCGCCCCTGACCGGTGGGCTCGCCGACAGCGTCTTCGAGACGGCGGACCGCGAACCGACCCGGCCGGTGCTCGCCCGCCGGGCCGACCCCGCCTCCACGACCTGGGACGAGGTGACGGCCATCGAGCTGCGCGACCAGGTCGTGGACCTGGCCAAGGGGCTGATCGCGTCGGGGATCGCGCCGGGCCACCGGGTGGCGATCATGGCGCGCACCCGGTTCGAGTGGACGGTGCTGTGCTACGCGCTGTGGTCGGTGGGCGCCGAGGTCGTCCCGGTCTATCCGACGTCCTCGCGCGATCAGGTGGAGTGGATCCTGCGGGACGCCGGTTGTGTGGCGGTGGTGGTCGAGGACGAGCAGGGCGTCATGACCGTCGGCTCGGTGTGCGCGTCGCTTCCGCTGCTGCGCCACGTCTGGCAGCTGGACGCGGGCGGCCTGGAGGAGTTGAGGGTCCGCGGGGAGTCCGTCCCGATCGCCACGGTCGACTCGATGCGGCGCATCGTGCTGCCGGACTCCACGGCCGTCATCGCCTACACGTCCGGCACCTCCGGCCACGCCATGGGCTGCGCGCTCAGCCACCGCAACCTCGCCGGTCCCTGCGACACGCTGCTGGCGGGGTGGGGGCACACGGCGGCACCGCGCGGCGAGCAGGGCTCGGTGCTCGCCTTCCTGCCCTTCTCTCATGTGTACGGGCTGATGATCCAGGGACTGTGCGTACGCGGCGGGCTGCTCATGGGACATCAGGCCGAGGTGAGCGGTGAGGCACTGTCGTCTGCGCTGCGCTCGTTCCGGCCCACGTACCTCTACGCGGTTCCCTCGGTCCTGGAGAAGATCTACAAGAACTTCCTGCGCACGGCGCAGCAAGGGGGTCACGGCGGGCTGTTCGAGCGGGCCGCCGACACCGCCCGGGACTTCGCCGCGGCCCTGGAACGCCAGCGGCTGGGCCGTGGGCGCGGGCCCGGGTTCGACCTGCGGCTCCAGCACGCGGTGTACGAGCGCACGGTGTACCGCCGCCTGCGGGCCGCGCTGGGCGGCCGGGTGCGGCGGGCGACGTCCGGCGGCTCCCCCCTCAGCCGCGAGCTGTCCCTCTTCTACGAGGGCATCGGCATCTACGTGCACGACGGGTACGGCCTCACGGAGACCGCCGGCGGGGTGACGATGCAGCCGCTGGGCCGGGAGAAGTCCGGGACGGTGGGGCAGGCCCTGCCGGGCATGGAGATCCGTGTGGCGGAGGACGGGGAGATCCTGGTGCGCGGCCCGTCGGTGTTCCAGGGGTACGTGGGCGACCAGGCGGCCACCCGGGCCGCACTGCGCGGCGGCTGGCTTGCCACCGGGGATCTCGGGCAGCTCGACTCGGAGGGATATCTGACGATCACCGGCCGCAAGAAGGACATCATCATCACCAGCAGTGGCAAGAGCGTCGCCCCGCTGGCCCTGGAGCAGCGGCTGCGGATGCACCCGCTCATCCACCAGGCGGTCGTCGTGGGGGACAACCGGCCCTGCGTCGGTGCCCTGATCACGCTGGATCCGGAGTTCCTGGCGCACTGGCGGGCCGGTCTGGCCCTGCAGGGCGAGATGCGGGAGGCCAGGGAGGAGAACGCGCTGCGGGAGGAGGTCGCACGGGCCGTGGCCGCGGCCAACAGCGCCGTGTCACCATCGGAGTCCATCCGCGTGTTCCGGGTCCTGCCGGAGGCGTTCGACGTGACCAACGGGCTCTTGACGCCGTCGATGAAGCTGCGGCGGGACGAGATCGTGCGGCACTACGCGTCGGAGATCGACGCGATGTACCAGTCACGGAGACGACCTGGCGGTCCGAGAACCCCGGCCGAACCGTCAAACTGGGACGATTCAGACAACGTGTTCCGCTGACCGTGCACCCGGACGCGTAGGCCTCGCCCGGTCGGGAACACGCAACAGTGGCGACGCATGAGAAAGGACGACAGCCCTGACGGCAGCCCTCGCTGACGCCCGGGCCGGAAAGGCGATATGTCAACCGAGCCGCGTGGGGACGACGCCCTGACCTCCGAGGAGATCCCGAGCCGCACGAACAGCTTCGTGGGCGAGCCGCATGACGTGACAGGCGCACGGCTGGCCGCGGAGGAGTTCTTGCGTGATCTGGCACGCTCCGCCCCGCCCTCTGCCCCCGAGTACTGGGACGACATCCTGCTGGTGGTGACGGAACTGGCCGCCAACGCGGTCCAGTACGCCCCGGGTCCGTTCGCGCTGCGGATGCGCCGGACGTTCGACGGCGTGCATGTGGTCCTGCACGACACCAGCACGACCGAACCCGCCCCCCGCCCCTTCGATCCGCGCAGCGGCGGCGGGGGCATCGGCTGGCACCTGATCCACACCTTGTGCGACCAGGTCAGCGTGGTGGCCGACGACCACGGCAAGGACGTGCACGTGTTCATGCCCTGGTGAGCCGGAGCGTCACGGGCGCGTCGCGCCCGTGACCGGCTCAGACCGAGGCCGTCTCGCGTGGCGGCAGCCGGTCGTAGTAGTCACCGACCGCCCGCAGGTACTCCCGGTCCCGCGTCTCGCTGTCGGTCTGGAAGCGGGGCGCCGCCTTCGCGTCTCCCCTGCTGCACGCCAATGTGATCTTTCTCGCCTGTGTGTCGATGCCCGTGACGACTCCGGCCGGCACCAGGACGCTGCGGCCGAACACCCAGACACCGGTGTCGACGACCAGGTGCCGCATGTCGTGCGGAGCGGCCTCCCGGTCCACGTGCCCGATCGTGCCGTCGGTCGCGGCGACGGCGAAACCGGTCAGATCCTGCTCCTCGGTGTGACCGCTGTCCGGCGCGTACGACCAGATTCTGTCGATGGCCACGCTGCTCCATCCTCCCTGGCGATGTTCGCATCGCAGTGCTCGGGCGGGCGTGTGCCGCCCACCCCGTTCCACAGCAGCAATTACCCTCCTGCCGCACGCGCATTCGGCGCACACGCATGCCAGCCGCGCGGCTTCCGGCGGCCCGGTCCCGAGGATGTTTCCGCCGCGCATGCATGAGGAGTGGTTTCCGGGGTAATCGCGGGTGCGCGGTGACATCCGAAGCCCGTCGAGGAAGGGAGGCGCATGAGGAACGGCATCCGAGTCCGGACGACGACCGGGTTCCCCTCGCACCGCGGTCATCCCCAGAGGTGACCAGCCCAGGCCGTAGCACTTGTTGGAGGTATCCGTGCCCCTCGCCCAGAACCCGCTGTCCGTGGAAGTCGAACTGCCCCGGGAGGACGTGGCCCTGATCACGGTCGACGGCTACCTGGACGTCGACACCGCGACCGAGTTCCAGGCCCATCTGGCCAACCAACTCCACCACGGCCGACGGCACTTCCTGCTCGACCTCTCGTCCGTCCCCTTCATGGACTCGTCCGGGATGAACATCATCCTGCGGGTGTACCAGGAGACCCGTAAGACCGAGGGCAGTGTGCACGTCATCAGCCCCACGCCGACCGTGCGGCGCATCCTCGATCTGACCGGCGTCAGCATCACGGTGCCGATATCGGAGTCGCTCGACGAGGCTCTGTCCCGCGTCGACGCCGGGTCCAGCATCCCCGAGGAGCCGGGAGAACAGAGCCTCTGACCGACCTGGCCCCTCGGGCACGGCGCCGGGAAAATCCGGCCGCCCGGTGCCCTCGCTCCGCCCTGCCCGGACGACGGCTCACCCTCGCGCGCCGACGACAGGCCGGTGTTTCAACCGCCGTTGTCCCGAACCGGATCGCTTGCACCGGAGCAGGTGTCGTACGAGGTCGGCGCATGGTTAGAGTTGTCGCCCGGCAAGTGTCACATCGCCGTCTCGTTGCCAGAAGCGGGCTCGGTCGACGCAACGCGGATGAGGAGAGAACCAGGTGCCGGAGCACGAAGCGGACGGACAGCTCGCCACGCCCAGCCACGAGGTCAGGGACTTCCTGTACCGACGGCGGGAGCAGATCGCCCAGCGGTGGGCCGACGAGCCTTTGTTCCGCACCGTGTTCACCGTCTCGCGCGACGAGGCGGTCGAAGCGGGCAAGGCAGTCGTGGACGCGCTGGCCCAGGTGGCCGACTCGGAGCAGGTGGAGGACCCGGACGCCGCGGGATTCAGCGGCGTGCGCGAGCAGCTGGCCCGGATGGGCGTGGCCCGCTCCCGGGCCGGGCTGTCCAACACCCAGGTCTCCAGCGAGCTGGCCGCCCTGCGGCCGCCCACGGAGAACCTGCTGGCCGCCGATCTGGAGCAGGCGCCCCCCGAGCACCTGCGGGCGTGTTCGACCGCGCTGACCGTGCTGATGGGCACCCTTCGGCTGGTGGCCATGCAGACGGCGCTCAGCGAGTGGCAGGCGCTCAGCGACCGGCAGCGGCTGCAGCTGATGGAGGTGGCCACGCCCGTCATCCGGCTGTGGGACGGCATCGTGGCCGTGCCGCTCATCGGGACGCTCGACAGCGCCCGCAGCCAGATCGTGATGGAGACGCTGCTGAACGCCGTCGTCGAGCAGCACGCGCGGTTCGCGATCCTGGACATCACCGGGGTGCCGACGGTCGACTCGCTGGTCGCGCAGCACCTGATGAAGACGGTCGCCGCGGCACGCCTCATGGGCGCCGAGTGCATCGTCTCGGGCATCCGCCCCGCCATCGCGCAGACCATCGTGCACCTCGGCCTGGACCTGGACGTCATCACCCGCGCCAGCCTCGCCGACGCGCTCGGGTACGCGTTGCACCAGCTCGGCGCGGACATCGTGGGCCCGGGTGCGGGTCAGCGGTGAACGACGCCCACTCCCGCCCCGTGCCCGGCCATGTGCCGGTCCTCCGGCTCGGCGACGTCCTGCTGGTGACGCTCCAGGGCGATCTGCACGACAGCACGGCGCAGCAGCTCCAGCAGGACCTGTCGGAGACGATCTCCCGGACCGGGGTGCGCGGGGTCCTCATCGACATCTCCGGTGTGGAGATCGTCGACTCCTTCCTCGGCCGGGTACTGGCCGAGATCGCCGCGCAGTCCAAGCTGCTGGCCGCGCGCACCGTGGTGGCCGGCATGCGCCCGGCCGTCGCCATCACCTTGGTCGAACTGGGTCTGACGCTGCCGGGGCTGAGCACCGCCCTCAGCACCGAGGCGGGCATGGAGCTCCTCGCGCGGCAGGCCACGGTGTCCCGCCCCGGCAGCCCGCGTCAGGAGAGTCCGTGATGCACACCGCCGCGGGCGTGGAGGCCTGCTTGCCCATCCGGTCGGACATGGACCTGGTGTGGGTGCGACAGCATGTCCGGCAGGCCGCCGCCCAGCTCGGTTTCGGTCTGGTGGACCAGACGAAGCTGATCACCGCGGCCAGCGAGCTGGCCCGCAACACCCTCGTGCACGGCGGTGGCGGCCAGATGCAGGCGACGCAGGTCAGCAGCGCGGGCGCGCAGGGGCTGCGGCTGTCCTTCAGCGACGAGGGGCCGGGCATCGCGGACCTGGACCTGGCGCTGAGCGACGGCTACACCTCCGGTGGCGGTCTGGGCATGGGGCTGAGCGGGGCGCGGCGTCTGGTGCACGACTTCGACATCGACACCACGCCGGGTTCGGGCACCACGGTGCGGGTGACCTGCTGGGTCGGCCGGCCGCCACGCCCGCGCGAGGAGGTCTGATGCCGCGCGTGTGGGACGTGCCGGTCCTCGACTCGACCCGGGTGCGCGACGCCCGGGTCGCGGCGGAGGGCGCCGCCGCGCTGGCCGGGCTGGACGAGCGGCGTACGGCGGCCGCGGCGCTGGTCGCCACCGAGCTCGCCACGAATCTGCTGAAGCACGCGCAGGGCGGTCAGGTGCTGATCGACGTGGTGGCTCCGCCCGTGCCGCGGGAGGGGCGTGAGGGGTCCCGGGTGGTGCAGATCGCCGCGATCGACCACGGCCCGGGCATTCCCGACGTGCCCGCGGCCCTGCGCGACGGCTTCTCCACGACCCACTCGCTCGGCGCGGGCCTCGGCACGTGCCTGCGCCTCTCCGACGACTTCGCCCTGCACAGCGCCCCGGGCCGCGGCACGGTCGCGGTGGCCCGGGTGAGCTCGGCGCCCCGGGGCACCGAGGCGGGCCCGCGGCCCGACGGCGAGGTCTCCGCCGCCGGAGGGTGGCCGGGTGGTGAGCCGCCGTCCGGCGCGGTGGCCCGCGGTGGCCCGACGGGCCATGCCGCGGTGCCGGACCGTGCGCAGGGCTCCGCGGGACAGACCCCCACGGGCGGTGGCGCGTCTTACGTCGGCCGTACGCCGGACACCACTGCGAGCCGGGACCTGCCGGGCGGCGCCGCCACGGGAAGCCGCCCCGGGGCCGCCCCGGAGCCGGGCGGCCCGGACGCCCTGGTCGCGGGCGGCCGGGCCGAGAGCGTCACGCCGGCCGGCCCCACCGGGTCGGCCCGCCCCGCTCCGGCTCATGCGGCAGCCTCACAGGACCGTTCCCTGCCCCTCGCGGGCGTGCGGGCCGGCGGGGTGAACATCCCGTACGGCGGAGCCGACTACTCGGGCGACGCCTGGGCGTGGGCCCGGGCCGGGGACCGGATGACGCTGATGCTCGCGGACGGGCTGGGGCACGGGCCGGAGGCGGCGCGGGCCTCGTCCGCCGCCGTCGCGGCGCTGCACCGCTGGGCGCACCTCTCCCCCGCCGACGCGCTGGGACGGCTGCACGCCACGCTGACCGGCACCCGTGGCGCGGCCGTGGCCGTGGCGCAGCTCGACCTGTCGGCCGGCCTGCTGCGGTTCGCCGGCATAGGGAACGTGGGGGCGCGGCTGCGCACCGACGGCACCTGGCGGGCCCTGCTGTCACGCCCCGGCATCGTCGGGGTCCACCGGCCCGGCACCCTGCGCGAGCAGGAGGCCGACTGGACGGGCGACCCGCTGCTGATCCTGCACACCGACGGTCTGCCCAGCCGCTGGACGCCGCCGTCCGGCCCCGGTCTGCCCGCGGCGGACCCGGCCGTGACGGCCGCCGTGACGATACGGGACACCAGCAGTCCCGCCCGGCCGGTGCGGGACGACACCGCCGTGGCCGTGCTGACCTCGACCCCGCCGGAACGCCCATGATGCGCACTTGGCAGATCACCACCGTCACCGACGCGGCCCGCGCGCGCATCTCGCTCGCGCGCCTGGCCGCCGCGTACGGTGTGCCCACCGTCGAACGGACCCGGCTGGCCGCCGCGCTCAGCGCCCACCTGCGGCAGTGCCTGACCAAGGGCGGCACCTGGCGGCTCACCATGGACCGGGCGGACTCCCCCGCCGAGGAAGGTCTGCTGCATGTCGTGGTGACCCCGTCGCCCGAGGCGTGCGCCGCCGGTGAGCCCCTCTGGGAGGTCACGGCCCCCTGCCCCGAGAGGGCCGAGGCCCCCGAGGACGGCGTCGTCGCCGACGACCCGGCCGCCCTCTCGGAGGCGCTGCTCGGCGCCGACGAGGACACGGCCGTGGTGCTGGACAAGCTCGCCGAGCAGGAGGATCTGGTCGCCTTCCACCGCGAGGAGCTGCACCAGACCAACCAGGGCGTCCTGGCGCTGCACGCCGAGCTGGACGCGGCCGGGCGGGCCCAGCGTGAGGCCTTCGCCGCCGAGCGCAGCGCCCGCAACGAGGCGGAGAGCGCCCGGCGCCGGCTGACCTTCCTCGCGGACGCCAGCGCCGTGCTCACCGCCTCGCTGAACCACGAGGAGATCGTGCGCCGGCTGCCGGACCTGCTGGTGCCGGAGTACGCGAGCAGCGTCGACGTCTGGCTGTTCGACCAGGAGGAGGACAAGCACCGGTCGGTGCCGCATCCGGCGGCGGCCGTGGTCGCGGCCCGCACCGGGCGGCCCCAGTACGCCGCCGACCATCCCGGCAACCTGCCCGGCGTCGACGACCAGCCGCCGTCGGCGCTGGACGCCGGGCGGCCGCTGCTGTGCGTGCCGCTGCCGACGCGGCGGGCGCCGCTGGGGGTGCTGACGCTGTCGCCTCCCGGCGGACGCTGGGACCCGGACGACGCGGTGATGCTGATCGAGCTCACCCGGCGGGCCAGTATCGCGATCGACAACGCCCGGCGCTTCGAGCACAACCGCGACATCGCCGAGACGCTCCAGCGGGCCCTGCTGACCGAACTTCCGGCCACACCGGGCCTCAGCCTGGCCGCGCGCTACCTTCCGGCCACGCACGGGCTGAACATCGGCGGCGACTGGTACGACGCGTTCCCCCAGCGGGACGGCGGTCTGATCACCGTCATCGGCGACGTCACCGGGCACGGTCTGCACGCGGCCGTCATGATGAGCCAGCTGCGCACGGCGCTGCGGGCCTACGCCGTCGACGGCGACAGCCCGGGCCGGCTGCTGACCCGGCTGCACCGCTTCCTGCACCACCTCCAGCCGGACCTGTACGCCACCGCCGTCATCGCCCGGTTCCACCCGGACGAGCCCACGCTGACCTGGGCCGCCGCGGGGCACCCGCCGCCGGTGCTGCGGCTGCCCGACGGCAGCGTGCGCACCCTCGACGCCAAGCCCGGCGCGATGCTCGGCATCCCGCTCACCCAGGAGATCGCCGACCACACCGAGGAGCTGGAGCCCGGCTCGACCCTCGCCCTGTACACGGACGGGCTCGTGGAGCGGCGCGCGCAGGGCATAGACCCGGGCATCGACCGGCTGGCGTCGGCGCTGGGCGGGTTCCGTTCGGCGGAGCTGGACGCGGATCTCGAGGGCTCGGCGGACCGGCTGCTGCATCCGCTGCTCAGCGATTCCGAACGCGACGACGACGTGTGTCTGCTGCTCTGTCATTTCCAGGGCGCCGCGGGGTCCTGACGGCGGGTCCGGCCGCCGGGTGTGCACGCGTTCTTCACTCCCGCCCGGTGCTTTTCGGCCACGGTGCGGGCATGGTGGTGATCGACGCGTTCGTCTGCCTGCCGCGTCCGACTGGCGCGCCGGCCGGACACACGGTGGGATCGAAAGGGTGCGAACCAGCGATCCAGGGGCAGTCGGAAGGCGTTCGAGGCAGACCGCCTGGAGCCGCAGAAAGGGATGAACACCGTGACACGACCCAGGATCCTGGTGGTTGGCGCAGGCTTCGCCGGTGTGGAGTGCGTCCGCCGTCTGGAACGGAAACTCTCCCCGGACGAGGCCGACGTCACCCTGGTGACGCCGTTCGCCTACCAGCTCTACCTGCCGTTGCTCCCCCAGGTCGCCTCCGGCGTGCTGACGCCGCAGTCGATCGCCGTCTCGCTGCGCCGCAGCAAGAAGTACCGCACGCGGATCATTCCGGGCGGTGCCATCGGCGTGGACCTGAAGTCCAAGGTCTGCGTGATCCGCACCATCACCGACGAGATCGTCAACGAGCCGTACGACTACATCGTGCTGGCGCCCGGCAGCATCACCCGCACCTTCGACATCCCCGGTCTGACCGATCACGCGTTCGGGATGAAGACGCTCGCCGAGGCGGCGTACATCCGGGACCACGTCATCTCCCAGCTGGACCTGGCCGACGCGAGCCAGGACCCGGTGGAGCGGGCCTCGCGGCTGCAGTTCGTGGTGGTCGGCGGCGGATACGCGGGCACCGAGACCGCGGCCTGCCTCCAGCGCCTGACGCACGCGGCGGTCAAGCGCTACCCGCGGCTGGACCCGAGCCTGATCAAGTGGCATCTGATCGACATCGCGCCGAAGCTGATGCCGGAGCTGGGCGACAAGCTCGGCAGCAGCGCGCAGGAGATCCTGCGCCGGCGGGGCATCGAGATCTCCCTGGGCACCTCCATCGCCAAGGCGGGCCCCGAGGAGGTCACCTTCACCGACGGCCGGGTGATCCCGACCCGCACCCTCATCTGGACCGCCGGGGTCGTCGCCAGTCCCCTCATCGCCACGCTCGGCGCGGAGACCGTCAAGGGCCGGCTCGCGGTCGCCCCGCAGATGAACCTGCCGGGCCACGACGGGGTGTTCGCGCTCGGCGACTCGGCCGCCGTGCCCGACCTCGCCAAGGGCGACGGGGCCATGTGCCCGCCCACCGCGCAGCACGCCCTGCGCCAGGGCAAGCACGTCGCCGACAACGTCATCGCCTCGCTGCGCGGCGAGGTGATGAAGCCGTACGTCCACAAGGACCTCGGGCTCGTCGTCGACCTCGGCGGAACCGACGCGGTCTCCAAGCCGCTGGGCATCGAGCTGCGCGGGCTGCCCGCCCAGGCCGTGGCCCGCGGCTACCACTGGTCGGCGCTGCGCACCAACGTGGCCAAGACGCGGGTGATGACGAACTGGCTGCTGAACGCGGTCGCCGGTGACGACTTCGTACGGACCGGCTTCCAGGCCCGCAAGCCCGCTCGGCTGAAGGACTTCGAGTACACCGACGCCTATCTGACGCCGGAACAGGTGCGGGAGCAGGTCGAGGCGTCCGGTCGGCCGGGTTAGGCCGGGCGGGGTCTCGTGATCCCGGCATGTCATGCTGAGATACGGATCTTGGTGTGAACAGGGAGAGAGTGCGGCGGAGTGAGGGCAGCGGGACGCGCGGTGCGGGCACGGGTACGGGACCGGATCGCGGCGTCCGACCCCGGACTGCTGCGTCTGACGGCCGGGTTGCGGACGGTCGGCGCGATCGCCCTCACCCTGGCCGTGCTCTCCCTGCTGGGGGCCGATGTGCACCTGCTGGTGGCGGGGGCCATGGCGGCGATGGTCGCCACCTTCGCCATCCGGGAGAAGCAGCTCGGTGCGCAGGCGGTGACGCTGGCGCTGGGCCTGCCGGTGGCGCTGGTGTCGGTGTCCCTGGGCGCGGTCCTCAACGCGCGTCTCGTCGTCGGTGACGCCTTCTTCGTCGTCCTGATCTTCTGCGCGGTGTACGGCCGCAGGTTCGGAGACCGTGGCACCGCGCTCGGGCTGATCGGCTTCCAGGTCTACTTCCTCTCCCTCTTCGTCGGCGCCACCGTCTCCTCGCTGCCCACGCTGTGCGGTGCCCTGACCCTGGCGTTCTGCTCCAGTGCCCTGATGCGCTTCGCCGTCGTGCCGGCGACGCCCTCGGGGGTGCTGCTGCGGCTGCGGCTGGCCTTCCGGGCCCGGCTGGCGCAGCTGGTCGCCGCGCAGCTCGAACTCCTCGACGCGCCCGCGGAGGAGATGGACAAGGCGCTGGAGGCCGTGCGGGAGGGCACCGCGCGGCTCCACGAGACGGCCATGATGATCCAGGGGCGGCTGGAGGAGGGCACCCCGGACGAGTCGGCGGCGCGGCTGGTGCAGCGCAGGATCGCGGACGCCGAGATCGCCGCCGAGCGGCTCGGTCTGCTCCTGCTGTCCGCCCGCAGCGCCGAACGGGCCGACACGCTCACCCTGCACCTGCCGGGCGCGCCGGCTCCGTCGGTGTCCGGCCCGGCCGTGCCCGACGAGGCGGGCGCCACGCTCCGCCGCGATCTGCTGGCACTGCACCAGCTGGTGCTGCGGGCGGGCAGCGGCGACACAGGCACGGCGGTGGCCCATGTGCGCAACCGGCTCCTCGGCTACCGGGACGAGGAGAACCTGCCGCCAGCGTCGGCCGCCGTCCAGGACGTCTTCCGCGGGATCGGCGAGTCGGCCCGTGCGGTGCTCGGACTGCGGATCGCGCTGGACGGCCCCCAGGACGAGTCGGACGACACTCCGGCGACGGCCCGCTCACGTGAGGAGCTGGACGCTGAGGACGCCGCGATCGACGGCGGCGGGGAGGAACCGGCGCAGGAGGAGCAGACGGGGCTGCGGCGCCCGACCACGCGGGCGGCGGTGCAGGTCGCGGTCGGTTCCTCGCTGGCGATCGTCGGCGGCGAGCTGCTGTCCACCCAGCGCTGGTACTGGGCGGTGCTGACGTGCTGGATCGTCTTCCTCAACACCGCCTCCACGGGCGAGATCCTGGTCAAGGGCTACCGGCGGCTGCTGGGCACGGTGTTCGGCGTGGTGGCCGGCATCGTCCTGGCGGGACTGGTCGGCCGGCACACCTGGACGGCGTTCGCCCTGGTCCTGGTGCTGATCTTCGCCATGTTCTACTCGGCGCCGCTGTCGTACACCCTCATGTCGTTCTTCGTCACGGCGATGCTGGGGCTGCTGTACACGCTGCTGCACACCTACAGCCTCGACGTGCTGGTGCTGCGGATCGAGGAGACGGCGCTCGGCGCGGTCTGCGGAGTGGTGGCCGCGGCGCTGGTGCTGCCGGTGCAGACGGATCGCCGGACCAACGAGCTGCTCGGCACCGCGCTGGAGCGGCTGGCCGAGGTCACCGAGGCGGCGGTCGGCCAGCTCAGCGGCGGCCCGGCGGACGAGCTGCTGGACAAGGCGCGCGACCTGGACCAGGCCCTGGCCGATCTGCGGGCGGCCACCCAGCCGCTGATCCACCCGGTCACGCCGTTGCGGACCCGGCGCAACACGGCCCGGTACGTGGTGGCACTGCTGGAGACGTGCGCGTATCACGCGCGGACGCTGGCGGCGACCGCCGAGCTGCTGCCCACCCATCCCTCGATCGCGGCCGACCCGAGACTGCGCGGGGCCGCCGGACGCACGGTGCGCAACATCGAGTCCATCGCGGCCCGGGTGGCCGACGACCACGCGGGCGTGCGGGTGGAGACGGGGCCGAGCATCGCCTCCCTGCTGGGGACGGACGCCGGCACGCCGCGCTACGGCCGGATCACCGACCGCGTGCTGCGGCATCTGGAGCGGCTGGACGAGGCCGTGGTCGGTCTCGCCCGCCCGCTCGACGTGCCGGTGGCGGCGCCCAAGGGGTGAGCCCCGGGGAGCACATGGCCCGGTGGGGGCCGCGGTCCGTCAGAAGTCCGTGGGCAGGCCGCTCACCTCGGCGATGCCCCGCAGCTCCTCGGTCTGCTTGTGCCGGTCGCGGATGTAGTCGGCTATCTCGCCGAGGCGGATCGGGTCGGACGCGGTGGTGGCGTCCGTGACGATCCTGACCGGGCCGGTGTCGTCGACGTCGAGTTCGACCACTTCGTTGTCCAGGCGGCCGGTGACGGCGGTGGCGATGACCAGAGCCACCTCGTCACGGACCTCCTGGGGGAGCTCGTCGTCGGGCCCGGAGTCGAGCGCGAAGTCGAGGCTGGACAGGCGTTCCTCTTCGATCGCTTCGAGGACCGGTTCCACCGCGCGCATCAGGAGGCGGTAGTCCTCCGTGTCCATCCGGATGCGCAGGAGGTCCAGGTACACGTCCACGGGCCGGCCGTCGCCATGCGGAATCTCGGAATCGCTCATTGGCTTCGTGTTCCCCGCGAGCGGCGGCTCAGACGCGTCGCCACCGTGCCATGGCGAAGGAGAACACTCCGAAGAGCACCAGCCCGGCGGCCACGCACACCAGCAGCCAGGGGCCGAGCGGGGTGTCGGCGAGGGAGCGCAGGGTGTCGTCGAGGCCCTTGGCCTTGTCGGGCTCGTAGGCGACGGCGGCGCGGACGGCGAAGATCCCGGCCACCGCGAAGACCAGCCCCCGGGCGGCTCCGCCGGCCACGCCGGTGACGTCCACCAGCTGCCGCGTCCGGTGGCTCATCTGCCCCAGCCGGAGCTTGTCGTGGAACTTGCGCAGCACGGCGCGTACGGCGATCCAGCCGCCGGCCCCCACGATCGCGATCCCGGCGGCACCGACCAGCCACTGGCCCGCGGGTATCTCCAGCACCCGGGCCGTGGCGTCCCGGGACTGCTGGTCGCTTGATCCGCTCTGGTGGCGGCTGATCGCGAACGACAGCACCGAGTACGCGACGAAGACGTAGAAGGCGAAACGGACGGTCGCCATCAGCCGCTTGCGCGCGCTGCGGCCGTCCTTGCCGACCGAGCCGAAGATCGCCTCGGACAGCCGCCACAGCGCCATGCCGACGAGACCGATGCCCAGGGCCCACAGCAGCACCGCGCCGAACGGCTTCTGTGCCAGTTCCTGGAGGGCTCCCCCGCGGTCGGCCTGCCGGCCGGTGTCGCCGAAGGCGATCTGCAGGGCCAGCGCTCCGACGAGCAGATAGATCACGCCCCGGGCGGCGAAACCCGCCCGGGCCGCTCCCTCGGTCACCGAACCCCGCGCCGCCCGCCGGGCCCGGATTCCACCGTCACGTGCCATCGCACTCGTGTTCATGTCGACCTCCCGGCAGTGCGGATGCCCCGGGTCGGCGTTCACACACCCTCCACAGCCTCCGGACCAGGGCATTCCGGTTCTCTTGCCGGCGCGAATGGCACAGCGACGGCGGCGGCGCCGCTCCCGTCGCCCTCAGGACGGCGGAATCTCGATCCGCGCCCGGCGCGCCCGAGGGCGTGCAGGTGCTCCAGGGCGTCCAGGACCACCGTGCGGTCGTGCCAGGCGAGCCAGCGGCCCGCCTCGCCGCCGATGGTGTCGAGGGCCTTCGTCTGGGCGGTCGTCAGTCCCTTCAGGGGCCGGTCCATATGGGCCGAGACCATGCCGACGCACAACCCGGACGCGGTCGTCAGCGGGACGCTGTGGCAGGCCCTGCTGCCCGCCGCGAGGATGGCCTGCCGGGCCGGTTCGGTGAACACCGGGTCGCTCTCCACCTCGTGCACGGTCACCTGCGCGACATCTCGGGCGGCCCGCGCGCAGGACGTGCCGTCCTCACCGACGTGGGCGAAGAAGTCGACGAAGTCGGCCGTGAGGCCGGTGTGCTGCTCGATGCGCAGGCCACCCCGGGCAGGGTCGGTGAGCTGCACGTTGCCCATGTCGGTGCCGGTCACCGACAGGGTGGCGCCGAGCACGGCCTTCAGGACGGCACCACGGCTGCCGGAGCCGGACAGGTGCGCCTGTGTGAAGGTCAGGGCGGGTTCCGGACCACGGACGCGCCGCGGGAACCACAGCGCGTCGCGCCCGTCGGGGCGCGGTGCCGTCACCAGGACGCCGGCGAGGGTGTGCAGCTTGACGTTGTAGCGCTGGGACGCCCGCTGCATCAGCGCGAAGGCGCTCTCGGCGTCGGGCAGCGCGTAGCGCTCCTGCAGCATGCCCTGCGCCTGCGAGATCAGCGGATAGACGCGCGCCCGGGCGCGCAGGTCGCGCACTTGGGCGCGCAGCCGCTCCAGCTCGCCGCCGTCGCCGGCGGCCGCTTCCCGCCTGGCTGTGGACATGAGGCTCCCAGGGTGTCGGTGGCGTGACGCGAACGGGCCCGGCCGCGGCTTCCGCCGTCGGCCGGGCCCTCGTTCCGCCTCGTCTTCCCCGTCGTGTCAGCGGCACACGCCTGTCAGGCGGGCTCCGTGACCGGCATGCGCTGCGCGCTCGCCATCACAGCGGATTCGCGGGCCGGTGCGGGTACGGCCGCGAGCCACTGGTGGGCGGCTTCCAGGGCGCGCTTGACGTCCCTGGTGCCCGTGGAGACGCACAGGGTGTAGGCCAGGTCGCGCGCCCTGGGGTTCAGCTCCGCCGGTCCGCCGACGGCATCTGCGGCAGCCAGCGCCTCGTACTCGTCGACGAGTCGGCGCAGCACGGCGGGGTGGGGCCTCAGCATGGTCGTTCAGCTCCTCGTGGGATCGGATGGTCAGGCCGGGGTGGAGGGGCCGCCGCTGCCCCGGGTGCCCGCCCGCTGCCCCAGGACCTCGTCGCGCACCCGGGCGCAGCTGCGGCTGATGAGGCGGGAGACGTGCATCTGCGAGATGCCGAGGTGATCGGCGATGCGGCTCTGGGTCATGTCTTCGAAGAAGCGCATGTAGAGGATGGCCCGCTCGCGCTCGGGCAGGCGGCGCAGGCCTTCCTTGGCGGACTCGCGGTCCACGACGATGTCGTAGGACGAGTCCGCCGCGCCGAGGGTGTCCGCGAGGCTGTAGCCGTCGTCGTCGGTGGAGAGTTCGGCGTCCAGCGACAGGGTGCTGAAGCTGTCCAGGGCCTCGATCCCGGCGTTGACCTCTTCCTCGGTGAGGCCGGTGTGGCCGGCGATGTCCGCCACGGAGGGCTCGGGGCTGCCCGGGTTCTGGGTGAGTTCACGGCGTGCCACCCGCACCTTGTTGCGCAGTTCCTGCACACGGCGGGGGACGCGCAGGGCCCACATCCGGTCCCGGAAGTGCCGCTTGACCTCACCGGTGATGGTGGGGACGGCGTAGCTTTCGAAGGCACCCCGGCTCGGGTCGAACCGGTCGATGGCCTTGACCAGGCCCAGTGCGGCGACCTGGCGGAGGTCCTCGATCGACTCTCCGCGGTCGCGGAAGCGGCCGGCGATGCGGTGGGCCATGGGCAGCCACAGGGTGACCAGTTCGTCGCGGACGGCGTCCCGCTCGGGACCCTCCTCCAGCTCCGCCATCCGGGTGAAGAGGGCGGCGGTGTCGGGGGCGTCGTCGTGACGCCGCCGGGATGTGGTGGTGGTCGTCGTTTCGGGCGTGCCGGGACGATGGGTGGGCGTTTCGATGAGCATGCGGATTCGCTCCTGAACGGTGGTTTCAGGGACTGACCGCGGGAAGGTCGCTGCCCGGATACGCCTCGACGGCCTCCGGGGCAGTCATACCGCTCCCGCTGGCGCGCCTCCGGTCCGAAGCACGAAATTGCGTCTGCCCTGGCCCCGGTGGAACAAACTCCGCTTTGCCGAGCAATCTCTCGGGCGCCGGCTCACGAGCGTCAGGACAGGGGGACGACAGCGGTGATGCACTTGCCCCCGGTGGGCAGATCCGACACCCGGACGTCGCGGGCGAGCCGGCAGACGATGGGCCAGCCGTGGCCGCCGTGCCGTATCCGGCCCTGCGGGTCGGTGCGGGGCGCGATCACGGGCAGCGCGTCACTGCGGTCGCTCACCGAGACGCGTACACCGGGTCCGTCGACGTCGACCTGGAAGTCGGTGACGCCGCCGCCGTGCAGGATCGCGTTGGTCGTCAGCTCCGAGGCGACGAGCAGCGCGTCCGACAAGGCGTCGGTGTCGCACGGGGTGCGAGTGGCGCGGCAGCGCTCGGCCACGGCCTGCTCCACCGCCCGGCGCGCCTCGGCGGGTTTGCTCGGCCGGGCGCGCTGGGCGCCGGGCGGCTCGAACAGTGAATCGATCATGTGCTCCTCGCACATCCTGCAGCTCCCTGTCAGCACAGACGAATGCCGGGCCCGGACCGCGTTCCTCGGCCGCCCTCCACGGGGACTGCCCCGGAGGTCCGCGGACCCACTGCTTCCCTCGATCTGCCGCGGCGTCCGGAGCGCGCACCGCTCGGGCGCCGCGGTCGTACTCTTCGGCTCACCTTTCCCCACACCTGCAAACCTCCGTTGCGCCCGGAAGGCCCGAAAACACCTCGGACGGCTGCGAGTCGGTGCCATCTCCGTCCGCTGAACGGGTACGCGGGGTGCATGACCGATGTGGTGGATTCCGATGAGTTGCTGCGGCGCATCCAGCGGGCGAGGGAGTGCGCGGCGCAGGAGGAACAGACGTGGCGGACCAGGAGCGAGGAGCTGGAGGCGACCGACCCGCAAGGGGCCCGGGACGCGACCGTGCGGCGGATGTCGTACGAGGCGGTGCTGCGGGTGCTGGACGAGATCGTGAGCCCGGGCAGGCACGCTCCACAGGGCTGACCGGGTGGCGGCCGGTGCCGGTGGCGGCGGGTCCGGATTGCTCGGGCACACGTCGGGAACCCGGTGCACATGACAGCCGACCACACGCAGGCACCGGTTCTGGAAGCCCTGGACGAGTACCGACGCAAGGGGCGTCTGTCCTTCACGCCGCCCGGGCACAAGCAGGCCCGGGGGGCTGATCCGGCGGTCCGGGAGATCCTCGGCGACGCGGTGTTCCACGGGGACGTACTGGCCTCGGGTGGTCTGGACGACCGGCTCACCCGGGGCCGGGTGCTGCAACGGGCCCAGGAGCTGATGGCCGACGCGGTGCACGCCGAGCACACCTTCTTCAGCACCTGCGGGAGTTCCCTGTCGGTGAAGGCCGCGATGCTGTCGGTCGCGGGGCCGCACGAGAAACTGCTGGTCGGCCGGGACGCCCACAAGTCGGTGGTGGCAGGGCTGATCATCTCCGGTATCGAGCCGGTGTGGGTCGAGCCCCGCTGGGACGCCGAGCGCAAGCTGGCCCACCCCCCGTCCGCCGAGGAGTTCGACCGGGCCTTCGACGCCCACCCGGACGCGCGCGGCGCGCTGGTCACCAGCCCGACGCCGTACGGGGGCTGCGCGGACCTGCGGGCGATCGCCGAGGTCTGCCACCGCCGCGCACGGCCGCTGATCGTCGACGAGGCGTGGGGCGCGCATCTGCCGTTCCACCCCGATCTGCCGTCCTGGGCGATGGACGCGGGGGCGGACATCTGCGTGACCAGCATCCACAAGATGGGCAGCGGTCTGGAGCAGGGCTCGGTCTTCCACCTCCAGGGCGAGGTGGTGCCGCCGGAGCTGCTGGGGATGCGCGCGGATCTGCTGGGCACCACCAGCCCCTCGGTGCTGATCTTCGCGGGCCTGGACGGCTGGCGACGGCAGATGGCGCTGCGCGGCGAGGAACTGATGGGCGGTGCGCTGGACCTCGCGGCCGGTGTCCGGGCCGCCATCGAGGAGATCGACGGGCTGCACGTGAACGGCCGGGACGACTTCTGCGGTCCGGGCCTGGCCGACGACCTCGACCCGCTGCCCGGTGTCATCGACCTCACCGAGCTCGGGATCACGGGCTTCCAGGCGGCGGACTGGCTGCGCGAGCACCGGCACATCGACGCGCATCTGGTGGACCACCGCCGGATCGGCGCGCAGATCACCCATGGCGACGACCGGGAGACCACCGGACAGCTGCTGGAGGCGCTGCGGGACCTGGTACGGGCCGCGCCGGACCTGCCCCGGGCGCCGCGGGTGGAGGTGCCCTCCCCCGCGCAGTTGCGGATGGAGCAGGCGGTGCTGCCCCGTGACGCGTTCTTCGGCCCGGCCGAGGCGGTTTCGGTGAGCGAGGCGGCGGGGCGCGTCGCGGCCGAGATGATCACGCCCTATCCCCCGGGCATCCCCGCGGTCCTGCCCGGGGAGCGCCTGACCGAGCCGGTGCTGGCGTATCTGCGGACGGGGCTTGAGGCGGGCATGCACCTGCCCGACCCCGAGGACCCCGGGCTGGAGAAGGTCCGGGTGCTGGCGGAGGACGCCGGGTGACCCGAAAGTGAAACGGGTCACGCAACCCGGTTTCGGGTGGCGCACCCACCCCCTGGATGGTTTACCGTTCATTCATACGTGGTGACGGAGTGGACCCCCCGTCCTCCGTCCGCCACCGTACTGCCCTGGCTGGTTTCCCCCGTCCAGCCAGGGCTTTTTCATGCCCGGGCGCGCTGTTCGAAGAAGTCTCGTACGCCGAGGTGCCCCAGGCCTCGGCAGCGGCTGAAATGGGCTTAGGGACAGCACCGCAGTCGACCGCCCGGCGAGGAGCTCCGCATGACCAAAGCGATCAAACTCCTGACCGCCCTGCCTCCGCCCCAGCGGCAGCGTCTGATGACGCTCGCCCGGGAGGTGTCCTTCCCCGAGGACACCCGCATCTTCGAGGCGGACGGCCCGGCCGACCGCTTCTGGGTCATCCGCTCCGGCGCCGTCTCCCTGGACCAGCAGGTGAACAGCCTGCAACGGGTGACCGTGGCCAGCCTCGGCGCGGGCGACCTGCTCGGCTGGTCCTGGCTGTTCCCGCCGTACACCTGGGACTTCGGCGCGGTGGCCTTCAGCCCGGTGCGGGCGTACGAGTTCGACGCGGCGGCCGTGCTGAAGCTGTGCGAGGAGGACCCGGAGCTGGGAGTGATGCTGGTGCGCAACGTCGCCGAGGTCCTCGCGCACCGGCTGGAGATGACCCGGGGCAAGCTGATGGAGCAGTACACACTGCACCGGCGCGGAGCCCTGTGAGACCTCAGACGCGGTAGCGCCGCAGCGCCGGCACGGCGGCGGCCAGCACGAGCATCACCGCGACGACGGCCAGTCCGCCGCCCGCGACGGCGGTGCGCGGGCCGAAGGCGGAGCCCGCCGTGCCGTGCAGCACGTCGGCCAGGCGCGGGCCGCCCGCCACGACGACGGTGAAGACGCCCTGCATGCGCCCGCGCATCTCGTCGGTGGCGGCGGACAGCAGGATCGCCCCGCGGAAGACCATGGAGACCATGTCGGCCACCCCGGCGAGGGCCAGGAAGGCCACCGCGACCCAGAGGTTGCGGCTCAGTCCGAAACCGGTGACGGCCATACCCCAGACGACCACCGCCGCGATGACCATCCAGCCGTGCCGCCGGGCCCGGGAGAAGGTGCCGGAGAACAGGCCGCCGAGGACGGCACCGATGGGGATGGCCGCGAAGAGCAGGCCCAGCGCGAGCCCTTCGCCGTAGGGGGCGTAGGTCTGCGAGGCGAGCTGGGGGAACAGGGCGCGGGGCATGCCGAGGACCATGGCGACGATGTCCGCGAGGAAGGACAGCAGCAGCACGGTGTGGCCGGAGATGTAGCGCAACCCGGCGGCGATCTCCTTCACGCCGGCCCGCCGCACCGCCGTACCGGCCAGGGGCGGCAGCGGGGGCAGCCGGTACACCGCCCAGACCGTCACGCACAGGGCCAGCGCGTCGATGAGGTAGAGCTCGGGCAGGCCGATGACGGGGATGAGGGCGCCCGCGAGCAGCGGGCCGGCCACCTGGCCGGTCTGCATCACGGTCGAGCCGAGGGCGCCCGCCGCGGGCAGTTCGTCCTCGGGGACCAGCCGGGCGATGGAGGCGTTGCGGGCCGGCGCGTTCAGACCCCAGAAGGCCTGCTGCACCGCGAGCAGCAGCATGAGCGCGGTCACCGACTCCAGCCCGGCGAACGCCTGGAGCCAGAACAGCAGCGAGGTGACGGCGATGCCGATGTTGGTGATCAGCAGCAGCTTGCGCCGGTCCATGGTGTCGGCGATCGCCCCGCCCCACAGCGCGAACACGATCAGGGGCACGAGTCCGGCCAGGCTCGCGGCGCCCACCCAGGCCGAGGAGCCCATGATGTCGTAGATCTGCTTGGGTACGGCGACGGCGGTGAGCTGGCTGCCGACGGCCGTGACGACGGTCGAGCTCCACAGCCGCCGGTAGGCGGGGCGGCGCAGGGGGCGGGTGTCCATCGCCCAGCGCCGTCGGCCGCGTCGCCGGGACGCCTCCGGTCCGGACTCCCGCTCTTGCGACGTGCTCTCGCTCGTGTCCACGCGCCGCTTCCTCGATGCTCGCTACATCTTTCCGGGCGGGGATCACTATCGCACCGGTCGCCGTGTGCGCGTCATCCGGTCTCAGCTTCCGGTGATCAGCACGACACCGAGCACGATCATGGTGGCCGCGACCAGGCCGTCCAGGACGCGCCAGGCGGCGGGCCTGGCGAGGAAACGGCCGAGCATCCGGGCACCGAAGCCGAGGGCGGTGAACCAGCACAGGCTGGCCAGCACCGCCCCGAGGCCGAACGTCCAGCGCAGCGGACCGTGGTCGGCGGCGACGGATCCGAGCAGGAACACGGTGTCGAGGTAGACGTGCGGGTTGAGCCAGGTCATCGCCAGGCAGGTGAGCACGGCCCGGCGCACCGATCCGGCCGCCTCGCCCTCCGTCCGCAGGGCGTCGCCGCCGGGCCGGAACACCCGGCGGGCGGCCAGGACGCCGTAGCCCAGCAGGAACGCGCCGCCGATCCAGCCGACCGCCGTCAGCGCCCCCGGCCACTTCACCACCACCGCGCCGACGCCGCCGACCCCGAGCGCGATGAGCGCCGCGTCCGAGAGGGCGCAGATGGCGACCACGGCGAGGACGGCCTGGCGGCGGATGCCCTGGCGCAGCACGAAGGCGTTCTGGGCGCCGATGGCGACGATGAGGGACAGTCCGGTGCCGAAACCGGCGGCGCCGGCGGTGAAGGTGCTGGTCATGGCGTCGACGCTACGGACCGCCCCGATCCGGGTCCAGCTAATGATTCTTACGTATCGTAAGCAGATGTGATGATGACCGATCTCCCCCTGGATCAGGTGCGCACCCTGCTGGCCGTGGTCGACGAGGGGTCGTTCGACGCGGCGGCGGCCGCGCTGCATGTGACGCCGTCGGCGATCAGCCAGCGGGTGAAGGCGCTGGAGCAGCGCACGGGCCGGGTCCTGCTGCTGCGGACCAAGCCGGTGCGGCCGACCGAGTCGGGCGCGGTGCTGGTCCGGCTGGCCCGTCAGGTGGCACGGCTGGAGCACGACGCCGCGGCGGAGCTCGGGCTGAGCGACGACGGCGAACCGGTCCGGGTGTCGGTCGCGGTGAACGCGGACTCGCTGGCCACCTGGTTCCTGCCCGTGCTCTCGCGCGTGCCGCGGGAACCGCGGGTCTGCTTCGAGCTGCGCCGGGAGGACGAGGACCACACGGCGGCGCTGCTGCGGGAGGGCGTGGTGATGGCCGCGGTGACCTCGTCGCCCGACCCGGTGCCCGGCTGCTCCGTGCGTTCGCTCGGGCGGATGCGCTACCTTCCCGTGGCCGCGCCGGACTTCGCCCGGCGCCACCTGAACGGGCCCTTGGCGCGGGTGCTGGCCGAGGCGCCCGTGGTGGTCTTCGACCGGCGGGACGACTTCCAGGACGGCTTCGTCCGCGGGCTCACCGAGGGGCGGAGCGGGGCGAGCGCGCTGCGCCATCACATCCCGACCTCGGAGGGCTTCGTCGAGGCCGTCGCCGCCGGGCTGGGCTGGGGCCTGGTGCCCAGGGCCCAGGCTGATCCCCTGCTGCGCGACGGCCGGCTCGTCGGCGTCGCCCCGGGCCGGACCGTCGACGTGCCGCTGTACTGGCAGCAGTGGAAGCTCGACTCGCCGGCGCTGGCGCAGGTGGCCCGGACGGTGACGGCGACCGCGGCGGAGGCGCTGTTGGCCTGACGCGCGGGCCCGCTCAGGCCCTTGCCGCCTCCAGCCGGGCCGCCGCGCTGTCCAGCAGCATCTCCAGGGCCGTCGGGTAGGCGCTCGTGAGCATGCGGGTGGCGAGCAGGGGCGCCGCCTCGGCGATGCGCGGATGGGTGGCGGCGGGCAGCTGGGCGTAGGTGGAGCGCCACATGTCCTCGTCGGCGTGGAGCGAGTCGCTGGGCAGGGCCAGCGAGGCGGCGTCCAGCGCGGCGAAGGCCAGGGTCTGGTCGATGAAGGCGTGGTAGATGCGCACGGTGTCGGGCAGCGGGAAACCGGCCGTGCGCAGGACGTCCAGGACGGTCTCGTCGGCGGCCAGCTCATGGGCCCGGCCCGTGACACGGTTCGTGGTGAGCAGGGCGGCCTGGGGATGGGCCAGATACGCGGCGTGGACCCGCAGCCCGAAGGAACGCAGGTCCGCCCGCCACTCCCCCGTCCGCCGCCAACCCTCCAGCGCCTGTCCGATGAGGGCGTCGCCGATGGCGAGGGTCAGGTCGTCCATGCCCCGGAAGTACCGGTAGAGCGTGCTCGGGTCGGCGTCCAGGGCGAGTCCCAGCCGGCGGGCGGTCAGTCCCGCGCTGCCGTGTTCGCGCAGCATGCGCAGCGCGGTCTCGACGATCAGCTCCTCGGACAGCACGGTGCCGCTCTTGGTGGGCCTGCGCCGACGGCGTTTCTCCTCGGGGACCACGGGCTTGGGCACGACGTGCTCCACCTATCTCCCTTATGCCAACGCCATTGACCTTATGACACGGGGCGGCGTTTCATCTGCGCAAGGACGCGTCATGTTCTTCGCAATCAGGGAGTTTTCTGTCATGCGTGTACTGCTCGTGGGCGCCGGTGGCGTGGGTGGGGCGATCACCCGGATCGCTGCTCGGCGGCCCTTCTTCGAGGCCATGGTCGTCGCCGACTACGACCCCGGCCGGGCCGGGGCCGCGGTCGCGGCGCTGGGCGGCGACGCCCGGTTCAGCGCCGAGCAGGTCGACGCGGGCGACGAGAGGGCCGTGGCGCGCCTGCTCGCCGAGCACCGCTGCGACGTCCTCCTGAACGCCACCGACCCCCGCTTCGTGATGCCGCTGTTCCGTGCGGCCCGGGCCGCGGGCGCCACCTATCTCGACATGGCGATGTCCCTGTCCCGCCCGCATGCCGAACGGCCCTACGAGGAGTGCGGGGTCAAGCTCGGCGACGAGCAGTTCGCGCAGGCCCCCGAGTGGGAGAAGGAGGGGCTGCTGGCCCTGGTCGGCATGGGGGTGGAGCCGGGCCTGTCGGATGTGTTCGCGCGCCACGCCGCCGACGAACTCTTCGACGAGATCGAGGAGATCGGCATCCGCGACGGCGCGAATCTGACCGTCGACGGCTACGACTTCGCGCCCTCGTTCAGCATCTGGACGACCATCGAGGAGTGTCTCAACCCGCCGGTCGTCTACGAGACGGGCAGGGGCTGGTTCACCACCGAACCGTTCAGCGAGCCCGAGGTGTTCGACTTCCCCGAGGGGATCGGCCCGGTCGAGTGTGTCAACGTCGAGCACGAGGAGGTGCTGCTCGTCCCCCGCTGGGTCGACGCCCGCCGGGTGACGTTCAAGTACGGCCTGGGCCGGGAGTTCGTCGAGACGCTGAAGACGCTGCACCTGCTGGGCCTGGACCGCACCGACCCGGTGACCGTGCCCGGCCCGGACGGACCGGTGGCGGTCTCGCCCCGGGACGTGGTCGCCGCCTGCCTGCCCGACCCCGCGACGCTGGGCGAGCGGATGCACGGCAAGACCTGTGCGGGCACCTGGGTGCGGGGCGTGAAGAACGGCGAAGCGCGCGAGGTGTACCTGTACCACGTGGTCGACAACCAGTGGTCCATGGCGGAGTACGGATCGCAGGCCGTGGTGTGGCAGACGGCGGTCAACCCCGTCGTCGCGCTCGAACTCCTCGCCACCGGCGCCTGGTCCGGGGCGGGCGTGCTCGGCCCGGAGGCCTTCCCGGCCCGGCCCTTCCTCGACCTGCTGACGGCCTACGGATCCCCCTGGGGCATGCGCGAGCAGTGAACGACTGTCCGGGAAGGCCCTGTTTCATCACGCATCGACAGGTGACCCGATAGGGAGCAAGCTCCTGAACGAGCACTTTCTACTGCGATGCAGGTGACTTCGATGGACAACTGGCGTGACCACGCTGCCTGTCGGCACGAGGACCCCGAGCTCTTCTTCCCGATCGGCACCTCCGGCCCGGCCTTGTTGCAGACCGAGCAGGCCAAGGCGGTGTGCCATCGGCGCTGCCCGGTGCAGGAGCAGTGTCTGCAGTGGGCGCTGGACACGGGGCAGGCCATCGGCGTGTGGGGCGGGACGAGCGAGGACGAACGGCGCGCCCTGAAGCGCCGCACGGCGGCCCGCCGCCGCACCGGCTGACACCGCGGTCCGCCGCCCCCGGGGACCCGGGACCTGACGCTTCGATCAGGTTCCGGGTCCCCGGGGGTTCGGCACGTTTCGGGGGTGGTGACCGAGTGCCAGGTCCGGGGGTTGCATAGCTCGGGGGCAGCGACCGGAAGCCCCTCGGACGCGCGCACCTGGTCCCGCGTTCCGCGGCGAGCTCCGGACGGCCTGATCGGGGCGGTGCGCCTTAGCCTCGGCGCAGCGGACCCCAGGGGTTCCCCTGCCGGGCCACCTCGGCCTTCGCCTCGTCGATCACCTGCTGGTCGATCCAGCACATCGGCCGGACGTCGACGACCAGCGGTTCGTTGTCGGGGCCGCGGGCGGCCTCCCGGCCGGCGAGCACCCAGGGGTGTACGCCGGGGCCCTTGTCGTGCGGCAGATGGCCGTAGTCGTGCAGGCGGCGGGCCACCCACACCCGGACCGGCCGCTCCTCCCACCAGTCCTCGACGTCGAGCGAATTGGCGGACAGGCCCGGCAGGGCGACGCCGGTCAGGTCGTCCTTGCTGGACGCCTTGCGGAGATCGATCTCCGGGCCGCGCGACCAGCGGACGTACAGCCCACGGTGCCGGTCCACGAGCCCGGCGAGTTCGTCGAGAGTGCGCACGACCGGCAGGTCGTCCGATGCACTCATGTCAAGACCTCCTTTCCTCGGCGCTGCCAGGCGATCGGAGTACCCACCCGGCACGAGCGGAACCGGCCGTTCGGCCGGGCGGTGACGGGCCGCGGCCGGGGTTACGCTCGCGGCACACCCGTACCACCGCAGAAAGGAGCCGAACATGAGCGTGCGCGTGCGCCGTGTCTACGACCCCGCCGACCCGCAGGACGGGGCGCGCGTCCTGGTCGACCGGCTGTGGCCGCGCGGGCTGGCGAAGGACGCGGCGCGGGTGGACGAGTGGCCGAAGGCGCTCACCCCGTCGACGGAGCTGCGCCGCTGGTACCACGCGGGTGAGGGCTCCTTCGAGGAGTTCACCGAGCGCTACGAGGCGGAGCTCGCCGCCGACGAGGCCGTCGAGGCCCTCGACGGTGTGCGTGACCTGGCCGCCAAGGGTGATGTGACGCTGCTGACCGCGTCGAAGACGCCCGAGCGGAGCCACGCCGCCGTACTGGCCCGCCTCCTTCAGGACTGAGGGACGGGCCGTTCAGCAGGATCAGGCGGTCTGCTTCGCCGCCGCCCGGCCGGCCGCCCGGCCGGAGAAGAGGCAGCCGCCGAGGAAGGTGCCCTCCAGGGCGTTGTAGCCGTGGACCCCGCCGCCGCCGAATCCGGCGACCTCGCCGGCCGCGTACAGCCCCTCGACCGGCTTGCCGTCGGTCCCGAGGGCCCGGGAGTCGAGGTCGGTCTGGATGCCGCCGAGGGTCTTGCGGGTGAGGACGTGCAGCTTGACGGCGATCAGCGGGCCGGCCGCGGGGTCGAGGATGCGGTGCGGGGTGGCGACGCGGCCGAGGCGGTCACCGATGTAGCGGCGGGCGTTGCGGATGCCCTGCACCTGGGCGTCCTTGGCGTAGGGGTTGGCGATCTGCAGGTCCCGGGCCTCGATCTGGCGCTTGATCGCGGCGGCGTCCAGGAGCGGCTCGTCGGTGAGGTCGTTCATCTTGGCGACGAGCTGTTCTATGCCGGCCGCCGTCACGAAGTCGGCCCCCTTGCGCAGGAACGCGTCGACCGGTCCGGGCGCGCCCTTGCCGAGGATGCGTTCCTTGAGGAATCCGGCGCGGTCCTTGGCGGTGATGTCGGGGTTCTGCTCGGAGCCCGACAGGGCGAACTCCTTCTCGATGATCTTCTGCGTGAGGATGAACCAGGAGTGGTCGTGACCGGCGATGTCCTCGGTGGTGCGCAGGTGCTTCAGGGTGCCGAGGGTGTCGTAGCCGGGCAGGTACGGACCGGGCAGGCGGCGGCCGAGGGCGTCGAACCACATCGAGGACGGTCCGGGCAGGATGCGGATGCCGTGCCCGGGCCAGATCGGGTCCCAGTTCCGCAGGCCCTCGGTGTAGTGCCACATGCGATCGCGGTTGACCAGCCGGACACCCGCCTCGGCGCTGATGTCGAGCATCCGTCCGTCGACGTAGGCCGGGACGCCGGTGACCATGTCCTTCGGCGGCGTGCCGAGGCGCTCGGGCCAGTGGCGGCGGACGATGTCGTGGTTGGCGCCGATGCCGCCGCTGGTGACGATGACGGCCTGGGCGGTGAGCTCGAACTCGCCGACGGGGTCGCGGTTGGAGGCGACCCCGCGGGGTGAGGTGTCCTCGGCGAGGAGGGTGCCGCGCACGCCCCGGGCGGTGCCGCCCTCGACGACGAGGGCGTCGACGCGGTGGCGGTGGTGGAAGGTGAGCAGGCCGTCGCGGGCGGCCTGCCGGGCGTAGCGCACGAACGGTTCGACGACACCGGTGCCGGTGCCCCAGGCGATGTGGAAGCGGGGCACCGTGTTGCCGTGCCCGTGCGCGGTGAGGTCGCCGCGCTCGGCCCAGCCGACGGTGGGCAGGAACGTGATGCCGTGCCCGTCGAGCCAGGACCGCTTCTCCCCCGCGGCGAACTCGACGTAGGCGCGGGCCCAGCGCACGGCCCAGGAGTCCTCGTCCTCCAGCCGGTCGAAGCCCGCGCTGCCGCGCCAGTCGCTCCAGGCGAGGTCGAAGGAGTCCTTGATGCCCAGACGCCGCTGCTCCGGCGACCCGACGAGGAACAGCCCGCCGAAGGACCAGAACGCCTGGCCGCCGAGGTTGTGGGCGTTCTCCTGGTCGACGAGGGCGACCCGCCGTCCCCGGCTGGTCAGCTCGTGCGCCGCGACCAGGCCGGCGAGGCCCGCTCCGACGACGATGACATCGGCATCCATGGCGACCGTTCCCTTCTTCAGTTCCGCGAGTGATCGAGGGTGCCGCTGCCATCGGTCAGCAGGGCCGTGAGCAGTTGCTTCAGCCAGGCGCGGGCGTGCTCCAGGTCCCGGTCCAGCAGCAGTTGCGCGGTGACGCCGTCGTAGGCGGCGACCACGGCGCGGGCGGCGCCGTCGGTGTCGCCCAGCACGGCGGGCAGGGGGGTGTGCCCGCGGGCCCGGGCGAGCCGCTCGGCGATCGCCCGCCGCAGCCGCGCGCGGTGTTCGAGCAGGCTGCGCGCCACCTCCGGGTCACGGGCGGCGTGCACGAGGAAGTCCGTCTTGACCAGCAGCCAGTCGCGGTCGAGGAGCAGCACACCGGTGACGCGGTCCACGGCGGTCGGCACGTCCAGGTCGGGCCCGTCGAGGGCGAGGGCCCCGGAGACCTGCTCCGCGATCAGGTCGGCCCGGTCCCGGTACAGGGCGAAGAACAGTTCGTCGAGGCTGGAGAAGTTGGAGTAGAAGGCCCCTCTGCTGTAGCCGGCGGCCTCACAGATCTCCTCGATCGAGACGTGCCCGAAGCCCTTGGCCGCGAAGACGGTGAACGCCGCGTCCAGGAGGTTGGCGCGGGTGTGAACCCGGCGCCTGGTCCCCCGCCCGGTGCCTGCTGCAGCCATGTCCGGCCCCCTTTCGATACAGGACTGTATTGGATACATCGGTGTATCGAAAGAGGGAGGTTCTCTATGGAACACATTTTCGATTTGGAGGTACGCTGGGCGTATGCACCTGCAAGGCTCCCTCTTCGACCAGGCCGATGAGCTGTGCCTCGGGTCTCTGGACGGGATCGGCCGCACCGAGCTGGGTTTCGGCGCGTGGATCGACGTGCTGCCGGGGTGGCTCAGGGGCTCGGACGCACTGTTCGAACAGCTGGCCGCCGACGTCCCGTGGCGGGCGGAGCGCCGCACGATGTACGACAACGTGGTCGACGTCCCGCGCCTGCTGGCGTTCTACGGCGCGGACGACCGGCTGCCGCACCCGGTGCTGGCCGAGGCACGGGACGCGCTGAGCGCCCACTACGGCGAGGAGCTGGGCGAGCCGTTCGCCACGGCGGGGCTGTGCTACTACCGCGACGGCCGGGACAGCGTCGCCTGGCACGGTGACCGGATCGGGCGCGGCGCGCGCGAGGACACCATGGTCGCGATCCTGTCCGTGGGAGCGCCCCGGGACCTGCTGCTGCGCCCGGTGGGAGGCGGCCGGGACACCGTGCGCCGTCCGCTGGGCCACGGCGACCTCGTCGTGATGGGCGGCTCCTGCCAGCGCACCTGGGAGCACTCGATCCCCAAGAGCGCGCGGGCGACGGAGCCGCGCATCAGCATCCAGTTCCGCCCGCACGGCGTGCGCTGACGGCGGACCGGACAAACCCGCCGCACGACCCGGCTGTCGGGTCCGCCGCCCGGGTCTGCTTTTCTTCTCCCGTCGAGCCGGTAGCAGGAATCACGGGGCGGGGCGAACATGCGGGCGGACGTACGGCACGTCGCGGACGGCACCTATCTGGTGCACGGCTCGAACACCAACTGGGTGATCCTCACGGAAGGGGACGCCGTCACACTGGTCGACACCGGCTACCCGGGGGACCGGGAGCAGGTGCTCGCCTCGCTGGCACAGGTGGGCAGTTCCCCCGAGGCGGTCGAGGCGGTGCTGATCACGCACGCGCACAACGACCACCTGGGCTCCGCCGAGTACCTGAGCGCCGCCCACGGCACGCCCGTCCTCCTGCACGAGGCCGAAGTGCCGCATGCCCGCCGCGACTTCCTGCACCAGGTGTCCGTCGGGACGGTGCTCAGGAACGGCTGGCGGCCCGGGGTGCTGCCCTGGGCGGTGCACGCGCTGCGCTCGGGCGGCACGGCCCACGTCCCGGTCACCGCCCCGCGGGCCTTCCCGGCGGCGGGCGCCCTGGACCTGCCGGGGCGTCCCGTCCCGGTGCACACCCCGGGCCACACCGACGGGCACTGCGCCTTCCACCTGCCCGGCACCGGGGTGCTGATCTCAGGGGACGCCCTGGTCAGCGGGCATCCCACCGCGCGCGTCCAGGGGCCGCAACTGCTGCCGGACATGTTCCACCGCGAGCGGGCCCGGGCCCTGGCTTCCCTGGACGTCCTGGCGGAACTGGAGGGCGATCTGCTGCTCCCCGGGCACGGGCCGGTCCACCGCGGTCCGGTACGCGACGCCGCGCACCGGGCCCGGGAACGCGCCCTTTAGAGTGAGGCGACGATCGGCGGCGAGACAAGGACACCGGGCGCATGGCACTGCAGATCAGCGCGACGAACCCCGAGCACCCCGCGCTCTTGCTGGAACTGCCCTGGGACCTGCCCCTGGAGACCTGGCCCGAGGAGTACCTCGTCCCGCTGCCGCGCGGCATCTCCCGCCACGTGGTGCGCTACTCCCGCGCCGGCGACGAGGTGATCGCCGTCAAGGAACTGGCCGAGCGGCCCGCGCTGCGCGAGTACGAACTGCTGCGCGACCTCGACCGGATCGGCATCCCGGCGGTGGACCCGCTGGCGGTGGTCACCGGCCGCACCGACGCGAGCGGCGCCCCGCTGGAGAGCGTCCTGGTCACCCGGCACCTGGGCGGCTCGATGCCGTACCGCTCGATGTTCGAGACGACCATGCGTCCGGCCACCATGCACCGGCTGATGGACGCCCTGGCGGTGCTCCTTGTGCGGCTGCACCTGGCCGGGTTCGCCTGGGGCGACTGCTCGCTGTCCAACACCCTCTTCCGGCGCGACGCGGGCGCCTACGCCGCCTACCTCGTCGACGCCGAGACCGGTGACCTGCACGCGCAACTCAGCCAGGGGCAGCGGGAGTACGACCTCGATCTCGCCCGCGTGAACATCAGCGGGGAGCTGCTCGACCTGGAGGCGTCCGGGGCGCTGCACCCCTCCGTGGATCCGATCGAGTTCGGCATGGAGATCTGCGCCCGCTACCGAGGTCTGTGGGACGAGCTGACCCGGGCCTCCGTCTACCCGGCCGGCAAGTACCACTACATAGAGCGCCGCATCCGACGCCTGAACGACCTCGGTTTCGACGTCGCCGAGATGCAGATCGAACACGCCTCGAACGGCGACACCGTCAGCTTCGTGCCCAAGGTCGTCGACGCGGGCCACCACCAGCGCCAGCTCCTGCGCCTGACCGGTCTGGACACGGAGGAGAACCAGGCCCGGCGGCTGCTGAACGATCTGGAGAGCTGGATGGCGACCCAGGACGACTACGCGCCCGGCGATCCTCTCGGAGCCCGCCCCGAGGTGCTGGCGCACCGCTGGGTGCGGGAGGTGTTCCGGCCGACCGTGCGGGCCGTGCCCCTCGAACTGCGCGGCGCGATGGAACCGGCGGAGATCTACCACCAGCTCCTCGAACACCGCTGGTACATGTCCGAGCAGGCCCAGCACGACATCGGCATCGAGACGGCGGTCGAGGACTACATCACCAACATCCTGCCCAAGGCGCGCAAGACGCTGCAGCCGACGACGGAGTGAGACGGCTCCCGGCCGTCACCCGTGCGGCACCACCGCCACCGGGCAGTCCGCGTGGTGCAGCATCCCGTGGGCCACCGACCCGATTCGGGCCCCGACGGCCGTGCGGTGGGCCCGGCGGCCGACGACCATCAGCTGCGCCGTCCCCGCGACCGACAGCAGAACCTGGCTCGCGCTGCCCATCTCCACGTGCTCCTCGACGGGCACGCCCGGGAAGCGCTCCCGCCAGGGCCGGACCGCGGCGGCCAGGCTCTTCTTCTCGTACGGCTCCAGTCCCCCGGCCTCGTCGAGCAGCTTCAGCGAGCCCGGGCTGTAGGCGAAGACGGGCGGCAGGTTCCAGGCCCGCACGACCCGCACGGTCGCCCCGCGCGCCGCGGCCGTCTCGAAGGCGAATCGCAGCGCGTCGGCGCTGTCCTCCGGGTCGCCCTGCTGGCCCACGACGATCTCCCGACCCCCGGCCTCGGACGAGGCGTCGTCACCGGCCCGGACGAGCACCACGGGCCGGGTGGCCGCGGCGAGCACCTGCTGGCCGACCGAGCCGAGCAGGAACCCGATGATGCGGCCGTGCCCGCGCGAGCCCAGCACCAGCATCTCGGCATCGGCCGCGGCGGCGACCAGGGTGTCGGCGGCCTCGCCCTCGATGACGTCGGTGGTCACCGTGAGGTCCGGGTGCCGCTCGGTGACGGTCCCGACGGCCTCGGACACCGCGCTGTGCACCCACTCGGCCTGGCTGTCCGCGTCCCCCTCGATCCCCGCCTGGAGCGCCTCCCGCTGTTCGAACCGCCAGGCGTGCACCACGTGCAGCGGCCGGTCGCGCCGCACCGCCTCCCGCGCCGCCCAGGCCAGGGCCGCGAGGCTCTCCTGCGATCCGTCGACCCCTGCGGTGATCGGGCGTGTCATCCCGCTGCCTCCCTTGTCACGATCACTACGTGCGCCGCCCAGTCTTCCCTACGCCGGACGGGCCGATCGGAACCGATCTCCGTATCGGAGCGCGGCACGACGATCGAACATACGATGGGCGGAGGTCGGCGCGGTGCTCCGGGACGCCGTGCCGTGAGTCGACCGCCCGGTGTGGGGGACGCATGGCACAGGCCGCCGATACGGCGCGGACCGTCATCATGACCGTGGACGACGACCCCGGGGTGTCCCGGGCCGTCGCCAGGGACCTGAGGCGGCGCTACGGCGCGTCGTACCGGATCGTGCGGGCGGAGTCCGGCGCGTCCGCTCTGGAGGCGCTGCGGGAGCTCAAGCTGCGCGGCGATCTCGTGGCCGTCATCCTGGCCGACTACCGGATGCCGCAGATGAACGGCATCGAGTTCCTCGAACAGGCCCTGGACGTCTACCCGGGGGCGCGGCGCGTGCTGCTGACCGCGTACGCGGACACCAACGCCGCGATCGACGCGATCAACGTCGTGGACCTCGACCACTACCTGCTCAAGCCCTGGGACCCGCCCGAGGAGAAGCTGTACCCGGTCCTGGACGATCTGCTGCTGGCATGGCGCTCCAGCGACTTCCGGCCCGTGCCCAGCACCAAGGTGGTGGGGCACCGCTGGTCCTCGCGCTCCTCGGACGTGCGGGAGTTCCTGGCCCGCAACCAGGTGCCCTACCGCTGGTACTCCTCCGACGAGCCGGAGGGGCGGCGGCTGCTGGCCGCGGCCGGCGAGGACGGGATGCGCCTGCCGGTAGTGATCACACCGGACGGCACCCCCCTGGTCGAGCCGGAGCCCGTCGATCTCGCCGCCCGGGTGGGGCTGGCGACCACGCCGACGGCCGACTTCTACGACCTGGTCGTCATCGGCGGCGGCCCGGCCGGGCTCGGCGCCGCGGTCTACGGTGCCTCCGAGGGGCTGCGGACCGTGCTGGTGGAGCGGTCGGCGACCGGCGGGCAGGCCGGCCAGAGCTCCCGCATCGAGAACTACCTGGGCTTTCCCGACGGGGTGTCGGGCGCACAGCTCACCGACCGGGCGCGGCGGCAGGCGGCGAAGTTCGGCGCCGAGATCCTCACGGCGCGCGAGGTGACGGCCCTGGAGGTCAACGGCGCCGCCCGGATCGTCCGGTTCTCCGACGGCTCGGCGCTCGCCGCGCACAGCGTGATCCTCGCGACCGGGGTCTCCTACCGGCAACTGGCGGCGCCCGGCTGCGAGGACCTCACCGGGTGCGGGGTGTACTACGGGTCGGCCCTGACGGAGGCCCCCTCCTGCCAGGACCAGGACGTGTACATCGTCGGCGGCGCCAACTCCGCCGGGCAGGCGGCGATGTACCTGTCCCGGGGCGCCAAGTCGGTGACGCTGCTGGTGCGCGGCGCGTCGCTGGCGGCGTCCATGTCGCACTACCTGATCCAGCAGATCGAGGAGTCCCCGAACATCCAGGTGCGCACCCGCACGGTCGTCGAGGAGGCACACGGCGACGGCCACCTGGAGCGGCTGACGCTGCGGGACGTGGACAGCGGGCACACCGAACAGGTCGACGCGCAGTGGGTGTTCGTCTTCATCGGCGCGGCCCCGCTGACCGACTGGCTGGACGGCACGGTGCTGCGGGACGAGCGCGGGTTCATCCTCGCCGGGCCCGATCTGACCGCCGACGGACGCCCGCCGCAGGGCTGGGAACTGGACCGGCCGCCCTACCACCTGGAGACCAACGTGCCCGGGGTGTTCGTGGCGGGCGACGCCCGCTCGGAGTCGGCGAAGCGGGTCGCGTCGGCCGTCGGAGAGGGAGCCATGGCCGTGATGCTCGTCCACCGGTACCTGGAGCAGTCATGAGCGGGCAGTCGGCGCCGTGCAGCCCGCGGGAGATCGGCTCCCTGTTCCTGTTCGAGAAGCTGACGCCCGAGCAGCTGGGGCGGCTGTGCGCCGAGGGGCGCGTGGAACGCTTCGAGCCCGGGCCGGTGTACACCGAGGGCGAGCCCGCCACCTGCTTCTACGTGATGCTGGAGGGCACGGTGGTGCTGTACCGCCGGGTCGGCGGGGACGACGTGGAGGTGACCCGGACCTCGCAGCGCGGGGTGTACGCCGGCTCGATGCAGGCGTACCTGGGCGACCGGGTGCGGCAGGTCTACAACAACTCCATGCGCGTCACGGAGCCGACACGGTTCTTCGTGCTGCCCGCCGACACCTTCGCGGAGATCATGCAGGAGTGGTTCCCGATGGCGGTGCACCTGCTGGAGGGGCTGTTCTTCGGTTCGAAGAGCACCCAGCGGGCCATCGGCCAGCGCGAACGGCTGCTGGCGCTCGGCTCGTTGTCCGCCGGTCTGACGCACGAGCTGAACAACCCGGCCGCGGCGGCCGTGCGGGCGACGTCGACCCTGCGGGAGCGGGTCGGCAAGATGCGCCACAAACTGGCGGTCATCGCCCAGGGTTCGTACTCCCCCGAGGTCATGGCCAACCTCATCGACATCCAGGAGCGCACCGCCGAGCGGGTCGCCAAGGCGCCGGTGCTCAGTCCGCTGGAGGCGTCGGACCGGGAGGACGCCGTCGCCGACTGGCTGGACGACCAGGGCATCCCCGAGGGGTGGCGGATCGCGCCGACGTTCGTCCAGGCCGGTCTCGACGTGGACTGGCTCGACCAGGTCGCGGCCGCCGTCGACGAGGAGATGCTGCCGAGCGCGATCGGCTGGCTCAACTACACCGTCGAGACCGAGCTGCTGATGGACGAGATCCACGACTCCACCACGCGCATCTCGCACCTGGTGGACGCGGCGAAGCAGTACTCGCAGCTCGACCGGGCGCCCTTCCAGAACGCCGACGTGCACGAACTCCTCGACTCCACCCTGCTGATGCTGTCCGGGAAGATCGGCAGGCGGATCAGGGTCGTCAAGGACTACGACCGCACGCTGCCGAGGATCCCGGCGTACCCGGCGGAGCTCAACCAGGTGTGGACCAACCTGATCGACAACGCGGTCTCGGCGATGAACAGCGCGGGCGGGGAAGGGACGTTGACCGTTCGGACGGCGCGGGAGCACGACCGGGTGCTGGTGGAGTTCCGGGACACCGGCGTCGGCATCCCGGCCCAGGACCGGGAGCGGATCTTCGATCCCTTCTTCACCACCAAGCCGGTGGGCGAGGGGACCGGGCTCGGGCTCGACATCTCCTGGCGGATCGTGGTCAACAAGCACCACGGCGGCATCCGGGTGGAGTCGCGGCCCGGTGACACGCGTTTCCAGGTACTGCTTCCGCTGACAGCGGTCGAGGAGGAGTCGGCATGAGTGACGAGAACGGGATCGACCCGCAGGTGCCGCCGAGCGGCAGCGGGTGCGCCGAGTGCGACGCGGCCGGGGGCTGGTGGTTCCATCTGCGCCGGTGTGCGCAGTGCGGGCACGTGGGGTGCTGTGACAGTTCGCCGGCGAAGCACGCGACGGGGCACTTCCGGGACACCGGGCATCCGTTCGTGCAGAGCTTCGAGCCGGGCGAGGACTGGTACTGGAACTACGAGACGAACGAGTTGTACGAGGGCGGGCCGGAGCTGGCCGGGCCGGTGAGTCACCCGGCCGATCAGCCCACGCCGGGGCCTGCGGGGCGGGTGCCCGCCGACTGGGCGAAGGTGCTGCGCGCCTAGGAGCCCGAGGCTGTCATGTCCCCGCGCTGCTGAAAGAGAAGGTTGGACCTGTGCAGCAGGCTTCATCGGCCACGCCCGTCGTCGGGCGGGACGCCGAACTCACGCGGCTCTCCGGCGTACTGGAGCGTGCCCGCGACGGCGAGGCCCGGGCCGTGTTGATCGCCGGGGACGCCGGTGTCGGCAAGACCCGGGTGCTCGACGAGGCCGGGCGGCACGCTGCCGCGACGGGCATGACCGTGGTCACCGGGCACTGCGTGGACCTCGGCGACGTCGGACTGCCCTACCTGCCGTTCACCGAGATCCTGGGGGTGCTCGCCGCCGACGAGCGGTTCTCGGACGCCCTGGCCGCCCACCCCGTGGTGGAACGGCTGCTGGGGGCCGGGACCGGCTCCGAGCGGGACGTGGACGGGCGGCTGCGGCTGTTCGAGGGGATGGCGGGACTCCTGGCCCAGGTCGCCGAGGTCGCGCCGCTGCTGCTCGTGCTGGAGGACCTGCACTGGGCCGATCAGTCGTCACGGGACCTGCTGCGGTTCCTGCTCGGCCGGGGTGTGCTGCGGCAGCGGCTCGCGGTGTTCGCCTCGTACCGGGCGGACGACCTGCACCGCCGGCACCCGCTGCGGCCGCTGCTGGCGGAGCTGATCCGGCTGCCCGTCGTGGAGCGGCTGGAGCTGCGGCCGCTGGCCGACTCCGAGGTGGACCGGCTGGTGCGGGCCCTGGAGCGCCGGCCGCTGCCCGACGCCACCGTGCGGCGCATCGTGGAGCGGGCCGAGGGAAACGCCTTCTACGCCGAGGAGTTGCTTGCCGCCACCGACACGGAGTCCGGCGGTGTGCCCAGCGGGCTCGCCAATGTGCTGCTGATCCGTTTCGAGCAGCTCTCCGAGACCGCCCAGCAGGTGCTGCGGACCGCGTCCGTGGCCGGGCGCCGGGTGGAGCACGACCTGCTGCGGCAAGCGGCCGGGCTGCCGGAGGCCGAGCTGGAGTCGGCGCTGCGGGAGGCGGTGGGGCGGCAACTGCTCGTCGCGGGGGACGACGACACGTACTCGTTCCGGCACGCCCTCGCCCGTGAGGCCGTCTACGCGGATCTGCTGCCCGGGGAGCGGGCGCGGCTGCACGGCGCGTTCGCGCGGCTGCTCGCCGGGCGCGGGCACCTCGCCGAGAGCGCCGCCGAGCGTGCCCACCACTACCGGGAGAGTCACGACCTCGCCGAGGCGCTGGCCGCGTCCCTGGAGGCCGCCGATCACGCCCAGCGGGTCGGTGCGCCCGCCGAGGAGCAGCGGCATCTCGAAGCGGCCCTGGACCTGTGGCCGGCGGTCGGCGCCGAGGCCCGGCCCTCCGGCGCGGGCACCGACCGGGCCACGCTGACGCTGCGGGCGTCGGCGGCGGCCGCGCACGCCGGGGAGCTGCACCGGGCGGTGTCCCTGGCCCGGTCCGCGCTGGCCGAGCTCGGCCAGGACGCCGACTCCGAACTCGCCGCGCGGGTGCGCTACACGCTCGCCGGGAACCTGCTGAGCGTGGACAGCCTGACGGCGGCGTTCGCCTACAGCAGTGAGGCGCTGGCGATGATCCCGGAGGATCCGCCGTCGCACACCTGGGTGTGGGCCGCTGCCACCCACGTCATGGCCGCACGTTACGTCGGGGAGAACGACACCGCGCTGAAGGTCGCCCGCCGGGCCCTGGACGTGGCCGAGCGGCTGAGGGTCACCGACGCCCAGGCCGACCTGCTGATCTCCCTGGCCGGCTTCGACAGCGGCGGGCGGCGCAGCCCGCGGGGGCGGGAACGGCTGCTCAAGGCCCGGGAACTGGCCGCGCGGTCGGGCAACGCGGCCGTGGAGCTGCGGGCCCTGTTCAACCTCGCCATGGGCTGTTACGAGAACGGCGACCTCGCGGAGTGCGTGCCCTGGCTGACGGAGGGCCTGGACCGGGCCCGGCGCGCCGGTCTGCTCTCGTCGCCGTATCCGCTGGAGATGCGCTACCTGCGGCTGCTGGTGCTGCACGTGCTGGGCCGCTGGGACGAGTGCGTGCGCGCCGCGGCCACCGATGCCGAGGTGCTCCCGGCCGCCGGCGGGTACACGGCCGGTCCCGCGCTGTACGTGGCGCTCGCACGGGGTGACCTCACGGCCGCCGACCGGGCGCGAGCCCTGCTGGAGGGGCCGTTCGACTGGATGGCAACCCTGGTCGCGGGCATCGTGCTCACCGACGCGGCGGCGCAGCGCCGGGACCCGCAGGACGCGGTGCGGTGGATGCGGGCCACGGTCACGGCCCTCACCGACGAGACGGGCACCCGCCCGGACGTCACGGTGCGGCTCGCCGCGCTGGCGCTGTCGGCGGTGGCCGACGCGGCCGTCGGACAGCGACTGGCCGGGGACGAGGCCGGGGCCCGCCACTGGACCGGCACCGCGACCGAACTGGTGGAACTGGCGCGGACCATGGCCACCCGCGACGACGGCACGCCGCAGGGCCCCGAGGGGCAGGCGTGGCTGGCCCGCGCCGAGGCCGAGTGGATCAGGGCCGCGGCGGGGCCGGACGCGACGGCCGCCTGGGAGAAGGTGGTGACGGCGTTCGGGTACGGCGACGTCTACGAGCGGGCGCGGTGCCGGCTGCGCTACGCCGAGGCCCTGTTGGCGGCCGGGCGCCGTGAGGACGCGGCGGCCGAGGCCCGGGCGGTCCGGGAGACCGCGGACCTCCTCGGCGCGACGCCGCTGCGGGAACGGGTGGACGCCTTGATCCGTCGCGGCCGGCTGTCGGACCGGCCGGGCGGCGACGCCCGGGCCGCCCTGCTCACCGCGCGCGAGCAGGACGTACTGCGGCTGCTCGCCCTGGGCCGCAGCAACCGCCAGATCGGCGAGGAGTTGTTCATCAGCGGCAAGACGGCGAGCGTGCACGTCTCCAACATCCTCGCCAAGGTGGGCGCGTCGAGCCGCGGCGAGGCCGTGGCGATCGCCCACCGCGAGGGACTCATCGCCCCGGAGCCGTCGACGTCGGGCTGACTAGCCGGTGCCGCAGTCGAGGGTCTTCGGATCGACGGCGGCGGCCAGCGCCCGCATCCCCTTGTCGTTGGGGTGCAGATGGTCGCCGCCGTCGAAGACGGGCCAGATCCGCTCGGGGGCGTCGGGGCTGCGCAGGACGCGGTCGAAGTCGGCGACCCCGTCGAACGCGCCGCTGTCGCGGATGAAGCGGTTGACCTGCCGGCGCACGGCTTCCCCGGCGGGGTCCCATTCCTGCCAGCCCTTGTAGGGGCCGATCGTGGCGCCGACGACGCACTTCCCCGCCGCGTGCGCCCGGTCGACCAGCCTGCGGTACCCGGCGATCAGCCCCGCCCCTGTGGCGCCGGGCTCGCCCTTGATGTCGTTGACGCCCTGGAAGAGGAACACCGTGCGCACGCCCGGCAGCGAGAGCGCGTCCCGCTGCAGACGGTTCAGCGCGCTCTGTCCTGGGCCGTCGAGCAGGACCCGGTTCCCGGCGATACCCGCGTTGGCCACCCCCTCGACCGTGGTTCCGGACGAGCGCAGGCGGCGGGCCAGGTAGTCGGGCCAGCGGTGGTTCCGGCCGGCCGTGGAACGCCGGCCGTCGGTGATGGAGTCGCCGAGGGCGACCACGGCACCCGTCTGCTTGCGGGGCCGTACGGTGACGGCGTCGAGGTAGGACCACGAGCCGGTCCGCCGCTTCCAGTGGGCGGCGCCCTCCTCCGCGGTGTGGTCGCCCTCGGTGGTGTACGACGTCTGCAGCGCCATCCAGTGTCCGGTGAGGGTGCCGCCGGCCCGGGCGACGTACAGGCTGACGGCGAGGGTGCGCCCGGCGGGGACGCGGACGGGCAGCGGATCGCTGTAGACGATGCCGCAGGCGGGGACGGTGACGGAGCGGGCGCCGCCGAAGGTGAGGCGCCGGTTGCTGCCGGGGACGAGTTCCGCTCCGTGCCGTCGCAGGCCCGCGTGGACGTTTCCGAACGTCACCGGCCGGTCGCCGAAGGCGTTCGAGAGCCGTACCCGCAGGCCGGTGCCGCCGACGCTGGTGTGCACCATCAGCCGGTAGCCGCGGCCGCCGGTCGCCGCGCCCATGTGGTGGGCCGAGGAGGCCCAGGTCACCACGCCGCGCCCGGACGCGGCCGGGGCGCTGGGCGTCGGGCCCGGCCCGTCCCCCGGGGGTACCGTGCCGGTCCCGCAGCCCAGCGCGACGCAGCAGGAGAGGGCGGCCAGGGCGGCACGGCAGCGGGGGCGTGCGGGGTGGGGCATCGTCGTCGGCGCTCCTTCGGCCGGTCGGTCGTGTGCGCGCGGGGTCACGGGGCCAGGCCCGCCACGGTAGTGGTGCGGCCGCCGACGCTGCGCGAGGAGGGCGGCGGCTCGGTGTGCGCCGGTCGCGACGGGAACTGCGTTTCGATCATGGCGACAGGAGTACCCAGGTCGGCGGACTCCGGTCTCGGTCAGGGAGTTTTCGGTACGCCGATCCCGTCGCCGCCCGGGGCGACTGCCGATTCCTCGGCGCGGTGTGGGGGTGGAGAGCGGCCAGGTCCCTCCGCGCGGTGGCCGGGGCGGGGGCCGCCGGATCCCCCCGCGCGGTCGTCGACTTGCCCCGGTTCGTCGCGGTGGGGGGAACCCTCCCGCCCCGGCGGCCGTTGTCCTGGCGACCGGAGCGCTCAGGGGGAGGGCAGGGCGGCACGATGGACGAGCTGGTTCCCGGGGGCAACCTGGTGCTTCCCGGCGGTGCGGTGCGCATCCGGGTGCCCGGGCCGTTCGACGTGTCGGCGCTGATCACCGACGAGGGCGGAAAGGTCCGGGGCGACGGCGACTTCGTCTTCTACAACCAGCCGTCGGCGCCGGGAGCACGCCTGACGGGTGACACGCTGACCGTGGACCCGCAGGGCCTGCGCAGCGGTGCCGACCGGGTCACCGTCGCCGTCAGCCCCGCCGAGCCCGGGACCGGTCTCGACCGCCTCCCCTCCCCCACGCTCCAGGTCGCCGACGCGCACGGCCGCCCGCTCGCCCGCTTCACCCCGCCACGCCCCCGGCAGGAGACGCTGCTGCTGCTCGCGGAGCTGTACCGACGCGGCGACCGCTGGAAGCTGCGCGCACTGGGCCAGGGGTACGCGGACGGACTGGCGGGCCTCGCCCGGGACTTCGGCGTCGACGTCACGGACGACGGCACACCGCCGGGCGATTCCCCGGGCGCTCCTTCCGCACCCGACCCTGACGGCTTTCTCGCCGCGGTCAACTCCGCCCGCACGTCCGCCGGTTCACCGCCCGTCGCCCTGGACGCCCGTCTCCTGGCGGCGGCCCGGGAGCACGCCGCCGCCATGGCCGCGGCCGGACGCCTCGGTGTCGAGACGCGCGACGGCGTCTCCGTCTACCAGCGTGTCACCGGCGCCGGGTTCGCGTACCTCACCCTCGGGGAGCACCTGGTGTCCGGCCCGCGCACGCCCGCCGAGTTCGTCGCGTACTGCCTGCGCACGGACGGGCCGCGGCGCACCCTGAACGACCCGGTGTTCACCCACGCCGGGCTGGCCCGGGTGTCCGACGGCCCCGGCGGCGACACCTACTGGACGGCGCTGTGGGCCAGGCCGTTCACGCCGGACGGGCTGGCCGGCACCGCGGCGGCCGTCATCGACCTGACCAACCGGGAACGTGCCCGGGCCGGGCTGCCCCCGCTGGCGGCCGACCCCTCGCTCACCGCGGCCGCGCAGGCGCACAGCGCGGACATGGTGGCCCGCGCGTTCTACGCGCACACCGCGCCCGACGGCAGCAGGCCCTGGGACCGGGCCGCCGCCGCGGGTTCGACCCGGCGTGCGGTCGGCGAGAACATCGCGTGCGGCCAGCGCTCCCCCGCCGCCGTCGTGGAGGGCTGGATGAACAGCCCCGGCCACCGGGCCAACATCCTCACCCCCGGCTTCACCCACATCGGCGTCGGCCTCGCGTGCGGTGGCCGAGCGGGCATGTACTGGACGCAGCTCCTCGGCGGTTGACTCCGGCGGCCACCCCGCCCAACCTCCCCGCCCGCGCGCGATCTTGGCGGAGGAAGACGCTCCGGGCGAGGATGCCTCCATGAAGGGTGACCTCTTTTCCAGTGAGCACATGGTGCAGCCGGCCGTAGCGCCGGGCATGACGGTCGAGAACGCCAAGTGCATCCGTTACACGGTGAACGGCGAGATGCTCGCCCGGCAGGGCGCGATGATCTCCTACCGCGGCAACCTCCAGTTCGAGCGCAAGGGCCAGGGCGTGGGCGGCATGCTCAAGCGCGCGGTCACCGGGGAGGGGCTGCCGCTGATGGCGGTGCGCGGGCAGGGCGAGGCCTGGTTCGCGCACGAGGCACAGAACTGTTTCATCGTCGACGTCGAACCCGGCGACGAGTTCACGGTGAACGGCCGCAATGTCCTGTGTTTCGACGCCACGTTGTCCTACCGCATCGCGACCGTGAAGGGCGCCGGGATCACCGGTGGCGGCCTGTTCAACAGTGTCTTCACCGGGCACGGCAGACTGGGCCTGGTGTGCGAGGGCAACCCGCTGGTCATCCCGGTCTCGCCGCAGTACCCGGTGTACGTCGACACGGACGCGATCGTCGGCTGGACGGCGGGTCTGCAGACCTCGCTGCACCGCTCCCAGTCCATCGGGTCGATGCTGCGCGGCGGCTCCGGCGAGGCCGTGCAACTGCTGCTCCAGGGCGAGGGGTACGTCGTCGTCCGGCCGAGCGAGGCGACTCCGCAGAAGGCCGGCCAGCACTGAACTCCTCCTCTGAGCCCTCGGTTTCACCGGAGCAGGAGCGGGCTCCACGGTGATCTGCGCCTCAGAGGCAACCCGGTCCGTTCGGCCGACGTCTTGATCGGCAACAGGTGATGCCCTGGCCCTCGCGGCCGGGGCAGTTCCCCATCCCTCTATACGCGACGTGTATACGCAATGTGTATACACGGTGCGCATAGGGGGGTGCACACGGACCGAAAGGCATCGATGTACGGCAAGGCATTCGCCCCGGAGTACCAGGGCGCGCTCACCACCCTGTCCGTCAATTCCTCCCTGACCGACGTCCTGGCCGCCGGAACCGAGCAGTTGAGGGCCGCCGAGCGCGCCGGACAGCCCGGCGAGGCGGCGCGTTCCGGACTCGCCGTGGCCGAGGCGCACCGCCGGCTGGGCCGGGTCGAGGAGGCGGACCGGGCCTGGAAGGCGAGTTACCGCGCGGCCCGGCAGGCCGGCGATGTCTCGGCGATGGCCTGGGCCCTGTGGAGCGGCGGCACGCTGGCCCGGCAGCGCGGCGCGCTCCCGCTGGCCAGAAGGCTGCTCCAGCTGGCGGCCGACCTGGGTGAGCGCGGCGGCGACATCGTCGCCCGCGGTTACTCGCTGGCGGGCCTGGCGGAGACCGGCCGCATCCAGGGCGACTACGAGGCCGTCGGCCGGCTGCACGAGCAGCTGCTGGCCGAGGCCCGGCGGCGCGGGGAGGCACGGCACACGGTGTGGGCGCTGGAGGGCATCGCGCAGATGCACCGCAACACCGGGCGCTACGACACGGCGTACGCCCTGTTCGAGGAGGCCGCCGAGATCGCCGCTCGCGCGGAGGACCGGCGCGGACACGCCTGGGCGCTGCGCGGGCTGGCCGATGTGGTGTCGGTCCGCGACGGGGACACCGAGCGGGCGCTGGAACTGCTGAGCGAGGCGGAGACGGCCTGCCGCGCGATGCGGCTGTCCAGCGCGCTGGCCTACAACCACAAGATGCGTGGCAACGTCCTGTACAGGGCGGGGCGTTACGCGCAGGCGCGCGAGCTGTACACGCAGGCCCTGGCGGAGTTCCGTGAGATGAGCGAGCCGCGCGGGGAGGCCCTGGCACGGCTGGGGCTCGCCAAGTCCTTGGCCCGGCTGGGCCGCGACCGCTCCGAGACGGCGGCCGAACTGGCCGATCTCGCGGGCGTTCTGGAGCGCATCGGTCTTCAGCACGCCCGCAGGATGGTGGCGCAGGCACACGAGGAACTCGGCATACCGGCGGCCGAGCGGGCGACGGAGGCGGCACGGTGACGGCGCTGCCGACGACGGTGGAGGCGTCCCGCCAGGCCGGTACGACCGGTACGACGGCACCGGCCGCCCCGTCCCCCGCCACGGGACGGGCGGCACGCCAGGGCGCGGTGGCACAGGCGCCCGCCACCGCCCTTCCGTCACGGCGGAGTGCGGCGCCGGTGACGGTAGGGGCGGCACGCCGGGGCGAGCCGAACGATCGCGTGGGCGACGCGGACGGCGTGCCCCGGGTCCTCGACCGCTGCCGCGCGCTGGTCCGGCCCGCCCTGGAAGAGGCCGTCGGCCGGATGCACCCGTGGGTCGGCGAGATGGCCGCCTACTCCTTCGGCTGGTGCGAGGTCGGCGGCGCCCCGGCCGCCGCCTCCGGCGGGAAGGGCGTACGCCAGGCCCTCGCGGTGCTCGGGGCGCAGGCGGCCGGGGCGCCGGAGCGGGCCGGGGTGGCGGCGGCCGTCGCGGTGGAGCTGGTGCACACCTTCTCCCTGCTGCACGACGACATCATGGACGGCGACGCGGACCGGCGACGCCGCCCTGCCGTCTGGAAGGCCTACGGCACGGGACCCGCGGTGCTCGCGGGTGACGCGCTGTTCGCACTGGCCGTCGAGACGCTCGCCGCGCAGCCGGGAGGTGCCGGGGCCGTGCGGACCCTGTCCGCGGCGCTGGGCGACCTGGTGCGCGGGCAGGCGGACGACCTGCTGTTCGCCGACCGTCCGTGGACCGGACCCGGGCGGGTGCGGCCCGGGGAGTACCGGGCGATGGCGGAGCACAAGACAGGCGCGCTGCTGGGGTGCGCGGCGGCGCTGGGGGCCGTGCTGGGCGGTGCCCGGCCCGAGACGGTCGCCGCGCTCGACCGGGTGGGCCGGCATCTGGGGATCGCGTTCCAGATCGTCGACGACGTGCTGGGCATCTGGGGGGATCCGGCCGTCACCGGCAAGCCGGTCCACGGTGATCTGCGTGAGCGCAAGAAGACCTACCCGGTCCTGGTGGCGCTCGGCTCCCCGTCGGGCGGCCGGCTCGCCGCGCTCCTGGAATCCGGCGACGCGCCGGGCACCGCGGCGGCGCTGATCGAGCAGGCGGGCGCCCGGGAGGCGGCCATGGCCGAGGCCCGCCGGCACATCACCGTCGTCGAGGCGGCCCTCGCCGACGTGCCGCCGGCCGCGGGGGCCACCGGCGAACTCCACGCGCTGCTGGACTATCTGCTGCGCCGCCACGCCTGAACGGAACGGGAACGGTGCCGCCCTCCGCACGGGACGGGCACGCGCCTCCTGTCGCTGTCGCGTTGACCTTGACCCCCTTCACGGGTCAGGGTCGACTCGGCGTGTTCCGCGACCCCGCGCCGGAAGGATGAAAGCGATGATCGGCATCTCGGAGATCGAAGCCGCGGCCGGGCGGATCGCCGGGCACGTCGTGCGCACCCCGACCGTCGACAGCCCGGGGCTCTCGGCCCTGCTCGGCGCCCCGGTCACCGCGAAGCTGGAACTGCTGCAGCGCACCGGCTCGTTCAAGGCGCGGGGCGCGACGGCGAAGCTGTTGTCGCTGAGCGAGGCCGAACGGGCCGCCGGGGTGGTGGCGGTCAGCGGCGGCAACCACGGGATCGCCGTCGCGGTGATGGCCGCGGCCCTCGATGTGAAGGCCACCGTGGTGATGCCGCGCTCGGCACCCGCCCGTGCCGTGGAGACGGCGGAGACGGCTGGTGCCTCGGTGCGGCTGACCGACGACATGGACGGCGCGTTCGCCCTCATGACGCGGCTCCAGCAGGAAGGGCTGACCCTCGTCCACCCCTTCGACGACCCGGTGGTGATCGCCGGACAGGGCACGGTCGGGCTCGAGTTCGCCGCCGACGCCGGCGAACTCACCGATGTACTCGTGAGCATCGGGGGCGGCGGACTGATCGCCGGTGTCGCCGCCGCGCTGCGGGCGCGCCGGCCCGGGGTGCGGGTGTGGGGTGTGGAGACCGAGGGCGCCCAGGCGATGTCCGAGGCGCTGGCGGCGGGCGGTCCGCTGCCCGTCGCCCTGTCGTCGATCGTGTCCACACTCAGCGCTCCGGCCGTGTCGCAGCTGACGTACGACCATGTCTCCGCCCTGGTCACGGAGGTGATCGTGGTCCCGGACCGGGACGCCGTGCAGGGCTCGCTCGACCTGGCCGACCACGCCAAGGTGTGGGCGGAACCGGCGGCGGGCTGTCTGCTGCCCGCCGCCCGTCAGGTCCTGGAACGGGTCGGCGACGGGGCCCGGCTCGGTCTGGTCGTGTGCGGGGGCAACGCGACGACGGGTGACATGTTCGCCTGGGCGCGTCGCTTCGGTCTGCGCTGAGATCCGGCCCCTCCCGTGGAATCCGGTCGGGGAATTCATCGGAGGGCTGGGAGTTCGGACGGTGTACACCTCCGCATTTACCGCCGGTTACCACCAGGCCGGGCCGGTCATTGCGAATGCGCGGGCGGCTGCGGCGAATTCCGGGCGCCGACGGTACCCCGGGCGGTCGAGGTCAAACGCGCCCCACCCTTTCGAAAGACCGCTTTTCTTCGCACACTTGCTCCCATCCCTTGAACAAAAGACAGGAACCGAGACGGAGTTGCGATCGTATTGAACGCGGGCCGCCCCACTCCCCGTACCTCTGGAAAAGGTGAGAGCCAGGTTTCCAGCGAGGGATGGCCATGGGCAGGGCGCACGTCTCCACACACCAGTTGGTCGCCGGCCGGTACCGGCTGCTCGAGATCATCCAGCGCGAGACCAACCGCATCTGCTGGTACGCCGAGGACACCGGAGCCGGCGAGATCTCCCGCCCGTGCCTCGTGACCCAGATCGGGCTTCCGGAGGATGCGCGCGAACCCGAGCGCCGGGCCGCCGCCCGTCTGCTGCGCACCTGCGAGAACATGGCGCTGCTGTGCCCCGGCCGGATCGCCGCGGTCGTCGACGCCGTGGTGGAGGCCGGTGTCCTGTGGACGGTCAACGAGTGGATCGACGGCACCCCGCTCGGCGAACTCCTCACGGAGCAGGGCACGTTCAACTACGTGCGGGCGGCGCGGATCGGCCTCGGGCTGCTCGACGTGCTGGACGCCGCGCACGCCGAGGGCATCACGCACGGCGAGCTGAGCCCCGGCCAGGTGTTCGTGCGTGAGGACCACTCGGTCGTCGTCACCGGCTTCGGTCTGGCCGGCGCGACCCTCGCCCCCCGGCTCACGGCGCCCGCGTACGCTTCCCCGGAACAGGCGCGCGACCAGCGCATCGGCCCCGCGGCCGACCTGTGGGCCCTGGGCGCGATCCTGTACACGATGGTCGAGGGGCGTCCGCCCTTCCGGGACCGGGGGCGTCCGGAGAACACCCTGAAGGGTGTGGACCGGCTGCCGCTGCGGACGCCGGTGCGCGCCGGGCCGCTCACCCGGGTCGTGCAGGGGCTGTTGCGCAAGGACTCACGGGAGCGGCTGACCCGCCCGGTGGTGCGCGAGGCGCTGACCCGCGCGCTCAGCGAGGACCCCGAGGCGGCCCTGGGGGCGGCACCGGCCCCCCGGCTGCGTGGCGCCTACGCGGCGATGCGGCCAGCGAACCCGGCGTGGAGCAGACGGACCGTAGTGGCGGGAACGGCCCTGGCCGTCGTCACCGTCGCGGCCGCCGTGCTCGTGGCCACCCAGGGGCTGCCCGGCACGGACGGCGGCAGTGACGCGGCGCAGTCACCCGCCCGTCCGCCGGCCTCCGCCGCCACCCCGGGCGAGGGCACCGGCGGCGACGGCGGTGAGCCCTCCGGGGCACCCAGCCCGCCCCCCTCCCCTGCTCCGACTCCCACCCCGTCGTCCCCCGCGCCGAAGCCCACGCCCCCACCCACGCCCACCCGGCCCCCCTCGGCCCCGGCCACGGCGCTGCCGCCCGGCTTCCAGCGCTACCGGGCCGCGGAGGGCTTCTCCGTCGCGCTCCCCGAGGGCTTCGAGCGGCTGGACACCGACCGCCAGGGCGATGTGGCCTACCGGGTCGTCTTCGGCGCCGCGGGGGACCACCGGACGCTGGCGGTCACCTTCAGCGCCCGGGTCGGCCCGGACCCGGTGGCCGTGTGGCGGGACGACGTCGAACCGCACCTCAAACGGGAGGACGGCTACGACCGGATCGGTGCCATCCGTGCGACGACCTACCAAGGGCGCGAGGCCGCCGACATGGAGTGGACCGCGGTGGTCGACGGCACCCGGGTGCACACCTACGGCCGGGGCTTCCTGCTCGGCGGGGGGCGCAGTTTCTCGCTGCGCTGGACGACCCCCGACGCCGACTGGGACGACACCGCCAACCAGGAGGCCCTGCGTGCCTTCTTCCGGACCTTCCGGCCCGGCTCAGACTGAGTCGCGCGGGGCACGCAGAAAGATGAACCGGCCGCCGTGCAGCGGCTGGGTGCGCCAGCGCGCGGTGAGTGTCCCGTCCGCCAGGGAGCAGGTCAGTGCCAGACGGTGCGGGGTCTCCAGGAACACCACCTCCACGGTCAGCGTGCCAGGCCCGGTCCAGCCGCCGGTCACGGCGATGGGGACGGGTTCCTCGGCGAGCGTCCACCCCTCCCCCGCCAGGCGCAGGTCCAGCCGGTCCGGGCGGTCCGGTCGGTCCGCCGGCCCGGTGAGCGTGATGGTCCAGCCGTCCCGGTCCCGGGCGAGCCGGGCCGACCGCACCGGCCCGCCCGTCCCGCGGGGCGTGAAGTGCGCGGCCGCCCAGTCCTGGTCCCCTTCCGGGGGCACGGGGCGGCCCGGGGCGGGCGGCAGCGCGAGCCGGGCGAGGCGCTCCCGCAGTTCCGCGTCAGCGGCCTCCCGGCCGGTCAGCGGCTCGGGTCCGAAGGCGGGCAGCAGGTGCTCCCAGACCAGGTTCAGATACTCCTGCATCCGCTCGGTCGCCGCGGTCGCCGCGACCACGGCGTCGTGCTCCGGGAGCACCAGGCAGAACTGACCGAACGCGCCGTCCCCGCGGTAGCCGTGCCGGGACGTCCAGAACTGGTAGCCGTACCCCTGGTCCCAGTCCTGCCGGTCCGTGTCCCCCATGGCTCCGGCGGTCGCCGTCCTTGGCCGGGAGGCCCGGGCCGCCCAGCCCTGCGGCAGCAGCCGCCGGCCCTCCCAGAGCCCGTCGCCCAGATACAGCTGTCCGAGCCGTGCGACGGCGTCGGTCGTGGCGTGCAGTCCGCTGAAGCCGAGCTCGCGGCCGGTGCGGTCCCGCAGCCAGGCCACCTCGCCGATGCCCAGCGGGTCCAGCAGCCGGGGCCGCAGATACGCGGTGAGCGACTGCCCGGTCACCCGCTGGACGATCGCGGCGAGCGTGTAGGTGGTGGGCTGGTTGTAGGCGAAGACGGTGCCGGGATCCGCGTCCGGCGGCAGCAGCAGGAACCCTCGGACGGGCTCGGCGGGGTCGCGCCCGTAGGCCTCGTCGACGGTCTCGCGCCGGTGGCCGCTGGCCATGGACGCCACGTGCCGGACGAGCATGGCCCGGCTGCGCGGGTCGGTGATGTCGGCCTCGAACTCCGGGAAGTACGAGATCACCGGCGCGTCGAAGTCGAGCAGTCCCTCGGCCTCGGCGAGGGCGGCGGCGGTCCCGGTGAAGCTCTTGCTGAGCGAGTACAGCAGCTGGGGGCGCTCGGCGGTGTACGGCGCCCACCACCCGGAGGCGACCAGATGCCCGTGCCGCATGATCATCAGGCTGTGGGGCTCGATCTCGGGGGCGGCTTCGAGGGCGTCGAGGAGGGCGTGGACACCGGAGGCGTCGACGCCCTGGGCGGCGGGCCGGGACGTCGGCAGGGCGGAGGCACTCATGGACGCATCCTGCACCCGCTCGGCGACCTTGATCGACCCGTTTCCGCGAGCGCGGTCAGGGGACTCGCCGGTTATGGTGCAAATCGGATACACGATGATGACCGAACAGGCCGGCCCCCGAGAGCTCGTCGACCACGTGGTGCGGGCCGAGGAGGCGGGCTTCGACTTCTCGGTGACCTCCGACCACTACTTCCCGTGGCTGCGCTCGCAGGGTCATTCGCCGTACGCGTGGGCTGTGCTCGGCGCGGCCGCCCAGGCCACGTCACGTATCCCGCTGATGACGTACGTGACGTGCCCGACGTTCCGCTACCACCCCGCGGTGGTGGCGCAGAAGGCGGCGACCCTGCAGTTGCTGTCCGAGGGCCGGTTCCGGCTGGGGCTGGGCTCGGGCGAGAACCTCAACGAGCACGTGGTGGGCGGCGGCTGGCCGTCCGTCGATGTGCGTCACGAGATGTTCGAGGAGGCCGTAGAGATCATCCGCGCCCTCTTCCAGGGCGGCCACGTGAACCATCGCGGCACGCACTTCGACGTGGAGTCGGCCCGGCTGTGGGACCTGCCGGACGAGGCGCCGCCCATCGGCATCGCCGTCTCCGGGGAGCGGTCGTGCGAGCTCGCGGGTCGGCTGGGCGACCTGGTGATCGCCACGGAGCCCAAGGCCGGGCTGCTGGAGGCGTTCGACCGGCACGGCGGGCAGGGCAAGCCCCGGGTCGGCCAGCTGCCGGTCTGCTTCGACCCCGACCGGGACGCGGCCGTCAAGCGGGCGCACGAGCAGTTCCGCTGGTTCGCGAGCGGCTGGAAGGTCAACTCGGAGCTGCCGCACCCGGATTCCTTCGAGGCCGCGACGCAGTTCGTCACACCGGACGACGTCGCCGACTCCATCCCGTGCGGCGACGACCCGGACGCCTTCGTCGAGGCCGTCCGCCCCTACGCCGAGGCCGGGTTCACCGAGATCGCCCTCGTCCAGATCGGCGGGGACTCGCAGCCGGCGTATCTGGACTGGTCGGAGAAGACCCTGCTGCCCGCGCTGCGCGACGCGTTCGGCTGAAACACGCGGCCGGACCGACCCCACCGCCCGCTCGTCCCGTTGAGCCCTCCGCCCCGCGGGGGGCTCTCCTCATGAACGCGCTCGCCCCCCTTGGCCCTGCTCGGCCGTGGGCGCGACCCGGTCGACGGAGCGGCAGCGGGAGACACCGGCCGGCACCCGCTCTGCGGAGTGCGCCCGCTCGCGGGCGGGGCAGCGGGCGATCCGGTCGCAGCGGTCGGGGCACACCGGTCGGTCGAGGGCGGCGCCCCCCCGGCCGCCGACCGTGCCGTGCCGGCTCGGCCGTCCCCGCCACGAGCGGTTCCCGGACGGGCCGTGCGGGTGGTGAAGGGCGAGGTCAGCGGGTGCCGCTAGGCTTCCGTCCGCACTTCGTGCAGTCCGATCTGCCCCGCCCCAGGAGAGTCGTCCGTGACCGTTGCCCTCACCCCGCCCGAGACGTCCCCCGCCGCTCCGGCGCCCCTGTCCGACCTGGTCGCGCGGGACGCGCGCGAGTTCGGCGCGTACGCCCGGACCGGAGGGTGGGCCTTCGGCCTGAAGGTGGCGCGCAGTGTGCGGCCCGGCGGACAGGGCGCCGACGAGACGCCGAAGGTCTCCGCGAAGGAGTTCGCGGAGCTCGCCGGCTGCTCCCCGGAGCGGGTCATGCGCTACTACAAGGCCTGGGACCGGGCGGCCGACGACGGGATGGTCCCGCACTTCGAGGCCCTGACACCGGGTCAGGAGGTGGACCTGCCGGACGCCGACGTGTGGCTGAGCTACTACGTCTCCCGCAACAGCGCCACCTCCGAGCGCGGCACCGCCATCACCGAGGCCGCCGAGGCGGAGGGCATCCGGCCCACGAAGGCCCTGGAGGTCGCGGAGAACCCCACCGCCCTGCGCGCGGCGATCCTCGCCGACCCCTCCACCGCCCGCGCGGCCCGCCAGGCCCTGCTGGACCGCGTCCGCGAGGACCCCGGCCTCCAGTCGGAGCTGGCCCGGGACGTGGTGCGCACCGATGAGCTGAAGAAGGCCGTCGCCGGGGAGAGCAGGGCGGCCGACCGGATCGGGTACGTGCGCCAGATCGCCGAGTCGGGGCAGATCAAGACGCCCGCCGGGCAGACCGTCGAGGCTCCCGCCGACCTGCGTCAGGAGGCCGAGCGGCACCTGTCGCTCCTCGACGAGCTGGACGAGGGCGAGGACGCCGGCGAGTGGGCCGCCGAGGCGTACGACACGATGAAGTCCCTCGTCGTCGAGGCCGTGGAGGCCGACCCCGGGCTGCGGGTGCGGGAGCGGCGCACGAAGTTCTACAGCAGCCTGCAGAAGGCCACCAAGGTGTTCGAGGAGCTGACCTTCGACGACGCCGGGGAGTTCTACGAGGACGACATGGTGCAGCGTCTGGAGGAGCTCCAGCGGGCCGTCTCGGTCTGCATCGAGTCGCTGCGCGGTGCCCGCGGGAATCACCCGGCCGGCTGAGCATTTCGAAGAAATCGGGGGTACTAGAGGGCTCTACGTCGGTTCTTCCCGGAGGCCCCCTCGTGAACTCGTTCGTCCACAAGACCCTGGTGGTGCAGCTCCAGGCGGGCGACACGGACCGTTTCTCCGTGCTCGCCCACCTGAGCTACGACGCCGCGGACCCGTTCGCCGTCACCGTGGTCTTCAGCCACGACGGCCGCGTTCTCGCGCGGTGGCAGCTGGACCGGGAGATGCTCGGTGACGCGCTGCGGCGCCCGGTCGGGGTGGGCGACGTGCGGATGCGCCCGGAGTCGCGGGGCATGTGGCGTGAGCTGCGCATGGAGTTCCTGGGCGACGCCCGTGCCGACGGCGGGCGGCACCACGCGGTGGTGTACGCGTGGGCACCGGGGTTCGCCGCTTTCCTGCGGGACACCTACGACGTGGTGCCGCAGGGCTGCGAGGAAGTCCACGTCGACGACTTCCTGGCGGACATCCTCGCCGGGAGCTGACGCCGGGGCCGGTCTGAGTAGGCGTACTCATGCCGAAGGCCCGGCCCCGCCTGGACGATGGGCTGCCCCGGAAGGAGCCCGCCATGTCCGCAGTGTCCGACGTACGTCCCGGTTCCCGGCCGTCGCTGCCCGCCGTCCTCGCCTGGGGCGTGCTCGCGGTGCTGGCCCTGTCCGGCTGGGATCCGCACGACCACACGACCTGGTTCCTCGAGGTCGTGTGGGTGCTCGTGGGCCTGCCGCTCCTGGTCCTGCTCGGGCGGCGCCGGCCGATGACGCCCCTGCTGTACTGCCTGCTGGCCGCCCACGCCATGGTGCTGATGGTGGGCGGCCATTACACGTACGCCGAGGTGCCGCTCGGCGACTGGGTCCGGGACGCCTTCGGCCTGGACCGCAACCCCTACGACCGGCTGGGCCACTTGACGCAGGGCTTCGTCCCGGCCGTGCTGGTGCGCGAGCTGCTGGTGCGCACCTCGCCGCTGCGCGGCAGCCGCTGGCTCGCGCCGCTGACCGTCTGCGCCTGCCTGGCCTTCAGTGCCGTCTTCGAGATGCTGGAGTGGGCGGCCGCCGTGGCCGGGGGGCACGCGGCGGACGCCTTCCTGGCCACGCAGGGCGATGTGTGGGACACCCAGTGGGACATGTTCTGCGCGCTGATCGGCGCGACCCTGTCGCTGCTGCTGCTCAGCCGGGTGCACGACCGGCAGCTGGCGCGGGTGCCGTCACCTCGACGTGTAACGGTACCTGGTCCACAGGGGCAGGACGAACCAGCACAGCAGATACCAGCCGACCACTCCGGCGACCAGGTAGGGCACAAAACCGTCGTGCGTCGCCACCCGCAGGATGAGCAGCAGTGAGGCCGTCGTCGTGGCGAGCAGCAGCACCAGGCCGAGCAGGGTGAGGCGGGAGGCCAGCCGCACCGCCTGGGGCTTGACGCGCCGGCCGGAGACGAGGCGGTGCAGGGACACCGGGCCGATCAGCGCCCCCGTCGCGCAGGCGCCCAGGACGACCGTCACCAGGTAGATCGTCTGGTCGGTGCCGGAGAGTTCCGCGTACTTCTCGGTGAACACCACGGTGAGCAGGAAGCCGAACAGGATCTGCACACCCATCTGGGCCACGCGGACCTCCTGGATGAGCTCCTGCCACATCCGGTCCGCTCTCTCGTCCTCCGTCTCGTTGCGCCCCCGGCGCATGGCCCCTCCCTCTGACGCGTCCGCCACTGTTCCTCCTCCTGATGTGAATCCGAGCCGTGAACCTGAGCCGTGCCCCTGGCTCCTCTTGCCCGGGTTCCCCGGAACGACTCGTCGTCCCGGGGCTCGCGGCGGTTTGAGCGATCACGTGACGGTTACACGGACGGCGCGAACGACGCAGATTTCTAGGAGGTCGTGGACGTATGTCCGGTACGCAGCTCACCGTGACGCTCAGCGGCGGAGGCGCCGACGACGCACGAGCGGTCGTCCGCGCCCTGGAAGGCACGTTCGGGGCGCCGGACGAGCGCCCGGCCGGCGGGAACGCGACGGTGCACACGGCGACCTTCGACGGCGAGGCCCAGGCGGGCGCCTCCGACGGCGGTGCTCAAGGGGCCGGGCGGCTGTCCGCGCCGGTGACCGTCACCGTGCAGGGCAGCCCGGAGGCCGTGCAGCGGGCGAGCGACACCCTGACCCGGGCGTTCACGGCCCGCGACGACGGTGCCGCCTCCGGCGACCAGGAGCAGGAGAGGCAGCTGCTCCTGGAGCCGTGAGCGGGGCGGATCGTCACCAGCGGCCTTCGACCTGCTCCTTGATCCGGCGGTCGTAGAGGTCGCGGATCGCCGTCAGCGTCCCGCCGGGCAGCTCCGGGAGGCGGGCGGCGGCCGCGTTGGCGCGGGCCTGCTCGGGTGAGCGCGCCCCGGGGATCACGGTGGTGACGCCCGGCTGCTCGACGATCCAGCGCAGGGCCAGCTGGGCGGGGGTGTATCCCTCGGGGGCGAGCTCCGCGAACTCGGCGGCCGCCTCCACACCGGTGGCGTAGTCGACGCCGGAGAAAGTCTCGCCCACGTCGAAGGCCTCGCCGTGCCGGTTGTAGGCGCGGTGGTCGTTGTCCGGGAAGACGGTGTCCCGGGTGTACTTGCCCGAGAGCAGGCCGGAGGCCAGCGGGACTCGGGCGATGATGCCGACACCCGCCGCGCGGGCGGCCGGGAGCACCTGGTACAGAGGCTTCATGCGGAACGGGTTGAGGATGATCTGCACGCTCGCGACGTTCGGCCGGGCGATCGCGGTGAGCGCCTCCTCGCAGGTCTCGACGCTGACGCCGTAGGCGGCGACGCGCTCCTCCTCGACCAGGGTGTCCAGGGCGTCGAAGACCTCGTCCGTGGAGTAGACGGGCGTCGGCGGGCAGTGCAGCTGCACGAGGTCGATCCGGTCGACGCCGAGGTTGCGCCGGGAGCGGTCGTTCCAGGCGCGGAAGTTGTCGAGCACGTAGTTCCCGGGGATCTGGTCGACCCGGCGGCCCATCTTCGTGGCGACCATGACGTGCAGGTCCGGGCGGCCGCTGAGGAACGCGGCGATGGTCTGCTCGCTGCGGCCGTCGCCGTACACGTCGGCGGTGTCGAAGAAGGTGACCCCGGACTCGGCCGCGGCCTCCAGTACCGAGAGGGCTTCCTTGTCGTCGACGTCTCCCCAGTCGGCACCCAGCTGCCAGGTGCCCAGACCGATGACGGAGGCGTGCTGACCCGACCTGTCGAATGTGCGCTCGTCCATGGGCGTCAGTCTGTCATCCGTCACGATGCTGCGTGGAACAGGTTGCTCCGGACTGCCGCCCCTGCCGAGTTCACTCGCACGAGTGAATCGACACGACAGGAACGCGTCATGTGTCCACCGGCCTCTAGCGTGCTTCACGTGACCATTGGTTCAGCGGACAACCACTCTGCGGACGACTCGCCCCTGACCCGCCGGGGCTTCCTCCTCACCGCCGCCGCGCTGGCCGTGGTGCCGGGGCTGCCGGCCGATCCGGCCGTCGCCGCCGCGGAGTTGCCGGACTTCCCCGATGGCGTCGCGTTGTACCGCTCGGCGCACCGGAACTGGGTCGGCGAGATCACGGCGGACGGCCTGTGGGCATGTGCGCCGGATGGTCCGGACGAGGTGGTCGCCGTCGTCAACTGGGCGTGGCGGCACGGGTGGCGGGTGCGCGCCCGGGGTGCCTCGCACGGCTGGTCGCCGCTGACGGTCACGGAGGGGACGCGGTCCGGGGCGCCGGTCCTGCTCGTCGACACCGAACCCCACCTCACGGGCCTGGCGCTGGACTCCCCCACCGCCGTGCGGGCCGGCACCGGCGTGACCCTGGAGGCGCTGCTGACCTTCCTGGAGGAGCACGGCCTCGGAGTGACCGCCTCCCCCGCCCCCGGTGTGCTCACCCTGGGCGGCGCCCTCGCCGTCGACGCGCACGGCACCGCCGTACCCGCACGGGGCGAGCGCCGCCGGCCCGGGCACACCTACGGCTCGCTCAGCAATCTGATCCTGTCCCTGACGGCGGTGGTGTGGGACGCCCGGGCCGGCGCCTACGTGCTGCGCACCTTCCACCGTGACGAGACGGACTGTGCCGCGCTGCTGACCCACCTCGGGCGGTCGCTGGTGACCGAGGTCGTGCTGCGGGTGGGGGCGAACACCGACCTGCGCTGCGTGAGCCGTACGGACATCCCGGCCGGGGAGCTCTTCGCCGCGCCAGGCTCCGGCGGGGAGCGGACCTTCGCGAGTTTCCTCGACGAGGCGGGGCGCGTCGAGGCGATCTGGTTCGCCTTCACCGAGCATCCCTGGCTCAAGGTGTGGAGCGTCTCCCCCACCCGGCCACTGACCTCGCGGAAGGTGACCCGGCCGTACAACTACCCGTTCTCGGACAACATCCCGGGGCCGGTGGCGGAGCTGGCCGGGCGGATGACGTCGGAGGCGGCCTGGTACCTGGCACCGGCGCTGGGGACCGCGCAGTACGAGGCCGCCGCGCTCGGCCTGGTGACGACGCTGTCCGCCGACCTGTGGGGCCCGTCCAAGAACACGCTGCTGTACCTGAAACCGACCACGCTGCGCGTGCCCGCCAACGGCTACGCGGTCCTCACCTCACGGGACCGGGTGCAGCGGGTCGTCGCCGAGTTCGCCGCGTTCTACCGCGAGCGGCTGACGGCCTGGTCCGCCCGGGGCGGCTTCCCGGTCAACGGCTCGGTGGAGATCCGGGTGACCGGCGTCGACGACCCGGCGGACGCGGGGGTGGCCGGGGCCCGTCCGCCGCTGCTGTCGGCGCTCCGGCCGCCCGAGGACCACCCGGAGTGGGACACGGCCGTGTGGCTGGACATCCTGACGCTGCCGGGCACGCCGGGCGCGGAGGCGTTCCTGCGCGAGATCGAGCGGTTCCTGCTGCGCACCTTCGACGGCGGCTTCGCGCTCACCCGGGTCGAGTGGTCCAAGGGCTGGGCGTACACCGACGACGGGGTGTGGAGCGACGACGAGGTGCTGGACAGCGTCGTCCCGGCGGCGGTCGGCTCGGCCGCATGGACGGAGGCGGACGCGGTGCTGGACCGTCTTGACCCGCACGGCGTGTACGGCAACGCCTTTCTGGACCGGCTGTTCGGCTAGGGCGTGAGGTACGCCTGCACGGTCGGGGCGTAGCGGTCCACCAGGGCGTCGACCGCGCTCGCCCTCAGCTCGGTGCCCCGGGCGATGCCGTACATCACCCCGAGGCCGAGCAGGCCGGCGACGGCCAGTTCGGCGCGCAGGCCCGGGTCCGGGCCGGTGAGCCGGGCGGTGAGGCGGTCGGTCACCTGGGTGCGGAAGTTGGCGCGCAGGATGTCGCCCTGCTCGCCGTGCAAAGGCGCGAAGACGATCCGCAGCAGCGGGTCGACGCCCTGCTCGGACTGGCTGAGCAGCACGTGCCGGACCATGTGCGGGCCCAGTTCCTCCAGCGGCGCCGCCAGCAGGGCCTCGGCGTCGGCCTCGAAGGACATGACCCGGGCGAACAGCGTGTCCTTGTTGCCGAAGTACTTCAGGATCAGCGGTGGGCTCACCCCGGCGCGGTCGGCGACGGCCTTGAGGGTGATGTCGCCGTGCGCGTGCCGGGCCAGGAGGTGGCGGGCCGCTTTCAGGATGGCCGCCTTGGTCGATTCGGCGTCCCGGCGTGCGGGTGTGGGCGTGACGGGTGGAGTGCTCACGGCACTCATGCTCCCTCCATCTCCTCGTCACGCGCGCCCCGGGTGCGCCCCGGGGCGCGGTCCGGGCCGTCCTGGACGGCGGGTCGGGAGTCGCCGGGGATGCACAGCGCCGCCGCGGCGGCCACCAGCGCGACCGCCCCGGCCATCGCGAACGCGAGCAGATAGCCGTGCAGGGTGGGCACCGGGGCGCCGTCGACCGGGCTGGTGTGGTGCACCAGGACGGCGGCCACGGCGGCGCTGGAGCCGGCCTGGCCGATCGTGCGCATCAGGACGTTGACGCCGTTGGCGGAGGCCGTCTGCCCGGGCGGTACGGCCCGCAGGACGAGGGTGGGCAGCGCCGAGTAGGCCAGCGTGGTGCCGGTCGCCACGACCGTGGCCCCGCAGATGATCATCCACAGTTCACGGCTGTCGGCGATGCGCACCGCGTACCCGGCGGCGATGACGGTCGCCCCGAGGGCCAGCGTGATGCGCGGCCCGCGTGCGGCGGAGATCCGGGCGGAGACGGGCGACAGCAGCAGCATGACGATGCCGCCGGGCAGCAGGCACAGGCCGGTGGCGACGATGGACAGCCCGAGTCCGTACCCGGTGGCCTCGGGTGCCTGCACCAGCTGGGCGGTGACGAGGGTGTTGGCGTAGAAGGCGAACCCGGCGAGCAGCGCGGCCACGTGGGACAGGCCGACCCGGGGCCGCACCGCCAGGCGCAGGTCCACCAGCGGCCGTTCGGCCCGCAGCTGCTGCCACGACCACAGCGCGAGCACCGCGACGGCGGCGGCGAACAGACCTACGACCCGCCCGCTGCCCCAGCCCCACTGCCCGCCCTGGGAGACCCCGAGCAGCAGGCAGACCAGGCCCGCGGCGAGCCCCAGGGTGCCCGGGACGTCGAACCGGCCGGGCTCGCGCACGGGCGACTCGCGGACCGCCCAGCAGACCAAGGTCACGCCCGCTGCTCCCAGGGCGCCGGTCACCCAGAACATGGTGTGCCAGTTCGCGTACTGCACGATCACCGCGGCCAGCGGCAGGCCGAGCGCGGCGCCGATGCCGACGGTGGAGCTCATCAGCGCCACGGCCGATCCCCGGCGCTCGGGCGGCAGTTCGTCCCGCAGGATGCTGATGGACAGCGGGACGACCGCCGCGGCGGCTCCGGACAGGGTGCGGGCGGCGATGAGCACGCCGATGTCGGAGGTCAGGGCGCACAGCACCGAACCGGCGGTCATCAGCCCGAGGGCCGCCATCAGTACCCGCCGCTTGCCGTACATGTCGCCGGCCCGGCCGAGGACGGGGGTGAGGACGGCGCCGGACAGCAGTGTGGCCGTGACCATCCAGGAGACGGTGCCCGCCGAGGCCCCGGTCAGACGGGGCAGGTCGGGCAGCAGGGGCACCACCACGGTCTGCATGACGGCCATGAGGATGCCGCCGAAGGCGAGCACCGGGACGGTGAGCCGCTCCCGGACGGTGCTCGTGCCGGGCGGCTTGCGTACAGCGGCGGTCTGGTCCATCGGCACTCCAGCGGGCAGCGCCGGGCGAGGGCGCGGGTGAATTGTCATTCACCTTAATGGGTGAATGACAATTCACCCAGGTCTCTGTACCCGTTCGCGAGTGGCCTGCGACCGCGCGTGCGCCGTCCGCGCGACCTTCGGGCCGAGCCAGCGCTTGAACCGGCGCAGCGGCTCCAGCTGCCCGGCCGCCCGGTCGAGCCGGTAGTACACCTGGGGCGGGATGCAGGGCAGCAGGGGCGAGTGGCGCTGTCCGAGCAGGGCGAACATGCGCTCCGGGGGCAGGTGCATGTAGCGCGGCAGGTTCTCGTACCACTGGGCGCTGTAGCGGGCCGCGCTCTGTGCGGGCAGGAGGGCCGCCTTGCGCTCCCTTTCGTAGCGGGCGAGGGCCTGCGGGAGGTCCGTGTGCTCGCGCAGCGCGCCGGCCAGGGCGATCGCGTCCTCCAGAGCGAGCGTGGTGCCGGCGCCGATCGAGTAGTGGGTGGTGTGCGCGGCGTCGCCGAGCAGGACGAGGTTGCCGTGCCGCCAGGTGTCGTTCGTCAGGGTGCGGAAGGTCTGCCAGGCGGTTCCGCCGGGGCGGCCGAGGAGGGGGTGGCCGTCGAGGACGCCGGCGAAGAGCCGCTCCAGGAGGGCGCGTCCCTCGGCCTCGCCCGCCCGGTCGAGGCCGAGCCCGGTCCAGGTCTGCGGCGCGCACTCGACGACGCAGGTGCTGCGGTCGGGACCGTAGCCGTAGCCGTAGAGCCAGATCCAGCCGTGAGTGGTCTCCACGAAGGCGAAGGTGAAGGCGTCGAAGACTTTGGTGGTGCCGAGCCAGACGTAGGGGTTGCGCCCGGGCGTGAGCCGGGTGCCGAAGTGGGCGCTGTGGTGGGTGCGCAGGGCGCTGCGGACACCGTCGGCGGCCACGACGAGGTCGGCGTCGGGGGGCAGGTCGCCCGGGGTGATCTCGCGCTCGTACTCCAGCCGTACGCCGAGGTCGCGGGCCCGGGCGGCGAGGATCTCCAGCAGCCGGTGGCGGCCGATGCCGTGACCCTGGTCACCGCTGTGCCGGGTCGTCAGGTCCCGGACATGGGCGACGCCGTCGCTCCACCGCACGGAGTCGGCGGCGAGGGCGCGCGCGGACTCGGGGTCCTGCTCGTGGAGCCGGTCGAGCAGGCCGCGCCAGTAGGTCACGCCCCAGCCGTAGGTGGAGCCCTCCGGATCGCGTTCATGGACGGTGACGTCGCGGGACGGGTCCTGCCGTTTGAGCAGGATCGAGAGATACAGACCGGCGGGCCCGCCGCCGACACAGGCGACCTTCACGCACACCCCTGAGAATGACCGAGAGCTGTCGATTGCCGACGCAGAGTAGCAGCAGGCGGGCGCCGTCGACCGGACCGCCGGATCGCGCCAGTTTCGCGGGGTGACGCGTACCACGAGCAGCGGATCACCCCGGCAGAAACATCCGCCACGTCACCCCCTGCGGGTGGAATTTCCCCTTCCGGACGTGCGCACCGCCCCTTCGCGACAAGATCATCTTCGTTCAACCTTGCACGACATAAGGGGAATTGCCCGGATCGCAGCCAACCGGCTCGCGCGAATTTCTCCCGATGACGGGCGGCCCGGTAGGCATGCGGGGTCATCGACCGAAACCGACCCAGGAGGTCCGTATGCCGGAACTCAGCCGTCGTCGCGCGCTCACCGCCGCGGCCGTCCTCGCCGTCGGCGCGGGGACGTCGTCAGCGACCACCCCGGCCTCGGCCGCCGGACACCATGACGCGCCCCGGGCCTTCGACGAGGTCTACCGGGGCCGCCGGATACAGGGCCGGCCGGCCACCGGGTCCGGTCACCACGGCCATCACGGCGCCGGATACGCGGTGTTCGTCGACGGGGTGGAGCTGCACGTGATGCGCAACGCCGACGGCAGCTGGATCAGCGTCGTCAGCCACTACGACCCGGTGGCCACCCCGCGTGCCGCCGCCCGCGCCGCGGTGGACGAGCTGCAGGGCGCGCCGCTGCTGCCCCTCCCCGCCAACTGACCCGCACCGCACACGCACCGCACAGCACCTGGAGCAACCGCACATGGCCGTCCGCAAGAACCAGTCCACCCTGACCGCCGACGAGAAGCGGCGTTTCGTCGCCGCGCTGCTGGAGCTGAAGCGCAGCGGCCGCTACGACGAGTTCGTGACGACGCACAACGCCTTCATCGTCTCCGACACCGACAACGGCGAACGCACGGGGCACCGTTCCCCGTCCTTCCTGCCCTGGCACCGAAGATTCCTTCTGGAGTTCGAGCGGGCGCTGCAGTCGGTGGACCCGTCGGTGACACTGCCGTACTGGGACTGGACCGTCGACCACACCCCGCGCGCCTCGCTGTGGGCGCCCGACTTCCTCGGGGGGACCGGGCGGGAGCGGGACGGCCGGGTGACGGACGGGCCGTTCTCCGTGTCGAGCGGGAACTGGCCCATCAACGTGCGGGTCGACGGCCGGACGTTCCTGCGCCGCTCCCTGGGCTCCGGCGGCCGTGACCTGCCGACGCGGGCCGACGTCGAGTCGGTGCTGGCGATGCCCACGTACGACATGGCGCCCTGGAACAGCGGCTCGGACGGCTTCCGCAACCACCTCGAAGGGTGGCGGGGCGTCAACCTGCACAACCGCGTCCATGTCTGGGTCGGCGGGCACATGGCCACCGGGGCATCCCCCAACGACCCGGTGTTCTGGCTGCACCACGCCTACATAGACAAGCTGTGGGCGCAGTGGCAGCGCCTGCACCCCGGTTCCGGCTATCTGCCCGTCGCGGGCACGCCGAACGTGATCGACCTCAACGAGACGATGCGGCCGTGGCACGACACCAGCCCGGCGGACCTGCTGGACCACACCCCGCACTACACGTTCGACGTCTGATCAGACGGTCGCGCCGGTGCGGCACTCCGGATGGCCCCAGCCGCTGTCGTTCTTGGCGATGGGCTCACCGGCCGCGTAGGAGCGGCCGCACTGGCAGCGCCCGGGAAACTTCGCCTTGATGGTGCGCGCGGAGCCCTTGCCTCCCGCGGTCTTGGCGGTGCGGGCCGCGCCGCCGCCCGGCCGGGAGCGCGGGGCCTTCACCGGGATGTCCGGGGCGGGCGGCGGCTCCGGGGAGCCGAGGCCGCTGCCCGCGGGCTCCTGGACGGTGGCGGCCTGGCTGGCGGCGCGGTCGGCGAAGTCGTTGAGCCGATCGCCGTCGACCTGGTGGGCCGGGACGTAGCGGAACTCGACCGAGCGGCCGTCCAGGAGTTCGTCGATGCGCACGACGAGCTCCTGGTTGGCGACCGGCTTGCCCGCGGAGGTTTTCCAGCCGTTGCGCTTCCAGCCGGGCAGCCAGGTGGTGACGGCCTTCATGGCGTACTGCGAGTCCATCCGGATCTCGAGCGGCACGTCCGGGTCGGTCGCCGCCAGCAGGCGCTCCAGCGCGGTGAGTTCGGCGACGTTGTTGGTGGCCTTGCCGAGCGGTCCCGCCTCCCACCGCTGCGGTGTCTCGGAAGCGTCGGCGACGACCCAGGCCCAGCCCGCTGGTCCGGGATTTCCCTTCGAAGCCCCGTCACACGCGGCCACTACACGTTCACGCATGCGCTCGATCATGCCATGGCCGTCAGGGGCGCCCGGCCGGGAGGTCCGGGTGCCTACGCCACGTCGGTCAGCTTCGGCATCTCACCCTCGGTCGTCGTGGTGTCGATCACCGAGAAGTTCGCGCCCTGCGGGTCGCTGATCGCCGCGAAGCGGCCGAAGGGGGTGGTCATCGGGCCGAAGCGCAGCACACCGCCGAGCTCGGTGGCCCTGGCCACGGCCGCGTCGCAGTCCTCGACCCCGAAGTAGACGTTGATGTAGGGCCGCATCTGCGGCGGGAACTCCTCGCCCATCTTCATCCGGCCCAGTACGGTGCGCTCACCGAGGTCGTAGATCCGGAAGCTCATCTCGCCGTCCTCCATGTCCCGCTGCCGGTAGGAGAAGACGGCGGGGAAGAACGCGTCGGACTTCTCCGGCTCGCGGGTGAAGACCTCCGCCCATGTGTAGGCGCCGGGCCCGCCCGTCGTCTGGAAGCCCTCGTGGGTGCCCGCCTGCCAGACGCCGAAGACGACGCCCGCGGGGTCGCGGGCCAGGCACATGGTGCCGAAGTCGGAGACCCGCATCAGTTCCATCAGCACCTCGCCGCCGTGGTCACGGATCCGGGCGGCGGTGGCGGCGGCGTCCTGGGACGCGAAGTAGAGGCACCACTGCGACAGGCCCTCCTGGCCGGGCACGGGCGGGACGACGGCGGCGACCGCCTTGCCGTGCGCGTAGGCCTCCGTGTAGTCGCCGAACTCCGTCGAGGCCTCGGCGAAGGTCCAGCCCAGGACGTCTCCGTAGAAGCTCTTGGCCCCTTCGACGTCGCCGAACATCGCGTCGGCCCAGCAGGGGCTTCCCTCAGGTTGCACGGCCATGGTCACGGCCCTCTCCGCAGGGGTGAAATCGTCCGTTTCCTCACGCTAGCCACCCCGGCGCCGGCCCGCGCGCCGAGCGGGTGCGTACCCTCCCGCACGGGCCGGAACCGGCCGGTCCCGGCCATCGCGGCCGGTGTCCGTCTTCCCTCCGTGGCGCGGCTGTGCTTGCCTGAGTGCCGTTTCGGTGGCCGGGGCGGGAGTTGCCGTATGCGCAAGCCGTGGGTCGTGGGGGTTCTGCTGGCCGGGGTGCTCCTCGGAGGGTGCGGGGATCCCGCCTCCGCTCCCGGGAAACCCGCGCCGGCCGCGCCCCGGGCGTCGGCCCCCACCCACCAGCGCGCGCCCGCCTCCCCGGCGCCGGAGCCGAGACGGGCTCCCACGGTGCTGTACCTCGGCGACTCGCTGGCGATGGAGAGCCAGAAGGTCCTCGGGCAGGAGTTACGCCGGGACCTGAAGGCGCGGTACACCGCGGCCCCGTACTCCGGGACCACCTTGTGCGACTACCTGGAGGGCACGGCCGACCGGTCCCTGGTGCCCGCTGCCGACAAGGCCGCCGCGCTGGTGCGCCGACTGCGGCCCGACGTCGTGGTCCTGCAGTTCTGGGGGAATTCCTGGGGCTACACGCCCTGCATGGACGGCATCACCCACGACACGTCCCCGGCCCGGTACTTCGGCCGCTACGAGGCCGACGCGCGCCGGCTCACCGAGCAGATCGCCGCGGCCGGGGGCGGTGACCGGCCACGGATCGTCTGGGTGTCGCAGGGCCCGGACCCGATCAGCCCCGAGCGGGTCCGGCGCGTCAACGCGCTCTACGCGAAGCGGGCCGCCGCCTCCGGCGACCTCGTGGCGGACGCCGGGAAGGCGGTGAGCCCCGCCACCGGCCGCTACACCTGGACGCAGTACCTGCCGTGCACGGCCCACGAGCGCGCCCACCCCGGCTTGTGCACCCAGCCCGGCCGTGACCGCACGGCCCTGCACCGCGACGACGACTATCTGCACTTCTGCCTGGCCCCCACGACGTCCAGGCCGAAGCCCTGCCCGGCCCGCTCCCCCGGAATCCTCCGTATCGCGCGGGAGATCACCAAAACCATTCGACAGGCGGCGCGTTGACCGCTCGAATGGGCACCCATGAGCACGGTGCGCATGCATGAGGACGAGCTGGACATCGACGTCTCGCTCGTCGGCCGGCTGATCGCCGGGCAGTTCCCGCGGTGGGCCGGGCTGCCGCTGCGGCGGCTGGAGTCGTCAGGGACCGAGAACGCCATGTTCCGCCTCGGCCCGGACAAGGTCGTCCGCCTCCCCCGGCACCCCCGCGCCGTGGAGGCCATCGCGCACGAGCTGCGCTGGCTGCCCCGGCTGGGCCCGGCGCTGCCCACCGCCTCGCCCGCACCCGTCGGCCGGGGCGAACCCGCTGACGGCTTCCCCTGGCCCTGGTCGGTCTACAGCTGGCTGGACGGCGGCAACCCGGTGCCCGGCAGGCTCGAGAGGCCCGCGGCGCTCGCCGGGGACCTGGCGGCGTACGTCACCGCCCTGCGCCGCATCGACGCGTCGGAGGGACCGCTCGGGTACCGGGGCGTGCCGCTGGCGACCCGGGACCCCCTCCTGCGTGAGGCACTCGCGCAGCTCGGGGGGCGGGTCGACACCGCCGCGGTGAGCGAGGTGTGGGAAGAGGCCTTGCGGGCTCCGGAGCACACCGGGCCGCCTCTCTGGGCGCACGGCGACCTGATGGCCGGGAACCTCCTGGTCACGGGCGGACGGCTGAGCGCCGTGATCGACTTCGGCACGGTGGGGGTCGGCGACCCCGCCGTCGACCTCATCGGCGCCTGGTGCGTGCTGCCCGCCTCGGCCCGCGAGGTGTTCCGCGAGGCCGTGGGCGCCGGGGATGCCGAATGGGCACGGGCCCGGGGCTGGGCCCTGTCGATCGCGGTCATCGCGCTGCCGTACTACCTGGAGACCAACCCGCCGGTCGCCGAGAACTCCCGGCACACCATCGGGGAGATCCTGGCCGAGGCCGCGTAGGTCAGGGCCGTTCTCGGGGGGAACGGCCCTGGCCGGCCCCTCACTCGCCCGCGTACGCCTGCTCCAGGGTGGCGATGTCGAACTTGCCCATCGCCATGAAGGCCTGGGTCACCCGGGCCACCTTCGCCGGATCCGGGTCGGTGATCATGTCCTGGAGCCGCTCCGGGACGACCTGCCAGGACACGCCGAACCTGTCCTTGAGCCAGCCGCAGGGGCCGGGCTCGCCGCCGTTCTCGGTGAGCCTGGTCCAGTAGTAGTCGATCTCCTCCTGGTCCGCGCAGAAGATCATGAAGGAGGTGGCCTCGGTGAACGAGAACTGGGGGCCGCCGTTCAGCCCGAGGAACCGGTGCCCGTTGGCCGTGAACTCGACCGTCATCACGCTGCCGGCGGCCTGGCGCGCTCCCTCGGGATAGCGCGCGATCCTGCCGATGCTGGAGTTCTTGAAGATCGAGACGTAGTGGTGGGCGGCCTCCTCGGCCTGGCCGTCGAACCAGAGGCACGTGGTGAAACCGTCGGTGGTCATGAGTCCTCCCGCACGCGTGGAAACGCTGTCACCTCTGTCGACCGGATCCGGCCGCGAAACTCATCGCCGGACGGCCCACGCGTTTCCCGACAGGACGCCTTCGTCCGCTCGCAGCGGCGTCCGTCGGGGCTCTGCCGGTAGCGGATCTGCCGAGGGCAGAGAAACCGCTCACTGGCGTCGTGGGAGGTCAACAGTGGAGCCGACGGCACATCCCCGACTGTCCGCGGCGCTCGCTGCCGAGACGAGGAGAACCGATGACTCCACTCACGACGCTCGCCCCACGGGCGGAGGAGGGCGACACCCCTCCGACCCGCTTCGACGACCATCTGGCCGCACAACTGCTCGCACAGCGCATCGTGCTGCTGGGCACCCAGGTCGACGAGGTCTCCGCCAACCGGGTCTGCTCCCAGCTGCTCATCCTGTCCGCGGAGGACGCGCACACCGACATCAGCCTGTACATCAACAGCCCGGGCGGGGCGGTGCACGCGGGCCTCGCCATCTACGACACGATGCGGCTCATCCCCAACGACGTCTCCACGCTGGCCATGGGCTTCGCGGCCAGCATGGGCCAGTTCCTGCTGAGCGTCGGCGCCCCGGGCAAGCGCTATGCCCTGCCCAACGCGCGGATCATGATGCACCAGCCCTCGGCCGGCATCGGCGGCACCACCGCCGACATCGAGATCCAGGCGGAGAACCTGGAGTTCACCAAGCGGACCATCGAGCGGATCACCGCCGAGCACACCGGCCAGAGCCCGGAGACCATCTCCCGGGACGGCGACCGGGACCGCTGGTTCACGGCCGAGGAGGCCAGGGAGTACGGCATGGTGGACCGGGTCGTGGAGTCCCTGGCGGACGTCCGGCCCGCGGCCACCCGGCGCAGGATGGGGTTGCAGTGATGGGTTCGTACACGATTCCGAACGTCGTCGAGCGCACTCCGCAGGGCGAGCGGTCCTACGACGTCTTCAGCCGGCTGCTGTCCGAGCGGATCATCTTCCTCGGCACCGAGATCGACGACGGCGTCGCCAACGTCGTGATCGCCCAGCTCCTCCACCTGGAGTCGTCCTCCCCGGAGAGCGAGATCGCGATCTACATCAACTCCCCCGGCGGCTCCTTCACCTCGCTCATGGCCATCTACGACACCATGACCTTCGTGCAGGCGCCGATCTCCACGTTCTGCGTCGGGCAGGCGGCCTCCACGGCGGCCGTGCTGCTGGCCGGCGGGGACGCCGGGCGGCGGTTCGTGCTGGAGCACTCACGGGTGCTGCTCGGCCAGCCGGCCGCGGGCGGGCAGCGCGGCATGGTGTCCGACCTGGCGCTCCAGGCCAAGGAGATGGTGCGGATCCGCTCCCAGGTGGAGGAGGTGCTGGCGCGGCACACCCACCACGACGTGACGGCGCTGCGGGCCGACATGGACCGCGACAAGGTGTTCACCGCGCGGGAGGCGGTGTCCTACGGGCTGGCCGACGAGGTGCTCAGCCGGCGCCTGGCGAGGGTCTGAGGCGCCGGCCGGTTCGGCTCAGGCGGCCAGCACCAGGCCGTCGTGCGACGAGGTGGACGCCCCGCGGCGGCTGCCGCCCGCGTAGCGCGAGGTGACGCGGACCAGTTCCCCCTGCGCCCTGGTCAGCAGGTCGCCGAGGTTCAGTCCGAGGGCGTGGGCGGCGGCCGCGAGGACCTCCGAGGAGGCCTCCTTGCGGCCGCGCTCCACCTCCGAGAGGTAGGGCATGGAGATCCGCGCCTGGTCGGCGACGTCCTTCAGGGTGCGCTCCTGGGCGAGGCGTTCGCGGCGCAGGACGTCACCCACCAGGTCCCGCCACAGCGGCTCCTTCGCGGCCGGGGACCGCGGCGCCTGGCGCGGCGGCGCACCGGCGGGACGCGCACCGTGCGGGCGCAGCGGGATGACTCGGGCTTCGTTCGGCAGGTGGTTGCTCACCCGTCCAGCCTAGGAATCCGGGCCGCCGGGGGAAGGGCCCGGCGTTCCGCCCTGGGTGGAATCACCGCACGACAGGACGGGAAGTGGACATTCCCGACGATTTCGCCTGTGGGAAAATCGGAGGGCATGGTGCGCGTCATCCCGGGTACCCGCAACTCGGGAGTACCTATGCAAGTCCGCCGTGACGTTCGTGGGAGAGGTAATGGAGACCGCCGTGATCCGGTCGAAGGCACAGGTCGTCGAAGAGAACACCGAAGCCGGCGCGGGTGACGGAGCACTGCCGGGCGTCGTGGACCCGCGGTCCGTGGCCCCGCGGGACGCGAGGGAGCTGTCCCGCCAGTTCTTCCAGCGCCTGACGGAACTCGAAGAGGGCACGCACGAGTACCAGTACGCGCGCAACACCCTGATCGAGATGAACATGTCGCTCGTGCGTTTCGCGGCCGGACGGTTCCGGGGCCGTGGTGACGACATGGAGGACATCGTCCAGACCGGCATGATCGGCCTGATCAAGGCGATCGACCGGTTCGAGCTCTCCCGCGAGGTCGAGTTCACGTCCTTCGCGCTGCCGTACATCGTCGGCGAGATCAAGCGCTTCTTCCGGGACACGACGTGGGCCGTGCACGTGCCGCGGCGGCTCCAGGAGCTGCGTGTGGAGCTGGCCAAGGCCCGTGAGGAGCTCGCCAGCCGCCTGGACCGCGAGCCGACGGTCGCCGAGCTGGCCACGCTGATGAACATCTCCGAGCGTCAGGTCGTGGAGGGGCAGATCGCGGCGAACGGGTACAACTCGTCGTCGCTGGACGCCGCGCTTACCGGTGACGGCCCGGAGGGCGGCGAGGCGGTCCTGGCCGACTTCATCGGCGTCGAGGAGGACGGGCTGCGGCTCGTCGAGGACTTCCACTCGCTCGCCCCGCTCATGGCCGAGCTCAGCGAGCGGGACCGGCAGATCATCCACATGCGGTTCGTGGAGGAGGCCACCCAGGCGGAGATCGGTGAGCGGCTCGGCTGCTCCCAGATGCACGTCTCCCGGCTGATCAAGCGCATCATCACCCGGCTGCGCGAGGGCATGCTGGGCGAGCTGGGCTGCGCCTGACACCACCGGTGAACCAGTGAGTGCCGTCCCACACGCGGGAGTGGGGCGGCACTCGTGCGTCGGTTCCCGGTGGGCCCGCGCCGATTCCCGATGGGCCGGCGCCTCACCGCACCTGCGGTGCCGCGGCCGGCCGCGGCACGAGCCCACCGCGGGACCAGACACACCAGACAGGCGTGACGCTGAGCCGCCGGGGTGACGTACCTCACCCGGGCGGCTCAGCCGTTGGCAGCGTCGGCGAGAGGCAGCACGGCGCGCACCCGCTTGCCCACCGGTACCCGTTCCACGCTGACCTGCTCCGCGAGCGCGTGGACGATCTCCAGGCCGTGCCGGCCGATGCGCTCGGGGTCGCGGGGGAAGATGCGGGGCAGTGCGGAGCTGCTGTCGTAGACCGACACCGTCACCGCGGTGTCGGTGCCGTCGAGCTCCAGGATGTAGGGGCCGTTGCTGTGCCGGTCGGCGTTGGTGACCAGCTCGCTCACCACCAGCAGGACGGCGCCGTCGACACGCTCGTCGACACGCGCGCACCACTCGGTCCTGAGCTGGTCGAGAAAGAGCGCGGCGAAGGACCGCGCCTCGGCGATGCACCCCGGCTCGCCGGTGTAGTGGGCCGCTCGCCTCAGCGGTTCAACGGGCACGTCGAAACCAGTCGGTATCACTGCCCCGTCCAGGTGATCGATCATTCTTTTCTCTCTGGGAAGCCGGGCCGGCCGGACGCTCTGCACCAGTGCTCGTACCCCGAGTCGGGCTTCGCAGTCCTGACAGATCCGCGCCTGTTCGGTACGCCGGGCATTGTCCCCTGTCCGCGGGGCACCCGGAAAGAATCGAGGCCGGCCGAGGGCGGCCGGACCGGATCGCCGGAGGTGCGCGGTGGCCTGGTGGATGTGGCTGGTCGTGGTGCCGGCGGCGCTCGTCGCCGTGGCCTTGGTGACGCTCGCCGTGCAGGCCGGGCGGCGGTCGGGGACCGTGATCGCGGTCCGGCGCCGGCCCGGCGGGAAGGGGCTGCGATGAACGAGCTGCTGGCCGCGCGGAGCCTGACGACCCTGCCGGTGGTCACCCTCGGCGGGGACGCCGTCGCCCAGATCAAGGACACCGTCTTCGACGCCGCCGCCGGGCGTGTGACCGGCTTCACGCTCAGTGGCCGGGGTCTGCTGTCGGGCCCGCTGAAGCAGAGCCTGCCCTGGTCGGCGGTGCACGCGCTCGGGCCGCACGCCGTCATGATCCGCGACCCCCTCGCCCTGCGGGACACCTCCGTCGTGGTCGCCCGGCGCGAGGCCCAGCAGGGCCGGGTGCTGCACGCGAAGGTGCTGACCGACGAGGGGGCCGAGGTCGGCACGGTGCTCGATGTGATCGTCGAGGGCGGCACCAGTGGCCGGGTGGTGGGCTTCCGCATCGCCGCGGGCAAGGCGCTGGTGCGGGGCTCACGTCGCCGCCGGCACCGGGTGTACGTGCCGCGCGGCGAGACCCTCGCCGTCTCCGGCCGTGCCCTGGTCATACCGGCGGACGCCACCCGCTACGTCGCCGACGACCTGTCGGCGTTCGTCGCCCGGGTCGGTGCCTTCCGGGCCGGGCGGGAGGGGACGGCGCCGTGATGCTGTTCTCCGAGGCACGGGGCCTGCCGGTGCTGACGCTGACCGGTGCGGACGAGGTCGGCGTCGTGAGGTCGCTGACGGTCGACGCCGCGTCCGGTGTGGTCACCCACCTCCGGGTCCGGGGCCGGCACTCCCGGAAGGACACCGTGCTGGCCTGGGGCGCTCTGCACGCCATCGGCCCGGACGCCGTACTGGTCCGCAACGCCGCCGAACCGGCCGAGGTTCCCGCGCACCACGAGCTGCCGGGCCTCAGGATCCTCACCGAGACGGGAGACACGCTCGGCACGGTCCAGGACGTGGTGTTCGAGCCCGGGACGGGCCGGGTCGAGGCGGTCGTCACCTCCCACGGCGACCTGCCGGCCGACCGGCTGCTCGGCCTCGGCGACTACGCCCTGGTGGTCCGCGCCGCGTGAGCCACCGCCCGGACCGGCCGCCGGGTCAGGAGGCCGGGGCCTGTTCCGTCGTGCCTCCGCCGGTGTCGCCGCCCGTGCTGCTCCCGGTGCCGCTCCCGGTGTCGCTCCCCGTGTCGCTTCCGGTGTCACTGTCGGGCGGGGGCGGCTCGGTGTCGGAGGACGGCGGCTCGCCGGTCGTGGGCCCCGAGGTGTCCGTGTCCGAGCCCGGCGGTTCGCTCGAGGGCGGTTGCGACGACGTCGAGTCGGAGGGCGCGGTGGGGGTGGTGACGCTCGCCGACGGGGAGGGCTTGTCCGGCTTCTTCGTCTTGTGGTCCTTCTTGCCCGTGTCACCCGGGTGGCGCTCGAACCACTCGCCGTCGGGCTCGCACATCACGAAGACGTCGACCGGCTCCGGTGCGGGCGCCACCATGACGACGTTCGACGACTTGTAGCCGGGCCACGCGTCGCCGGTCGTCCTCGGCGCGCTCTGCTGGGCGACCGGCGGCGACAGCGGGTTGCCGCAGGCACAGCGCACCCGGGGCACACCGCGGTCGTCGACCAGGACGGCCGTGCCCGCCTGGAGGACGGCCTGGTAGCTGGTGGGGGCGCCGTTCTTGTAGCCGTGGTTGGTGACGCGGGTGTCCATGCGCAGCTGCACCGGGGTGAGCGAGCGCAGGTAGGAGGGCACCTCGGAGGGCTGGATCCGGGCGACCGAGGCGAACGCGCGCTGCTTGTCCGGGGCGTCCTCGAAGTACGTGATCTGCTTCTCCACGTCACAGCTGGCGACCTTGCGGGTGCCTCCGTAGAGGCCGGGCGCGTCGCCCTTCACCCCCTGGACGGCGTTCTGCGGCGCCGACTCGTCGGCTCCCGAGGGCGAGACCGGTGAGGCGGAACTCTTCTCCTCCGCCGTGGATTCGGTGAACGCGTCCGGGCCGGTGTCCGCCGCGGGCTGGAGGAAGACCTCGCCGCTTGACGTGCTGGTACCGCGGTCGGACGCGCCGGTGCCCCCGTTGTCGGGCCGGGACAGCACCACGGCCAGGATCACGGCGGCCACCACGGCGGTGGCGATGATCGCGACACGGGGCACGGATCCCCACCACGGTCGGCGGGGCTCCGGTCCCTGGCCTCCGCCGCTCGGCGGCTCCGAGGGCGGGCCGCCGCCCGGCGGCGGCTGGTTGGGACCCGACAGCGGGCCCGAAGGAGGTCCTGTGGGGCGGCCGGACGACGGCGGATCGACGCTCACGAGCTCTTCTCCCACGTCGGTTCTCTGCGGCCTTCACGCACCCGGGAGGATTGATCCAGGTGCACACCGCTTTTTCACGCTATGAGTTCATTGTGTGCTCCAGTCCCGTGCGCCCCGCAAGCCGACGCGGACGGACCCCTTCGGCGGGCGCCCGGCGCAGGGGCTGCTTAGCGTGGCTGCGTGAGTTCGCGCACCCCCTCCGGCCAGGCACGTATCTCCGGCGAGCGGGCCGTGGCCCGCCACGGCTGGGCACACGCCCTCGTCACGGTGCTCGGCGCGCTGCTCGCCATGGCGCTGGTCGCCGCCCTGGGCCTGTGGGCGGCCGGGGCCGCGGACCTTCCGGACGGTTCCTTCGCCCCCGTCGTCGCGGCCACCATGGTCACCGCCGTGGGCGGCACGGTGAAGCTCGCGGGAAGCGCCGGCGACCTCGTCGGCACACGGGCGGGCCTGACCGTCGTCCCGCTCTCCGTCACGCTCGCCGGTGCGCTGGTGATCGCCTGGGGGTTCCTCCGGCCGCTGCGGCACCGCGCGGTCGCCGGCACGGCGGAGCTGGCCGGCTGGGCCGGCCGGGTGGCGGCCCTGTGGCTGCTCGCGCTGATCGGCCTGACACTCGCCGCCCGGCACACCTTCGACCTGTCCCTCGGGGAAGACACGCTGGGCGAACTGGGCGACCTGTTCGGCGCCTCGCCGAAGATCGGGTTCACCACCGACGTCCCGCTGTCCGTGTTCGTCGGGATGGTGTGGCTGGCCGGTGCGCTGGTGCTGGCCCTGCTCGTGTCGCGCGGGGCCCCGCTGCCCGCCGGGCTGCTGCGCTTCCAGACGTCGGTGCGGCCGGCCGCGTACGCGATGGTCGCGCTGCTGCTGGCCAGTGTCGCCATCGGCGTGGTCGTCGCCCTGGGGACCGCGGTGGTCAAGGGACACGCTAGGGAGACGTTCGCGGTGATCCTGCTCGGCATGCCCAACCTGGTGTGGATGGCGCTGACGATCGGGCTCGGCGCCACCTGGAACGGCAGGGTGGAGGGGCCGTTCGGGCTGCCGATGCCGCATGTGCTCGACGAGGTGCTGCGCACCCCGGACGTCTCCGAGCTGAATCTGCGCGCGCTCGCCGAGCACGACGGCCGGGTGTGGTGGCTGCTGGTCGTGGACGTCCTGCTGCTGCTGGGCGCCGCGTTCGTGATGGCGGCCCGGTCACCGGCCCGGGTGCGGGCCTGGCAGCACGCCGTGCACATGGCGGTGGCCCTCGTGCTCACCGTGTTCGCGGTCTGTCTCGTCGGGCGCATCTCCGCGCATCACGGCCTGTCGGTGATCGGCATCGGCGATCTGGGGGGCGGCCTTCGGGGCGAGCTCTTCCTGAGACCGAGGCTGTGGGGTGCGGTGGGCCTGGCCGTCCCGTGGGGGCTGGCGGCGGGGTTCGCCGGGGCACTGCTGGCGCGGCGCGTACGGCGGCGCGGCGAGGTGCGCTCGGCCGACGAGGGCTGAGGCCGCCACCGTCGTGGACGAAGCCGTCACCCTCATGATCAGCCGCTGGGGCACCGCCGTGCGCTACGTCCGCTGAACGAAGACCGGTTCGGCCCAGCGCGGCGGCGGTTGGGGCCGCTCCTCCCCCGCGCCCGGCAGTGGCCGGTCCACACGCGTGGGCGGCCGGGTGGCCCCGGTGGCACCGCCGGTCGTCGCGGCGCGCAGGGCGGCGACGAAAGCCAGGCAGGACGGGTACCGGTCGTCGGGGCTCTTGGCGAGGGCCTGGGCGAAGACCGGGTCGACCCGCGGGTCGAGGTCGTGCCGTTGCTCGGTCAGCGGCGGCGGTTCGTCGTACTGGTGCGCCCAGAGCAGGGCCATGTCGTCGTCACGGAGGAAGGGCGGGTGGCCGGCCAGGGTCTCGAACACGACGCAGGCGAAGCCGTAGACGTCGCAGCGGGCGTCCACCGGCTTGCCGGAGATCTGTTCCGGGGCGACGTAGTCGAGGGTGCCGACGAACTGGCCGACCGTGGTGAAGCCGGTCAGCGACAGCGACTTCTTCGTCAGGCCGAAGTCGGTGAGGTAGACGTGCTCGGGGTGGTCGCTGTCGGTGCCGCGGGAGACCAGGATGTTGCCGGGTTTGACGTCGCGGTGGACCAGTCCGTTGTCGTGGGCGGCGTCGAGCGCGGAGGCGACCTGGGCGGCGACGCGCAGGGCGGTGACGAGCGGCATGGGGCCGTCGCGGTCGAGGACGTGCCGCAGGTCGCTGCCGGCGACGTACCGCATGGCGATGTACAGCACGCCGTCCGTCTCACCGGCCTCGAACACCGGCACGATGTGCGGGTGATCGATGGCCGCGGCGGCCCGGGACTCATGGGTGAAACGGCGTCGGAAGGTGTCGTTGCGGGCGAGTTCCGGGGCGAGCAGCTTCAGCGCGACGGTGCGTTCCAGGCGCAGGTCGCGGGCCCGGTACACGACGGCCATGCCGCCGCGCCCGATCTCCTCCTCGATCCGGTACCCGGCGATCTGCTGCCCGACCAGTTCGGAGGGCCGCCCCGAGAACAGGCTCGTCTCGCGGTTCAACGGCCGTCACCCCCGGGCGGCACGACCCGGGTGGGCTCATGCCCCACGACCCGCGTGGGAGGAGCCCCGGAAACCGGGTCCGCCTCCTCGTCGTCCCTCTCGCCCCTCTCGTCCCTTTCGTCCTGCTGGGCGGACACGACACGCGTCGGCGGCGGAGCCCCGGGCGTCTCGGTGGCCACCACCCGCGTCGGCGGCGCCTCGGGCGGCGCGGTCCTGCTCGGCTCGGGTGCGTCAGGAGTCAGGACACGGGTGGGCGGCATGGCTTCCGGGGGCGTGATCCCGGTCGGCTCGGGTGCCTCCGGAGGCACCACCCGGGTCGGCTCGGGTACGCCAGGAGCCAGGACATCGGTGGGCGGCAGGGTCTCGGGGGGTGTGATCCCGGTCGGCTCGGGCGCCTCGGGCGGTGCCGGCCTGGTCGGACCGGCGGGGGCGCTCGTCGCGGGCGGTGACCCGTCGGCCCGGCGGGCCGCGGTCCCCGAGGCCGGCATCGGGCCGGGGCCCTCGGGCGGCACGACCCGCGTGGGCGGATGCACCGGAGCCTCGGCCTGGCGGGCCGCCCCCGTTCGAGGCGTCGGGCCCGGGCCCTCCGAGGGCACCACCCGCGTGGGCGGATGCACGGACGGGCGGGGTGCCGGCCGGGCGGCTCCGGGTGTGTCGTCGGTGGCGTACGTGGTCATCCGGATGCCGTCGGCGTACACCCAGTGCCCGTGGGCGGAGTCGTAGAGCCACACGGACTCGCCGTCGACGACGACTCCGATCCGCATGCCGTGGGTGCGGGCGCGGAAGGACTCCCGGTCGAGACCGCCCGCGAGGTCCTCCACCGCGGAGCGGTAGCGCGCCAGGGCCTCCTGCGCCCGGCCCAGCAGCGGCCGCGGATCGGCGGCGCGGGTGAGCGGCCCGTCCGCGGCGGGCGGGTCCTGCGGTACGGCGACCAGGCGACGGCCGTCGACCCATGCCGACCAGCCGTTGAAGCACAGGACGTGCCCCCAGTCGCCCTGCCGTTCCAGGAGCTGCACCGGCAGCAGCGGGTCGAGGTCCACCGTGGGCCGGGACGGGTCGGGCGCCTCCCAGGCCGGCATCCCGTGCTGCGGGACGACGTGCGTGGGCCGGAAGCCGGGGGTCGTCATCGGCGCTCCCTACTTCCGCATGACGGCCGGCTCGTGCCGGCGCAGCATCCGGGAGACGAGGAACCCGAAGAGCACCGACAGCACGACCAGCATCCCCACGTCCAGCAGCCACGTGCCCGCCGAGTGCTCGAAGAGCGGGTCCTTCGTCAGGTCGTCGGGGACGATCCTGCCCAGTCCCACGGTTGCGGCCATAGCGGCGAGCGCCCAGCGCGCAGGCACCAGCCAGCCCAGCTGTTCCAGGCCGGGGGTGTCGGCCAGTTTCAGCAGGGCCCCGCAGAAGACGACCTGGACGATGGCGATGAGCACCAGCAGCGGCATCGTCACCTCTTCCTTGCGCACCACGGCGGAGATGAGCAGGCCGAGCATCATCGCCGTGAAGGCGAGCAGGGCGACGGCGACCGTGATCTCCACCAGGGGCGGCATCAGCACACCGTCGCCGCCGGGCGCGTTGAGGTCCACACCGAACAGGGCGACCAGGGTGAGCACCACCGCCTGGAGCACGGTGATGACGCCCAGGACGACGACCTTGGACATCAGATACGCGGATCTGGACAGGCCGACCGCCCGTTCCCGCTGGTAGATCACCCGTTCCTTGACGAGTTCGCGCACGGCGTTGGCCGCCCCGGTGAGCACCGCGCCGACGCACAGGATGAGCAGCCCGTTCATCGCCGTGTCGCGCGTCAGCTTGCCGCCCGCCAGGGCACGGGCCATCGCGCCCATGACGAACGGCAGGGCGATCATGATGATCAGGAAGGTGCGGTCGGCGCTGAGCGCGGCCGCGTACCGCCGCACCAGCGTGCCGAGTTGGGCTCCCCGGCTGCGCGGCCGGGGCGGCGGGGTGATGACGACGGGCCCGGACCGGTCCTGCTGCGGCTGCGCGGAGGCGTCGGCCACGTACCGGCCGTGGAAGGGCGAGGTGAGGTACTGCCCCGCCCAGTCCCGGTCCGTGTCCCGTTCGAAGGCCTCGAAGGCCTCCGGCCACTCCTCGAACCCGAAGAACGGCAACGCCTCCTCCGGCGGCCCGTAATAGGCGATCTTCCCGCCGGGCGCGAGCACGAGGAGGCGGTCGCACACGTCGAGGCTGAGCACGCTGTGGGTGACGACGATGACGGTCCGTCCGTCGTCGGCGAGGCCGCGCAGCATGTGCATCACCGAGCGGTCCATGCCGGGGTCGAGGCCGGAGGTCGGCTCGTCGAGGAACAGCAGCGACGGCTTGGTGAGCAGCTCCAGGGCCACGCTGACGCGTTTGCGCTGGCCACCGGAGAGGCTGTGCACGGGCTGGTCGGCGCGTTGTTCCAGGCCCAGTTCGCGGATCACCTCGTCGACCCGGGCGCGCCGCTCGGCCTTGGCGGTGTCCTGCGGAAAGCGCAGTTCGGCGGCGTAGGAGAGGGCTTTGCGGACGGTCAGCTGCGGGTGCAGGATGTCGTCCTGCGGGACGAGGCCGATGCGCTGGCGCAGCTCGGCGTAGTCGCGGTAGAGGTCGCGGCCGTCGTACAGGACGGTGCCGTGGTTCGCGGGCCTCTGGCCGGTGAGGGCGTTGAGGAGGGTGGACTTGCCGGCGCCGCTCGGGCCGACGACGGCGAGCAGGCACTTCTCCCCCACCGGGAACGACACGTGGTCGAGGAGCGTCCTGCGGCCGCGGTCGACGCTGACGGCGAGGTCCTGCACGTCGAGGGAGACCTCGCCGGTGTCGACGTACTCCTGGAGCTGGTCGCCCACGAGGCAGAACGCGGAGTGGCCGATGCCGACGATGTCGCCCGGTCCGACCGGGGCGCTGGTGACGGGGCTGCCGTTGAGGTAGGTGCCGTTGTGGCTGCCCAGGTCGACGATCTCGTAGCTCCCGTCTGCCAGGGCGCGCAGTTCGGCGTGCCGGCGCGAGACCACGAGGTCGTCGATGACCAGGTCGTTGTCGGTGGCGCGGCCGATGCGCACCGTGCGGGAGGGCAACGGCCGTACGGTCGTGGGCTGCCGGTAGGTGCCGGTGTGGGCCGGCATGGAGACGGCGGAGGGGCGTTCGGGGGCGGCCGCGGCGGACCGGCGGCGGCCGGTGAGGGTCATGCATGGCCCGTCGGCCGGATTGCCGAAGCGGATGACACTTCCGGGCCCGACGTCCCACTCGTGGATGCGGCGGCCGTCGGCGTAGGTGCCGTTGGTGCTGTTCTCGTCCTCGATGGTCCAGTGACCGTCCTCGGGCCTGAGCACCGCGTGGTGCCAGGAGACCCGGTCGTCGTCGATGACGATGTCGCACAACGGGTCGCGTCCCACGTGGTAGTCGCGGCCCGGGATCATCACGGTCGAACCCGTCTCCGTCTCCAGGACGAGTTCTGGTGCTACCGAGGGTTGCGCCATGGTCAGATTCTACCGATGTGCCCGGTTGTGTGCCTGGCCGAGCGAGGCGGCCGGTGGGCCAGCGGGTCAGCCGACGGTGATGCCGACGAAGGGGGCGGCGCGCTGCATCCGCAGGGCGTCCACGGACTCGGCGAGCAGTTCGTACTCGGTCGTGTCGTCGCTGGTGGCGATGCGCACCAGCCGTCCGGCCGCCAACTCCTCGGCGATGTACGCCTGCTGGGCGGGATCGGCGCACCAGGCGCGCAGCAGCATGGGCACGTCGGGCACAGTGGGGGCGACCGGCACGAGCGCGCCCGGCGGTAAGTGCTCGGCGTCGGGGCGGGGGTCGAGGCGCTGGGCGATCCAGGAGGCGCGGTCGCGCAGCCACCACAGCGCGAGGGCGAGGGTGGGCGCCCGATAGGTACCGAGGGGCACTCCGATCCGGCGGCCGTCGCAGACTCCGTACGCCGTGACGTGGCACAGAAACTCGTCGTGCACGTGACCTCCCCCGTTGCCCTGCCCGTCTGCCGGCCCGGCTGGCTTCTCGTGCGGCTCGCGTGCTGTGCGTGAGGGCGCCGTCGCTGGATGTGAAAACGCTCTCGCAGGTCAGTATGTTCACTGCTGAATCACTGTCACCACGACTTTCCGGCCACTCTCCTGGCATATTCACCACCCTGGGTGGCCGAAACATGGCGGGCGGTGACAGCAGTCCATGACTTCGCAGGTAATCGACGCTCCCGGCGGGTGCGGGCAAGGTGGGCGTACCGGGTTCGGCGGGACCGAGATCCGGGCTCTGACCAGCAGGTACGACCTTCCTGGAGGCTGATCGCCATGTCCGAAAACACCCACCGCTACGAGGACGCCGTCGCCCGCTACTTCGAGGCCTGGAACGCCGAGGACCCCGCGGCGCGGGCCAAGGCGGTCGCCGCCGCCTGGACCGAGGACGGCGCCTACACCGATCCCCTGGCCGACGTCCGCGGACACGAGGGCATCGCCGCGGTGATCGCGGCGGCCCGGGAGCAGTTCCCCGGCTTCGAGTTCCGGCTCACCGGGGGCGTCGACGGCCATCACGACACCGCCCGCTTCTCCTGGGAGCTGGTGAACACGGCCGACGGCTCGGCTCCGGTCGCCGGGTCGGACGTGATCACGCTGGACGGGCAGGACCGGATCAGGGTCGTGCTCGGGTTCCTGGACCGGGTGCCCGCCGGGGCGTGAGGCCGGCGGCAGCGATGAGTTTCCCGGTGTCCGGCGGTCTGTGTGAGGAGAGGCCGCCGAGCACCGGAGGACGTCATGGCACACGCGGGAGAACTGGACGCGGAGTTCACCGCCGTCCTGCGCAAGAGCCCCGCCGAGGGCGGCTGGACCTATCTGGTCTGGCCCCGGTCCGCCGAGTTCTTCGGCACCCGAGGCCTGGTCAAGGTCCGCGGGACGATCGACGGGCATCCGTTCCGCAGCTCGTTCATGGCACTCGGCGACGGCACCCACAAGCTGCCCGTGAAGGCCGCCGTCCGCGAGGCCATCGGCAAAGGGGAGGGCGACACGGTGACCGTGCGCCTCGAGGAGCGGATCGGCGCCTAGCCGGGACGGCCCCGCCCCGGGCGGAGGGACCCGGGCGGGGCGGGGCCGGGCGGGAGCACCCGGGCAGGTGGATCCGGGCGGGAGCGCACACCCCCGGCAGACTCAGGCGAGTCACCGGGGTGGGAGCACCCCCGTGGGCCCGGGCGGGCAATCGGGGCAGGAACGCCCCCGTACCGGGGCTGGCCACCGGGGACCGAGCACCCCGGCGGACTCGGGCGGGCAACCTGGGCCGGAACAGCCCGGACCCGGGCGGGCCCGCAGGGCCGGCTCGCGGACCCGGGCAGGCGCACCCCGGACGGACACACCCACGCGGGACACCCGGGGGGCGGAAGCGTGCCCAGCCGGAAGGGCGCCCCGCCCCGAAGGGCCACCCGGCCAGAGCGACACCCGCGCGGGCGCCCCCCGTTACTGCTTGACGATGGCGTCGATCCGGGCCAGCTCGTCCGCGTCGAAGTCCAGGTTGCGGATGGCGCCGACACTGTCCTCGATCTGCTGCGCGCTGCTCGCGCCGACCAGCGCGGAGGTGACCCGCCCGCCGCGCAGCACCCAGGCCAGAGCCATCTGGGCCAGGGTCTGGCCGCGGGACTTGGCGATGTCGTTCAGGTCGCGCAGCCGGCCCACCAGGTCCTCGGTGAGCGCGTCGGAGTTGAGGAAGGGGCTGTCGCTCGCGGCCCGGGAGTCCTCGGGGATGCCGTCGAGGTAGCGGGCGGAGAGCACGCCCTGCTCCAGCGGGGAGAAGACGATGGAGCCGACCTGGAGCTCGTCGAGGGCGTCGAGCAGGCCCTCGTCCTCGGGGCGGCGGTCCAGCATCGAGTAACGCGGCTGGTGGATGAGGAGCGGGGTGCCCAGCTCGCCCAGGATGCGGGCGGCCTCGCGCGTCTGCTCGGCGGAGTAGTTCGAGACGCCGACGTACAGCGCCTTGCCCTGCTGCACCGCCGAGTGCAGGGCCCCCATCGTCTCCTCCAGCGGGGTGTCCGGGTCGGGGCGGTGCGAGTAGAAGATGTCGACGTAGTCCAGGCCCATCCGCTTCAGGCTCTGGTCCAGCGAGGACAGCACGTACTTGCGCGAGCCCCACTCGCCGTACGGGCCGGGCCACATCAGGTAGCCGGCCTTGGTGGAGATCACCAGCTCGTCCCGGTACGGCGCGAAGTCCGTCTTCAGGAACTCTCCCAGCGCGGACTCGGCGGCGCCGGGCGGCGGGCCGTAGTTGTTGGCGAGGTCGAAGTGGGTGACACCGAGGTCGAAGGCGCGGCGCAGGATGGCGCGCTGCGTCTCGACGGACCGGTCCGGGCCGAAGTTGTGCCACAGGCCGAGCGAGAGCGCGGGGAGCTTCAGGCCGCTGCGTCCGGTGCGCCGGTAGGGCATGTCCGCGTAGCGGTCGGGGTGTGCGGTGTACAACGCGACTCCAGAGGGGTTGGCACGGTCGGGATGAAACCGGTCTCCACTCTGGCGTGACCTGCGCCCATGCGTCCAACAGAAGAATCCGATGGAATTCAGCGGCTACGCTTCTCAGTCATGGAACTGCGCCACTTGCAGCACTTCGTCGCGGTCGCCGAGGACCAGCACTTCACCCGCGCGGCGGAGCGCCTCCTGGTGTCCCAGTCGGGCCTGTCGGCCTCCATCCGGGCGCTGGAGCGGGAGCTTCAGACGCCGCTGTTCGTGCGCACGACCCGCCGGGTGACGCTGACCCCGGCCGGGCGGGCGCTGCTCGGTGAAGCGGAGCGGATCCTCGCACAGGTCCGCTCGGCCCACGAGGCGGTGGCCGCGGTGCAGGGCGTGCTGCGCGGGATGCTCGCGCTCGGGTCCGAGCAGTGCATCGCCGGGGTGCACGTGGCGGGGCTGCTGGCGGCGTTCCGTCGGCAGCACCCGGATGTGGAGATCTGTCTGCGGCAGGCCGGTTCGTGGGCCCTCGCGGAGGAGGTGGCGGCCGGTCGCCTGGACCTGGCGTTCGCCGTGCGCACCGCCCGGGAGGACACCGACCAGCTGCGGGCCGTGCCGCTGACGAGCGAGCCGATGACCGTGCTGTGCCATCCGAGCCACCGGCTCGCGGCGGCCGGGGTGGCGGTGACGCCGGAGGATCTCGGCGGCGAGGTCTTCGTCGACTTCCATCCGGACTGGGGCCCCCGGCGCACCACCGACGCGGCCTTCGCCGCGGCGGGCGTCCGCCGGAATGTCGCCCTGGAGGTCAACGACGTGCACACCCTCCTCGACCTGGTGGACGAGGACCTCGGCATCGCCGTGGTGCCGCGCCACTTCCGGCACAAGCGCGCCTCGCTGACCGCGGTGCCGGTCAAGGGCACCGGGGACGCCGTCTACGAGACGGTCGCCCTGCTGCCGCCCGAGCAGGCGACCAGTCCGGCCGCACGGGCGCTGATGGCCCTGCTGGAATCAGGGGGCCCGACACCTCCCCAGGACGGCGCCCACCCCTCCTGACCCGGTGCGCCGCGGCGCAGCGGACTTCCGACCGCCGACGAAGGCAACGGCGGTCGGGAACCTTCGGTCTGCGGGCGTGGCGGCGAGCCAGGCCGTGTCCGGGCCGTACCACCCCTCTGACGGAGAGGCGGCCGAGGACGACGGGATGTGCGTCGCGTGCACACCCGACCCCGACTGCGGGGCGTCACGACCTGGTGAACCTCGCGGCCCGGGGCTCCACCGGTGAGCCGGTGGCGCGGATCCGTCGACCGGGCCGGGTGCCGCCGGGCTGCCACGGCAGCCGATTCCCCGACGCGTGATCCTCATGGATGCGCGATGGTGGACCTATGCATGCGAAGGACATCCTCATCGACGGTTACAACCGCATCCGCGAAGAAGTCCACGCCACCGTGGAGGGGCTCGGGCCCGACGAGCTGAGTGCCCGCCCCTCCCCCGACACCAACTCGATCGCCTGGCTGGTCTGGCACCTCACCCGCGTCCAGGACGACCACATCGCCGACGCCTTCGGCCTGGAGCAGGTGTGGCTCTCCCAGGACTGGGAGAAACGCTTCGGTCTCGACCTGTCCCGCCGTGACACCGGCTACGGCCACAGCCCCGCGAAGGTCGCCAAGGTCCGGGTCGACTCGGGCGAGCTGCTGACCGGCTACTACGACGCCGTGCACGAGCAGAGCCTGGACGCCCTGCGGGGCCTGTCCGCCAAGGACCTGGAGCGGGTCGTCGACGAGCGCTGGGACCCGCCGGTCACGCTGGGCGTCCGGCTGGTCAGCGTCCTGTCCGACGATCTCCAGCACGTCGGACAGGCCGCCTACCTGCGAGGGTTGCTTCAGAGCGCGGCGTCGTAGCCGGGCAGCACCACGTCGCGGATGAGGGCGTTCCGCTCGTCGAACGGGATGAAGGCGCTCTTGAGGGCGTTGACGGTGACCGTGCGCAGATCCTCGACGGTCCAGCCCGCCTGTTCGACCAGCAGGGACATCTCGCGGGTCATCGTGGTGCCCGAGACCAGCCGGTTGTCGGTGTTCAGGGTGACGCGGAAGCCGAGGTCCTTCAGCGCGGTGATCGGGTGCTCGGCGATCGAGGTGGCGGCGCCCGTCTGGAGGTTGGACGTCGGGCACATCTCCAGCGCGATACGCCGGTCGCGCACCCAGCCCGCGAGCCGGCCGAGCTTGCCGGCCGCGAGGTCGGGGATGTCGTCGGTGATCCGCACGCCGTGCCCGATGCGCTGGGCGCCGCACACCTGGAGGGCCTGGTGGATGCTGGGCAGACCGTGCGCCTCACCTGCGTGGATGGTGAAGGGCACGTTCTCGCGGCGCAGATGCTCGAAGGCGGCGAGGTGGTCGGCGGGCGGGAAGCCGTCCTCGGCACCGGCGATGTCGAAGCCGACCACACCCGCGTCGCGGAACGCCACGGCCAGGTCGGCGGCCTCGCGCACCCGGTCGAACATCCGCATCCCGCACAGCAGGGTGCCGACCCGCACCGGCGTGCCAGCGGCGGCCGCCTTCGCCATGCCCGCCGCCAGACCCTCCTGGACCGTCTCCACGACCTCGGCCATGGTCAGCCCGCCGTTGGTGTTCAGTTCGGGGGCGTAGCGCACCTCGCCGTACACGACACCGTCGGCGGCCAGGTCGAGCACGTACTCCTCGGCCGTGCGCAGCAGGCCCTCTCGGGTCTGCATCACGGCGAGGGTGTGCTCGAAGGTGGCTATGTAGCGCACCAGGTCGCCGGAGTTGGCGGCCTCGTAGTACCAGGCGGCGAGCTCGTCCGGGTCGGTGGTGGGCAGGGTGTGGCCGACTGCCTCGGCCAGCTCCACCACGGTGGCGGGGCGCAGACCGCCGTCGAGGTGGTCGTGCAGCACGGCCTTCGGGAGGCGGCGGATCAAGGCGTCGTCTACGCGCGTAGCAGTCATGGCGGGTCTTTCCTCGGGCGGGCGGTTCGAAGCGGCGGGCAGTGGTCAGCCGGCGGGCTGGAGCAGGTCCCAGCGGTTGCCGTACAGGTCCTGGAAGACGGCGACGGTGCCGTACGGCTCGTGCCGCGGTTCCTCCAGGAACGTCACGCCCGCGGCGGTCATCCGGGCGTGATCGCGGGCGAAGTCGTCGGTGTGCAGGAAGAACCCGACCCGGCCGCCGGTCTGGTCGCCGACCCGCGCGGCCTGGGTCTCCCCCTTGGCACGCGCCAGCAGCAGGCCGGTACCGGCTCCCGGGGCGCCGGGTTCGACGACGACCCAGCGGGAGCCGTCGGGCCGGGGCGCGTCCTCGACGAGGCGGAATCCGAGGGCGTCGGTGTAGAAGCGGATCGCCTCGTCGTAGTCGTCGACGACGAGGGTGACCAGGGCGATGTGTCTCATCGGGGCCTCTCGGAGCGGGCGGTTGACCGGAGAGGTTATACGTAAAACCCAGCCGATGCCAACTGTCAGCCCGGCTACTGGCCCCGGTACTGTACCTACTAGTATGTAAACCGCGTCGCCAACACCGGGAGGTCCCATGCCCCTCGTCCGTATCGACACGCTCCGGGCCGGTCCCGAGCGCCTGGCCGCACTCGGCCGAGCCGTCCACGACGCCCTGACGGAGACGCTCGGCATCCCGCCCGACGACCGGTTCCAGGTGCTGACGGACCACGACGGCACGAGCGGCATCCTGCGTCACGGCGACTACCTCGGCATCCGCCGCGACGACGGCATCGCCTACATCGCGATCACCCTGCGCTCCGGCCGCACGCCCGCGCGGAAGCAGGCCCTCTACCGCAGGATCGCCGAGCTGGCCCACGCGTACGCGGGCACCGAGCCGCGGAACGTGTTCGTCGCCCTGACGGAGAACGAGTCGGCGGACTGGTCGCTCGGAGAGGGCGTGGCGCAGTACCTCCGGTGACAGGCCGTGTCCGGCACATGTTCTCTGCGAAGCTTCGGTGTCGAGGCTGAAGGAGGGCCATGGGGATCGAGCTGGAACTGCACTCTGGGCGCCCCGCGCGCAAGGGATCGTCTCGGGACACCTTGCTGCGGGGTTCGTACGAGCACGGCGAAGCGTTGGCGAGAGTACTGGGCAGCCTCGACCGACACGGCTCGGGCAAGCTCGGCTGGGTGGATCCCTACGGAGACACCCTGTTCAACGCGCAGGAAGCCCAGGTCGCTCGCCATGAAGTCGCCGCTCTGGCCCAGAGGTGTACCGACGACGAGCAGAAGGCGGCTCTGCTGGACCTCGACGAGCTGCTCGAAGGGTGTGCGGCGACACCGGGCAGCTACTTGTGGTTCATGGGTGACTAGGTTCTGTTGTGCGAAGCCCGCTGCCGGTGGGCTGTCGGTCGGCAGTGAGGATGTCGGAGAGACTCTCGGCGGGGCGGCCGAGCATGTCCGTCAGCGTGCGCCGCTGGCGCCCCGTCAGGGAGGCGGTGAAGATCACCGCGTCAGCGTCGGCTCGGTCGGACGCCAGAGCCACTTCACGGACTTTCCCGTAGGTCAGCAGAGTTCGCGAGGAGTAGGGAAGACCCATCTTCCGGGCCCCGCCGTCCGAGACACCTCGGCGTTGCACGATCTGCGCGACGACCCGAGCGCCGTGCGCTGCGAGTTCTGTGGCTGCCGACGCCATGAGTGCTTCGAAGTCCTTCTGTTTCGCGGAGAAGTAGCCGACCAGGACCACATCGGCGCCCACGGCGGGGATTCGGAACGCCTGGCGCCGGGCCGGCTCTGACGACACACGGGGAGCCGGGCGCCGGTCGCGCCTTCGCGGCTGATGCATGGGCCGCAGGCTAAAGCCCCGGCCTCTTGCAGCGATACCGGTTTTCTTCCCCCGAGCCGGCCGTACAGGGACCGCTCAACCGGCCCTGTGATGCTGCACGTCGAGGCGCTCCAGCTCCTCATCGGTGAGACGGATCGCGCCCGCCGCCACGTTCTCCGCGAGATGGTCGGGGTTGCCGGTGCCGGGTATGGCGAGGACGTGGGGGCCCTGGTGCAGGGTCCAGGCGAGGCGGATCTGGGCGGGGCTCGCGCCGTGGGCCCGGGCCACCGCGCGGACAACCTCGTCGTGGGCAACGGTGGCGCCCTGCTCGGCGGCCTCGCCCGCGACGGCGAAGAACGGCACGAAGGCGATGCCCTGTTCGCCGCAGACGCGGAGCAGTTCGTCGCTGTCGGGATCGGGGCGGTCGAGGGCGTACCGGTTCTGGACGCAGACGACGGGGGCGATGGCCTGGGCCTCGGCCAGATGCCGGGTGGTGACGTTGGAGATGCCGAGGTGGCGGATCAGGCCCGCCTCGCGCAGTTCGGCCAGGGCGCCGAAGTGCTCGCTGATGGATGCGTACTTGGGCATCCGGCGCAGGTTGACCACGTCCAGGTGGTCGCGGCCGAGCTGGCGCAGATTCTCCTCCACGTGGCCGCGCAAATCCTCGGGGCGGGCCGAGGTGCCCCACTGCCCGTCGTAGGCCCGGTACGGGCCCACCTTGGTGACGATGACCAGGTCGTCGGGGTAGGGCGCGAGCGCGCTGTTGATGAGCTCGTTGGCGGAGCGCAGGGAGGAGAAGTAGAAGGCGGCCGTGTCGATGTGGTTCACGCCGAGGTCGATCGCCCTGCGCAGGACGGCGATCGACCGCTCGCGGTCGCTCGGGGTGCCGTGGTGGAAGGCGGCGCTGCCCGTCAGCCGCATCGCTCCGAAGCCGAGGCGGTGGACGGGCAGATCGCCGAGTTTCCAGGTGCCCGCGGCGGCCGCGGTGATCGTCTGTGCGCTCATCGATGGAGTCTCACACACGGCGCCGGGGCGGGTGTAAACGCTTTACGGGTACGTGTACGAGTTCAGTGTGGTGACGGCGGAGGCCGGGTCGCCGCGGTCGTAGTGGTCGACGGCGAGGAAGGTGGGCTTCTTGCGGGCGGCCGGCTGGCAGAATCTCTGGGCGCGGTCGGCGAGTTTGGTGTTGTCCGTGCCGGCCGTGGCGGTGAGCGGGACGTCGCGGAAGTGGTTCATGACGAAGAGCGGGCGGAAGCCGGGTTCGGTGCGGGTCAGCGGGATGTTGGTGTCGGGGCCGTACCAGCGGCTGTAGCAGGACCAGTCGGAGGTGCCGAGGCCCGAGCCCATCGACCAGTAGTTCTCGACGGTCCACTCGGGCTGGTACATGACGCCGAAGCTGTCCCGCGTCAGACCCGCGGCCTGGTCGGCGGAGCGGCTGTGGTCGGTGAAGATCAGCAATCGGTCGCCTGCGGCTGCCAGGTCCGCCATCGTCGGCCAGCCGCTCTGCCGGACGCCCGTGAGGTCGGGCCGGTAGAGGACATCCGACAGGCCTTTGACGCGGGCGAGTTCGGCGCGCAGGACGGCCGGGTCGACGTAGTCCTCCAGGAAGACGGTGACGAACTGGTCGGGGTGGGCCTTCAGGAAGTCGACCATGCGCTGGAGGTCCACCCACAGGGCGACGGGCCTGCTGACGAGGGTGCAGCTGTTGTGGCAGAGGATGGCGCCGTCGGGGGTCTGGTGGATGTCCAGCATGAAGCCGCGGACACCATCGGCGAGTTGGCGTCCGATGCCGCGGGTCTGGTTGGGCACGAGGTTGACGAAGGGCGGGGCGAAACCGCCGTCGACGCCGTTGGCGTAGGCGTTGTGCGTGGTGAGGAATGTGACCTGGTCCAGGGTGCGCCGGTCCTGCGGCGGCATGGGGCTGGTGGCGGGCGTGACCGGGGTGAGGTACCAGGCGGCGAGGTCGCCGGACGCGCCGAGGACGAGCCGGGCGGGGTAGGTGGCGCCGGACGGCTTGGGCGCGACGGTGAGGTGGCGGGTGGTTCCCGGGGCCTTGAAGGTGTAGCGGTCGGCGCCGATCGGGCTGATCTCCCACCCGGCGTCGGCACTCGCGCAGGCGACGGTCGCGGCCTGGTCGCCACTGCGGCCGAGGCAGCTGCCGGGCGCGACGGTGTTCTCCAAGAGGTAGGAGGACCCGCTCGGCTTCAACTGCCACTGCTGGCGGTCCTCGTTGCCGCGGGGTCTGTGCTGCTCGACCGCGCCGCCGTTGTCGGCCGCGTTGAGCCCGGTCGTGGCGCTCTGGACGTAGTACGCGCCCGGGGCCGGAACCGCGGCGGCGGCGGGCTGGGGGGCCACGACCGCGGCGGCCAGCGCCGCGGCCGTGGCGAGCAGGGCGTGGGGGGTGCGTAGGCGCATGAGGGGTGCCCTTCGGTCAACCGGTCAGGTTCATGACATTCCGCATGACACCACGCCGCACGGTCCCGCGTCAGCAGTACAGGTTGCCGCCGGGTGACGTCCCGAGGATCTGCGTGAACCGCTGGTAGTTGTTCACACGGCTCTGCACCTGCGCCGGGTTCTTGCCGTCGCACTCCAGTGAGCCGTTGATGCTGCGGATCGTCTGTCCGAACCCGGCGCCGTTCACCATGGCGTTGTGCGGGGTCATGCTGCCGGGGCCGGTCTGGGTGTTCCAGTACCACAGGGCCGTCTTCCAGGCGACGGCCGAGTCGTTCTGCACCAGCCAGGGGTTGTTCAGCAGGTCGATGCCGAGCGCGTCGCCCGCGGCCTTGTAGTTGAAGTTCCAGCTCAGTTGGATCGGGCCGCGCCCGTAGTAGGCGGCCTGCCCGGCCGGACAGCCGTAGGGCCGGCTCCAGTCGCAGTAGTGGGGGTAGTTGGCGGTGTTCTGCTCCACCACGTGCACGAGACCGCCGGTCTCGTGGCTGACGTTGGCGAGGAAGGCGGCGGCCTCCTGCTTCTTCACCGTGTCACTGCCTGTGTTGGCGAAGCCGGGGTAGGCGCTCAGGGCCGCGGTGAGACCGCTGTAGCTGTAGAACGCATTCCGGTTCGGGAACATCTGGTTGAACTGCGCCTCGCTCACGACGAAGCGCGCGTCGGGCGTGCCCGGACCGCTGTCGCAGGCGTACGGCTCCCAGTACCAGGTGCTGATGACCGGGTCGTAGCCCGGGTTGGCGTGCTCGGCGATGTACGCCTTGCCGTCGGTGTAGCGGACGATGTCGCCGGCGGCGTACGACTTCCCGGCCGTCCAGTTCGGATAGCTGGAGCAGGCGGCGGCCGAGGCGTTCGAGGCGGGCAGGAGTACCGGCGCGGTGCCGGCAAGGGCGAGGGTGGCCAGGACTGCGGAGATACGGCGTCTCGACACGGGTTCGACTCCTTCGCGGAGCACGGCCGCACCCTGAAAGGGCAGGGTGGAGCAGACCCTTGACCGCACGCACCGGTGGTCCGGTCACGGCGTGGGGGCGGCCGTGGTGGGGGGCTGTGGAGCCACACTCAACCGCGTTGGTCTGTACCAGTCAAGGGTGTAGACCAGTCAGGTATGGACCTGCCGGCTTCCCTGCTGGTTGACGACCCGTCATCCCCGCTCGGCTCGGCGCGGATCGGCGACCCGGCCGAGTCGTCCCGCCTCGTGCAGCGCTCACACGTGCGCCGGGTCCTCCAGCGTCGCCGCCAGCCGGTCGAGCAGGAACCGCAGCAGGTCGTCGTCGCCGTCGCCGAGCGAGGGCCGGTCGGCGCGGACCGCGCGGTCGACGCGCTGCCAGTACGCCTGGCCGCGCGGGGTGAGATGGGCGAGGATGCGGCGTCGGTCGAACGGATCGACCCTGCGGTGCACGAGGTTCTGATCGACGAGCTGGTCGACCAGCTTGGTCAGCGTCGGAGGCGGCAGGAAGGCGGCCTCCGCGAGCCCCGTCATGTGGTGCCCCTCGCCGTCCGACAGCGAGGCGAGCACCCGCCACGCGTCCAGCGAGCAGCCCTCCGCCTCCAGCACCCTCTGCAACCGGCGCGCCGCGAGACGTTCGGCCCGCGTCAGCAACTGCACGAGGTCGTCGGGCCGACGCGGCGGGGTGGGGCTGGGCATCCCTGTTCTCCTAGGTGCCGAGGGGTGTCCATCGTAGGAGACACAATGGAGTTCGTCCCATGAAGCCGGGATCATGACGCCATGTTCCGGCACGACCTCACCGCGCCCGAGTGGTTCACGGCCGACGACTCCGTGCTCGGTGTGGCCCTCGTCTTCCCGCTGCGGGGGCCGGCCGGCATCTTCGGGCCCACCTGCGAGCTGTGCGCCCGGCTGGCCGCGGAGGAGGTGAACCGGGACGGGGGCGTGCTCGGCAGACAGCTGCGGCTGGTGCCGGTCGACGGCTCGGGCGCGCCGCACGACGTCGCCGACGAGGTCGAGGCGCTGGTGGACCTGGGCGCCGTGCGAGGCGTCACGGGCTGGCACATCTCCTCCGTGCGGCGGGCGCTCGCACCGCGGATCGCGCACCGCGTCCCGTACGTGTACACCGCGCTGTACGAGGGCGGTGAGGACACGGCGGGGGTGTTCCTGACGAGCGAGACCCCACGCGACCAGCTCCGGCCGGCGATGGATCTGCTGGCACGCGAGCGCGGGGTGCGGCGCTGGTTCGTGGTGGGCAACGACTACGTGTGGCCGCGGCACACGGCCCGCTCGGCCCGCCGCTACGCCCGGGAACACGGCGGTTGCGTCGCCGGTGAGGCGTATCTGCCGCTCGGCACCCACGACGTCGAGCCGGTGCTGCGCCGCGTCGAACGCTCGGACGCCGACGCGGTGCTGATGCTGCTCGTCGGCAGTGACGCGGTGCGCTTCAACCGTGCGTTCGCGGCGTACGGCCTGCACGCGCGCTGTCTGCGGCTGAGCACGCTGATGGACGAGAACATGCTGGTGGCGAGCGGCCCGGAGGCCACCGAGGACCTCTACAGCACGGCCGGGTTCTTCGCCTCGCTGGCCAACCGCGACACCCTGGACTTCCACGGGCGGTACGCCGCCCGCTACGGCGTCCAGGCACCCGCCCTCGGCAGCCTCGGCGAGTCCTGCTACGAGGGTGTGCTGCTGCTGGCCGCACTGCTGAAGAGGGCCGGGTCACTGGACGTCTCGGCGATCGGCGCGGCGGCCGGGGCGGGAGCGGTGTCGTACGAGGGTCCGCGCGGGCTGCTGCGTCTGCGTGACGCCCATGTGCGCCAGCGGATCTACCTGGCGCGGGCCGACGGGCTCGACTTCGCCGTGCTCACGGAGCTGGAGGCGCGCCCCCGGGGCGACAGGTCGTAGGCCGGCCGCACCCCGAAACGGCAAGGACTCTTGCGACCGTCGCCGGCGCCGCTCTTGCCGATGCCCTCGACGACACCCCACTCCCCCGCCGGGTATTTCAATGTGTGACGAAATATCGGCAGAACCCGTGCTCGACGCCCTGTTGACGGGGCGAGTTCGGCAGGGTTCCGTGCTGGCAGGATTGCAGGTCGGAGCGTAATCTGAAAGCAGACCGCACTCGCGGAAGTGCCAATTTCCTCCACCTTTCGTATAACCCACCTGGTTCCGGCGTCAACTTCTTGGCGCGGTCGCCCGTCTGCCTCGGGCAGGAGGCACGGGAAAGAAGTGCTGGCGCCCATCGGAAAGCGGGCATCTCATGGTTTCGTACGCATCCCCCGAGCAGGTCGAGATCGACGTCCGGGACGAGCTCCTGGAACCCGACGGCGAAGCCGGCGGAGAGCAGCAGATCGTCGATTACACAACATTCTTCTTCCCCGCGCACGGCGTCTTCGCGAGGCGGCTCGTCTGCGGCCCCACTCTCAAGTCGTACAGCCGGGCGGTCGTGTCGCTCTGCGAAGTCGACGGGAACAACGTCCCGTTCCGAGGGCTGGCAACGATGAGCGTCGCCAACATCGTCCCCCACGACGACGGCATCCTGGAAATAGTGGGCTCCATCCAGTGGAACTCCGACATCAAGGTCCGGGCCAGCGTGCTCTGGCAGTAACCGCGTTTCGAGCACGGAACCTTCCGGAGCGAACCAGTGCCCGACGAGAACGGCGCAAGTGAACAGCGGACACAGGAAAGCCGCATACTGGACCGGTTTCCCGGGCTACGTGATTCCGTCGCGTCGTCGCCGGAATTCATCGCCTGGAATGACAGCTTCCCCCTCGTCGAGGTCGACGCGGAGTCGTTCCGGGTGGCCCGGGGCGACCAGCTCATGGATCGTGACCAGATGATGGTCGAATGGATAAGGCTTTTCCGGCCGCAACTGTTCGAAAAGGGTGCGGAAAATGACAGCTAGCTCCGACGCACGGCGGCCCGAGATCGAGATCGACGGCCAGGTGTTCTACCGGGTAGAGGGTGACCTGCTGCTCGACGCCGACGAACTCGATGTCTACATCGAGGCGCAGAAGGCACTGCGGGCACAGCGCGAGGCCGCCCGGCTGCTGGCACAGACCGGGGTCGGCACCATCGGCAGCGGCATCAGCCCGCTCGGACAGCCGAGCAGCGGCCTGCTCGGCATCATGCAGGACGGCAGGATCCTCCGCTGGGAACCGGGCACGATCCTGAAGTACTGCGTCCTGCGCAAGACCTTCCCGGAGCGGGAGTGGTACGAGTCGGTCGTCGAGAACATGCGACGCGCCACCGACGACTGGTCGGCGACCTGCGGTGTGCAGTTCGAGCACGTCGAAACAGCCGACGACAGTGATGCGCTGCGGCCGCCCGAAGTCGTCTTCCCGGTACGGCACCTCGACTCCGGGGGCCGGTTCATCGCTGCGGCGTTCTTCCCGAACGACCCGGAGAACCGCAGGCGCGTCTTCATCGACCCGTCGTACCAGACCACCAGTTTCGACCGCGTGGGCGTACTGCGGCACGAGTTGGGCCATGCCATCGGCTTCCGGCACGAGCACATCCGCTCGGGCGCACCCGCCCTGTGTCCCGACGAATCCGCCGAGGGAACGGTGGACTTGACGCAGTACGACCCGCAATCGGTCATGCACTACTTCTGCGGTGGGCTGGGATCGCGGGAGCTCGCCATCTCCGAACTCGACCGGGTGGGCGCCCAGAAGGTCTACGGCCCTCCGCTGTCCGGTTTCAACCTCCTCGCCGCCTGACGGACTTGGCCGCGGCGCCACGCGGCGCCGCGGTCAGCTGTGTCCCGGCCGGCGGGACGGGCTGATCAGCGCAGTCCGGCGAAGAGGTCGTTCTCGGGTATGGCCGCGCCGGTGGAGTCCTGGACCCGTACGAAGGTCTCCATGCCCATCAGCTCGCCGAACCTCTCCTTGCCCATCCTGAGGAAGAAGATGTTCTCGCCCTGACTGGCGTGCGCGGCCAGCGCGTCGAACTTCTGACCGCTGAACGCGGTGGTGTCCACCCACGTGGTGATCTCGTCGTCGGGGAGGCCGATCTCGGCCAGCGCGGCGGCCTCGGCAGGATCCGGCTCCGGCATGTCCTCACCGAACTCGCGCATGATCTCGCCGAACCGCCGCATCATCGAGCGGGGCATCGTCGTCCAGTACACCTTCGGCGTGAGGTCCGTCATCTCCAGCGCCGCCATCGTGATGCGGTGGGCCTGGATGTGGTCGGGGTGGCCGTAGAAGCCGTTCTCGTCATAAGTGACCACCACATCAGGCCGATAGTGCCGCATGAGTTCCGCGAGCCGGGCCGCGCCTTCCTGCACGGGGGTCTGCCAGAAGGAACCGGGGGCGTCGTTGCTCGGCCAGCCCGCCATCCCGGAGTCGGCATAGTCCAGCATCTCAAGATCGCTGACCTTCAGCACATCACAGCTCGCCTCGAGTTCCTGCCGGCGCATCAAAGCGACCGCCGCCGGATCGTGCCCGGGATCCCCCGGCTTGACACCCCCCGGGCCATCACCGCAACCACCGTCGGTACACGTCACCAGCACCGTGCGGATGCCTTCCGCCGCATACCGCGCGAGGACACCCCCGGTTCCGGTGGCCTCGTCATCGGGGTGCGCGTGCACAGCCATGAGCGTCAAAGGCCGGTCAGTCATGGAACAGTCCTCTCGCAGACATACGTCGTGATCAACGTGCTCGGTGAGTTACCACACGTGGAGCCCGGCTCCCGGTGGGGCGGACGACCTCACGGTCTCCGTGCTTCCCCGCCCGCGCGGCGCCGGTCCCTCGGTCCATGCAACCGCGCCGACCGGTCCGGCTGTTCCCCGCACGGCCGCAGGGTCTTCCGGCGACCTCGGCACCACCGTCAGGTCGCGGGCCGTCTGGCCGGCCGCAGCAGCGCTGATTGGAGCCCGCCGACGACACGCCCCCGGATCAACACCCCGCGCCGCGCGACCGCGAGAATTCACCCCATGACCACCACACCCCACCCCCTCGTCACCGGCGCACAGCGACTGGCGCACGACCTGCTCGTCCCGCAGGCCGAGCGCGTCGACCAGGAGGGGGTGCCCGCGAGTCATGTCGAGGCGGTGAAACGGGCCGGACTGCTCGGGGTGGCCGGGCCGCGGGAGTACGGCGGGGCGGACGCGCCCGTGGCCGTGGCGCGGGAGACGGCGGAGATCCTGGCCGGTGCGTGCTGCTCCACATGGTTCGTGCAGACACAGCACCACACCCCGGTGAAGCTGCTCGCCACCTACGGCCCGCCCGTCCGGGAGAGGCTGCTGCGCCCGCTGGCGACCGGTCAGCTGATGGCCGGGATCGCCTTCGCCCATGTCCGCGCCTTCCCCCGGGTACCGGTACGGGCCGTTCCCGAGCGGGGCGGCTGGCGGTTCGAGGGCACGGTGCCCTGGTACACGGGCTGGGGCCTGAACGACGTGATGCTGCTGGCCGGGGTGACGGACACGGCCGAGGTGGTCTTCGTGTTCGCCGAGGCCCGTGAGCAGCCGGGGCTGACCCCCTCCGCGCCGATGCGGCTCGCCGCCCTGACCGCCGCCCGCACGGTGTCCCTGGAACTGGACGGTCTGTGGGTTCCGGAGGAGGACGTCGTGCTGCGCACGTCGCGGGAGGAGTTCGCCCAGGTCGACCTGCCCCGGGCAGCGAACGCCAGTCCGGCGGTGTTCGGGGTGGCGTACGCGGCGCTGGAGCTGGTGGCGCGGAGCCCGGAGGGCCAGGACACGGCAGAGGCGCTGCGGGCCCGTCTCGACGAGGTCCGCCGGGAGGCCTACGCGCTGGCCGACCGGCCCGCCACGCACGACTGCGTCCCGGAGCGGCTGGCCGTGAAGACGCGTGCGTACGACCTGCTGCGCTCGGCCACGACCGCGGCGATCGTGGCCGGAGGCGGCCGGTCCATGGACCTGGGCAGCCGGGCGCAGCGGCTGGCGCGGGAGGGGATGTTCCTGCTGGTGCAGGGCCAGACGGCCGAGGCACGCCGGACGCACCTCGGCTCCATGGCGTCCGGCTAACCGATCGTGGTCCCGGGTCTTTCGGCGAGGCCTGAAGGCCGATCGGCCCCGCCGTGATCCCGGCGGCGGCTCGGTTTCGCGGATGCGGACAGCGGTCGTTCCCGCTCGGCAGCATGCATACCATTGCTTGAACGGCATCCAGGCCAGGCTTCCAGGTCACCCACCAGCGGAAACGCCGCCGGGTCGCCTGGTTCCGCGAGGACGCGGAGCCGTCGGGTGCTGGGGAGGCACGGAGAAACGGGGGTGCGGCATGCGTCGGCGGGCGCTACTGGGTCGCGATACGGAGCGTCGCACGCTGGCTGCCCTGGTCGAGCAGGGGGCCGCCGGTTCGGGCGGCGCGACGGTGATCACCGGCGCGCCCGGGATCGGTAAGTCGGCGCTGGTCGCGGAGGCCGCGGATGCGGCAGCACGCGGCGGGACCCGTGTGATCACCGCTGTGGGGGTCCAGTCGGAGGAAGACCTGCCCTGTGCCGGCCTGCACCAGCTGGTTCACCAACTGCGGGACGGGATCGACGACTTGCCGGGACGTCAGCGCACCGCGCTGCTCGCGGCCGTCGGGCTCGTCGACGAGGCCGTGCCCGATCTGTACCTCGTCGGCTTGGCCGCGCTGACCCTGCTGACGGACGCGGCGGCGAAGGCGCCACTGCTGGTGGTCGTCGAGGACGCCCACTGGATGGACCGTGCCAGCCTCGATGTGCTCGGGTTCGTGGCACGGCGGATCGAGTCCGACCCCCTCGTTCTGGTCGCCGTCACCCGGCGCCTCGACGACCGCCTCAGCAGTGCCGGGCTGCCTGTGCTGCACCTGGGCCCGCTGACGGACGAGGTGTCGGGTGAGGTGCTGGACGCGGTGGCCCCCGGACTGGGACAGCAGGTCAGACGGCGGCTGTTGGAGGAGGCCGCCGGGAACCCGCTGGCGCTGACCGAGCTGCCGGTCGCGCTGCAGTCGGTCGGCGGGGCGTACGCGCTCAACCCGGGTCCGCTGCCGCTGACCGCGCGGCTGGAGCGGACGTTCACGGCACGGGTCTCCCGCCTGCCGGCCGACACCCGCGCGGTCCTGCTCCTCTCGGCCCTCAACGGGGACGGGACGATGGACGAATGCCTCGCCGCGGCGACCCGGATGCTCGGGACGGCGGTCGACGTCGGTGCTTTCGAGGCAGCGATCGACGCGGGCCTGGTGGAGGCCCAGGGGCCGGCCTTCAGGCACCCCCTCATCCGCTCGGCGATGCACCACGCCGCCACCGCCGCGGAACGCCAGGCCGCGCACGCCGCGCTGGCCGCCGCGCTCCAGGGGCAGCCCGATCGGCAGGCATGGCACCGTGCCGCCGCCACCGCCGGTCTCGACGAACAAGTGGCACGGGATCTGGACTCCACTGCCGGCAGAGCCCTGCGGCGAGGCGGTGTCGCCGCAGCTCTTGCCGCGCTGAGGCGGGCGGCGGAGCTGACGAAGGACCCCTCCGCGCGGGCGGACCGGCTGCTCCGGGCGGCGGAGCTCGCACTGGAGTCGGGCCAAGGAGACGTCGCGACGCATCTGCTGACCCAGGCGCGCTCACTGGACCTTTCGGTCCGGGACCAAGGCCGCGCGGCCTGGGTCAGCATCGCTCTGGCCGAGGGGACGCGGGGCGAGGGCGCCGCGACCGCCGAGCTGGCCGAGCTGGCGGTCGAGATCGCCGCCGGCGGCGAATCGACCCTGGGATTGCGCATGCTGTGGAGCGCGGTCCTGCAGTGCTTCTGGGGAGAGCCGGGCCCGGCCGCCCGTGAGCGGGTCGCCGCCGCTGCCGACCGGATGCCCGTGCCTGCCGACAACGCCGACCTGGTCGCTCTGCGGGCGTACTCGGCGCCGGTCGAGCGTGGGGAAGGGGTCATGGAGGGCCTGGCGGGTCAGCTGGAGCGCTCGTCGGAGAACGCGGAAGGGGACCAGCTCCTGGGGGCCGCCGCCGTGACGGTGGGCGCTCCCGCCCTGGCGAGCCGGTTGACGGCGAGGTCGCTGGACGCCCTGCGAGCGCAGGGCAGATTGTCGATGCTGGCCCGCGCCCTCTGCGTCCAGGCGGGGAGCGCCGCACGGCTGGGTGACGTGCGCGCCGGTTCCCTCGCCGCGGAGGAGGCCGCGTCGCTTGCCCGCGAGACCGGTCAGCCTCTTGTGCACGCGATGGTGAATGCCATCCGCGCGCAGCTGGCCGCCGTCAGCGGCGACCCGGCGGTAGAGGCATGGGCGGCGGAAGCCCAACGTGGGGCCCTTCCCAGCGGAGGGCGCCCGGTGCTGGCCATCATGCAGATGGCCCGCGGGCAGGCGGCACTCTGCCAGGGCCGCTACGGCGACGCGTTCGGCCACCTGCACCGCGTCTTCGACCCGGCCGACCCCGCCTTCCACTCCTGGCTGCGCTTCTACGCGGTCGCGGAGCTGGTCGAGGCGGCGGTGCGCAGCGAATCCGCGGGGGTGGCACGCGAGATCGTGCGGGAGCTGACCCCGCTCGGGGAATCGACGTCTTCGCCCGCCCTGCTCTGCGGGTTGCGACTGGGCCGGGCCCTGCTGAGCCCGCAGGATGCCGCCGAGCCGCTGTACAGGGCGGCCCTCGACGCCGTCCCCACGGACTGGCCGTTCGAGGGGGCGCGGGCGCGCCTCGCCCTGGGCGAGTGGCTGCGGCGTCACCGGCGGCCCGCGGAGTCCCGCGTCGCCCTGCAGGCCGCACGCGAGATCTTCGACGCCCTCGGCGCGTCGGCGTGGGCGGAGCGGGCACGGCAGGAGCTGCGCGCCGCGGGCGCGTCGTCCCCGCGCCAGGATCCGGCCGCGGTCGACCGGCTGACCTCGACCGAGCTGCATGTCGCCCAGCTCGCCGCGCAGGGTCTGACGAACCGGGAGATCGGCGAGCGGTTGTACGTATCGCCCCGGACGGTGAGCACCCATCTCCAGCGGATGTTCCCCAAACTGGGGGTCACGTCCCGCGGCGAACTCGCCGCGGTGCTCGGCGGCACGACGAGGCACCCCGAAGGCGCGGCGTCATGACGTACCCGGAAGACGCAGCACAATGACGTACGTCGAAGCCGTAGTCCGACGGACGCGGTCCGACCTGCTTGATTCCTAGGTTTGTGCCATGCCCGGTGCGCACACGGCGGACGGGCGGGAAGGCACACCATGGGAACCATCACCGTCGGCACCGAGGGCTCGACCGGCATCGATCTCTACTACGAGGACCACGGGTCGGGGCAGCCGGTCGTCCTGATCCACGGTTACCCGCTGGACGGGCAGTCGTGGGAGAAGCAGACCGATGCGCTGGTCAAGGCCGGCTACCGCGTCATCACCTATGACCGCCGTGGCTTCGGCCGGTCGAGCAAGACCATGACGGGCTACGACTACGACACCTTCGCCGCCGATCTGGACACCGTGCTGACGCAGCTGGACCTGCGTGACGTGGTTCTCGTCGGGTTCTCGATGGGCTCGGGCGAGGTCGCCCGCTACCTCGGCGTCCACGGCTCGGAGCGGGTGGCGAAGGCGGCGTTCCTCGGTTCGCTCCAGCCGTTCCTGTTGCAGACACCGGACAACCCCACCGGTGTGCCGCAGAGCGTCTTCGACGGCATCGCGAAGCACGCGGAGGCCGACCGCTACGCCTGGTACGAGAGCTTCTTCGTCGACTTCTTCAACACCGACGAGACGCTCGGGTCGCGGCTCAGCGAGGCCGCGCTGCGGGCGAACTGGGCCACCGCCATCGACTCGGCGCCCGTGGCGGCGTACGCGTGCGTCCCGGCGTGGCTGACGGACTTCCGGGCCGACGTGGAGCGCATCGACGTGCCGTCGCTGATCCTGCACGGGACCGCCGACCGCATCCTGCCGATCGACGCCACGGCCCGCGAGTTCCGCCGCCGCCTGCCCGACGCGCGGTACGTCGAGATCGACGGCGCTCCGCACGGGCTGCTGCTCACCCACGCGGCCGAGGTCAACGCCGCCCTGCTCGACTTCATCGCCGCCTGAGAGCCGGCGGCTGTCACCGAAGGACCGCGCTCCTGTGCCGGTTGTGTGTACGGCCCGCGCTTCCGCTCGGTCGGACTGACGGCCGATCTCGAGAGGCAGAGCTGGATGTTCCAGGCGGAGAACCGGGCCTGATCAGGGGGCCAGAGCCTCACAGTTGTCGTCCGAAGTGGAGAAGAGCATGGGTGTCGAGGGAACGAGCACAGACCGATTCGAACCGGTACGAGCGCTGCTGGGGGCGCATCTCGAAGCCGGCGAGGAGTTGGGGGCGTCGATCGCCGTCGATGTGGACGGGGTCATGGAAGTCGATCTGTGGGGTGGATACGCGGACGAAGCACGGACCGTTCCGTGGCACCGGGACACGTTGGTGAGTATGTGGTCCACCACGAAAACCCTCACCAATCTCGCGGCTCTCATCCTCGTCGACCGGGGCGCGCTGGATCTGCACCGCCCGGTCGCGCACTACTGGCCCGAGTTCGCCGCCCAGGGAAAGGAGCACATCGAGGTGCGTCACGTCCTGGCGCACACCTCGGGACTCTCCGGCTGGGAGCAGCCCTTCCGCATGGAGGATCTCTACGATCGGCCTGCCGCGAGTGCCCGGCTGGCCGCGCAGGCACCCTGGTGGGAGCCGGGCTCCGCTTCGGGCTACCACGTGCAGACCCAAGGGCAATTGGTGGGAGAGCTTGTCCGGCGGGCCAGTGGTCGTACCCTGACGGAGTTCGTCGCCACCGAGATCGCCGAACCGGCACGAGCCGATGTCCAGATCGGCGCGCGACGGGCCGACTGGCCGCGTGTCGCCCATTTGGTGGCCCCCTCCCAGCTGGGCGGTATACCCACAGGTCTTGATCCCGAGGGGATCTTCACCAGGACGCTGCTCGGAAGCCCCGCACGTGACGAGCACGTCGACACCCCGCAGTGGCGCTCCGCCGAACTCGGAGCCGTCAACGGACACGGCAACGCACGTGGCCTGGCCCGAGCGCTCTCCGTCATCTCGCGGCGCGGCCAGGTCAACGGCCGCCGGCTTCTCTCCGAGGAGACGGTGGACAAGGTGTTCGACGTACAGGCCGACGGAGTCGACCTGTTCCTGGGCGTTCCCGTCCGCTGGGGCGTGGGCTACGCACTCGCCGATCCGAGGACGATGCCGCACATGCCCACCGGGAGGATCTGCTTCTGGGTCGGTCGGGGCGGTTCGATCGTCATGATGGACCTCGACCGGCGCGTCACGTTCTCGTACACGATGAACCGGGTGGGCGACGGGATCCTCGGCTCGGAGCGCACGCACAGCTATCTCAGGCATGTCTACGAAGTCCTGGAGCGTACCGGCTGAGGGGTCGCAGCCCGGCAGCCGCTTCTCGGGCCGTTGTCGGCTGCCGCCCACCAGCGCTCCGATCCGCGCTGCTCACGTGGCGCAGACGGACGCACGTCAACCAGGTACCGGCGAGGCCCGTGCCCCGTTTCTCGATGGACCCGGCCGCATCGCCTTTCGGTCCGTCGAGCACCATCCATCGAACAAAAGGGATTTCAGACATGCGCAACACCCGCCTCGTCCGTCCGGGCAGCAGATCCGCGCTGCTCGGTGTCACCACGGCCGTCGGACTGTCCGTCGCCGCCGTCACCCTGCCCCCTGCGGCCGACGCTGCGCCCCGCCACCCCGTACGTCCGACGATCGTGCTGGAACACGGAGCGTTCGCCGACGCCGCGAGCTGGGACGGTGTCGTCGCCCGGCTGCAGCGTGCGGGCTACCCGGTGGTGTCCGCCGCCAACCCGCTGCGTGGTCCGGCGACCGATGCCGCTTACCTGCGCAGCGTCCTCGACCACATCGACGGGCCCGTGGTCTTGGTCGGTCACTCCTACGGCGGCACCGTCATCAGCCAGGCGGCCGCGGGTCTCGAGGGCAAAGTGAAGGCACTGGTCTACATCGCGGCGTTCCTGCCGGACGAGGGCGAGAGCTCGATCGAACTGACGGACAAGTTCCCCGGCAGCACCCTCGGCCAAGCCGTCGAGTCCGTCAACTACGCCCTGCCCGGCGGTGATCAGGGCGCGGACGTGTACATCAAGCCGGAGAAGTTCCGCAGCCAGTTCGCCGCGGACGTGCCGAAAGACAAGGCCAGGCTCATGGCTGCAGGACAGCGTCCGATCGCTGCCGCCGCCCTGGAGGAGAAGTCCACCCAGGCCGCCTGGAAGACGATCCCCTCCTGGTCGCTGGTGACCACGGAGGACCGCAACATCCCAGTGGCTGCCCAGCGCTTCATGTCAGCCCGCGCCGATGCCCGCACGACGACCGTCGACGCGTCACACGCGGTGTCCGTATCCCGCCCCGAGTCCGTCACCCGCATCGTCGAGCAGGCGGCCCGCACGGTCCGATGACCGAGGGCCCCGCCTTCGACCACGGCCGAGTCCACCTGGTCGCCACGTCCTCGCTGTCCCAGCCCCGATCTGTGGATACCGCCGGCGATCTCGGAGCCCTTGGTACGGCCGCTCCTGCCCACCACCTTCACGCCGCAGGACAACGCCGCGAACTCCCCTCCGAGTCCGTATCCGACGCCGTGCCCGTCCGGGAGAAGTCCCCGTCCACGGTTGATCATTGGGCGAGGACGGCCGGGCGCCGGCTCGCGACCGGCAGGAACGGGGCGGGGGGCGCGGACGCGGTCTCCTCGCGCGCGGGGTGCCGCCACAGTCCTCGCGCGGCGAGGCGCGGCAGGACGCCCTCGCCGAACCAGTACGCCTCCTCCAGGTGCGGATAGCCGGAGAGGATGAACTCGTCGATGCCCAGGGCGTGGTACTCCCGGATCCGTTCGGCCACCTCGTCGTGGCTGCCGACGAGGGCGGTGCCCGCCCCGCCGCGCACCAGGCCGATGCCGGCCCACAGGTTGGGGTGGATCTCCAGCCGGTCGCGGCGGCCGCCGTGCAGGGCCAGCATGCGCCGCTGCCCCTCGGACTCGCTGCGGGCGAGCCCGGCCTGCACCGAGGCCACCGTCTCCGGGTCGAAGCCGTCGAGCAGCCGGTTCGCCTCGGCCCAGGCCTGCTCGGCGGTGTCGCGGGTGATGACGTGCAGCCGGATGCCGAAGCGCAGGGTGCGGCCCTGTGCGGCGGCCAGGGACCGGAGGCGGGCGATCTTCTCGGCGACCTGGGCGGGCGGCTCGCCCCAGGTGAGGTAGACGTCGGCGTGCCGGGCGGCGATCTCCCCGGCGATGGGCGAGGAACCGCCGAAGTACACCTCGGGCACGGGGTCGGGCACCCTGGCCAGGGCCGCGCTCTCCACCCGGACGTGCTCGCCATGCAGGTCCACGGTCCTGCCGTCCCACAACTCCTTTACGACGTGCAGGAATTCACCGGTGCGGCGGTAGCGTGCGTCCTTGTCGAGGAAGTCACCGAAAGCGCGTTGCTCCTGGTCCTCGCCGCCGGTGACGACGTTGAGCAGCAGCCGTCCGCCGGTCTGCCGCTGGAAGGTGGCGGCCATCTGCGCGGCGAGCGTGGGCGAGATCAGCCCCGGCCGGAAGGCGACGAGGAACTTCAGGCGCTCGGTGTGCTGGGCGACCATCGCGGTGGTGAGCCACGCGTCCTCGCACCAGGCTCCGGTGGGCGTGAGGGCGCCCTCGAAGCCCAACTCCTCGGCGGCCCGGGCGATCTGGCCGAGGTAGGCGACGGTCGGTGGCCGGTCCCGCCCGGACGCGGTGGCCGGGGTGCCGTGGCCGCCGCCGACGACATGGCGGCTGTCGCCGTTGGTGGGCAGGAACCAGTGGAAGGTGAGGGACACGGGGGTCTCCGATCGGGGAGTGAGCGGCGGCGCGGCGAGGGCGGGGTCAGCCCGCCACGGCCAGCAGCGGGGTGCGGCCGAGCGCCGCCGAGAACTGGTCGACCACCTGGCCGAGCGCCTCGGTGGCGGCCGGCGCGACGGCCAGGGATCCGTCCTCCTGCACGGCGAGGTCCTTGTCGAGGGTGAACCAGCCCTGCACGATGTGGGCCGCGCCCATGGAGTTGAGCACCGGGCGCAGGGCGTAGTCGATGGCCAGGACGTGCGCGACGCTGCCGCCGGTGGCGAGCGGCAGGACGGTCTTTCCGGCCAGCGCGTATTGCGGCAGCAGATCCAGCAGGGCCTTGAGGACACCGGAGTAGGACGCCTTGTACACGGGGGTGCCGACGACGACTCCGTCGGCCCGTGCGAACAGTTCGGTGGCCTCGATGATCGCGGGATGGCGGAAGTCGGCGCCGAGCAGGGCCTCGGCGGGGATCGTGCGGACGTCGAGCGGGATCACGTCGTGCCCCTGAGCCGCCAGCCGCGCGTCCAGGTGGCGCAGCAGTCGGCTGGTGCGGGAGGAGGCGGAGGGGCTGCCGGAGACGGACAGGACGGTGGCCATGGGGTCTCTTTTCGGGAGGAGGCGCGACTGCGCGGGCACCGCCGAATTCGGAGAAGCCGCTGGTGGATGGCGTGTTGGAGCGCCGAATTCAGGCGTGAGGGAAAGCCGCCGCGCACGGAGTCCCGTCGGCGCGACAGCGGTCGGCCGACGGTGGATACGGCGGTGGGAAAAGGCGGCGAGCCGGGAGACTCAGGCTGCGGCGCGACAGGAAGCGCTGGAGACGCGTGCGAGGTCGACGTGGCGTCGCCGCGTGAGGTCCAGTCGCGTGGTCATGCCATGGATCGTGGCAGCGGGTGGCGACGGCCGTCAAGGAATTGGTGGCTCATCTCGGATCCCGGACCGGCCAGTTCACCGGGGGTGCCCCCGGAAAAGACGCGCTCCCCGCGGTCGGGCACGACCGGAGGAGCGCGCTGCGCGGACGGTGCCGGAGATCAGTCGTCGTCCGACGGGACCACCACGAGGAAGGCGTCCGACTCCAGATCCATCACGACGGTGGCGGGTTCGCCCTCGGCGCGGCGGCGCGCCGCGTACTCCTCGGCGGGCCAGGATCCTCGCGGGGATCCCGCCGGGAACCGCTCCAACACCTTCGCACTGATGGCCACAGTCACGTCCGCTGCCCTCCCCTGTCCCGCGCCGCCCGTCCGGACGACGTCGATCGGTCGCTGTCGTACACATCCGGTTGCCCCCGATCCGCCGGTACATGTACCGCCGAGTACGCCCCGTCCTCGTACGAGCTCTACACATAAAGGAAAAATAAGAGCAGAATGATGCTTACGTGGCGCTTACCGCATTCCCCACCCGACGCGGTCGCCCTGCACCATGAAGGAGACGAGTCATGGCCAACGTCTCGCCCACCAGGGGTGATATGACCAGCCACCCCGATGCCTCCGAGATGCGGGACCGGTACGCCCGTGTGCTCGGTGGCCGCGATGTGGCGCTCGTGGACGGACCGGTGTTCCTGCTCGGTCTGTACTGCGCCGCCTCGCCGTGGATAGTCCACTACACGACCAGCCAGCCTCCGCTCGTGACCCACAACCTGATCATGGGCATCGCGATCGGCCTGCTGGCGCTCGGGTTCACTCGCGCCCCGGAGCGCATGTACGGCCTGAGCTGGGCCATGTGCGCCCTCGGAGTGTGGATGATCGTCTCGCCGTGGATCGTCGGCGACAGCCCGGACGCCGGTGTCGTGTGGAACAACATCATCATCGGCGCACTGGCCGTGGTCCTGGGCCTGGTCTGCGCCGGAACGGCGGCGAAGGCCTCGCCCAGGCCGTAGCGCCCACCGGAAGACCGCCGAGCGGCGCCGCTGCCTCTCTCTCTCCCCCCCCCCGGCGCCGAGCCCGCTCGCCCAGAGGGAAGCCGAAGGCCGGTCCGCACTCCGGGCCGGCCCGTTCACACCGTCCTCGCCGCAGGCCGCCATGAGACGGCCCCGCCCTCGCGGGCGCGACGCGGTGGGCGGCGGACGGACCTCGGCCGCCGGGCGTCCCACCCGCCCCGGCAGCGGCCGGCCCGCGCGACTCCCACCGGCGCGCCGAGACGCCTGCCGCCGAGGCCGGACGGAGTCTGGACAGCCGGCCGGCCTCGGCGGCAGCAACCCGACGACACCTCGGGTCGAGGAGCCGGGCCGGCGCGCGTGCGTGGGCCTGGCCGCCGCCGGGCACGGCTGTGCCGGGGCCTCAGGGACGACTTGCGGCCCGCATTGCGGCGAGTCCTTCACCGCTCGACGCGTGCAGCGGCGTCCAGCCCAGTTCGCGTTCCGCCTTGGCGCGGGACAGGCGCAGCCGCGACGACATCATGGCGTGGGCGTACGTCATGGGCCTCATCAGCCACAGCGGGACGGTCATCGGCTGCGGCAGTCCGAAGGTCCGGGCGACGGCCTCGGTGTGGGCCCGGAAGCCCATCGGCGTGTCGTCCGCGATGTTGTAGGCCTGGCCCGGCCGGCCGTGCTCCACGGCGGCGACCACCGCCCTGGCCGCGTCGCCCAGCTCCACCCACGGCAGCACCCGGTCCCGGTCGGCGGGCACGGGCAGTCGCCGCCGGCGCAGCAGCGGCAGCAGTGCGTCGGTGCCGCCGGGGCCGTAGAAGAGGCCGAAGCGGAGTGCGATGCCCACCTCCGCTTCGAAGGCGAGCCGCTCCTTGGTCCGCATGGCGGCGATGTGCCGCTCCATCTGCCGTGTCCGGCCGGGCGGGCCGAAGGGGTCGTCCTCGGTGAGCGGGCGGTCGCCGTGATCGCCGTAGCCGTACCCGAAGGCCATCGACTCCACGATGAAGCGCCGGGCGCCGGTGATGCGGGCCGCTTCGGCCAGGTGGGCCGTGCCGCGGGTGCGCAGGGCGTCGGTGGCGTCCATGTCCCGGTGGCGCATCGGGGGCTTGCGCAGGGCGGTCGCGGCATGGATGACGGTGTCGAAGTGGTGCCCGTCGACGGCGCGCAGCAGCGCGTCGCGGTCCATGAGGTCGGCGCGGATGCCGTTGCCGCGGCTGCGGCCGAGGCCGGTGACCTTGTGGCCCGCCTCGGTCAGGGCGCGGGCGATGTGCCCGCCGAGGACGCCGCTCGCACCGGCGAGGAGGATGCTCTGGTTCGTGTCGTTCTTCGTCATGCCACTGCGACGGACCAGGGGGACGCGGATGTGACATCCGCGTCCCCCGGCTCGCCTACGCCGTGTACACGTACGGCGTGGTGGTCGTCAGCGGCACGAAGCCCAGCCGTTCCAGGATCGGGCGGCTGTCGTCGGAGGCGTCGACCTGGAGGTAGCGGTAGCCGCGGCTCGCGGCTGCGTGGGCACGGTGGGCCACCAGGGTGCGGTAGATGCCTCGCCCCCGCCAGCCCCGCACGGTGCCGCCGCCCCACAGACCGGCGAAGGAGGTGCCGGGCACCAGTTCCATCCGGGCCGCGCTGACCGGCTCGTCCCCGGCCATCGCCACGACGGCGACGACGGTGTCGGGGTCGGACGAGAGGCGGGCGAGGAGCTGGTGGCGCAGGTGGGTGCTGTCCGCGCCGAACGCCTGCTCGTGCACGTCGGCCACGAGGCCGACGCCCGCCGGGTCGGTGACCGGCACGACGCGCACCCCGTCGGGCGGTGCGGCGTCGAGGACCAGTTCGCCCACGTCGCCGATCATGAGCGTCTCCTCGGCCTCGGGCGTGAACCCGGCCGCGCGCAGCCGCCTTCCGAGGTCCGCCGGCCGGTCGTGCCCGTACAGCTTCCACTCGAAGTCCAGGCCGAGTCCGGTGTAGTGGTCGATCTGCCCGGCGATGGCCGCGTCCGCCTCACCCTCGTCGAGCGCGGACCAGACGACGCCGTTCCAGCCCCGCGCGGAGGCGACCTGACGGACGACGCCGCCGATCCGCTCGACACGGGCGTCGGGACCGTCCGGCCGCGCTCCCTCACGCAGGTCACGGTCGAACAGGGCGAGCAGCGCGGCATGATCCATGGGCACACCTCAGCAGCCGCCCGGACCGGTCGGCAACGGGTTTTCCCCTGCGCCCCGGCGCCATAAGGTCGTATGGATCACGTCGTCGCGGGAAAGGCCGGGCCCATGGTCGTGCGGGACACGGAACTGCCGCATCTGCGCCGCTGTGTGGAACTCGCGGCCGAGGCCCTGGAGGCCGGGGACGAGCCGTTCGGTTCGGTCCTGGTCGGCGGGGACGACACCGTCCTCGGCGAGGATCACAACCGGGTGGCCTCGGGCGACCGCACCCGGCACCCCGAGTTCGAGCTGGCACGCTGGTCGGCCGCACATCTCACCCCGCGCGAGCGGGCGGACGCCACGGTCTACACGTCCGGCGAGCACTGCCCGATGTGCGCGGCCGCGCACGCCTGGGTCGGCCTCGGGCGCATCGTGTACGTCGCCTCGTCCGAGCAACTCGCCTCCTGGCGCGCCGAGTTGGGCGTCCCGGCGCCACCGGTCCGGGCACTGCCCGTGCGCGAGATCGCACCCGGCGTAGTCGTGGACGGCCCGGTCCCCGAACTGACGGACGAGGTGCGGCGGTTGCATCTCAGGTTCCACCGCGGACGCGACTGAGCGACGCGCGGCGGCAGCGGGTCCCCACGGCCGGGCACCCGCCGAGATGCGGGGCCGGTCGGGTGAACCTACGATCGGAGGCAACCGCACCAGGTGTAAGACCAAGGCGTACGCCCCGGTCTCCCCGACGGGGGGAGGCACATGTCCTCGCTGCCGGCACGTCGGCTCATGGCCGGCTACCTCGCCGTGGTCGCGGCCGTCACCATCGTGTACATGACCGTCCCGGTGATGGTCCCCGTGATGTGGGCCGTGATGGGGCTGGCCGGCGTCGCCGCCCTCCTGACCGGCACGCGCCTGCACCGGCCCGCCCACCAGTGGCCCTGGTGGGTCCTCGCCTGCGGCCTGCTCGTCTTCATCGCGGGTGACACCTACTACTTCGTGATGGAGCAGTACCTGGGGGCCTCCAACCCGTTCCCCTCGCCGGCCGACGCCTGCTACCTCGCCATGTACCCGCTCTTCGCGATCGGCCTGTCGGGACTGGTGCGCCACCGGTGGGCCGACCGCGACCTGCCGAGCCTGCTCGACGCCCTGATCGTCACCGCCGGCCTCGCGCTGCCCGTGTGGGTCTACCTGGTGCAACCGCTCACCGTGGTGCACGGCATGACCTGGGAGCAGCGCGCCATCAGCATCGCCTACCCCCTCGGCGACATTCTGGTGCTGGCGCTGCTGGTCCGGCTCCTCACCCCCAGCCCGGTCGACGGTTCCAATCGCGCCGTGCGCCTGCTGGTCGCCGGCACGGTGACCCTGCTCGTCACCGACATCGCCTACGGCATCCTGCAGTTGTACGACGTGTGGCAGACCGGCAGCCTGCTGGATCTCGGCTGGGTCGCCTTCTACACCGCCTGGGGCCTGGCGGCGCTGCATCCCTCCATGGTCGAGCTGACGGCTTCCGTGCCCCAGCGGGAGTCCCTGCTGCCGCCGCCGCGCCGGCTGGTCGTGCTCGCCGTGGCCACGCTCATCGCGCCGGGGATTCTGCTCTGGGAGGGGCTGAGCGGCCAGACCCGGGACGCCGCCGTGATCGCGGCCTTCTCGGGCGTGCTGTTCCTGCTGGTGATCCTCCGGCTGGCGGGGATGGTCGTGGCGCATCGCCACGCGGTGAGCCGGGAGCTCGCCCTGCGAGGAGCCGCCGCGTCGCTCGTCTCCGCCTTCCGGCGGGAGGAGGTCGATCAGTCCTGCCGTGCGGCGGTCGACCGGCTGATGGGCCCGGACGTACCGCACGGGACCATGCTGCTGCCGACGGAGCGCGCGGCCGACCTGGGCACCCGCGGCACCCGGCTGGTGAGCCCGGCCGCACTCGACCCCGAGGTCGCCGCCGAGCTGGACGGCCTGCCGTCCGTCCTGGCGTGCCCCATGACCCAGCCTGACCGTCCGACCGGAGCCGTACCCGGCATTCTGCTGGTCGCCGCCCCCGAGCGGCAGCTCAACGAGACCTGGGGCTCGCTGGAGATCCTGGCCTCCCACGCGGGTCTGGCCATGGAGCGCGTCGCGCTGCGCCGGGAAGTCGTCCGGCGGGAGAACGAGGCGTACTTCCGCACGCTCGTCCGCAACGCCGCCGACGTCATCCTGATCCTGGAGGACGACGACTCCGTCCGGTACGCCAGCCCGTCCGCACAGTCGGTGTTCGGCTCCGACGACCTCATCGGCGTGCCCCTGCCGTATCTGGTGGACCCCGCCGACCGGGAGCGGGCAGCCCGGGAGCTGGCCGCGGTACGGGAGCGGGGCGCAACAGCGGGACACGACCACTGGTGGGTGCGGCGTCCGGACGGGCGTGTCGAGGTGGAGGTCCGGTTCAGTGACTTCCGGGACGAGCGGACCGTGTCCGGTCTGGTGGTGACACTGCGGGACGTGACCGAGCAACGGCGGCTGGAGCAGGAGCTGACGCAGCGGGCCTTCCACGACTCGCTGACCGGGCTGCCCAACCGGACGCTGCTGCTGGAGCGGATCGAACGCGCCCTGCTGCGCGGGCACCGCGAGTCGACCCTGACCTGTCTGCTCTTCATCGACCTCGACGACTTCAAACTGGTCAACGACACCATGGGGCACCGGGTGGGCGACCATCTGCTGGTCGCGGTGGGCAACCGGCTGTCCCGGGCACTGCGGCGCACCGACACCGCGGCCCGGCTCGGCGGTGACGAGTTCGCCGTGCTGATGGAGGGCGCCAAGCAGCCCCTGGACGCCGAATTGCTGGCGGCCCAGGTGATCCAGGCGCTGAGCAGGCCGTTCGAACTGGCCGACGAGTCGGTGACGGTGTCGGCCAGTGTGGGCGTGGCCACCGCGCGCGACAGCACGGACGCGGAGGAGCTGCTGGGCCATGCCGACCTCGCCCTGTACGCGGCGAAGGCCGCGGGCAAGCGGCAGTGGCGCCGCTTCAAGCCGCTGCTGCGCAGCCGCATGGTCGAGCGGCACGATCTGCAGACCCAGCTGGCCCAGGCGGTCGCCGACAAGGCGTTCGGCCTGCGTTACCAGCCGGTCGTGGACATCACGGGGGGCGAGGTCGTGGGGTTCGAGGCGCTGGTGCGCTGGCCGGACGAGCGCCGGCCCGCCGTCGCCCCGCACCAGTTCATCAGCCTGGCAGAGGAGACGGGGCACATCGCCGCGCTGGGCTCGTGGGTGCTGGAGAACGCGGTCAACGACATCGCGGGGCTGCAACGGCTGCCGGGCCCGGCTCGGCCGCCGTACGTCAGTGTGAACGTCTCCGCTCGTCAGTTCCGCGACGCCGGGTTCATCGAGCAGGTCGGTGCGGCACTGAGCACGCCGGGTCTCGAACCGGGATCGCTGCAACTGGAGCTCACGGAGACCGTGCTGCTGCAACGCGACGACCGGCTCCAGACGGTGCTGAACACCCTCAAGGAACTCGGGGTGCACATCGCGGTCGACGACTTCGGCACCGGCTTCTCCTCGCTGCGCTACCTCCAGGACTTCCCCATCGACGTGCTGAAGATCGACAAGTCGTTCATCGACAACATCGCACGCGACGCCCAGCAGGTCGCCCTCGTCGAGGGCATCGTGCGGATCGCCGACACCCTGGGCCTGCAGGTCATCGCGGAGGGCATCGAGGACACCGCGCAGCGGGATCTGCTGGTCGGGATGGGATGCCGGTTCGGGCAGGGGTACCTGTTCGCCCGGCCGATGACGGTGCAGCAGAGCGCGCAGGTGCTGCGGGAGCCGAGCGTGCGTCCGCTCGCACCTCCCCGGACACGACGGCCCCGGATCGACGCCGTCCGAGGACGCCGGGAGGCCCGCTGGGCGGACCTGGAGCATCTGCGCCGCACCAGCCCGATGAGCGACGCGGTCCTGGACGAGGTCCGCGGCAGGCACATCCGCAGCGGCGACCAGTGGCTGATCGACTTCGCGTCGTGCAACTACCTGGGTTTCGACTTCGACCCGGAGATCATGGATGCGGTCGATCCCGCTGTGCGCCAGTGGGGCACGCACCCCAGCTGGTCGCGGCTGCTGGGCAGTCCGCGCCTGTACCCCGACATCGAGGAGCGGCTCGCCGCACTGCTGGGCGCGCCGGACACGCTGCTGCTGCCCACGCTGACGCTGATCCACTCCTCGGTGATCCCGGCGATCGCGGAGGGCGGGCACGTCTTCGTGGAGGCGACCGCGCACCGCACGGTCTACGACGGCTGCGTGGTGGCCCGGGCGCAGGGCGCCACGCTGCACCGCTTCCACGCCGAGCGGGTCGACGAACTGCGCACGCTGCTCGCCGGGGTGCCGCCGGGAACACCGCGTCTGGTGTGCCTGGACGGCGTCAACAGCATGAGCGGCAACATCCCCGACCTGCCCGCGCTCGCCGCGGTGTGCCGCTCCGAGGGGGCGACCCTGTACGTCGACGACGCGCACGGCTTCGGGGTGATCGGGGAGCGCGGGCCGGGCGAGCCCTGCCCGTACGGCATGCGCGGCAACTGCGTGGTGCGGCACACCGGGGAGTCGTACGAGGGGATCGTGCTGGTGGGCGGCTTCTCCAAGGCGTACTCGTCCCTGCTGGCGTTCCTCGCTCTGCCGTCGGAGCTGAAGAACCGGCTCAAGACCGCTGCGGCGCCCTATCTGTACTCGGGGCCCTCGCCGACGGCGTCACTGGCGACCGCGCTGGCCGGGCTGGACGTCAACGAACGCCGGGGCGACGCGATCCGGGCCGACCTGTACCGCAAGACGGTCCGGGTGCTCGATCACCTGGACGGCATGGGGGTGAGCACCCTCAACTCGGACCGGCTGCCGATCGTGGAGGTGCCGCTGGCCAACCCCGCGGACCTGGACGCGGTCGCCGCGTTCCTGTGGGAGGAGGGCGTCTACGTGACGCTGGCCGCCTATCCGCTGGTCCCGCGCGACCGGGTGGGTTTCCGCGTCCAGCTCACGGCCCTCAACTCCGACGACGACATCGACCACCTGAACGGGACCCTGGACCGGTTGTCCGAGCGTTTCCCGCTGCGGCTGAAGGGCTGAACGGCCATGACGACGCACAACGACGACGTGGACTGGGACCGCTGGCCGGTCGCGGACTACCTCGCGGAGAACTACCGCGAGGTGCACCCGTCCGACGCGGCGGTCATCGCGCACCACTCCGCGTTCTACCGGGGCCTGTCGCCCGGCGGGATCTCCCGAGCGGTGGAGTTCGGGGCGGGCCCCAACCTGTACCCCCTGATGCTCGCGTCCGCCGCGTGCCGCAGGATCGACGCCGTGGAGGCTGGCGCGGGCAACGTCGCCTACCTCGAGGACCAGATCTGCCACCGTCTCGACGCGAGCTGGCGGCCCTTCCACGAGCTGTGCCGGCGGCTCAACCCCCGGATACCCGCGACGCTGGCCGGTGCGCTGGCCCCGGTGCACATCGTCCACTGCGACGTACGGGCCCTGCCGGCGGGCGCGTACGACCTCGCCTCCATGCACTTCGTGGCCGAGAGCGTGACGGAGGACTTCGCCGAGTTCGCCGACTTCTGCCGCACCTTCGTCCGCACGGCCCGGCCGGGCGGCCACCTGGTCGCCGCGTTCATGGAGAACATGCCGACGTACCGCATCGGCCCGGCCTCCCGGTGGCCGGGCTGTCCGGTGAGCCCGGCCACCGTCACGGAGGTCTTCACGCCCCTGACCCGGGCCCTGGACGTGACCCGCATCGATGTGGATCCGACCCTGCCGGACTACGGCGACTCGGGGATGGTGCTGCTCACGGGGGTGGCGGAGGCGGCGTAGCCCGGCTGCGCCGGGTCCTTCCCCTCAGCCGTCCGACCCCGGGCGGAGCCTGCGGCGCAGGACCACTCCCCCGGCGATCAGCGCCGCACTCGCCGCGACGGCCTGGAGGGTGTGGTCGGTGCCCGTGTGCGCCAGGGCGCCCCTGGCGTGCGGGACGGTGCGCGGGGCTGGTTCCGGGGCGGGTGCGGGGGTGGAGCGGGGCGGCGCGGCGGCCGGCCTCGGGACCGGCTTGGGCGGGTGCTGGGGACGCTCCGGAGTGCGCTCGCCGGGGGTGTTCGAGGACTCGTTGCCGGTCGACGGGTTGCCGACACCGACGACGTTCACCGAGTTGCCCGTGACGTTGACCGGGAGGTCGACCGGAAGCCGCACGCCGTTGCCGGAGATCACACCCGGTGAATCCTTTCCGCCGCCCCGGGCGAGCGCGCCGCCGGGCCCGCCCGGCCGGCCGCCGTGCCCGTCGTCCCGGTTCGCGCAGCTGTTGCCCGCCGCCGGGTTCAGGAGCCCCACCACGTTCACCGTGTTGCCGCACAGGTTCACCGGCACGTGCACCGGCAGCTGCACGGTGTTGCCGGAGACCACCCCGGGCGAACCGGCAGCCGCGCCGTCCGCTCCGGAACCGGCGTACGCCGGGACGGTCACGGCCATCGCGCCCGAGGCGGCGGCGACGGCGATCACTCCGTTTCGGGTAACCCGTCTCATGGGACACCTGCCTTCCAGACATCGTCGCGGACACTCGCCCGCACGAGACAGAACGCGGGGCGGCCGGTCCGAGTTATGGCTTATCGGCCTTTCACTCCATCGAGCGGCTTGGTTGTCGAACTAGCGGTAAAACCCTTCGTATGCGGGGCCGGCCGGGGGTGACACGGCGCGTCGCCCGGCCCGGCCTGCCCGGAGGCGCGGCTTGCGGGGCCCGCTTAGGGTGAGCGAGGGCACCACCCGCTTCCCGGTCCGCCGCGAAGCGTCCCGCGCCCCAGGAGGCATCGATGCTGGCCAAGCTGTCCACGCGCCCCTCGATACGGCGCTGCGCGGTCACCGGCACGGCCGGGCTCGCCCTGCTGGGCACCGCGCTCCCGGCCGCCGACGACCCCCCTCCCGGCGTGACGCGTTTCTACGACCAGAAGGTCACATGGTCGCGCTGCGAGGGCATGGACATGCCGAAGGACCTCCAGTGCGGGAAGGTCACCGTCCCGCTCGACTACGCCGAGCCCGGCAAGGGCACGCTCGACCTCGCCGTCGCCCGTTACCGGGCCACCGGCGAGTCCCGGGGTTCGGTCCTGCTGAACTTCGGCGGTCCCGGCGGCCAGGGTGTGGCCCAACTCGCCATGGGCGGCAAAGACTTCATGGGCCTGACGAACGGCTACGACGTCGTCTCCTTCGACCCCCGCGGCGTCGGCCGCTCCTCGCCGGTCAGCTGCGGAAACGCCTCGGACGACGCCCTGGACGCGACGGACGGCGACGGTGAGACGAGCGACCCCCGGGCCCTGCTCGACGAGCTGCGCGCGGCGGCGGCCGAGTGCGCCGAGCACTCGGGTCCGGTGCTGCCCCACATCGGGACGGTCAACGCCGCCCGCGACCTGGATGTCATACGCGACGCGCTCGGCGACGACCGGCTCAACTACCTGGGCTTCTCCTACGGCAGCCGGCTCGGCGCGGTGTACGCGGCCCAGTACCCCGAGAAGGTCGGCAGGATGGTGCTCGACGGCGTCGACACACTGACCGAGCCGCTCGCCGACCAGGGCGTGGTGAGCGCGCGGGGGCAGCAGACCGCGCTGGAGAACTTCCTCACCTGGTGCACCGAGGACATCGCCTGCCCGTTCGGGCGGAACCCGCGCGAGGCCCGGGAACGTGTCGTACAGGTGGTCGAGTCGCTCGACAAGGACCCGGTGCCCACCGACTACGGCGAGGCGTTCTCGGGTCAGGACTTCGCGGGCGCCCTGGGGCAGGGTCTCTACAGCAGGGAGCTGTGGCCCTCGCTCCAGCGGGCCATCGGCCAGTTGCTGGAGGACGGCGACACCCGCGGCCTGGAGACCTTCCTGTACGGGGGCTTCACCCTCCCGCCGCGGCGCGGCCCGCACGCAGGACTCACCGACCCGGCGGACGTGCCCCTCGACAACCTGCCGGCGGCGCTGATGGCGGTCAACTGCGCGGACGACCCCGACCGTCCCGCCGCCGCGCAGGTCACGAAGGACCTCGGCCGGCTGCGCACCCGCTACGAGCAGGCCTCGCCGGTCTTCGGCCGGTACCGCCTCACGCAGGTGCTGATGTGTTACGGCCGCCCCAGGGGCACCGACTACATACGCGACGACGTCAAGGACGTCGACACCCCCAGGATGCTGCTGGTGGGCACCCGGGGCGACCCGGCCACGCCGTACCGCTGGACGGTGGAGACGGCCAAGAGGCTCGGGCCGTCCGCCGTGGTGCTCGACAACCGGGGCGAGGGCCACACCGGCTACGGCTCGTCGAAGTGCGTGCACGGCAAGGTCGACGCGTTCCTGCTGTACGGGACACTGCCGCCGGACGGCAGCTCCTGCGGTTCCGACCGCGATGACGAATGAGGTCGATCGCACCGAATGCCCCCCTCGCGAAATCGCTCTATCGTTCTGTCATGGAGAGCGTTCTGAGTTCCGCGACCCTTGCCGAACTGCGGCGCCCGCGGCCCTACCCCGCGGTCTCCGTGCTGACACCGACGCACCGCCGCGATCCCTACAACGCCCAGGACCAGGTCAGGCTGCGCAATCTGGTGGCCGAGGCCAAGAGGCAGCTGGAGGCCGACCCGGCCGTCACCCGCGAGCGACGCACCGAGGTCTGGGGGCACCTCGACCGGGCCCTGTCCGAGGTCGACCTGACGCACGCCGAGGACGGCTTGGCGATCTTCGCCGCGCCGGGCGAGCACCAGGTCTGGTCCCTGGCCAGGTCCGTACCCGAACGCGTGGTGCTCTCGGATACCTTCCTCACCCGCAACCTCGTCTCCGCCCAGACGGCGGGACGGCCCTTCTGGGCGCTGTCCCTCGCCGCGGACCGCGCGACCCTGTGGAACGGCGGTGTCGACCGGGTCGCCGAGGCCCGCGTCGGCGGCTTCCCGCTGACCCGCCGCGTGGAGAACTTCGACCCGGAACGGCAGCAGCGGATCGGCGACCTGCCGAGCGCCTTCCGCGAGGAGGGCACCCGCCGCTTCCTGCGCGAGGCCGACACCGCGATGAGCGCCGTGCTGCGCGAGCATCCGAGACGGCTGTACGTCACCGGCGAACCGGCCGCCCTCTCCCTGCTGGACGAGGTCGGCGGCACCGCCCGGGGCGCGGTGCACGTCCCGCACGGCGGCCTCGCGCACGGCACCCCCGAGGCCGTGTGGCAAGCCCTGCGCCCGGTGGTCGAGGCGGAGGCCTCCCGGAGCACGGACGCCGTGACCCGCGCCCTCGAAACGGCCCGCGGGCGGCGGGAGTTCGCCGCCGGGGTCGACGAGCTGTGGCAGAGCGCCCGGGACGGCCGCGTCCGGCTGCTGGCGGTCGAGGAGAACTACCGCGTGACGGTCCGCGACGCCGGGGACCATCTGATCCTCGCCGAGAGCGACGACCTCGACTCGCGCGAGGACATCGTGGACGAGATCGTCGAGCAGTGCCTCGAGACCGGCGCCGAGGTGCGCTTCGTGCCGGACGGCACCCTCACAGCGGCCGACGGCATGGCCGCGGTGCTGCGGTACTGACCCACGGGAGAGGCGGGACGGCCCTGGACTCCTGCTCGACGAGAGTCGAACACAGGGCCGTCGAACACCCGGAGCAACGCTGCGCCACTGGGTCGACGGGCCGTCAAATCCCTTGTGTAACCTACGACTTGAGGCTCCGGACGGTGCACCCCACACCTACCTCGGAGTAACTCCGTGAGACTGTGGCATATGCCAGAAGCACCACCGTATCGTGTGTCGCCGAATCCCTTACAGGGCGTCGCGGGCTGTGCGACAGTCGTAACGGTCCCTCCGTCCGCCTTGGTCGTACCGTCCCCGCATCGGAGTGCGTCATGCCGTCCCACCTCTCCGCGGACCGCCCAGCCGCCCAGCCGCCCGGGCGCGGCTCGGTCGACGCGCTCATCTCGCAGACGCGGCGGCTCAGGGGCGACGTGGACGCGGTACGCCGCGACTGTGAGGGCGAGGCGTCGGACCACCCCCGCGAGCGCTGGCAGCGCGCCCTGTACGACCTGGCCCTGCACCAGCTCAACGACCTCGACGAGCACCTGGCGCAACTGCGCGACGGCCCCCGGGTCCCGGCGGCCGCCCCGGACTCGTCCGCCCCCGCGCAGGGCTCCCTGCTCAGCCGCGTCGGCAGTGCCGAGTGGAACCTCCTGACCGACGAGGCAAGTTGGTCCGCGGAGCTCTACCAGATCCTGGGCCGCGACCCGGCCGCTGTGCCGCTCACCCTCGACGAGCTGCCGTCCCTGGTGGTGGACGAGGACCGGCCGAAGCTGACGGCGATGGTCACCGACTGTCTGGTCGACGCCCGGCCCATCGACGGCGAGTTCCGCATCGCCCGCCGGGGCGGCGAGGTGCGGACCGTGCACATGATGGGCGAACCGGTGCTCGACCCTGACGGCAGCACCGCCTCGATGTGGGCCGTGCTGCGCGACGTCAGCGAACTGCGGCGCAGTCAGCGGGCGGTGAGCGAGACCCGTGACTCGCTCCACCACCGGCAGGAGACGGCACGCGGTGAGCACCGGCTCGCGGTCGAGCTGCAGGAGGCCGTGCTGCCGTCGTGGCGCGGCTCCCTGCGGCTCCCGCACCGGGGCCCGCGCACCCTCGACCTCGCCTCCCGGCACCTGCCGGCGTCCACGGACACGATGATCGGCGGCGACTGGTACGACGCACTCGAACTGACCGACGGGGAGACGCTGCTCAGCGTCGGCGACCTCACCGGCCAGGGGGTCGGCGTCACCTCGAACATGACCATGCTGCTCGGCGCCGTACGCGGCATGGCCATGGCCGGTGCCCAGCCGGGGCAGTTGATGGCCTGGCTGAACCAGTTACTCGACGCCACCGTGCAACCCGCCCTGGGCAGCGCCGTCTGCTGCCGCTACCGGCCCGCGACCCGCACCCTGGTGTGGGCGCAGGCCGGACACCCCGCCCCGCTGCTGTTCCGCAACGGGACAGGGCGCGTGCTGAACACACCCGACGGCGTCCTGCTCGGCGCCACCTCGGGCGCCGTCTACGGGCAGGCCGAAGAGACCCTCGAAGTGGGCGATCTGCTGCTCCTGTACACCGATGGGCTGGTGCCCGGGCACACGGGACCGGAGGCCGCGAGCCTCCTCCTCGGCCTGGCACCGCGCCTGACCGCGAACCTCACCGCGGAGGACTGCGTACACACCGTGGTGCGGGAGTTCGACGCGAGCGGACGCGAGGACAACGCCTGCCTGCTCGTCGCCCGGGTCACCTCTTAGGAATCTCAGGCCTGTGCGTGGTTGCCACCCCTGTCCTTCGTCTTCGGCAGGGCGAGCTTGATCTCCTCCCGCAGCTCCTGGATCTTCGGATAGCCGGAGTACTCGGCCGTGAGCCGGTACATCTGACGCAGCCGGTCCCAGGTGCGGTGGGAGGAGTTGGATCCCATCGACACCAGGGCCAGCCGCGCGTACCGGTCGGCCTGTTCGGGGTCGTCGGCGATGAAGCACGCAGACGCCATCGACAGATAGTCGAAGATCTTCGACCGCTGGCGGCCGTCGACCCGCAGGGCCAAAGCCTTCTCGGCGTAGTGCTGGGCATGCGCGGCCGCGTCAGGCTCGAACTCGGCGAGCGTGCGATAGGCCAGGGCCTGCATGCCGTACAGGTCCTCCTCCTTGAAGGTCTGCATCCAGTCCGGCGGCGGCACATCGGCCTTGTCGGAGACGAACAGGTCCTCGGCCCGCCCGAGCGTGCGGCGCATCGCCTGGCCCTTGCCCATGGAGGCCTGAGCCCAGGCCTCGATGGTGTAGAGCATCGCCCGGGTGCGGGGCAGCACCTCGTCACCGGAGCCGGACGCGGCGAGCTTCATCAGGTCCAGGGCGTCGTCCGGCCGGCCCAGGTGCACCATCTGACGGGCTGCACGGGAGAGTGCCTCACCCGCGCGGGGCCGGTCCCCGCCCTCTCTGGCCGCGTGCGCGGCGATGACGAAGTACTTCTGGGCCGTGGGCTCCAGGCCGACGTCGTGCGACATCCAGCCCGCGAGGACGGCGAGGTTGGCGGCGACGCCCCACAGGCGCCGCTGGAGATGGGGTGGGTGACGGTAGGCGAGCATGCCGCCGACCTCGTTGAGCTGGCCCACCACCGCCTTGCGCTGGAGCCCGCCGCCGCGGGCCGCGTCCCAGGCGCGGAACACCTCGACCGAACGCTCCAGTTCCTCGATCTCCTGCGACCCGATGGGGGCGGCCTCGTAACGGTCGAACCCGGCGGGGTCGGCGTGCAGGGGATGGTCGGAACCGGGGGCGTCGGCAGCCAGGGAAGGGTCGGTGTGCAGCCAGTCGTACATGGCGCTGCTGAGTGCGGATCCCGCGGCGAGCGCGGCGCCCGCGCCCACCAAGCCGCGTCGGTTGAGCATGAGGTCCATTCCCGTGAATTCGGTGAGGACCGCGGCAGTCCGCTCGGGCGCCCACGGCACACCGTCGGGAGCTTCGGCGCTCCCGCCGCCCTGCCGTTTCCCCGTACGCCCGTGCCGGACCAGACCGAGGTCCTCTATGGTCACGACACGGCCGAGACGCTCGGTGAACAGAACCGCCAGCACCCGCGGCACCGGATCGCGCGGGATCTCTCCCGTGTCGATCCACCGCCGCACCCGCGAGGTGTCGGTCGACAGCTGGGGATGGCCCATGGCCGCCGCCTGCCGGTTGACCAGCCTCGCGAGTTCGCCCTTGGACCAGCCGGCCAGGCCGAACAGATCCGCGAGCCGGGTGTTGGGTTGTCCGCTCACGTCAAGCCCCCAGGTTCTCGGCTGAGTTGACAGTAGCCGGGCCAGACATGCCGGGCGACTATTCGCCATGGTTCGCCAGGGTGCGCCAGATGGTGTGCCACCGGCCATCCGGTGTCAGGTAGGAACGCGCCACCCCGACCCGGTCGCCCCAGGACACTCCCCAGGGTTCTCCCGGGGCTCCGGGCCGGGTGGTGCGCTGTCGTCGCAGGCACACGAAGGGATCTGTTTCGCCCATGTACACAGCATCGTCCTCCGTGTCCGCACCGCCCCGGCCGCTGCACCCCCGTCCCACGGACAGCGGCCCCTACCTCGCCCCCGCGCGGCCGGCGGCCCCCGTGCTCGGTGCGGGCAGGGCTCGGCGCGGCGCGGTCATCGGCACCCAACCGCTCAGCGGGAGACTCGACTTGTCCGGCCCCCAGGGCGCGCAGCTGCGCACGGCGATCGCGTCCGTGCACCGCATCTGCCCGGAGTTCGCCCCGGTGCAGGTGCTGCGCCGCACCGGACGGTCCGTGCTCCTGGTCGGCACGACCGGTCGCAGCACGGCTGTCGCCAAGTGTTTACTGGACCACTCCCCCGCCTGGTCCGAGCGGATCCGCCACGAGATAGCGGCGTACCGCTCGTTCGTCCGGCACCGCCCTCCTGTGCGGGCGCCGAGGCTGATCGCGGCGGACCCGGACAACTGCACCCTGGTGATCGAGCGGATGCCGGGGCGGGTGGCGGCACTCCAGCGGCACCCGGCTGAGGCGCCGCCCCGGGCGGACATCAGAGCGGCCCTCGGCGCGATCTGCCGGCTGAACGCCTGGCGGCCACCCGCGGGCACGTTCGACGCCCCGCTCGACTACGCGGCCCGGATCTCCCGGTACCACGAGCTGGGTCTGCTCACCGACCGGGACCTGGGCGACCTGCAGAAGCTGCTGCACGGCATCGCGCAGGCGGCCGGGCGGCAGGGCATGGGCCAGTTCTGCCACGGCGACGCGCTGTTGTCGAACATCCTCCTGTCACCGGCCGGTCCAGTGCTGGTGGACTGGGAGCACGCGGGCTGGTACCTGCCGGGTTACGACCTGGCGACGCTGTGGTCGGTGCTCGGGGACGCACCGGTCGCCCGTCGGCAGATCAGCCAGATCGCCCAGTCGGCGGGGCCGGCGTCCAGGGACGCCTTCCTGGTGAACCTGATGCTGGTACTGACCCGGGAGATCCGTACCTACGAGACGGCCGTGCAGCGTTCGATGCACGACGCGGCCCCGGCGGCACCGGGCACGGCCCACCCGGGCGCTGCGCCGACCGGCGAGGAGCAGAGGCTGCTGCTGCGGCGGCTGCACGACGACTGCCAGTTGGCCCGGCGCGCCGTGCGCGCGGCGGTCGGCACTCGCTGACGGGGACGAAGGGGCCGCGGTCCACCTGGCCAGGTGGACCGCGGCCCCTTCGTATGCGGTCGGTTTACCTCAGCCCTGCTGGAAGAGTTCCGCGGGCAGCGGCTTGAGGAGGGCGTAGAGGTCGTCCGTGATGGGGCGGTCCCAGGCTGCGATGGTCACCAGGACGTTGTCGCTGCGGTCGAACTGCACGCAGGAGATCCGGCTCTCGGAGAGCTTGACGCGGCGCACGATCAGAAGGTTGTCGCCCTGCATCACCGGCACGTCCTCGGTGCTGACGACGGTGACCTCCTCGTCGTTCTCCAGCGCCAGCAGCAGTTGCGCCACCTCGAAGGGGACCTGGCCCTCGGGGACGTCGCGGGCCGGGGAGCCCTCCGGCAGATTACCGATGATCATCGCGGGGCCGCGGCCGCCGAACAGGTCGTAACGCAGGAAGACGCCCTGGCAGGTGCCGTCGGGCGCGGGCAGGAGTCCCGCACCGAGGTTGCCGGGCCAGTCGCCCGGGTCCATGGCCAGTACGTCGAAGTCGGGCCCGGCGGGAGTGGCGCTGCGGCGGCGGAGGAACGACATGTCGCCCATGGTACGTGCCCCGGCCTGGGAAGCGCGGGCCGGGCGGCGGAGCGGCAGACGGGATCGGCGGCCGGCCCGGAGCGGTGCCGGGCCGTCGGGAGGGCACCGGCCGGGTCCACACCGTCGTCCTGTGCCGCTGGTGGTGGCGGGTCACGCGAACGGTCGCAGCGGGAGGGCTCGCGCCACTTGCGGTGTGGGTGCTCCTCGAGGAAGTACCGCACGCGGCCCGGGACGTGGCAGGCCCGCCCGCCGGTCGTGATCGGGGCTCATGGGGAACACGATGACGGCCTGTGCGAGGGCCGCCGCCGGATCGTCGGCGGCACGGGCGGGCCGGGGTCGTTGGGCCATGGCAGGACCGGCACCGCGGGGGTGCGGGCCGCCGTCTCGGTCACCTGCCGTGCCGCTGTCTCCAGCGGCATGAGGCGGGCCGCGTCGGCGGGGCTCGGCCCGCCGGGGCGCACGGCCCGGGGCGAAGAGCGCGCGAACGACGGCGGCCCGCAGCCCGGGGACGGCGGCGTGCTGTACGGGGTTCGCCGTGAACCCGTCACCGGTGCCCTCACCGTGATCGTCGGCGACACCGCCGTGTCCGTCATGGCGGAGGTGAGGCCGGGTCCCGGGCGAGGCGGGCGCTCCTGGTGATCGGTGCCCGTACGGGGCTGACGACAGGCCTCGCGGCCATGACCGCGCAGATCAGTCCCCCGAGGGCGACGGCGGCACCACGGCGATGGGGCTCACGGCGTGCAGCAGGACGGCGTGCGTGACCGAGCCCATCATGCGCACGGGTGAGAGCAGACGCCGCCGGTGCCGGCCCACCACGACGAGGTCGGCGTCCCGGGAGGCCGCGACGAGGTGTCCTGCGGCGTCGCCCGCCGCCGGGACCGGCTCGACCCGGACGTCGGGGTGCCGCTCGCGGTAGGGGGCGAGGAAGCCGTCGGCCAGCACCCGGGTCTCGTCCTCGATGACGTCCTGGTCGACGACCGGCGGGGGCATCTCCCCGGGCATCATCCAGGGCTGCGCGGGCCACGGGTAGGCGGCGACCGCCTGGAGCCGGGCGCCACGCCGGGCGGCCTCGGCGAAGGCGAACTCGAGTGTGGCCTCGTCGGGGCCGTCCACCTTCAGGCCGACGACCACCCGCGGGCGGGGGCCGCCCGGCGCCTCGCCGTGCACCTCTCGTCCGGGCCGGGGCACCACGACGACCGGGCACTCGGCGTCACGGGCGGCGGCCATGCTGTTCGAGCCGAGCAGCAGGCTGGCGAAGCCGCCGCGGCCCCGGGAGCCGAGCACCAGCAGCTGGGCGGTGGCGCCCAGTTCGGGCAGGACCGCCCCGGCCGCGCCCTCCAGACCGGCGTACTCGATGTCCGGCAGGTCGGTGCGGCCCTCCAGGTGGGTGCGGACCCGGTGCAGGACGGAGTCGTCCAGCGAGTCCGCAGGCCCGGCCGTGAGGATCTCGGGCTGTGCCCAGTGGGCGTACTGGCGCACGTGCGCCACACGCAGGGGCGCCGCGCGCCGGCGGGCGGCGTCGACCGCCCACTCCAGGGCGCGCAGACTGTCGTCCGAGCCGTCGACCGCCGCGACGACGGGCAGGGTGCTCATGGGTCCTCACCTCCGGGGTTCGACCGTCCCCTCCCGGGGCCAGCCTGACGCAGGCGGTGGCTTGGGGAAGACGTCTCCGGTCGCGTGTCCACGGATGCGGGCGGAACACCCCCGGATCGGCCGTCGGACCCGGCCGTTCGCGCCGCGGCCGTCCGGAAGGGGTGGCCCGGGTCTCAGGTGAGGTCGAACTCTCCCTCTCGCGCACCCGAGACGAACGCGCCCCACTCGGCCGGGGTGAAGATCAGCGAGGGGCTCTCCGGGCGCGCGCTGTTCCTCATGGCGATGAAGCCCTCGACGAAGGCGATCTGGACATCCCCCCGCCCTTGGCTGCTGGACTGCCACTGTGCGTTGGTGAGGTCCAGCTCCGGCTTGTCCCAGCCCGTGATCGGGCGCTGCTGGGTGGTGGTCTCGGCCACGTCGGTGCTCCTCCCGGATCGTCGTCCGCGGCCAGCCTAGCGATCGGGTCCCACGGCCGACAGGGCACGTGAGGAGGACCTTTCAGGAGTCCGGGGGGCGGTCTCCCACCAGCCACATGGAGAAGAACTGCGATCCGCCGCCGTAGGCGTGCCCGAGAACCCTGCGGGCCCCGTCCACCTGGTGTTCTCCGGCCTGTCCGCGCACCTGGAGCACCGCTTCCGCGAAGCGGATCATGCCGGAGGCGCCGATGGGGTTGGTGGACAGCACACCGCCCGACATGTTGACGGGCAGGTCCCCGTCGAGTTCGGTCACGCCGGCCTCGGTGAGCTTCCAGCCCTCGCCCTCCCCGGCGAAGCCGAGGTTCTCCAGCCACATGGGCTCGTACCAGGAGAACGGCACGTAGATCTCGGCGCCGTCGATCTCGCGGCGCGGGTCGGTGATCCCGGCCTGCCGGTAGACGTCGGCCGCGCAGTCCCGCCCGGCCCGCGGGGAGACGAAGTCCTTGCCGGCGAAGAGGGTCGGTTCGCTGCGCATCGCGCCGCCGAGCATCCAGGCCGGCGGTCGCGGCGCCCGGGCGGCCCCGGCGCGGCCGGTGAGGATCATGGCGCAGGCGCCGTCGGAGGAGGGGCAGGTCTCCGAGTAGCGGATCGGGTCCCACAGCATGGGCGAGGCCATGACCTTGTCGAGGGTGATGTCGTGCTCGTGCAGGTGGGCGTAGGGGTTCTTGAGCGCGTTGCGGCGGTCCTTGTAAGCGACGAGGGCGCCGATGGTCTCGGGCGCGCCGCTGCGGCGCATGTAGGCGCGGATGTGCGGGGCGAAGAACCCGCCGGCCCCGGCGAGCAGGGGCTGCTGGAAGGGGATGGGCAGGGACAGGCCCCACATGGCGTTGGACTCGGACTGTTTTTCGAAGGCGAGGGTGAGGACCGTGCCGTGGACGCGGGCCGCGACGAGGTTCGCCGCGACGAGCGCGGTGGAGCCGCCGACCGAGCCGGCGGTGTGCACGCGCAGCATGGGCTTGCCGACGGCGCCGAGGGCGTCGGCGAGGTAGAGCTCGGGCATCATGACGCCCTCGAAGAAGTCGGGTGCCTTGCCGATCACGACGGCGTCGATGTCGGCCCAGGTCAACTCGGCGTCCTTCAGGGCGTCTCGAGCCGCCTCCCGGACCAGTCCGGCGAGGGACACGTCCCGGCGTGCGGCGACGTGCCTGGTCTGGCCGATGCCGACGACGGCCACGGGCTCCTTGCTCATCGGGATTCCCCTTCGAGTACGGCGACCAGGTTCTGCTGGAGGCAGGGGCCGGACGTGGCGTGGGCGAGGGCGCGGTCGGACTCGCCGCGGTGGACGCGGGCGGCCGCCTCGCCGATGCGGATGAGGCCGGCGGCCATGATCGGGTTGGCGGCGAGGGCTCCGCCGGAGGGGTTCACCAGCACGTCGTCGCCGAGTCGGAGGGCCTTGCGCAGGACGATCTCCTGCGCCGTGAAGGGCGCGTGCAGCTCGGCGGTGTCGACGGGCCGCTCGAAGGCACCGGCGCGTTCGGCGGCCAGGCGGGTGGACGGCGAGTCGGTCAGGTCGCGCACGCCGAGACCGTGGGCCTCGATGCGGTGGTCGAGGCCGCGGATCCAGGCGGGGCGTGCGCACAGTGCACGGGCCCTGTCCCCGGCCGCCAGGAGCACGGCGGCGGCCCCGTCGCCGATGGGCGGGCAGTCGCCGGTGCGCAGGGGCCGCACGAGGTAGTCGCCGTGGGGCACGGTGCCGCGCAGCTGCGCGTGCGGGTTGGCGCCCGCCGCTTCGCGGTTGCGGGAGGCGACGGCGGCGAGGGTGGGCTCGTCGGTGTCGCCGGCGTCGATGAGGGCCTGCGCCTGGAGGGCGGCGAGCGCCACGGAGTCGGGCCACAGGGGCGCGACGTAGTAGGGGTCGAGCTGGCGGGTCAGGACGTCGCGGACCGGGCCGGGCGAGGACTTGCCGTACGCGTAGACGAGGGCGGTGTCGGCGTCCCCGGTGAGCAGTTTCGTCCAGGCCTCGTACAGGGCCCAGGCGCCGTCCATCTCCACGTGCGACTCGGAGATCGGGGGCCAGGCGCCGACCCCGTCGAGGGCGAGGGTGAAGGAGAAGGCGCGCCCGGCGAGGTAGTCGCTGGAGCCGGAGCAGGTGAAGTCGATGTCGGCCGTCTTCAGGCCTGCCCGGTCGAGGACCTCGTGCAGCACCGGCATCAGCATCTCGACCTCGGAGAGCTCTTCGCTGCTGCGCCGGTGATCGGTCTGGGCGAAGGCGACGACGGCGATCTCGCGGTCCAGCGGTGCGCTCGTCACAGCAGCTCCCTGTAGGTGTCGTAGTCCGCGTCGGGTTCGCCGGTGGGCCGGTAGTGGTCGGGGTAGCGGGCGCCGTCGGTCCACACGGGTTCGACGCGCAGCCCCATGCGGACCTCGTCGTAGGGGATGCCGCCGATCCGGCCGTGCAGCGCCAGGTCGGCGCCGTCGAGGGCGATGTGGGCGTAGACGTAGGGCACCTCGATGTCGAGGTTCCTGGCTTTGATGTTGACGATGCAGAAGGTGGTCACGGTGCCGCGGGGCCCCACCTCGACCTGCTCGGACGTGGCAACCCCGCAGGTGGGGCACGCCCCCCTCGGGGGGACGTAGACCTTGCGGCAGGCCGGGCAGCGTTCGCCGACGGTCCGGCGGCCGGAGAGGGCGTTGATGTAGGCGGTCTGGGCGCGGCCGGGTGAGTAGGTGTAGTCGAGGCGGGCGGCGGCGACGATGCCGGTGACGGGGTCCCCGGCCTCGCCCGCGTGGACGGCGACGGTGGGGGCCTCTGCGTCGTACGGCTCGAAGCAGGCGATGTCCGTGATGGCACCGGTGCGTTCCCCGGCCCAGCGGACGCGGACGCGCATGCCGGTGTGGACGGCGTCGGGGCCGGGGGCGTCGAGGGCGTGCAGGAGGGCGGTGTCGGCGCCGTCGAGTCGCACCAGGACCCAGGCGAAGGGCGTGGCCAGGGGTTGGTCCCGGCGGGGTTCGTGGTTCCAGGCCCAGGTGGTGACGGTGCCGGTGGGAGCGACGGGGACGAGGTCGCGGATCTCCTCGGAGCTGACGGGGTCGTACTCGACGGGCGGGACGAGGGTTCGGCCGTCGCGGGTCCTCACCCCGAAAATCATCCGTTCCCGCAGGCCGGTCAGGAAGGCGCTCTGGACGGGCCCGAGGGAGCGGGTGAAGGGGAATTCGACGACGAGCGGCGCCTTGAGAACTGCGGACATCGAGGGCCTGCCTCCTTCGGAATCGGGGTGCACGGGACGTGCTCCCTCAAGGGCGCGGGGAACTGCGCGCTCAGCCACCGCCGTCCCGCCGCCCTGAACCGGCCGGAGCCGGCGCGGCGCTACGCGCGCTTGTAGACGGGCGCTCGCTTCTCCGCGAAGGCGCGGGCGCCTTCCTTGGCGTCGGCGGTGTCGAAGACCGGCCATCCCCGGGTGAGCTCGGCGGCGAGGCCGTCCTGTTCGGTCATGGCGGCGGTCTCGTACACCGAGGCCTTGACGGCTTCCACGGCCAGGGGGCCGCAGGCGTTGATCTGCTCGGCGATCTCCAGCGCCTTGCCGAGCGCGCTGCCGTCCGGGACGACGTGGCCGATCAGGCCGATGGCGGCGGCCTCCCGGGCGCTGTAGGGGCGGCCGGTGAGGAGCATCTCCAGGGCGTGGGTGCGCGGGATCTGGCGGGGCAGCCGGACCGTGGAGCCGCCGATGGGGAACAGGGCGCGCTTCACCTCGAACAGGCCGAAGGTGGCGGACTCTCCGGCGACACGGATGTCGGTGCCCTGGAGCATCTCGGTGCCGCCCGCCACGCAGTACCCCTCGACGGCGGCGATCACCGGCTTGCGCGGGCGGTGGTGGCGCAGCATCGCCTTCCAGTGCAGGTCGGGGTCCGCCTTGAGCCGGTCCCGGTACTCCTCGCCCGCCATGCCGTTCCCGGCGAGGGCCTTGAGGTCCATGCCGGAGCAGAACGAGCCGCCCGCGCCGGTGAACACGATCGAGCGGACCGAGTCGTCGGCGTCGGCCTCCAGCCACCCGTCGTGGAGGCCGACGAGCATCGGCAGTGAGAGCGCGTTCCTGGCCTCCGGCCGGTTGAGCGTGAGCACCAGTGTGGCGCCTTCGCGCTGCACGGTGAGGTGTTCCGTCCCGCCCATGGCGAACTCCCCTCTCCGGGAACGAGAACAGGTTGCAGGAGGGCGGTGAGCACTTCAAGGGTTTTCTGACAGATAGTCAGATTCTTTGGCCGCGGCCCTTCCCACTTGGACCGCCCTTTGCTCTGATGACCGGCGAACCGATGACCGGCGAACCGTCCGATACCGGGCACGCCCGGGGTCAGGAGGAGCGGTGGAGTACAACCTTGCCGACCTGTTCGAGTCGGTCGTCGACGTCGTCCCCGGCCGTGAGGCGCTGGTGTACGCCGACCACCCCGGCACGGGTGAGGAGCGCCGCCTGACCTACGCGGAGCTGGACGCGGCGGCCAACCGCGTCGGCCACCATCTGCTCGACAGCGGGATACGCCCCGGTGAGCACCTCGGACTGCACCTCTGCAACGGCGTGGAGTACCTCCAGACGGTGCTGGGCTGCCTCAAGGCACGGATCGTCCCGGTCAACGTCAACTACCGCTACGTGGAAGACGAGTTGGTCTACCTCTACCGGGACGCGGACCTGGTGGCGCTGGTCTTCGACGCGGAGTTCACCGACCGGGTGGCGGCGGCCCGCCCGCGGGCGGAGAAGCTGCGGCATCTGATCCGGGTGGGTGCTCCGGCGCCGGGGGCCGCGGCGGTGTCCTGCGTGGAGTTCGCGCAGGTCGAGGCCACCGGGTCGCCGGAGCGCGGTTTCCCGGCCCGCTCGGCCGACGACCAGTTCATTATCTACACCGGCGGCACCACCGGGATGCCCAAGGGCGTCATGTGGCGGCAGGAGGATCTGTTCTTCGCGGGGCTCGGCGGGGGCGCGCCGACCGGTGATCCGGTGAAGAAGCCGGAGGAGCTCGCCGAGCGGGTCGCGGCCGGGGGCGCGGGGATCACCTTCTTCCCGACGGCCCCGCTGATGCACGGCACCTCCACCCTCACCGCGTTCATCGGCTTCAACTTCGGGCAACGGGTCGTGATCCACCGCAAGTTCGTCCCTGAGGAGGTGCTGCGGACCGTGGAGAAGGAGAGGGTCAGCAGCATCTCGCTGGTGGGCGACGCGATGCTGCGGCCGCTGATCGACGCGCTGAGCGGTCCGCTACGGCACATCGACCGCTCGTCGCTGTTCAGCGTGTCGTCGTCGGGTGCGATCATGTCGGACACGGTGCGCCGGCGGTTCCAGGAGCTGGTGCCGGACGCCATGCTGCTGAACAACTTCGGTTCGTCGGAGTCGGGTTTCAACGGGACGGCGACCCAGGACTCGGGGCCGGAGCGGGGATTCCGGGTGCGCGTGAACGGCCGCACGCAGGTGGTGGACCCGGGCACGTACGAGCCGGTGGCGGCCGGTGAGGTGGGCCGGATCGCGCAGCGCGGTCATGTGCCGCTCGGCTACTACAACGACCCCGTCAAGACCGCGGCGACCTTCTTCGAGAGGGACGGCGAGCGGTGGGTGCTGCTCGGCGACATGGCCACCGTCGACGAGGAGGGCGTGGTGACCGTCCTCGGGCGTGGCTCGCAGTGCATCAACACCGGCGGCGAGAAGGTGTACCCGGAGGAGGTCGAGCAGGCCCTCAAGTCCCACCCGGACGTCTATGACGCGCTGGTGGCGGGGGTGCCGGATCCCCGGTGGGGCCAGCATGTGGCGGCGGTGGTGCAGTTGCGCGCGGGGGCGGTGCGGCCGTCGCTGCGGGACATACAGGGCCATTGCCGTGACCGGCTGGCCGGTTACAAGATCCCTCGCCGGCTGGTGATCACCGAGTCGATCCGGCGGTCGCCGAGCGGGAAGGCCGACTACCGGTGGGCGCGCGAGGTGGCGGCGACGGCGGACGAGTGAATCTCCGTCCGGCTCGTTGAACCCGAGGTGACGTGCGGACGTACTGGTGGGGGCAGGCTCGCTCGCCCGAGCTCTGTTCGCCATGCCAGCAGGACCGCACGGAAGGACCACCGGGTGTCGCTCTTCACTCGCTCCCGCCAGCTTTCGGACACGACCGAGGGCGGGGCGGAACCGGATGACGGCACCGGTACGGCGGATCCGCGGGGCGGCGGCACCACGGACTCCCCGGAGGACACCGCTCCGGCCCCGGATGCCCCTGCCGGGCCGGAGCGGACGGCGAAGGCCGGCTGGTTCGGCTGGCGGCGCCGCCATCCGCGTACGGCGCGCGGTGTCTCGGTCGGGACGACCGTGCTGGCCGGTGCCCTGGTGCTGTTCGCGCTCCTCGTGCCCAACCGGATCGAGCGCGTCGAGTTCGCCTCGTTCGTCCGCATCCCCGCCGAGGGGGTGCTGCTCGCCGGGCTGCTGCTCGCGCTGCCGCCGAGGCCCCGGCGGGTCACGGCGGTCGTGACGGGCGTGTTCCTCGGGCTGGTCACGGTCCTGAAGTTCGTCGACATGGGCTTCTACCAGATCCTCGCGCGGCCGTTCGACCTGGTCCTGGACTGGATCCTGATCGAGAACGCGACGGACTTCCTGAGGGAGACGTTCGGCCGGACCGGCCAGGTGCTGGCCGTGGCCGGGGTGATCGTGCTGTTCGTGGCGCTGCTCGTCCTCACGACGCTGGCCGTGGTGCGGCTGACGCACCTGATGGTCCGGCACCGGCCCGTCGCGGGGCGCACGGTGCTGCTCCTCGGCACGGCCTGGATCACCTGTATGACCCTGGGCGTGCAGATCGGCACGGTGCCGGTCGCCACCAAGGGCAATGCCGAGTTCCTCGGCAACCGTGTGGAGCAGGTCCGGGCGGGGCTGCGGGACGCCCGGGTCTTCGAGAAGCAGGCCTCGGTGGACGCCTTCGCGAACACACCGCCCGACCGGTTGCTCACGGGGCTGCGCGGCAAGGACGTGCTGTTCACCTTCATCGAGAGCTACGGCCGGGTCGCGATCGACGACCCGGCGATGGCCGGGCAGACCGACGCCGTGCTCAAGGAGGGCACGGGCAGGCTGAAGCGGGCCGGGTTCGAGTCGCGCAGCGGCTGGCTCCGGTCGCCGGTGACGGGCGCGGGCAGCTGGCTCGCCCACTCCACGTTCCTGTCCGGGCTGTGGATCAAGAACCAGCAGCGGTACCGCAGTCTGACCACGAGCGATCGCATGACGCTGACGAAGTACTTCGGCAAGACGGGTGCCTGGCGGACCGTCGGCATCGTGCCCGGTGTGCGGCGGGCCTGGCCGGAGGGGAAGTTCTTCGGCCTGGACCACATCTACGACTCAGAGCACCTCGGCTACCACGGCCCGTACTTCAGCTGGACGCCCGTGCCCGACCAGTTCAGCATGGAGGCCTTCCAGCGCCTGGAGCACGGCAAGAAGGACCGTGAGCCGATCATGGCGGAGATCATCCTCGCCTCCAGCCACAACCCCTGGTCCCCCATCGCCCACATGATCGACTGGGACGACCTCGGCGACGGCTCGGTGTTCCACCGGATCAAGAAGGAGGGCACGAACCCCACGGAGGTGTGGAAGGACCCGGAGAAGGTGCGCGCCGAGTACCGCAAGGCCATCGAGTACTCGATCCGCAGCCTCACCGAGTGGGTCGAGCGCTACGGCGACGAGAACACGGTGCTCGTCTTCCTCGGCGACCACCAGCCGGTGCCGACCGTCACCACCGGGGACACCGGCAAGGACGTGCCGGTGACGATCGTCGCCCACGACAAGAAGGTCCTGGACCGGGTCGCCGACTGGGGCTGGACGGACGGCCTCAAGCCGGCCGGGGACGCGCCCCGGTGGGGCATGGACTCCTTCCGCGACCGCTTCATGACGGCGTACGGTCCGCAGGGCTGAGGCACGCCCCGACGGCCGCGAGGATCTGCTCCCTCCGGGGCGCTCGGCCCGCAGCGGGGCGGCGTGCCGCGCGGGTCAGGAGAAGAAGGCGGACACGCGCCGCGTGAACCACTCCGGTTCGTCGAGCCAGGGGTAGTGCCCCGCGCCCGGCTGCACCACGAACTCGGCCTTCGGCCCGCATGGGACCACCGGGCAGCACGACGAGCGGCTCGCCTACGCCGCGGGGGTGGAAGACCAGCTTGGTCCCGTCCGGGTGCTGAAGTTGGGCATGCCGTCGATCCTGACCTTCCGGGCGGGTCCGGCACAAACGGTTTGCCGGACCCGCCGCCCTACCCCTTCCCGAGGTCGTTCCTCAGCTCCCGCTTGAGGATCTTCCCGCTGGCGTTGCGCGGGAGCCGGTCAACGAACACCACCCGCTTCGGCGCCTTGAAGGGGGTGAGCCGCTCGCGGACGTGGTCGATCAGCTCCGCCTCCGAGACCTCGCCGCTCGGCACGACGACGGCCGTCACCGCCTCGATCCAGCGCTCGTCCGGCAGGCCCACGACGGCGGCCTCGGCGACCTGGGGGTGGGTGTAGAGCGCGTCCTCGACCTGGCGTGAAGCGATCACCACGCCACCGGAGTTGATGACGTCCTTCACGCGGTCGACGATCGTGAAGTAGCCGTGCGCGTCGCGCACCGCGAGGTCGCCGGAGCGGAACCAGCCGTCGCGGAAGGCCTCGGCGGTCTCCTCGGGCTTGTCCCAGTAGCCCTCACACAGTTGCGGGGAGCGGTAGACGATCTCGCCGGGGGTGCCGTCGGGTACGTCCTCACCGTTCTCGTCGACCACGCGCGCGTCGACGAACAGGACGGTCCGGCCGCAGGAGTCCATGCGGCCCTTGTGCTCGTCGGGGGCGAGGACCGTGGCCAGGGGACCGATCTCACTCTGGCCGAAGCAGTTGTAGAAGGCCAGGCCCGGCAGGCGTTCCCGCAGCCGTTCGAGTACGGGGACCGGCATGATCGAGGCGCCGTAGTACGCCTTGCGCAGGCCGCCGAGGTCGCGGGTGGCGAAGTCGGGGCGCCGGGACAGGGCGATCCAGACGGTGGGAGGTGCGAACAGGCTGTCCACGCGGCCCGCCTCGATCAGGTCGAAGAGCCGGTCGCCGTCGGGTGCGTCGAGGATGAGGTTCGTCGCGCCGACGGCGAGGTAGGGCAGCAGGAAGACGTGCATCTGCGCCGAGTGGTACAGCGGCAGGGAGTGCGCGGGGCGGTCGCCCGCACTGAGGTCGAGGGCGGTGATCGCGCTGAGGTACTCGTGCACCAGGGCCCGGTGCGTCATCATCGCGCCCTTGGGCAGGGCGGTCGTGCCGGACGTGTACAGCAGTTGCACGAGGTCCTCGGTGCGCGGCTCGGGGCCGTCGTACACGGGCGCCCCGGCAAGGCTGGCCAGCAGGGAGTCGTCGGCGTCGCGCAGCGGCAGCGTCCGCACGCCGCTCGGCAGTCGTGCGGCCAGGTCGGGGTCGGTGAGGACCAGGGCGCTGCCGGACTGGCCGAGGAGGTAGGCGAGGTCGTCGCCGGTCAGGTTCTGGTTGACGGGGACGTGCACCAGGCCCGCGCGGGCGCAGGCCAGGAAGGCGATCAGATAGGCGTCGGAGTTGTGGCCGTAGGCGCCGACCCGGTCCCCCGGGGTCAGCCCCTGGCCGAGGAGGACACTCGCCGCGCGGGAGACGGCGGTGTCGAGTTCGTCGTACGTCCAGGTCCGTTCGGCGTACTCCACCGCGACGCGCGCCGGTGTGCGCCGGGCGCTGCGCCGCAGGACTCCGTCGACCGTGCTGCCGTGTCCTGGCGTCGTCATGGCACATGATCCTCGGGCTGCCGCCGGAGGAGGTCAAGGACCCCGGTCGAGGTGGGACGGGCCGCGGCGACGAGCGGACCCCGAGCAACCCCGCCGCCGTCGACGGCGTCCCGTGTCATGAAGCAGACAGACATTCGAATCAGGTTCGTACACTCGCCACTTGATTCCCTCGACATGTTGGAGGGCACGATGCGAAGCCGTCTGAGACGTCTCGTCCTCGGGGCGACGGCCCTGTTCACCGCCGCGACCGCGTTACCCGCGGCCGCGGCCACGACCCAGCAACGAGCCGGGCACCACCCGTCCGGCGACGGCCTGTCCGCCGTCATCCGCTACACCGAGTACGGCATTCCGCACATCCTCGCCGAGAACTACGCGGACCTGGGCTTCGGCACGGGCTGGGCGCAGGCCGCCGACGAGGTGTGCACGCTCGCCGACGGGTTCGTGACCCTGCGGGGCGAGCGCTCCCGGTACTTCGGCGCCGACGCGCCCGCCGGGGGTGACCTCTCGGCGGCCAGGACGAACCTCGCCAGCGACCTGTACTTCCGCGGGGTCCGCGAGACCCGCACCGTGGAGAAGCTGCTCGCCGAGCGCGCGCCGGTGGGTCCGAGCCGCGAGGTCCGGGACCTGATGCGCGGCTGGGCTGCCGGGTACAACACCTGGCTGAAGCAGAAGAGGATCACGGATCCGGCGTGCGCGGACGCCCCCTGGGTCCGGCCGGTCACCGAGCTGGACGTGGCCGCGCGGGGCCTGGCCATCGCCTCGATCTCCGGCGAGGGCCGGTTCGTGGACACGATCACCTCCGCGCAGCCGCCGACCGGAGCCGCCGCGGCCCCCGGCACTCCGTCCGGGCGCACCCCGGGCGCCGAGGCCGTGGCGAAGGCCGCGGACGAGCTGTGGGGCGACCCCGGCATGGGGTCCAACGCGGTGGCCTTCCGCGGGGACACGTCGGCCAACGGCCGGGGCCTGCTGCTCGGCAACCCGCACTATCCGTGGGAGGGCGGACGCCGGTTCTGGCAGTCGCAGCAGACGATCCCCGGCAAGCTGAACGTGTCCGGCGGTTCCCTGCTCGGGACCCCGGCCGTCTCCATCGGCTTCAACGCACATGTGGCGTGGAGCCACACCGTCTCCACCGGCATCCCGGCCAACTTCCACCGGCTCGCCCTCGATCCGGCCGACCCCACGGTCTACCTCGTGGACGGCAGGCCGGAGCGTATGAGGAAGCGGACCGTGACCGTCGCCGTGAAGGACGGCACGCCGGTGACCCGCACCCAGTGGTGGACCCGCTACGGGCCCGTGGTCACCTCCCTCAATTCCCAGGTCCCGCTGCCGTGGACGGGCGAGACGGCGTACGCCCTGCACGACCCGAACGCCGCGAACCTCCGCTTCGCCGACACCTCGCTCGGCTTCGGCAAGGCGCGGAGCACGGCCGACGTCCTCGCCTCCCTCGCCCGGCACCAGGGCATCCCCTGGGTCAACACCATCGCCGCCGACCGCGCGGGCCACTCCCTCTACACGCAGTCCCAGGTGCTCCCCCGCATCACCGACGAGCTGGCCGCACGCTGCTCGACGGGCCTCGGCAGGACCACCTACCCGGCCTCCGGTATCGCGATCCTCGACGGCTCGCGCGGCGACTGTGCCCTCGGCAGCGACCCCGGCGCCGTCGTGCCGGGGATCCTCGGGCCCGGCCGGATGCCGACGCTGAAGGACGCCCCGTACGCGGAGAACTCCAACGGCACCGCCTGGATGACCAACGCCGACCGGCCGCTCACCGGTTACGAGCGGATCTTCGGCACGGTGGGCACCCAGCTCGGACTGCGCACCCGTGGCGCGGTCGAGGACGTGGCCGCGATGGCGGAGCGGGGCGGCCTGACCGTACGCGACCTGCAACGGCACCAGTTCGCCGACCGGGTGCCCGCGGGTGACCTCGCGGCGCGGGACGTGGCGCGGGCGTGTGCCGCGCTGCCCGGGGGCACGGCGACCGGCAGTGACGGCAAGGCCGTCGAGGTGTCCGGTGCCTGCGAAGTGCTGAAGGGCTGGGACCGCACCATGGACACCACGAGCCGGGGGGCCCTGCTCTTCGACCGGTTCTGGCGCAGGCTCGAACAGGCGGTGCCGGCCGACCGCTTGTGGAAGGTGCCGTTCTCGGCGGCGGACCCGGTCCGCACACCGAACACCCTGAACACCGACGCTCCCGGCTTCCGCACCGCTCTCGCCGACGCGGTCGCCGAGCTGCGGGCCGCGGGGATCGCTCTCGACGCGCCGCTGGGCGCGCACCAGTTCGTCGTCCGCGACGGCGAGCGGCTGCCCGTGCCGGGCGGCTCGGGACGGCTCGGCGTCTGGAACGTGATCGAGCCGACGTGGGATGCGGCCGCCGGCGGCTACACGGAGGTGCCGTTCGGCTCCAGTCATCTGCAGGCGGTGGGCTGGGACGACAGCCGCTGTCCCGTGGCGCGCACACTGCTGACGTACGCGCAGTCGTCGAACCCGAAGTCCCCGCACTTCGCGGACCAGACCCGGCTGTTCTCCGCTGAGAAGTGGGTGACGTCGCGCTTCTGCGAGAAGGACATCCGCTCCTCGCCGCAGCTGAAGGTCGTGCGGGTGCACCAGCGCCGCTGACCGTGCGCGGGGTGCCGCTCCTCGCGGGCGGCACCCCGTTCGCGTGGGCGGCGCGGCCTCACACCGGTCGGGTCCTGCCCTCCCAGTAGGGCTCCCGCAGCCGCCGCTTGTACAGCTTGCCGTTGGGGTCGCGGGGCATCTCGGTGATGAAGTCGACGCTTCTGGGCCGCTTGTACCCGGCGAGGCGATGGGCGCAGTGGTCGAGGAGGTCGGCCGCGAGGGCCGGTCCCGGCCGGTGGCCGGGGGCCGGCTCCACCACGGCCTTGACCTCCTCGCCCCAGTCGTCGTGCGGGATGCCGAAGACGGCGGCGTCCGCGACGGCCGGATGGGCGAGCAGGGCCGACTCGACCTCGGCCGGATAGATGTTGACCCCGCCGGAGATGATCAGGTCGATCTTGCGATCGCGCAGGAACAGGTAGCCGTCCTCGTCGAGGTGGCCGAGGTCGCCGACGGTGAAGAAGTCGCCGATGCGGTTCTTGCGGGTCTTGGCCTCGTCCTTGTGGTAGGTGAAGCCGCCGGTGTTCATCTTCATGTAGACGGTGCCCAGTTCACCGGGCGGCAGCCGGTTGCCGTCGTCGTCGAAGATCGCGAGCTCGCTGATGGGCCAGGCCTTGCCGACGGTGCCGGGCTTCTTCAGCCAGTCCTCGGCGGTGGCGAAGGCGCCGCCGCCCTCGCTGGCCGCGTAGTACTCCTCCACACAGGGTCCCCACCAGTCGAGCATGGCCCGCTTCACGTGGTCGGGGCAGGGGGCGGCGCCGTGGATGGCGTGTCGCATGGAGGACACGTCGTAGCGGTCCTTGACCTCGTCGGGCAGGGCCAGCAGGCGGTGGAACTGGGTGGGGACCATGTGGGTGTGGGTGCAGCCGTGGGCGTCGACGAGGCGGAGCATCCCCTCGGGCGTCCACTTGTCCATGAGGACCAGCCGGTGGCCGATGTGCAGGGACGCGGCGGCGAACTGCAGCACGGCCGTGTGGTAGAGCGGCGAGCACACCAGGTGCACGTTGTCGTCGAACGGCCGGATGCCGAAGATGCCGAGGAAGCCGCCGAGGTAGGCCTCCTCCGGCGGCTTGCCGGGCAGTGGACGGCGGATGCCGCGGGGGCGGCCCGTGGTGCCCGAGGTGTAGTTCATGACCCAGCCGAGCGTGCGGTCGGCGGGCGCCGACTCGGGCTGCCCGTCGAGGAGTTCGGCGTACGGACGGAAGCCCTCGACCGTGCCCACGGCGTACCGGTGGGTGCTCGGCAGTCCGGCCTCGTCGGCGGCGGCGCGGGCCGCTTCGGCGAAGCGCTCGTGGGCGAGCAGCACCTTGGCGCCCGAGTCGGAGACGATCCAGGCGATCTCCGGCCCGACCAGGTGGTGGTTGACGGGGACGAGGTAGAACCCGGCCTGGCCGGCGGCGAGGTACGCGGTGAGGAACTCGACGCCGTTGGGCAGGACGACGGCGAAGGTGTCACCGCGTTCGAGACCGGCCGCGCGCAGGCCGTGCACCAGCCGGTTGGCGGCGGCGTGCAGACGCCCGGCGGTCCACTCCTCGCCGTCGGGTGCGACGAGCACCGTGCGGCCGGGGTCCTCGGTGGCCTGGGTCCAGAAGCCCGTGGGAGGTGTGCTCACGACGGTCCGCTCCTTCCGGCGATGCGGTTGACGCGGGTCACGGCCTGCTCGAAGCCGCGGGTGAGGTCGTCGAAGACGGCCTGGACGCTGCGTTCGCTGTTCATCCGCCCGACGATCTGGCCGACCGGCGTGCCGAGCAGCGGGTCGACCTCGTACTTCTGGATGCGGGAGACGGCCTCGGCGACCAGCAGTCCTTGCAGCGGCATGGGCAGGGTGCCGGGCCCGGCCGGGTCGTCCCAGGCATCCGTCCACTCGGTGCGCAACTGGCGTGCGGGCTTGCCGGTCAGCGCCCGGGAGCGGACGGTGTCGCCGGAGCCGGCCGCGAGGAGCTTGCGGGTCAGGGCGGGTGAGTGGAGGTCCGCTTCGGTGGTGGTCAGCCACATGGAGCCCAGCCACACACCCTGGGCGCCGAGGGCGAGCGCGGCGGCCACCTGCCGGCCGCTGCCGATGCCGCCGGCGGCCAGCACGGGCAGCGGGGCGACGGCGTCGACGACCTCGGGGGTGAGGACCATGGAGGCGATCTCGCCGGTGTGGCCGCCCGCCTCGTAGCCCTGCGCCACGACGATGTCGATCCCGGCGGCCTGGTGTTTGCGGGCGTGGCGGGCGCTGCCCGCGAGCGCGGCGACGAAGACGTCCCGGTCGTGGGCGCGGTCGACGACGTCGGCGGGCGGGGAGCCGAGGGCGTTGGCGAGGAGCCGGATCGGGTAGTCGAAGGCGACGTCGAGCTGGCCGCGGGCGACCTGCTCCATCCAGCCGGTGATGCGCCAGCCCGCCGCCTCGCCCTCGGCGAGCTCGGGCACGCCGTGCTTGGCGAGCGTGTCCCGGACGAACTGCCGGTGCCCCTCGGGGATCATCGCCTCGACGTCGGCCTCGGTGACACCTTCGACCTTCTTCGCGGGCATCACGACGTCCAGACCATACGGCCGGCCGTCGACGTGCGCCTCGATCCAGTCCAGGTCGCGTTCGAGCTCGTCGGGGGCGGTGTAGCGGACCGCGCCGAGCACGCCGAGACCGCCGGCCCGGCTGATGGCCGCGGCGACGGCGGGGAAGGGCGTGAAGCCGAAGACGGCGTGCTCGATTCCCAGGGTCTGGCTCAGCTCCGTCTGCATGGGCGCAGGATGCCGGAGTCCGCCGGAGGACGGAAGAGGCTTTCTGATGCCCCGTCAGATTTCGGACGCGGCCGGTTCCTGCGTGCGGTCTAGGTGCGGCAGCGTGCGGCGGACATACTTCAGGGGACATGCGAGGCGGTCGAGGCGAAGGGGTGCGCGGTGACCGAGAGACCGGCGAGTGCCGGACCGACCCGACGTCAACTGGGCAGGGCGGGCTTGGCCCTGGGCGGTGCGCTCACCCTCGCCCCCTTGCCCGCGGGACCCGCCCGGGCCGCTCCCAGGGGCCGCCACCGCCCCACCCTGCGGCACGGCTCCCCCGCCCGCGCCGGTCTGCTCTCCTCCCACCTGCGCCGGCTCGTCAGCGACGCGGAGGCGTTCCTCGCTCCCTCCCCCGAGCATCCCTGGTACGCGGGTGCCGTCCTGCTCGCCGGGCGCGGCGGCACGGTCGCGCTGCACCGGCCCATCGGCATGGCGGTGCGCTACCGGGCCTACGACGAGAAGACCGACACCGGCGTCGAGTTCCCGCCAGGCGAGCAGATCCCGATGGCCGAGGACACCGTCTTCGACCTGGCGTCGGTGTCGAAGCTGTTCACCTCGATCCTCGCCGTACAGCAGCTGGAGCGGGGCGCACTGGAGCTGGAGGCGAAGGTCGCCTCGTACCTGCCGGAGTTCGCCCGGGCGGGAAAGCAGGACATCACGGTCCGTCAGCTCCTCACCCACACCTCGGGGTTCCGCGCCTGGATTCCGCTGTACAGCGCGCCGACGCGCGAGGAGAAGCTCCAGCGCATCTGGGACGAGAAGCCGGTGAACCCGCCCGGCACGGCGTACCTGTACTCGGACCTGAACCTCATCACGCTCCAGCTCGTGCTGGAACGGATCACGGGCCACACCCTGGACGTGCTGCTCCGGGACGGGATCACCGCGCCGCTCGGTCTGCGCCGCACGCGTTACAACCCGCCCGCCTCCTGGCGCCCGAAGATCGCGGCCACGGAGGACGCGCGCGCCCCGTGGTCCGGCCTGGACCGGGGCCTGGTGTGGGGTGAGGTGCACGACGAGAACGCCTTCGGCCTGGGCGGTGTGGCGGGCCACGCGGGTGTGTTCTCCGACGCCTGGGACCTCGCGGTCCTCGGCCGTACGCTGCTCAACGGCGGTGTCTACGGGCGGGCCCGGATCCTGACGCCGGAGTCGGTGGAGCTGATGTTCACCGACTTCAACACCGCGTTCCCCGGGGACGAGCACGGCCTCGGCTTCGAGCTCTACCAGCACTGGTACATGGGCGCGATGGCCACGCCCCGCACCGCCGGGCACACCGGTTTCACCGGCACTTCACTGGTGCTCGACCCGACGACCGACTCGTTCCTCGTCGTCCTCGGCAATTCGGTGCATCCGGTGCGCAGTTGGCGTTCCGGTTCGGCGCCCAGGGTGGCCGCGGCGAACCACATGGCGCGAGCCGTGCCGGTGGAGCCCGCGCGGGGCCGCACGGCCTGGTTCTCCGGGATGGCGGTCTCCTCGACGGCGACGCTCACCCTGCCCGCGCTCGACACGTCGGCCGGCCGGGCGCGGTTGCGCTGCGCGCTGTGGTGGGACACCGAACCCGCCGCCGACGCGCTGGCCTTGGAGGCCTCCACCGACGGCGGCGCGAGCTGGCGGCCCGTGCCCTTCACGACGTCCCGTCGTGGTGAGGACCCCGAGCAGCACCCGTCGGGCTCGGTCACCGGCTGGTCCGGTCGCGTCTGGCACGGGCTGACCGCCGACGTCCCCGCCGCGCGGGAGCTCGTCCTGCGCTGGCGGTACACGACGGACCGGCTGTACGTCGGGCGCGGTTGCTACGTGGACGGGCCGCGTGTCGAGGCGGCCGGCGACGTCCTGTTCGACGAGACGCGCCCGGCGGACGCGGCGCGTGTGACGGCGGTGGGGTGGACGCGAGAGGCCGGGTGAGGGGTCACTCGGGGGTGTTCTCCAGCACCGCCATGGCCGCGTTGTGCCCGGGCACCCCGCTGACCCCGCCCCCGCGCACCGCGCCCGCGCCGCACAGCAGGACGTTCGCGTGCCCGGTCTCCACGCCCCAGCGGCCGGTGCCGTCCTGGGCGTGGGGCCAGCTCAGCTCGCGGTGGAAGATGCTGCCGCCGGGCAGGCCGAGGTCCCGCTCCAGGTCGAGCGGGGTCCTGGCCTCGATGCAGGGGCGTCCGTCGACGTCGGTGGCGAGGCAGTCGGCGAGGGGTTCGGCCAGGTGGGCGTCGAGCTGGGCGAGCGTCGCCTTCAGCAGGTCTTCGCGTACGGCGTCGTTGTCCTGAGCGAACAGGCGGGCCGGGGTGTGCAGGCCGAAGAGGGTGAGCGTCTGGTAGCCCTGTTCGGCCAGGCCGGAGCCCAGGATGGTCGGGTCGGTGAGCGAGTGGCAGTAGATCTCGCAGGGCGGTGCGGCGGGCAGTTCGCCGGCCGCGGCCTGGGCGTAGGCGGTGGCCAGTTGCCCGTACCCCTCGGCGATGTGGAAGGTGCCGGCGAACGCCTCGCGCGGGTCGACGGAGCTGTCGCGCAGCCGCGGCAGCCGCGTAAGCAGCATGTTGACCTTCAGCTGGGCGCCCTCGGCGGGCGTAGGGGGCGTGTCACCGGTCAGGTCCGCGAGAGCCTGCGGGGAGGCGTTCACCAGGACGTGCCGGGCGGCGACGGTGCCTTCGCCGTCGGCGGTGCGGTAGGTGACTTCGGCGGTTCGGCCGTCCGTGGCGATGCGCAGCGCCTCGTGGCCGGTGGCGATGACCGCGCCCGCCGCGCGTGCGGTGTCGGCGAGGGCGTCGGTGAGGGCGCCCATGCCGCCGACCGGTACGTCCCAGTCGCCGGTGCCACCGCCGATCACGTGGTAGAGGAAGCAGCGGTTCTGCTTCAGGGACGGGTCGTGGGCGTCGGCGAAGGTGCCGATGAGCGCGTCGGTGAGGACGACGCCGCGCACCAGGTCGTCCGTGAAGTGCTCCTCCACGGCGGCACCGATGGGCTCCTCGAACAGCGCCCGCCAGGCTTCGTCGTCGTCGAGGCGGCGGCGCAGTTCCTCGCGTGTGGGCAGCGGTTCGGTGAGGGTCGGGAAGATCCGCCGGGCGGCGCGGCCGGTCATGCCGTAGAACTCCTGCCAGGCCCGGTACTCGCGGTCGGAGCCGGTGAGGCGGGTGAACGCCTCCCTGGTACGCCGTTCCCCGCCGCCGACGAGGAGGCCGGTGGGCCTGCCGTCCCGCTCGGCGGGCGTGTAGGAGGAGACCGTGCGGGTGCGGACCCGGAAGTCCAGGCCGAGGTCGCGGACGATCTTCTTCGGCAGCAGGCTGACCAGGTACGAGTAACGGGACAGCCGGGCGTCGACCCCGGCGAAGGGCCGGGTGGAGACCGCCGCGCCGCCCGTGTGGTCCAGCCGCTCCAGGACCAGCACGGAGCGGCCGGCGCGGGCCAGATAGGCGGCTGCGACCAGGCCGTTGTGCCCGCCGCCGACGATGACGGCGTCGTACGTCCGGTGTGCGCGGGGTCCCTCGGGTGCGGTCATGGTTCTTGGTAACACGGGGTGATCCGGGTCGGCCAGACGGCGCCCGCCCGCCTGCCCGCCGGGGGGGGAGGTCAGTGTCCGGCGGCGGCCCGCTGTTCCCGCAGGGCCGCGACTTTTCGGTACAGGGCCACGGCCTCGGCGTCGCGGCCGAGCTGTTCCAGGCAGTGGGCCTCGTCGTTGCGGCTGGCGAGGGTGTCGGGGTGGTCGGCGCCGAGGACGCGTTCGCGGGCGGCGGCCACGTGCCGGTACTCGGTGAGCGCGGCGGCCCAGCGGCCCAGCCAGCCGAGGCCGACGGCGACCTCACGGCGGCTCACCAGGGTGTCCGGGTGGTCCGGGCCGAGGATGCGCTCACGGAGGGCGGCCACCTCACGGGATTCGGCGAGGGCCTCCTCCCAGCGGCCGAGCCGGCCGAGGTTGACACAGCGGCCGTGGCGGGCCCGCAACGCCTCGGGGTGGGTGGGGCCCTGGCTGCGGGCACGGTCCTCGGCCAGGCCGCTGTAGAGGTCCAGGGCCTCCGCGCTGCGGCCGAGACGGCCCAGGCTGATGCCGATCTCGTGCCGGGCGGCGAGGGTGTCGGGGTGGTCGGGGCCGAGGGCACGGCCGCGGGCGGCGACGACCTCCCGGTAGATCTCCAGGGCCTCCGGCCAGCGGCCCAGCTGGCCGAGCGCGTAGGCGACCTCGTAGCGGGTGACGAGCGTGTCGGGGTGGTCCGGGCCGAGCACACGGGCACGGGCGTCCGCCACCTCGCGGGCCATGCGGTACGAGTCCTCGAGCCGGCCCAGGCGGCTGAGGTTGAAGGCGAGGTTGTGCCGGCAGCGCAGGGTGTCGGGATGGTCGGGGCCCATGAGCCGCTCCCGGGCGGTGAGCACCGAGGTGTAGACGCGGTGGGCGTCGAAGGCGCGGCCCAGCCGGCCGAGCACGTAGGCCATCTCCTGGCGGGCGGCGAGGGTGTCGGGGTGCTCGGCGCCGAGGGTGCGGATCCGGGCCTCGGTGACGTGCTTGTACTCGCGCAGGGCGTCCGCGGCGCGGCCGGTGCGGCTGAGGGTGAACGCGACCTCGTAGCGGCTGGCGAGGGTGTCGGGGTGGTCGGGGCCGAGGAGGTGCTCGCGTTCGGCGGCGACGGCCCGGTGCACCTCGCCCGCCTCGGTCCAGCGGCCGAGGCGGCCGAGGCTCAGGCCTGCGTTGTGCCGGCCGGCCAGGGCGGTCAGGACCTCCGTGGGCGGGGCGGGCCGCCGCGCGGGGGCCGGTTCCCCGACGACGGGGCCGGCGGCGGGCCGGGCGATCCACTCACCGGACAGCCCGGCCGCCGGGTCGGGCGGTGTGGTGCGCAGCGCCGTGCCCGTGGCCTTGCGGCCGGTGGTCATGCCGCGGGTCCAGGAGGGCAGCCGGCCCGCGCCCGCCGGCCCGCCGGGAGCCGGACCGGCCGCCGCCACGGCCGTCACGTACACCGGGGCGGCCCGGTGCGCGCTGATGCGGCGGGCCAGCTCGCGGGCGTCGCCGGGGCGTTGGCCGGGTTCCTTCGCGAGCAGGTCGAGGACGACCTGCTCCAGGTACTCGGGCAGTTCGGGGCGGTGCTCGCGCGGTGGGCGGGGCGGGGTGTCGCGGTGTCCGACGAGGATCGCCCACGCGTCGTCGAGGTCGAACGGCGGCACCCCCGTGGCGATCTCGTAGAGCACGCACCCGAACGAGTAGAGGTCGCTGCGGTGGTCGACCTCGGTGCCGCTGATCTGCTCCGGGGACATGTAGTGCGGGGTGCCCATGGCGATGCCGGTTCCGGTCAGCCGGGAGGTGAAGCCGATGTCGTGGCCGAGGCGGGCTATGCCGAAATCGCAGATCTTCACGGTGCCGTCGCCGATCCGCATGATGTTGGCCGGCTTGAGATCACGGTGGACGATGCTCTGTTCGTGGCAGTAGGCGAGCGCGGCGGCGACCTGTTCGGCGATCTCCACTACGTCGGCGACCGGCAGCGGGTGATGTCTGTTGTCCTCCAGGAGCTGGCTGAGGTTGCGGCCGTCCAGCAGTTCCATGACGAGGTAGAGGACGCCGTCGGACTCGCCGAAGTCGTGCACGACGGTGATGCCCCGGTGCTGGAGCGCGGCGGCCACCCGCGCCTCGCGGCGGAACCGCTCGCGCAGGACGCGGGTGAAGGCATGGTCGTGGTTCGGGCCCAGCGGTTTGAGGCACTTGACGGCGACGTGCCGGCCCAGGGACTCGTCCTGTGCCCGCCACACCTCGCCCATGCCGCCGCGCCCGATCAGATCGAGCAGCCGGTACCGGCCATGGATGAGCCTGCTGTCCCCCATCTCGCGCGACGCTCCCCCCGGTAGCTGTTCGCCCGCCCGCCCCTGGCCCCTCCAGTATGGCGGCCTACCGGCCGAGTTTGTACGGTGCCGGGCGCGCGTGCGGGCCGAGCCTCGCCATGGCCCGCAGGATGTGTTTGGGCGGCAGTTGCCACCGCAGACGTGCGGGAACGCCGCGCAGCATGAGGCCGGTGAGGCGCAGTCGCCGGGTGACGGCGGCGGGCGCGGGGGCCGGTCTGCCGTACAACTCGTGGGCGTACGGCGGCAAGGAGGCGTACGCCAGCTGTGCCACGCGCCGCCACAGGACCTCGCGCGCCGGTACGAGGAGGGGGTGCGTCGGCGGGCGGAGCAGGAAGTCGTCCACCTCGCGTGCCTCGGCTCCCGCGGCCAGCTCCGGACGCACCTTCTCGAAGTACGCGGTCATCTCCGCCCGGTTGCCCGGTACGGCGTCGGGGGCGAGACCCACCAGGCGGGCGCTGTGCCGGTGTTCGGCGACGTAACGGTCCGCCTCGGCGTCGGTGAGCCGGAATCCGGACCTGCGGGCGACGTGCAGATAGGAGTCGATCTCGGCGCAGTGGACCCACAGCAGCAGGGCGGGTTCGTCGATGCCGTAGCGCTCGCCGGTGTCCGGGTCGGTGGCGGTCAGCATGCGGTGGATCCTCCGGACGCGGGCACCGGCTCGCTCGGCGGCTTCGGTGGTGCCGTAGGTCGTCGTTCCGACGAAACCGGCGGTGCGCATCAGCCGGCCCCAGGCGTCGCGGCGGAAGTCGGAGTTCTGCATGACGCCGCGTACCGCGCGGGGGTGCAGGGCCTGGAGGTAGAGCGCCCGGACGCCCGCGATCCACATCATGGGGTCGCCATGGAGCTGCCAGGTCACCGATTCGGGGCCGAACAGCCCGGGGTCCGCGCCGGTCATGCCTCACCTCCGCCCGGCGCACACGATGGCACAGGTCGAACAGCAGGTCGATACCGTCGGCCGTCCGTCTGTTGAGATTTCACCTACCCCCTGTCGGGTTTGGTAAGGCTGGCCTTATATATTGCCGCGTGTCGATCAAGGCGTCAGGCCTCGACGGCACGCCCGGCTCCGCACACGACAGGACCCCTCATGCGCACCACCTCCCGCGGCCTCATAGCGGCGTTCGCCCTCACCCCGTTGCTGGCCGGCTGCTTCGCACCCAGCGACGACGGCGCGGGCGGTGGGGACGGCTCGAACGGGCGGCTGCGCGTCGCCCTGGCCGTCCCTCCCGTCCAGGCCCTGTCGCCCTACAGCAACGACGCCACGCTGCTGAGCAAGTTGTCCGTCGCCGAAGGACTGACCGTCCTCGACAAGAACGGCGCCGCCGCGCCCGCGCTGGCGAAGTCCTGGAAGCAGCGCAACGCCACCACCTGGACCTTCGAGCTGCGCAAGGCCGAGTTCCAGGACGGCACCGAGCTCACCGCCAAGGCCGTCGTCAACGCGCTCGACCACGCGGGCGCGGCCAAGCCGAAGCCGCGGGTGCTGAGCGACGTGACGCTCACCGCCAAGGCCGACGACGCGGACACCGTCACGCTCACCACGAAGTCGCCCGACCCGGTGCTGCCGCTGCGACTGGCCAGCCCCGCACTGGCGGTCCTGTCGGCCAAGGCGTACGCGAAGGACGGCATGGTCAGCCCGGTTGGCACCGGAACCGGCCCCTTCGAGATCACGAAGCTGAGCGGCAAGACCGGAGCCACGCTCGACCGGTTCGACGGCTACTGGGGCGGCAAGGCGAAGGCGCCGGGCCTGGACGTGACATGGATCCCGGACGGCACCGCGCGCGCCAACGCGCTGCGGGGCGGCGAGGCCGACATCGCCGAGTGGATCCCGACCTCCCAGGCGAAGCTGCTCAAGGCCGGCACCCGGCACGTGGTCTCCTCGGTGCGCACCGACAGCCTGATCCTCAACACCGGCAAGGGCATGTTCACCGACCCCGGCCTGCGGGCGGCCGCCCGTGAGGCCGTCGACGGCACCGACCTCGTCGACTCCGTCTTCGGCGGCTACGCCGACCGCGCCCGGGGCCTCTTCGGGCCCGCCGTCCCCTGGGCCGCCGAGCGACGCGTCCCGGTCACCGGACGGGCCGAGGCGGCCACCCCCGCCCAGGTGAAGGCCGAGACCAAGGGCAAGACGCTGCGCCTCGCCGCCATCACCAACCGCGCCGAGCTGCCCGAGGCGGCGACCGTCCTCCAGCAGCGGCTGGAGAAGGCCGGGTTCACCGTGAAGCTGGACGTCCGTGAGTACACGCAGATGGAGGGCGACCTCCTCGCGGGCCGGTACGACGCCCTGGTCTTCTCCCGCGTGACACTCCTCGACACCGGTGACGCGGTCGCCTACCTGGCGAGCGACTTCACCAGCGACGGCGTCTACAACATCGCGCGGCTGAAGGACGCCGACGTGGACAAGGCGATCCGGGCGGCCGCCGCGGAGGGCGACACGACACGGCGCCAGGAGAAGATCATGAAGGCGGAGGCGGAGATCCTCCGCACGGACGCCGTCGTGCCGCTCGTCCACGAGCGAGTCGTCCAGGGCATCGCCACCGACGTCGAGGGCGTCGTGCTCGACCCGCGCGAGCGGTCCCTGATCGACCTCGACACCCACCTGAAGTAGCGGCATGGCCGTCGCTCACCTCGCGGGCCCCCGCCCGTACACCGGACGGCTGGCAGCGGGCCGCGCCCTCGCCGGGGCCGCCCTGCTCGCCGCGGTGGCCACCTTGCCGTGGCTGTCCGGCGACGACCCCGCCCGCACCGTGCTGCGGGCCCGCTCGGCGGACACGGACGCGACGCCCGCGCAGCTGGCCGCCGTCCGTGCGCAGTTGGGCCTGGACGAGGGCCCCTGGGTGCACCTCGCCCACTGGCTGGGCGGCCTGCCGCGTGGGGACGCGGGCGTCTCATGGGTGTCCGGCGCACCGGTGATGCCGCAGGTGGGAACGGCCCTGTCGGTCTCTCTGACGGCGATGCTGGGCGCGCTCGCGGTCACCGTGCTGGTGACCGGACTGGTCTGTGCCCGTACCCTCTTCCTCGGTTCCCGGCGCCGGTTGCGGCAGGACCGGGCGGGCACCACGGCCGCCGTCCTCGCGTCGCTGCCGAAGTTCCTGCTCGCGTCGGTGCTGGCCACCGTCTGCGGGGTGTGGTGGGGGTGGTTCCCGTCCAGCGGATGGGAGGGACCGCAGTCCATGGTGCTGCCCTCGCTGGCGCTCGGCATCCCGTCGGGCGCGATGCTCGGCGGCATGCTCGACCAGGCGCTGCCGGCCGCCTTCCACGAACCCTGGGCGCGCACGGCCTACGCCGTCGGCCTGCCGCCCGGCCGTATCGGCCGCGACGCGCTGCGCCGCACCCTGCCCGGCATCCTGCCGCAACTGCTGCCGACCGTCGTGGCGTTGGTCGGTGGTGCGGTCGCGGTGGAGAAGATCTTCAACATTCCCGGGCTCGGCCGGCTCGCCCTGGACGCCGCCGTCGCGCAGGACCTCCCGCTGCTCCAGACCGCGACGCTGGCACTGGTCCTGCTCGGTGTCGCCGCGGGCGCGCTGATCCGGGCCCTGCGCCACGCCCTCCTCGGCAGGCCCCTGCGCGACGGCGTCCTGCCGGCCCTGCACCGCCCCCCGCTCACGGTGCCCCGCTCCCTGCGCTGGATCACCGCCGTCTGCGCCCTCACCCTGCTCGCCCTACTCACGGCGGGCCTCCTGCGGGACCCGCTCCAGGTCGACACCGCGGCACGGCTGCTGCCCCCGTCCCTCGACCACCCCCTGGGCACGGACGCCCTGGGCCGTGACCTGCTGGCCCGGCTTGGGCACGGCGCGCTGCGAACCGCGGGGGTCGCCCTCGTCGTGACGGCGGTCAGCGCGGTCACCGGACTGCTGCTGGGCATGGCACCGCGGGCGAGCGCGGGCCCGACGGAGGTCGCGTCCACCCTGCCCGCCGTCCTCGCGGGGCTGTTGATCGTCGGCGTGACCGGGCCTTCGGTATGGGGCGCCGCGAGCGCGGTGTGCGCGGTCGGCTGGAGTCCCTACGCCGCCCAGACGGCCGCGCTGCTGGAACAGGAACGGGCGAGCGGGCACATCGCCGCGTCCGTGGCGCTCGGCGCGGGACGGCTGCACCTGCTGCGCCGCCACCTGCTTCCCGCGGTGGTCCCTGCCCTGGTCCGCAACGCCCTGCTCCGGCTGCCCACGACCGTCCTGGTCCTGGCGTCCCTCGGCTTCCTCGGCCTGGGCGAACAGCCGCCCACCCCCGAGTGGGGCCGTCTCCTCGCGGAGAACCAGCCCTACGCCGAACTGGCTCCCTGGACCGTCCTCGGCCCGGCGGCCGCTCTGATGGTGCTGTCCGTGCTGGCGGTGACGGTCAGCGTGCGGGGACGGGGAAAGGGCGCATGACAAACGCCCCGCCCGGCGGGGAGCCGGTCGGGGCGCGCGCACCTGGCCTGTCAGGCGGGGTTCGTCTCGTCGCTCACGTACCCACGCCGCTTGTCCACCACATTGCGCAGCGGACGGCCCTCGATATGGCGGGTGAGGTTGTCGAGGAACACCTCGACGAGCGCCTCCCGTTCACTGGTCGTCTCCCCCGCGGTGTGCGGGGAGATCAACACGCCGGGCATGTCCCACAGGGGTGACTCGGCGGGCAGTGGTTCCTGGTCGAAGACGTCCAGGGCTGCTCCGGCGAGGCGTCCGGTGGCGAGGTGGTCGATGAGGGCCTTCTCGTCGACGAGGCCGCCCCGGCCGATGTTGATCAGGCGGGCGCCGGGTTTCATCGCGGCGAGGACGGGGGCGTCGACCATGTGCCGGGTGCCCTCGGTGAGGGGTGCGGCCAGGACGACGTAGTCGGCTTGGGCCAGTGCGGTGTGCAGGGTGGCCGGGCCGTGGACGGTGCCGAAGTCGGGGTGGTCGGTGCGGGCCGTGCGGCCGGCACCGGCCACCCGCATGCCGGCGGCGCGCAGCAGCCGTGCGACGGCCCGGCCGATCGGGCCCGTGCCCCACACCAGCACCGTCCGCCCGGTGATGCCGTCACTGGGCCGCGGACGCCACTCCCGGCGCTGCTGGTGCTCCCAGGTGCCGGGGAAGTCCTTGGCCAGCGCGAGGATCAGACCGAGCACGTACTCGGCGGTCGGCTGGTCGTAGACACCACGGGCGTTGGTCAGGACGACGCCCGGATCGTCCACCAGGGCCGGGAAGAGGAACGAGTCCACCCCTGCCGACGACGCGTGGACCCAGCGGGGTGCCTTGTCGGGGTTGTCGGGCCAGGCCTCGCGGATGGCGGGGGTGAGGGTGACCCAGGCCAGGAGGGCGTCGGCGCCGGGCAGGAGGTAGGGCAGTTCGTCCTCGGTGGCGTAGACGGTGTCGGTGAGGCGTTCGATGAGGGCGGTGGCGGGGGGCCGGTTGCCGCGGTAGAGGACGACGAGTCGGTCGGGCATGTCAGGCTCCGACGGGGACGGCCATGTACTTGTACTCCAGGAACTCGTCGATGCCGACGCGTCCGCCTTCGCGGCCCAGACCGGACTGCTTGACGCCGCCGAAGGGCGCGGCGGGGTTGGAGACAAGGCCGGTATTGAGGCCGATCATGCCGCTTTCGAGGCGTTCGGCCACGCGCAGGGCGCGGTCGAGGTTCTGGGTGAACAGGTAGGCGGCCAGGCCGAATTCGGTGTTGTTGGCGGCGGTGACGGCCTCGTCCTCGGTGTCGAAGGTGATCAGGGCGGCGACGGGTCCGAAGATCTCGCTGTCGTTGATGGCGGCGTCGGGGGTCAGGCCGGTCAGGACGGTGGGCGGGTAGAAGCAGCCCGGGCCTTCGGGCAGTTCACCGCCGGTCAGGACGGTGGCGCCGCGCTTGACGGCGTCCTGCACCAGGTCGTGGGCCTTGCTGCGGCCGGCGGCGTCGATGAGGGGCCCGACGTCGGTGCCGGGCTCGGTGCCGGGCCCGACCTTCAGAGCGGCCATGCGGGCGGCGAGGCGGGAGGCGAACTCCTCGGCGATGGAGGTGTGGACGTAGATGCGGTTGGCGGCGCAGCAGGATTCGCCCATGTTGCGCATCTTGGCGACCAGGGTGCCCTCGACGGCGATGTCGAGGTCGGCGTCGTCGAAGACGATGAGGGGGGCGTTGCCGCCCAGTTCCATGCTGGTGCGGATGACGGTGTCGGCGCACTGGGCCAGCAG
>NZ_JBWKCH010000013.1:0-248013 GCF_056436585.1 Streptomyces sp. NPDC043685 | reverse complement strand
ACCCTCTCGGGCTTTCCTCCGGGCTTCCCTTCGGTCTTGCGTTTCCGACTCTATCAGATCTTTCCGATCCGATTTCCTCGGTGCTTTCCAGGTTCCCGCTTTCGCGTTTCCCTTTCCGGCGGTTCCGACTTTATCAGAAGTTCCGGGCCGGACTGACCGGCCACTCATTTCCGATTCATCGGGAGAGGCTTCAATGAAATCAGCGTTTCAAGAAGCAGATAGATGTTCACTGCGGCTGGTCCAAGGGCTAGAGCCCATGTCCAGGCAACTGTTCGAATCTACCTCCCCGCAGTCGCCGTGTCAACGGCTCCTGTGGGGCGAAGAGGAGACTAGCAGTTGAACGGAGGTGGTCGCACATCCGGCGGTCACGGAGACGATCAGGCCGCTGTGGGGACGGTCGCGCTGCGTTCCGCCGCCTCGAGGTCACCGGTCTCTCCCGCGCGTGCTGCGCGGCCGCCCACCACGTAGACGTACGCCAGGAAGGCCGCTTCGGCGGCGACCCCGATGCCGATCCGGGCCCAGGTGGGGAGGCCGGAAGGGGTGACGAAGCCTTCGATGGCGCCGGACACGAAGAGAACGAGGGCGAGACCTATGGCCATGCCTATGGCGGCTCGGCCTTCCTCCGCCAGGGCCGTGCGCCGCGTGCGGGGGCCGGGGTCGATGAGGGTCCAGCCCAGGCGCAGGCCGGTGCCGGCCGCGACGAAGACGGCGGTCAGTTCGAGGAGGCCGTGCGGGAGGATCAGGCCGAGGAACGTGTCGAGGCGGCCGGCCGAGGACATCAGACCGACGCCGACGCCGAGGTTGAGCATGTTCTGGAAGAGGATCCAGATGACCGGGAGCCCGAGGAAGACGCCCAGGATCAGGCACAGGGCGGCGGCCCAGGCGTTGTTCGTCCAGACCTGGGCGGCGAAGCTGGCCGCCGGGTGGCTGGAGTAGTACGTCTCGTACTGCCCGCCGGGACGGGTGAGCTCGCGCAGTTCGCCCGGGGCCGCGATCGAGGCCTGGACCTCGGGATGGGTGCCGATCCACCAGCCCAGGAGAGCGCCGACGGCCGTGGACAGGAGTGCCGTGGGCACCCACCAGTGCCGTGACTTGTAGACGGCGGCGGGGAAACCGTGGGCGAGGAAGCGGGTGACGTCGCGCCAGGAGGCGCGCCGGTTGCCCGTCACGGCACCACGCGCGCGTGCCACGAGTTGGCTGAGCCGGCCGGTCAGCTGCGGGTCGGGAGCGCTGGACTGGATCAGGGACAGATGCGTCGCGGTGCGCTGGTAGAGGGTGACGAGTTCGTCGGCCTCGGCACCGTTGAGGCGGCGCTGGCGGCGGAGCAGGGCTTCGAGGCGGTCCCACTCCGCTCGGTGGGCGGAGACGAAGACGTCGAGGTCCATCGGTGTGCCTGCTCCTCGGGTTGCTCTTCGGCAGCTCGTCGTGGATCAGCTTGTCGTACTGCGGTGCGATGCGCCCACAGCTTGGCAGACTGGCCCTGTCAGGGGCAGGGCAGGGGAAGGCGGCGGGCGTGAGTGAGCTGGTGACGGGCGAGGCTGTGGCGTTGGAGCTGCGCCCCGCGAGGCTGCCCAGCAGGGCCTTGGCCGTGCTGCTCGATCTGGTGGCGGCGGTCGCGGTCTACGTCGCGGTGACCGTCGTGCTGGTCGTGTCCACGGCCTCCCTGGACGAGGCGGCGCAGACGGCGATCTCGATCGCGACGTTCGTGCTCGTGCTGGTGGGCGGGCCGATCGCGGTGGAGACGCTCAGTCATGGACGTTCGCTCGGGAAGCTGGCCTGCGGGCTGCGTGTGGTGCGGGACGACGGAGGCCCGATCCGGTTCCGGCATGCGCTGGTGAGGGGCTTGATCGGCGTGATCGAGATTCTCATGACCTTCGGCGTGGTCGCCTGCATCGCCTCGTTCGTCTCGGCGCGCGGGCGGCGGCTGGGCGATGTGTTCGCGGGAACGCTCGTCGTGCGGGAGCGGATTCCGGTCGCGCGGACGAGTTTCGTGCCGCCTCCGCCGCCCTGGCTCAACGGGCGGTTCTCAGGTCTCGATCTGTCGGCGGTGCCCGACGGGTTGTGGCTCGCCGTCCGGCAGTACCTGACGCGCATGCGGCAGCTGGACCCGCAGGTGGGCTGGTCGATGGCCGAGCGGCTGGCGTCGGATCTGGCGGAGCGTACGGGGGCTCCGGTGCCGCAGGGCGTGCCGCCGGCCGCGTATCTGGCGGCGGTCGTGCAGGAGCGGCAGGCGCGGGAGGCCCGACGGGCTTTCGAGCGCGACACGGCACGGTCGGCCACGCCCGCCGCCGGTTCGCCCGCTTCACCGGCATCGGCCACCCCGGCGGACGGGCCGACGGCCGCGACCGAGGCCGTAGCCGAGGCCGCCGCTCCGGCTGCCGGCGAGTCGCAGGGCACGGGGGCTCCTCCGGCTGCCTACGGGCCGAGCGGACCGTCAACCGGGGTGCCCGGCGCGGTCTCCGGGGCGGCGTCCGAGCCGTCCGGCCCGAGCGAGCGGCGCGGCACCGGGTTCGTGCCGCCGGCGTAGGGCGGGGCGGGCAGGGCCGGACGCTCCGGGGCGGCTGCCTGGGTCAGGGGAACACCGACGGTGGTGATTCGAGGTCCTCCAGCTCGATGCCGGGTGCCGCGAGCACCACGTCGCCGGCGAGGTGCACGGTGTGCTGCTCGCCCGTGTCCAGGGCTGTGACCTGGTATTCGTCCACGATCAGGGGGCCGTTGTCAGTGGCGTGTGCTTCGCTTTTCAGCAAGGTCCAGGACTGGTCCACGGTGCGGGGGGCGAGGACCGGATCCGTGAACGCGACGAGGCGTACCCGGGTGGCCGCGGAGAGGGTGAGGCGCAGGAGACGGGCGGTGGCGACGAGGAAGGCCGGGGACGTGCCGGTGAAGGCGTGGGCGCGCACATTGCCTTCGGTGGCCTCGGTGCCGGTGGGGTCGGTGCGCACCCAGGTGACACCGTCGAGGGCGGCGCCGCGGACCTGCCAGGCGGCGGCGTGGAGTTCGAGGCGGAGGGGGCGGCCGAGTTCGTCGAGGGTGAGATCGACGGAGCCGCGGTGATCGCCCGCGGGGGTGGTCAGCTGGGAGACGTAGCGCCAGCCGGAGGGGCCGGGGGCGCACTGGAAGTGCTCGTCTGCGAGGGGGGTGTGATCGTGCGGATCGTGGAGCGAATAGCGGCCGCGGGGCATGGTGGTCCTGGGTCTTGACGGGCGGGGCCGGTCGTCGGCCGGTCGAACGGGGCAGGCCCCCGGCACGGGGGTGCGGGGGGCCTGCCTCGGAGATCCGGCCGCATCGGTGGGTGACCGACCGGCAGCGGTGCCGCTGGGCTCAGTAGCGGTAGTGGTCCGGCTTGAACGGGCCCTCGACCTGGACACCGATGTACTCGGCCTGCTCGGGGCGCAGCGTCGTCAGCTTCACGCCGAGCGCGTCGAGGTGGAGGCGGGCGACCTTCTCGTCGAGGTGCTTGGGCAGCACGTAGACGCCGGTCGGGTACTCGTCGGGCTTGGTGTACAGCTCGATCTGGGCCAGGGTCTGGTCCGCGAAGGAGTTGGACATCACGAACGACGGGTGGCCGGTGGCGTTGCCGAGGTTCAGCAGGCGGCCCTCGGACAGGACGATGATCACCTTGCCGTCGGGGAAGGTCCAGGTGTGGACCTGCGGCTTGACCTCGTCCTTGACGATGCCGGGGATCTTGGCGAGGCCGGCCATGTCGATCTCGTTGTCGAAGTGGCCGATGTTGCCGACGATGGCCTGGTGCTTCATCTTGGCCATGTCCGAGGCCATGATGATGTCCTTGTTGCCGGTCGTGGTGATGAAGATGTCGGCCTTGTCGACGACCTCGTCGAGGGTCGTGACCTGGTAGCCGTCCATCGCCGCCTGGAGGGCGCAGATCGGGTCGATCTCGGTGACGATCACGCGGGCGCCCTGGCCGCGCAGGGACTCCGCACAGCCCTTGCCGACGTCGCCGTAGCCGCAGACGACCGCGGTCTTGCCGCCGATGAGGACGTCGGTGGCGCGGTTGATGCCGTCGATCAGGGAGTGGCGGCAGCCGTACTTGTTGTCGAACTTCGACTTGGTGACGGCGTCGTTGACGTTGATCGCCGGGAACAGCAGGACGCCGTCGCGCTGCATCTCGTACAGGCGGTGGACGCCGGTGGTGGTCTCCTCGGTCACGCCGCGGATCTCGGAGGCCAGCTGGGTCCACTTCTGCGAGCCGTCCGTGATGGTGCGGTTCAGCAGTTCGAGGATGACGCGGTGCTCGTCGGACTCGGCGGTGTCGGGCGAGGGGACCTTGCCGTCCTTCTCGTACTCGACGCCCTTGTGGACGAGGAGGGTGGCGTCACCGCCGTCGTCCAGGATCATGTTGGGGCCGCCGGTGGGGCTGTCCGGCCAGGTCAGCGCCTGCTCGGTGCACCACCAGTACTCCTCCAGGGTCTCGCCCTTCCAGGCGAAGACCGGGACGCCCTGCGGGTTGTCGGGCGTGCCGTTCGGGCCGACGGCGATGGCGGCGGCCGCGTGGTCCTGGGTGGAGAAGATGTTGCAGGAGGCCCAGCGGACCTGCGCGCCGAGGGCGACCAGGGTCTCGATGAGCACGGCGGTCTGCACGGTCATGTGCAGGGAGCCGGTGACACGGGCGCCGGCGAGGGGCTGCGCCTCGGCGTACTCCTTGCGGATCGCCATCAGGCCCGGCATCTCGTGCTCGGCGAGGGTGATCTCCTTGCGGCCGAATTCGGCCAGGGAGAGGTCGGCGACCTTGAAGTCCTGTCGGTTCTCGACAGTCGTCATTGCGAGCTGCTCCTCGGGGATTGGGTCGAGGTGGGTACGGCTGGTCTGCGCGGCGGCGGACACAGGGGTGCCCGAAGGAGGACACAGGCATGCCCGCGTGCGCGCAGCGCAGTCCGTCGGAGGCCCTCTCTCCCTCGGCCGGTCCGCGGTGGGACCGCCCGACCGCCATCAGCAGCGACGTCTGGCTCCGTCCCAAGCTACACCGGGGGCGGCTGCGATCCCCAGTCCGCCGGGAAACAGATCGAGCCGATCATGTGACGGATCGGAGGACGCGGGCGCTCACCCGCAGGCCCTTGGACGGGCCGGGGGCGCAGGGCCGGGGATGCCGGACGGGGCCCGCCGAGTGGTTCGGCGGGCCCCGTGGGAGCGGCGGAGGTCAGTGGTCGGCGGGGTGGGGAGCCGGGCCGCCCGGGGAGGCCTCGGGGTCGGAGCCCTTGGCGGCTTCCCGCTCGCTGTAGATGTCCGGTTCGAGGTAGATCACGCGGGCGATCGGGACGGCCTCGCGGATGCGGGCCTCGGCGGCGTCGATGGCGCTGGCGATCTCGGTGGCCGTGTCGTCGTGCTGGACGGCGATCTTGGCGGCGACGAGCAGCTCCTCGGGGCCGAGGTGGAGCGTGCGCATGTGGATGATGCGGGTGACGGTGTCGCCGTCGACCACGGCGGCCTCGATCTTCCGGGTCTCCTCGAGGCCGGCGGACTCGCCGAGCAGCAGGGACTTGGTCTCGGCGGCGAGGACCAGGGCGATCAGGATGAGCAGGATGCCGATGCAGAGGGTGCCGATGCCGTCCCAGACGCTGTCGCCGGTGAGCAGGGCGAGGCCGACGCCGCCGAGCGCGAGGATGAGGCCGACGAGGGCGCCGAGGTCCTCCAGGAGGACGACCGGGAGTTCGGGCGCCTTGGCGTGGCGGACGAAGTCCTTCCAGGAGCGGCTGCCGCGCAGGGGATTGGACTCCTTGATGGCCGTCCGGAAGGAGAAGCCCTCGGCGATGATCGCGAAGACGAGGACGCCGACGGGCCAGTACCAGTGGGTCAGCTCGTGGGGGTGCTTGATCTTCTCGTAGCCCTCGTACAGGGCGAACATGCCGCCGAGGGAGAAGAGCACGATGGAGACGAGGAAGGCGTAGATGTAGCGCTCGCGGCCGTAGCCGAAGGGGTGTTCGGGGGTGGCCTCGCGCTTGGCCTTCTTGCCGCCGACCAGGAGCAGCGCCTGGTTGCCGGAGTCGGCGACGGAGTGGACGGACTCGGCGAGCATCGACGACGAGCCGCTGAAGAGGAACGCCACGAACTTCGCTACCGCGATGGCGAGGTTGGCGCCCAGTGCCGCCACGATCGCCTTGGTACCGCCTGACGCGCTCATATGTCCGCGTTGTCCCTTCGTACGCCGTTTCAGGGCCCGGCCGCCCGCCTTGGTGTGCGTCCGTGACTTTGCCCGTGCTTGACGGTGGGCCATTGTTGCAGCCCGCCGCGACAACGGTGAGTCAGGTCACCAGCACGGGGCCGTCGAAACGGTCAGGCGATGACGGTGGCCCGGAAAAGCGTTCCCGTACCGGACACTTCGGCCTTTTCCCCGGCCGGGACGAAGACGGACCGACCGGGGGTCAGGTCGTGCTCGCCGGCCCGGACGGTGCCTGCCGTGCAGAGCAGGATCTGCGGGGTCGGGCGGGTGAGGTCGTGGGCGGCGCCCGCCTCGGGCAGGACGTAGCGGGAGAGGCGGAACTCGTCGATCGGCGTCTCGTAGACCTCTTCGCCGTCCGGTGACGCCTCGGGGCGCAGGACGCCGGGGTCGCCGGGGCTGAAGCGGACGATGCGCAGGAGTTCGGGGACGTCGACGTGCTTGGGGGTCAGGCCGCAGCGCAGGACGTTGTCGGAGTTGGCCATGATCTCCACGCCGAGGCCGTCGAGGTAGGCGTGCGGAACGCCGGCGCCGAGGTAGAGGGCTTCTCCGGGCTGAAGCCGGACGTGGTTGAGCAGCATCGCGGCGATGACGCCGGGGTCGCCCGGGTAGTGGTGGGCGATGTCGGCGTAGGGGGCGTAGGCGCCGCCGAGGCGGGTGCAGGCGGTGGCCGCCTCGGCGACCGTGCGGGACATCTCCTCGCGGTCGGCGGTGAGGATCGCCGTGAGGACCTCGCGCAGGGCGGCTTCCTCGGGATGGGCGTGCAGCAGGTCGACGTAGGGCTTGAGGGAGTCGACGCCGAGGTCGTCGAGGAGGGCCGCGGCCTCCAGCGGGTCCCGGAAGCCGCACAGGCCGTCGAACTCGGTGAGCGCGCAGATCAGTTCGGGTTTGTGGTTGGCGTCCTTGTAGTTGCGGTGCGGGGCGTCCACGGGGATGCCCCGGCGCTCCTCGTCGGCGTAGCCCTCCCGGGCCTGCGTGAGGTCGGGGTGGACCTGGAGGGAGAGCGGGGCGCCCGCGGCGAGGATCTTGAGGAGGAAGGGCAGCCGGGGCCCGAACCTGGCGACGGCGGCGGATCCGAGTTCCTTCTCGGGGTCGGCGTCGACGACCTCGACGAGCGTGCCCCGGCCGGTGCGCGAGGGTGCGCCGGGGTGGGCGCCCATCCACATCTCCGCCTGCGGTTCGCCGGTCGGCTCGACGCCGAGCAGCTGCGGGATGGCGGTCGGGGAACCCCAGGCGTAGGGGCGGATGGTGTTGTCGAGGCGGTCCATGGGGTTCTCTCTGCGTGGTGCGGGGCGCGTGCGCGTCAGGGTCTCCCGGGCAAGATCAAGCCCTCGAGGCGAGCGCCAGGTAAACGGCGGCGAAATCCGTGATGGCGATCAGTTCCGCGAGGGTCTCCAGCTCGCCGCCCTCCTCCGGTTCGAGCTCGCTGATCGGTGTGTCGTGACTGAGGGCGAGGTCGCGGGCACCGGGGGCGGCGGTGAGGCCGCCGATGGGACGGTCGCGCAGCAGCACCACGCGCGCGTGCAGGGCGGGGGGTTCCTCGACGCGGTCGCGGAAGAAGTCGTCGGGGTCCGCGCTGGCGGCGAGCGGGCCGGCGAGCAGGGCGCCGTGGGCGGCGAGCGCCTCGGGGAGTTCGGCGACGACCGCGGGGGTGCCGGACAGTTCGGCGAGGGCGGCGGCGAAGCGGCGGCCCGCGGGTCCGGCCGAGACGCCCTCGGTCCAGACGATCGGGAGGGCGTCGGCGAGCTCGGCGGCCAGGGTCTTGGCGGCGTTGCTGTAGGTGGCGATGGCCGGGCCGCAGCGTTCGGCGACGCGGTCGAGGCGGTCGGCGACCTTGCCGAGGACGTCCGGCGGGGCGGCGAGCACGCCCGTGCGGTCCAGGAGGGCGAGCAGCGGGGTGAGCAGGGCCCACAGGACGCCGGGCGCCGACGCGGCGAGGGGCTCGTCCTGGTCGTACGGGGCGGTCGCCATGGGGACGAACAGGCCGTGCACACCGGCCAGGGCATCGGCGAGCGGGGTGCGGGCCGGGGCCACGGCCACGACGGTGCAGCCGCGGCGGTAGGCCTGCTCGGCCAGCAGCGACAGGCCGGGTTCGGTGCCGTCCGGGGTGGTGATCAGCAGGAGGTCCACCGAGCCGACCCAGCCGGGCAGTTCCCAGCGCAGGGCGCCCGCGGCGGGGGCGACGCCGGTGGGGGCGAGGCGGGTGACCGGACTGCCGGCGCCGGCGAGGGTGCCGATGAGGTCGGCGGCGTGGGTGGCGGCGGCACCCGGCCCCGCGATCAGGACGGCGCGGGGGCGGCCGTCCGGCTTGAGGTCGTTGACACCCGCCTCGGCGGCGTGGCGGGCGGCTGTGCGCACGCGGGCGCCGGCTTCCGCGGCACCGCGGAGCAACCCGCGGTGGTCGGCCTCGGCGAGGCCCTCAGGGGAGTCGAGCAGCGATTCGTCGAGCATGGGCGGCAGCTTCCCATCGCCGGGGTCCGTTACGGGTGTCCTGGATCGTGCCCGCTGTGCCGGGGGTCATGTGCACCGGGTGTCGCACGGATGCGTGCGCCCCCTGCCGGTCACGCGGGGCGGCGGGCCTCGTCGACCAGGAGGACGGGGATGCCGTCGCGCACGGGGTAGGCCAGGCCGCAGTTGGTGTCGGTGCAGATCAGCTCGGTGTCCTGCTCCCTGAGCGGGGAGTGGCAGGCCGGGCAGGCGAGGATCTCGAGGAGGCCGGATTCGAGGGGCATGGGGGTTTTCCTCCGGGGTGCGGGCGCTTGGGGTCGTGCCTGGTCAGATTACCGCCGGTGGGTCGGGGCCTCAGCCCCTGATGATCCCCAGCACCTCGTCGCGCACCCTGGCCATCGTGGCGGCGTCCCTCGCCTCCGCGTTCAGGCGCAGCAGCGGTTCCGTGTTGGACGGGCGGACGTTGAACCACCAGTCGGCGGCGGAGACGGTGAGGCCGTCGAGCTCGTCGAGGGTGACGCCCTCGCGGGTGCCGTAAGCGGAGCGGATCGCGGCGAGGCTGGCCTGCTGGTCGGCGACCGTGGAGTTGATCTCCCCGGAGCCGGCGTAGCGGTCGTACTGGGCGACGAGGGAGGAGAGCGGTCCGTCCTGGCCGCCGAGGGCCGCGAGGACGTGGAGGGCGGCCAGCATGCCGGTGTCGGCGTTCCAGAAGTCGCGGAAGTAGTAGTGCGCGGAGTGCTCGCCGCCGAAGATCGCGCCGGTGCGGGCCATCTCGGCCTTGATGAAGGAGTGGCCCACGCGGGTGCGGACCGGACTGCCGCCGTTCTCCTCGACGACCTCGGGGACCGACCAGGACGTGATCAGGTTGTGGATGACCGTGCCCTTGCCGCCATGGCGGGCCAGTTCGCGGGAGGCGACCAGGGCGGTGATCGCGGACGGGGAGACCGGCTCGCCGCGCTCGTCGACGACGAAGCAGCGGTCGGCGTCGCCGTCGAAGGCGAGGCCCAGGTCGGCGCCCTCCTCGCGGACCCGCTTCCGCAGGTCGACGAGGTTGGCCGGGTCGAGGGGGTTGGCCTCGTGGTTGGGGAAGGTGCCGTCGAGCTCGAAGTACATCGGGACCAGCGTCAGGGGGAGGCCGGCGAAGACCTCGGGGACGGTGTGCCCGCCCATGCCGTTGCCCGCGTCGACGACGACCTTCAGAGGACGGATCGACGTCAGGTCGACCAGGGAGCGCAGGTGGGCCGCGTAGTCCGACAGCGTGTCACGGCCGGTGACGGTGCCCGCCTCTGCGGCCGGCTCCGGGGCGCCCGAGTCCATCCAGCGCTCCACCAGTTCGCGGATCTGCGCGAGGCCGGTGTCCTGCCCGACCGGGGCGGCGCCCGAGCGGCACATCTTGATGCCGTTGTACTGCGCCGGGTTGTGGGAGGCGGTGAACATGGCGCCGGGCAGGTTCAGCGCGCCCGAGGCGTAGTACAGCTGGTCCGTCGAGCACAGGCCGATCTCCGTCACGTCCGCGCCCGAGGCGGCGGCCCCGCGCGCGAAGGCGCGGGACAGACCGGGCGAGGAGGGCCGCATGTCGTGCCCGGTGGCGATGGCGCTCGCGCCGGTGACCCGCACGAAGGCCGCCCCGAAGAGCTCGGCCACGGACTCGTCCCACTGGTCGGGTACGACCCCGCGGACGTCGTACGCCTTCACGACCTGCGACAGATCAGCAGCCACGGCCAACCTTCCTGAAAAAGTACTGTCGGTCCGCCCAAACTACCCTCGCCCGTCGTCGGCGCGCCGGGCGGTCACCGAGAGGACGCCCAGCCGTGATCTCGGGTCAGGGACCAGGGGCAGGGCCGCCACCGGCGGGGACAGCGCAATGACCGTGTCCGCGCCGTGGCCGCGCCGTGTGAGCGCCGAGTTCGTGTCCGTGGACGCCGGGGGGAGGACCGGGGAGTCGGTCAGTTGTCGGGCGAGCGCAGGACGCGCAGGTGCCCGCGGCGCGCGACCTCCATCGGGTCGCCCCCGCGGCCTCCGCCGCCGGCCCCGGCCGCCCGCTCCTGGGGGCGGGCCGCCTCGCGCACGGCGTTGGCGAGCGCTTCCAGGTCGTCACCGCTCGGCCGGGCCGGCGCCGAACCGTCGAGGAGGCGGACGACCTCCCAGCCGCGCGGGGCGGTGAGGCGCTCGGAGTGCTCGGCGCACAGGTCGTAGCAGTGGGGTTCGGCGTAGGTGGCGAGCGGGCCGAGGACCGCGGTCGAGTCGGCGTAGACGTACGTCAGCGTCGCGACGGCGGGACGGCCGCAAGCGGTGCGCGAACAGCGACGTACAGGGCTCACGATGTTGGACGGTACCGCACTCTTGAGCGGGCCGCGACGACTCTCCACCAGGTCACCCCACCGTGTCGTGCTGTGAAACGTCCCACACACTCTTTCGGGCGCACCTTGCTGACCTGCCGGGACATCGCCGTCCGGGGTGCCGGACGGTCGTACAGGCGGAGAAGAGTCATCACAAAACCCCCATATGCCGCGAGGTCGCCACTCTCGGCGGTATACGGATTCCAGCCCGACCTTGGCTTGAACCGTCATGTCCGCCAGGCCACGACGTGCCCTGCGGGGCGGCCGGAAGCCGCCCGTGGCGGCGTGCGGTGCCGGGCACGGGGCAGCGGCGGGGACTACCCTTCACCAGTGATGGACAAGCCCGTAACGCCCCGTGCCGCCGCCCCCGGGCCCCGCCGTCGTGATCGCCACGGACGGGGCATGCGCGGCCCCATCGCACCGCCGCAGGTGCCGCTCGCCGCGAGCCGTGCGGACGCGTTCGCCGATCTGGTGCAGGACTCCGTGGAGCGCCTGGAGCGGCGGTGGCCGCAGCTCGCCGACATCGACTTCATGGTCCTGGAGGTGCCCCGGCTCGACGGGCCCGGCCAGGCGTGGAACGACGAGGCGGTGCCGCTCGGCGGCACGATCGGCGCGCGCGAGGGCCGCCCCGCGCGCGTGGTCGTCTACCGGCGGCCGGTCGAGATCCGCACCAAGGGGCGCGACGAGCGGGCCGCGCTGGTGCACGAGGTGGTCGTGGAGCAGGTCGCCGAGCTGCTCGGGCTGACACCGGAGACGGTGGACCCGCGGTACGGCGAGGACCAGGGCTGAGACGGCGGGCCGTCGGCGGCCCTACTTCTGGAGCACCGACAGGTCCTCGTCCGCCTCCGGCACCGCCACCGTCCCCCGGTCGTCCGGGAGCGTCTGCACGGTGAAGGCGGGGACGCCGCCCTCGCTCGCCGCCAGGGTGCGGGCCCCGTAGACCGGGCCGCCGGAGACCGGCTCGACCGTGAGGGCGTAGGTGCCCTTCAGGCCGCCGGGGACCGGGGGCTCGATGTCCTGGGTGGTGCCGGCCTTGATCGTGTACGTCTTCGACACCGGGGTGCCGCCCTCGCTGCCGGCCGAGGCGGTGACCTTGACCGTGGCGGCGGCGCCCGGGGCCGTCAGCGACAGGGTGCTGCCCTTGCCGCTGTTGTCCGCCGACGTCGCGCGCGTGCCGACGGGGCGGGTGGCCGGGATGAACGCCGTCTCCTGCTTGTCGCCCTTGCCGCGCACGACCCGCAGGGCCGCCACGACCGGAACGGACCGGTCCGTCGGGGTCAGGACCAGCGAGCCGGCCTCGCCGCGGGTGACGTCGCCCAGGTCCACGGCGGTCGTCATGCCGCCCTTGACGTGCACCGTCTCGTGTCCGGCCGGGGTGATCAGCCCGGAGGGGGAGGCGAGGCGCACCTTCAGGTCGGCGTCGGCGTCGTCGGGGGTGAAGGCGACCAGGCGCACCGAGGTGGCGTCCTTGGGGATGCCGGGCAGGACCAGGCTGCCCGACGGGTCCGTGGACGCGGCGAGCCAGTCGCCGCCGAGCTTGTCGTCCAGGGCCTGCACGGCGGCTCCCACGCGGCCGCTGCGGACGTTGACGTGCACGGTGAGGTCGCTCTGCCGCTCGTCGGCGAGGGTGGACAGCAGGACCGGCTCGCTGGAGTGCGGCTGGACCGTGATGCCCTCCCCGACGGCGGACTTCAAGGCGCCGTCCTTGCCGTAGAGCTCGATGTCGACCACGGCGGCCGAGTCGTCGGGGTTGGTCAGATGGACGTAGTCGGTGCGGTCGGCGTCCGTGCTGGCGCCGGGGAACCAGAAGTCGGTGTCCGGAGCGGTGCAGTTGACGCCCTGGAGGCCGCGCCCGGTCCCCGCCGCGACCTCGGTCGTCTCCTGGACGGTCCAGCCGGGCGCGAACCTGCCGTCCGCGGTGCCGACCAGGGCGGGCGCGTCGCCGCCGGAGCTGTCGCCGGTGACCGGCTTGCCGGGCTCCTTCGGCGTCAGCACGGGCTTCGCGGACGGGTCCTTGCCCGGCTTGCCGTCGCCGCCCTTGCCCTTGTCCTTGCCGTCGGCCGGGGCGTCCGTGGACTCCTCGGTGGCCGCCGACAGTTCGGCCTCGCCCCCGCTTCCGGTGCCCTTCGTGACGGGCGTGAACGAGGTGTAGGCCGTCTCGGCGAGGTCGGAGGTGCTGGGCGCCGGGCACAGCAGACTCGTGCGCTCCACGGGCAGTTGGGCGGCCGCCTTGGCCGCGGTGTCCGGGGCCGGGGCGTCCGGCTGGGACAGGAAGGCGAAGCCGGTGACGGCGGCGAGCGCGGTCGTGCCGGCGATCAGGGACAGGGTGGTGCGGTTCACTGCTGGCTCCCGTCGGGACGCTCACTGCCCGTGCCGTGGGGGTGGTGCTGCTGCGCCGGGTCGTACGGCGTGCCGTAGCCCTGCTGGTAGGCCTGGTCGTAGCCCTGCTGGTCGTAGGGCGATGCCTGGCCCTGGCCCTGGCCCTGGCCGCCGTAGGCGTACGGGTCGTACTGGCCGCCCTGGTAGGGGTCCGCCTGGTACTGCTGCCCGTAGCCGTCGGCCGGGTAGGCGGTGTTCTGGTACTGGTCGCCGTAGCCCGCGTACTCGCCGTTCTGGTAGGCGGCGTTGTCCCACTCGCCGTGGTTCTGCTGCTGCGGCACCGCCGCGGGCGGCTGCTGCGGGGCCGGGAACTCCTCGGGCGCTGCGGCTTCTTCGGCCTCCGCCTCCGCCTGGGCGCGCAGACGGCGGGCGCGGCGGCCCTCGCCGGCGACGGCCTCGGCGGGGACGGCCGGCTCCTCGGGGAGGTCGTCGTCGATGTCGCGGCGCCGGCCGGGCAGGGCGAGCACCACGAGGACGACGGCGAGGATGCCCTGGGCCCACAGCCAGGCCGTGTGGCCGATCGGGTCGTCGTAGGTGACGTCCAGCCTGCCGCCGCTCGCGGGGAGTTCGAACCCCTGGGCCCAGCCGTCGACGGTGGTGGGGGTCAGCGGCTTGCCGTCGAGCGTGGCGGACCAGCCGTCGGAGGCGGAGTCGGCGAGGCGCAGCACGCGTCCGCCCGCCCCGGTCGGGATCGTGGTGTGGATGTCGACGGGTCCGGCGGCGACGGGCTGCGGGGTGCCGGAGGCGGGGACGATCGTGGCGCGCGCGACCTCCCGGTTGACGCGCCACAGCGCGCCGCCGTCCTGCTGGCTGAGCCGGGTCAGACCGGGCGTGGCGTCCAGGACGCGGGTGACCTCGCGGGGGGCGCCCTGGTGGACGAGGACGTAGCGCACGGCGAAGCCGCCGAGCTGGTCGGCCTGGTCGGCGCCGGAACCGGCGACCAGGTTGGCGACGACCTTGTCGAGTCGGCCGTTCTCGCCGTCGGCCGCGGCGATCTCGCCGTCGCCGAGGCGGGCGCCCGAACCGCGGACCAGCATGTAACCGACGTGGGCGGCGGAGTCGCTGTCGAGGACGAGGGTGCGGGCCTGGTCGCGGGTGCCGCTCTCCTCGGCGACGAACGCCGGGACCTGGACCGGGTCGCGCCGCTCCAGGGGTCCGTCGGCGCCGCGGATCATCCAGCCGGCGGCGATGAGCAGCGGCCCGGCGGCCGAGGCGAAGGCGATCAGCACGGCGACGGGCTGGCGCCAGCCGAAGCTCTGCTCGGCCACGCGCGCGCGTGCTCCGTCGGCGCCGAGCGCGGCGGCCGCCAGGAGCGCCATGCCGTAGACGAGGGTCGCCGGGCCGGCCCAGGTGGAGTTGTTGGCCAGGACCGCGAAGACGAAGCCGACCAGGGCGACCGTCCAGGCCGTCCAGATGCCCGACCGGCGCTCCGAGCGCACCAGGGCGGCGAGGGCGGCCAGCACGATGCCGAAGAGCATGAGGCCGCTGACGGTGCCGGGGCCGCCCGGGCTGGCGCCGAGCAGGTCGAGGGCGGAGGCGGCCGAGGGGCCGTACTCCAGGCCCGCTTCCCGCAGGAAGCCGAACGGCAGCAGCGTCAGCGACCAGGGCGCGAGGAGCAGCAGGGGGGTGCCGAGCTGGACGAGGAACCGCAGCCCGTAGGCCGTGATGTCGCCGCGGCGCAGCACCAGCAGTCCGACGCCGAGGAGCAGCGCGATGGGCCACACGATCGGCGTGAAGGCGGTGGTGATGGTCAGCAGCAGCGCGTACGCCCAGGTGGCGCGCCAGCTGCCGCGGGCCGTGCCGGTCCGCGTCAGGCCGCCGGCGGCGACGGCGGCGCGGGCGATGAGCGGCAGCAGCGCGGCCAGGACGGCGGTGCCGATACGGCCGCCGGCCAGGGCGCCGGTGGCGGCGGGCAGGAAGGCGTAGACGACGGCCGCCCAGGCGCGCAGCAGCCGGGACTCGACGAGCGGGCGGGAGGCGAAGTAGGCGGCGACACCGGCCAGCGGCACCGAGCAGACGAGCAGGAGCGTGACGGCGAGGCCGGTCGAGCCGAACAGCAGCGACGCCAGCATGGCCACGAGTGCGAGGTACGGAGGCGCGGAGGAGGTGCCGCCGGCGCCGACCGGGTGCCAGGCGTCCAGGTAGCGCGCCCACAGTTCGCCGGAGTCGGCCGGGGCGGGCAGCAGGGCACCGCCCGCCAGGGCGCCGCCGCCGAGGAGCTGTCGGCAGGCGGCCAGGGAGACCAGCAGCAGCACCAGGAAGAGGACCGGGCCGGGCTTGCGCGCGATGCGCTTGAGCCGGGCGAACTGCTCGATCTCCAGGAAGTCGGCGTCGTCGCCGCCGGGGCCCGACTCGACGGCGCCGCCGTGCCGGCCCGCGCCGGCGGCGGCCTCCGGGTCGGAGCGGCCGACGAGGCTGCTCGCGACCTGCTCGACGGTGACGCGGACGGTGGCGCCGGGTGGCGGGAACAGCGCCCGCAGCTCGCCCTTGTCGATCCGGGGTGCGCCTCTGCCGCGCCGCCCGGCGAGGATTCTCTCGGGCCTGAGCAGGGTGCCCAGCAGACCGCGGATCTCGTCGACGGCCTGTCCGGGGACCTTGCCGACGAGGTAGGCCACGGTCCGCAGCACGGTGCCGAGCACGATCCGCAGCAGCACCCACGGGAGCACGGCCGTACGCGAGTTGACCAAAAGGGTGTAGACGGCGCCGGCCTTGTCGACCTTGTGCGGGGAGGCCGCGGTGCGGCCCACGCAGTCGACCGTGCGCCGTTCGCGGCTGGAGGCCTCGGCGTGCCGGACGACCGCCTCGGGGGCGACCAGGACGCGGTAGCCGGCCGCGTGCGCCCGCCAGCACAGGTCGACGTCGTCACGCATGAGGGGCAGGTGGCGGTCGAATCCGCCGAGCTGCTCGAAGACGTCACGGCGGACGAGCATGCCGGCGGTGGACACCGACAGCACGGTCCGGACGTGGTCGTGCTGGCCCTGGTCCTGCTCGCGGCGGTCCAGGCCGGTCCAGCGGCGGCCGGAGTTGGCGATGGAGACGCCGACCTCCAGCAGCTGACGCCGGTCGTACCAGCCGCGGAGCTTGGGGCCCACGACGGCCACGTCCTCGCGGCCCAGCTCGTACTCGTTGTCCACGACGCGCAGCAACTGGGCCAGGGCGTCCGGGTCCGGGGCGCAGTCGTCGTGCAGCAGCCACAGCCACTGCACGGGCTCGCCGTGCGGCAGCTCCGGCAGGTCGTAGGCGTCGTCGCGCCACGAGCGCGTGACCGGGTCCCAGCCGCTGGGGCGCTTGAGGTACGGCAGCTCGTCGGGGGTCAGGACGGGGGCGGAGCGGTCGCACTCCTCGACGGCCTGGCCGAAACCGGTGCGGCGGGCGAGGTGCAGCACCCGGTCGGCGCCGAGCGCGTCGGTGACCAGCTGCGCGGAGGCGTCCGAGCTGCCGGTGTCGGCCCCCATCGCGTACTGGACGGGACGCTCCTGGCCGAGCAGTCCGGCGAGCGCGTCGGGCAGCCAGCGGGCGCCGTCGTGCGAGACGAGGACCGCGGTCACCACATGACGCGGGAACTCAGGTGTGGCAGCGGTGTCGTGATGGGCTGCCGGGTGGCTGTGCACGGACATCGAGGTACGGGCCCCGGTTCGGTGGACTGCGGTGGACGCCCGCGCCCGGTGGGGGCGGCGGGGCGTCTCGGACGAGCGACCACACTATCGGCTGCGCAGCAAGAGGCCCGCCGCCTGTGGATGACCCACGGGCGACGGGCCGTTCACGAAGAGGGGTGAGGGGGGTCAGACGGCCGCCTTCTTCAGGCGGCGGCGCTCCCGCTCGGACAGACCGCCCCAGATGCCGAATCGCTCGTCGTTGGCGAGGGCGTACTCGAGGCACTCGGAGCGGACCTCACAGGCGAGGCAGACCTTCTTGGCCTCTCTGGTCGAGCCGCCCTTCTCGGGGAAGAAGGACTCGGGGTCGGTCTGGGCGCACAGCGCGCGCTCCTGCCAGCCGAGCTCCTCGTCCGCGTCGTCGACCAGCAGTTGCTGCACCGTCTCGGTCATGTGCGCCCCTCGTCTGTCTTTCGCGTCCCCGTGATCTGGCCGTTACCGATTCCGGCTGAACGACACGAGTGAAATTACAAGTGTGCAGCTCCGGGCGAGTCAAGCCGAGATCTGCTATTGAGCCCCTTATTCACTCTGCGGAACCAAGCCCGTGCGGAAAGTGTTCAAATCACCTTAAAACCTGACACACCGACGAAGCCCCGGAGGGCTTTCGTCGTCCGCCGGACCCCTCGCAGACCTCTACGGAGAAGGACGCCCAGGAGTTCGATCTCGTTCCGACACGCACATCGAAGCGAAACGGATCACAGTCGGATCACGACTACGCAACGGGGTTTGTGCGCCCGGTTGGACGCCATGTGTCCCGGGCGGGGCATGAACAAACCTTTCATCTGAGCGATTGACCGGATGAGGTGAACCACATCCCACATACCGGGTGTCGAGTTGACAGTGAAGGTGTGAACCGGTGTCCTTGTGGGCATGCTCGCGAACTTGGCACCCACCTCGACCCGCACCGCCGGGTCCCTCGGTGCTGCCCGCGCTCGCTGTAGCTGTCGCTGTTGCAGCTGTTGAGCCACACCCGCTCCAGCTGAAGGCCGAGCCACCCGTCTCCCGGCCCTGTTCCCTCTGACCTTCCTTCACTGAGGAACCACGCACCCATGAACAGCGACAGCGACCTCCAGATCGCCGGCGACATCCTCGAAGTCACCCACCTCCTCCAGACCCCCCGCGAGCATCCGGCCACCGTCGCCGAGTTCGTCGGACTGGCCCGCTCCCTCGCCGAGGACCGCTCCCAGTGGGAGCACCTCGTCCGCTACGACGCGACCAGCCGCTGGTACCACCGGCTGCGCACCGGCCCCGGCTACGAGGTGTGGCTGCTGTCCTGGGTGCCCGGGCAGGGCAGCGGGCCGCACGACCACGGCCGCTCCTCCGGGGTGCTGACCGTGCTGGAGGGCACGCTGACCGAGCGCACGGACCGGGGCACACGCGCCTTGCGGGCCGGCGCGCAGCGCGTGTTCGCGCCGGGGTACGTGCACGAAGTCGTCAACGACGCCCTGGAGCCGGCGGTGAGCCTGCACGTCTACCACCCGGGCCTCACCGAGATGCCGATGCACACGGCCCCGCACTGCGAGGCCCAAACCGCGCCGGGCGCGCTGACCGCCTGACCGGTCCCCCCGGCCGCCGACCGCTTGCCGCGGGCGCCTGCGAGGATGGCTCCCATGCGCATTGTGGTTCTGGCAGGCGGCATCGGCGGTGCCCGGTTCCTGCGTGGTCTGAAGCAGGCCGTCCCGGACGCCGACATCACGGTCATCGGCAACACCGGGGACGACATCCACCTCTTCGGGCTGAAGGTCTGCCCGGACCTCGACACGGTGATGTACACGCTCGGCGGCGGCATCAACGAGGAGCAGGGCTGGGGTCGCGCCGACGAGACCTTCCATCTCAAGGAGGAGCTCGGGGCGTACGGCGTCGGGCCCGAGTGGTTCGGCCTGGGCGACCGGGACTTCGCCACGCACATCGTGCGGACGCAGATGATCGGCGCCGGATACCCGCTGAGCGCGGTGACACAGGCGCTGTGCGACCGCTGGCAGCCGGGCGTGCGGCTGCTCCCCATGTCCGACGACCGCGTCGAGACCCATGTCGCCGTCGAGATCGACGGCGAGACCAGGGCGATCCACTTCCAGGAGTACTGGGTGCGGCTGCGCGCCTCGGTGCCCGCCCGGGCGGTCGTGCCGGTGGGCGCCGAGCAGGCCAAGCCCGCGCCGGGCGTCCTGGAGGCCATCGCCGAGGCGGACGTGATCCTCTTCCCGCCGTCCAACCCGGTCGTGTCGATCGGCACGATCCTCGCCGTGCCCGGCATCCGGGAGGCGATCGCGGACGCCGGGGTGCCCGTCGTCGGCCTCTCCCCCATCGTCGGTGACGCGCCCGTGCGGGGCATGGCCGACAAGGTGCTCGCCGCCGTGGGCGTGGAGTCGACCGCGACGGCGGTGGCCGAGCACTACGGCTCGGGGCTGCTGGACGGCTGGCTCGTGGACTCGGTGGACGCGGACGCCGTCGAGCGGGTCGAGGCGGCCGGGATCCGCTGCCGGGCCGTGCCGCTGATGATGAGCGACACCGACGCGACCGCGCGGATGGCCCGGGAGGCACTGGCCCTGGCCGAGGAGGTGCGGGGGGCGTGAGCGCCGAGGTCACCGGCGAGGAGCGGGGCCCCGAGGGGTTCCGGGTATGGGCCGTGCGCGGGATACCCGAGGTCGCGGCCGGGGACGACCTGGCCAAGCTGATCGCGGCGGCCGGGCCCGGACTGGCCGACGGGGACGTCGTGCTCGTCACCTCGAAGATCGTGTCCAAGGCCGAGGGCCGGATCGTCCGGGCCGCCGACCGGGAGGCCGCGATCGACGCGGAGACGGTCCGGGTGGTGGCCCGGCGCGGCAGCCTGCGGATCGTGGAGAACCGGCAGGGCCTGGTCATGGCCGCGGCCGGGGTCGACGCCTCCAACACCCCTGCGGGAACGGTGCTGTTGCTGCCGGAGGACCCGGACGCCTCCGCCCGCGCCATCCGGGAGGGGCTGCGCGACGCCCTCGGGGTCGACGTCGGGGTGGTCGTGACGGACACCTTCGGGCGGCCCTGGCGCGCCGGGCTCACGGACGTGGCGATCGGGGCGGCAGGAGTGCGCGTGCTGGACGATCTGCGCGGCGGCACCGACGCGCACGGCAATCCGCTCAGCGCCACCGTCGTCGCCACGGCCGACGAACTCGCCGCGGCGGGCGACCTGGTCAAGGGCAAGGCCGCGGGACGGCCCGTCGCCGTGGTGCGCGGGCTCGCGCACCTGGTGGCCCGGGGCGACGACGGCCAGGGAGCGCGGGCCATGGTCCGCGGCGCCCGCGACGACATGTTCCGCCTCGGCACCTCCGAGGCGGTCCGGCTGGCCGTGACCCAGCGCCGCACGGTCCGCGCCTTCACCGACGAGCCGGTCGACTCCGGCGCCGTACGGCGGGCCGTGGCCGCCGCCGTGACGGCGCCGGCACCGCACCACACCACACCGTGGCGGTTCGTGCTGCTGGAGTCCGAGGAGTCGCGGACGCGGCTGCTCGACGCCATGCGGGACGCGTGGATCGCCGACCTGCGGCGGGACGGCAAGACGGAGGAGTCCGTCGCCAAGCGGGTCCGGCGCGGCGACGTGCTGCGCAACGCGCCCTACCTCGTCGTTCCGTGCCTGGTCATGGACGGCTCGCACACCTACGGCGACCCGCGGCGCGACGGTGCCGAGCGGGAGATGTTCGTGGTCGCCGCGGGCGCCGGCGTGCAGAACTTCCTGGTCGCGCTGGCCGGGGAGCGGCTGGGCTCGGCGTGGGTGTCGTCGACGATGTTCTGCCGGGACGTGGTGCGCGAGGTGCTGGACCTGCCGGCGGACTGGGACCCGATGGGGGCGGTGGCCGTCGGGCATCCCGCGGAGGAGCCCCGGCCACGGCCCGGGCGGGACGCGGCGGCTTTCATCGAGGTGCGGTGACAGGCGCCGGGCGGCGCCTACCCTCGTAGGGCTGCTCTCAAGGATCCCGGGGACTTCATTCATGGCAGGACGGTTCGCCCAGCGGCCCACGCTCCCCCACAGCCCGCAGGGCGTGGGAGGTGCCCCCGTGCGCCGGGGGCATGCCGCCGTGCCCCCGGGGATGCCGCGGCAGTCGACGGGCCCGGGACGGGTGCGCGCGTGGGTGCCGGACGGGCCGCTGGATCTCGGCCTGGTGCTCGGGCCGCTGCGGCGCGGGCCCGGCGATCCGACGTTCCGGGCGATGCCCGACGGGTCCGTCTGGCGGACCAGTCTCACCCCGGCCGGTCCCGGCACACTGCGCGTGTGCGCGTACGGCGGTGGGGTGCGCGGGGAGGCCTGGGGGCCCGGGGCGCCGTGGCTGCTGGAGCGCATGCCCGAACTGCTCGGGGCCGCGGACGATCCCTCGGCGTTCGTGCCGCGGCACCGGCTGCTGGCGGCGGCCCGGCACCGGCGGCCGGGGCTGCGGCTGACGCGGAGCGGGCTCGTGCTGGAGTCGTTGATCCCCTCGATCCTGGAACAGAAGGTCACGACCGACGAGGCGTACCGGGCGTGGCGGCTGCTGGTGCGGAAGTTCGGCGAGCCGGCGCCGGGGCCCGCGCCCGAGCGGATGTACGTGATGCCGGCACCTCGGACCTGGGCGCTGATTCCCTCGTGGGAGTGGCATCGGGCCGGGGTCGACGACAAGCGGGCGTCGACGATCCTGCGGGCCGTGCGGGTCGCCGCGCGGCTGGAGCAGGCCGTGGAGATGGAGCCCCGGGCGGCCCGGGCCCGGCTCGAACTGGTGCCGGGGGTCGGGCCGTGGACGTCCGCGGAGACGGTGCAGCGCAGTCACGGGGCGGCGGACGAGGTGACGGTCGGGGACCTGCATCTGCCCGGCATCGTGGGGTGGGCACTGGCCGGGGACCGGGACGCGGACGACGCGGCGATGCTGGAGCTGCTGGAGCCGTATGCGGGGCAGCGGCATCGGGCGGCCCGGCTGATCCTGCTGAGCGGGAGGGTGCCCGCGCGAAGGGCGCCGAAGATGCCTCGGTGGGACATCGGGCGGTTGTGAACCGTGGGGGTTGAGGTGCTCGGCGTGCGTGCCGGGGGCGGGTGGGTCCGCAGCCCGGCGGTGCCGGGTGCCGCTGCGTCCACCCTCCCCCGAGCTCTCGGCTTCGCTCGAGCAGGGGGACCCCCATCGCCCTTGGCGGCACGATTGCCCGCAGCGGCGGCGGCCCCCTCCCGTCCTACTGGTCCGAGGAGAAGCGGACCGCTCCCGCCGGGATGCGGGCGTCGCACCATATGCGGGCGCCCTCCAGGAGTTCGTTGTCGGGGCCGATCACCGCGCCGTCTCCGATGACCGTGCCCGTGAGGATCGAGCGCCGGCCGACGCGGGCCCGGGTGCCGATCAGGGAGTCGGTGATGACCGCGCCCGGTTCGATGACCGCTCCCGGCAGGATCGTGCTGCCGAAGATCCGCGCGCCCTCCGCGACGAAGGCGCCCTCGCCCACCACCGTGCCGCCCGAGAGCTTCGCGTCGGAGGCCACCTGGGCAGTGGGCAGGACCAGGCGGTCGCCGCAGCGGCCGGGGACGGCGGGCGAGGGGGCCCGGCCGAGGACCAGGTCCGCCGAGCCCCGGACGAAGGCCGCCGGGGTGCCCAGGTCCAGCCAGTACGTCGAGTCGACCATGCCCTGCAGGTGCGCGCCGGCCTCCAGCAGGCCGGGGAAGGTCTCCCGTTCCACCGACACCGGCCTGCCCAGCGGGATCGCGTCGATGACCGAGCGGCGGAAGACGTAGGCCCCCGCGTTGATCTGGTCGGTGACGATCTCCTCGGGGGTCTGCGGCTTCTCCAGGAACGCCAGGACCCTGCCCGAGTCGTCCGTGGGGACGAGGCCGTAGGCGCGTGGGTCCGTGACCTTGGTCAGGTGCAGGGAGACGTCCGCGCCCGACGTCTCGTGGGTGTCGACCAGGGCCCGGATGTCCAGGCCGGTCAGGATGTCGCCGTTGAAGATCAGGACCGGGTCGTCGGGGCCGGAGTGCAGCCGGGAGGCCACGTTGCGGATGGCGCCGCCCGTGCCGAGCGGCTCCTCCTCCGTGACGTACTCCAGGTGCAGTCCGAGCGCGGAACCGTCACCGAAGTACGGCTCGAAGACCTCGGCCAGATAGGACGTGGCCAGCACGATGTGCTCGACGCCCGCCGCTCTCGCTCTCGCCAGCTGGTGCGTGAGGAAGGGCACCCCGGCCGCCGGGACCATGGGCTTGGGCGTGTGCACCGTGAGCGGGCGCAGCCGGGTGCCCTTGCCGCCGACCAGGAGGATCGCTTCTGTCACGTGTCGTCTCTGCTTCCTGCCGGGACCGGCCGAACTGTCTTTCGGCCGGTCAGTGTATGCAGACCGTTCCGTGGCGCCTTCGTTGGCCGTGCGGCGTTCCGCCCCCTGCCCCCCGTCGGCGGTGCCCGTGTGCTCAGCGGCCCTGGTAGCGGGCCGCCTTGGTGCGGGCCGAGCCCAGCTTTCCGTAGAGCTTGCGTCCCGGGCACTCGGTGATGAAGCCGTCCCGGTGCCCCGAGATCACGTTCAGTCGCACTTTCTTGCCTTTGCGGTGGAGATTGCTGCCTGCCGACTTCAGGTAGGTCTTCCCCTTCGGGTTGACCCGGTACAGGCCCAGCTTCCACGCGGTCAGCCGGGCGATGCCCTTGACCGCGGCCTTCGACGGCTTCGTTGCGCCGTAGGACCCGAGGACGGCGATCCCCATGCTGTTGCTGTTGAAACCGAGCGTGTGCGCGCCGAGGACCGGTCTGGCCACGCCCCCGGCACGGCCCTCGTAGATCTTTCCGCACTTGTCGATGAGGAAGTTGTAGCCGATGTCCCGCCAGCCCATGCTCTTGACGTGGTAGCGGTAGATACTGCGGATGAGTGAGGGGACCTGCGAGCAGCGGTAGTTGTTGCCGCTGGCCGTGTGGTGCACGAAGGCCGCCTTGACCTTCTTCGTGTACCGGAAGCCGCTCTCGCGCAGTCCCTCGTCGGCGCCCCAGCCGCGCCGCGTGACGATACCCGGGCGCGGGCCGATGTACGGCTGGGCCTGCCGCTGCTGCTCCGTCAGTCGGCCGGGGTCGAGGGCGTAGTACTCCTGCTCGGTCTCGGCGCGGCTCAGGGCGCCGATCTCGGTGGCGCCGAGGGGGGCGAGGTCGGCGTTGGCGGCGGAGGCGTCGGTGAGCGCGGCGGCTTCGGCGTTCAGGCCACCGGTGCGGGGGCCGTCGGCGGTGCCGCCGAGGGACGAATCCTCGTCCTCGCCGGGGTCGACGAGTTCGAGGCGCAGGCCGGAGGGCAGCGCGGGCGCGGCGGGCAGGGTGCGGGCGCCCGTCCCGGCGGAGCCGGCTGCCGCTCCCTCGGACTCGGGCTCGGATTCGGACTCGGGCTCGGAGCGGACGCGGAGTTCGACGCCGTCGGAGTCGCCCACCCACAGCGGGGCCGTGGCACCGCGGACGCGGCCCGAGGCCCTCTCCTGGGTGCCCGGGTCGGCGGCGTGGTCGGCGTTGTGGGTCTCCACGTCCTGCCAGCCCGACCAGGTGCCGGTGGCGGCGGCTCGGGTGCGGACCTGGACGCGGCCGTGCAGTTCGGCGTCGGGGTCGTCCCAGACGACGCCGACGAGGGAGAAGTGACGTACGGCCCGGCGGGTCAGGCCCTGTTCGGTGGCGGGGGCGGAGGGGGTGGCGCGGTCGCGGGTGAGGGGTTCGAGGGGGAGGGACTGGGTGCTGCCGGCGGCGTACGGTTCGGCCGCGCGCCGGTGGGCGGCGGCGGCCGGGGTCCCCGCGCGGGCCACGGGTCTCGCCGTCGTGGCGGCTTCCGTGGCCGGCACCGGACTCGCCGTCGCCGCGAGGGCGGGAGGGGTGAGGGGAAGGGCCAGAGCGGCCGCACAGGTGACACCGATCGAGGAAGCAAGGAATCCACGCATGCCCCTGATCTTGGACATAGTCATATAAGTCTGTCCATTTGGGATGTGACGGGCCGTCGGCCCGGTTCGGCCGAACCGGTGGCGGATTCACGGTGGGGCGGGGGCCGGTCCGTTGGGCGCGGGGTCGTCGCCCGCGTACGCTTGCGCGGGTGAACGCCACCGATCGCACCCCCGCCGACCTGCTGGGTTCCGCGCTCGCCGCGGATCCGGGACGCCCCCTGGTGACCTTCTACGACGACGCCACGGGCGAACGCGTCGAACTGTCCGTGGCCACCTTCGCCAATTGGGTGGCCAAGACCTCGAACCTCCTCCAGGACGAGTTGTCCGTGGAGCCCGGGGACCGGGTGGCACTGCTGCTGCCCGCGCACTGGCAGACGGCGGTGTGGCTGCTGGCGTGCGCGTCCGTGGGGGTCGTCGCGGACGTGGCCGGGGACGCGCGGGCCGCCGACGTCGTGGTGAGCGGGCCGGACCGGCTGGAGGAGGCGCGGGCCTGCTCGGGGACGCGGATCGCGATGGCCCTGCGCCCGCTCGGAGGGCGGTTCCCGCAGGTCCCCGAGGGCTTCGTGGACTACGCGGTGGAGGTACCGGGCCAGGGCGACCGGTTCGTGCCGTACGCGCCCGTGGATCCGGACGCCCCCGCGCTGATCGTGGCCGGGCGGGAGTTCAGCGGCGCCGAGGTGGTCGAGCGGGCCCGGGCGGAGGCGACCGCGCTGGGGCTGACCGGGCCCGGGTCGCGGATCCTGTCCGGACTGCCGTACGACACCTGGGAGGGGCTGCACGCCGGGCTGTACGGGCCGCTGGCCACCGGGGGCTCCGTGGTGCTCTGCCGCCATCCTGAGCAGGCCGGGGCCGGGGTGCTGGACAAGCGGGTGGAGAGCGAGCGGGTCACGACCATCGCCCACGGCACCCCGGGCCGCTAGTCCCCCGTCCGGCCCATCCCCACCCGGCCTTCGCTCCCCTTCCGCGCCATGGTCGTAGGAGCGGTGACGGGACGTTCCTACGTCAGGAGGGGTGGTTGCTGCCGTGGGCTACAGGGTCGGTCCGGGGACGGGGGCGTCCGCCGGCGGGCGGGGGCCGGTGCGGCGCCGGCGGCGGTGGGCGCGGATCTCGGCGTTCGGGGTCACGGCCCTCCTCCTGGCGGCCGGCGGCGTCGGCTGGGCCGTCTACGCCAAGCTCAGCGGGAACATCACGCCCGACGAGGCGGCCGCCGCCGAGCTCGCGCGGTACGACAAGGAGCGTCCCACGTCCCTGGTCAAGGACGCGCGGAACATCCTGCTGATCGGGTCGGACTCGCGCGAGGGGCGCGACAACGCCCGTTACGGGCGGGACTCCGGCACCGAGCGGTCCGACACCACGATCCTGCTGCACCTGTCCGCCGGCCGGAGCAGCGCCACCGCCGTCTCCATCCCCCGGGACCTGATGGTGAACCTGCCGGGCTGCCGGCGCCCGGACGGGTCCCGCAGCGCGCCGCGGTTCACGATGTTCAACCAGGCCTTCCAGGTGGGCGGCTCGGCCTGCACCATCCGGACGGTGGAGAAGCTGACCGACATCCGCGTCGACCACCATGTCGTGGTCGACTTCCACGGTTTCAAGGAGATGGTGGACGCGGTCGACGGGGTCGAGGTGTGCCTGCGGGAGCCGATCGACGACCGGGCCGCCAAGCTGCGGCTGCCCGCCGGGCGCGTGACGCTCGACGGCGAGCAGGCCCTCGGCTACGTCCGGGCCCGCAAGTCCCTGGGCGACGGCAGCGACACCGAGCGGATGGAGCGGCAGCAACGATTCCTCGGGGCGCTCGTCAACAAGGTGCGCAGCAATGACGTCCTGCTGAACCCGGCGAAGCTCTATCCGGTGCTGGACGCGGCCACGTCTTCTCTCACCACGGACCCGGATCTGGCGAGCTTGCGTGGTTTGTACGCACTCGTGCGCGGTCTGCGCGACATCCCCATGGAACAAGTGCAATTCCTGACCGTCCCCCGGGAGTCGTACGCGTACGACGCCAATCGCGACCAACTCGTGGAGCCCGCGGCGGACCGGCTGTTCGAGCGGCTGCGAACGGACGCGCCCCTGGTCGTCGAGGGGAACGGCCCGCAGCGTCACGCCCCGCCGGGATCCGCAGACGCGCGTGACGGGTCGTACGGGGATGCCTATCCGGGTCTTCACAGCGCGCCCGCCGTCACCGTTTCTCCTCCACCGACGTTTCGGGGGAACACCGCAGCCGAGGACACCTGCGAGTAAAGCGGGCGCCAAGCCCCCTCCAAGGCAAGGGACTCTTCACTCGGGAAATGGGCGAATTGCCCAGGTGTAGGGGCGTGGAATGGGTCACCGTCGTCCCCCGGCGCCGATAGGGGCGGTTAGTGTGAGCGATCCGGTGCGCCCGGCTCTGAGGGACGGTCCCGAGGTCGCGCACTGTGTGACCGAGACCCGAGCGCCTTGGAGGGGAAGGCGCCGCGTGCCCCGACGGAGGAAACAGGCAACCGTGGACGCGCAAGGCCGTGGGCGGGCGGACGACATCGATCCCGCAGACCAGTGGGTGCTCAACCCGGACACCGGCGAATACGAACTGCGACTGGGCCCTTCCGCACCGCAGCCGGGCGTCCCGGGGCCGCGCAGGCCACGGTCCTCCGAGGCACGCCCCTCGGCGCGCGGCCGCAAGGAGGCCCCCGGCCGGTCGCGGCCCGAGCCGCCCGGGCGGGCGGTGCCGCCGCCGCGCAGGCGCCGCGGGGCGCCGGAGGAGCCGCTGCCGGGACGGCGCGGACGGCGCCCGGTGAAGAAGGCCTCCAAGACCAGGAAGATCCTGCTGTGGACCGGCGGCACGATGGCGTTCGTGCTGGTCGCCGGCGCGGGCGCCGGGTACTTCTACATCGAGCACCTGAACGGCAACATCGCGTCCGTCTCCGACGACGGCGCGAGCACCGGTGGCTTCCAGAAGGACAAGGCCATCAACATCCTGCTGATCGGCACCGACAAGCGCACCGGCAAGGGCAACGGCACCTACGGCGACGCGGGCAGCGTCGGGCACGCCGACACCACGATCCTGCTGCACGTCTCCAAGGACCGTTCGAACGCGACCGCGCTGAGCATCCCGCGCGACCTGATCGTCGACGTGCCGGACTGCCCGACCACGCAGGAGGACGGCACGCAGAAGGTCATCCCCGGCACCCGGCAGGTCCGCTTCAACACCAGCCTCGGCCAGGACGGCCGCACGCCCAGCTGCACGATGCGGACCGTGACCGAGCTGACCGGGGTCAAGCCCGACAACTTCATGGTCGCGGACTTCAACGCGGTCAAGACGCTGACCAGCGCGGTCGGCGGGGTCGAGGTCTGTGTGGGCAAGGACCTCGACGACCCGGACTCGCACCTGAAGCTGTCCAAGGGCATGCACACCATCGAGGGCGAGCAGGCGCTGGCGTTCGTGCGCACCCGGCACGCCGTCGGCTTCGGCGGTGACCTGAGCCGGATCGGGCTGCAACAGCAGTTCCTGAGCGCGCTGATGCGCAAGCTGAAGTCCAACGACACCCTCACCAGCCCGACGAAGATGCTCGACCTGGCCGAGGCGGGCACCAAGGCGCTGACCGTGGACTCGCAGCTGGACAGCATCGGCAAGCTGAAGGACCTCGGTCTGGAGCTGGGCAAGCTCAACACCAAGAACCTGACGTTCGCCACCGTTCCGGTCGTCGACAACCCGGCCGAGAAGGTGAAGGCCACGGTCGTGCTGAACGAGTCGACGGCCCCGCAGGTCTTCGAGATGATCAGGAACGACGTCTCCTTCACCGCCGTCAAGGAGCGGAAGAAGAAGGAGAAGGCCGCCGAGGCCGCCCGGCTGAAGGGCAGCAAGGCGGACGCCTCCGAGGTGCGGGTGCGGATCCTCAACGGCGGCGCCGTCGCCGGCAGCGCCCAGGAGACCCTCAGCTGGCTCCAGAACGAGGAGGGCGTGACCAAGTCGGAGAACGCCGGCAACGCGCCCGCCCCGCTGGCGAAGACCACCCTGGAGTACGCGCCCGACCAGGCCGACCAGGCCCGCCGTCTCGCCGCCATCATGGGCCTGTCCGGCTCCGCGCTGAAGCCGGGCGAGAGCGTGACCAACTCCCAGGGTCTGCCCGCGATGACACTGACCCTCGGCAAGGACTTCGAGGGGGCCGGTGTCTCCCTCACCGTGCCCGCAAAGGCACCGAAGGGGGTGCAGAAGTCCACCGCCGACAAGGTGGAGTGCGCCAAGTAACGCGGAATCCCTTCGCGTTCACCCAACTTCCTTCAAACAAATGGGCGGTATTGCCCAGTTGTGAGAACGTGCAATTTCTCACCCACGTCGCTTGACGCCGAAGTGTGCGGATAGTGTGTGCGATCCAGTGCTCTCACCCATGAGGTCCGTCCTGGGGGCGTGCACTGCTTGACCAGCACCGTGCGCCTTCCGGGGGAGGGCGCCGCGTGGCCCGACGGAGGAATCAGGCAACCGTGGACGCGCAAGGCCGTGGGCGGGCGGACGACATCGATCCCGCAGACCAGTGGGTGCTCAACCCGGACACCGGCGAATACGAACTGCGACTGGGCCCTTCCGCACCGCAGTCGGACGTGCCCGGGCCACGGGGTTCCGGTGGCCGCGGCAGGACCGGGACCGACGGCGCGGCCCGCGCCCGCCGCACTCCCCCCGCCCGGCGTTCCGGCGCCGCCGCGTCCGGCGGTGAGGCCGCCTCCCCGCGCAGACGCACCGGCGCCCCGGCCGAGCCGGCCGCGGGGCGGCGCGGACGCCGTCCGGCACCGAAGAAGGCGAAGGGCAAGAAGGCCCTGCTGTGGACCGGCGGCTCCCTGGCGTTCGTGCTCGTCGGGACGAGCGCGGCCGCGTACCTCTACTACGAGCACCTCAACGACAACATCACGTCCGTCTCCGACGACGGCGCCGGCACCGGCGGGTTCAGCAAGGACCGGGCGATCAACATCCTGCTGATCGGCACCGACAAGCGCACCGGCAAGGGCAACCAGGGCTACGGCGACAACGACAGCGCCGGGCACGCGGACACCACGCTGGTGCTGCACGTCTCCAAGGACCGTACGAACGCCACGGTGCTGAGCATCCCGCGCGACCTGATCACCGACATCCCCGACTGCCCGACCACGCAGGAAGACGGCTCGGAGAAGGTCATCCCGGGCAAGCAGGGCACCCGCTTCAACAACAGCCTGGGGCAGGAGGACCGGACGCCGAGCTGCACCATGCGCACGATCACCGAGCTCACCGGGCTGAAGATGGACCACTTCATGGTGGCCGACTTCAACGCGGTCAAGACGCTGACCAGTGCGGTGGGCGGGGTCGACGTCTGCCTGGCCAAGGACATCAAGGACCCCGACTCCAAGCTCGACCTGCCCAAGGGCGAGCACACGATCGAGGGCGAGGAGGCCCTGGCCTTCGTCCGTACGCGGCACTCTGTGGGCTTCGGCGGCGACCTGAGCCGGATCGAGCTGCAACAGCAGTTCCTCGGCTCGATGCTGCGCAAGCTGAAGTCCAACGACACCCTCACCAACCCCGCGAAGATGATCAAGCTGGCGGAAGCGGGCACCAAGGCCCTGACCGTCGACTCGCAGATCAGCACGATCAAGAAGCTGGCCGATCTGGGCGCGGAGCTGGGCAAGTTCGACACCAAGAACCTCACGTTCGCCACCGTGCCCGTCGACGACAACCCGGCGGAGAAGGTCAAGGCCACGGTGGTCCTCAAGGAACCGCAGGCCCAGCAGCTGTTCGCGATGGTCCGGGACGACGTGTCGCTGACCGAGGTCAAGCGGGAGAAGAAGAAGGAGAAGGCCGCCGAGGCCGCCCGGCTCAAGGGCAGCAAGGCGGACGCCTCCGAGGTGCGGGTGCGGATCCTCAACGGCGGCGCCGTCGCCGGCAGCGCCCAGGAGACCCTCAGCTGGCTCCAGAACGAGGAGGGCGTGACCAAGTCGGAGAACGCCGGCAACGCGCCCGCCCCGCTGGCGAAGACCACCCTGGAGTACGCGCCCGACCAGGCCGACCAGGCCCGCCGTCTCGCCGCCATCATGGGCCTGTCCGGCTCCGCGCTGAAGCCGGGCGAGAGCGTGACCAACTCCCAGGGAGTGCCCGCGATGACACTGACCCTCGGCAAGGACTTCAAGGGGGCGGGGGTGCCCCTCACCACTCCGGACAAGGTGCCGGACGAGGTGCAGAAGGCCACGGCCGACAAGGTCGAGTGCGCGAAGTGACCTGACCGTCCCTTCCTGCGTCTCACAGGTGGACGGAGCATGCCCGGACGATTCGCCCGGGCGTACATCCGACCGGGCATGTCAGTGGTCCAACCAGCAGCGGGGACGAGCCGGCCCCGGCGCAGCACCGGGGAACCCGTGGTCCGGACGGACGCGGGTCGCCCGTGATCCGAGCACGACGCGGGGCGGTCCCGTGGGCGGCCGTAGGGGTGGGGAGGCAGGGGTATGACGCAGAGCGACGTGCGCGGAGGCAGCAGGCGGCGCGAGTCGGGCGGCCTGGCCCAGGACGAGCGTCCGGGGACGGCGGCGCCCGCCGCGGGCGGCGGCGAGGGGGGCGCGGGCGGCCGGGGCCGACGGCGCGGCCGGCGGCGCGGCGGCGGACGCCGGATAATGCGCTGGTCCGCGATCGTGCTGTCGGTGGTCATACTCGGGACGGCCGGCGCCGGATACCTCTACTACCGCCATCTCAACGGCAACATCGACAAGGGCAGACGCAACAGCGGCGACTCCGACGTCAAGAAGACCGGCCCCAACGCGGCCGGCCAGACCCCGCTCAACATCCTGCTGATCGGTTCCGACAGCCGGAACTCGGCGGAGAACGTCAAGCTCGGCGGCGGCCGGGACAACGTCGGCAGCAAGCCCCTGGCGGATGTGCAGATGCTCCTGCACGTCTCGGCGGACCGCGAGAGCGCGTCCGTGGTCAGCATCCCCCGCGACACCCGGGTGGACATCCCGAAGTGCGTCGACCCCGACACCGGGGAGACCTACCCGGCCAAGAACACCATCATCAACGAGACGCTCCAGCGCGGTGGCCCGGGCTGCACGCTCGCCACCTGGCAGAACCTGACCGGTGTGTACATCGACCACTGGATGATGGTCGACTTCGCCGGAGTGGTGGACATGGCGGACGCCATCGGCGGTGTCCCGGTCTGCGTCAACCAGAACGTGTGGGACCGGCCGCTGCCCGGTCAGCGCGGCGGCTCCGGACTGAAGCTGAAGGCCGGCAAGCACAACGTGCAGGGCAAGGAGGCGCTCCAGTGGCTGCGCACCCGCCACGCCTGGGGCAGTGACCCGCTGCGCGCCAAGGCCCAGCACATGTACATGAACGCGATGATCCGGACGCTGAAGCAGCAGAACGTCTTCACCGACACCGGCCGTCTGATGGGGCTGGCCGAGTCGGGCACGAAGGCGCTGAAGGTGTCCGAGGAGATCGGCACCGTCAAGGAGCTGTACGACCTGGGCATGCAGCTGAAGTCCGTCCCGACGAACCGCATCACGATGACGACGATGCCGTGGATCGAGGACCCGCTGAACCGCAACCACCTGCTGCCCAAGCCGGACGACGCCGACAGGATGTGGGCGATGCTCCGCGACGACGTGTCCTTCGACAAGGCCGGGAAGGCGCGTGCGGCCGCGGCTTCGGGTCCGTCCCCGGCGTCCGTGAAGGCCACGGGCCCCGCCGCAGCGCCCGCCGAGGGGCTGTCGGTCACCGTCGTCAACGGCACGGCGAGCGACCAGCAGGCCGCCGTCCCGCAACGCGCCGCCGCGATCGTGGCCGCGTTGCAGCGGGAGGGCTTCACCCGGGCCGTCGCCTCGGGCCGGCAGGATCCGCACCCCCGGACCCAGGTGACCTACCCCAAGGGCACCGGGGAGCAGGGCCGGGCCAACGCGCTGTCGGTGGCGAAGGCGGTCGGCATCCCGGCCGGCCAGGTGCGCGCCACGGACGACGTCACCACCACGCTGACCATCGGCAGCGACTGGCGGGAGGGCACGGCCTACCCCGAGCAGAAGGCACCCGCGGCGGGCGACCTGCCCGACTCCGCGGACGCGCTGACCGCCGACAAGCAGGAGTGCATGGACGTGTACAAGCCCTACCAGTGGTGAGCACGGACCGGCAGGAGAGCCAGGCCCGCGTCCGGGAGGACGGCGGGCCCCGCTCCGCGTGCCCCTGCTGCTGATCACCGCACACCGCAGGCCCCTGCCCGTCCGGGCAGGGGCCTGCGGTCGTGTCGGTCAGCTCGCGGCGGCGTCCGCGCGCACCGCGGGGCGCCGGGAGGCGATGACCTTCCGCGCCAGCGCCCGCGGGCTGGTCAGAAAGCCCCAGCCCCACGACATGTGCATCGTGGCCAGCGCCACGGGGATCCGCAGCCGCGCCTTCAGCGGCAGGCCCTTGCCCGCCGGCACCGAACCGAGCACGATCGCCGCGAGGTAGCCGCCGGGCACGACGAAGCCCCACGGCGTCAGCAGGGCGCCGACCAGGACGCCGGCCCCGATCGCGCACACGGCGGTCGGCGGCGCGAGGTAGCGCAGGTTGATGGAGCCCTCGTGGTAGCGGGCGACGACATGCCGCCAGCGGCCGTAGTCCTTGTACTGCTTGGCGAGCGCCTTCACGCTGGGCCGCGGCCGGTAGGACACCTTCAGCTCCGGCGAGAACCAGATCAGCCCGCCGGCCTCACGGATGCGGAAGTTCAGCTCCCAGTCCTGGGCGCGGATGAACTCCACGTTGTAGCCGCCCTGCTGCTCCAGCGCCTCGCGCCGGAAGACGCCGAGATAGACCGTCTCGGCCGGGCCCGCCTGACCGCCGGTGTGGAAGGCGGCGTTGCCCACGCCGATCTTCGAGGTCATCGCGGCGGCGACCGCGTGCTCCCAGTCGTTCTCGCCCTCGGCGTGCATGATGCCGCCGACGTTCTGCGCGCCGGTCTCCTCCAGGAGCCGTACGGCGGTGGCGATGTAGTTGGGCGAGAGCATGCCGTGGCCGTCGACGCGGACGACGATCGGATGCCGGGAGGCGTTGATCGCGGCGTTCAGCGCGGCGGGCGTACGGCCCGTGGGGTTGGGGACGGTGTGCACGCGCGGGTCTTCGGCCACGAGCTCGGCGGCGATCTCGTCCGTGCGGTCCGTGGACGGACCGAGGGCGATCACGACCTCCATCTCGCCGGCGTACTCCTGCGCGAGGATCGCTTGGACTGCTCCCCGCAGATGCCGCTCCTCGTCGAGGACGGGCATGATCACGGAAACGGCGGGGAGCCGCACGTCGGGATTGGCGTTCATAGGGGGCTCACGTTACCGCGAACGGGGGACACCGGTGCGCGCCGCCGGGGCGCTGCCGCGGGCCGCAGATCGTATCGGCCTACGGTTTCACGGATCCCACGTACGGCCGTCGTCCGGAGGTGCCCCATGCCCACGCCGCCGCGGTCCCCTCGGTCCACCGCCGCACCCCAGCGCCGCCCGCAGCCCCCCGCCGCCCGCCGCGCCCCGCGCCGCCCGGGCCCGCCCCGGCGCAGGCCGCGCTGGGGCATGCGTGCCGTCACCACCCTGTCCGTGGTCGTCCTCGCCTCCGCCGGCATCGGGCACGCGGTGATGACCGGCCTCGACGCGGACATCACCCGCGTCGACCCCTTCAAGGACATGAAGAACCGCCCGCAGGCGGGCCACGGCATGAACGTCCTGCTGGTCGGCACCGACGGCCGGGAAAAGATCGGCAAGGAGGAGCGCCGCAAGTACCGGCTGGGCGGCGCCCCCTGCCACTGCACCGACACGATGATGATCGTGCACATCTCCGAGGACCGGGAACGGGCCAGTGTGGTGAGCCTGCCGCGCGACTCGTACGCGGTGACGCCCGCGCACACCGACCGGACCAGCGGCAAGCGGCACCACGGGCATCCCATCAAACTGAACGCGGCGTACGCCGAGGGCGGGCCGCAGCTGACGGTGCGCACGGTCGAGTCCATGACCAAGGTGAAGATCGACCACTACCTGGAGGTCGACTTCACCAGCTTCATGAAGACGGTGGACGTGGTCGGGGGCGTGCAGATCTGCACCGCCGACCCCCTCAAGGACAGCTACACCGGCCTGGACCTGCCGGCCGGACGGCACACGCTGGCGGGCGGGCAGGCGCTCCAGTTCGTCCGCGCACGCCATGTCGACGGGGCGTCCGACCTGGGCCGTATGAAGCGGCAGCAGCGCTTCATGGCGGCCCTCGTGGAACGGCTCACCTCCTCCGGGATCCTGCTCAACCCGATGAAGTTCCGGGACGTGACACGGGCGGTGCTCGGCTCGGTACGCGCCGACAAGGGCTTCGGCACCGACGAGATGCTGGACCTGGGCCGCGCCATGCGGAACTTCTCGCCCTCCTCCTCCGAGTTCACGACCGTCCCGATCGGGCGGATGGGCTACGCCGTGAAGGGCGTCGGCTCGACGCTGAAATGGGACCCGGTGAAGGCGGAGCGCCTCTTCCACGCCCTGCGCCAGGACCAGCCGCTGTCCGTGAACCGGTCGCGCGGCGCGGCCCGGGTCGTCGCGGTCGCCCCGCAGCAGATCCGTGTCCAGGTGGAGAACGGCACCCGCACGCCCGGCCTCGGCCGCCGTGTGGACGCGGCGCTGGCGTCGACGGGCTTCCGCACCACCCACGCCCCCGTGAACGCCGCCACCCGTGACGTGAAGCGCACGGTCGTCGCCTACGACCCCCGCTGGGACCGCTCGGCCAGATCCCTCGCCACGGCCCTGCCGGGCAGCGAGCTGCGCGCCGTCAAGGGCCTGGGCGCGACCCTCAAGGTCATCGCGGGCCCGGACTTCGAACGCGTCCGCAAGGTGCGCGCGGAGGACCCGGGCCAGGGCGAGCTCGGGGTGGTGCGGGGGGACGAGGTGGCGTGCGGCTAGAAGCCGGCGAGGTGGCGGCCGACGGCGGCTGACAGCAGGCCCTCCCCCGGGTCAGTCCTCGAAGCCCTCCGCCGCCCGCCTCTCGCGCAGGTCCATGATCGCGCGACGGCGGGCCAGACGGTGGGTGCGGCGGATCTGGGCCTCCTGGTAGCGGCGCTTGTCGCGCTCGGTCTCCGGGAGGACCGGGGGGACCCGGCGGGGCTTGCCGTCGGCGTCGACCGCGGCGAAGACGAGGTAGGCGGAGCCGACCTGCGTGGGCGGGGCGGACTCGTTCCAGCGTTCGGCCAGGACCCGGACGCCGACCTCCATGGAGGTGCGGCCGGTCCAGTTGACCTGCGCCTTGACGTGCACCAGGTCACCGACGCGGACCGGCTCCAGGAACGCCATCTCGTCCATCGAGGCCGTCACCGCCGGCCCGCCGGAGTGCCGCCCGGCGACGGCTCCCGCCGCGTCGTCGACCAGCTTCATGATCACCCCGCCGTGCACCGTCCCCAGAAGGTTCGTGTCGTTGTGGGTCATGATGTGGCTGAGGGTGGTGCGGGACGCCGAAGTCGGCTTGCCCGGGATCTCCGGACCGCCGGAATCCGCGGCTGGGGCCTGGTCTGTCATGGCCCCCACCTTATGCCGAGGCGGCTGAGGGGGATTTGTGTCAGCTTCGCCACAGGCGTGCTCTGATTTTCCGACGACCCTTGTATGGCCCACCACCGGGACCTGCACACTGTCGGCATGAATGATTGGCCCGAGGGATTTTCCGGCGACAACCGCGGCGGCCGGTTCGGACGCGGCAGCTCGAGCGCACAGCCCGAGAGCGCCCGTGTCATGCGGCAGGTCCGCCGCGGGCCGGCGGCATCGCCCGGGCAGGCACCGTACGGCGGCGGGGTACCTCCGCAGCCCTCGTACGTGGACGGCGGCGGCCACGGCCCCGGTGACGGCTACGACAGCGGCTACAACACCGGCCAGGTCTACGGCTCCCCCGGCGGCAGGGGCCCCGGCGGCCCGGGCGACGGCGGCTACGCGCCCCGCCCCGCGCCGGACTGGCGCCGCCGCATCAAGGTGACCGCCATCACGGTCGTGACGCTGCTGGTGGTGACGAGCGTCGGCACGTACTTCTGGGCCGACTCCAAGCTCAACCGCGAGGTCGATCTGTCGAAGGTCATCGACCGTCCGGAGGCGGGCGAGGGCACGAACTACCTGATCGTCGGCTCCGACAGCCGCAAGGGCATGTCGGCCGAGGAGAAGAAGAAGCTGCACACCGGGTCCGCCGAGGGCAAGCGCACGGACTCGATGATGATCCTGCACACCGGCGGCGGCGCCCCGACGCTGATCTCGCTGCCCCGCGACTCGAACGTCACGATCCCCTCGTTCAAGGGCTCCGACTCCGGCAAGTTCTACCCGGCCACGGGCCGCCAGACCAAGCTGAACGCGGCCTACGCCGAGGACGGCCCGGAGCTGCTGGTGCGCACGGTGGAGGCCAACACGGGCCTGCACATCGACCACTACGTGGAGATCGGCTTCGCGGGCTTCGCGAACATCGTGGACGCGGTCGGCGGCGTCGAGATGGACATCCCGCAGGACATCAAGGACACCAAGTCGGGCGCGGACCTGAAGAAGGGCAAGCAGACACTGAACGGCGAGCAGGCCCTGGCCTTCGTCCGCACCCGCTACGCCCTCGCGGGCTCCGACCTGGACCGTACGAAGAACCAGCAGAAGTTCCTCTCGGCCCTGGCCAACCAGGTCGCCACCCCGGGCACCGTCCTGAACCCCTTCAGGCTGTACCCGACCATGAGCGCCGGCCTGGACACCCTCGTGGTCGACAAGGACATGGGCCTGTTCGACCTGGCGTCCATGTTCTGGGCGATGAAGGGCGTCAGCGGCGGCGAGGGCAAGTCGATGAACATGCCGATCGCGGGCAACACCCCCAACGGCAACCTCCAGTGGAACACCGCCAAGGTGAAGCAGCTGGTGAACGAGCTGAAGAACGACGAGCAGGTCACCGTCTCCGGCAACTGACCGGACGGCAGCAGGCGGCGAGGGGGCACCCGGGCGGGTGCCCCCTCCGTCGTGCGGCGGTCCTCACATCGAGGCGGCCGACATCGAACGGCACATCTCGGCACAGCGGCGACACGCCTCCGCGCACCTCATCATCTGCGGGTCCTCCGGCATGGACATACACGCCTCGGCGCACATGTCACACGCCCGGGCACACAGCGCGCACATGTCGGCCATCAGGGGCGAGCGGCGCATCATCATGTCGGCGCACATGCGCGTCATCTCGGCGCAGTCCATGACCGCGCGCATGATCTGCATCTGGGCCGGGCCGCCCCTCTGCAGACAGGAGCTCATGGTCTCCTCGCACACGCTGTGGCAGGTCATGCACGCCTGCACGCAGTCCTGCATCTCGGCGCTCAGCGGGGTCGTGGTGGCGGGCTGCTGGGTCATGACGTCCTCCCGGGTCCGGCGGGAGCCGCGGATCGGCGCCCGCTCCTCTCGTCCTACGCCTGTCGCCCCATGAGCACCACAGGGCGGACCGTCCCGGTCCGGTCGGCCGCCGCTGTGAGGCACGACTCACCGGGGCCGGCGTGAATCCTCCGGCAGCGGCAAAAAGGGTGTGCAGGCGCGCCGGAGTCCCGGCGCCGCCGGGCCGGGGGCGGCGAACGAACCGTGCAGGGGGAGGACCCACCCATGACGCAGCAGATGTACGACGAACGGACCGTGCCGTCGCCCAGAGGGCCGGAGGGGCAGAAGCAGCGGCTGCGCAGGCGGCTCGAGCGGCTGATCGGCATCGCCGCGACCGAGGGCAACGAGCTCGTGCCGCTGCGCAACGGCGACGAGATCTTCCCCGCGATGCTGGCCGCGATACGCGCCGCGGAGCACACCGTCGACATGATGACGTTCGTGTACTGGCGCGGCGAGGTGGCCCACGAGTTCGCCGAGGCCCTGGCCGAGCGGGCCCGTTCGGGGGTCCGGGTGCGGCTGCTGCTGGACGGCTTCGGGGCCAAGGAGATAGAGCGGGACCTCCTGGACGCCATGGACGAGGCCGGTGTCCAGGTGGCCTGGTTCCGCCGTCCCACCCGGCTGTCGCCGATGCGGCAGAACCACCGCTGCCACCGCAAGGTGCTGGTCACCGACGAGCACACGGCGTTCACCGGGGGCGTCGGCATAGCGCAGGAGTGGTGCGGCGACGCCCGCAACCCCGACGAGTGGCGCGACACCCATGTGCGGGTCCGCGGCCCGGCCGTGGATGGCATCGCCGCGGCCTTCGCCCAGAACTGGGCGGAGTGCCACGACGACCTCTACGACGACCATGACCGCTTCACCGCCCAGGAGCAGCCGGGCCGCGCCACGGTCCAGGTCGTACGGGGGTCGGCCTCGTTCGGCTGGCAGGACATGCAGACGGTGCTGCGGGTCCTGATCACCTCCGCCGAGCGGCGCCTGCGGCTGTCCACGGCCTACTTCGCCCCCGACGCCTACTTCATCGACCTCCTGGCCGCGGCGGCCGGCCGCGGGGTCCGGGTCGAGATCCTGCTCCCCGGCCCCTACACCGACGAGCGGGCGTGCCTGCTGGCCGGGCGGCAGCACTACCAGACGCTGGTCGACGCCGGTGTCGAGGTGCGGGAGTTCCAGCCGACCATGCTCCACACGAAGATCATCACGGTCGACGGGGTGTGCTCCCTGATCGGCTCGACCAACTTCAACCGCCGCTCCATGGAGCACGACGAGGAGGTCGTGCTGGCCGTCCTCGACGAGGACTTCACCGCGCGGCTCGACGCCGACTTCGACGCCGACCGGGAGCGGAGCGAGCCGATCGACCCGTCCCGCTGGAAGCGCCGCCCCCTGCCCGAGCGCCTGGCGGAGGCGGCGGTGACCCCGATCCGCCGCTTCTTGTAGAACGCCGGGGCCGGAGCGGCCGGCCCCCGGGGCGGGGCTACGGCAGGTTGCGCGCCATGACGATGCGCTGGACCTGGTTCGTACCTTCGTATATTTGTGTGATCTTGGCGTCGCGCATCATGCGCTCCACCGGGTAGTCGCGCGTGTAGCCGTACCCGCCGAGGAGCTGGACGGCGTCCGTGGTGACCTCCATCGCCACGTCCGAGGCGAAGCACTTGGCGGCGGCGCCCAGGTAGGTGAGGTCGGCGTCGACGCGCTGGGAGGCTGCGGCGGCCTGGTAGGTCAGGGCGCGGGCGGCCGAGATCTTCATGGCCATGTCGGCGAGCATGAACTGGATGCCCTGGAAGTCGGCGATGGGCTTGCCGAACTGCTTGCGCTCCTGGACGTAGCCCTTGGCGTAGTCGAGGGCGCCCTGGGCGATGCCGAGGGCCTGGGCGGCGATGGTGATGCGGGTGTGGTCGAGGGTCTTCATCGCCGTGGCGAAGCCGGTGCCCTCCTCGCCGATCATGCGGTCGGCGGGGATGCGGACGTTGTCGAGGTAGACCTCGCGGGTCGGGGAGCCCTTGATGCCGAGCTTCTTCTCCGGTGCGCCGAAGGAGACGCCCTCGTCGGACTTCTCCACGACGAAGGCGGAGATGCCCTTGGAGCGCTTGGTGGGGTCGGTGACGGCCATCACCGTGTAGTACTCGGACTCGCCGGCGTTGGTGATCCAGCGCTTCACGCCGTTGAGGACCCAGAAGTCGCCGTCGCGGACGGCCCTGGTCTTCATGCCGGCGGCGTCGGAGCCGGCGTCGGGCTCGGAGAGGCAGTACGAGAACATGCCGTCGCCCTTGGCGAGCGGGGTCATGTACTTCTTCTTCAGGTCCTCGGAGCCGGAGAGGATCACCGGCAGGGAGCCCAGCTTGTTCACGGCCGGGATGAGGGAGGAGGAGGCGCACACGCGGGCGACCTCCTCGATCACTATGACGGTGGCCAGCGCGTCCGCGCCGGAGCCGCCGTACTCCTCGGGTACGTGCACGGCGTGCAGGTCGTTCGCGACCAGGGCCTGGAGGGCCTCGCGCGGGAAGCGGGCCTCCTCGTCCACCGCTGCGGCGTGCGGCGCGATCTTCGCCTCGGCCAGGGAGCGGACGGCGTCACGGAGCATGTCGTGCTCCTCGGACGGGCGGTACAGGTCGAAGTCAGCCGATCCGGCCAAGGTCTCTCACGCTCCAAAACGCTGCGATGCTGAAGCTAACTACCGTTAAGTAATCAAAAGTTTATGGGGTCGCCCACCCCAGTGATACGTGAGCTAGGCGACAGCGGAGAAGTTGCCCATGAGAGCGCGCCGCCATGCCCCGGATATGCTCGGGCGCGCACCGCATGCCGTAGACCCCTGGAGCACCCCATGGCCCTGAAGATCACCGTGATCGGCACCGGTTATCTCGGCGCGACACATGCGGCGGCCATGGCCGAACTGGGCTTCGAGGTTCTCGCCCTGGACGTCGTGCGCGAGAAGATCGAGAAGCTGGAGCGGGCCGAGGCCCCGATGTACGAGCCGGGTCTCGAGGAGCTGCTGCGCAAGCACGTCGCCGGCATCGAGGGCTCCAGCGGCCGGCTGCGCTTCACCCAGGACTGGGCCGAGGTCGGCGCGTTCGGCGATGTGCACTTCGTCTGTGTGAACACCCCGCAGCGGCACGGCGAGTACGCCTGCGACATGAGCTACGTCGATTCCGCGTTCGCCTCCCTCGCCCCGCATCTGCACGGTCCGGCGCTGGTCGTCGGCAAGTCGACCGTGCCGGTGGGTTCCGCGGACCGCCTCGCGGCCTACCTGGCCGCGCACGCGCCCGCCGGTGAGGACGCGGAGCTGGCCTGGAACCCGGAGTTCCTGCGCGAGGGCTTCGCCGTGGACGACACGCTGCACCCCGACCGTCTCGTGGTGGGCGTGCGCAGCGAGCGGGCCGAGAAGCTGCTGCGCGAGGTGTACTCGACGCCGATCGCCGAGGGCTCGCCGTTCGTGGTGACGGACTTCCCGACCTCGGAGCTGGTGAAGACGTCCGCGAACTCCTTCCTCGCGACGAAGATCTCCTTCATCAACGCGATGGCGGAGGTGTGCGAGGCGGCCGGCGGTGACGTGGCCAAGCTCGCGGAGGCGATCGGCTACGACGACCGGATCGGCAGGAAGTTCCTGCGGGCCGGGATCGGCTTCGGCGGCGGGTGTCTGCCGAAGGACATCCGGGCGTTCATGGCGCGCGCCGGTGAGCTGGGCGCGGACCAGGCGCTGACGTTCCTGCGGGAGATCGACTCGATCAACATGCGCCAGCGCGGGCAGATGGTGGAGCTGGCCCGGCAGGCGCTGGGCGGCGGGCCGTTCCTGGGCAAGCGCGTGGCGGTGCTGGGCGCGACCTTCAAGCCCGACTCGGACGACGTGCGGGACTCCCCCGCGCTGAACGTCGCCGGGCAGATCCACCTCCAGGGCGGCCAGGTCACGGTCTACGACCCCAAGGGCATGGACAACGCCCGCAGCGTGTTCCCGACGCTCGGCTACGCCGACTCGGCGCTGGAGGCCGTGCGCGGGGCCGACATCGTGCTGCATCTGACGGAGTGGCGGGAGTTCCGCGAGCTGGACGCCGAGGCCCTCGGCGAGGTCGCGGCGGTCCGGGTCATCCTGGACGGGCGCAACGCCCTGGACCCGGAGCTGTGGCGCAAGGCCGGCTGGACGTACCGGGCGATGGGACGCCCGAAGGCCTGAGCGCGGGCGGACGCGAAGACAGGTGACGCCGGTTCGGCCGAGGCTCAGTCGGCCGAACCGGCGTCTTCGTGCATTGTGCCCCACCGGATCCGGCCCCGGGGCACGCTCGGGCTTCCCGGCCCGGAAGGGGCATCGGTCGTCACAACCCGATGCCGGACACCCTCCCTCGTCTGAGAACCCGGCAATTGGAACTACTCGTCTAGCCGTCCTTGGCCCGGTAGCGGCGCATCTTCGCGCGGGCGCCGCAGACCTGCATCGAGCACCAGCGGCCCCGGCCGGCCGGGCTGCGGTCGTAGTAGGCCCAGTGGCAGTCCGCGGCCTCGCAGGCCTTGAGGCGGGTCCAGGTGCCGGCGACCAGGGCCTCGGCGACGGCGGCGGCCACGCGGGCGTGCATCGAGCGGCCGTCGGCGGGGGCCAGGGCGGCCGAGCCGTCCGCCGGATCGACCCTGACGAGGAGCGGGGCCCCGGCCAGGAGATCGCCGAGCGGCGTCACCTCGCGGTGCGGCGGGTGCCCCGCGTGGGCGAGCAGGGTCGCGCGCAGGGACTCGCGAAGGGCGCGGGCCCGGTCGGTCTCCTCGTCGGTGACGCCGAGGCGCGCCCGGCCCTCGGGCGTGTCCAGCGCGTCGGCGCCGGACTCGATGTCCAGGGTGTTCACCAGGGCCTCGACCAGCCCCAGGCCCCCGGGCGCGGGCGATCTCTCCGTCATGGCTGGACCGTACCTCTCGGGTTTTCCCTTGCGAGGTTACCGGCAATGCGGGAGCATGCAGTAACGGTTACTGGTTACCCGGCCCATACGGGTAACAGCCACCCCGAGGAGGAAGTCATGGCTCTCGCCAAGCTGGGTGTCGTCGTCCTGGACTGTCCCGACCCGCGCGCTCTGGCCGGTTTCTACGCCGAGGTGCTCGGCGGCACACCGACGGTGGAGACCGACGGGGAGGACGAGTGGGTCGACCTGAAGGTGCCTGGCGGAGCGCTGGCCTTCCAGGCGTCCCCCGGGTTCGTGCCGCCGAAGTGGCCGTCGCCCGACGGCTCGCAGCAGTTCCACCTCGACCTGGTGGTGGACGACCTGGACGCGGCCGAGAAGGGCGTCCTGGCACTGGGCGCGAAGCCGCTGGACGCCGAGGACCGGGAGCGGACCTTCCGGGTTTACGCCGACCCGGCCGGGCACCCGTTCTGCCTCTGCGCCTGCTGACTTCTGGAGGCCCCATGTCCGCCGTGGCACGTTTCCGTTCCGTCGTCGTCGACTGCCCCGACCCGCGCGCGCTGGCCCGCTTCTACGCGCAGGTCGTCGGCGGCACGCCGGAGGACGACGACCCCGAGTGGGTGGTGCTGCGCGTCCCCGGCGGACCCCGGCTCGCCTTCCAGCGCTCACCCGGCTACACCGCCCCGGAGTGGCCGAGGTCCGACCGCAACGCCCAGCAGTTCCACCTCGACTTCGACGCCGGGTCGACCTGGGACGAGATCGACGCGGCGGAGGAGCGGGTCCTGGCGCTGGGCGCGCGGGTGCTGGACAAGGAGGACGACGAGAAGAAGGACTTCCGGGTCTACGCCGACCCGGTGGGGCATCCGTTCTGCCTGTGCCGGATCGAGCACGACTGATCGAGCACGACTGACCGGGAAGGACTGATCACGGGCGGCGGATCGGGGACGGCAGGATCGGGGACGGCCGCCGTGGACCGGGCCGGTTACCCGTCCAGCTCCGCGATCGTCGCCGTCGACGGCTCCCGGCGTTGCTGGGCGGCGCGGGCGGTGAAGTCGGCGCCGCGCAGGATGCGCTGGACGTTGCCCCAGGTCAGCAGGGCCACATCGGACTCCTCCCAGCCGCGGCGCAGCAGCTCCGCGATCAGCCGCGGGTAGCAGGAGGTGTCGCCCAGTTCCTGGGGGTGGGCGGCTCCGCAGTCGTAGGTGCCGGACAGCCCGACGCTGTGGGCTCCGGCCACGGCGCGGATGTGGTCGAGATGGTCGGCGACGTCGCGGACGGTCGGGCCGGTCTGCTCGGCGGTCAGCGGCACCAGGCACAGCCCCTTGGCCGCGCCCAGCTCGGCGAGCAGGTCGTCGGGCAGGTTGGCCGGGTGGGGCCGGACCGCGCGGGCGGCGGAACGGCTGCACAGCACCGGCGCGCGGGACAGGCTCAGGACCCGGCGGACGGTCGGCGCGGAGGCGCCGGAGAGGTCCGCGATCACGCCGAGCCGGTTCATCTCGCGCACGACCTCCTCGCCGAACCGGGTCAGCCCCGCCCCGCTCGCCCAGGACACCCCGGTCAGGGTCAGCACGCGCAGGCCGAGCAGGTGCAGCTGGCGCAGGATGCCCACCGAGTCGCCGACGGCCGCGGCTCCGGCGGGGCCGAGGAGCACGGCGACCCGGCCGCAGTTGCGGGCGTCGGCGACCTCCCCGGCCGTACGGGCCGGCCGCAGGCCCTCCTCACAGGTCCGGGCGACGGTCTTGGCCAGGTCGAGCTGCTCCAGGGTGGCGCCGACGGCCCGGTCGCCGTCCAGCCCCTCGGGCAGGTGCAACGACCAGAACAGCGCGCCCACATGGCCGCCGCGCAGCCGGGGCACATCCGTGCCGACGGTACTCTCGCCGTCCTCCAGGTCGTACCAGGACAGGCGCTTGAGCGCCCAGGGCAGCCCGTTGTAGCCGTCGGCGACGGGGTGCGCGGCGAGGATGGCGTGGGCCCGGGCCATGGGCGCGTCGTCGGGGTCGGAGACGGGCTCGTAGGGCTCCGCCGCGACGACGGTCTCCTCGGGGTACGGGTCGGCCAGGTCGTCGCACTGGCCGGCCGCGGCGGTGGGGCGCAGCTCGTCCTGGAGGTCTGCCATGGCGGCTCCCGTACGGTCGTTCGTGAGGTACGGTCACCGTCGCACGCGGCGGTGGGCGGTTCCTGGTGGGTGGGGCGTTCGGGGTACGGGCGCGCTCAGGGCAGCCGGGCCGCCTCGATCATGGTGCGCTCCGACCCGGACACGGAGGTGTTCCGGACGCTGCGTGCCGCCTGGCCGGGGGTGCTCATCGGCAACCCGGTGCTGAACGGGTTCACCACGCGGGAGGTGCGCCGGGCGTCCGAGGCGCTGCTGGCCGCCGGGGCCGATCTGATCGCGCTCGGCCAACCCTTCATCGCCAACCCCGACCTGGTGACCCGGCTCAGGCTGGGGGCGCCGCTGAACGAGATGCGGGACCGGTACTTCATGTACGTGGGCGGGGCTACCGGCTACACCGGCTACCCCGCCCTCGACGCTCAGCCGGCGGGCGCGTCCAGCGACTCGATCGTGGCGTTGGACGGGGACCGCGTCGCCTGAAGCCCGCGGGCCACGTCCTGCGCCGCGTCCAGGACCCGGACCGCGTTCTTCCAGGTCAGCTTGGCCAGATCGGCCTTGGACCAGCCGCGGTCGAGCAGTTCCGCGAGGAGGTTCGGGTAGCCCGAGACGTCGGCGAGGCCGTCGGGGGTGAAGGCCGTGCCGTCGTAGTCGCCGCCGATGCCGAGGTGGTCGACGCCGGCGACCTCGCGCATGTGGTCCAGGTGGTTGGCGACCGTCGACACCGTGGCGACCGGGCGCGGGTGGCGTTCCTCGAAGGCGCGGTGCACCTCCATGGCCGGCGCGGTCGTGTCGAGGGGGTGGAAGCCGTGGGCGCGCATGTTCTCGTCCGCCGCGGCGGTCCAGTCGACGGCCGCCTGGAGCACGAACTTCGGCACGAACGTCACCATCGCCATGCCGCCGTTGGCGGGCAGCCGCTCCAGGACGTCGTCCGGTACGTTGCGCGGGTGGTCGCACACGGCGCGTGCCGAGGAGTGGGAGAAGATCACCGGGGCGGAGCTCGTGTCGAGCGCGTCCCGCATGGTCGTCGCCGCCACATGGGAGAGGTCGACGAGCATGCCGAGCCGGTTCATCTCCCGCACGACCTCCCGGCCGAACGCGGTCAGGCCCCCGGCCTTCGGCTCGTCGGTCGCGGAGTCCGCCCAGTCGACGTTGTCGTTGTGGGTGAGGGTCAGGTACCGCACCCCGAGCCCGTACAGACCGCGCAGGGTGCCCAGGGAGTTGGCGATGGAGTGGCCGCCCTCCGCTCCCATGAGGGAGGCGATACGCCCCTCCCCGCGCGCGGCCTCCATGTCGGCGGCGGTGAGCGCGGGACGCAGGTCCTCGGGGTGGCGGGCCTGCAACTGCCGTACGCAGTCGATCTGTTCGAGGGTGGCGGCGACCGGGTCGGGCGCGTCCGTGCGGACGTACACCGACCAGTACTGCGCGCCGACCCCGCCCGCGCGCAGCCGGGGGATGTCGGTGTGCAGATGGGCGCTCTGGTCGGCGGCGATGTCCCGGGCGTCGAGGTCGTAGCGGACCTGCTCGCGCAGCGCCCAGGGCAGGTCGTTGTGGCCGTCGACGACCGGGAACTCGGCGAGGAGTTCCCGGGCCGCCTCCTGGGAGCTCATCGCCGTCACTTCCCCGCGCCGAAGCCGAAGCCGCCCGCGCCCTCGACCTTGGAGCGCAGGCGCTTGCCCTTCTCGGTGGCCTGGTCGTTGAGCTCCTGCTGGAACTCGCGCATCCGGGTGCGCAGGTCCTCGTCGTGCGCGGCGAGGATGCGGGCCGCCAGCAGACCGGCGTTGCGGGCACCGGCGACGGACACCGTGGCGACCGGGACGCCGGCCGGCATCTGCACGATGGACAGCAGGCTGTCCATGCCGTCGAGGTACTTCAGCGGCACGGGCACGCCGATCACCGGCAGCGGGGTCACGGAGGCGAGCATGCCGGGCAGGTGGGCGGCGCCGCCCGCCCCGGCGATGATCACCTTGAGCCCTCGGCCGTCGGCCTGCTCGCCGTAGGCGACCATCTCGCGCGGCATGCGGTGCGCGGAGACGACGTCGACCTCGTAGGCGATCTCGAACTCGTCGAGGGCCTTCGCGGCGGCCTCCATGACGGGCCAGTCGGAGTCCGACCCCATGACGATGCCAACAACAGGGCTCATTCGGTGATGGTGCCTCTCAGGTAGCCGGCTGCGTGACGGGCGCGCTCCAGCACGTCGTCCAGGTCGTCGCCGTAGGTGTTGACGTGACCGACCTTGCGGCCGGGCTTCACGTCCTTGCCGTACATGTGGATCTTGAGCTGGGGGTCGCGGGCCATGCAGTGCAGGTACGCGGAGTACATGTCCGGGTAGTCGCCGCCGAGGACGTTGACCATCACGGTCCACTTGGCGCGCGGGCGCGGGTCGCCCAGGGGCAGGTCCAGCACGGCTCGCACGTGGTTGGCGAACTGGCTGGTGACGGCGCCGTCCATCGACCAGTGGCCGGAGTTGTGCGGGCGCATCGCGAGCTCGTTGACGAGGATGCGGCCGTCGCGGGTCTGGAACAGCTCGACGGCGAGGTGACCGACGACACCGAGTTCCTTGGCGATGTTCAGCGCCATCTCCGAGGCCTCGAGCGCCAGGGCCTCGTCGAGGTCGGGCGCCGGGGCGATGACCGTGTCACAGACGCCGTTCACCTGCTGCGACTCGACCACCGGGTAGGCCACGGCCTGCCCGTGCGGGGAGCGTACGACGTTGGCGGCAAGCTCCCGGACGTAGTCGACCTTCTCCTCGGCGAGGACGGGGACACCGGCCTTGAAGGGGTCGGCGGCCTCCTCGACGGAGTCGACGACCCACACGCCCTTGCCGTCGTAGCCGCCGCGGACGGTCTTGAGGACGACGGGGAAGCCCTCGCCCTCGGCCGCGAAGGCGGCCACGTCCTGCGGGTCGGTCACGATCCGGTGCCGTGGGCAGGGCACACCGATCGCGTCGAGCTTCGCGCGCATCACCCCCTTGTCCTGGGCGTGCACGAGCGCGTCCGGGCCCGGGCGCACGGGGATGCCGTCCGCCTCCAGCGCCTTGAGGTGCTCGGTGGGTACGTGTTCGTGATCGAAGGTGATCACATCGCACCCGCGGGCGAACGCGCGCAGCGTGTCCAGGTCGCGATAGTCGCCGACGACGACATCGCTCACCACCTGCGCGGCCGAGTCCTGCGGGGTGTCACTGAGGAGCTTGAACCTGATGCCGAGCGGGATGCCCGCCTCGTGTGTCATACGAGCGAGCTGGCCACCGCCGACCATGCCGACTACCGGGAATGTCACTCCCCCAGGGTATCGGCCGCGCCGCGGTGGCCGGATTGCCACCCTCCCCGGTGCCTCCCGGACGCCCGGCGGCCGTCCACCGGCGTCCGCAGGAAGATCGCGCGGGCGGGTGGTTAGCATGGCTGGGTTGACGCCGACGAACGGACGGGGGCCTGTACGACCATGGGACATGGTGCCTCTCGGCTCCGGCATGTCGTCCGCGAAGTCGCCAAGTTCGGTGCGGTGGGCGGGGCGGGGGTGCTGGTCAACCTCGTCGTCTTCAACCTGGTGCGGCACACCACCGACCTCCCGGTGGTGCGCGCGAGCGTCGTCGCCACCGTCGTCGCGATCGTCTTCAACTACGTCGGCTTCCGCTACTTCACCTACCGCGACCGCGACAAGAGCCGCCGCACCCGTGAGATGACCCTGTTCCTGCTGTTCAGCGCGATCGGCCTGGTCATCGAGAACGGCGTGCTGTACCTGGCCACGTACGGCTTCGGCTGGGACACGCCGCTCCAGAACAACGTCTTCAAGTTCCTCGGCATCGGCATCGCGACCCTGTTCCGCTTCTGGTCCTACCGCTCCTGGGTCTTCCGCGCGCTCCCCGCCCACGAGACACCCGCGTCGCCGTCCCCGGCCCTGCGCGGGGAGCAGCCCCCCGGCCCTCCGAAGTCGAAGCAGCAGGTGCCGTAGCCCCGCGGGTGCCGGGGCCCCTGTGAGCGGCCCGCGTGGGCGCCCCCGGGCCCGTGGCAGCGGAGCCTCACCGCGCTGCCGGCCCGGGCCGACGCCCAGGGTCCGCCCAAGTTCGACCCGGAGGACCGCAAGGCCCGGCACGCGGTCGAATGCGCCGCGCAAGCATCAGGGCGTCATGACGGCTCGGTCGGATTCGCTGCGCAGAACGCAGAATTCGTTGCCTTCGGGATCAGCGAGGACCGCCCAGCCGGAGCCATCGGGATTCCGGCGATCGGTGACAAGGGTGGCACCGAGGCCCAGCAGCCGTTCCACCTCCCGCTCACGCGAGGTCTCCGGACGCAGACACAGATGGATCCGGTTCTTGACCGTCTTGGCCTCGGGCACCTGGTTGAAGTACAGCACTGGGCCCTCCGCCAGCAGCACCTGAACCTCGGGATCACCCGGCTTGTCCTCCGGATGCAGCGGACATCCGGTCACTGCGCTCCAGAACCGGGCCAGCTCGTAGGCCTCCGCACAGTCGATCGCCACGTTCTGCACTACCGACACCATGCGGGCGAGCCTTCCTGATTTCCCCTCCGGACGCCACCGAGTCGCACTCGCTAGGCGATGGCGTAGTCGGACAGGGCGGGTTCCAGCAGGCCGAAGGCCTGAGCGGCTTCGGCGCCGACGGTCCGGGCGATCCGGTCGTTGGAGTACCCGGCGAGTGTGAGCTCCTGGATGCGCTGGAACAGCACGCGGTGCACGCTGCCCAGCAGGTCCGCGGCGGTCCGGACGGTGATGTCGTCGGGCCGGGCACCGGTGGCCTCGGCGAGCGCCCGGGCGAGGCGGTGCGCGCGCTGGTCGTGGAGTCCGCGCACACAGCTGCTCAAGGTGGGGCTGTCGGCGATCATGCGGGCGAACTCCTGGCCGGAGAACCCGGCGACCGGGTCCCGGGAGGCGACGGCGTCGTCGAAGGCCCGGCGCAGCGCGGCCAGCGCCGATTCCCCGGGGTGCCGGGCGTCCACGGCTCGGGCCAGCGAGGCGGCGAACTGCTCCTGATGGTCCAGCGCCAGGTCTTCCTTGCGGGGGAAGTAGTTGGTGACGGTCTTCTTGGCGACGCGGGCGGCGGCGGCGATCTCGGCGATGGTCGTCCGCTCGAAGCCCTGGTCGATGAACAGCCGTGTCGCGTGGTCGGAGATGAGCTGCCGGGTCTCCTGCTTCTTCGTCTCGCGAAGTCCGGCCCCGGAGGCCGGCGTCTGGGTAGCCATGAGCGCAATCTTATCCTCGTAGCATTTTTATGTTGACAGTAGAGGTAGCCCACCATAAGTTTACGTCCGTCGTAAATTTACGTCGGCATGACGGGGGAGAGATGCCTCCTGCACGCCCCCGTCCCAGCCACCCAAGCCCGCCGCATCCAGGGAGCCCTGTGCAGTTCACCGCCTCCACCGTCTCGCTGACCGTCGGCGACCTCACCCGGTCGCAAGAGTTCTTCACCACCCACCTCGGCTACGCCGTCCGGCATGCCGCCGACGGCTTCGTGTCCCTGGCGCACGAGGACGCGGTCGACGTCGTCCTGCTCGCCCGCGGGACCGAGGTGCTGCCGCCCGAGCAGCGTGAGCAGCGCGTCAGTGGCCTGATCCTGGCCTTCACCGTCGCCTCCGGCCTTCAGGAGGAGGAAAAGCGGATGCGCGAGGCCGGAGTCCGGATCACCATGCCCTTGCGCCAGGAACCGTGGGGGGAGCGCCTGTTCCAGGTCACCGACCCCAACGGGGTGATCATCCAGTTCGTCGAGTGGGCCGCTCCCGAGCACGGCTGACCCCCCTCCCGGCGAAGGATCTCGGGCTCGCCGCCCGGACCGCCGCGTCCATCACCCGCCGTCCGCCACCCGATCGACAGGAATCCTCCGTGCGCAAGCTCGTGTACTACATCGCCGCCACCCTCGACGGCTTCATCGCCGGGCCCGACGGCGCCGACCCCACAGGACCCGACGGCTTCTGGCCGATCCCCGGCGACTATGTGCAGCACCTCGCCGCGGAGTACCCCGAGACCCTGCCCGCCCCGGCCCGGAAGGCCCTGTCGATCACCGCGGAGGGCACACACTTCGACACCGTCCTCGAGGGACGCAAGACGTACGAGATAGGCCTCCGAGCCGGTGTCACCGACGCCTACCCGCACCTGAGGCACCTGGTGTTCTCCACCACGTTGAGCGAGCTCCCCGACCCGGCCGTGGAACTGGTCACGAGCGACCCGGTGGCGAAGGTACGGGAGCTGAAGCAGGAGGAGGGCAAGGACCTCTGGCTGATCGGCGGGGGCGAACTGGCGGGCGCCCTCTACACCGAGATCGACCAGCTGATCGTCAAACTGGGCGCCCTGACCATCGGCACCGGGATCCCCCTCTTCGGCCGCACGGCCGCCTTCGATCCGCGCACCTGGAAGCTGACGGACCACGTCGTCCTGGAGAGCGGGGCGGCGTTCCTCACCTACAGCCGCGGCTGAGGAGGAGGGCCCTAGCGGACCATCGGTTCCTCGTCGTCCAGGGGCTTGGGCAGCGGGGTGCGGGAGAGGAACAGGCCGAAGACCGGGGGCTTGGTCTGGAGCATCTCCAGGCGGCCCCCGTCGGCCTCCGCCAGGTCGCGGGCGACCGCCAGGCCGATGCCCGTGGAGTTGCGGCCGCTGATCGCCCGCTCGAAGATCCGGGCACCGAGGTCGGCGGGGACGCCGGGGCCCTCGTCCGTGACCTCGATCACCGCCTGGTTGCCGGTGACGCGGGTGCGCAGGGCCACCGTGCCGCCGCCGTGCATGAGGGAGTTCTCGATCAGCGCGGCCAGGACCTGCGCGACCGCGCCGGGCGTGCCCACCGCACGCAGATGCCGTTTGCCGGAGCTGACGATCGCCCGCCCCGCGCTGCGGTACGCCGGCCGCCACTCGGCGAGCTGCTGCTGGATGACCTCGTCGAGGTCGAAGGAGACGGCGGAGCCGGTGCGCGGATCGCGGGAGTTCGTCAGCAGCCGTTCCACGACGTCCGTCAGCCGCTCGACCTGCGTCAGCGCGATCGTCGCCTCCTCCTTCACCGTGTCCGGGTCGTCGGTGAGGGTGATCTCCTCCAGCCGCATCGACAGGGCCGTGAGCGGTGTGCGCAGCTGGTGGGAGGCGTCGGCGGCCAGCCGGCGTTCGGCGGTCAGCATGCGGGCGATGCGCTCGGCGCTGCCGTCCAGCACGTCCGCCACCCGGTCCAGCTCGGGCACTCCGTACCGCTTGTGCCGGGGCCGCGGATCGCCCGAGCCGAGGCGCTCGGCCGTCTCCGCGAGGTCGGTCAGGGGCGACGCCAGCCGGTTGGCCTGGCGGACCGCCAGCAGCACCGCCGCCACCACCGCCAGCAGCGCGACCAGCGCGATGATCAGCAGCGTCCGGCCGACCTCACGGGTCACCGAGGAGCGCGGCTCCTGGACGGTGACCGTCTCGCCCTCCTCGCCGGGCGCGCTCGCGCTGATGACGTCCCCGACGGGCTTCGTGCCCACCTCGATGGGCGCCTCCCCGGGGATGCGGATCACCGCGTAGTAGCGGTCCTGCGTGACCTGCTGGCGCAGCACCTCCGCGTCGACCTGCTGCGCCCCGAAGAGCCGGCTGTCGACGATGCTGGCCAGCCGGACGGCCTCGGACTCCACCCGTTCCTGGGCGCTGTTGCTGATCGTCCGGGTCTCGACGATGACGAGGGAGACGCCGAAAACGGCGATCACGACGAGCACCACGGCGAGCGTGGACTGGATCAGTCGGCGACGCATGTCCTGTTACCCGAGCCCGCCCCGCGGCTCAGCTCTTCTCGAAACGGAAACCCACACCGCGCACGGTGGCGATGTAGCGCGGGTTGGCGGCGTCGTCGCCGAGCTTCTTGCGCAGCCAGGAGATGTGCATGTCGAGGGTCTTGGTCGACGACCACCAGGTGGTGTCCCAGACCTCCCGCATCAGCTGGTCGCGGGTGACGACCCGGCCCGCGTCGCGCACCAGCACCCGCAGCAGGTCGAACTCCTTCGCGGTGAGCTGGAGCTCCTCCTCGCCCATCCAGGCGCGGTGCGACTCGACGTCGATGCGCACGCCGTGCGTGGCGGGGGGCTGCTGCGGCTCGGAGGCGCCGCGCCGGAGCAGGGCCCGCACCCGGGCGAGCAGCTCGGCGAGCCGGAACGGCTTGGTGACGTAGTCGTCGGCGCCCGCGTCGAGCCCGACGACGGTGTCCACCTCGTCGGCGCGCGCGGTCAGGATGAGGATCGGGATGGCGTGGCCTTCGCCCCGCAGGCGGCGGGCCACCTCCAGGCCGTCCATGCCGGGCAGGCCGAGGTCGAGCACGACCAGGTCGACGCCGCCCTGCAGTCCGGCGTCGAGAGCGGTGGGGCCGTCCTCGCGAACCTCGACCTCGTAGCCCTCCCGGCGCAGAGCGCGGGCCAGCGGCTCCGAGATGGACGCGTCGTCCTCGGCGAGCAGTACACGGGTCATGAGGTGATGGTAGACCTGCGACGCCCTGAGCTGGGGTGTGACCGGAAGCCTTGATTCTTACCGTGGGCACGCGCGTTTCTCACGTTCCCGTGGTAGCGGCACGAACCTCTGTCTGTGGGGTGCGATCCTGGTAAGGACCTTGGAAACGAGGCGCGCGGTTCCCCCGACACCTGTGATCCGTGTCTCAAGGTCTTCCATATGTGGCGGTGTCCTGCCGTATGGTGATTCAACGCCTGTAGCACCACGGCGACCTTCGGAGGCCATTTGCCCTGAAGGTCTCTTTTGTGTGCGGGCCGGTTCCCGCCGGCCCCCAACGTGAAACGACCTGTGGCCGGGCCTCGTAGTGCGGCGACGCGCGTAGAGGCGTGGATCCCGGTGGCGACCGCCCACCGCTTCGTGATCCGGAGCGGACCCCCGTAGGCGTCGGGCGGACGGCCGTACCCACCGGTGCCGGCAGCCCCCACCGGGCGCACCACCGCTGTCGCGGGGCGCGTCCCGACCAGCAAGGAACGACCATGGCGTCCAGCCTGACGAAGGACTCGGCCCGACCGGGCACCCCCGGTGCCGAGAAGACCTTCTTCGGCCACCCCCGCGGACTGGCCACTTTGTTCATGACCGAGATGTGGGAGCGTTTCTCCTACTACGGCATGAGGGCCCTGCTCCCGCTGTACCTGGTGGCCCCTGGTGGCCTGCACCTGAGCGCGGGCACCGCGACGGCGATCTACGCCGTGTACCTGTCGCTCGTGTACCTGCTCACCCTGCCCGGCGGCTGGTTCGCCGACCGGGTGCTCGGCCCCCGCAAGACGGTCGCCGTCGCGGGCGTGGTCATCATGCTCGGCCACCTGTGCCTGGCACTGCCCGCAGCCGCGAGCTTCTTCGTCGGCCTCGGCCTCGTCGCCATCGGTTCCGGTCTGCTGAAGGCCAACATCTCCACGATGGTCGGCCACCTCTACGACGGCCCGGAGGACCCGCGCCGCGACGGTGGCTTCACGGTCTTCTACATCGGCATCAACCTCGGCGCCTTCATCGCGCCGCTGGTCATCGGCACCGTCGGTGAGAACGTCAACTGGCACCTGGGCTTCGCGCTCGCCGCGCTCGGCATGGCGCTGGGCCTCGTCCAGTTCCTGCTGGGCAGCCGCCACCTGAACGCGAAGAGCAGTGAGGTCCCCACCCCGCTGACGCCCGCCGAGAAGGCGTCGACCCTGCGCAAGGGCCTGATCTGGCTGGCCGTCGCCGTGGTCTTCTACGGCCTCGTGGGCGGCACCGGCCACTTCACCCTCAACTGGGCGCTGATCCCGCTGACGCTGCTCGGCCTGCTCGTGCCGATCCTCGTCATCTCCCGCATCATGCGCGACAAGGACCTGGACGCCGGCGAGCGTTCCAAGGTGTCGGCGTACATCTGGTTCTTCGTCGCCGCCGCCGTGTTCTGGATGATCTACGACCAGGGCGGCTCGACCCTGTCGCTCTTCGCCAGCGACAAGGCCGACAACACCGTCTTCGGCTGGGAGTTCCCGGTCTCCTGGTACCAGTCGGTCAACCCGGTCATGATCATGGCGCTGGCGCCGGTCTTCGCCTGGCTGTGGCTGTGGCTGAACCGCCGCGGCAAGGAGCCGAGCACCATCGTGAAGTTCGCCTCCGGCCTGGTGCTGGTGGGTGCGTCCTTCTTCCTCTTCCTCGCCCCGCTGTCGATCGCCGAGGGCGGTCACAAGGCCGCGGCGATGTGGCTGGTCGCGATCTACTTCGTGCAGACCGTGGGTGAGCTCACGCTGTCGCCGGTGGGTCTGTCCGTGACGACGAAGATGGCGCCGGCGAAGTACGCCTCCCAGATGATGGGCGTCTGGTTCCTGGCGGTCACCGCGGGCGACTCCGTCACCGCGCTGCTGTCCAACCCTGCCGTCGGCGGGGTCAACCTCGACAAGACCGGCTTCGTGGCGCTGGAGGCGGCGCTCGCCGTGGTCGCCGGCCTCGCGGTGTACATGTACCGCAAGAAGGTCAAGGCCATGATGGGCGACGTCCGCTGACGCCGGCCCCCGGATCCTGAGCAGGGCCGTCGCACCCCCGGGTGCGGCGGCCCTTCTTCATGACCTCCGCGGCCCCGGCCGGTCGGCGTCCGGGGCGAACCAGGGCCGGGCCGCCGGTGCCCGGCGCGTGACGGGCAGCCGCAGCCGGCGTGCCGGCTGTGCCGCGTGGCCGGGGCGGCGTGGCCGCGCGCGGTCGATCACGGCCAGGGCCGCGCGGAACAGGGCCGCGGGCACGACCAGCAGGACGAGGGCCCAGAACAGGGTCACGCCCCAGGGGCGGCCCACGCCCCAGGGGTGTTCGGCGAGCACCTTGCCGCCGTACTTCAGCGACACCGTGTAGTCGCCGTGCGCCCCGGCGCCGAGCTCCATGGGCAGCTCGATGCGGGCCTTCCCACCGGGCCGGATCGAGCCGCGCCAGCGCTGGTCCTGCCACTCGGGGGCGAACACGCCGTGTGAGGTACCGACCTGGAAGACCGGGTTCTTCACGGGGGACGTGCCGACGTTGCCGACGGTGACCACCAGGGTCCGCGAGGGCGGGGCGCCGAACCAGGTGAGCAGGCCACCGGAGCCGCGCAGCCGGGTGTCGGCGAGCAGGGACAGCCGCCCGCCGGCCGCGTCGGCGGGCAGCGGCTCGACGGCGTGCCCGGCGACCCGGAGGGCCGCGTCCGCCTCGGCTCCGGCTCCCGTCACGGTCGCCACGTGCACCACGCAGGGGCACGGTACCGGTGGCTCCACGACGGGCAGTTCGCGGCGGAAGCGTCCGTCCGCGCCGGTGGTGACGGCCCGGCCGTCGGTGTTGGCGCAGGAGTTGGTGCCACCGGTCACGCCCCGCTTCGGCTCGGCCTGCCCGCACACCAGTAGCGTCAGCAGGGCGCGGGGCCGCCAGCCGGTGCCGCTGACGGTGATCGAACCCCCGGTCCCCGCCTGGGAGCTGGACAGTTCGACGGCGGGCCGGTCCCCCGCCCTGACGGGCCCGGCGCCCGCGAGGACGAGCAGCAGCGCCAGCAGGACCGGCAGTGCCCCGTACGGAAGGCGGACGGTGTGCGGCATCGGCGGCTCCAGGGGTCGTGCGCTCGGCGGTGCACAGGCCCGGGCGTCGTCAACGACCGGCCCGAGCGCCCTGGTGACGTCGTGTCAGCCACAGGGCCCCCGCCGCGCCGGCGAGCAGAACCGTGCCGCCGAGGGTGCCGAGGGCGACGGCGGAGTCCTCCGGGCCGGTCTGTGCCAGCCCGCCACCGGTGTCGGAGGCGGAACCGGACCCTGAGTCGGAGGCGGATCCCGAGCCCTGGGCGGAGCCGGTGGTGCCGTCGCCGCCCGAGGCTCGGACGTCGAGGGTGAGGGACGGGCCCGGGTCGTTCCTCGGGGTGCACGTGGTGGTCGTGCCGAGCGCCTTGATGGTGAGCACGCCCGCCGTGAAGGTGACCTCGCCGCTCTTCTTCGGTGTGTAGGTGCCGCTCAGGTCGCTGATCTTGATCGGTGTGTTGGCCGGTATCGCGGCGTCGTTGGCGGGGCCGGTCACCGACAGGGTGCCGCCGTCGGCGCCGCCCAGGGCGATGGTGGCGCTCGGTGTCATCGCGCCTTTGCCCAGTTCGACCGGGCTGGAGGAGACGCCCTTCTGCCAGGACATGGTGATCCGGTAGCCGCCGCCGCTCTCGACGCCCTTGATGTCGATGGGCGAGACGGCACTCTTGTCGCCGATCGGGGTCTTGCACTGGTAGTTGACGTCGACGACCTCGGCCCGGGCGACGGGGGCGGCCATCCACACCACCGAGCCGGCCAGGGCCGCGGCGGACGCGAGCGCGGCGGTTCGTTTCCGGTACGACACGGTGCCGCTCCCCTTCCTTTTCCTGACGGTGCATCAGACAGGGCCGTCAAGGTACGCCCGACACGTCGAGGAAGGAAGACACGGGGCACACCGGATCCAGGCACCGCCCTCACCCGTTCGGACGCACTCGGGGCGCCTGCCGGAGCGGCGAAACGGACAGACTGAAACAGGATCAGACAGCACCGCACAGGACCGTGCAGGCCCGTCCGTGCAGCTCCGACGGGCACGCCGGAGAGGGCGGGAAGGGGCCGGAACCGGACGGAGGCGGCCTCGGTCGGTGCGGTGCGGCTGGCCCGGGCGGGGACGCCCGGGCTGGGGCGGGGGCGCCCGGTGATCGGGAGCGGGGGTGGCAGGTCGGGCGCGGTGGAGTAGGTCGGGCGCGGGCCCAGGGGCGGGCGTAGGCCCCGCGGATCGGGCACGGGTGCGCCAGGAGGGGCGCGGGCCTCCCAGCTCACGCGTCACGTCAGCACCCCGCTGGTGAGTCGACCCGCCGCAGGTCAGGCACACCGCAGGTCAGGCACACCGCGGGTCGCCCGGGTACGCCGCAGGTCGATCAATACGCCCGCAGGCCGGCCGACGCCCAGCCAGTCGTGCCGGTGCGCCACAGGTCACCCCGGCACCCCACAGGCCGGCCGACGCCAGCCCTTCGCCCTGGAGAGGTCAGGCCGGTGCGCCGCAGGTCAGGCCGGTGCGCCCAGCTCCGCCCATACCGTCTTGCCCGAGACCCCCGGCGTGCGGACGACGCCCCAGTCCAGGCACAGGCGCTGGACGATGAACATGCCGTGGCCGCCCGGGCGACCCGCGCGGTGCGGGGTGCGGGGTGCGGGCTGGCCGGTGCCGCGGTCGGCGACCTCGACCCGGATCACCTTGTTGTCGCAGGTGATCCGCAGCTGGTCCGGCCCCTCGGCGTGCAGGCAGGCATTGGTGACCAGCTCGGAGACGACCAGAAGCACATCCTCGGCGGCGGCCCGCTGGTCCGCGGAGGCGGCCGGCAGCCAGCCCCACGCGTACAGCGCCTGGCGGGTGAAGTCGCGGGCCAGCGGCACCACGCCGCTCTCCCCGTCGAAGCTCAGCCGGCGCACCTGCCGGCCCCCCGACGGCGCCGCCCCGGACGGCGTGCCCACGCCCTCACCGGACGCACCGGTCGCCGCCACGCCACCCTCGGACGCCCCGGAAGCGCCGCTGGGCTCCGGCCCGCGGTCGCCCGGCGGGTAAGGCCGGGTGGTGCTCATCAGCGCTTCACCTCACCGATTCACCAGTTCATGATTCAGAAAGTTCACTACAGAGTCAGTCACGCAACGCGCAGCACATCGGTTTCGCGGCGCCCCCGCCACTTTGGTGACCGACACGTTCAGGATGTCTCCTGCCCGGGCGGACCGGGGGAACACCCATGTATTGCGCACGAAAGGCGTGACACGACTGGGACACCGGTCACAGGGGGATGTCCGAGGCACCGCGCACCGACACACCGCCGGTCAGCCCGACTCGTCGGACAGGGCCGCCTCGAGCGAGTCGTGGACGCTGAAGACCGCGTCCGCACCCGTGATCTCGAACACGCGGGCCACCACCGGCTGCATGCCGGCGAGGGAGACGCCGCCACCGGCGGCCTCCGCCTTCAGCCGAGCACCGAGGAGCACGTTGAGGCCCGTGGAGTCACAGAACTCCAGGCGTGCGCAATCGATGACCAGGCGCTTGAATCCTTTGGCGAGGCAGTCCTCGAGCGGCTCCCGCAACAGCTCGGCGGTGTGGTGATCCAACTCACCCGCCGGGGTCACGACGGCGTTGGAGCCCTCTTCCCGCACCTCCACCAGAAGCCGGCCAGACTGTGCGCTGCCGACCGTCCCGCGGTCCATGCCGTCTCTCTCTCCCGACGTCGAGGCTGGTTACTGACGCCCTCGAACACTACGCCTTCCCAGCATGGTCCGACACCCGAACATCTACACACAAACGGACATATGCCCACAGAACGCACTTGCGGTGGGCTCGGGATAGCGGGTAGGCCTAGTAAGGACACGTACCCGACACGGCCGGCTTTGGAGGCGCCGCACACCGCAGTGCACCTTACGGCTCCGGCAGCCATATGCCGAGAACGATGGAGGACATCATGTCACCCCGGCTCGACGCATCGCGTACCCAGAAAGCGACGTCGACACCCCCTCCGGAACACTTGAATCCCATCGAGCAGGACGAGATGCCCGTCACATCGGGCGGCCTTCTCGCCGGACTTCCGGACATCCCCCCGTACGAGAACGTCGGCGCGGTCGATGCGCGGGCCCTGTCGAAGACCCTCTTCGAGCGTCTGGAGACGCTGGAGGAAGGGACCCACGAGTACTCGTACGTCCGCAACACGCTCGTCGAACTGAACCTCGCGCTGGTCAAGTTCGCCGCCTCCCGGTTCCGCTCCCGCAGTGAACCGATGGAGGACATCATCCAGGTCGGCACCATCGGCCTGATCAAGGCGATCGACCGCTTCGAGCTGTCCCGCGGTGTGGAGTTCCCCACGTTCGCGATGCCGACCATCGTCGGCGAGATCAAGCGCTTCTTCCGCGACACCTCGTGGTCCGTGCGCGTACCGCGACGGCTCCAGGAGCTACGGCTCGACCTGGCCAAGGCCGGTGACGAACTGGCCCAGAAGCTCGACCGCGCCCCCACGGTGGCCGAGCTGGCCGAGCGGCTCGGCCTCTCCAACGACGAGGTCGTCGAGGGCATGGCCGCCTCGAACGCCTACACCGCCTCCTCGCTGGACGCCCAGCCGGAGGAGGACGACTCCGAGGGCGCGCTCGCGGACCGCATCGGCTACGAGGACCACGGGCTCGAAGGCATCGAGTACGTCGAGTCGTTGAAGCCGCTGATCGCCGAACTCCCGCCGCGCGACCGGAAGATCCTGTCCCTGCGGTTCGTCGCGGGCATGACCCAGTCGGAGATCGGCGAGGAACTCGGCATCTCGCAGATGCACGTCTCGCGTCTGCTGTCGCGGACGCTGGTGCGGCTGCGCAAGGGGCTGACCGTCGAGGAGTGATCCTCGATGGATGAAGCTTTCCTCAGGGGGCGGACCGAACGTCCGCCCCCTGAGCGCGTGCCGTACGGGAGCTCAGCCCGCCCGCTGCCCTTCTCCAGTCGATCCGCTGCGCGTCGTCGGACACGTTTTCAGTGCCGTCCCAGGCTGATGACGATGAGAGTGAGCGTGGGCAGTGCGGTGGCCGCCGCGCTCAGCAGCCAGTACCTGCCGGGTGACAGCGCGGTCCTGCGGCGGAACGGGCGGTTGGCCAGCCACCAGACGAGGCCGAACAGGACGAAGATCGGTGTCGCGACCATCACCCAGGGGAGCACACCGTCGTTCTCGGTGGGCTCGCGGTCGGTCCAGCCCAGTGAGGCAAGGGGCCAGTTCGCCGCGAAGTACCACAGCATGAACGCGGGCACCACGGCCGGAATCCCCAGCAGGACGTTGACGACCAGGGGGAAGCTCAGCCGGAGCCACTGGCGGGTGGTGCTCATGTGCATCGGATCTCTCTGACCGCGCGACAGCATGTTGCAGTTCTCCAGTGTCGCCGGTGCCGTGAGATCGGGTGCCTTCGTTGGTCAGAGCACCCGCTCACCGCGCCGCCACACACCGCTGACCAGCGGCACGCCCGGCCGGTAGGCCAGGTGCACGTGGCTCGGGGCGTCGAGGAGCGTCAGGTCGGCGTACGCGCCCGGGGTGAGGCGGCCGACGTCGGTGCGCCGCAGGGCCTCCGCACCGCCCGCGGTGGCCGACCAGACGGCCTCGTCCGGAGTCATGCCCATGTCCCGTACGGCGAGCGCGACGCAGAACGGGACGGAGGAGGTGAAGGACGAGCCCGGGTTGCAGTCGGTGGACAGGGCCACGGTGACACCCGCGTCGAGGAGACGGCGGGCATCCGGCCACTCGGCGCGGGTGGAGAACTCGGCGCCGGGCAGGAGGGTGGCGACCGTGCGGCTGTTCGCCAACGCGTCCACGTCTCCGTCCGTCAGGTGGGTGCAGTGGTCGGCGCTGGCCGCGTCGAGTTCGACGGCGAGCTGCACGCCGGGGCCGTAGGAGAGCTGGTTGGCGTGGATGCGGGGGTGCAGGCCTCTGGCCTTGCCGGCGGTGAGGATCGCGCGGGCCTGGTCGCCGTCGAAGGCGCCCTTCTCGCAGAAGACGTCGATCCAGCGGGCGTGCGGGGCGCAGGCGTCGAGCATCTCGCCGGTGACCAGGGCGACATAGCCGGCCGGGTCCTCGGCGAAGTCGGGCGGGACGATGTGGGCGCCGAGGTAGGTGACCTCGTCGGTGTGGGCGGCGGCGATGCGCAGGGCCCGGGCCTCGTCCTCGACGGTCAGGCCGTAGCCGGACTTGGTCTCGAAGGTGGTGGTGCCCTGGCGGAGGGCTTCGGCGAGGTAACGGGTGACGTTGGCCTCTAGTTCCCCGTCGCTCGCCGCCCGCGTCGCCGCGACGGTGGTGCGGATGCCGCCCGCGCTGTACGGCCGCCCGGACATCCGGGCGTTGAACTCCTGCGTCCGGTCGCCCGCGAACACGAGGTGGGAGTGGGAGTCCACGAAGCCGGGCAGGACGGCCCGGCCGCCCGCGTCGACCCGATTGTCAGTGGCGGGTGCTTTGCTTTGATCACCGGTCCACACGACGCGGTCGCCTTCGATGACGACGGCCGCGTCCTGGACCAGTCCCAGGGGGGAACCGTCACCGAGGGAGGGGTCGTTGGTGACCAGGCTTGCGATGTTCGTGATGAGCGTGCTTGCGGTGCTCGCGGAGTGGGCGGGGCTGACGGTCGTCGCGTTGCTCATGGCGTCCTCGGTGGCCTGGTCGGCGGTGGGGTCGGGTTCGGGGGCGGAGGCGGGCCGCGCGGGCGGGCGGCCCGGGCTCATCCCCGCAGGGCTTCTACGGCGTCGGCGAGGGCTCGCGGCACATCCGGTACGAGGCAGTGGACCCCGTCCCGTACGACGTGCCGCCCTGCCACGACCGTGTGCGACACGTCCGCTGCCGACGCGGCGAATACGGCCGTCTCGGCCCCGAGCCGCGGAAGCGGCCCTGCCGTCCTGACCGAGTCGAGCGCGAGCGTGGTGAAGTCGGCGAGCGCGCCGGCCTCCAGGGCGCCCGCCTCCTCCCAGCCGAGGGCGGCGTGGCCGTCGGCCGAGGCCGCCCGCAGGAGAGCCGCCGCCGTCCAGTGACCTCGGGTGCGGGTGCGCAGCCGCTCGTTCAGCTCCATGGCCCGCGCCTCTTCGAGCAGGTCGATCACGGCGTGGCTGTCGGAGCCGAGGGAGAGCGGTGAGCCTTCGTTCTGGAGGGCGACGGCCGGCCCGATGCCGTCCGCGAGGTCCCGCTCGGTGGTTGGGCACATGCAGGTGCCGGTGCCGCTGCCGCCGATGAGGGAGATGTCCTCGGCGGTGAGGTGGGTGTTGTGGACGCCGGTGGTGCGCGGTCCGAGGACGCCGTGCAGCGCGAGGAGCTGGGTCGGGGTGCAGCCGTGGGCCTCCCGGCACGCCTCGTTCTCGGCGGTCTGCTCGGACAGGTGCACATGGAGCGGGGCCCGCCGCTCCCCGGCCCACCGCGCGACGGTCTCCAACTGCTCGGCGGGCACGGCCCGTACGGAGTGGATCGCCGCGCCGATCCGTGCGTGATCCCGTTCCTTGAGAAGTGAAGAGCGTGCCGCCCAGGCCTCGGCGTCCCCGTCGGAGAAGCGGAGCTGGTGGGTGGTGGGCGGCTGCCCGAAGCCGGAGGAGAGGTAGGCGGTGTCGAGGAGGGTGATGCGGATGCCGGCTTCGGCGGCGGCCGCGATGAGGGCCTCGCCCATGGCGTTGGGGTCGGCGTAGGGGGTGCCGCCGGGGGCGTGGTGGACGTAGTGGAACTCGCCGACGGCCGTGATGCCGGCCAGGGCCATCTCGGCGTACACGGCCCGGGCCAGGGCGTGGTAGCTGTCCGGGGTGAGCCGGGCGGCCGTGGCGTACATGACCTCGCGCCAGGTCCAGAAGGTGCCGGAGCCGACCTGGACGGTGCCGCGCAGGGCCCGGTGGAAGGCGTGGCTGTGGGCGTTGGCCAGGCCGGGGAGGGTGAGCCCGCGCAGCACCTCGGCGCCCGGGAGCGGGGCGGGGGTGTCCGGGCGGACGGCGGTGATGCGGCCGTCGTGGACGTCCAGGGCGACGCCCGACTCGACGTGCGAGCCGAGCCAGGCGTGCTCCAGCCAGTACGTCTGTGTCACGTGCGGGCCAGTCCTTCCAGTACGTCGGCGAGTGCGAGCACACCGGCGGCGCAGTCGTCCTCGGCCGCGAACTCGGCCGGGGAGTGGGAGACGCCGGTGGGGTTGCGCACGAACAGCATGGCGGTCGGGATGCTCGCGGACAGGATCCCGGCGTCGTGTCCGGCGCCGGTGCCGAGGACGGGGACCGTCAGCTCGGTGTCCTTGACCAGGATGCGGGCGAGTTCGTCGCGCAGGGCGTGGTCGAACTCGACCACGGGGGTGAACGACTCGCGGACCACGGCGAGGTCGACACCGTGGGCGGCGGCGTACTCCGCGGCGGCCTTCTCGATGCCGGCGACGACGGTGTCCAGCCTCGCCTGGTCCTCGGCGCGGGAGTCGAGCCAGCCGCGCACGAGGGAGGGGATGGCGTTGACGCCGTTCGGCTCCACGGCGATCTTGCCGAAGGTGGCGACGGCTCCGGCGAGTTCGGCCTCGCGGCGGGCGGCGAGGACGGTCTCGGCGTAGGGCAGCATCGGGTCGCGCCGGTCGCTGAGCCGGGTGGTGCCGGCGTGGTTGGCCTCGCCGGCGAAGTCGAACCGCCACCTGCCGTGCGGCCAGATGGCGCTGGCGATGCCGACCCGGTCGCCGGACAGGTCCAGGGCCCGGCCCTGTTCGACGTGCAGTTCGACGAAGGCGCCGATGCGGGCGAGCCGTTCGGGGTCGGGCCCGATCGCCTCGGGGTCGTAGCCGGCGGCCTCCATGGCCCGGGGCAGGGTGGTTCCGTCCCCGTCGGTCAGCCTGTGGGCGTCGTCGACGGTGAGGTGCCCGGCGGTGAGCCGGGAGCCGACGCAGGCGAGCCCGAACCGGGCGCCCTCCTCGTCGCCGAAGTTGACGATGCCGAGGGGCTTGGTGAGTTCCGCTCCCCTGCCGCGCAGTTCGTCGAGCGCCGCGAAGGAGGAGACGACTCCCAGGGGCCCGTCGAAGGCGCCGCCGTCGGGCACGGAGTCGAGGTGGGAGCCGGTGACGACGGCGTCGCCCCGGGCCGGGTCGCCCAGCCAGGCCCACTGGTTGCCGTTGCGGTCGGTCTCGTAGGCCAGTCCGCGGGACTCGGCCTGCTCCTTGAACCAGGCCCGGCAGTCGAGGTCGGCGCCGGTCCAGGCGAAGCGGCGGTAGCCGCCGGAGGCGGAGCTGCGGCCGATCGGCAGCAGCTCCGCCCACATGCTGTGGAAGGTCACGCCTGGTCACCCTCGCGCATCGGGACCCGCACCCCGCGCTCGCCGGCGACGGACTCGGCGATGTCGTAGCCGGCGTCGACGTGCCGGATGACGCCCATGCCCGGGTCGTTGGTCAGGACGCGGCGGATCTTCTCGCCGGCCAGTGCCGTGCCGTCGGCCACCGTCACCTGCCCGGCGTGGATCGACCGCCCCATGCCCACGCCGCCGCCGTGGTGGAGGGACACCCAGGACGCCCCGGACGCCACGTTCACCATGGCGTTCAGCAGCGGCCAGTCGGCGATGGCGTCGGAGCCGTCGAGCATGGCCTCGGTCTCGCGGTAGGGCGAGGCGACGGAGCCGCAGTCGAGGTGGTCGCGGCCGATGACGACCGGCGCGGCCAGCTCCCCGCTCGCGACCATGTCGTTGAACCGCTCACCGGCCTTGTCGCGCTCCCCGTAGCCGAGCCAGCAGATGCGGGCGGGCAGGCCCTGGAAGTGGACGCGCTCTCCGGCCATCTTGATCCAGCGGGCCAGGGACTCGTTCTCCGGGAAGAGGTCGAGGATCGCCTTGTCCGTCTTGGCGATGTCGGACGCCTCGCCGGACAGGGCGGCCCAGCGGAAGGGGCCCTTGCCCTCGCAGAACAGGGGGCGGATGTAGGCGGGGACGAAGCCGGGGAAGGCGAAGGCCCGGTCGTACCCGGCGAGCTGCGCCTCACCGCGGATGGAGTTGCCGTAGTCGAAGACCTCGGCTCCGGCGTCCATGAAGCCGACCATGGCCTCCACGTGCCGGGCCATGGACTCGCGGGCGCGGGTGGTGAAGCCGGCCGGGTCCTTGGCGGCGGCGTCGGCCATGTCCTCGAAGGCGGTGCCGAGCGGCAGGTAGGCCAGCGGGTCGTGGGCCGAGGTCTGGTCGGTGACGATGTCGATGGGCGCGCCCATGGCGAGGAGCTGCGGGACCAGTTCGGCCGCGTTGCCGAGCACGCCGATGGACAGGGGGCGGCGGGCGTCGCGGGCCTCGGTCGCCAGCTTCAGGGCGTGGTCCAGGCTGTCGGCCTTCACGTCGAGGTAGCGGTGCTCGATGCGCCGGTCGATGGCGCGCGGGTCGCAGTCGACGCAGATCGCCACGCCGTCGTTCATCGTCACGGCGAGCGGCTGGGCGCCGCCCATGCCGCCGAGTCCGGCGGTCAGGGTGATGGTCCCGGCCAGCGACCCGCCGAACTTCTTCGCGGCGACGGCGGCGAAGGTCTCGTAGGTGCCCTGGAGGATGCCCTGGGTGCCGATGTAGATCCAGGAACCGGCCGTCATCTGCCCGTACATGGTCAGGCCGAGCTGTTCCAGGCGGCGGAACTCCTCCCAGTTGGCCCAGTCGCCGACCAGGTTGGAGTTGGCGATGAGGACGCGCGGGGCCCACTCGTGGGTCTGCATGACGCCGACCGGGCGGCCGGACTGGACCAGCATGGTCTCGTCCTGCTTCAGGGTCTTGAGCGTGCGGACCATCGCGTCGAACGAGCGCCAGTCGCGGGCCGCCTTGCCGGTGCCGCCGTAGACGACGAGCTTGTCGGGGTGCTCGGCGACCTCCGGGTCGAGGTTGTTCTGCAGCATCCGCAGGGCGGCCTCCTGCTGCCATCCCAGGGCGCTCGGTTCCGTGCCGCGTGCTGCTCGGACGGGGCGGGGTCCTGACATGGTCTGCCTCCTGGTGGGTGCTCCCGGCACGATGTTGCTACTTCTATTCACATCCTGGACTCATGAATAGAGCTAGTCAATACGTCGGGGGTCGGCGCGGCGCAGCCGTGGATGTTTGGCTGGACGCATGGGCGCACACAACGAGGCGGAAGAAGCGGACGGCTCCGGGGCCGCGCGGGCGGCCCGGCGGGACGAGGCGGTGCGGGCCGCCGTGGAGCAGGGGCTGCTCGGGCCCGACGACCCCATCGTCGGGCTGCTGGACGTCATCGGCATCCGGGAGTCGGCGGCACGGCTGCGCTCGGCGTTCGAGGCGGTGACGGCCCCGGGCACCGAGGTCCTGCACGCCTTCGCGGTCAAGGCGACCCCGCTGGTGCCGGTGCTGCGGCTGCTGCGCCAGGAGGGCATCGGCGCGGAGGTCGCGAGCCCGGGTGAGCTGGCCCTGGCGCGGGCGGCGGGCGTGCCGCCCGAGGCGACGGTGCTCGACTCCCCCGCGAAGACACCGGCCGAGCTGCGCGAGGCCCTGTCCCTGGGCATCGCCGTCAACGCCGACAATCCGCAGGAGCTGGCCCGCATCGACGCCCTGCCCGACCGGGCGGTGAGCCGCTCCCCGCTCGGAATCCGGGTGAACCCGCAGGTCGGCGGTGGTTCCATCGAGGCGCTGTCCACGGCGACGGCCACCTCCAAGTTCGGGGTGGCCCTGCGCGACGAGGGAGCCCGGGAGTGGGTCGTCCAGGCGTATCTCGACCGGCCGTGGCTGACCCGGCTGCACACGCACACCGGGTCCCAGGGCATCCCGACGGACCTGATGGTGCGGGGGGTGGAAGAGACGTACGCGCTGGCCGAGGAGATCAACCGGCGGGCCGGGCGGCGGCAGGTCGGCACACTCGACATCGGCGGCGGCCTGCCGGTGAACTTCGCCTCGGACGCGACGACCCCGACCCACGCGCAGTACGCACGGCTGCTGGCCGAGGAGGTGCCGGGGCTGTTCGACGGGCGGTACGGCCTGGTCACCGAGTTCGGGCGGTCACTGCTGGCGAAGCACGGGACGGTGGTGGCGCGCGTCGAGTACGCGAAGACCTCCGGCGGCCGGGCGGTGGCGGTGACACACGCCGGTGTCCAGGTGGCCACGCGGACGGTCTACGCGCCGGGGAGCTGGCCGTTGCGGATCTCCGCGTACGACGCGAAGGGGCGGCCGAAACAGGGGCCGGTGGTGGTGCAGGACGTGGCGGGACCGGCCTGTTTCGCGGGGGACCTGCTGGCGGAGGCGCGGTCCCTGCCGCTGCTGGAGCAGGGGGACTACGCGGCGGCGCTGGACACCGGGGCGTACTACTTCGCGCACCACTACGGGTACAACTCACTGGTCCGGCCGGGAATCTACGGCTTCGGACCACAGGGCCGCTTCGCGGTGGTGCGACGGCCGCAGACCGTGCGGGAGGTGGTCGCCGAGTCCGGCGGTGCCCAGGCGGACGCGTTGACACGAGCACGGTTCGGACCGGAGTAGTCGCCGGGTACGGGCGGTGCGCAGGGGGCGGGGAGGCGCCTCACGGCGGGACGCGAGTACAACGCGGCCGGGCACGCCCCCGCACCGTGTCGGCGGCCCGGCCATGCCGCACAGCCACTAGGGCGACACGACTCCGCACCAACGCGGCGGAACCGCACCGCGCCAGCACCCCGGCCATGCGCGCATCGGGTGACACAACCCCGCACCAACGCCCCGGAGCCGCACAGCGACACAGCCCCACACCAACTCCCCGGAGCCACCCCAGGGACACCGCCCCGCGCCAACCCGCCGAAGCCGCACCACAATCCAGCCCGCGCCCACCTGGCCGAGCCGCACCGCGATTCAGCGCACGCCCACGCCCACGCCATGCGCCCCCGGCGTCACAGTGCGCGCCCCGCGACCGGTGCCCCCGCCGCGTCACACCAGCGCCGGTGTCCTCCTGCGGGCACCCCCGGGGGCCGCGTCGCCCGCCGCGATGCCCGTGCTGCGGTACGTCCGCACCTGGCTGCCGGCCGGGTGGCCCGCTCCGCGCAGCCAGTCCACGCGGACCCACAGCAATGCCTCGCCGTCCCGCTCCCGGCGGCCCAGCCAGGCCGACTTGAGCCACAGGCCCACACCGCAGCCGGCCAGGAGCATGCCCCCGGCCGCCGGGACGGCGAAGGCGCTGCCCAGGGCGGCGAGGAAGGCGAGGAGGAGCCACCAGCGCTGTGAGCGACGCCAGTTGCGTACGGTGACCGCGCGGTCCTGGAGCACGTCGTGCCTGCCCGCCCGGGACGCGGAGGCCGCCAGGGCCGCGTAGCGCTTGCGGCGGCTCCAGGCCACGGCGGCGGCCGCCAGGACGAAGAGGGCCGCTCCGGCCAGGACACCGATACGGCGTCCGGTCAGGCCCGGCGCGAGCAGGCCGATGCCCGCCGCGAGCACGCCCAGCCACCACAGCGGGGCCGCCCCCGCCCGTACGACGACGGCCACCCGGGCCAGTCCCTGTCCTCCACGTGTCATGTCCAGCCTCCGTCCGGTCTCCGAAGCCTCGTGGAGCCGTACGGTAGCGACGGATCGTGAGACGAGTCTGAGAAGACGCGTGCGGCGGACACCGCGTGTGCCGTCAGTCGACGAACAGGCCCCGCGCCGCCGCCTTCGTGTCGAACTCCTCCAGCCGGGACTGGGCCTGGGGGAGGTCGTCGCACATGGCCTCCAGCAGCACCCGCCCGAGCAGCATCGGCGCACAGGCCGTGTCGAAGGCGAGGCCGGTGCCGACGGCGGCGGGCAGCAGCAGGTCGGACACCTTGGCGACGGGTGCGAAGGCGGAGTCGGCGACCGTGACGACGGTCAGCCCGGCCTCCTTGGCGTAGGCGAGGGCGTCGACGACCTCGCGGGGGTGCCGGGGCAGCGCGAAACAGAGCAGCGCGGTGGCACCGGCCCGGACGGCGGCGTCGACGCGGTCCTGGAGCATCGTGCCGCCCTCGCCGAGCAGCCGCACATCGGGGTGGACCTTGGCGGCGAAGTAGGCGAAGCCGTGCGCTTGGGCCGCCGCGGCGCGCAGTCCGAGGACCAGGAGCGGGCGGGAACCGGCGAGAAGACGTCCCGCGCGCCGCACGGGGCCGGTGTCGGCCAGTGCCTGCGCCAGGTGCCGGAGGTTCTCGATCTCCGCCTCGACGGCCTGCTGGTACTCGTTGCGGGCGACGGTCCCCGGGGCGGGTTCGGCCGGGGCGACCTCCCGCAGGTGCCGCCGCAGGGCGGGGTAACCGTCGAAGCCGAGGGCGACGGCGAAGCGGGTCACGGACGGCTGGCTGACCCCGGCCAGCTCGGCGAGCTCCACACTCGAAAGGAACGGCACGTCGGCGGCGCGCCGCACCATGCTGTGCGCGATGCGCCGCTGGGTCGGCGTCAGCCGGTGACCCTCGAAGAGCGCCTGCAACCGCGCGGCAGGGCTGTCGGTCACGCTCATGACGTGCTCCCCCTCGCCTATTCAGTAGCTGAGGATTCTGCATGAGCATATGCAGGGCGGCAAGCCGACGGGAGGACGGGCCGGGGCGCTTGCCACCGGTCCATGTCTGTTGTCACCGGCGACTGGCTGACCCCGCTCTGCCCGTCGCCGGCGAGAACGGCGACGTCACCTCGACGATCGCGGTCTTCGCGGGGACGTGGGTCGGCTGGCTGGGCCCGCGTTTGGTGCGCTCCCCGCGACGCCCTCCCGTCGGGCTGTTGACCATTGGCGGGTGCGCCGTCGGTCTGGTGACCGTGACGGGGGGGAGCACCTCCGCGGATGCCGGTTTCCAGTTCGGCCGGGAGCGGAGGGCCACGGCATCTCAGCCCCCGCCACCGCCCGGTGCCGGCCGTGCGGCGTGCCGGGCCTTGGGGTTCATCGCCAGGTGTCGCGGGTCGCTCGCCCGGTTGACCGCCGACTCGACGGCTGCGATCCGTCGGCCAGGAGACCGAGGGCGGAGACGGCCCGGGTGATGTGGTCGTCCTCGGGGCCGCCGAGGGCCCCACCGCCTACGAGGAGGGCGATCCCGTACCCCGCCAGGTGGAACGCGCCCTCATCACACGCTTCGGAGACCGCAGCAGACCGCGGTGATCGGAGCACGGTTGCTGGACTGGCCCGCCCAGGAGCTCTGACGCGCACCGCGTACGAGGTCAGGTGCGGGCCACTTCGCCGGAGCTGTGGTGGGCCGCCGGATCCTGGGCGCCGTCCCTGTGGAACGCCGCGTCCTCGCTCTGGAGGCCGGGTTCAACACAGCGGCCGACAGCCATACTTGAGTATGCGGGGCCATCCCGTGGTGACGTGACTCGGGAGAGGCAGCAATCCGGTGAACAGCGGCACTCAGAGTGTGAGCAAGGTCGAGGTACGGCTCAAGTGGGACCCGAGTCCCTGGAACCAGCCATCTCACCATCTCGACATCATCGCCACGACCTACTCGGCGGATGCCCCCTACGGCCGGCCCGTGTACGTCGTCCACTTCGACAGCCGCTCACCGGACGGCACCATCAACATGGGCCGGCACAGCCAGACCGGTCAGGGTTTCGGCTACGTCGAGGTCATGACCCTGGAGCTCGATCGCCTCGCTTCCTCCTTCGCACGGGTGGTCGTGGGCGTGGCGATCCACCAGAACACCGGCCCCAAGACCTTCGGTGACCTTTCGAACGCCGGCGTACTGGTCGTCGAGGGGTACAGGGAGCTCCTCAAGGACGACTTCACCCAGCTCTCGGGATCCACCGCGGCGACGGTCGCGGAGTTCACCCGGGATACTTCCGGAGCCTGGGAGTTCCACGAGATGGTCCGCGGCTTCGACAGCGACCCCACGGTCTTCACCGCGGAGATGGGCCACGCCCCACAGCAGTGACCCGGATTACGGGGCGATCCGCGGTCACCAGCGCGGTGGGGCAGCGCTAGCGACCAAGCTTGTGCGGCGCACCGCTCCATGCTGCAGACCGCGGTGATCGGAGCACGACTGCTGGACCGGCCCGCCGACGTGCCAGCCGGCCCGTCCCTCCTTCACCGGCGCGTCGGTCAGCCACACGCGCAGATATGGGCCGTTGCTGGTGTCGAGGTCCTCGAGCCGAACGACATGGGAGCCGTCGGCGAGCCGTACGAGCTTCACCTTGCCCGAGGTGGCGTGCTCGTGGCAGGGCGCCTTCGAGGCCGACGGCGTCGCCGGTGGTGTGCTCGGCGCCCTGATCATCGGTTTCCAGCGCGCCGCGTTCTCCAACGAGGCCGGTCCCGGCTCCGCCCCGACGACTCGCTGATCAGCCTCGCCGACTCCGCGCTCTTCCTGCTGTCGGTCTTCAACCCTCCTTCCTGGAATTCGTCCGCGCCCGCGAGGCCGGCGAGATCAGCGACGGCGACGCAGACCGACGGCCCACGGACAACCGCCTACGTCCGGCCGCCGAGCTCCGCCCTGGCGCGTCGCCGGTCCAGGTAGCCGATGGCCGGGGTCGCCATGACGCCGTGCAGCACCACCGAGATCACCACGGTGAGGGCCACGACGGCCCACAGCTCCCGCTCCAGGCCGCCGAAGGAGTCCTGCCCCAGCGCGTAGGACAGGTAGAACAGCGAACCGATGCCCCGGATCCCGAACAGGGCGACCACGGCACGCTCCTTCTTCGCCACGGCGGTGCGTGCCTGCGCCAGCCACCCCGTGAGCGGCCGTACGACCAGCAGCACCAGGGCACCGACGACCGCGCCCGCCCACGTCAGGGCGGACAGGGCGCCGTCCACCAGGTATCCGCCGAGCAGGAACAGCAGCACGGCCGTGAGCAGCCGTTCGATCTGCTCGGTGAACTCGTGCAGCACCTGGTGATAGCCGTGGCTGCGCTCGGCGGCCCGGATGACGCAGGCCGTCACGAACACGGACAGGAAGCCGTAGCCGTGGAGCACCTCGGCGATGCCGTACGACACGAAGGTGGCTCCCAGCGCCACGAAACCCTCCATGTGCTCGGAAAGCCGCAGCGCCGACGTACGCACCCGGAAGAACATCCACCCCAGCAGCCGGCCGACACCGCCCCCGACGGCCAGCCCGACAGCGCACTTGCCCAGCAGGTCGGTCAGCGCCCATGAACCGATCCAGTCCGCCGACCACCCCGTCCCGGCCGCCGCGGCCAGGGCGATGGCCGCGTAGACGAACGGAAAGGCGAGCCCGTCGTTCAGCCCCGCCTCGCTGGTCAGGGCGAACCGCACCTCGTCCTCGTCCCGCTCGGTACCGAGCGGCTCGCCCACGCGCACCTCACCGGCCAGCACGGGGTCCGTGGGCGCGAGCACGGCGCCCAGCAGCAGGGCGGCGGCGGGCGGCCAGTCCAGCAGCCCCCAGGCCAGCAGGGCGACGACCGCCACGGTCAGCGGCATCGTGATGCCCAGCAACCGCCACGTCGTCGACCACCGGCGCCATGCGAAGGGCCGGTCGATGGCGAGCCCGGCGCCCATCAGCGACACGATCACACACACCTCGGTGGTGTGCTCGACCCACAGCCGATGACGAACGGGATCCACACTCGGTACCCCCACCGGCAGCAACTCGATCAGGACCCCCGCGGCGAGGAAGACCATCGGCAGGGACAACGGCCGCTTGGAGACCACCCGGGGCAGCACGGCCGCACCCAGCGCCCCCACGCCCAGACAGACGTAGACCACGTCCGAAAGCGTCACTGCGACCTCCTGCCAGACGCGATCATTCCCAGGCCACGTGTGTACCCCCTTCTCCCGCTGCCTCGCCCGACTACGTCGCCGAGCTCCTGGTCGCCGGGATCGAGCTGAAACGTGAGCTGGTCGTCGGCTCGCTGCGCACCCCGGCGACGGCCGCGCTGCCGGTCATCGCCGCCGTGTGCGGCATGGCCGTACCCGCTGCCTTCTACGCCGCCACGATCGCGGCCGGCGGCGGCAGCATGGACACGTGATCCTCGGTCTGGTCGCGGGCAAGATCATCGGCATCTTCGCCGGCACCTGCCTCGCCGCCCGCTTCACCCGCGCCCGGCTCAACCCGGACCTGGCCTGGGCCGACGTCCTCGCCCTGGCGGCCCTGGCCGGAATCGGCTTCACCGTCGCCCTGCTCATCGGCGAGCTGGCCTTCCCCGGCACGGCCGTCGGCGAGCACGTCAAGGCCGCCGTCCTGATCGCCTCGCTCATCCCCGCCCTGCTGGCCGCCGTGCTCCTGCGACGCAGGAACGCCGTATACCGGCGCCTGTACGCGGAGGAGAACCTCGACGAGGACGCCGACGGCATCCCCGACATCTACCAGCGCACGGAATCCGACGGGACATGACCTGACGGGCGCCGTGCCGTCACCCGGGGGGTGGGCTCAGACGTCGCCGGACGTCTGCCCCCGGCGCGGTGTCTGGGGTGACTTCGCGGCCTCCGCCTCGGCTTTGGCGTCGCTCACAGCGGCGGCGGCCTGCTTTCCGGCCTCGTCGGCCGCCGCGGCGGCGTCGAGCGAAGCCGTCCAGCCCGCGTCGAGTTCTGGGGTCCCGCCTTCGGCCGACGTGTGGTCGGCGCCGGCGCCGGCTGCTTCCTGCGGTTGCGCCGCCGACTGGCCGCCGAATGCTGTGGTGACGGTCCGGATCGCCTCGGTCAGCTCCCCCGGGATCACCCAGAACGTGTTGTTGTCGCTGCTGGCCAGGTGCGGGAGCGTCTCCAGGTACTTGTAGGCCAGGATCTTCGCGTCGGCATTGTTGCGATGGACGGCCTGGAAGACGAGCTCCACCGCCTTCGCCTCACCGTCCGCCCGCAGGATCATGGCTTGCTGCGTGCCCTGCGCCTCCAGGATGTCCTTCTGCTTGGTGCCTTCCGCGGTGAGGATCTTGGCTTGCCGCTCGCCCTCGGCGTGCAGGATGGCCGCCCGCTTGTCACGCTCGGCCCGCATCTGCTTCTCCATCGCCTCCTTGATGGTGTGCGGTGGATCGATGGCCTTGATCTCGACCCGGTTGACCCGGATGCCCCACTTGCCGGTGGCGTCGTCGAGGACGGCGCGCAGCCGGGAGTTGATCTCCTCGCGCGAGGTGAGCGTCTCCTCCAGGTCCATGCTGCCGATGACGTTCCGGAGCGTGGTCACGGTGAGCTGGTCGATCGCTTGCAGGTAGTCGGCGACCTCGTAGGCCGCCGCCCGCGGGTCGGTGATCTGGTAGTAGAGGACGGTGTCGATGTTGACCACGAGGTTGTCCTCGGTGATCACCGGTCTGGGGTCGGACGAGTAGACCTGCTCGCGCACGTCGAGTTTGGTGTTGATGCGGTCCGCCACGGGCACGACCAGGTTCAGGCCGGGTTGCAGCGTGCGGCGATACCGGCCGAACCGCTCGACGTTGTAGCGGCGCGCCTGCGGGACGATCCGCACGCTGGAGGCCACGAGGAAGACGACGACGACGGCCGCCACGAGGGCGAGGACAACAACTGGATCCACAGTGCCTCCGTAGCTGTGCGTTAGCCGTTCACGGAAGTAGCTCTCGGGGGTAGACGATGGCCGTGGCGCCTTCGATCTCCATGACGTCCACCAGCGCTCCCACCGGGATCACGTGGCTTTCGTCGAAGGCGCGGGCGGACCACTCCTCGCCGGACAGCTTGATCAGGCCACGGGTCGCGGTGACCTCCTGCATGACCTCGGCCCGCTTGCCGATCAGCGCGTCGCTGCCGTCGCGTGTGAGGGGTGGCTGTGTCATCTGCCGCAGCGCGACAGGTCGGATGACGAGAAGGCCCGCGACCGCCGCGACTCCGAGGGCCACGAACTGGCCGAGCACGCCGACGCCCACACCGGCGACGACGGCGGCGACCACCGCGGCACCCGCCAGGAGCCCGAAGACCAGGGTCAGAGTGAAGAACTCCGCGACACCCAGCGCTGCGGCGGCGAGCAGCCACGCGAACCACGCCATCGAATCGCCCTCCTTTTGGGCTTTTCTCCACCAAATTACCGCCCGAAACTCCGGACAGACACGGGACAGCAGTAGTTATTGATCGTTGAACCACTACCTACGGGGAACAGGAGAAGTCACCGCGGCGCGAACCTGCTCCAACTGTCATCTTCGGCGACGGCCCTCAGCCGGGGCGCCGGCCGGGAACCCCCCGGCGCACAGGGGGGCTAACCCCAGTGCGGGCGGCATCGCCCCTTCCTACCGTGGACGGCATGACGGGAATGGACGCGCGGGACACCGACCTGAAGAAGGAACTCGACGCCACCCTGCACGCCCGCAGGGATCTGGGCGAGGAGTACGAGTCGGCACTGGTCGACTCGTTCCTGGAGAAGGTCGACCAGCGGATCGACGGCACGGTGGAGCGCCGGGTGCGCCGGCAGCTCGCCGAGCAGCAGCTGCAGAACGCCCGGGACTCCCGGTCGCCGCGGGTCACCGACTCCTGGGCCGAGCGGTTCGGCTTCGGGATCGTCTCCCTGGTCCTCGCGATACCGCTGTCGGCCATCGGCGGGAGCGTGGCCCGGCTGCCCGGACTGCTCGTCGCCTGGGCGGGCATCGTCGGCGTCAACGTCGTCCAGGCGATCCGCACCGACCCGAACCTGTTCGGCCGCCGCAGGTCCGCTCGCACCAGCGACTGGGAGGACTGAGCGCCGCGTGCGGGAGACCCCGGCACCGGCTGAACGGTCGTGGAGGAGATGCGCGGGGACCGCCGCACCCCCGGTGACGGGGGGCGGGACGACGGCGGTCCCCGCGGAGGACGCGGGTCCGGCCGGCCGGCCGGGCTTGCGCGTCCATGGCGTCCGTGGAGGTCCGGGAGCCGCTCCGGAGGTCCTGTGACGCCGTTCGGCGCCGGCCGGGGCGGGGAGCCGCTCCCGCCCTGCCGACACCTCCAATGTGCAGGACCCGTGTTAAGCGGGTGCTGCGCGGACGTGACACCCGCGTACCGGTTCCGCGAAGTCCGCGAAGATCACGGACGCCGCAAGTTCACCCGGTTCACGGGCAGTTCACCGCGGGTTGGCCGTCACTTCCCCGTGCGGGCGAGGAAGGACAGCAGGTCCTGCCGGCTGACCACACCGGTCGGCTTGCCCTCGACGAGGACGATCGCCGCGTCGGCCTTGCCGAGCACGGCCATCAGGTCGGCGACGGGCTCGCCGGAGCCGACCTGCGGCAGCGGGCCGGACATGTGCTTCTCCAGCGGGTCGTCGAGCGAGGCGCTCTTGCTGAACAGCGCGTCCAGCAGCTCGCGTTCGACGACCGAGCCGACGACCTCGGCGGCCATCACGTCGGGGTGGCCGGCGCCCGGCTTGACGACCGGCATCTGCGAGACGCCGTACTCGCGCAGCACCTCGATGGCCTGGCCGACGGTCTCCTCGGGGTGCATGTGGACGAGGGAGGGCATGTGGTCGCCCTCCTTGTCGTTCAGGACGTCGCCGACACGGGCGCTGGGGCCGGTGTCCTCCAGGAAGCCGTAGTCGGCCATCCACTCGTCGTTGAAGATCTTGCTGAGGTAGCCGCGGCCGCTGTCCGGCAGCAGCACCACCACGACGTCGTCCTCGCCGAGCCGCTCGGCGACCTCCAGCGCGGCCACGACGGCCATGCCGCAGGAGCCGCCGACGAGCAGGCCCTCCTCCTTGGCGAGGCGGCGGGTCATCTGGAAGGAGTCCTTGTCGGACACGGCGACGATCTCGTCCGCGACGGTCCGGTCGTAGGCGGTCGGCCAGAAGTCCTCACCGACGCCCTCGACGAGGTAGGGCCGGCCGGAGCCGCCCGAGTAGACGGAGCCCTCCGGGTCGGCGCCGACGACCTTCACGGCGCCGTCGCTGACCTCCTTGAGGTAGCGGCCGGTCCCGGAGATCGTGCCGCCGGTGCCCACGCCCGCCACGAAGTGGGTGATCTTCCCCTCCGTCTGCTCCCACAGCTCGGGGCCGGTCGAGTGGTAGTGGGAGAGCGGGTTGTTGGGGTTGGAGTACTGGTCCGGCTTCCAGGCCCCGGGCGTCTCACGGACCAGCCGGTCGGAGACGTTGTAGTACGAGTCCGGGTGCTCGGGGTCGACGGCGGTCGGGCACACGACGACCTCGGCGCCGTACGCGCGCAGCACGTTGATCTTGTCGGTGCTCACCTTGTCGGGGCACACGAAGATGCACTTGTACCCCTTCTGCTGGGCGACGATGGCGAGTCCGACGCCGGTGTTGCCGCTGGTGGGCTCGACGATCGTGCCGCCGGGCTTGAGCGCGCCGCTCTCCTCCGCCGCCTCGATCATGCGCAGGGCGATCCGGTCCTTCACCGAACCGCCGGGGTTGAAGTACTCCACCTTGGCCAGGACGGTCGCCCTGATGCCCTTGGTCACGCTGTTGAGCTTCACCAGCGGGGTGTTGCCGACGAGGCTGATCATCGAGTCGTGGAATTGCACCGTTGTCTCCGGATGCCGCAAAAGAAGTGGTCCTAGTGGTGCCGCCAGCCTAGGGCCTGCCGGTGGTCCGTGACGGTCGATCACTCCCCGTTGAGATTGGGCGACGGGCTGTACGGGGCAAGCACTGGGTGTACGGGTTCGAGGAGGTGGCGGCGACGCATGACGAGCATGTCGAGGGCGAGGGTGGCCCGCCGGATCGCGGCCGGCGCCGCGTACGGCGGCGGCGGGATCGGTCTGGCCGGAGCGGCCACCGTGGGACTGGTGCTGGCCGAGGTGCAGCTGGCGCGGCGCCGCGTGGGCAACGGCACGTCACCGCACGTGCCGCACGCGGACGGGCTGTACGGCCGTACGTACGCCGTTCCGGGCCAGGTACCGCTGCGGCTGACGATGCTGGGTGACTCCACGGCCGCGGGCCAGGGCGTGCACCGGGGCGGCCAGACGCCGGGGGCGTTGCTGGCGTCGGGCCTTTCCGCGCTGGCGGAGCGGCCGGTGGAGCTGCGCACGGTGGCGACCCCCGGGGCCTGCTCGGACGACCTGGACCGCCAGGTGGCCCTGGTGCTGGCCGATCCCGGCGCGGTGCCCGACATCTGCGTGATCATGGTGGGCGCCAACGACGTCACCCACCGCATGCCCCCGACCCGCTCGGTCCGGCATCTGTCCTCGGCGGTGCGCCGGCTGCGCACGGCCGGTGCGGAGGTCGTGGTCGGCACCTGCCCCGACCTCGGCACGATCGAGCCGGTCCGCCAGCCCCTGCGCTGGCTGGCCAGACGGGCCTCACGCCAGCTGGCGGCCGCCCAGACGATCGGAGTCGTGGAACAGGGCGGCCGCACCGTGTCGCTGGGCGACCTGCTGGGCCCGGAGTTCGCCGCGAACCCGCGCGAGCTGTTCGGCCCGGACAGCTACCACCCCTCGGCCGAGGGCTATGCCACGGCGGCGATGGCGGTGCTGCCGAGCGTGTGCGCCGCCCTCGGCCTGTGGCCCGCCGAGGAGGAGCGCCCGGACGCCTCCCGCCGCGAGGGCTTCCTGCCGGTGGCGCGGGCGGCGGCGGAGGCCGCCTCGGAGGCGGGCACGGAGGTCGCGGCGGCGATGCCGAGCGGTCCGCGCGGCCCCTGGGCCCTGCTGAAGCGCCGGCGGCGCCGGCGGGTACCCGAGCAGGAACCGGCTCCCGCGACTCCGTCGAGCTGAGGAGGGCCGCGGGGCAGGCCGCAAAGCAAGCGCTTGGAAACTGCGGTCAGGGTCACACCGCGACACCCGTGACCCCGGCCGATACGTACGGGTAACTTCCCAGACAGCCCTGCCAGACCACCCGGTACGTCAATGGAGCCGTGATGCCCGAAGCCGTGATCGTCTCAGCCGCCCGCTCCCCCATCGGCCGCGCCTTCAAGGGCTCCCTGAAGGACGTGCGGCCGGACGACCTGACCGCCACGATCATCCAGGCCGCGCTGGCCAAGGTCCCCGAGCTGGACCCCCGCGACATCGACGACCTGATGCTCGGCTGCGGCCTGCCCGGCGGCGAGCAGGGCCACAACCTCGGCCGCGTCGTCGCCGTGCAGATGGGCATGGACCACCTGCCGGGCTGCACCATCACCCGCTACTGCTCCTCCTCGCTGCAGACCTCCCGCATGGCCCTGCACGCCATCAAGGCCGGTGAGGGCGACGTCTTCATCTCGGCCGGCGTCGAGACGGTCTCCCGTTACGCCAAGGGCAACTCCGACAGCCTCCCGGACACGCACAACCCGCTGTTCGCCGACGCCGAGGCCCGTACCGCCGCGGTCGCCGCGTCCGAGGGCTCCTCCTGGCACGACCCGCGCGAGGACGGCCTGCTGCCCGACCCGTACATCGCGATGGGCCAGACCGCCGAGAACCTGGCCCGCCTCAAGGGCGTCACCCGCCAGGACATGGACGAGTTCGGCGTCCGCTCGCAGAACCTCGCCGAGGAAGCCATCAAGAACGGCTTCTGGGAGCGCGAGATCACCCCGGTGACCCTGCCCGACGGCACGGTCGTCTCCACGGACGACGGCCCCCGCGCCGGTGTCACCCTGGAGGGCGTGCAGGGCCTCAAGCCGGTCTTCCGCCCCGACGGCATGGTCACCGCCGCCAACTGCTGCCCGCTCAACGACGGCGCCGCCGCCCTGGTGATCATGTCCGACACCAAGGCCCGCGAGCTCGGCCTCACGCCGCTGGCCCGGATCGTGTCGACCGGCGTCTCCGGCCTCTCGCCCGAGATCATGGGCCTCGGCCCGGTGGAGGCCACCAAGCAGGCGCTGCGCCGCGCCGGGCTCACCATCGGCGACATCGACCTGGTCGAGATCAACGAGGCGTTCGCCGCCCAGGTGATCCCCTCCTACCGCGACCTGGACATCCCGCTGGAGAAGCTGAACGTCAACGGCGGCGCCATCGCCGTCGGCCACCCCTTCGGCATGACCGGCGCCCGCATCACCACCACGCTCATCAACTCCCTCCAGTTCCACGACAAGCAGTTCGGTCTGGAGACGATGTGCGTCGGCGGCGGCCAGGGCATGGCCATGGTCATCGAACGCCTCAGCTGAGCGGCACACCGTAGCGGCTATAGCACCCGCTGTGAGCCTTGAGCCCAGAACCCTGGAAACACCAGGGTTCTGGGCTGTTTTGTGATCCAATCTCCCCCAGGATGTGACCTATCTCCCTCCGCCAGGGGAGAACCGCAGGTCACAGCAGCCCCACCCCCTCCCCCGAGACCGAAGCTCTGTCCGCTTCGTGACGTTACGCACTGACAGGTGGTTAGTCCGCCCTTCAAGCTGATGTAGGAAGTCGGGGGTCGACTTTGAACCGGGAGTACGTCAGTGAGCGCCATGCCGATCGCGTTGCTGGTCACCACGGCCGCCACGGGCGCCGTGGGCGTCGCCGTCCTGCGCACCGTCCTGCAGCTGCGCCGCCAGGTCGCGGCCCTGCACACCGCGCTGGCCGAGAACCGCGCCGCCACCACCCGCGCGCTGCTGCCCGCGGCCCGCACCACTGCCGACACCGACGAGATACGTGCGGCCGTCGCCGCGGCGCTCGCCGAGGAGCGGGAGCGGGAGCTGGCCGAGGCGCGGGCCTTCTGGGCCGCCCAGGAAGCCCGTGACGCCTCCGACGCACCCTCTTTGCTGGGCCTGCCCGAGACCGATCTGTTCCTGCCCCGCCAGGCCGACTTCGCGGGTCTCGAGCCGGTCTCCGAGTCCGGCGCGGACACCGAGGAACCGCTCGGCGAGTCCCCGGAGCTGGCCGCGGCCCGCCGCCGCCACCCCTCCCACCCGGACTTCGTGCCGACGCAGTCGCCGGTCGTGAACGATCACGAGCGCACCGTCGCCACCCTGGAGGAGCTGGCCGCCTCCCGCGTCGAGCTGACGGACGTCCGTCCCGGCCCGCTGGGCACCCTGGACGTCTACGTCTTCGCCGACGGCACGACCCTGTGCATGACGCCGGGCCACCGGGAGACGGCGGAGCACCTCGCCGCGGCCCTGCGCGCGGGCGCCACCCCGGTCCTCCTGGGCGGCTCCGGCATCTCGGGCGCCTACACCCTGACGTTCGAGTGCGGCGAGGAGAACGTCTACATCCTGGCGGACCGGGTCATCGCGTCCCTGTAGGAAGCGCCCCGCCAAGGGCGCGGGGAACTGCGCGAGCAACCGGCCACGACCCGCACCCGCGAACGCAGCTCAGACGCCCGCCCGCTTCTGCGCCTCCTCCACCAACCGCACGGCTTCATCGACGTCGGCGTCACCGGGGACCACCACGGCCAGATCATGCCCGGCCACGGTGATCTGATCTGCCGCTGCGAACATGCCCGCATCCGGCATCTCCCGGGGCTCCTCGCCCTCGAGGACTTGTGCCCTGCGGGCCAGCTCCCTGGCCAGCTCCAGAGCCTCGGCGGCAGCGCCCCGCTGCAACCGGCTCTGGGGCGCGGCCCTCAAACGATCGGCGAAGTGCTCCACCGCACGGGTCAGAGGCGTCGTATCAACCACGCCGCGAGCGTACGCGCCGCAGCGGGACTGTTGCCAACGGGCGAACACTCAGGCACGGTGACCTGAAGGACCGGCTTACATCCCAGCGTCCGGAGGCGCCGATGTCCCAAGTCTTCTCCGAAGAGACCCACCGCAACATGCTCGCCCGCATCCCGCACTGCACCGGTCGTGAGATCTCCGACTGGTTGCGCACCGTCGAAGACGGCCCGGCGCTCTTCCGCTTCGAGGAAAAGGTCAGCTGGCTCCGGCACGAACACAACCTCGCGTACGGCCACGCCAAGGCGATCGTCCACGAGTACGACCTGAGGAGGGCCGCGCGCAAACTCCTCTAGCGCGCGGCGTCCCGCAGACGACGAAGGGCCCCGGCCGAAGCCGGGGCCCTTCGCGCTGTGACCGTCGAAGATCAGTCGCTGCTGTTGAGGATCGACAGGAGCCGCAGGAACTCCATGTAGATCCAGACCAGCGTCAGCGTGAGGCCGAAGGCCGCCAGCCAGGCCTCCTCGCGCGGGGCGCCGTAGGCGACGCCGTCCTCGACCTGCTTGAAGTCCAGGGCGAGGAAGCAGGCGCCGAGGATGATGCCGATGACGCCGAAGACGACACCGAGGGCACCACTGCGGAAGCCGAGGCCGTCACCGCCGCCGAACACCGCGAACAGCAGGTTCACGGCCATCAGCAGGATGAAGCCGAGCGCGGCCGCCATCACGAAGCCGTAGAAGCGGCGGTTGACGCGGATCCAGCCGGCCTTGTAGGCGATCAGCACACCGGTGAAGACCGCCATGGTGCCGATCACGGCCTGCATGGCCGCGCCGTCGGCGATGCGGTTGTCGACGATGTTGGACACGACGCCGAGGAAGACACCCTCGAACGCGGCGTACGTCAGGATCAGCGCGGGCGAGGCCTTGCGCTTGAAGGACTGCACGAACGCCAGGACCATGCCGATCAGCGCGGCGCCGATACCGATGCCGTAGCTCCGGCTGATGTTGGCGTCGTCGACCGGCAGCAGGGCCCAGGAGAGCGCCGCGGTGAGGATGAGCACGCCGAGGGTGCTCGCCGTGCGCAGGACGACGTCGTCGATGGTCATCCGGCCGGTGGTGGCCGGGGCCTGCGGCGGCGCGCCGTACTGCAGGTCCTGCTGGGCGTAGGGGTTCTGCGCGTACGGGTTCTGCGCGTAGGGGTTACCCGTCGGCTGGGCGTACGGGTTGCCCTGGGTGGCGACAGCGGGACCCCCGGCCTGCGGCGCGGTGTTGAAGCCCGCGTAGCCGTTGTCGCGGCTGAACCCCCGTCGCGAGAAGACCGGGTTTCTGCTCCTCATTTCACTCCTCCATGGCCACCAGGCGCGGCCTTGGCTCAAGAGTAATAGGTAGGCAAAGGAATGACCCTACTGCTTGGGGAGGATCTTTCCCTCGTCGTGCTGCGCAACACGCTACGTGGCTTGGTGATTCCCCTCACCGCAGGGGGTCACTCCCGGCTCATCCGAAGGGGAAGCCCGTGTACGCCTCGGCCAGGTCCGTCTCGGCCGCCCGGGAGGTCGCGATCCGCTCCAGCCGGGCGAGCTGGAGCCGGTCCTCGAAGGGCGTCGCGCCGGGGGCGCGGTGCAGGAGGGTGGTCATGTCGTAGGAGAAGCGCTCGGCCTGCCAGACCCGGCGCAGGCAGGTGGCGGAGTAGGCGTCGAGCAGCTCCGGGGACCCGGTCTCCTGCTGGTGGATCAGGGCGCGCGCGAAGGTCACGACGTCGCCGACGGCGAGGTTCAGGCCCTTGGCCCCGGTCGGCGGGACGATGTGCGCCGCGTCGCCGGCGAGGAAGAGGCGGCCGTGCCGCATGGGCTCATGGACGTAGGAGCGCATCGGCGTGACCGACTTCTGGGTGATCGGGCCGCGCTCCAGGTGCCAGTCGTCGGCGGTCTCGAACCGGCGCTCCAGCTCGTCCCAGATCTCCTCGTCGCTCCACGCCCCGGCGTCGGTGCCGTGGGGCACCTGGAGGTAGAGGCGGGAGACGAAGGATTCGATGGGGAGCGAAGCGGCTTCCTTGGAAGGGTGGGGGCGGGTGACGGGCGGGCGCATGGACAGGAGCGCGAAACCGCGGTCGTGGCGGGCGTAGACGAGCTCGTGGTGCGAGGGCGGCACGTCGGCGAGGATGCCGAGCCACCCGAAGGGGTACGTCCGCTCGAAGACCCGGGCGAGTCCGGCGGGGATCGCCGTGCGGGCCACGCCCCAGAAGCCGTCGCAGCCGACGACGTAGGCGCACTCCAGGACGTCCTCGCGGCCCTCGTGCCGGAAGCGGACGCGCGGGGCGTCGGTCGTGGCGTCCTCCACGGCCAGGGCCTCCGCCTCGAAGAGCAGGGGCCCGCCCTCCCGGAGCTGGAGGGCGATGAGGTCCTTGCACACCTCGGTCTGGGCGTAGACCGTCACGGACCGGCCGCCGGTGAGGGAGGGGAAGTCGACGCGGTGGCGCCTGCGGTCGAAGCGGAGCTCGATGCCGTCGTGGCGCAGTCCCTCGCGGTCCATGCGCTCCCCGGCGCCGACCGCGCGCAGCACGTCCGCGGTGCCCTGCTCGAGGATGCCGGCACGCTGCCGCCGCTCGACGTAGGAGCGGTCGCGGCTCTCCAGGACGACCGCTTCGATGCCGGCGCGGTGCAGCAGCCGGGCGAGGAGGAGGCCGGCGGGGCCTGCTCCGATGATGCCGACGGTGGTGCGCATCGGGACCCCTTCTCACGCCTGTTCGTCAGGTGAAATTTCCTTCACCATGTGACTGCGAGTCTCCGACGGCGTGCGGCCGCTGTCAACGGGCACGCCGCGAACCGCTCGAATCGCCGGCGGCTGGTGCCCGGGGTGGGAGTCGAACCCACACTTGACCGCGTTTAAGGCGGTTGCGTCTGCCGGTTGCGCGACCCGGGCCGGACCCACACGGAGACCTGCGGCACAGGCCCCGGGTGACACCGCGATGGGGAGACGTCCGCGGCCGAGACTACCGAGAGAAGGTGACGGCCACTCACATAGGCCTCGAAAAAGCCGAATTGGTCATCGTGCAGCCCTTCGGGGGGCCGGGCCTCCGCCGGGTCGCGCGATGGGCCCGAGCAGCAGCCGTGCGCGCCATGGCCTCCTCGATCCTGTGGTGCGTGACGCTCAAGCTGGGCCGACTCTTATGACGGCATACCGGTCGGCGCTGAATTGCGTATTCCACGCCACATGGATAAGGGAGTGGGAACCCGGCCTTCTCGCCCCGGCCCGGCGTGATACGTGCGAAAGTGCCCGGAGCCGGACTCGAACCGGCACGCCCGCGAAGGGGCAGCGAGGTTTAAGCTCGCCGTGTCTGCATTCCACCATCCGGGCAGGCCGTGGGCTCCGCATCGAGGTTCCGAGACTATCCGGACAGGTCCCCCGAACAGCGGAAGCGTGGACCGATGTTGTCTTATTTTATTGACGTCTGAGGGTGCATCAGCACCCGGAACACGCCATCCGCACTTGCCAACAGCCTTGCGTGCGGCGATCGGCCGCGTATGCGGAATGACGGAATTTCACCGCCTGAACGAGGGCACTCCACCTGTTCTCGACACCTGGAAGCATTCGTTCCGGACGCAGGGGCCCCTCAGGGGTGTTCGTCATCCCCAGGTATGACACTGCCCCGCGCGGTCAGACCGCAGTCGGCCTTCGGAACCGGAACAACGGGTGACTACACGGCGGCGCGGGACCCGGACGATGGAACACGACCTTCCCCGTGCACAGCCGTCCGACAGGAGAGCCATCCCGTGACCACCGCACCCCTTGCCGACCGGGCGACGACCGTGGCCGCACGCGCCACGGAGCTGTCGAAGATCTACGGACAGGGTGAGACCCGGGTGGTCGCCCTGGACCGGGTCTCCGTCGACTTCCGGCAGGCCGAGTTCACCGCGATCATGGGCCCCTCCGGTTCCGGCAAATCCACTCTCATGCACTGCGTGGCCGGTCTCGACTCCTTCTCGTCCGGGTCCGTGCGCATCGGCGAGACCGAGCTCGGCTCGCTGAAGGACAAGCAGCTGACCAAGCTGCGGCGGGACAAGATCGGCTTCATCTTCCAGGCGTTCAACCTGCTGCCGACCCTGACGGCCCTGGAGAACATCACCCTTCCGATGGACATCGCGGGCCGCAAGCCGGACAAGGAGTGGCTGGACTCCGTCATCCGGATGGTCGGCCTGGCGGACCGGCTCGCCCACCGGCCGTCCCAGCTCTCCGGCGGTCAGCAGCAGCGCGTCGCCGTGGCCCGGGCACTGGCCTCCCGGCCCGAGATCATCTTCGGGGACGAGCCCACCGGCAACCTCGACTCGCGCTCCGGCGCGGAGGTGCTGGGCTTCCTGCGCAACTCCGTGCGGGAGCTGGGCCAGACCGTGGTGATGGTGACGCACGACCCGGTGGCCGCGGCCTACGCGGACCGGGTGATCTTCCTGGCGGACGGCCGGATCGTCGACGAGATGTACCGGCCGACGGCCGACTCCGTGCTGGACCGCATGAAGGCGTTCGACGCCAAGGGCCGCACCAGCTGATCCCCGTCAGGACCGACAGGACTGAGAAGAAAAAACCCATGTTCCGTACCGCCTTGCGCAACGTGTTCGCGCACAAGGCCCGGCTCCTGATGACCGTGCTCGCCGTGATGCTCGGCGTGGCCTTCGTGTCGGGGACCCTGGTCTTCACCAACACCATCTCCGACGCCTACCAGAAGAGCTCCGCCAAGGGCTTCGACCAGGTCGACGTCTCCGTGACCGCGGACTACGACGAAGCCGAGGGCGACAAGGTCGGAAAGCTCCACGAGCTGACCCAGGCCACCCTCGACAAGAGCGAGCGGGTGCCCGGGGCCGCGTCCGCCATCGGCGTCGTGCAGAGTTTCACGGCCATCGCCGACAAGGACGGCAAGCTCATCGGCCAGGGCTTCCAGTCGCAGGGCGGCAACTACTGGGGTGCCAAGGACCCCCGCTACCCGCTGGTCGGCGGACACGCCCCCAAGGGCCCCGGTGAGATCCTCATCGACTCCGCGACGGCGAAGCGCGCCGGCTACAAGGTCGGCGACACGGTACGGATGTCCGTCGACGGCCCGGTCCTGACCCCGAGGATCACCGGCATCTTCACCACCGACGACGGCAACGTCGCGGCCGGCGGCAGCCTCACCCTCTTCGACACGGCGACCGCCCAGAAGCTGCTGGGCAAGCCGGGCGTGTACGACCAGATCGACGTCAAGGCCAAGCCGGGCGTCTCCCAGACCGCGCTCAAGGCGGAGCTGGACAAGGCACTGCCCGAGGGCACCGTCTCGACCACCACCGGCAGGCAACTCGCAGACGACCAGGCGGAGATGATCGCCCGGTCGATGAGCGGCATGCAGACGGCCCTGCTGGTCTTCGCCGGTATCGCCCTGTTCGTCGGCACGTTCATCATCGCCAACACCTTCACCATGCTGGTCGCCCAGCGCACCAAGGAGCTGGCGCTGATGCGGGCGGTCGGCGCCTCCCGCCGGCAGGTGACGCGCTCGGTGCTCATCGAGGCGTTCGTGGTCGGCGCGGTCGCCGCCGTGACCGGGCTGGTCGCCGGCATCGGCATCGGGGCCGGACTGCGCTCCCTGATGGGCACGTTCGACGCGACCGTGCCCGACGGGCCGCTGGTCATCACGCCCGGCACGATCGTCGCCGCGCTGGCGGTCGGCATCCTGGTGACCATGCTCGCTGCGTGGCTGCCCGGCCGCCGGGCCGCGAAGATCCCGCCGGTGGCGGCCATGAGCAGCGTGCATGCCAAGGCCACGACCAAGTCGCTGGTGCTGCGCAACACCCTGGGCGCCCTGGTCTCGGCCGCGGGCATCGCGGTGGTCCTGGTGGCCACGACCATGGACGGCTCCGACGGCCAGCTGCCGATGGGCTTCGGCGCGGTGCTGCTGATCATCGGCGTGTTCATCCTCACCCCGCTGCTGTCCCGCCCGCTGATCGCCGCCGCGGCGCCGGTCCTGCGCGCCTTCGGCATCTCCGGCAAGCTGGCCCGGCAGAACTCGGTGCGCAACCCGCGCCGCACGGCCGCCACCGCCTCCGCCCTGATGATCGGCCTGACCCTGATCACCGGTATGACCGTGATGGCGGGCAGCCTCCAGCAGGCCATCGAGAAGATGGCGTCGGCGTCGATCAAGGCCGACTACGTGGTCTCCATGGCGAACGGCAACCCGCTGTCGCCGGACGTCGAGAAGAAGCTCGAGCAGGCCGGTGACGTCACCGCCACCAGCCCGATGCTCAACGCCGAGACCCGCGTCGAAGGGCGCAGCGAGTACGTGACCGGCGTCAACGGCGCCGCGATCCGCGACCTGGTCGGCCCCGAGCTCGACCAGGGGTCCTTCGAGGTCGGCGGCACGCGGGTCGTCGTGGACAGCGAGACCGCCGAGTCCAACGGCTGGAAGGCCGGTTCCGCCTTCACCCTCTCCTACGAGGACGGCGAGAAGCAGAAGCTGACGGTCGCCGGGACCTACGAGAGCAACGACTTCCTGAGCGGCATCCTGCTCGACGAGAAGACCCTCGCCCCGCACGCGTCGGACCCGTACAACATGAAGGTCATGGTGAGGACCTCCGACGGCACGTCCGGCGCGGTGCAGGACCGGCTGGAGAAGGCCCTCGGCACCAATCCGGCCATCAAGGTGCAGTCCAAGGACGACATCTCCAACGAGATCGCGAGCATGTTCACGCTGATGCTGAACATGGTCTACGGCCTGCTCGCGATGGCGGTGATCGTGGCGGTGCTCGGCGTCATCAACACGCTGGCCATGTCGGTCTTCGAGCGCTCGCAGGAGATCGGGATGCTCCGCGCGATCGGCCTGGACCGCAAGGGCATCAAGCGGATGGTCCGCCTGGAGTCCCTGGTGATCTCCCTGTTCGGCGCGGTGCTGGGCATCGGTCTGGGCGTGTTCTTCGGCTGGGCGGCCGGGGAGCTGCTGGCCTCGAAGATGGCGACGTACGAACTGGTCCTGCCGTGGGCGCGGATGGGGGTGTTCCTGCTGCTGGCCGCGACGGTGGGTGTCCTGGCGGCGCTGTGGCCGGCCCGGCGTGCGGCGCGGCTGAACATGCTGGAGGCCATCAAGGCGGAGTAGCCCCACGCGGTGGCGCACGGGCGGAGGGTCCCTTTCCCACGGGGGGAGAGGGACCCTCCGTCGTCGTCAGTTCCAGGTACGGGCCCGCAGCGGCAGTCCCGACGTCCCGGGCTCGGGGGTGCGGACGGCCAGGACCTGGTTGACGCCGATGCGGTTGCGTTCGAAGGCCAGCGCGGAGGCCGCCATGTACAGACGCCAGACCCGGGCGCGGCCGGGGCCGGCCAGCCGCACCGCACGCTGCCAGTCGGCCTCCAGACGGGTCACCCAGTGGCGCAGGGTGAGGGCGTAGTGCTCGCGGATCGCCTCGACGTCGCGCACCTCGAACCCGGCGCGCTCCAGCCGGGCCACGGTGCTGCCGATCGGCTGGAGTTCACCGTCGGGGAAGACGTAGGAGTCGATGAACGCGTCGACGCTGTACTCCGACTCGTCGCGCTGCGGGCGGCGGGCGATCTGGTGGTTCAGGAGGCGCCCGCCGGGCTTGAGCAGGCCGTACAGGTCTTCGGCGTACTGCTGGTACCGGTCGGCGCCGACGTGTTCGGCCATGCCGATGGAGGAGATCGCGTCGTAGGGCCCGTCGCGGACGTCGCGGTAGTCCTGGACGCGGATCTCGACCTTGTCGGTGAGGCCCTCGCCGGCGACGCGCTTGCGGGCGTAGGCGGCCTGTTCCTGCGAGAGCGTGACGCCGACGACGTGCACGCCGTGCTCGCGGGCGGCGTGGACGGCCAGGGAGCCCCAGCCGCAGCCGACGTCGAGGAGCCGCTGACCGGGTCTCAGACCGAGCTTGCGGCAGACCAGTTCGAGCTTGTCGTGCTGGGCCTGTTCGAGGGTGCTGTCCGGGGTGGGCCAGTAGGCGCAGGAGTACACCATGGACGGGCCGAGGACGATCTCGTAGAAGTCGTTGCCGACGTCGTAGTGGTGACTGATGGCGCGTCGGTCGGTGTGCTTGGTGTGCAGGTGGCGGCGGGGGCGGCGGGCCTCCTCGCGGGGCGGGGCCGGCGGCAGCGGGGGCCCGGCGAGCCTGACCAGGCCGCGCACGGCGGCTCGGACCTCGGGGTCGCGCAGGGCCTGGGCGAGGGTGCGGGCGTCCTCGCCGCGCTCCCAGATGAGACCGGCCAGCACATCGAGAGTGGCGTAGAGGTCTCCCTCGATGTCGAGGTCGCCCGCCACCCAGGCGCGGGCCAGGCCCAGTTCGCCCGGCTTCCACAGCAGGCGGCGCAGCGCGCGGCGGTGGCGTACGACCAGGGTCGGCGCGCCCGGCGGGCCCGCCTGCGATCCGTCCCAGGCACGGATGCGCACCGGGAGCGGCGCTCCCAGCAGCTGTGTGAAGAGGCCCTGCAGCCGCTGCGCGGCGTCTGCCATGGTGTACACCTCCGATAGGAGTACCCCCTGCTCGAGCGAAGTCGAGAGCTTGGGGAAGGGGAATCCCGGAATGTCCGACACCACGTAAACACCTGCGGGGCTTCGGCGCAGTCCCCGGCACGCGTCATGTCTGGGCAAAAGACGCCGGAGGGCCTCCCGCACCACGGATGGCGGGAGGCCCTTCGTCAGGCGGATGTGCGACCGGAGGTCAGGAGGCCTTGGCCTTCTCCTCGGTCTTCTCCTTCGGCGCGGAGGCGACCGGGGCCGGCTTGGCGGCCTCGTAGAACTCCTCGCGCGGCGTCTCGATGGCGCCGAGCGAGACGACCTCGCGCTTGAGGAACATGCCGAGGGTCCAGTCGGCGAAGACGCGGATCTTGCGGTTCCAGGTCGGCATGGCCAGGCCGTGGTAGCCACGGTGCATGTACCAGGCGAGACGGCCCTTGAGCTTGATCTTCATCTTGCCCATGACGATCATCGCGACGCCCTTGTGGAGGCCGAGACCGGCCACCGCGCCCTTGTTGGCGTGGGCGTAGTCCTTCTGCGGGAAGCCCCGCATGCCGGACACCACGTTGTCGCCGAGGACCTTGGCCTGGCGCAGCGCGTGCTGGGCGTTCGGCGGGCACCAGGCGTTCTCGTTGCCCGCCTTGCGGCCGACGAGGTCGGGGACCTGGGCGTTGTCACCGGCGGCCCAGATGTAGTCGGTGCCCTTGACCTGGAGGGTCGGCTCGCAGTCGACGTGACCGCGGGGGCCCAGCGGCAGGCCGTAGCGGGCCAGGGCCGGGTTGGGCTTGACGCCGGCGGTCCACACGATGGTGTTGGAGTCGACCTCGAGGCCGTTCTTCAGCACCACGTGGCCGTCGACGCAGGAGTCCATGGAGGTGGACAGGTAGACCTCGACGCCGCGGCCCTCGAGGTGCTCCTTGCCGTACTTGCCGAGCTTGGGGCCGACCTCGGGGAGGATCTTGTCGGCGGCGTCGACCAGGATGAAGCGCATGTCCTCACGGGACACGTTCTTGTAGTACTTCGCCGCGTCGCGGGCCATGTCCTCGACCTCGCCGATGGTCTCCGCACCGGCGAAGCCGCCGCCCACGAAGACGAAGGTGAGCGCCTTGCGGCGGATCTCCTCGTCGGTGGTGGAGTCGGCCTTGTCCAGCTGCTCGAGGACGTGGTTGCGCAGGCCGATGGCCTCCTCGATGCCCTTCATGCCGATGCCCTGCTCGGCGAGGCCGGGGATCGGGAAGGTGCGGGAGACCGCGCCGAGCGCGATCACCAGGTAGTCGAAGGGCAGCTCGTAGGCCTCGCCGACCAGCGGGGAGACCGTGGCGACCTTGCGGTCCTGGTCGATGGTGGTGACCCGGCCGGTGAGGACCTCCGCCTTGGGCAGCACGCGTCGCAGCGGGACGACGACGTGGCGCGGGGAGATGTTGCCGGCGGCGGCTTCGGGGAGGAAGGGCTGGTAGGTCATGTACGACCGGGGGTCGACGACCGTGACGGTCGCCTCGCCGTAGCGCATCTTCTTCTGGATGCGCCGAGCTGCGTACAGGCCTACGTACCCACCGCCTACTACGAGGATCCTGGGACGCTCCGTGGTGCTCATGCCATCGAGTATCCACCCGTCTCAGGGGGGTGGCTCGTGCGCCCCTTCACAAGCTCGGAGGGGGTGTGTGTTATCCTCCGCCGCCCACGTGATCCACATCATGGTGACAACCGGGAGCGTTTGTGCACCCCGGACCGTTGTCAATGCCGCGTGAGCTGCCTCTCTGCGCCCGAGGGGCTCGAGTGAGGCCCTCCCGGGACGCCCTCGCGGACCCCTCCCCGGACCCCTCCATACCATGCTTCTGAACATGTTCAAAGGGCTGTTCAGCCCCCGGACGGGTCAACGGGGCCCCTCTGGTCGCCCGGGAGGGCCGAATTCCTTGTGAAGAACTTCACGAACTTTTCCGACGGGCTGTCGCCGGGGGGTCTCCGCGACCCCCCGGGAGGCGCTCATTCGTGATCCATGCCTGCTCAGAAGCGGGCTAGGCGATCGACCACGCGATGCCGTCGAGGATGTCGTGCTCGCTGACGACGACCTCCCGAGCACCGATCCGCTCCATGATCGACAGCAGCACCAGGGCGCCCGCCCCGATCACGTCGACCCGGCCCGGGTGCATGGAGGGCACCGCCGCGCGCTCGGCGTGGGTGGAGCGCAGCAGCCACTCGGTGATCTCCCGGACCCGGTCGTAGGAGACCCGGGAGTGGTGGATGGCCTGCGAGTCGTACGCGGGCAGCTCCTGCGCGATCGCCGACACGGTCGTCACGGAGCCGGCCAGGCCGACCAGCGTGCGGGCCTCGCGCAGCGGAACCGTCTGCTCGGCGAGGTCGAGCGCGGCCTCGATGTCGGCCCGCATCGCCGAGATCTGCTCCTCGGAGGGCGGGTCGCTCACCACGCCGTCCCGGACCAGGTGCCGCTCGGTCATGCGGACGCAGCCGACGTCCACCGAGCGGGCCGCCCGGACCCGGTCGTCGCCCACGACGAACTCGGTCGAGCCGCCGCCGATGTCCACCACCAGGTAGGGCCGGGGCAGGTGGTCGCCCCCGGCCAGCTCCTTGGTGGCGCCGGTGAAGGAGAACTCGGCTTCCCGGTCCCCGGTGATCACCTCGGGCTCGACGCCCAGGATGTCCAGCACCCCGCGCACGAACTCGTCCCGGTTCTCGGCGTCCCGGGAGGCGGAGGTCGCCACGAACCGCAGCCGCTGCGCCCCGTGCTCCTTGATGATCCCGGCGTACTCGCGGCACGCCGCGAAGGTCCGCCGCAACGCCTCGGGGGCGAGCCGGCCCGTGCGGTCCACGCCCTGCCCGAGCCGGACGATGGTCATCCGGCGGTCCAGGTCAACGAGCTCGCCGGTGGCGGGGTCGGCCTCGGCGACCAGCAGCCGGATGGAGTTCGTACCGCAGTCCACGGCGGCGACACGGGTCACTGGGCGGCCTCCTCGGCGGTCGTCACGCAGGCGCCCTTGCGCCACCACTCCGGCAGCATCGCCAGCGCCTCGTCGCCCAGCGGGTTCACGCCCGGCCCGGCGGCCAGCGAGTGGGCCACCAGGACGTGCAGGCACTTCACCCGGTCCGGCATGCCGCCCGCGCTCGGGAAGTTCTTCAGCTCCTCGATCTCGTCACGGCGCCGGATGTAGTCCTCGTGCGCCGCCCGGTAGGCCGCCGCCAGCTCCGGGTCCGAGGCCAGCCGCTCGGTCATCTCCTTCATCACGCCGTTGGCCTCCAGCGTGCCGATCGCGGAGTTCGCCTTCGGGCACGTCAGGTAGTACAGCGTCGGGAAGGGCGTGCCGTCGGGCAGGCGGGGGGCCGTCTCCACGACGTCGGGCTGTCCGCACCGGCAGCGGTGCGCGATCGCGCGCAGCCCGCGCGGGGGCCGGCCGAGCTGCTGCTTGAAGGCCTCGACGTCGGCGTCGGTGGGCTCGGTGCGCGGGGTGGTCGGCGGGGGCGTTTCCATGACTGTCTTCAGGCTGTCTTTCTCTGGGTTCAGGGCACTGGCTGGGGCCGGGTCACCGGTCGGAGGCGTCGGCCTTGTCGACCCCGTCCCAGACGTTCGAGTACCAGGGGCGGTCGGCCGCCCCCAGGTCGGTGCGCGACTGCTTCGCCGCGTGCGGGTCGACGACGATGAAACCCGTCTCCCCCGGCATGACGTAGTGCAACCGCTGCCGGATCTGCTGCTCGGCGTACGCGTCGTCCTGCCAGCGCGCCTTCAGGTCGCGCAGCCGTTCGACGCGCTCGCGGGCCTGCCGCTGTTCGCGTTGCAGGTCGTCGATCTCGGCGCGCTGCGAGACGTACTCCCGCATCGGGTAGGCCAGGGCCACGATCAGCGAGCACATCACCAGGGCGAGCAGCGCGGCCCGGCCGGTCAGCCGCGAGCGCCGGGCCTGGCGCTTGGTCTGGGAGCGGTAGACCCGGGCCGCGGTCTGCTCGCCGAGCAACCGGATCCTGGTCGCGGTGGAGAACCGGTCCCGGTCCTTCACGGCCATCTGTCCGCCTCCCGCTCCACCGTCATACGCGCGTACGTCCCCGGACACGGTACGGGACCGAGTACGGGGACGTACGTACGACGCTGCTACTTACGAGCCGGGTCAGCCCTTGAAGCGCGGGAAGGCGCTGCGGCCGGCGTAGACCGCCGCGTCGTCGAGGATCTCCTCGATGCGCAGCAGCTGGTTGTACTTGGCGACGCGCTCGGAGCGGGCCGGGGCGCCGGTCTTGATCTGGCCGCAGTTGGTGGCGACGGCCAGGTCGGCGATGGTGACGTCCTCGGTCTCGCCGGAGCGGTGGGACATCATGCACTTGAAGCCGTTGCGCTGGGCCAGCTCGACGGCGTCCAGCGTCTCGGTCAGCGAGCCGATCTGGTTGACCTTGACCAGGAGCGCGTTGGCCGCGCCCTCCTCGATGCCGCGGGCCAGGCGCTCGGGGTTGGTCACGAACAGGTCGTCGCCGACGAGCTGGACCTTGTCACCGAGCTTGTCGGTGATGGTCTTCCAGCCCTCCCAGTCGTCCTCGAACAGCGGGTCCTCGATGGACACGAGCGGGTACGCGTCGACGAGCTCCGCGTAGTACTCGGTCATCTCGGCCGCCGAGCGCTCCTTGCCCTCGAAGGTGTAGACGCCGTCCTTGTAGAACTCGGAGGCGGCGACGTCGAGGGCGAGGGCGATCTGCTCGCCGGGGGTGTAGCCGGCTTCCTTGATCGCCTCGAGGATGAGGTCGAGGGCCTCGCGGTTGGAGCCGAGGTTCGGGGCGAAGCCGCCCTCGTCGCCGAGGCCGGTGGCCAGGCCCTTGGACTTCAGGACCTTCTTCAGCGTGTGGTAGACCTCGGCGCCCCAGCGCAGGGCCTCGGAGAAGGACTCCGCGCCGATGGGGGCGATCATGAACTCCTGGATGTCTACGTTGGAGTCGGCGTGCGAGCCGCCGTTCAGGATGTTCATCATCGGCACCGGCAGCAGGTGCGCGTTGGGGCCGCCCAGGTAGCGGAACAGCGGCAGGTCGCTGGCCTCGGAGGCGGCGTGGGCGACGGCGAGGGAGACGCCGAGGATGGCGTTGGCGCCGAGGGAGCCCTTGTTGTCGGTGGCGTCCAGGTCGAACATCGCCTGGTCGATCAGGCGCTGCTCGGTGGCGTCGTAGCCGACCAGCTCCGGGCCGATCTGCTCGATGACCGCGAGGACGGCCTTCTCCACACCCTTGCCGAGGTAGCGGTTCGAGTCGCCGTCGCGGAGCTCGATGGCCTCGAAGGCGCCCGTGGAGGCGCCGGACGGGACGGCGGCACGACCGGTGCTGCCGTCGTCGAGGCCGACCTCGACCTCGACCGTGGGGTTGCCTCGGGAGTCCAGGATTTCCCGGGCTACGACGACGTCGATGGACGGCACGAGCATCTCCTTCTTGAATGTGACGCGGTGACGCGGGTCGCGTGGACCCGGCGGGGTGCGGGCCGTGGTGGCTCGCGACATGAGCCTAACCGGCTCCGGGCGATCGGCCACCGGGTCGCCCACCCCATGGACAGAACCGAGAGTAAATTGTTTCCGAACGGAACAAAGCCGGTTGCCGAAAAAACCCCGCCCCGGTGCGCACGGGGGATGGCGCACCGGGGCGGGGAGTCCGTGGGCCCCGGGGGGCCGGGAGGGGCCGCTGCTTACTTCAGGTGCAGCTGCTGGCCCGGGTAGATGAGGTTGGCGTCCTCGACGATGTCCTTGTTCAGCTCGAAGAGCTTCTCCCAGCCGCCCTTGACCTTCTTGTCCGCGGCGATGGAGCTGAGGGTGTCGCCCTCGACGACCTTGTACTCGCCGTCGCCCTTCTTGACCTTCTTGCCGGTCGGGGTGGTGACGGTCTTCTTGGCGGCCGGGCGGTCCTCGGAGCGGGAGGCCGGCTGCTGCTCGGTCTTGCGGGTCTCGGTGCTCTGCTGGCTCTGCTGCTGCGTGGAGCTGCCGGAGTCGCTCGACGAGCCGCCGCCGGTGTAGCCGGCACCCGACAGGCCCTTGCCGCAGACCGGCCAGGCGCCCTTGCCCTGGCTCGCCAGGACCTTCTCGGCGACCTGGATCTGCTGGTCCTTGCTGGCCTGGTCGGCGGTCGAGGCGTACTGCGTGCCGCCGTACGCGGCCCAGGTGGAGGCGGAGAACTGCAGACCGCCGTAGTAGCCGTTGCCGGTGTTGATGGACCAGTTGCCGCCGGACTCGCACTGGGCGACGGCGTCCCACTCGGAGGCGGTGGCGGCGGAGGCGTTGCCGGCCGCCATCAGCGGGGCGGCGATGGCGACACCGGTGACACCGGCGAGCGCGGCGGCGCGGGTGGCCTTGGACGGACGACGGTGCTTGCCCTTGGCGGAAAACAGCATGGAGAGATCCCCTCACCGACGCCTGCGAGGTGAGCTGTCGGGTTCGGGCCGGTTGAGTTGCCCGGCCGCGTCCCTCACGGGACACGGCTTCACCCCAAGCCCTTCCGGCACAACCGGCCGGTCGGGCACCTACCTTGGGTCCCCCGCTCCTGCCTACGGCGCTTGACGCGACGACTGTTCCCGTGCGGCCGCTGGCAGGATTCGGCGTTGCGGCAGCCGGGGCTCGTGGTGACGAGCGATCACGACCGTAGACACGCGATCCGCCGAATTTCAAAGACGATCAGGGCTTCTGAGATCTATCTCTCACCGGCCTTATACGGGACATTCGGCGCGAAACATGACGTGAACTCACCCGGTTTAGGGGTGACTTCGACCGCCGTTTCCGCACTGCCCGGACGGCTACCCCTCGTCCGCTTCGACCCCTGTGGTGAGCTTCTGACCGGGGAGGATGAGGTTCGGGTCGGTACCGACCGTCTGCTCGTTGTCGTCGTAGAGGGAGTGCCATCCGCCGTCGACGTCAAGGGAGTCGGCGATGGACCAGAGGCTGTCGCCGACGCCGACGATGTAGGCGCCCTGGGAAGCGTCACGGGAGGCGTCACCGCCGCGCGAGGCGTGACGGCCCGAGGACGCGCCCTCACGGCCGCTCGCGGACGCGGAGTCCTCCTCGGCGCCGGGGCCGCGGTGACGGCCGGAGCCGGCGTCCGCCGGGGCCGAGGACTCGCCGCGCTGACGCGAGTTGGCGGACTCGCCGCCCTCACCGGAGCCGGAGCTGCCGGACTTCTCGTCCCGCTCCTGCTTCTCGCCCCGCTCCTGCGAGGTGGAATCGGACGACTTGTCGGACTTGCTGGTTTCATCCTTCTCGGTCGACCGTGCGTCGGGCGACGACGACGGGCTCGAAGAGGCCTCCGGAGAAGGGGACGCGTCAGGGCCGTCGAGCAGACCGGGTGAGTCCACCTCACCGGACGTCTCGGACGAGCCGGACGTGTCCGACCCCTTGCCCTGTTCGAGGCCCGAGAGCAGTCCGCAGGTGCGCCACGCGCCGACCCCCTGGTCGGCGAGGACTCTCTCGGCCACGGATATCTGCTGGGAGCGACTGGCCAGGTCGGCACTCGCGGCGTAGTCGAGACCGCCGTACTTCTCCCAGTCCTCCTGGGACAACTGCAGGCCGCCGTAATAGCCGTTACCGCTGTTCTGGCTCCACGCGCCGCCGGTCTCGCAGTCCGCGACCCGGTCCCAGGTCGTGCCGTCGGCCGCGCTGGCACCGGAGGCCCCGAGGAGAGGGATCGCGATGGCGGAGCCGGTCACTCCGGCCGCCACGAGGAGAGCCGGAGCCTGACGGGGGCGGCGGTGCCGACCGTTCCCGGAGAGCATACGGAGACCTTTCGCGAGACAGCAGTGACCGGCGGCCGGAATCCCGGGCCGCGTTGATGGGTGAACGTATCGGCAGACGATCACTTGTCACAAGTTCATGCCGCGCAGATCACGTGAAGATCACAGCTCTGATGTTTCGTCACGTCCGGCCGGTGCGAACTCCACCGGCAGCGTGCGCAGCCCCCGCATGATGAGCCCGCCGCGCCACCGCAGCTCGGCCGGATCCGCCGCCAGCCGCAGGTCCGGGAGGCGGGTGAGGAGGGTGGCGAGCGCGGTCTGGCCCTCCAGGCGGGCGAGCGGGGCGCCGAGGCAGTAGTGGATGCCGTGGCCGTACCCGAGGTGCTGGTTGTCGCGGCGGGCGAGGTCCAGGGCGTCCGGGTCGGCGAACCGCTCCGGGTCCCGGTCCGCGGCGGCCAGGACGACCAGGACGGGATCGCCGGCCTCGACGCGCTGCCCGCCGAGCGTGAGGGGCTGCGTGGCGAAGCGCCAGGTGGCGAGCTCGACCGGGCCGTCGTAGCGCAGCAGTTCCTCGACGCCGGTCTCCAGCAGGCCCGTCTCCCCGGCGGCGAGGGACGCCTGGAGGCGGGCGCGTTCCCCGGGGTGGGTGAGCAGGGCGTAGGTGCCGTTGCCGATCAGGTTCACCGTGGTCTCGAAACCGGCGAACAGCAGGATGAAGGCCATGGCCGCCACCTCGTTCTCGGTGAGGTGCTCACCGTGGTCCGAGGCGCGGATGAGGCCGGAGATGAGGTCCTCGCCCGGGGTGGGCTCGGCGGGCAGCGCCTCCCGCTTGCGGTGGATGAGGTCGGCGAGGTAACCGCGCATCTTCTTCACCGAGCGCGCCACGCCGCCCCGCGGACCGCCCTGGTGACGGATCATCATGCCCGCCCAGTCGCGGAAGTCGTCCTGGTCCTCGCGGGGGACGCCGAGCAGGTCGCAGATGGCGTAGATGGGCAGCGGGAAGGCGAAGTCGTGGATGAGGTCGGCGGAGCCCTTGTGCGCGAACCCGTCGATGAGGGTGTCGGTGAGCTCCTGCACCCGTGGCGCGAACTCGGCGACGCGGCGAGGCGTGAACGCCTTGGACACCAGCCGGCGCAGCCGGGTGTGATCCGGCGGGTCGATGTTCAGCAGATGCGTCATCAGCTCCGCCTTGCGCTCGCCGGGGATCCCGGTCTTGCCCTTGGCGTGCGCCGGTTCGTCGTGGTGCGCCGGGTTCTTGGAGAGCCGGTTGTCGGCGAGCGTCTGCTTGGCGTCGGCGTACCGCGTGACCAGCCATGCCTCCACCCCGCTGGGGAGCCGCGTCCTGTGGACGGGGCTGTGCGTGCGGAGCCAGGCGTAGGCGGGGTAGGGGTCGCTCGCGAACTCCCAGGTGAAGAGCTCGGGAGCGGTCGCGGGTGTGCTGGGCGAGGGCTGGTCGGTCACGCGTCGACCGTATCCGGCCCGCCGCCTCTCCCCCGCCCCGGACCGCTCAGCCCTCGGCCTGCCGGATCGCGTCGCGGTAGGAGCGGGCCGCCGCCCTGAGGGCCGCCTCCGGGTCGACGCCCTCCGCCTCGGCGCGGACGGCCAGGGCCAGGAGCTCGTAGCCGACGCCCTCGACGGGCGGGAGCGGTATGTCCAGGCCCGCCGTGCGCACGCGGGAGGCCAGCTTGGCGGCGAGGGCGAGGCCGGGCTGGCCGAGGGGGATGCCCTCGGTGATCGAGGTGCGCTGCTTCTCGACCGCCTTGGTGCGCAGCCAGTGCTCCTTGACCTCTTCGGGGGTGGTGGCCGTCGCGTCGCCGAAGACATGCGGATGGCGGTGGATCAGCTTGGCGACGATGCCGCCGGCCACGTCGTCGATGGAGAAGGGCTCCTCCCCGTCCTCCGGGCGGCCCTCCTCGGCGATCCGGGCGTGGAAGACGACCTGGAGGAGGACGTCACCGAGCTCCTCGCGCAGTTCGTCGCGGTCGCCCTCCTCGATCGCCTCGACGAGTTCGTACGCCTCCTCGATGCCGTACTTGGCCAGGCCCTGGTGGGTCTGCCGGGAGGACCACGGGCATTCGAGGCGGATGCGGTCCATGACCTGGACGAGGTCCAGGAGACGGGCGCCGGGGAGGTCGTAGGAGGCGGGCAGCAGCTCCAGCTCGGGCATGGCGATCCGGCCGGTGCCGGCGAGGCGGGCCAGCCCGTCGGTGAGGGCCGGTTCGCCCTCGCCCGTCGCCACCACGACCACCGTGCGGCCGCCGGCGCAGGCGCCGACCAGCTCCTCGGCGGTCGGCGCCGCCTCGTCGACGGCGATCCCCGCCTCGCGCAGATACGGCAGCTGCGGGTGGGCACCGTCCGCGCACAGCACCTGGTCCGCCCCGTGCAGCGCCTGCCAGGCGGGCCAGGAGAGCAGGCCGGGGGCGACGCGGTGGCTGGTGGTGAGCAGGACGATGCGGCCGGTGGCGGCCGCCGCGCCGGTCCGCGCGGGGCCCGGTCCGGCTTCGGGGCTGTTGGCGTTCACGGTTCGAAGCTATCCCACGCCGCCGGGGGCAGCGGGGGGTGCCCACGGCGGGGAATCGGGGGGTGAGGGCGTTCTACAGGCCCTGCTGGGTCTGGGCCGTCGTGACGTCCCGGACCCAGGGTGTCTTGGCGTCGGCCCGGCTGCTCTTCTGGACGTCCCAGGTGCCGTAGCGCGGGTTGAGGTCGACGTCGAGGTTCCTGGAGGCGTCGGAGAGGGCCTTCCAGAACTCGGGGCGGTCGGTGCTCGTGCCGAGCTTCTCGGCGAGCTTCTGGGCCTCCAGCTGGAGGCGGAGGTTCTCCTCGAGGCGCCGCGGCGGGATGCCGTACTGCTGCAGCCAGGTCGTCTCCAGCGCCTTGGCGCCGCCGGCCTGCTGTTCGAGGCCGGAGCGCATCTGCTGGACCTCCTTGCGGGAGACGGTGACCCCGGCGTCCTCGGCGGCACGGTGCAGCACCCGGTCCAGGACCATGGTGTGCAGGGTGTCGCGGGTGAGGGTGCCGGTCCGGGCGATGGCCTGCTGGTACTGGGCCTCGTCCCGCACGGCGGCCCGCTGGGCCGCGCGGACCTCGCCGACCCTCTCGTCCAGCTGCGAGACGGTGATCCGCTGGCCTCCCACCACGGCCGCCGCGCCGGGATGCGCGTCGTTCCCGCAGGCGGTGAGAAGGGGTGCCGCTGCGGCGATCGCGGCGGTGAGGACGAGCGCGGTGCGACGGCGGCGGTGCAAGAAGACCTCCCGAGGAGATTGCAACGACAGGTGCGGCGCGCGGCGCCTCCACCAGGGGTGGTGGTCGGGCGACGGGCGGGCGCACAAGGTCTTGCGATGATCGATGGTAGGTAGTGGGCAAGCTCTGGCCAACCCATTCGACCAACGATTCACCGGGACTTCCGGCACCGCCGCGCCGCCCCCGGACCGGTCCTCAGCCCCGCACCTGCCCCAGCCACTGCAGCGTCCGGCGGATCTCCGCCCCCAGCGGGTGGGCGTGACCGTGAGTGCGTTCGACGTCGTGCAGCAGCCGCGCCAGGGTGTCGTGGGCGGCACCGCGGTCGCCGAGGGCGAGCAGCAGGTGCCCGATGCGGCGGCGGACGTCGTGGGCCAGCTCCGGGCCGCCGGCCGCGACGTACTGGTTCTCGTAGTACGGCAGCACCGCCCGGTACTCGGCGAGCGCCGCGGCCGGATCGCCCAGCTGTTCCAGGCATTGGGCGGCCTCGTAGCGGAAGCGCAGGGCCTGGGGGTCGGCCTGGCCGGCCTCGGCGGCGCGTTCCTCGGCGAGCCGGCGCAGCTCGGGCAGGGCGCGCCGGTACTGGCCGTCGTCCAGGAGCGTCGCCGCGTACTGCTTGCGCAGGGTGCGGACGACCGGGGAGTGCGCGCCGTGCTGCTCGGCCGCGGCGGGCAGGGTCGACCCGAGGATGTCGACGGCCTGGGTGACGCGGCCCTCGCCGAGGAGCCGCTTGACCTCGTCGACCGCGCGGGCGATGTCCGTCTTCCCCGCCGTGTCGCTGACGGCGGTGGCGGGCGTGGGCCGGGGCGCGGGGGTGCGCGCACGGTCCGGCCAGGGGGCGTGCGGGCGCAGGAACGGGCGGGTGGGGTCGAGGGCGGCTCCCGCGGGCGTCCCGCGCGCGGGCAGGAGCGGCTCCAGGTGCTCGTAGACCTCCTGCGCGGAGGCGGGGCGGTGCTGCGGGTCCTTGGCGAGCAGGCGCAGCACGAGCGCTTCCAGGGCCTCGGGAACCTCGGGGCGGATGCGGCGCACGGGCAGCGGGGGCTCGTACAGGTGCCGGTGCAGGACACCGAGCGCGGTGGAGCCGGAGAAGGGCACGTCGCCGCTGAGCAGTTCGTGCAGGACCACGCCGAGCGCGTACAGGTCGGTGTAGGGGCCGACCGCGCCGCCCATCGCCTGCTCCGGGGCCATGTAGGCGGGCGAGCCGATGGGGGTGCCGGTGTGGGTGAGGCGGGTGGTGTCCGTGTCCATGACGGAGGCGACGCCGAGGTCCAGGACGGTGACCGTGCCGTCCTGCTTCACCATCACGTTGCGCGGCTTGAGGTCGCGGTGGACGATCGGCACGGCGTGCACGGCGCTCAGCACGGCGCACAGCTGCGCGGCGACCGCGACCGCCCACTGCCAGGGGTACGGGTCGCACCCGGCCAGGTGTCCGGCGAGGTCGGCGCCGTCGATGTACTGCATGACGAGGAACAGCTCCTCGCCCTCACTGCCCGCGTCGTGCACGGTGACCAGGCCGGGGTGGTCCACCTGCGCGGTCACCCGGCACTCGCGCACGAAACGGCGGCGCAGCTCCTCCGCGTCCTGCCCGGCCACCTTGTCGGGGCGCAGCAGCTTCACCGCCACGCGCCGGTCCAGCCGCTGGTCGTACGCCGTCCAGACCTGGCCCATGCCGCCCTGCCCGAGGACGGCGGACAGTTCGTAGCGGCCGGCGACGATCCGTCCTGCCGCCGCGGTCACCTTCCGCCCTCGTGGCCGCCGTCGCTGTCGCCTTCGTGCCGGCGCAGGTAGTCGCTCAGCTCGTCGAGCTCGGCACGGACCTGGTCGATGCGGGCGGGGGCGGGGGGCTGCGGGGAGGGGGGCGGCTGCATCGGGCCCGGGACCCGGGGTGTGGCGTCGTGGGGCACGGGGGTGTGAGGCGGGGTCGCCGGGTGCGCCGGGACGGGCGTGGAGTTCGGCGCGTAGGGCGGCGCGGAGTGCGGGTAGCCGTACGGGGTGTGCACGACGGTGGGTGCGTGGGGCGGGGCGTAACCGGCGGCCTGCCGCCGCTCGCCGTGGTGGGCGATGTCCACGACGAGGAAGTAGACGGCGGCACCCACCCCGAGCAGCAGGATCAGGGCGAGCGCGACGTCGGTGCGGCGGTCGTCCTCCGGCAGCGAGCCGATCACGGCGAAGCCCGCGATGGACAGCGGCAGACTCACCCACGCCAGCGCCCAGTCGAGGGCCCGTCCGCGCAGGACGGCCACCCGGAACAGCGGTACGCAGGCCAGCACACCGCAGGTGAGGAAACCGGCGGCGGCGAACAGCACGCGCAGGGAGATGACCGTTGCCGCGCTGCGGGGAGGCGGTGCCGCGCCGTGGCCGTACATGACTGCTCCTGGAACGGTGTGGCCGATGGGGACGGACGTGGGAATGACGAACCCTGTTGGGGAATCCGAGCGTATAGCCCGACACGGACCACCGGTCACGGGTTGTACCGAACCGTTGTCATGCTGATCACTTCGTGTGTGCGGACCTTTTCCGACCGGTCGACGGTTCCGCCGTCCGTCACCGCCGCCGGGGGCGTCCGTCACGCCCTACAGGGGGTGCCGCATCCACACGTTGGGCTCGACGTAGACCGCGTAGCCGCGCTCCGCCTCGCAGCGCACCGGGACGAGTGCGCCCGGGACCTCGACGTCGCCGTCCGTGTCGAAGGGCAGGCCCGTCCAGCGCCGCCAGTCCGCGAGCGGGGCGGACACCGTCATCGACGCCGGCGCCACCGAGTCGATGGTGGCGCCGGCCCTGGCGTGGACGCGCAGCCACGGGTCCTGGGGCAGGCCGTCGGGGCGGACGCGGTGGGCGTACTCCTCCATGGGCGTATGCGGTTCAAGATGCTTGGCGTTGGGGCGGACCGGGGCGACGACCTCGCGGAAGCCGTGGGCCCGGGCGTTGTCGCGCATGGCCGAGAGCATCACCCCGGACAGGCCGCGGCCCTGCGCGTGCGGGGCGACGGAGACCGAGACGGCGCTGACGGTGTCGGGCCGCACTCCGCGCCGCAGGTCGGAGAAGGCCCATACGAGCACCGCGTCCCAGCCGTTGGCGGGCAGCCCGCCGCGGTGCTCGGCGCCGAGGGCGAACGGCACGCTGTAGGCGTTCGCCACGATCTCGCCCTGCTCGTCCTCGGCGAACAGGACGTACTGCGGGAGTTCGGCGGCGATCCGCGGGAAGTGGGCGGCGCCCACGAGGTCCTGGATCACGAACTCCGGCCAGCTGTCGGCCATGGCGACGACCCGCTCCAGCATGTCCGGGCGGTCGGCGAGGCTCGCTATCTTCGGCTGCATGTGATCACCGTAGGCACAGGGGCGGCGACCCGGAACCGAATTACGTCAGCAGGCGGGGCCGGGGCCCTACCCGCCGCACTGTTCGAGCATCGTCTCCTTGTCGGCGGCGGTCACGGGCAGTTCGTACTTCAGGGACACCTGGGCGAAGCGCACCGCGTAGGAGCAGCGGATCCGCTTGTTCGGCGGCAGCCAGGACGCGGGGCCGGAGTCCCCCTTGGAGCCGTTGGTGGGTCCGTCCACCGGCACCAGGTTGAGCGGGTCGTTGGCGATGGACTCCCGCTTGTCCTTCGTCCAGCGCGAGGCGCCCATCTGCCAGTCGTACGACAGCGGCATGACGTGGTCTATCTGGACCTTGATCGCATGGGACTTGGTCCACTCGATGACCTTGCCGGTGTACGGGTCGTGCAGCGTCAGCGCGGTGACGACGCAGTCGGATCCCGACCGGAAGCGCAGGTCCTCCCCGTCGCGCTTCAGGAGGTCGTTGCGCGAGTCGCAGCCGTTGCGGGAGAAGGGGACGTCGCGTGGTGCCGAATCCATCCAGGCGTAGCCGAACTTGTCCCGTTCGTAACCCGTCCTGGGGCCGCGTCCCTTCGTCGCCACCTTCTCGATGAGGGCGCGCGCCCTCTCCTTGTCCGCGCCGGACGTGATGGCCGCGAGCCCCGGCTTCGTGCCGTCCGGGTTGTCCAGCGGGTTCACGGCCCGTCCGTCACCGGCGGCCGGGACGCCGGAACCGGAGGGCCCGCCGCTGTCGGCGGGCGGGGTCAGACCCTCGCAGCCGGCCAGCGCCGAACCGGTGAACACCATGGCGACGGCCAGTGCCGCCCCGCCCCTCAGACGCGTCACCGCGCCCCTCCTCTGTTTGCCTGTTCCGCTCCGGCACGGGCGGCCCGTGCCCGGTCCCACGGTAGCGAGGAAGAGGTTCAGACCACATGGGGCCTCAAGGCGCATTCTTCGCATCCCACGCGTATCGTCGGTCCTGAGTCACCTCCGGAGGGAGCTTTGCATGGGCATCTTCGACAAGTTCAAGAGCCAGGCGCGGAACAAGGGCAAGCAAGGCTCTGACACCGCGGAACAGCGGATCAACGAGAGGACCGGCGGAAAGTACGAGGACCAGGTCGACTCCGGCCAGCAGCGCGTCGAGGGCTCGCTGGGCATGGACCGCGACCGCGACCGGCCCGAACAGCAGTAGGGCCGCCCCTTCCAGGCCGTCCGCGGAGACACGGACCCCTCTCGCGCGGGCGGCTCCCCTGTGCGCCCCGGGCGCGGTGGGCGGCCCGCTTGACCTTGACACCGGCGTCAGGGTCGGACGATCCCCGTATGACGTTCCCGCAACCGAAGAACGGTCGGCGCACCGCGCCCACGACCCCGCGCACCGCGCTCGTCACCGGCGCCGGCTCCGGCATCGGCCGGGCCACCGCCCGCGCGTTCGCCGACGAGGGCGCGCACGTGGTGGCGGTGGGCCGCCGCGAGGCCCCCCTGGTCGAGACCGCCGCTCACGCCCCGTCCCGCATCAGCGTGCTCGCCGCCGACATCACGGCCGACGGCGGCCCCGAGACCGTCGTCCGCACCGCGCTCGAACGGCACGGCCGTATCGACGTGCTGGTGAACAACGCCGGGATCGTCACCCCCCGGTCGCTGCGCACCTATACGCGCGCCGACGCCGGACCTCTGCTCGCGACGAACCTCCTCGCCCCCGTCCTGCTCACCCAGGCCGCGCTGCCGGCGCTGGAGGACAGCCGGGGTGTCGTCGTGAACGTGACGACGGCGGTGGGGCAGCGCGGCTGGCCCGGCAACTCCCTCTACGCGGGCGCGAAGGCGGCTCTGGAGGTGCTCACCCGCAGTTGGGCGGTGGAACTCGCGCCGCTCGGGATCCGGGTCGCCGCCGTGGCCCCGGGCGCGATCGACACCCCCATCGGCGAACACGCGGGCCACACTCCCGAACAGCGGGCCGCGATCCGGGCATGGCAGCTCGACCACACGCCGCTCGGCCGGGTCGGCCGCCCCGAGGAGGTGGCGTGGGCGATCGCCCGACTGGCCTCGCCGCGGGCCTCGTTCATCACGGGTGTGATCCTGCCGGTGGACGGCGGCGCGCTCGTCACATGAGACTGACGCGCATGGCACCACCACGTCCGCGCAGTGCGGAGCCGCGGATGCGGATCGGCGAACTCGCCGCGGCGACCGGCACGACACCGCGTGCCCTGCGCCACTACGAGCAGGCGGGGCTCATCACCTCCGAGCGGGCCGCGAACGGCTACCGCCTCTACGACGCCGGTGCGGCCGTACGCGTCCGCAACATCCGGCAGTTGCTCGATGTGGGGCTGACGCTCGACGACGCCCAGGTGTTCCTGCCGTGCCTGGACGGCGATGTCACGGCCGGAGCCGCCTCCGAGAAGGGACTGCGGGTGGCGGCCGACCGTCTCGCGGTGCTGGAGGCCCGGATCGCGGCGCAGATCGCGATCCGGGACCGGCTGGCGACGGCACTGCGCCAGGCCCGCACCAGCACCCACACTCCCCGGACGGCCCCCTACCGCCCCCACGGCCAGCCGGCGACCTGACGAAGCTTCAGCACACTGGAGGCGGCCAGCCCTGCCCGGTCCGGGCGGGGCTAGGCGTCGACCCTGGCAGGCCGTGGTGCCGGCATCCCCGGACGCGGCATCAGCACCGCCCCGGCCAGGGCGGGGCTGCCCGGCTGCGGCGTCGGTACTGGCCGGACGCGACTCCAGCACCGCCCGGACACGGTGTCGGCCCCGCCCGGACGCGACTTCAGCACCGCCCGGCCCCCGGCTTCAGCCCTGCCCGGACGCGGCATCAGCACCGCCCGGCCGGGGCGTCGGCACCGGCCCGCCCGGCCCCGGTATCGACACCGCCCCCGCTCCCACGCCTCACGACCCCAGTACCGACGTCAGGAACTCCCCGACCCACGCCAGCAGTTCGCGTCCGACCAGCGGCTTGCCGCCCACCTTCGCGGTCTTCGGGCGCGGCACCAGCACCTGGTGCGCCGCCGGCTTGATGACGCAACCGGGGTACAGCCGCTTGAGCCGCAGCTCCTGCGACTCGCGCAGTTCCACCGGTGCGAACCGGATGTTGGTGCCCTGGAGCACGATCTCGCCGACGCCGCACGCCCGCGCGAACATCCGCAGGCCCGCGACGAGCAGCAGGTTCTCCACCGGCTCGGGCAACTTGCCGTACCGGTCGACGAGTTCCTCGCGGACGGCCTTGATGTCCTCCTCCGAGTTGGCGGAGGCGATGGCGCGGTAGGCCTGGAGACGCAGCCGCTCGCCGGGCGCGTAGTCGTGCGGGACGTGCGCGTCGACGGGCAGCTCGATCTTGACCTCGAGCGGCGGCTCCTCCTCGATCTCGCCGGTCTCCAGCTGGCGCCGGTAGTCCGCGACGGCCTCGCCGACCATGCGCACGTACAGGTCGAAGCCGACACCCGCGATGTGACCCGACTGCTCGCCGCCGAGGAGGTTGCCCGCGCCGCGGATCTCCAGGTCCTTCATGGCGACGTACATGCCGGCGCCCATCTCGGTGTGCTGGGCGATCGTCGCGAGCCGCTCGTGCGCGGTCTCGGTCAGCGGCTTCTCGGGCGGGTAGAGGAAGTAGGCGTAACCGCGCTCGCGGCCACGGCCCACCCGGCCGCGCAGCTGGTGGAGCTGGCTGAGGCCGAAGTTGTCGCCGCGCTCCACGATCAGGGTGTTGGCGTTGGAGATGTCGATGCCGGACTCCACGATCGTCGTGGACACCAGCACGTCGAACTTCTTCTCCCAGAAGTCGACGACGACCTGTTCCAGCGCCGACTCGGACATCTGCCCGTGGGCGGTGGCGATGCGCGCCTCGGGGACGATCTCGCGCAGCCGGGCCGCCGCGCGGTCGATCGACTCGACGCGGTTGTGGATGTAGAAGACCTGGCCCTCGCGCAGCAGTTCACGGCGGATGGCGGCGCCGATCTGCTTCTGCTCGTAGGGGCCGACGAAGGTGAGCACCGGGTGGCGCTCCTCCGGCGGGGTGGTGATGGTCGACATCTCGCGGATGCCGGTGACCGCCATCTCCAGCGTCCTGGGGATCGGGGTCGCGGACATGGTGAGCACGTCGACGTTGGCGCGCAGCTTCTTCAGCTGCTCCTTGTGCTCGACGCCGAAGCGCTGCTCCTCGTCGACGATGACCAGGCCCAGGTCCTTGAACTTGGTCTCGGAGGAGAACAGGCGGTGGGTGCCGATGACGACGTCCACCGAGCCCTCGCGCAGCCCCTCCAGCGTCGCCTTCGCCTCCGTGTCGGTCTGGAAGCGGGAGAGCGCCTTCACGTTCACCGGGAACTGCGCGTACCGCTCGCTGAACGTCCCGAAGTGCTGCTGCACCAGCAGGGTCGTGGGCACGAGGACCGCGACCTGCTTGCCGTCCTGGACGGCCTTGAAGGCGGCCCGGACCGCGATCTCGGTCTTGCCGTAGCCGACGTCGCCGCAGATCAGGCGGTCCATCGGGACCGTCTTCTCCATGTCCTCCTTGACCTCGGCGATGGTGGTGAGCTGATCGGGCGTCTCCGCGTAGGGGAAGGCGTCCTCCAGCTCCCGCTGCCAGGGGGTGTCCGCGCCGAAGGCGTGCCCAGGGGCCGCCATGCGGGCGCTGTAGAGCTTGATGAGGTCGGCGGCGATCTCCTTGACGGCCTTCTTCGCGCGGGCCTTCGTCTTCGTCCAGTCGGCGCCGCCCAGGCGGTGCAGGGTGGGCGCCTCGCCGCCGACGTACTTGGTGATCTGCTCCAGCTGGTCGGTGGGGATGTAGAGCCGGTCGCCGGGCTGGCCGCGCTTGGCGGGGGCGTACTCCACGACCAGGTACTCGCGGGTCGCGCCCTGCACGGTGCGCTGCACCATCTCGATGTAGCGGCCCACGCCGTGCTGCTCGTGGACGATGTAGTCGCCCGCCTCCAGGGTGAGCGGGTCGATGGTCTTGCGGCGGCGGGCCGGCATGCGGGCGCCTTCGCGGCCGGACGCCTTCTGACCGGAGAGGTCCGTCTCGGTGAGGACGGCGAGCCCGAGGGCCGGGTCGACGAAGCCGTGCTCGATCGAGCCGCACGCCACGTGCACGACCGACGGGGAGATCTCGCCGAGGTCCCCCTCGAGGCGGGCGGCGATGCCCTCGCCGCCCAGCACCTCGACGGTACGGGCCGCGGGGCCGTGGGCCTCGGTGACGAACACCGTGCGCCAGCCGTCGGCGAGCCAGCCCTTGGTGTCGGCGAGGGCCTTGGCGGTGTCGCCCCGGTAGGACTCCGGGGCGTGCATGCCGAGCTTCAGGGTGTCCCCGTCGAGCTCCTCGTCCGCGGCGAACGGCGACACCGACCACCACATCATGTCCAGCTCGCGGGCCCGGTCCCGGACGTCCGCGATGGACCACAGGGAGGCCGCGCCGACGTCGATGGGGGCCTCGCCGCCCCCGGCGGTGGCCGCCCAGGAGGCCTGGAGGAACTCCTGTGAGGTGGCCACCAGGTCGGACGCGCGCGTGCGGACCCGCTCCGGGTCGCACACCACGGCCATGGCGCCCTTGGGCAGCACGTCCAGCAGCAGCTCCATGTCGTCGACGAGGACCGGCGCGAGGGACTCCATGCCCTCCACGGCGATGCCCTCGGCGATCTTGCCGAGCAGTTCACCGAGCTCGGGATGCTGTTCGGCGAGGACACGCGCCCGCTCGCGGACGTCCTCGGTGAGCAGCAGCTCGCGGCAGGGCGGCGCCCACAGGCCGTGCTCGGCGACTTCGAGGGAGCGCTGGTCCGCGACCTTGAAGTAGCGGATCTCCTCGACGTCGTCGCCCCAGAACTCGACGCGCAGCGGATGTTCCTCGGTCGGCGGGAACACGTCGAGGATGCCGCCGCGCACGGCGAACTCGCCGCGCTTCTCGACGAGCTCCACCCGCGCGTAGGCGGCGGCCGCGAGGGCTTCGACGACCTCGCCGAGGTCGGTGGTCTGCCCGCTTCTCAGGGAGACCGGCTCCAGGTCGCCGAGGCCCTTGACCTGCGGCTGGAGCACGGATCTGACGGGTGCCACGACGACCGAGACGGGTCCGGTCTCGGGGTCGTCGGGGCGGGGGTGGGCCAGGCGGCGCAGCACGGCCAGGCGGCGGCCGACGGTGTCGCTGCGCGGGCTGAGCCGCTCGTGCGGGAGCGTCTCCCACGACGGGTACTCCACGACCCCCTCCGGCGGGAGCAGGGAGCGCAGGGCGGCGGCGAGGTCCTCGGCCTCGCGGCCCGTCGCCGTGACCGCGAGCACCGGGCGGCCCGTGTCCCGGGCCAGGGCCGCGACGGCGAAGGGGCGGGCGGCGGGCGGGCCGACCAGGTCGACGTGCATGCGGTTGCCGTCGGCGGCCGCCCTGATCGCTTCCGCGAGGGCGGCGTCCTTACTGACGGCGTCGAGCAGACCGTGCAGGCTCATTCGGGCTTTTTCCGTCCAGGGGGGTGGGCAACACGACGGGCCCGACGCGCGCCGCGGGCCGGGGGGTCTCCAGCGTACGACGCTGCGCGGCCGGGCGCCGGGGGCTGTGGACGACCGGGGGGCCGCGAACGCGCCGGTGCGGGGTTTCGGCGGCGAGGCCGAGACCCCGCCGCGCACAGCACCCGGCGCCGGGAGGTCCAGGATCTGGACTTCCCGGCGCCGGGTTCCCCGCAACCCCCGTGTGCGGTGGCTCGAGAGCCGGAGCGGCCGGCGGCCGGCTACTCCGTCGCGATGGCGTTGAGGACGTTCATCCGGCCCGCCCGGAACGCCGGGACCAGTGCCGCGAACAGGCCCACGAACGCCGAGCTGATGAAGACGCCGATGATCGTCGGCCAGGGGATGTCGAGGACTCCCATGCCCTCCAGGGCGAGCAGCTGCTGTGCCGTGGCGCCCCAGCCCATGCCCAGTCCGAGACCCAGCAGGGCACCGAAGAGGGCGATGACGACCGACTCCATGCGGATCATGCGGCGCAGCTGGCGGCGGGAGAGGCCGATCGCCCGCATCAGGCCGATCTCCCTGGTGCGCTCCACCACCGACAGGGCCAGCGTGTTCACCACACCCAGGATGGCGACGATGATCGCCAGGGCCAGCAGGCCGTAGATCATGTTGAGCAGCTGGCCGATCTGGTCCTTCAGGGCGTCCTTGTAGTCGGTCTGGTCGCGCACGATGTACTGCGGGTAGTCGTGCAGCGCCGACTTCAGGGCCGTGTAGGCGGCGTCCTGCCGTCCGTCCTCGGCGCTGGCGAAGACCAGCGAGTCCAGCGGCATCTTGTCGGCCGGGACGTACTTGGCCAGGGTCGCGATGGACGTGTACATCGAGCCCGCGTCGATCACGACGTCGCTGCTGGTGATCGCCCGGACGGTGAGGTCGGCCGCGGAGCCGTCCTTGAAGGCCACCTTGATCTTGGAGCCGAGGCGGATGCCGTGGTCCTCGGCGAACTTCTCGTGGACCGACATCGAGTCGGGCTTGTAGGCGTCGGGGAGCTTGCCGGCGACGGTCTCGGTGCGCAGGTCGGTCGCGTACGTCGGGTCGGCGGCCGTGATCGACGTGTCCTTGAGCGTCTTGCCGTCAGGGGTGGTGAGGTCGGCCCGGGCCGACTTGTACTCGGTGACGTGCGCCAGGCCCGGCGACGACTTCACGGCCTGGACCGCCTGCGGGGTGATCAGCTGGCTCCGGTCGGACTGGATGATGAAGTCCGTGCCGACGGTCTTGTCGAGCTGGTCGGTGGCGGAGGCCACCATGGAGGAGCCGACCACGGACAGGCACGCCACCAGGGCGAGGCCGATCATCAGCGCGGCTCCGGTCGCGCCGGTGCGGCGCGGGTTGCGCAGGGCGTTGCGCTCGGCCATGCGGCCGACGGGGCCGAACATGCGCAGCAGCACGGCGCCCAGGACGCGGACCACGGCGCCGGCCAGCAGCGGGCCGATGACGACGAAGCCGATCAGCGACAGCACGATGCCGAGGCCGAGCCACAGGGAGCCCTCCTTGGCCTGGTCGGCCGCCGACGCGAGGTAGAGGGCGAAGCCGCCCGTCCCGGTGAGGACCGTGCCGAGCGCGGCGCGGATCCAGCCGGCCTTGGCGTCCGCGGGGGCTCCCGCGTCGCGCAGGGCGGCCATCGGGGAGATCTTGCCGGCGCGCCGGGCGGGCAGGTAGGCGGCCAGCACGGTGACGATCACGCCGAGGACCAGGCCGACCACCGGGGTCGTCCAGGCCACCGTGAGGTCGTCGGTGGACAGTTCCATGCCCATCTGGCCCATGAGCTTCATCAGGCCGACGGCGAGGCCGACTCCCGCGCCGACGCCGAGCACCGAGCCGACGACGCCGAGCAGCAGCGCCTCGGCGAGCACGGAGCGGTTGACCTGCTTGCGGGAGGAGCCGATGGCCCGCATCAGGCCGATCTCCCGGGTGCGCTGGGCGACCAGCATGGAGAAGGTGTTGATGATCAGGAAGATGCCGACGAGGAAGGCGATCCCGGCGAAGCCGAGCATCGCGTACTTCATGACGTTCATGAAGCCCTCGACGTCCTTCTGGTTGGCGTCGGCGGTCTCCTTGGCCGTCTGCACCTGGTAGGCGCCGCCGAGTTCGGCCGTGACGTTCTTCTTCAGCTGCGCGTCGCTGACGCCGGCGGCCGCGGTGACGTTGACGTTGGTGTAGACGCCGCTCTCGCCGACCAGGGTCTTCTGGGCGGTCCTGGTGTCGAGGTAGAAGATCGCGGCGCCGGGGTTGGTGACGGTGAAGTCGGCGACGCCGGAGATCTTCGCGGTGTGGGTGCCGATGGCGCTGATCACGCCGATCTCGTCGCCGAGCTTCAGGTCGTGCTTGTCGGCGGTGTCGGCGTCGACCATGATCTGGCCGGCGTTCTTGGGGGCCGCACCGGAGGTGATCTTCATGGTGCGTGCGTCGTTGGTGTTCCAGCTGCCGACGATGGTCGGGCCGCCGCTGGTGGGCGAGAGGCTGTCCTTGTCGGCGTCGACGACGGTCACCGAGGTGGAGAACACCGTGCCCTCGGCGGACTTCACGCCCTGGGCCTTGCGGACCTCGCCCAGTACGGAGGCCGGCATCACCGGCGGCCTGCCGTTGTCCGCGGTCGTCTCGCCGCTGTCGGAGGCGCCCTTGGCGCTCACCGTCACGTCCGAGGAGGTGGCCGCGAAGAGCTTGTCGAAGGTGGTGGACATGGTGTCCGTGAAGACGAGCGTGCCGCAGACGAAGGCCACCGACAGCAGGACGGCGACCGCGGAGAGCGCCATACGCCCCTTGTGCGCGAAGAAGTTGCGCATCGAGGTCTTCATGACGGTCATGACGTACGCCCCCGGGCGTCGAAGTCCTTCATGCGGTCGAGGACGGCCTCGGCGGTCGGCTTGAACATCTCGTCGACGATGCGGCCGTCGGCGAGGTACAGCACCCGGTCCGCGTAACTGGCGGCGACCGGGTCGTGGGTCACCATGACGATGGTCTGGCCCAGTTCGTCGACGGACCGGCGCAGGAAGCCCAGGACCTCCGCCCCGGCGCGGGAGTCGAGGTTTCCGGTCGGCTCGTCGCCGAAGATGATCTCGGGCCGGGCCGCCAGCGCCCGCGCCACGGCGACACGCTGCTGCTGGCCGCCGGAGAGCTGGGTGGGCCGGTGCTTGAGGCGGTCGGCGAGCCCGACGGTCTCCACGACCCGCGTCAGCCACTGCTGGTCGGGCTTGCGGCCCGCGATGTCCATGGGCAGCGTGATGTTCTCTATCGCGTTCAGCGTCGGCAGCAGGTTGAACGCCTGGAAGATGAACCCGATCCGGTCCCGGCGCAACCGTGTGAGCTTCTTGTCCTTCAGACCGGTGATCTCGGTCTCGTCGAGATAGATCTGGCCGCTCGTCACGGTGTCGAGCCCGGCGAGGCAGTGCATGAGCGTGGACTTGCCGGACCCCGAGGGGCCCATGATCGCGGTGAACTGGCCGCGTGCGATGTCCACGTCCACGTGATCGAGAGCGACGACACGGGTCTCCCCGGACCCGTACGCCTTCACGACCTGCCGCGCCCGCGCGGCAACGGCCGTACGCCCTCCAGTACCCCCGTGCCTGGGAATGGTCACAGCCGATGTCACGGTATGTCTCCTATATCGGTCAGCAGATGGTGAAGGCGGTCGCCTGATCGACCGCTGTCCGCCTCGCCGGACCTGCGATCCGTCCGGCGCGTGTTCAGTCTTCCGGTGGGGAGGGGTCCCGCGCCCTGGTGTTCAGCGCAGTCTTTTGCTGTGGAAAACCCCACCCCCGCCGGTGTGCGAACCGCCCCCCGGCGGCGTAAAGCCAGGTTAAGGAGCGACCCCTCCCCGTCTCGTCCTCCGTCGGTACGAACCCTCCCCGGGCCGTAGTACGGAGGTACCCCTAGGGGCAGTCCACCGCCGGGTGGAGACCGTCTCAGGGTTCGCTCCACCCGCAGGCCCACCCAGGCTCCACCCTCCCGCGACGTCAGGGTCAAGTGGGAAGCTGTCCGGCGGCAGATAGGTGCAAGGGGCAGGCAGGCTCGAGGGGGAGGACCCGGGGTGGGAAGCACCAGTTCCGCGGCGCGTGGGACGAGCGCGCCCCCGGCGGGTCACCGCCGTTCGGCCGTCGTCGCCGCCCTGATGCTGTCGATGGCGCTGGCCGCGCTCGACGCCACCATCGTCTCGACCGCCGTGCCGCAGATCGTCGGGGACCTCGGCGGCTTCTCCGTCTTCTCCTGGCTGTTCTCCGGCTACCTGCTGGCCGTGACCGTCACCCTGCCGGTGTACGGCAAGCTCTCCGACACCTTCGGCCGCAAACCGGTCCTGGTCGCGGGCACGGTGGTGTTCCTGCTCGGGTCCCTGCTGTGCGCGCTGGCCTGGAACATGGGGGCGCTCATCGCCTTCCGTGTCGTGCAGGGCCTGGGCGGCGGCGCGCTCCAGGGCACGGTGCAGACGCTCGCCGCCGACCTGTACCCGCTGAAGGACCGCCCCAGGATCCAGTCGAAGCTGTCCACGGTGTGGGCGGTGTCCGCGGTCGCCGGCCCGGGCCTGGGCGGAGTGCTCGCGGCGTACGCCGACTGGCGGTGGATCTTCCTGATCAACCTGCCGATCGGCGCCCTCGCGCTGTGGCTGATCGTCCGTCACCTCCACGAGCCGGAGCGGGAGTCCGACGGGCACGCGCGCGTGGACTGGGCGGGCGCGCTCGCGGTGTTCGCCTGCGGGGGCGTGCTGCTCACGGCCCTGGTGCAGGGCGGGGTCGCGTGGCCCTGGCTGTCGGTGCCCTCACTGGCGCTGTTCGGCACGGGCCTCGCCCTGGTCGCGGCCGTGGTGCTGATCGAGCGCCGGGCCGCGGACCCGGTCATCCCGGGCTGGGTGTGGCGGCGCCGTACGATCGCCGCGGTCAATCTGGCGCTGGGCGCGCTCGGCCTGCTCATGGTGGCGCCGTCGGTCTTCCTGCCCACCTACGCCCAGGCGGTGCTGGGCCTCGCGCCGGTGACCGCCGGATTCGTGCTGTCCGTATGGACGTTGAGCTGGCCGGTGTCGGCGGCGCTGAGCCAGCACGTATACCGCAGGATCGGCTTCCGTCACACGGCGATGCTCGGCATCGGCACGGCCACGCTGATCCTCGTCGCGTTCCCCCTCCTGCCCTACCCCGGGCAGGCGTGGCAGCCGACCCTGCTGATGCTGCTGCTCGGTGCCGCGCTGGGCCTGTTCCAACTGCCGCTCATCGTCGGGGTGCAGTCGACGGTGGGCTGGGCGGAGCGCGGTACGGCCACCGCGTCCGTGCTGTTCTGCCGCCAGACCGGCCAGACGATCGGCGCGGCGGTGTTCGGCGCGGTCGCCAACGGGGTGCTGGCCGCGCGGCTCGGCGGCGCGGGCGACCTGGACGCGGTGACGCGGGCGCTCGACGCGGGCACGGCGCCGGAGGCGACCCGGCGGGCGATCGCCGAGGCGGTGCACGCGGTGTACCTCGGCGCGGCCTGCGCGGCGGCTCTGGCGTTCCTGGTGCTGCTGTTCCTGGCGCCCCGGAAATTCCCGGTGCTCAAGGACTGAGCGTCCGTATCCTCGCGCCATGGTGACCTTGGAGCCCCTGCGGGCGGACCACGCGGACGCGCTGCTGGCCTTCGAGCGGGAGAACCGGGCGTACTTCGCGCGCACAGTGCCGGACCGCGGGGACGCCTTCTTCACGGCGGAGGGGTTCGCCGCACGGCTGCGGGCACTCCTCGACGAGCAGGACGCGCGCGTGTGCCGCTTCCATGTGGTCCTCGGGGAGGACGGCGACCTGATCGGCCGGGTGAACCTGATGGACCTGGTGGACGGCAGGGCCGAACTCGGCTACCGCATCGGCGAACGCGCCGCCGGGCGGGGCGTGGCGACCGCGGCCGTCGCACAGGTGTGCCGACTGGCCCGAACCGACTACGGACTGACATCCCTCTTCGCGGTCACGACCCTGGACAACCCGGCTTCCATGAGGGTCCTGACCCGCAGCGGCTTCACACGGGTGGAGAACACCACGGTGAGCGGTCGGCCGGGAGTCCGCTACGAGCACCGGCACCTCGGAGAAATCTGAGTCACCGCGGGTAACACCCGAGGTCGGAAAGGTAAGCGCATACCGACCGATCAGTTCGCACAAACCCTCGCGCAGGACCCCTGCTCCGAAGTAGCGTGCGTGGCTCCCGCCCCCCACCTCCCTGTGGTCAGCCGCACCGGAACCCACCGCGCAAGGAGTCGCCGGGATGTCCTACGACCCGTCCCCGTCCCATCCGTACCGACCAGCCGGTCCGCCCTCGCCCCACGACCCGTACACCCACGCCACCTACCCCTGGGCACCGCGGGAGACGCCCGAACCGGCCGGACGGCCTCCCCGGCGCCACACCGCCCTCGGACACCACAGCGACCTGCGGGTCCTGCGCAGCGCCTACCGCCGGCAGCGGCGCGTGGCCACCCTCACGGCGCTCGGTTACTTCGTCCTGTTCCTCCTCCTGTCGGCGTTCGCGCCGTCGTTCATGACCAGCACGGTCACCGACGGCCTGCCCACCGGTCTGCTGCTCGCGCTCGTCCAGGTCCCCGTGACCTGGCTGGCGATCGCCCTGTACGAGCAGACCGCCCGCCGCCGCGTCGACCCGATCGCGGACCGCATACGCAAGCAGGCCGCGCTGGACGCGAGGCGGGAGGGCAGCCGGTGACCACCGATTTCAGCGGCAACGCCCAGGCGATGTCCCTCGTCGGCTTCTCCGCCGTCGCCACGATCACGCTGCTGCTGTGCGTGATGACGGGCCCCGACCGGGACGACCTCGACGAGTTCTACACCGGCTACAGCTCCCTGTCGCCCATGCGCAACGGCCTGGCCATCGCCGGTGACTACATCTCCGCCGCGACCGTCCTCGGCACCGGCGGCGTCATCGCCCTCTTCGGCTACGACGGGATCGTGCTGGCGCTGAGCACGGCCCTGTCGCTGATGCTGCTGATGTTCCTGCTGGCCGAACCGCTGCGCAACGCGGGCCGGTTCACCATGGGCGACGCGCTGACCAGGCGCATGCCGGGACGCGCTGTCCGTATCGCGGCCTGCGCGGTCACCCTGGCGGCGCTGCTGCCGCTGATGCTGGTGCAGTTGGCGGGGACCGGGCAGCTGATGGCGTTCATCCTCGGGTTCTCCGGGGAGTCGTTGCAGACGGGCTGCATCATCGGCGTGGGCGCGCTGATGATCAGCTACGCGGCGATCGGTGGGATGAAGGGCACCGCGCTCATCCAGATCCTGAAGATCGTGATGCTGCTCGGCTCCGGCACGGTGGTCGCGGTGCTGATCCTCCACCGCTTCGACTGGGACCCGGGAGCGCTGTTCGACGCGGCCGCCCGGAACAGCGGTGTGGGCTCGGCGTTCCTGTCCTCGGGGCTGCAGTTCGCGGGCGGCCCCAGCCCCGACCTGGACATGATCACCGCGCAGCTGACGGTGGTCCTCGGCGGTGGCGTCCTGCCGCACGTCACCATGCGCATGTACACCGCCTCCAGCGCCCGGCAGGTGCGGCGTTCGATGTCCTGGGCGGTGTCGGGCGTGGCCCTGTTCGTCCTGGTCATCACCGTCGTCGGCTTCGGCGCGACCGCGCTGGTCGGGCGGGAGTTGATCGCGCGGGTCGACCCGCAGGGCAACACGGCCTATCTGCTGGGGTCGCAGGCGGCGTTCGGCGCGGACGTGTCCTCGGCGGAGACGTTCCTGTTCACGACCGTCACCACGGCGGTCTTCCTCACGCTGCTCGCCTCCGTCGCCGGCATGATCCTGGCCTGCGCCAACTCCCTCGCCCACGACGTGTTCGCGGCCCGGGTGCGGGAGATGTCGCCGCGCCGGGAGATGACGGTGGCGCGGCTGTCGGCGCTGGGCGTGGGCGTTCCCGCGATCCTCCTGGCCACGCAGGTCCAGCACCGCAGCCTCCAGCCGCTGGTGACGTTGTCCTTCTGCCTGGGCGCCTCGGCCATCGCCCCCGCCCTGGTCTACAGCCTGTTCTGGCGCCGCTTCACGCGAACGGGCCTGCTCAGCACGCTCATCGGCGGCTCCCTGGCGGTGCTGCTGCTCATGCCGGGCACCAATCTGGTCTCCGGCTCACCCGTGTCGGCCTTCCCCGAGGCCGACTTCAACTGGTTCCCGTTCACCACCACGGGCCTGCTCTCCATCCCCCTGGGCTTCGCCTGCGGCTGGCTGGGCACGCTGGCCTCCGGCCGCCGCAGGTCGGAGGAACAACGCCACGAGTACGAGGCGGTGGAGGGCTGGATCCTGGCGGGCGCGGTACGCAGGGACCACTGAGGGGGCCGGGCCGGGCCGGTACGGCAGGCGGTGCGTAGCGGTTGGCGGGCTCGCCGGCGGGCGGGCTCGCCGGTTGGATGGCCCGCTGGTGGGCGGGCTCGCCGGCGGGCGGGCCCGCCGGTTGGATGGCCCGCCGGAGGGCGGCCTCCCTGGTGGGTCGGCCCGCCGCAGCGCGGCCTCCCCGGTTGGTCGGCCCGCCGCAGCGCGGCCTCCCCGGTTGGTCGGCCCGCCGCAGCGCGGCCTCCGCAGTTGGTCGGCCTGCCGCAGGGCAGGCTCGTCGGTGGGTGGGCCCGCCGGCGGGCGGGCTCGCCGGTTGGATGGCCCGCCGGTGGGCGGGCTCGCCGCAGGGCGGCCTCCCCGGAGGTTAGGCCCGCCGCAGCGCGGCCTCCCCGGTTGGTAGGCCCGCCGCAGGGCGGCCTCCCCGGTTGGTCGGCCTGCCGCAGGGCGGCTTCGCCGGTGGGTGGGCCCGCCGCAGGGCGGCCTCCCCGGAGGGCGGCCTCCCCGGTTGGCCGGCCCGCCGCAGGGCGGCCCCGCTGCAGGGCAGGCCCGCCGGTTGGCGGCCTCGCCGCAGGGCAGGCTCGTGATCACAGGGCTGCCGAACCGCACCCCGTCCACGCGTCGCGGGCAGGGTCCGTCGGCGGTGTCACTGCGCCGCCGCCCTCCCCGCCCAGTCCGTCAGGCTGGTGTGGACGAGGGCGATGTGGGCCCGGACCTCCTCCTGCCGCTCGGCGTGTTCGCCCAGGAGGCGGGCCGTCTCCGCCTCGACCGCCCCGGCGTGTTCACGGGCCCGGGCGATCAGTTCCGCCGCACGGGCGTGGGCCTCGTCCTCCAGGGCCTGGGCCGCGTCCTGCGCGTCGGCGAAGGCCTGCTCGGCGTCGGACAGCGCTTCCTCGGCGCGGCTCCGCGCCTGCGCCTGGCGTGCGTCCTGCGCGGCCTGCCGGGCCGTTTCCCGCCGTTCCGTCTCCGCCCACCGCTCGGCGCGTTCCTTGTCCTGTTCGGCCCGGGCCCCGGAGGTCCGCTGCCGCATGTCCCGCAGCGCGGCCTCGGCCTCGCCCCGCTGTTCCCGCGTCTCGCGCCGGGCCGCGCCCCGGATCTCGTCGGCCTCGGCGCGGGCCGCGAGCAGCCGCTGCCGGGCCCGCTCGTCGCCGTCGGCGCGTACGGCATCGGCGTGCGCCTGCGCGGACTCGCGTACCCCGGTCGCGAACTCCCGCGCGCCGTCCACGAGCCGGCGCGCCTCCCGCAGCGCCCCCTCCCGCACGGCCGCGGCCTCCTGCTCGCCGAGTTCGAGGAGCCGCCGGGCCCCTTCCCCGAGCGTCTCGTAGGTCTGCGGGGCCAGCCGCGCCACGGCCTCGCGCAGCAGCCCCAGTTCCTCGTCCATCCGCCGGGCGAGCACCGTCAGCCGGGCCGCTCTCTCCCAGGCCGCGTCCCGATCCGCGGAGAGGGCCTCGGCGTACGCGTCGACCTGCTCGGGACGGTAACCGCGCCCCCGCACGGCCGTGAAACCGTGCGGGGACCCCGTCGCGCCGCTCATCCGGACCCCTCTCCACCACACCGCTCCGACGTAGCGCCAAAAATGGGAGATTCAGCGCACATCTTGGTGGATCAGACAGACGTGTTCATCACCCGACACTCCACTCAGGGGTCACCGGTCCACGTCCGGCCCGTACGCCCGTCAGCCCCAGGTGGTGCCCGCGGGCTCCTGGACGGTCGTGTTGATGCGGTTGAACATGTTGGTGACCGCGACGGTGAGGATCAGCGCGGAGAGCTCCTTCTCGTCGAAGTGGTCGGCCACCTCGTCCCACAGCGCGTCCGGCACCGACTCCCCGGAGAGGTCGGAAAGCCGCGTCATCGCCTCCGCCAGCTTCAGCGCGGCGCGCTCGGCGTCCGAGAAGAAGGGCGCGTGCCGCCAGGCGGCGACCGCGGCGATGCGCTCCTCGCTCACTCCGGCCTTGCGGAGGTTGGCCACGTGCCCGTGCACACAGGCTCCGCAGCCGTTGATCTGGCTGGCGCGCAGCCCGACGATCTCCGCGACGTCCTGCGCCAGGCCACCCTCCCCGATCGCCTGGAAGAGGGTGCCGATCCCCTTCATCGCGCCGGGAAGGACGTACGCCGGGTTCGTCATCCGTGCCTGCATGATCTCTGCCTCCTGGGTCCGCGGTGCGTGACTGTCACTGCACTGACGGAGCGACGGCAGGAGATGTGACAGCCCGGCGCTGATTTCTTTCCGGCCCGGCACGAAGAAGCCGGGCCCGGTCGTAGAAGCGACCGGGCCCGGCTCCTTGGCGGCACGTCAGCGGTGACGGGTCACAGCAGCCCGTCCCACATCTCCTCCAGCAGCACCGACCACCAGCTCTCCGGCGACCCCAGCGCCGCCGGGTCGAGCGCGGCCAGCTGCGCCTGGAAGTCGACGGTCCAGCGGCCCGCCTGCTCCTGGTTCAGCCCGAACCGCAGCCGCCACATCCGCCCGAGCAGCGCCAGACACCGCGCGAACTCCGGCAGCCCGGTGTTCACGAACTGCGGTGGCACGGGAGCCCCGCCGGGCCCGGCCTCCACCGGCACGGCGACGATGTTCGCCGTGCCGTACTGCACGCAGATCGCCTTGCCGAAGTCACTGCCCATCACCAGGTAGGACCCCGCGTCCGGGGCGGGCTGCACACCGCGCTCGGCCGCCAGCTCCGCCAGCGTCGGAACGGGCCGCCCCGGCTGCGCCTGCGCCCAGAAGAACGGGCCCATGTCCATCGGCAGTCCGGCCGCCACCAGCGTGTGCGCCACCACCGGCGGCACGCCCTGCCGCGACACGGCGGCCTGCTCGAAGCGGAACACCCCCGGCCCGAACGCGGCACCGAGCTCGTGCCCGATGGCCTCCGGCGGGATCGGCGGCACCGCCTGCACCGGCGGCAGCGGAGCGCGCACCGGAGCCGGACGCGCCGGGCCGTCCGCCACCTGGTGCAACTCGCCCTGGTGGGCCAGCAGTTGCTGCATGCCCTGCTGCCGGCTCGCGTGGTCCGTGCCGTACGGCGCGATGGACGTGATGCGTGCCTGCGGCCACTGCTCGCGAATCATCCGCGCACAGTAGGCACCCGGCAACTCGCACGACTCCAGCTCGGTGTGCAGCTCCAGCACCTGGTCCGGGGGCACGTTCATGGCCCGCAGCTCGTGGAAGATCTGCCACTCCGGGTGCGGCGTGCCCGGCGCCGAACGCCGGATCAGCTGCTGCTCGGAACCGTCGTGCGCGCGGTAGCGCAGCACGGCCTGGTAGCCGGGGCCGACGGTCGGCTGCCCCGTGGGCTGCTGCGGATAGCCGTACGCCGGCGGCGGCCCGGGAACGGGCTGACCCGGCGGCGGCATGGCACCCGGGGGCGGCATGGCACCGGGCGGCATCCCACCCGGCGGCATCCCACCGTGCGGCACGGGCGCGCCGGGCATGCCCGGGGCTCCCGGGGCGGCGGGCGGCGCGCCGGGGGCCTGCGGGGGCGGAGGCACGCCGGGGCCGCCCGCCGGGGGCGCGGCGAGCATGGTCTCCGCGTGATGCACGGGACCCGGGCCGCCGGGCACGCCAGGGGCGCCGGGCGGATGCGGTGCACCGGGCACACCGGGAGGTCCAGGCGGCTGCGGCGCACCGGGCGCCGCCGGGGGCCCCGGCGGCTGCGGGGGCTGCGGACCGCCCGGGCCCATCCGGCCCGGGTCGGCAAACATCGTGGCGGCATGGTGGACACCGCCCGCAGGCGTACCACCAGGGGCCCCCGGCGGGCCGGGAGGCTGCGGCGCGCCCGGGGCCTGCGGAGCACCCGGCGGCTGCTGCGGAGGCAGCGGCCCACCCGCGCCCTGCGGGGAACCGGCCCCACCGGGAGCCCCGGCACCGCCAGGACCGCCGGGCCCGTCGGACCCCGGTCCGCCCGGTCCGCCCGGTCCGTCGGGGCCGAGCGCCGACACGAGCTGCGTCGGCACGTAACCGCCGGCCGGAGTCGGAGCCCCGGGGCCCGACGGCGGGGGCGTCGCGCCCGGCCGCGCTCCCGGCGCACCCGGCGCACCCGGCGGGGGCGGTGTCGCCGGGCCCGCGTTCCGCCCCCGGCCCGGCGGCGGAGCCGCCTTGCTGGTCGCGGCGTCGGCGATGTCCCCGGCGTGGGGCGCGAGCGGCCGTTCGGGCGCACTCGGCGCAGGCGTACTGCCCTGCGGGCTCTGCGGCCGGCCGTAGGGCTGTCCGCCCGGCACCGGCGGGGGCGTGCTGCCCTGCGGCACCCCACCGGGCGGTGTCGCCGGCACGCCGGGCGCGGTGGCCGGACCCGAGGGGTAGCCGTAACCCGGGCCGCCCGCCGGGCCAGAGGCCGGGGCGTCCGGGCCGCCCACGGCCGGCGTCACGGCCGTCGGCGGGAGCTGGCTGCCGCCCGACATCAGGGCCGTCTTGGCCTCGGGCGCCGCCGACGGCGGCGTGTCGGCGTCGGTCTCGCTCAGCGGCGGCGCGAAGACCGTCGCGGGCAGCGGTACGGAACGGTCGTCACCGGCATCGCCGTTGGTGTCCGTACCGGCCCAGGGCGTCGCCCCGGCGGGCACACCCGGAGCACCCGGACCGGCGGCCGGGCCCTCGCCGGCCTCCGGGTCGCCGCCCCCGGCGGCCGGCCACGCCGTACCGCTCCCGGGCGCGACGGGCGCCTCCTGCGCGGGAGTCGCCACGGAGGCGGAAGCGGAACCAGAAGCGGACCCGGCAGTAGACCCGCCGTCAGGGGCATCACCGGCGGCGGCCGCGGAAGCCGCACCCGCCTCACCGGACACGACCCCGGCCCCGGCCCCCGCTCCCGCACCGCGCCGATCCGGAATCCCCAGCTTGTCCGCCGCGTCCTGCAACCACTCCGGCGGAGTCAGCAGGAACGACGTCTGGTTCAGATCCACCCGGGCGGCGGGAGCCGCCGGGAGCGGCTCGTCCGCCGCGTCCGGACGGCCGTACTCCTCCTCGTACCGGCGGATCACCTCGCCCACCGGCAGCCCGGGCCACAGCGTCGCCTCGCCGCTGTCCCGCGCGATCACCAGCCGCTGCGCACCACCGTCCGACCGCGGGCCGTCCGCCCGGTCCTCGGCCCACACCACGAACCCGAGGTCGAACTCCCGCACCCGCACCTCACGATGCTGGTACGAGGGCACATCCCCGTTGATCCACTCCTCAGCGCGCTCCTGCGCCTGCGCGAAGGTCACCATCGCCGCCGTCACTCCCCCACGACCGAGGACGACACCGCGCCCACCGGCACCACACGCGCGAACCCACCGTCCACCATCAGATTCGCCACCGTCTCCAACTCCGGCGGATTGCCCGCCAGCCGCGACAGGAAGACGTCGAAGTCGTCCCCGCACGGCAGCAACAGCCGCTCCACCCGCTCCGCCGGCGGCACCGAGGGATCCACGTCCCGCGCGTCGTCGTACGCGCAGAACCACACCGACCCGATCCGCTCGCCCTTCACCTTCACGGCCAGCAACCCGCCCTGGACGAACGCGACACCCAGGTAGTCCTTGGTCAGATGGTCACGCAGACACTTGTTGACGTACACCAGGTCGTTGACCGCCGCCTCGTCGCGCACCGTGAAGAACGGCTGGTCCACCAGCAGCCCCAACTCCGCGTCCAGCGCGGCCCCCACCGGCGCACAACCGCCCGCCGCCTTCAGGAACGACCGGTACGCACCCGGCAGCCGGTAACCGAGGTCCTCCTCGACACCCTGCACCTGCGACTCGGTCACCGCGACACCCGACTTCGGCAGCCCGAAGTGCGCCGGACGCGTCTCCTGAAGCGGCCGCGTGCCCCGCTTGGAATGATCCACGCCCGACGTGGCCACGCCCCCGTGATGCCGCAGCAGCGCCTTCACCTCGACCGGGACCAGCTCCAGCCGCCGCGTGCCCACCACGTGGTGCCACGTCCAGCCGTGCGGCGTCGCCACCGCCGGCACCGTGTCCCACAGTTCGTGCCCGGACGCCGACAGCGCCGTGTTCGCCGACACGTAGTCCGTCAGCCGCAACTCGTCCACGCCGAAACCCTCCGGCGGCTCCGCGATCTCCGCCGCCGCACGGGCGTAGGCCGAGAAGTCGGGGTAACCACGCTCGTCGACCCGTACCCCTCTCGGGTGACGGGCCGCCCGGACCGGATCCGGGAAGTGCACGACCTGCCCGGCGTAGGCCGCGTTCGGCGGCGCGGCTTGTCCCCCGGCCTGGCGGCCGGGAGGTGCCCCCAGCCCGAGCCGACCTGTCGTCATGGCGGTTGCCCCCTGCGGCACTCTGTACGACCCGTATCCACCACCTTTGGCGCACTACGGCCCGTATCGACTGTCACGTCTTCTGTCTCGACTGCGGTGCACCTCGGCGCACCATCACCGCACGCGCCCACCTCACGGATCACCCTTCGGTTCACTGCATCGATCTCCGAACGGATCACCGCATCGCCCGCGGTGCCGACAGCCTATGCGGTACGACGACACCGGTCACCGGCACCGGTCGGCGCCCCCTTCCGCTTCCGTGACCAGGCGTCACCCCACCGTGACACCGAGCCCCGGTACGGGCGTGTCGCAACGCCCCAGCTTCCGCACCGGCCACGGCATTTGGCAGTCTGTGACCTCCCGGGGGATGCACGGAGGGGAATACGATCATGAACGCGACACAGACGGGACCACACACCGGCAGGTCCGCCGACCCACGCACCGGCGCCCCACGCGACGCCGACCCGCGAAACGGCGACCCACGGGCCGGCGACCCCCGCATCGGCTGGAGCGCCGCCGAGGCCGCCCACGCCCCCGTCCTCCTCCACCGCCGCGACGGGATCCTCCCCACCGTGGCCGCCGCCCTCTCCGTCCGCGGCGCCACCCTCACCGGCACCGCCGCCCGCGGCGACACACCCCCCGCCCTGCACCCCCTCGTCCAGGACTTCCTGGACACCCTCCCCAGCGCCCAACGCGACCGCTTCACCGGCCGCTGCGCCGAGACCATCCTCATCTCCCGCCACATCGCCGCCGCCGACACCGCCCGCAGCAAACGGGCCGCACGCAAACCCATGACCAACGGCGAGGCACGCAAAGCCCTCAAGCAGGCCAAACTCACCGCCCGGCGCATCCGCGAGGACGGCGACCCCCTCCACGGCAGCTTCGCCGCACCCTGCCGCGCCTGCACCGCGCTCAGCGCCCACTTCGGCGTGCGCATAGTCGACCCGGCGTCCCAGACCCGCTGACGCCCCCACTCCACCCCCGGCACCACACCCACGGCACCGAACAGCCCGGCGCGCCCCCGCACGCCCCCATCACCTCGACGAGACGAAGGGCAGATGCACACCGACCGCACCTCCACCACCCGATTCGCCGTACCCGTCGACGCCGCCCTGCGCGCCGCCGGCTGGCAACCCGGACGCTGGGACATCAAACAAGCCGAGATCTGGGCCGACGCGCTCCGCGACCACGCCTCCCCCGCCGGCCACCGCCACACCGTCTTCCCCGCCGCCGTCGAGGCCTGGGCCGAATTCGGCGGCCTCCACATCACCCCCACCGGCCCGGGCCGCCACATCGCCCCCGCAACCCTCCATCTCGACCCGCTGCACGGCCTCCACATGGCCCGCACCCTCGGCGACCTCGGCCGCGCCCTCGGCACCGACGTCTCCCCCCTCGGCGCCGAAACCGACAGCCAGGCACTCCTCGCCATCGACGCCGAAGGCCGCGTCTACACCCTCGACCACACCGGCGACTGGTACCTCGGCACCGACATCGACCAGGCCCTCGCCACCCTCATCACCGGCACCGGACCCGAACGCCTCACCACGGGCTGACCACAAGACCCGCCCCAGCCGGACTACGACGCCGGAATCACCGCCGACACCCGAAAACCCCCCGCGTCCGTCGGCCCGGACACGAACACCCCGCCCAGCGCCGACACCCGCTCCTTCATCCCCACCAGCCCGTTCCCCCCGGACGGGAACCGCGCAGACGACCCCGCGGCCTCCGGCGGCTCGTTCTCCACCTGCATCGCGATCTCCGACACCCGGTGCGCCAACCGCACATACGTCTTCGCCCCGGCCGCATGCTTGTGGACGTTCGTCAGCGCCTCCTGCACCACCCGGTACGCCGTCTGCTCCACCAACGGCGCGTACGACCGGACGTCCCCCTCCACCGAGAAGGCCACCACCATCCCCGCGGCAGCCGACTGCCCCACCAGCTCCTCGATCTCCGCCAGAGTCGGCCCGTCGTCGTCCGCCGCCCGGGAAGCCGCCGCGGCCGCGGCCACCCCCACCGCCGCCAACGGCACCGACGCCGCACGCTCCCGCCGCTCGTCCCCCCCGCTGCGCAGCACCCCGAGCATCTCCCGCAGCTCCGTCAGCGCCTGCCGCCCCATGTCCCCCACCAGCGCGGCATTGCGGACGGCCTTCTCCGGATCCTTCCGCGCCACCGCCTGCAACGCCGCGGCATGCACCACCATCAGACTCACCCGGTGCGCCACGACATCGTGCATCTCACGCGCGATCCGCGTCCGCTCCTCGTTGCGAGCCCACTCCGCCCGCTCCTCCGCCCGCTCCGCGAGCAACTGAAGCTCCCGCTCCAGATCGTCCGCCCGCTCCCGCAGACTCTCCATCAACCGCCGCCGCGCCCCCACGTACAGACCCAGCAGCACCGGAGGCGCCGTGAAGCCCAGCGACATCGTGATCGCCGCGAAGGGCACGAACCAGTCCCCTACGTCCAGATCCCCCCGCGACATGTCCTGCCGCGTCTTCACGAACGTCACGATCAGCGTCCCCACCAGCGACATCCCCGCCAGCGAGGCGATGATCCGCCGTGGCATCTCGGCCGCGGCCAGCGTGTACAGGCCGACGACGCCCATCAGGAAGCCCATCTCGGCGGGCGTGATGGCGATCGACACCAGCACCACCGCGATCGGCCACCGCCGCCGCACCACCAGCACGGAACCCGCCAGCAGGCCGAACACCACCCCCGCGGCCACAGGGATCCCGGCATCCCTGGCGAACGGAATGCCCTCGAACCCGCACTCCAGCGCGGACACCACCGCCAGGCTCACATCGAACACGGCACTGCGCCGCCTGGCCCACCACCACGGCCCTCCCCGGGCCGTCACATGGTCTTCCCCCGTCGCGGTCATGACTCCAGCCTACGGGCGGTCCCCGCCGGTTTTCCGGCGAGTTTCCCGGACTCGCCCGCACCACACTCGGTGACCGTTCGACTGCGAAAGCACCCGATATCCCTCGAACTGCTGAATCGCTCACCGTTCGACGCCGGAGTCGACCATTCCGCCGGACGGTATGCGTATGACACATGCCAGCAGCAAATACACGGACTTCGAGTCCCTACGGGAACGGGCGCTGGCCCTGCGCCGCGCAGGGCTGAGCCGACGCCAGATCCGCGACCGACTGCACGTCGACAACAACGACATCCTCAACCGCCTGCTGGAGGGCGAACCCCCGCCGGCCTGGACGAAGCGCCCGAACGCGAAGGACGACCTCCGCGAGCGGGCCAGGGAACTACGCCTGCAGGGCTGGACGTACGACCGGATCCAGCTGGAGCTGGGGTGCTCCAAGAGCTCGATCTCGCTGTGGGTACGGGACCTGCCGAAGCCGGAGCGGCGGCAACGGACCCGCGAGGAAGCGTCGGCGATCGCGAAGAGAGGCTGGGAAGCCACACTCCGACTGCGCGAGGAGGAGCGCCAGCACACCAAGCGTCAGGCCATGATGGAAGTGAGCGAGCTGACCGACCGCGAACTCTTCCTGGTGGGCGTGGGGCTGTACTGGGCAGAAGGGGCCAAGAGCAAGCCGTACAGCCGCCGGGAGCGTGTCACCTTCGTCAACAGCGACCCCGACATGATCACAGTCTTCCTGGCCTGGCTGACCCTGCTCCGCGTCGACCCCTCGAGCCTCAGATTCGCCGTGCAGATCCATGAGACCGCAGATGTGGCAGCCGCCGAGGCGTTCTGGGCTACTCACGTAGGCATCGGCACGACAGAGCTCCTCAAGACCACCCTCAAGCGACACAACCCCAGCACCAACCGCAAGAACACCAGCGAGACATACAACGGCTGCCTCCGCGTCGACGTGAGGGACGGAGCCGACCTGTACCGTCGCATCGAAGGCTGGTGGTGCGGCATAGTAGGGGCTGCCACCGCATCCGATCTACGAAATCGGACATAGCGGTAATCCCGGGTCGTCTAAGGGCAAGACGTCAGATTTTGGTTCTGATCATGGGGGTTCGAGTCCTCCCCCGGGAGCACACTCTCGGTTCGGGTCCTGGCTGATGCCTATGCCGGCCAGGCCCACACCCCCACCCCCCACAAAAGCCCCCCGGTATCCTGCGGATGTCACCCCACCCCATCCACAGCCGAAGGGCATCCCGTGAGCGCCAACCGCCCGGCAGCCGTCGTCGTTCTCGCAGCGGGTGAGGGCACCCGTATGAAGTCGGCCACACCCAAGGTCCTGCACGAGCTCTGCGGTCGCAGCCTCGTCGGGCATGTGCTCGCCGCCGCCGGCGAGCTGAACCCCGAGCACCTGGTCGTCGTGGTCGGCCACGCGCGGGAGAAGGTCACCGCACACCTCGGCGAGATCGCCCCCGACGTCCGTACCGCCGTGCAGGCCGAGCAGAACGGCACCGGGCACGCCGTACGGATGGGCCTGGAGGAACTGGGCGGGTCGGTCGACGGGACCGTCGTGGTCGTGTGCGGGGACACCCCCCTGCTGACCGGCGCCACGCTCCGGGCCCTCGCCGCGACGCACTCCGCCGACGGCAACGCGGTCACCGTGCTGACCGCCGATGTGCCGGACGCGACGGGCTACGGGCGGATCGTGCGGGACGACGCCACCGGTGCCGTCACCGCCATCGTCGAGCACAAGGACGCCACCGACGCCCAGCGGTCGATCCGGGAGATCAACTCGGGTGTGTTCGCGTTCGACGGGCAGCTGCTGTCCGACGCGCTGAAGAAGGTGCGGACGGACAACAGTCAGGGTGAGGAGTACCTGACGGACGTGCTCGGGATCCTGCGCGAGGCCGGGCACCGGGTCGGGGCCTCCGTCGCGGGCGACCACCGTGAGATCGCCGGGATCAACAACCGTGTGCAGCTCTCCGAGGCCCGCCGGATCCTGAACGACCGGCTCCTCACCGAGGCCATGCTGGCCGGCGTGACCGTGATCGACCCGGCCACGACCTGGATCGACGTGACCGTGACCTTCGAGCAGGACGCCGTCGTCCACCCGGGCACGCAGCTGCACGGCACGACGCATCTGGCCGAGGGCGCGGAGGTCGGGCCCAATTCGCGGCTGACGGACACCCGGGTGGGTGCGCGGGCGCGGGTCGACAACACGGTGGCCGCGGGGGCCGAGGTCGGCGCGGACGCGACGGTGGGGCCGTACGCGTATCTGCGTCCGGGGACCCGGCTGGGGGCGAAGGGCAAGATCGGGACGTACGTGGAGACGAAGAACGCCTCCATCGGTGAGGGGACGAAGGTGCCTCATCTGTCGTACGTCGGCGACGCGACGATCGGTGAGCAGACGAACATCGGTGCCGCGAGTGTGTTCGTGAACTACGACGGCCAGGAGAAGCACCACACGACCATCGGTTCGCACTGCCGGACGGGCTCGGACAACATGTTTGTGGCGCCTGTCACGGTGGGGGACGGGGCGTACACCGCCGCGGGCTCTGTGATCACGAAGGATGTGCCGGCGGGTTCGCTGGCCGTGGCCCGTGGTCAGCAGCGGAATATCGAGGGTTGGGTGGCTCGTAAGCGTCCGGGGAGCGCGGCCGCGAAGGCGGCGGAGGCGGCTTCCCGGGAGTCGGCCGGCGAGGGCTGACCGGAAACCGATGCCTCAAACACGGCGTACGGTGATAAGTGCACACCCGCACCCCCACCAGCTGAGACGGCCTCCGGCAAGCCGGCTGCGAGGTCTCTCGACACCCAGCTGCGAAACCTCTGAGGAGACAGTGCTGTGACCGGGATCAAGACGACCGGCGAGAAGAAGTTGATGTTCTTCTCCGGCCGCGCCCACCCCGAGCTTGCGGAGGAGGTCGCCCAACAGCTGGGTGTCGGGGTTGTCCCGACGAAGGCCTTCGACTTCGCCAACGGTGAGATCTATGTGCGTTATCAGGATTCGGCGCGTGGTGCCGACTGTTTCCTGATCCAGAGCCACACGGCTCCGATCAACAAGTGGATCATGGAGCAGTTGATCATGATCGACGCGCTGAAGCGTGCGTCGGCCCGCTCCATCACGGTCATCGTGCCGTTCTACGGTTACGCGCGGCAGGACAAGAAGCACCGTGGGCGTGAACCGATCTCGGCGCGTCTGATCGCGGACATGATGAAGACCGCGGGTGCGGACCGGATCCTGACCGTGGATCTGCACACGGACCAGATCCAGGGCTTCTTCGACGGTCCGGTGGACCACCTGTTCGCGCTGCCGCTGCTGGCGGACTACGTGGGCCGGAAGGTGGACCGGAAGAAGCTGACGGTGGTGTCGCCGGACGCGGGCCGGGTGCGGGTCGCGGACCGCTGGTGCGACCGGCTGGGCGCGCCGCTGGCGATCGTGCACAAGCGGCGTGACAAGGATGTGGCGAACCAGGTCACCGTCCACGAGGTCGTGGGTGAGGTGGAGGGTCGCGTGTGCGTGCTGGTGGACGACATGATCGACACCGGTGGGACGATCTGTGCCGCGGCGGACGCGCTGTTCGCGCACGGTGCGGAGGATGTGATCGTGACGGCGACGCACGGTGTGCTGTCGGGTCCGGCGGCGGACCGGCTGAAGAACTCGCGGGTGAGTGAGTTCGTGTTCACGAACACGCTGCCGACGCCGGGTGAGCTGAGCGGGGATCTGGACAAGATCTCGGTGCTGTCGATCGCTCCGACGATCGCGAGTGCGGTGCGTGAGGTGTTCGAGGACGGTTCGGTGACGAGCCTGTTCGACGAGCAGTAGAGATCCTTTTGGGTGCGGCCTCCCTCTCCGAGTAGACTGCCGAAGTTGCTCGGCGAGGGAGGCCGTTCCCGTGTTCTCACGGGGCGGTGGTCCGTTATCGACGCGCTCTTCGTAGCAGGCCGTTCGTGGCCGGGTGACCACGTCCGTTTCTGACTTCGAGGAGTGAGTGTTATGTCCGAGGTGAAGATCTCCGCCGCCACGCGTACCGAGTTCGGCAAGGGTGCCGCGCGCCGTATCCGTCGTGAGGACAAGGTTCCGGGTGTTCTGTACGGGCACGGTTCGGACCCGATCCACCTGACGCTGCCGGGTCACGCGCTGCTGCTGGCGCTGCGTACGCCGAACGTGCTGATCGCGCTGGACATCGACGGCAAGACGAACGAGCTGGCGATTCCGAAGTCGGTGCAGCGTGACCCGCTGAAGGGTTTCCTGGAGCACGTGGACCTTCAGCTGGTCCAGCGTGGCGAGACGGTCACGGTGGAGATCCCGGTGCAGGCCGAGGGTGAGCTGGCTCCGGGTGGCAACCTGCTGGAGCACGTGCTGAACGCGCTTCCGGTCGAGGCCGAGGCCACGCACATCCCCGAGTCCGTGTCGGTGTCCGTGGAGGGTCTGGAGGCCGGCGCCTCGGTCCTGGCCAAGGACATCGAGCTGCCCAAGGGCGTCAAGCTGGCCGTCGAGGAGGACGCCGTGGTCCTCCAGGTTCTGGCCGCGCAGGCCGAGGAGGCCCCGGAGGGCGAGGAGGCCGCTGAGGAAGAGGCCGCCGAGGCCTGATCCTCCGCGTCGTCGTTTCGTCGGCCGCTGTTCCCGTGCGGGGCAGCGGCCGACGCGTATGAAGGAGACATGGACGTGACGACCGATGCCGCCGCTCCCTGGTTGATCGTGGGGCTGGGCAATCCGGGGCCGGAGTATGCCGGGAACCGGCACAACGTGGGTTTCATGGTGGCCGATCTGCTGGCGGACCGGATCGGGGGGCGGTTCAAGCGGGCCGGCCGGGCTCAGGCGCAGGTCGTGGAGGGCAGGATCGGGCCGCCCGGGCCGTTGAACCGGCGGGTGATCCTGGCGAAGCCGATGTCGTACATGAATCTGTCGGGCGGTCCGGTGAACGCGCTGCGGGATTTCTACAAGGTCCCGGTGGGTCATGTGGTGGCGGTGCACGACGAGTTGGACATCGACTACGGGACGCTGCGGCTGAAGCTGGGTGGCGGGGACAACGGGCACAACGGTCTGAAGTCGATGACGAAGGCGTTCGGTGCGGAGTATCACCGGGTGCGGTTCGGGATCGGCCGGCCGCCGGGGCGGATGCCGGTGGCGGACTTCGTGCTGAAGGACTTCTCGTCGGCGGAGCGCAAGGAGCTGGACTACTTCGTGGACCGGGCGGCGGATGCGGTGGAGGCGTTGGTGATCGAGGGGTTGGAGCGGGCGCAAAGCACGTACAACTCCTGACGTGTCACCCCGCGAGGTTGACGGGCCGTTCAGGCATGGCCAATGATCCCGCCCATGCCCGCCCGTGCCGCCTCCTCGTCTCAGGCCCCGGCCGCCTTGTTGCGGTTCGGGCGGTTCGCCGCGATGGGGACGGTCGCGGTGTTGATTCTCGTCGCGGGTGTGTGGGCGTCGTGGGGTACGGCGCAGCACGTGATGCTGACCAAGGGCCGGGAGCGGGGCACGGTCGAGGTGTCGCGGTGTGGTCCCGAGGTGTGTACGGGCCGGTACACGCCGTTGTCGCAGGGGTCGCAGCCGCGGTCGCGGGTGGTGCTGGAGCATTCGGTCGCGGTGGAGAGCGGCCGGACCTACACCGTGGTGATGAAGCCCGGCAGTGACGAGGCGGTGCGTTCGGGTCCGGCGGGGGTCCTGTACGCGTGGGTTCCGCTGGGTGGTGCGCTGTTGCTGGCGTCGGTGGTGGTGGCGGGCGGGCTGGTGCGGACCCGGGCGGCGTGGGTGCTGGCGCTGGCGGGGGTGGCGTTGCTGACGGCCGCTTTCGTGACTGTCTGAGGGGTTCCGGCGTTCTCCACGGTTGTGGAGGAACAAGCGTTGTCTGTTCGTGATTGACGGGCGTTCGGGCCAGGCTGGAAGCTGAGCCGCCCCCTCCACATCTTCCCGGTCACTTCTCGAAGATGGACTGCCTCTCGATGCGAACCCTCTCCTTGCGCAACCTCTCGCGCTTCGGCGCTGTCTGTGTCGCCGCTTCCGCGGCTCTCGTGCTCGCTCCGGCCGCCCACGCCACCCCGCCCGGTGACAACGGCACGGTGAAGATCCATGACGCCTCCACGGGTGAGGAGTTGCGCCGTAACGAGCCTCATGTGTGCGCCTTCTACCTGGACGCCTTCGGTTTCGACGGCGGCCAGGAGGTCGACTGGCGCATCGAGGCCATCCCGCCGAGTGAGAACAAGGGGGAGACGGTGAAGTCCGGTGCGCTGGCGCTGGACACGCAGGGCCATGGGCGCAGCGAGGACCTGTCGCTGCCGGACGGGCACTACAAGCTGTTCTGGAACTTCGAGGGCGAGAAGGGTTCCGCCAAGCACAAGGTGTTCTGGTCGGAGTGTGAGGACGAGCAGGAGCCCGGCGGTGCGACGCCGTCGGGGTCGCCGTCCGGGTCGGCCTCCGCGTCGCCTTCGCCGGGTGGGTCGCAGGGGCCGTCGGGTGAGCCCGGTGATCCGGGTGCGTCGCCGTCGCCGGGTTCGTCGGCGGGTGGCGGTGGGCCGGTGTCGTCGTCGCCGTCGCCGCAGGGCGGTCCGGGCGGTGATCTCGCCGAGACGGGCAACGGGGCGCCGGTGGGTCTGCTGTCGGGTGTGGCGGCGGTGCTGCTGGCGTCCGGCGGGTTCCTTGTGGTGCGGCGGCGCAGGGCGAGCCGCGGCTGACGTGGAACGGACCGTGCCCCCGAGCCCTGTGCGGGTTCGGGGGCACGGTGGTGTCCGGGGTGGGTCAGCCGGTGTTGCGCAGGCCGGCGGCCACGCCGTTGACGGTGAGCAGGAGGGCGCGGGCGAGGAGCGGGTCGGGCTGCTCGGCGGCGGCGACCGCGTCGCGCTGCCGCTTGAGCAGGGCGACCTGGAGGTAGGAGATGGGGTCGAGGTAGGCGTCGCGGATGGCGAAGGTCTGCTTCAGGACGGGCGCGGCGTCGAGGAGTTCCTCTTCGCCGGTCACGCGCAGCACCTCGCGCACGGTCAGTTCGTGCTCGGCCTTGATGGTGTCGAAGACGTGCTTGAGCTCGTCGGGGACGAGGGTGTCGACGTAGTGCTGGGCGATGCGCAGGTCGGTCTTGGCCAGGGTCATCTCGACGTTGGAGATGAAGTTCCTGAAGAAGTGCCACTGGCCGTACATCTCGTCGAGGACGGTGTCGAGGCCGGCTTCGCGCAGGGCCTTGAGGCCGGAGCCGACGCCGAACCAGCCGGGGACGATCTGCCGGGACTGGGTCCAGCCGAACACCCAGGGGATGGCGCGCAGGCCGTCGAGCGAGACGCCGGAGCCGGGGCGGCGGGAGGGCCGGGAGCCCAGGTGCAGGTCGGCGAGCTGGTCGACCGGTGTCGAGGCGAGGAAGTACGTCGGCAGGTCGGGGTCCTCGACGAGGCGCCGGTAGGCGGCGTGGGCGGCGTCGGAGACGACGTCCATGGCGGCGTCCCAGCGGGCGAGGGCCTCGTCGGACTGGCGGGGTGCGGTGTGCAGGGCGGAGGCCTGGAGGGTGGCGGCGACCGTCAGTTCCAGGTTCTCGCGGGCCAGGGAGGGGATGAGGTACTTGTCGGAGATGACCTCGCCCTGCTCGGTGACCTTGATCTCGCCTTCGAGGGTGCCCCAGGGCTGGGCGAGGATGGCGTCGTGGGTGGGGCCGCCGCCGCGTCCGACGGTGCCGCCGCGGCCGTGGAAGAGGCGCAGGCGCACCCCGTAGCGGTGGGCGACGTCGCGCAGGCGGCGCTGGGCGCGGTGGATCTCCCACTGGCTGGTGGTGATGCCGCCGAACTTGGAGGAGTCGGAGTAGCCGAGCATGACCTCCTGGACGTCGCCTCTCAGCGCGACCAGGCGCCGGTAGGACGGGTCGGAGAGCATGTCCTCGAGGATGGTGTCGGCGGCCTTGAGCTCGTCGGTGGTCTCCAGCAGCGGGACGATGCCGATCTTGGCCCAGCCGGCGTGCAGGTCGATGAGGCCGGCTTCGCGGGCGAGAACGGCGGCGGCGAAGACGTCGTCGGCGCCCTGGCACATGGAGATGATGTAGGACTCGATGACCTCGGGTCCGAAGACCTCCAGGGCGCGCTTGACGGTGCCGAAGACGCCGAGGGTCTTCTCGCCGGGCGCGTCGACGGGCGCCGGGGTGGGGGCGAGCGGCCTGCGGGACCTGAGCTCCTTGGCGAGGAGCTTGGCGCGGTAGTCGCGGGGCATGTCGGCGTAGCGCCAGGATTCCTCGCCGAGCCGGTCGAAGAGCTGGCCGAGGGCGTGGTGGTGGGCGTCGGCGTGTTCGCGGACGTCCATGGTGGCGAGCTGGAGGCCGAAGGCGGCCAGGGTGCGGATGGTGCGGGCGAGGCGGCCGTCGGCGAAGAGGCCGCCGCGGTGCTCGCGCAGGGAGCGCTGGATGATCCGCAGGTCGTCGAGGAGTTCGCCGGTGCCGAGGTAGTCGCGTCCGGCCACGTGGGAGGTGCCGTCGGCGAGGCGCTTCTTGGTGTTCTCCAGCTTCTGCCGGATGCAGGTGGCCTTGAGCCGGTAGGGCTCCTCGGCGTTGAGGCGCTTGTAGCGGGGGCTGATCTCGGGGAGGTTCTCCAGGTCGGCCTGGAGGGAGGTCAGCAGTTCCTCGGTGGCGCCGGCGTAGCGGATGGAGTTGGACAGGAAGCCGCGGAGCTCGTCGATGGTCTCCAGGGCGTCGTTGATGCCGTGCTCGTGCTGGAGGATCAGGATGTCCCAGGTGACCTGGGGGGTGACGTTGGGGTTGCCGTCGCGGTCGCCGCCGATCCAGGTGCCGAAGGTCAGGGGGCGGGTGTCGTCGGGGAGCTTGACCCCGGCGCGCTCCAGTTCGGCGGTGAGGTCCTCCAGGACGTCGCCGACGGCGCCGGCGTGCAGTTCGTCCAGGTAGTAGATGGCGTTGCGGGCCTCGTCGGCGGGCTCGGGGCGTACGACACGCAGTTCGTCGGTCTGCCAGACGAGGTCGATGTTCTCGGCCAGGCGGGTGTCCAGGCGGCGCCGGTCGGACTCGATGACCGGGGTCTCCAGGAGTGCGGCGATGCGCCGGAGCTTGTTGAGGACCGAGCGGCGTGCGGCCTCGGTGGGGTGGGCCGTGAAGACGGGGCGGACGTTGAGGTTGGCGACCGTCTCGCGCAGGTGCTCGGGGTCGGCGTCCTTGAGCCGGTCGGCGGTACGGGCGAGGAGTCCGCCCTCGGCGGCGCGGCGGGCGCGCAGTTCGCGGCCGCGGTGGACCTGCTCGGTGACGTTGGCCAGGTGGAAGTAGGTGGAGAAGGCGCGGACCAGCTTGGCCGCGGTGTCGAGTTCGGTGCCGCGCAGCAGCTCGGCGGCGGCCTCGCCGTCCTCGCGGGTGAGGCGGCGGACCTTCTCGACGAGTTCCAGCAGCTCGGGGCCCTCTTGGCGGACGAGGGTCTCGCCGAGGAGGTCGCCCAGCCGGCGGATGTCGGCGCGCAGCTCGCTGCTCGTCGTGGTGGTCTGGTCGTCGGCACTGCTCACAGGTGCGGCTCCTTGCAGTGTTGAAGCTCGTCTGGGAGGGAACCCGGACGGCGTCTCGCGCGGCGGGGCGCCGCTTACGGTCCGGTCGTCCGGAAAGAAATTCAGAGCGGACCGCGCTGTCCGACCGACTCAAGGATAGGTGTCGGCCGGACGCGCAGAGTGGTGGGCTCTTGCCGCCGGGCGACGCACTGCCATACTTACGATGCCGTAGGTTACGGAACCGTAGGAAGCACGGTTCCGGCGGCCCGGCGACTCCCTCTCCAACCACATACCCCCCAGGGGACGCGTATGACCAGTAGTTCCGATGTGATCGAGGAAGCCCCGGAGGCACCCGGTCAGCACACCGACGCCGCAGCGGACTCCGCGACGCTGGGCGGCGAGAAGAAGCGGTCCATCGAGCAGATCGCCCTCCTCCTGTTCATCATCGTTCCGTTCCTCGCGCTGCTGGCGGCGGTGCCGCTGGCGTGGGGCTGGGGGGTGAGCTGGCTGGACCTGGGCCTGCTGGTCTTCTTCTACTACCTGGGGTGCCACGGCATCACGATCGGGTTCCACCGCCACTTCACGCACGGTTCCTTCAAGGCCAAGCGGCCGCTGAAGATCGCTTTGGCGATCGCGGGGTCCATGGCGGTCGAGGGGCCGCTGGTGCGCTGGGTGGCCGATCACCGCAAGCACCACAGGTTCTCCGACGCCGAGGGCGACCCGCACTCGCCGTGGCGGTTCGGGGAGACGCTTCCGGCCCTGATGAAGGGCCTGTGGTGGGCGCACATCGGATGGATGTTCGACGAGGAGCAGACGTCTCAGGAGAAGTACGCCCCGGACCTGATCAAGGACAAGACGCTCCGCAACATCTCCCGCCAGTTCGTCCTGTGGACGGTGGTGTCGCTGGGGCTGCCGCCGCTGATCGGCGGTCTGGTGACGATGTCCTGGTGGGGCGCCTTCACCGGCTTCTTCTGGGGTTCGCTCGTCCGGGTGGCCCTGCTGCACCACGTGACCTGGTCGATCAACTCGATCTGCCACGCGGTCGGCAAGCGCCCCTTCAAGTCGCGTGACCGCTCGGGCAACGTGTGGTGGCTGGCGGTGCTGTCCTGCGGCGAGTCCTGGCACAACCTGCACCACGCCGACCCGACCTCGGCGCGGCACGGTGTGATGCGCGGGCAGCTGGACTCCTCCGCCCGGCTGATCCGCTGGTTCGAGATGGCGGGCTGGGCCTACGACGTGCGCTGGCCGTCACGCTCGCGTATCGATTCGCGCCGTCACACCGGGGAAGGCGGCTCCCAGCGAGGGAAGGAACCCGCCGAGGCGGCATGATGGTCGCTGTGGCGACCGACTCGAGCAGCACCCCCAGCAATGACAAGCCGCGGCGAGTGCGTCGCACCCGGATGACCGGTGCCGAGCGCCGCCAGCAGCTGCTGGAGATCGGCCGTACGCTCTTCGCGGCCAAGGGGTTCGAGGGCACCTCGGTGGAGGAGATCGCGGCGAAGGCCGGGGTCTCCAAGCCGGTGGTCTACGAGCACTTCGGCGGCAAGGAAGGGCTGTACGCGGTCGTGGTGGACCGGGAGATGCGGCGCCTGCTGGACATGGTGACCAGCTCGCTCACGGCCGGTCACCCTCGCGAACTGTGCGAACAGGCGGCGTTCGCCCTGCTGGACTACATCGAGGAGTACACGGACGGATTCCGCATCCTGGTCCGTGACTCCCCCATCCCGCAGTCGACGGGCACGTTCGCCTCGCTGATCTCGGACATCGCCACGCAGGTGGAGGACATCCTGGGCCGCGAGTTCAAGAGCCGCGGCTTCGACCCCAAGCTGGCCCCGCTGTACGCCCAGGCGCTGGTCGGCATGGTGGCCCTGACCGGCCAGTGGTGGCTGGACGTGCGCCGGCCGAAGAAGGCCGAGGTGGCCGCGCATCTGGTGAACCTGGCGTGGCACGGCCTGGACGGCATAGAGGCCAAGCCGCACCTGATAGGTCGCCGCAAGGCCTAGGCCGGTTCGAGGAACTCCAGGCGGTTGCCGACCGGGTCCTGGGTGTAGAACCGCCGGTGGCCGGGCAGGGCGGAGTCCCACACCACGCTCGCGCCGCCCGCCTCCAGCCGGGCGGCGCAGCCGTCGATGCCCGTCACCCGCAGCCCCGGGTGTGCCTTGCGCGCCGCCCGGAAGTCCTCCTCGATCCCGAAGTGCAGCCGCACCGCCCCGGCCCGGAACCAGCAGCCGCCCCGCCGGGCGAGCTCGGGCGGCTTCGGGATCTCGCTCATGCCGAGGACGCCGACGTAGTACGCCCGCAGCCGCTCCTCGCTGCCGGGCGGGGCGGCGAGCTGGACGTGGTCGAGGGCGGTGATCATCAGCCCTCCTTCCGGGCCACGGCGAACACGCGGCGGAACGGGAACGGTGTGCCGTGCGGCCCGGCCGGATAGGCCTCGCGCAGCGCCGCCCGGTACTCGGCGACGAAGGCCTCCCGCGCCTCCGGCTCGTCGGCGAGCGCGGTCAGCACCGGTCGCAGGCCGGTCCCCTTCACCCAGTCGAGCACCGGGTCGCTCCCCTCAAGCAGGTGGATGTACGTCGTCTCCCACACGTCGGCCGCGCAGCCGAGGGACGTCAGCCGCTCCAGGTAGGCCTCGGGGGTCAGGACGGCGTCGGCGTGGCGCAGGGTGCCGGCGAGCCGGCCGCGCCAGCGCGGTGACGCCGCGAGTTCGCGCATGAGCCGGTGGCTCGGGGCGTCGAAGTTGCCCGGCACCTGGAAGGCGAGGGTTCCGCCGGGTTCCAGCCCGGCCACCCAGTCGGCGAACCGCTCGACGTGCCCGGGCACCCACTGGAGCGTGGCGTTGCTGACGATCAGGTCGTACGGCTCGTCGGGCGTCCACGTCCGTACGTCGGCGTGCGCGAAGTCCAGGCGCCCGCCGCCGGAGGTCGGCCCCTCGTGATCGACGTGGGCCTTGTCGAGCATCTCGGGCGAGTTGTCGTAGCCGGTGATGCGGGCGGTGGGCCAGCGGGCGGCGAGCAGCGTGGTGACGTTGCCGGGACCGCAGCCGAGGTCGGCGATGCGGGGGCGGCCCGCGGCCGGTCGCGTGGGCGGGTCGGGGACGCGGGCGAGGAGGTCGGTGAAGGGGCGGGCGCGGTGGTCGGCGTGCCGGAGGTACTGAGCGGGGTCCCAGGTGGGGGCGGCTGCGGACATGGGTCCTCCTGTTGTCCTGGTGGTGACCGCGAAGGGCGCGCACCCAGCGTGATCGCTGAACTATCTTGATGTCAAGACGCTTGACATCAAGAGACTCTACGTCGACACAACCACTACACTGATCGTCATGGAGGACGAGGTCGATCGGCTGGTCGCAGCGTGGCGCCGGGAGCGCCCGGACCTCGACGTGGAACCGCTCGAGGTGCTCAGCCGCGTCAGCAGGCTGGCCCGGCATCTGGACCGGGCGCGACGGCTGGCGTTCTCGGAGCACGGCCTGGAGCCGTGGGAGTTCGACGTGCTGACGGCCCTGCGCCGCGCGGGCACGCCGTACCAGCTCTCGCCGGGGCAGCTCCTCACCCAGACCCTGGTCACCTCGGGCACGATGACCAACCGCATCGACCGCCTGGCCAAGAAGGACCTGGTGGAACGCCTTCCGGACCCCAGTGACCGCCGGGGCGTCCTGGTCCGGCTGACGGAGGAGGGCCGGGACCGCGCGGACCAGGCCCTGGCGGGGCTGCTGGACCAGGAGCGCGCCATCCTCGCGGAGCTCTCCCGGGCCCAGCGCGGTGAACTGGCGGCGCTGCTACGCCAGCTGACCGCCCCGTTCGACAACATCCCCGGCTAGGTCGACGGGACCGACCCCGGCCCGCCGGGCGAGGGCGACGGCGGCGAGCGTGGAATGCACGCCGAGTTTGCCCAGGACGTTCTGCATGTGCGTCCGCACGGTGTGCGGTGACAGATACAGGCGCTCGGCCACGGCCTTGCGCCCCAGCCCCGCGACCATGCACCGCAGCACTTCCCGCTCACGCGGCGTGAGGGACTCCACGAGCCGCTCGCTCTCCGTGCGGTGCTTGCGGGCGGCGGTGAGCTCCTTGAGCACGCCGGTCAGCAGGGCGGGCGGCAGATGGGTCTCCTCCCGCAGCACGCCCCGGATGACCGTGAGCAGCCGGGACAGCGAGCAGTCCTTGGCGACCCAGCCGCAGGCACCGGCCTGCAGGGCGAGCGCCGCCCGCCGCGGATCGTCCTTCGCGGCGAGCACCACGATCCGTACGTTCGGCTGCGCGGCGCGCACTCCCGTGACGAGGGAGATCCCGTCGACGAGTCCGTCCTCGTTGCCCTCCTGCACGGGTACGGCCGGGCGGGCGCCCGGCACCTTGCCGCCCAGATCGGCGTCCACCAGCAGCACGTCGAACCGCCGCCCCTCGGCGACCGCGCGCTCCAGGCTGCGCAGCGCGGCCGGACCGCTGCCGGCCGCGGAGACCTCGACATCGGGCTCGGCGGCCAGGGCCGCCGCGAGTGACTCGGCGAAGATGCGATGGTCGTCGACGACCAGGACTCGGATGCGAACCACGAAACCCCCTTACCCGAGCTCTTGAAGAGCAGGGGATACCCCAGCACCGGAGGATGATCACCGCACAGGTACGACGCCGGAGTGTCCGGATCCGCGCAGCCGCACGGCCGCCGCCGTGCAGTAACCGCTACCCCCACCCCGGGCGTCGTACCCGGCTGTTTCGCCCCCTGAACGGCACCGGCCCCCACCGGTGCTGTTCATCAGGGTACGGACGGGGGCCCGGAGCGGAAGGTTATTTGCAGAACTGACTGTCCGACGCGTTTATGGTGTGCCGCATGTTCCGTCTTGAGACAGAAGTCGACAAGGCCCGACGTGATCTGCTCCGCACCCGGCTGCGGGACACGAACACAGCCGCCTCTCCCATCCTGCGCGCCCTGCGGGGAACCCCGGACGAAAAGGACGTCCCCTTGCATGTGTGGGCTGTGAACGACGAGGACGAGAACCTCGCCGGAGGCCTGGTGGGCCACACCTGGGCGACCTGGCTCCACGTGACCTACCTCTGGGTCGACGAACGCCATCGCGGCAGGGGCCTGGGGGCGCGGCTGCTCGCGCGGGCGGAACACCTCGCGACCACGTCCCGGGGCTGCCGCTCGGCCCGCCTGGAGACCTGGGACTTCCAGGCCCCGCGGTTCTACGAGAAGCAGGGGTACGAGGTGGTGTGCGTGGTGCCGGACTACCCGCCGGGGATCACGGAGTACATGCTGACGAAGAGGCTGGTCTGACCGGGACGACGACGGCGGCGCCCCCGCCGGAGCGGGGCGCCGCCGTCGCGGTCGGTCAGTGCAGTCGGCCGGCCCCCGCCGACGGGACCGCTTCGAAGACGCGGGGGGCCGTGAAGTCCGCCGCCGCGAAGGCCTCCGTGACCGCCTTGGTGATGGTGTCCACGTCCGCCTCCTCCGCGAGGACGATCGCCGAGCCGCCGAAGCCGCCGCCCGTCATGCGGGCGCCGAGGGCGCCGTTGGCCAGGGCCGTGTCGACGACCAGGTCCAGTTCCGGGCAGGAGATGCGGAAGTCGTCGCGGAGGGAGGCGTGGCCCTCGACGAGGACGGGGCCGATCGCGCGGGTCCGGCCGGACTCCAGCAGGGAGACCACGCGCTCCACGCGCGCGTTCTCCGTGACGATGTGGCGCACCAGGCGGCGGACCTCCTCCTCGTCGCCCAGGCGGGCCAGCGCCGCGTCCAGGTCGGCGTAGGGGACGTCCCGCAGGGCGTCGACGCCCAGCAGGGCCGCGCCCTTCTCGCAGCCCGCGCGGCGCTTGCCGTACTCGCCCTCGCTGTGGGAGTGCTTGACCTGCGTGTCGACGACCAGCAGGCGCATGCCCTCGGCCGCCAGGTCGAAGGGGATCTGGCGCTGGGAGAGGTCGCGCGTGTCGAGGAACAGGGCGTGTCCGGCCTCGCAGCAGGCCGACGCCGTCTGGTCCATGATGCCGACCGGGGCACCGACGTAGACGTTCTCCGCGCGCTGGCACAGACGGGCCAGCTGCCAGCCCTTCAGGCCCAGTTCGTACAGGTCGTTGAGGGCCAGCGCGACCACGACCTCCAGCGCCGCCGACGACGACAGACCCGCGCCGGAGGGGACCGTCGAGGCGAGGTGGATGTCGGCGCCCGTGACCGGGTGACCGGCCTCGCGCAGCGCCCACACCACACCCGACGGGTACGCCGTCCAGTCGCGGTCCGCCTCCGGCTCCAGCTCGTCGACGCGCAGTTCGACGACCCCGCCCTCGACGTCCGCCGAGTGCAGGCGCAGCACGCCGTCCGTGCGCCGGGAGACGGCCGCCACGGCGGTGTGCGGCAGCGCGAAGGGCATCACGAAGCCGTCGTTGTAGTCGGTGTGCTCACCGATGAGGTTGACGCGGCCCGGGGCCGCCCAGACACCCTCGGGAGCGGCTCCGTAGAGCTCCTCGAAACCGTCCCGCACCTGTTGTGCGCCCACTACTGCTCCCTTGCGATGTTCTGCGCGAAGTCCCACGCGTCCGCGACGATCCCCGCGAGGTCCGCGCGGGACGGGTTCCAGCCCAGCTTCTCGCGGGCCGTGTCGGCCGAGGCCACCAGGACCGCCGGGTCGCCGCCGCGGCGCGGGGCGACCACCTCCGGGATCGGGTGGCCCGTCACCGTACGGACCGTCTCGATGACCTCGCGGACCGAGAAGCCGTTGCCGTTGCCGAGGTTGCAGATCAGGTGCTCGCCGGGGGCGGCGGCCCGCAGCGCCAGCAGGTGGGCCTCGGCCAGGTCCGCGACATGGATGTAGTCGCGCACGCAGGTGCCGTCCGGTGTCGGGTAGTCGTCGCCGAAGACCGAGATCGCCTCGCGCCTGCCCTGCGCGACCTGGAGGACCAGCGGGATCAGGTGGGACTCGGGGTCGTGGCGCTCGCCGTACGCGCCGTACGCGCCCGCGACGTTGAAGTAGCGCAGCGAGACCGCGCCCAGGCCGTGGGCCGCCGCCTCGCCCGTGATCATGTGGTCGACCGCGAGTTTCGAGGCGCCGTAGGGGTTGGTCGGGGACGTGGGCGCCGACTCCACGATCGGGACCTGCTCCGGCTCGCCGTACGTGGCGGCGGTCGAGGAGAAGACCAGCGTGCGCACGCCCGCCTCGCGCATCGCGGCCAGCAGCGCCATGGTGCCGCCGACGTTGTTGTCCCAGTACTTCTCCGGCTTCACGACCGACTCGCCGACCTGCGAGGACGCGGCGAAGTGCAGGACGCCGTCGAAGGAGGAGTCCAGCCATTTGGCGGCGTCGCGGATGTCGCCCTCGACGAACGCCGCGCCGGCGGGGACGCCCTCGCGGAAGCCCGTGGAGAGGTTGTCGAGGACGACGACCTCGTGACCGGCCTCCAGCAGGTGCTGCGCGACCACGCTGCCGACGTATCCCGCGCCGCCCGTCACCAGGTACTTCCCGCTCATGAACTCGCTACCTCTCGCAGTCGCTCGGCCGCGCGCTCCGGCGGCACGTCGTTGATGAACACGTTCATGCCGGACTCGGAACCCGCGAGGAACTTCAGCTTGCCGGAAGTGCGGCGGATGGTGAAAAGCTCGAGGTGGAGCGCGAAGTCCTCGCGCACGACGCCGTCGAACTCCTCCAGGGAGCCGAACGGGGCCTGGTGCCAGGCCGCGATGTAGGGCGTGGGGGGTTCACCCGCTCCGAAGATCCGGTCGAAGCGCCTCAAGAGTTCCAGGTAGACCTTGGGGAATTCTGTGCGCGCGTCCTCGTCGAGGGCGAGCAGGTCGGGGACGCGGCGCTTGGGGTAAAGGTGCACCTCGTAGGGCCAGTGCGCCGCGTACGGCACGAAGGCCACCCAGTGTTCGCCTTCCAGGACGACCCGCTCGTCGGCGAGTTCGCGCTCCAGGACGGCGTCGAAGAGGTTCTCCCCGCCGGTCATCTCCTTGTGGGTCGCGGCCGAACGGAGCATCAGCGCCGTGCGGGGGGTGGTGAAGGGATAGGCGTAGATCTGGCCGTGCGGATGCCCGAGGGTCACGCCGATCTCGGCGCCCCGGTTCTCGAAGCAGAACACCTGCTCGACGGACGGGAGGTGGGACAGCTCCGAGGTGCGGTCCGTCCACGCCTCCAGCACCAGGCCGGCCTGCTCCTCGGTGAGGTCGGCGAAGGACGCGTTGTGGTCGGAGGTGAAGCAGACGACCTCGCAGCGGCCCGAGTCGCCGGCGAGCGAGGGGAAGCGGTTCTCGAAGACGACGACGTCGTAGGCGGAGTCGGGGATCTCGCTGAGCCTGTCGCCCTCGGAGGGGCACAGGGGGCACTCGTCGGCCGGGGGGTGGTAGGTGCGGCCCTGGCGGTGGGAGGCGATGGCGACGGAGTCGCCGAGGAGGGGGTCGCGGCGGATCTCGGACGTGGTGACGGTGCGGTCCAGCGGCCGGCGGTCGGCCGCGTCCCGCACGCTGTCGTCACGCAGGTCGTAGTAGATGAGCTCGCGACCGTCGGCCAGCCGGGTCGAGGTCTTCTTCACGCCGGACTCCTTGTCCTTCAAACAGAACCCAACATATCAAAACACAACCCACCACAAGCGTCAACATCACAATCAAACAAAGTGCATCACCGGACGGGTTCAATTGCTGAACGCGGAGAAGAAGCTCCCGCGAGGTATCGGTTCGCGCAACAAAGCGAGGGCTCATGCAAACCCCCACATATCTGTCGGCCGAGCTGCGACTCCCCACCAACTGGCTCGACTACACGATCCTCGGCCTCTACTTCCTCGTCGTCCTCGGCATCGGCTTCGCCGCCCGGCGCTCGGTGAAGACCAGTCTCGACTTCTTCCTCTCCGGCCGTTCCCTGCCCGCCTGGGTCACCGGTCTCGCCTTCATCGCGGCCAACCTCGGTGCCACCGAGATCCTGGGCATGGCCGCCAACAGCGCCCAGTACGGCGTCTACACCACGCACTGGTACTGGATCGGCGCCATCCCGGCCATGGTCTTCCTGGGCCTGGTGATGATGCCCTTCTACTACGGCTCCAAGGTCCGTTCGGTGCCCGAGTTCCTGCTGCTGCGCTTCGACAAGGCGGCGCACCTGCTCAGCTCGGTGCTGTTCGCCTTCGCCGCCATCCTCATCGCGGGCGTCAACCTCTACGCCCTGGCCATCGTCGTCGAGGCGCTGCTGGGCTGGCCGGAGTGGGTGGCGATCGTCGTCGCCGGCTTCTTCGTCCTCGCCTACATCACCCTCGGCGGCCTGTCCTCGGCGATCTACAACGAGGTCCTGCAGTTCTTCGTGATCCTGGCGGCGCTCATCCCCCTCACCGCCCTCGGGCTGAAGAAGGTCGGCGGCTGGGACGGCCTGTCCGACTCGCTGACGAAGGCTCACGGCGCCGACTTCATGACGTCCTGGGGCGGCACCGGCATCGGCAGCGCCAACCCGCTCGGCGCGAACTGGCTGACGATCGTCCTGGGCCTCGGCTTCGTGCTCTCCTTCGGCTACTGGACGACCAACTTCGCGGAGGTGCAGCGCGCGCTGTCCGCGAAGAACCTCTCGGCGGCCCAGCGCACCCCGCTGATCGCCGCGTTCCCGAAGATCTTCATCGTGTTCCTGGTGATGATCCCGGGCCTGGTCGCAGCGGTGCTGGTGCCGAAGATCGGCACGCCCGGCTCCGACCTCCAGTACAACGACGCGATCCCCTACCTGATGGAGCAGCTGCTGCCCAACGGTGTGCTGGGCATCGCCGTCACCGGTCTGCTCGCGGCGTTCATGGCGGGCATGGCGGCGAACGTGTCGTCCTTCAACACCGTGTTCACGACGGACATCTGGGCGAAGTACGTCATCAAGGACCGCGAGGACGAGTACTACGTGCGCTTCGGCCGGATCATCACCGCGATCGGCGTCCTGGCCTCCATCGGCACGGCGTTCCTGGCCCGGTCCTTCTCCAACATCATGGCCTACCTCCAGACGCTGTTCTCCTTCTTCAACGTGCCGATGTTCGTCGTCTTCATCATCGGCATGTTCTGGAAGCGGGCGTCGATGAAGTCGGGCTTCTGGGGGCTGCTCGCGGGCACCACCGCGGCGATGATCAACTACTTCGTCCTCTACAAGCGGGACATCATCGACATCCCCTCCGACCAGGGGGCCAACTTCGTCTCGGCGATCGCGGGCTTCGTCGCCGGGGCGGTGGTCATGGTGGCGGTGTCGCTGTTCACGGCACCCAAGCCGGCCGAGGAGTTGCGGGGACTGGTCTACGGCACGCGCTCGCCCGGCATGGCGGAGCCGCCGGCGCCGGGGGACGAGGCCTGGTACCGCAAGCCGGCGCTCCTGGGCTGGGGCGCGGTCGTCCTGGCCGCGGCCTGCTACATCCCGTTCTCGTTCTGACCGACGAAGGATTGATCGAGCATGTCTGAGTTCCACTCCGAGAAGGACCTGCAACGGGAGATCACCGAACTGCAGGGCAAGTCGGCGACCGCCGCGCGGCTGTTCGACATCCGGCGGATCATCGGCGGGCTGTTCGTGGTCTACGGCGTGATCGTCACGATCGCGGGGTTCACGGCGTCCGACGCGGACATCGACAAGGCGGAGGGAGTGAACATCAACCTGTGGACCGGGTTGGGGATGCTGCTGCTGGGCGTGTTCTTCCTGGTGTGGCTGAAGCTGAGGCCCGTGGCCCCGGCCCCTCCCGGGGTTGAGCCGGAGGACGACGAGCGGGTGGAATAACCGGCCCACACCTCTGTCGAGGCCGGGTGGGTCCGCAGCCCGGCGTAGCGGGGTGGCGCTGCGCCCACCCGTGCCGCCCCTAGCGGCACGCATGCCCGCAGCTGCGGCGCGCCACGACGCTCACGCACCGGCCGTCGTACGCAAGGGGCCGTGTCGGGGGGTGTCCGCCCGCAGCGGTTGGCGCGTCAACGGACAGTCAGTCGGTATGGCACCCCATCGCGCCGTTCCGAGGACGGACACCCCCCGGCGCGGTCCCGGCCCACCGCCCGGCGTCACGCGACGACGTGCACCCCCACCCGGCGCCACACGAGACGGGCGCGCATCGTGGAGGTCACGGGTCCCGCCGCACCGGCCCCGCCCGGTCCAGCAACCCCGTCCGCGCCGCCAGCGCCGCCGCCTCCAGCCGGGAACCCACGCCCAGCTTCATCAGCACCCGCTGGACGTGCGTACGGGCCGTCGACGGGGCGATGCCCATGCCCGCCGCGATCAGACGGGTGTCCTCGCCGTCGGCGACCCGGACCAGCACCTCCACCTCGCGCGGTGTGAGCATCTGGAGCAACCGCTGGCCCTCGTCGTCCGGTTGGGCCGCCGGGTTGAGCAACTCACTGAACGCACCCTGCAACAGCTGCGGCGCCACCGCCGCCTCCCCCGCCCGCGCCTTCATGATCGCCCGCTCGACACCCTCTATACGCTCGTCGTGCCGGACGTATCCCGACGCCCCCGCCGCGAACGCCGCCGCGATGCCCCGGGGACTCGGCACCGGCCCCAGCACCAGCACCGCCACCTGCGGCCGCTCCCGCTTGATCCTCACCACCGGGTCGAAGATCCCCGGCTCGGCAGGCGCCGCCGTCCCCAGCAGGCACACCTCAGGCGCCCGCGTGATCACCAGCTCCGCCGCCCCCGCGGCCGGCGCCGCCGCGGCCAGCACCCGGTGCCCCCGCAGCTTCAGCGCCGAAGCCAGCGCCTCGGCCAGCAATCGGTGGTCGTCGACCACCATGAGCCGTACTCCCATCGAGCAACCCCCCAGTCACCCCAGCCCCCCATGGAAGCCCCCCGGCTCCCCCGCCTTCATGCCCCCGGAAGCTACACGCTTGTTCGACGTTGCGCTCCCCCTACCGGCGAGAATCGCCCCGGATCGCCGAAAGTCCCCTCCCTCCAGGTTGACCGCGCCGAACAGCGATGGCCCCGCCCCTGAACAGGGACGGGGCCACAGCAGCCACCAGTCGATCACGAACCGGTCGGTACCCGGTCAGAGCCCGGTCGGAGTTCGTCAGCCCGTGCCGAAGCCGACCGCGAGGTACTCCTTGTCCCGCACCGCCGACCGCTTGCTCGCGTACACCTTGGACATGAAGAGGTGCCCGTCGGCGAACAGGAACTCGGAGTACTCCGGCGACATGCTGGTCTCCACGTCGCGGACCGTCCTCGTCGCGGGGTTCTCCAGCAGCTTCGTCTCCTTGAAGCTGCCCCCGGCGATGCTCACGACCTGCCCGCCCTTGTCGTACGGCGGACGCTTGTACGCGATCAGGTTGCCGCCGTCCATGCGCAGCGGCGAGATCGTGTAGCCGTCGCCGGCGTCGGCCCGCTGCCCGGTCTGCTTGCCGGTGGCGAGGTCGAAGGCGACGATCTCGTTGGTCTCGCTGTACTTGCCGGTGCCGTCGTGCTCCTCGGTCGGCAGGTACAGCCGGTCGTTGCCCACGGCCAGCAGGTTGCAGGCCTCGACGCGGGTGATGCCCTCGCAGCGGGCCGCGAACTGCTCGCCCGGCGCGGAGATGCGGGTGCGCAGCTTGCCGGTCTTGCTGTCGATGGAGAAGAAGTCGGAGATGCCGCTGCCGTCGCCCGCGGAGTCGCCGACGTCGGCGGCCACGACCAGCGGGTCGGTCGACACGATGCTCGCGTACTCGATGCCCTCGGTCATCTTGTACTCCGAGATCACCTTCCCGGACCTCGGGTCGATGGTCTGGATGTGCAGCTGCCGCTGGTCGTACGAGCCGCACTTGCGCACCGCGACCAGCTTCGCGCCGCCGCCGTACCCGGCGTCGTAGCAGGAGTCGCCCGGCTTCGGGCTCCACAGGAGCTTGCCGGAGACGTCGAAGGCGGCGCCGCCGCTGGTGCTGCCGACGGCGACGGTCTTCCCGCTGAGGGTGATGTTGTCGAAGTTGATCAGCTGGTCACCGGTCTTGACGGTCTTCGTCCACAGCTTCTTGCCCGCGTCGAGGTCGATGAGCGCGATCTGGCTGCACCCGTGCGAGGGGTCGGCCTTGGTCGGCATCGCCGGCTGGTAGAGGACCGCCGTCAGGTTGTCGTCGGTGACATGGCGGCTGGCCTGGCAGACGGGGCCGGACAGCGGCACCTTCCACAACTCGCTGCCCTTGTCGCGGTCGTAGCCCACGACCTGGGCGATGCCGCTCTTGACGTACGCCTTGTCGGTGAGCCACGAGCCGGAGACGACGACCGTGCTGTCGTTCTTCACCTCGGGCGCCGGGACCTGGAAGAGGACCTTGGCGCCGGGGTCGGACGGCGCCTTCTCCTTGCCGGAGGCGGTGCCGCCGTTGCCGTCGTCCGTGCCGCCGGTGCCGGCGCTGGTTCCGGCGGTGTCGTTCTCCCTGCCCTCGTCCTTGCCGGAGGAGGCGTACCAGACGCCACCCGCGATGATCAGGGCGATCGCCACGACCGCGGCGACGATGATCAGCATCTGCGCGCCGAACTTCCCGCCGCCGCCCGGCTGTCCGGCCTGCGGCTGGTGCGGCATGGGCTGCTGCGGATAGCCGTAACCGGGCTGCTGCGCGTAACCGGGCTGCCCGTAAGGCGCCTGCTGCTGCCCGTACGGCGCCTGCTGCGGCTGGCCGTACGGCCCCGGCTGCTGGCCGGGGTAGCCGTAGCCGGGCGGCCCCTGCGGAGCCTGGGGGGCCGGAGCCGCCTGCGGATATCCGTACCCCTGCGGAGGCTGGGGCGGGGTCTGCGGGGCGGCCGGGGGCGGGGTCTGCGGAGGGGTCTGCGGCGCGGACGGTGCCTGGGGGTAGCCGTACCCCGGCTCCGGGGCCTTGCCGAGGTTCGGCCCGGCCGGGGGCGGGGTCTGCGGCGGCTGGTCCTGGGGCGGGCCGAAGCCGCCCCCCTGCGGGGGCTGCTGGGGCGGCGGGGGCGGCGGCTGGGTCATGGCGTGGGTACCTCGGGGAAGGGGACGGACGACGAAGGGAGTTCGGAGGGAGGAAGAGTCACTTGCCGTAGGCGAGCATCAACTTCTCCTTCGTTTCGTCGTTCCCGCTCAGCCGGCTCGTCGAGATGTAGAAGCGCCCGTCGACCCAGTCGATCTCCTTGGAGAAGAAACTGTTCTCGATGTCCGCGGCGCCCTCGGGGTTCTGCAGCAGCTTGGACGGCTTGTGGCTGCCACCGCCGGTCGGGATGGACACGATCTGCCCGCCCGCGTCGTACGACGGCTCCACATAGGCGATGAGCTTGCCGCCCTCGGTCTTCACCGGCAGCATCGACTCGTCGGCGGGTGACTTCACGCGCCACTTCTCCTTGCCGTTGGCGAGGTTGACCGCGACGATCTCGTTGGCGCCGGTGGTGGCCTTGGTCGGCAGGTAGAGCGTGGAGTCGTCGGCGGCGACGCCCTGGCAGCCCGTGAGGTCGCGCTCGAGGATGGCCCAGCCGCACTCGGGGGCGAAGTCCTCGTCGAAGCCGACCTGCGAGCGGAACTTGCCGCCGGAGGTGAAGGTGGAGATGTTCCAGGCCTTCTTGTCCTCGTTGGTGCTGTAGACGACCAGGGGGCTGACCGAGTAGGTGCGCGCGACCCGCCAGCCCTTGTCGAAGGGCTGGGTCCACTTGGCCTTGCCGGTCTTCGGGTCGAGCTCCTGGATCTCGTCGTGCTCCTTGCCGGTGCCGGCGCCGCAGGAGGAGACGGCGATCAGCTTCTCGCCGCCGGCGAACGCGGCGGGGAAGCAGGCGTTGCCGTACTTCTTCTTGTCGAAGAGCTTGTCGCCGTTGGTGACGTCGTAGGCCGTGCCGGACTGGGAGCGGCCCACCATCAGCGTCTTGCCGGTGATGGACAGCTCGACGGAGAGCGTGGAGTCGAACAGCCCGCCGTCGGCGACCTGTTCCTTCCAGCCCTTCTCGCCGGTGACGAGGTCGATCTCCTGGAGCTGGTTGCACTTGGCGCGGTCGCTGCCGCCGCTCATGTACGCGACGACGATCTTGTTGTCGGACGTCTTCTGCTGAGTCGTCGCGCAGATCTTCTGCGGGAAGGTGATCGCGTCCCAGGACGGCTTGCCGTCACCGACGTTGTAGGCGAAGAGCTGCTTGTAGGCGGCCTTCACCGCGGTCTTGCCGGTGATCCACATGCCGTCGGCGTCGGCACCGGAACCGGGGGCGTCGGGCGCCTCCTTGTACCAGAGGACCTTGGCCTCGCCGGCCTGGCGGCCCGCGTTGAGGTCCTCCGGGTCCTCGCCGCCGTCACCGCTGCCGTCGCCGGGGTTGACCGGCGCGGAGGTGGCGGGCTTGGCGTCGTCGGTCTTCTGGGCGACCGGCTTCTTCTCGCCCTTGCCGTCGTCGCCACCGGTGACGGCCCACACGGTGCCGCCGACGACCAGCAGCGCGGCGACCGCCGCGCCGATGATCAGGGCGGGCTTGCCCTTGAAGGGGTTGTTCGAGCCGCCCCCGGGCGGCATGCCGGGCGCACCGGGGTACTGCGGCTGCTGCGGGTAGCCGTAACCGGGCTGGCCGTACGGACCGGGCTGCTGGGGCTGGCCGTACGGTCCCGGCTGCTGGGGCTGGCCGTAGGGGCCGGGGTTGTACGGACCGGGCTGCTGCGGCTGCCCGTACGGACCGGGCTGCTGCGGGTAGCCGTAGCCGGGCTGCGGCGGGCCCTGCGGGGGCGGCGGCCCCTGGGGCGGGCCCTGGGGCGGCGGCGGGGTCTGCGGCACCCCGTGACCACCGCCCTGCGGCGGCTGGTTGTGCGGCTGGTTCTGCGGTGTTCCGAAGCCACCGTGCGGCGGCTGACTGGGCGGCTGAGTCATCAGCGGCTCCCCCGTTCGATCACTGATTTTTAGCCACACCCTGAGATGCTCATCGGGCTCAGAGTCGCTTCATAAAGTTCTAAGACGACTCTTTCTATCACCAGGTTCCGACAGCACACCGGGCCGATCACCCCCTGTTCCCAAGGGAGGACCGGCCCGTGATGCCGCCGTTATGCGCCTTCACGCACCCTTCACGCGTCCTCGGCCAGTTCCAGCCAGCGCATCTCCAGCTCCTCACGCTGACCGGCCAACTCCCGCAGCTCGGCGTCCAGTTCGGCGACCTTCGCGAAGTCCGTGGCGTTTTCGGCGATTTGGGCGTGAAGCTTGGTCTCCTTCTCGGACACCTTGTCGAGCTGCCGCTCGATCTTCTGGAGCTCCTTCTTGGCGACCCGCTGGTCGGCGGCGCTCTTCTCCGGGGCGGCCGACTGCTGCGCCGCCGCGGGGGCCTGGGCGGCCGCGGCCTCCTCCATGCGCCGCCTGCGCTCCAGGTACTCGTCGATGCCGCGCGGCAGCATCCTGAGGGCGCCGTCGCCGAGCAGGGCGAACACCCGGTCGGTGGTGCGCTCGATGAAGAACCGGTCGTGGGAGATGACGATCATCGAACCGGGCCAGCCGTCGAGCACGTCCTCCAGCTGGTTCAGCGTCTCGATGTCGAGGTCGTTGGTGGGCTCGTCGAGGAAGAGGACGTTGGGCTCGTCCATGAGCAGGCGCAGCAGCTGGAGGCGGCGGCGCTCACCGCCGGACAGGTCGCCGACGGGCGTCCACTGCTTCTCCTTGGTGAAGCCGAACGTCTCGCACAGCTGCCCGGCGGTCATCTCGCGGCCCTTGCCGAGGTCGACGCGCTCGCGCACCTGCTGCACGGCCTCCAGCACGCGGGTGGCGGGGTCGAGTTCGGCGACCTCCTGGGAGAGGTAGGCCAGCTTCACCGTCTTGCCGACGCGGACCTGTCCGCCGACGGGCTGGGTCTCGCCGCCGGACCTGGCGGCCTCGGCCATGGCGCGCAGCAGGGACGTCTTCCCGGCGCCGTTGACGCCGACCAGGCCGATCCGGTCACCGGGTCCGAGCTGCCAGGTGACGTGCTTGAGCAGGACCTTGGGGCCCGCCTGGACGGTGATGTCCTCCAGGTCGAACACGGTCTTGCCGAGCCGCGAGGACGCGAAGCGCATCAGCTCGCTGCTGTCCCGGGGCGGGGGCACGTCCTTGATGAGCTCGTTGGCGGCCTCGACGCGGAAGCGCGGCTTGGACGTACGGGCGGGCGCCCCGCGGCGCAGCCAGGCCAGCTCCTTGCGGACGAGGTTCTGCCGCTTGGCCTCCTCGGTGGCGGCGATGCGCTCGCGCTCGGCCCGGGCGAAGACGTAGTCGGAGTAGCCGCCCTCGTACTCGTGGACCGTGCCGCGCTGGACGTCCCACATGCGCGTGCACACCTGGTCCAGGAACCACCGGTCGTGGGTGACGCACACCAGCGCCGACCTGCGGGCCTGCAGATGCCGGGCGAGCCAGGCGATGCCCTCGACGTCGAGGTGGTTGGTGGGCTCGTCCAGGACGAGCAGGTCCTGCTCCTCGATGAGCAGCTTCGCCAGGGCGATTCGGCGGCGCTCACCGCCGGAGAGCGGGCCGATGACGGTGTCGAGGCCCTTGGGGAACCCGGGCAGGTCCAGCCCGCCGAACAGGCCGGTCAGCACGTCCCTCACCTTGGCCTCGCCCGCCCACTCGTGGTCGGCCATGTCGCCGATGACCTCGTGGCGGACGGTGGCCTCGGGGTCGAGGGAGTCGTGCTGGGTGAGCACGCCGAGGCGGAGCCCGCCGGAGTGCGTGACCCGCCCGCTGTCGGCGCTCTCCTGCCTGGCCAGCATGCGGATGAGGGTGGTCTTGCCGTCGCCGTTGCGCCCGACGACACCGATGCGGTCCCCTTCGGAGACGCCGAGGGAGACGCCGTCGAGCAGCGCACGGGTGCCGTACACCTTGCTGACGTTCTCGACATTGACCAGGTTGACGGCCATTTCTCTCCTGCCAAGGGGGATGGATCGATCTCCCAGGGTAGTCGCGCGCGGGGGTGCTCCGGCCGGGGCGGTCAGCCGCCGTCCGCCGCCTCCCGGCGGCGCTGGTAGCGCCACACGTCGTGCAGCCGCTCGTCGTCGCGCAGTTCCCCGGCCACGGGACCGATGCGGTGCTCGGCCTCCACGCAGCGCGGATCGTCGCGGTAGGCCAGGCCGGAGACGGCGCCGATGCGGATCTCCTGCCGCTCGTCGTGGGTGAGAGCGACCAGCGTGTCCCCCACCTCGGGCTCGCTGCCCCGGTGGTGGGCGAGCCAGTGGCACACCGCCTCGCGTACCCCGGGGTCCTCGTCATGGGCCAGGGGGAGCACGGCGGTGAGGCTCTCGGGGTGGTGCAGGCTGCCCGGCACGAGGGCGCGCACCGCCGGATCCGGGTGGGTGAGGCACGACAGCCCGACGGCCTCGATCTCCGGGGCGCTGTCGTGGGTCATCGCGTGGAGGAGGACCGACAGCACCTCGGAGTCCTCCTCCCGCTCCGCCCAGGGCACGAGCTCGCGGCCCCGTTCCCAGAACGGCTGGCTTCCCTTGGCGATGTCTCCGAGGATCAGGGACAGCAGGAGGTCGGCGGCGAGCAGGCGGTGCGTCCGGTCGGGGTGGTCGAGCAGGTCCCGGCTCCGCTGCCAGGTCTCCTCGTCGGTCCGCCGGCCGAGCGTGAACACGACGTCGCACCACACGACGTGGTCCCGGTCGGGGTGGGCGAGGGCCCGGGCGACCAGCTCGTCGAAGGGCGTGCGGATGCCGTAGCGGGCCTCCATGGAGGTGAGCATCGCCCGGTGCTCGTCACGCACGGTCGTCCCGCCGAGCGTGAGCTGCTCGGACCACCAGCCGATCTCGTCGTCCTCGACCCGAACGCGCGTCACCGGCCCGGTGCGGCCGGTGAGGCGGCGCAGTCCGGCCTCCGCGCCCGCCTCGGCCCACCGCCGTATGCGGGCCAGCACTTCCGCGCGCACCGGTGCCGTGAGCGGGATCCGGCTGGTGGCGAGCGTCTGGGTCAGAAGGTGCGATCCACCGTCCACCGCCCGCGTCAGCGGGGTGCTCCCGTCGGGCAGCGGGCGCAGGGGGTCGGCGCCGGCTCCCAGCAGCGCCTCGGCGACGGGCCGGTCGTAGGCCGCCACGGCGAGGCAGAGGAGGGGGAGGCCGTCCTCGCGGGTGTCGGGGTCGCCCCCGGCCTCCAGCAGCGCCGTGACCTCGTCCGCGTCCCCGCGCCGTACGGCCTCGATCAGTTCCCGCACGCCTGTGCCTCCCCGTGGTCGGACAACTGGGGGAGCCTAGGCGCCCGGCAGCGGCCGGGGCACACGATCAACGCCCGGCGACCGTCGCCCCGGGTGCCGGGCCCGACGCGGTGCGCACCGTCCGGCACGTGCCGGACGCGAGCAGGGCCTGTGCCACCGCGGCCGCCGACTCTGGGTCGCGGACCAGGAACGCGGTGGTCGGGCCGGAGCCCGAGACGAGGGACGCGAGGGCGCCGGCGGCCCGGCCGGCCTCCAGGGTGGCGGCGAGTTCCGGGAAGAGGGAGAGCGCGGCGGGCTGGAGGTCGTTGGAGACCGCGGCGGCGAGCGCGTCCGGGTCGCCCTTGGCGAGGGCGGCGAGGAGGTCCTGGGAGGCGACGGGCTCGGGGATGTCGGTGCCCTCGCCGAGCCGGTCGAACTCGCGGAAGACCGCCGGGGTGGACAGGCCGCGCCCGGCCATCGCGAACACCCAGTGGAAGGTGCCGCCGACCTCCAGGGGCGTCAGCCGCTCACCGCGCCCGACGCCGAGGGCCGCACCGCCGACCAGGCTGAACGGCACGTCGCTGCCCAGCTCGGCGCAGATGTCGAGCAGTTCCTCGCGGGAGGCGCCGGTTCCCCACAGCGCGTCGCAGGCCACCAGCGCGCCGGCGCCGTCCGCGCTGCCGCCCGCCATGCCGCCGGCGACGGGGATGTCCTTGGCGATGTGGAGGTGGACGTCGGGGCCGCGGCCGTGCCGCGCGGCGAGCGCTTCGGCGGCCCGCGCGGCCAGGTTCGTACGGTCGAGGGGCACCAGGTCGGCGTCCGGGCCCTCGCAGGTGACGCGGAGTGAGTCGGCCGGGGTGACGGTGACCTCGTCGTAGAGGCCGACGGCCAGGAAGACGTTGGCCAGGTCGTGGAAGCCGTCGGGGCGGGCGGCGCCCACCGCCAGCTGGACGTTGACCTTGGCGGGGACGCGGACCGTGACGCTCACGCGGTCTCCTTCTCCTCGTGCCGGTTCGCCTTGTGCTCGGCGATCCGCGCGAACTCCTCGACGGTCAGCGACTCGCCCCGGGCCTGCGGCGAGACCCCGGCGGCGACCAGGGCCTCCTCGGCGGCGGCGGCCGATCCGGCCCAGCCGGCCAGCGCGGCCCGCAGCGTCTTGCGGCGCTGGGCGAACGCCGCGTCGACGACGGCGAACACCTCGCGCTTGGCGGCGGTCGTCTTCAGCGGCTCGCTCCGGCGGACCAGGGAGACCAGGCCGCTGTCGACGTTGGGCGCGGGCCAGAACACGTTCCGCCCGATGGCACCGGCGCGCCTGACCTCGGCGTACCAGTTGGCCTTGACCGAGGGGACGCCGTAGACCTTCGAGCCGGGCGGGGCGGCGAGCCGGTCGGCGACCTCCGCCTGGACCATGACGAGGGTGCGTTCGATGGTCGGGAAGGTGTCGAGCATGTGCAGCAGGACCGGGACGGCCACGTTGTAGGGGAGGTTGGCGACCAGCGCGGTCGGGGCGGGGCCCGGCAGCTCGGTGACGTGCATGGCGTCGGAGTGGACCAGGGCGAACCGGTCGGCGCGCTCGGGCATGCGGGCCGTGATGGTCGCGGGCAGCGCGCCGGCGAGCACGTCGTCGATCTCCACGGCCGTGACCCGGTCGGCGGCCTCCAGCAGCGCGAGGGTGAGCGAGCCGAGCCCCGGGCCGACCTCGACGACCACGTCGTCGGGGCGGACCTGTGCGGTGCGGACGATACGGCGGACGGTGTTCGCGTCGATCACGAAGTTCTGTCCGCGCTGCTTGGTCGGGCGCACGCCGAGGGCTGCCGCGAGCTCGCGGATGTCGGCGGGGCCCAGAAGGGCGTCGGGGGTGGGGCTGCTGGTCACGGGACAAGGGTACGGGGGTCCGCCCGCCCCTTCCGGCTCCCCCTCATCCGTGCAGCCGCCCCCCGCAGTGCGGCCACGGGCTGGCGCCGCGCCGCACGTAGAGCTTCTTCGCCCGGTAGGTCTGTTCCGCGGCCGGGGCGTCCTGGGGGCGGCCGCTGCCGCCGAGGGCCTGCCAGGTCCGGGTGTCGAACTGGTAGAGGCCGCCGTAGGTGCCCGAGGAGTCCACCGCGTCGGGACGGCCGCCGGACTCGCAGGCCGCCAGGCCCTGCCAGTCGAGGTGGTCGGCGCCCCGCACGGACGCCGGGCGCGGTTTCGTACCGACCTTCACGACCTGCGGGCGCGGCTCGCGCACCACCTCGGATCCGATCCGGCGCGGCTTCTGCCGGACGCCGTTGACCGTGCGCAGGGAGAAGGTGATCCGGCGCAGGCCCGGCTCGCCCGCCTGTTCCACGACCTCCGTGCCCCGGAACAGGTCGGGGTCCTGCGTCCGCCGCACCTGGAACGGGATCGGCTCCTCGCGGACCTCCGTGCCGCCGGTGATCCGCAGCACCGTCACGGTCTGCCCGTCGCGCGGGAAGCTGCTCTGCGGGACCGAGGTGGTGTCCTGGCCGCGCAGGGTGATCCCGGCCTGTTCGACGGCCTCCCGTACGGTCGCCGCGTTGGTGCGTACCGTGCGGGCGCGGCCGTCCGCCATGATCGTGACGGTGCGCTCGGTCCGCACGTCCAGTGCGAGCCCCTCGCGCCCGATGCGCCGGGAGCGGGGAGTGGACACGTAGGCGCCCTCCTGCCGCACGCCGAGCTGCCGCAGCGCGCCCTCCACCGTGTGGGCGGTCGTCCACACCTCGCGCCGGTGCCCGTCGAGGGTGAGCCGCACGGGGCGGCCGTAGTGCACGGCGATCTCGTCGCCGCTGCTGATCCCGGTGCCGGGCCGGGGCGCCACCACGTCGTGGGCGCCGACCTCGACGCCCTCCTCCGCGAGCAGCTCGGTGACGTCGTCGGCGAAGGTGTGCAGGGTGCGCGCCCTGCCGTCGACGTTCAGCTCGATCGCCTTGTCCTCGGCGACGAAGGCCGTGGTGCCGCCCGCCAGGAAGGCGACGACCAGGGCCTGCGGGAGCAGCCGGCGCATCGGGCCGTCCGGCCGCTCGACATAGCGCGCTTTGCGCCGGCGCGCGGCCCTGCGGTGCGAGCCGGTGCGCGCCGCGGCTCGCGACCCGGCGCGTGCGCCCACGCCCCGGTCCGGGTGGCCTTCGGGCCCGGGTTCGCCGTCCGGGGCACCCTGCCGGGGCAGGCCGGGCAGGGTCGGTGCCTCGTAGGCGGGGCGGTAGGTGTCCTCGTGGGCGCCGGGCGTCCCGTGGGGCAGGGTGTCGGCGCTGTGCAGGTCGACCGGTGGCGCGGCGAAACCGCCGTACACGGGGTCGGCGTAGGCCGGGCCATACGTCTCGTACGTCTCGTACCGCGAGGTGCTCACGCCGCTCCAGGGGCCGGGGGAGGTCCAGAGGGGTCCGGATCGGGCCCCCAGAACCTAGCGGAGCGGCCGTCACTCTCCAAAGCGACGCGACTACGGACAGTCGTGCGGTGGAGCGGGTGGGCGGGGTCAGTACCCGAAGGCGCGTGCGGTGTTGGCGCCGAGCGCCGTGGCCAGCGTGTCCTCGTCGATGCCGCGCACCTCGGCCATGGCCCGCACCGTGATCGGCACGAGGTAGGGGGCGTTGGGCCGCCCGCGGTAGGGCGCCGGGGTGAGGAAGGGGGCGTCCGTCTCCACCAGGAGGAGCTCCAGCGGGGCCACCGCCACCGCGTCGCGCAGGTTCTGGGCGTTCTTGAAGGTGACGTTGCCGGCGAAGGACATGAAGTAGCCCGCGCTCGCGCAGATCTCCGCCATCTCGGCGTCGCCGGAGTAGCAGTGGAAGACGGTCCGTTCCGGGGCGCCCTCCTCCTTCAGCACGCGCAGGACGTCGGCGTGGGCCTCGCGGTCGTGGATGACCAGGGCCTTGCCGTGCCGCTTGGCGATCTCGATGTGGGCGCGGAAGGACCGCTCCTGCGCCTCCTTGCCCTCGGGGCCGGTGCGGAAGTAGTCGAGGCCGGTCTCACCGACGCCCTTGACCCGCTCCAGCGCGGCCAGCCGGTCGATCTCGGCGAGCGCCTCGTCCAGGGCCGCCGGGCCGCCGGGTTCGCGGGCGCCCTGCCTGGACCAGCCGTCGGGGTCGCCGTGCACGATCCGGGGCGCCTCGTTCGGGTGCAGGGCGACCGTCGCGTGGACGGCGTCGTGCGCCGCCGCCGTCTCGGCCGCCCAGCGGGAGCCCTTGAGGTCGCAGCCGACCTGCACGACCGTCGTCACTCCGACCGACGCCGCCTTGGCCAGCGCCTCCTCGACCGTGCCGGACTGCATGTCCAGGTGCGTGTGGGAGTCGGCGACCGGTACCCGGAGGGGCTCCGGGAGGGGCGGGGCCGCGTTCTTGTCCTGGCGGCCGGAGGCGTTCGAAGGCATGCCCCGATCCTACGAAAGGAGTACGCCCTCCCCGGTAGGGGAGGACCGGGGAGGGCGTCGACAAGGCGGGCCGGACGGGTCGGCCCGCCTTGTGCCGGAAGGGGCCGGAGGGGTCAGCTCGCCTTGCGCTGGAAGCGATGCAGCAGGTCGGACAGGTGCCAGTGGTGGTCGTCGCGCTGTTCCCGGCCCGCCGTCGCCCCGGCCTCGGCGTCCACGGCGGGCGCCTCCACGGGTCCCGCGGGCGGCGGCACACGGGACGGCCGGTGCGCCGCGTCACGGGCCGACGCGACCCGCCCGGGCCGCATGATCCGTACGACGTGGCTGTCGCAGTGGTGGCATTCGGGCTTGCTCAACGGGGAGGGCACCACCTTGCCGTCGGCCACGTAGAGGACGAACTCGTGACCCGCGGCGTCCGTGTGGTGCTCTATCTCGTACGACTGCTCCCAGCCGTGCCCGCATCGCATGCAGGCGAAGGAGTAGGACTCGTTGACGACTGCGGTCGCACCGGCGCGGAGCCCGGTCTGCCCTGCGATCTCACTCATGCCAGCTCCTGTTGGTCCGCTGTGGCGTGAGGGCGATGCCGCCCCCGCAACCCAGTGGACTCCTCGGCCGGACCGATGGCAGCAGACCTGTCGACTGTTGGCCCCGATTTGGGCGTCCCTTGCCCCTGCGCCCCTTCTGCTTTGCCCACCCATGGGGCGCACGCTCAAACGAAAAGCGCCCTGCTCAGAGTGGGTTCAGCGCCCCGTCGGCGGCAGGGGGAACCGCGTCCGCAACCCCACACGACCCGCGCCCCGCGAAGCACCCCGAGCCCCACCCGAACCCGTCACCCCGCCGCGTTCTTCGCGGCGACCACCGCATCGAAAACCACCCTCTTCGGCACACCGGCGTCCGCCGCCACCGCGGCGATCGCCTCCTTGCGCCGCTCCCCCGCTTCCTCCCGCACCCGGACCCGCCGTACCAGCTCCTCGGGCCCGACCTCCTCGGGTCCCTTCTCCGGCGCGCCCTCCACCACCACGGTGATCTCCCCGCGCACACCCTCCGCGGCCCACGCGGCCAGCTCCCCGAGCCCGCCCCGCCGTACCTCCTCGTACGTCTTGGTCAGCTCCCGGCACACCGCCGCCCGCCGCTGCGCCCCGAACACCTCGGCCATGGCCGCCAGCGTGTCGTCGAGCCGGTGCGGGGCCTCGAAGTAGACGAGGGTGCGCCGCTCGTCGGCGACCTCCCGCAGCCGCCCCAGCCGCTCCCCCGCCTTGCGCGGCAGGAACCCCTCGAAGCAGAACCGGTCGACGGGCAGCCCGGACAGCGCCAGCGCGGTGAGCACCGCGGACGGCCCGGGTACGGCGGTGACCCGCACGTCCCGCTCGACGGCGGCCGCGACCAGCCGGTAGCCCGGGTCGGACACGGACGGCATGCCCGCGTCCGTGACGAGCAGCACCCGGGCCCCGCCGACGAGTTCCTCGACCAGCTCCGGCGTCCGGGCGGACTCGTTGCCCTCGAAGTACGACACGACCCGGCCCTTGGGCGTCACGCCCAGCGCCTGGGTCAGCCGGCGCAGCCGCCGCGTGTCCTCGGCGGCGACGACGTCGGCCCCGGCCAGTTCCTCGGCGAGCCGGGGCGGGGCGTCCGCGATGTCGCCGATGGGGGTGCCTGCGAGTACGAGGGTTCCGATCACCCTCCCATCCTCCCAGGGCCCGCGGGCGCGGACTCCTCCCAGGGGCGGAGGATGCGGACGCATACCGGCCATGCACGGGACTCACACAGAACGGTTCCCTACGATGGCGCGGTGACCAGTACCGCGTCCTCCACGGACACCCGGCAGGGCCAGGCGCCGCACGAGCAGCGGACGTCCTGGCAGCAGCGGCTGCGCCGCTTCGGCTACCAGGGGCAGCCCAGAAGCGACGCAGACGACGTCCGTGCGCGCCTGGTGCCGCCGTACACCGAGCCCGGGCCCCGGCTGTGGGCGGCGCTCGGCGTCCCGCACACGCTCGCGGGACGGCTGGTGCGCTGGTCGGGCTGGATCGGCCCGCTGCTGGTGACGCTGCTGGCGGGGGTGCTGCGGTTCTGGAACCTGGGCAACCCCAGGGCGGTGATATTCGACGAGACGTACTACGCCAAGGACGCCTGGGGTCTCGTGCACCGCGGGTTCGAGGTCAGCTGGGACAAGAACGCCAACGACCTGGTGCTGTCGTCGGGCTCGCACGTGGCCATCCCGACGGACGCGGCGTACGTCGTGCACCCGCCGGTCGGCAAGTACGTCATCGGGCTCGGCGAGCTGATGTTCGGGTTCGACCCGTTCGGCTGGCGGTTCATGACGGCGCTGCTCGGCACGCTGTCCGTGCTGCTGCTGTGCCGGATCGGCCGCCGGCTGTTCCGCTCCACCTTCCTGGGGTGCCTCGCGGGCGCGCTGATGGCGGTGGACGGCCTGCACTTCGTGATGAGCCGCACGGCGCTGCTCGACGGCGTGCTGATGTTCTTCGTGCTGGCCGCGTTCGGCTGTCTGCTCGTGGACCGGGACAGGGCACGCGCGCGGCTGGCCGCCGCGCTGCCGGTGGACGCCGACGGCCGGGCCCGTCCCGACCGGTACACGGCCGAGACGACGCGCCTCGGATGGCGCCCCTGGCGCTGGGCGGCGGGTCTGATGCTGGGCCTGGCCATCGGCACCAAGTGGAACGGCCTGTACATCCTGGCCGCGTTCTGTCTGATGGCGGTGTTGTGGGACGTCGGCTCGCGCCGGGTCGCCGGGGCCCGGCACCCGTACACGGCGGTCCTCAAGCGCGACACGGGCCTGGCGTTCCTCGCCACCGTCCCGGTGGCCCTGTTCACCTACCTCCTGTCCTGGACCGGCTGGATCCTCTCCGCCACGGACGGTTCCGGCGGCTACTTCCGCAACTGGGCCGCCACCGGCGGCAAGGGCGGCGACTGGACCTTCCTGCCCGACTGGCTGCGCAGCCTGTGGCACTACGAGCACCAGGTCTACGAGTTCCACGTCGGCCTGTCCTCGCCGCACACCTACCAGTCCAACCCGTGGAGCTGGCTCGTCCTCGGCCGCCCGGTGTCGTACTTCTACGAGTCCCCGGCGCCCGGCAAGGACGGCTGCCCGGCCGACGCCGGCGAGAAGTGCGCCCGCGAGGTCCTCGCCCTCGGCACGCCGCTGCTGTGGTGGGTCGCCTGCTTCGCGGTGCTCTACGTGCTGTGGCGCTGGTTCTTCCGCCGCGACTGGCGGGCGGGCGCCATCGCCTGCGGCATCGCGGCCGGCTACCTGCCCTGGTTCATGTACCAGGAACGCACGATCTTCTTCTTCTACGCCGTCGTCTTCCTGCCGTTCCTGTGCCTGGCGGTGGCGATGCTCCTCGGCGCGATCATCGGCCCACCCCGCTCCACCGACACCCGCCGCGTCGCGGGCGCCACGGCGGCCGGCGTCCTGGTCCTCCTGATCACCTGGAACTTCATCTATTTCTGGCCGCTGTACACGGGCCAGGCCATCCCGATCGACGACTGGCGGTCGCGGATGTGGCTGGACACCTGGGTCTGATCCACGTTCGGCCAAGAAATCGAAACTCACTGCCCTCCAGTAACCGCTTGCGCTTAGAGTGCACCCCGGGATCGAGCTTTCTGAACGCGTTCAATCGAACGGGTGAGGCTCAACGGGGAGGGGACGGCCCAATGGGCAAGGGGGTCAAGGCCGCTGTCGTCGGCGGGGTGTTCGCGGTGATGGTGGGTGGGGCCGGGTACGGGGCCTTCAACATCGTGAGCGCGCTGAGCGGCGACGGCGGCAGCGGGGTCGCCGCGAAGAAGACGGGGCCGCCCGGCAAGGACGAGGTCGAGGAGACCACCGCCGAGTTCTTCGCGGCCTGGGAGAAGGGCGAGGCCGCCAGGGCAGCCTCGTTGACGAACAACGACGCGGCCGCGGAGCGGCTGCTCACCGCCTTCGGCGACGACGCGCATCTCACCGACGTGAAGATCACGCCCGGTGCGGCCAGGGGCACCACCGTGCCCTACGCGGTGAAGGCGAAGGTCGTCCACGACGGGAAGACCGAGCCGCTCGGCTACCGCAGCGAGCTGAAGGTCGTGCGCGGCCTCACCACCGGGCGGGCGCTGGTCGACTGGCAGCCGTCCGTCGTGCACCCCGAGCTGAAGCGGGCGGACGACACCCTCGTCACCGACACGTCGGCCACCCCGCCCATCGAGGCCGTCGGCCGCGACGGCTCCGTGCTGACGAAGGAGAAGTACCCCTCCCTCGGCCCGGTCCTCGACGCCCTGCGCGAGAAGTACGGCGACGAGGCCGGCGGCACCCCCGGCATCGAGCTGGTCGTCCGGCACCCCGGCAACGGCGCCCCCGACACCCCGCTGCTCACCGTCGCCAAGGGCAAGCCCGGCAAGCTCGTCACCACCATCAGCCCGAGCGCGCAGTCGGCGGCCGAGAAGGCGGTCAAGCGGTTCGCCCAGTCGTCGGTGGTGGCCGTCAAGCCGAGCACCGGAGAGGTGCTGGCCGTGGCCAACCACCGCACGGACGGCTTCAACGCGGCCTTCGAAGGCCAGGCGGCGCCCGGCTCCACCATGAAGATCATCACCGCCGCGATGCTGATCGACAACGGCGTGACCTCGATGAACGGCCCGGCCCCCTGCCCCGACACCGCGGTGTGGCAGAGCCAGACGTTCAAGAACCTCACGAACATGAAACCCGACGAGAACGCGACGCTGGCCAACAGCTTCATGCGGTCCTGCAACACCGCCTTCATCAAGCTCATCGACGAGAAGCCGCTCACGGACGCCTCGCTGACCCGGGAGGCCGAGGAGCGCTTCGGGCTGGGCCGGGACAACTGGAAGACCGGCGTCGTCTCCTTCGACGGCAGTGTCCCCGCGGTCGACGGGCCGGACCGGGCGGCGGGTGCCATCGGGCAGGGCCAGGTCCAGATGAGCCCGCTGAACATGGCCTCCGTGACGGCGACCGCGATCACCGGCTCCTTCCGCCAGCCCTACCTCGTCTCGCCGAAGCTGGACGGCCGCGAGCTGGCACAGGCCCGAGGACTGCCGGCGAGCACCGCCTCCCAGCTCAAGCAGATGATGCGGCTGACCGCCACGCAGGGCACGGCCGCGCCGGCCATGGCCGGACTGGGCGACGACATCGGCGCCAAGACCGGTTCCGCCGAGGTCGACGGCAACGCCAGGTCCAACAGCTGGTTCACCGGCTTCCGTGACGACATCGCCGCTGCGGCCATGACCGAGGAGGGCGGGCACGGCGGCGACGCGGCCGGGCCGATTGTCGCAGCCGTGCTACGAACGGGTGGCTGATCTCACCCCCACAGGACGGGACTCTAGGGTGGTGGCCGTCGTTGGGACAGCCGAGGGCAACGGGGACCCTGGGGATTCGCGGAGGAACGAACAGCAGTGGGCAACAGAAGGCGCGTCGCCGAGCGACGGAAGACGGGACCCGCCGTGGTCGGCGGGATGATCGCCGTGGTCGTCGGCGGTGCCGGGTTCGGTGCCTACGCTCTGTTCGGCGGCGGTGCCGCCGCCGACGACGGGACGCACGCTCCGGACCGGAAGCCCGAGGTGAAGACCGGCCCGCTGTCCCCGGCCGAGGTCACCACCACCGCCCGCGCCTTCCTCACCGCCTGGCAGTCCGGCAAGGCCGACCGGGCCGCCTCGGCCACCGACGACCCGGCGGCGGCCCGGCCGCTGCTCACCGGCTACACCAAGGACGCCCACATCAAGGACGTCACCCTCACCCCGGGCACCCGCGCGGGTGACAAGGTGCCGTTCACCGTCAAGGCCACGGTGGCGTACAAGGGCACCGAGAAGCCGCTGGCGTACGACAGCGCGCTGACCGTCGTCCGCCGCGCCGGCGACGGAAAGCCCCTGGTCGACTGGCACGCGGCGGTCGTCCACCCCGACCTGAGGGACGGCGACACGCTGGTCACCGGCGCGGCGGGCACGCCCCCGGTCAAGGCCCTCGACCGGGACGGCGGCGAACTGACCACGAAGAAGTACGCCTCGATCGGCCCCGTCCTGGACGGACTGCGCGAGAAGTACGGCAAGGAGGCCGGCGGCAAGGCCGGTGTCGAACTGCGCGTGGTGCGCGGGAAGGCCGCCAAGGCGAAGGACCTCTCCGACAAGACCCTGCTGGAGCTGAGCGAGGGCACCCCGGGCACCGTGAAGACCACGCTGGACCCGGCCCTGCAGGCGGCGGCCGAACAGCAGGTCGCCAAGAAGGCCAGGTCGTCGGTGGTCCTGCTGCGGGTGTCGACCGGCGAGATCCTGGCCGCCGCCAACGCCTCGCCCGGCTTCAACACCGCCTTCCAGGGCTCCCTCGCCCCCGGCTCCACGATGAAGGTCATCACCTCCTCGCTGCTGATCGAGAAGGGTCTGGCCTCGCCGGACAAGAAGCACCCGTGCCCGAAGTACTTCACGTACGGGCACTGGAAGTTCCAGAACGACGACAAGTTCGAGATCAAGAACGGCACCTTCAAGGCGAGTTTCGCCCGCTCCTGCAACACGGCCTTCATCAGTCAGGCGCCGAAGCTGAAGAACGACGACCTCACCAAGCAGGCCCAGCAGGTCTTCGGCCTGGGGATGAACAACTGGGCGATCGGTGTGCCGTCCTTCGACGGCGCGGTGCCGGTGCAGTCGGCGGCCCAGATGGGCGCCTCGCTGATCGGGCAGGGCGGGGTCCGGATGAACCCGCTGAACATGGCGTCGGTGTCGGCGACGGTGAAGTCCGGCACCTTCCACCAGCCCTATCTGGTCTCCCCGCAGATGGACGGGCGGCCGCTGGCGAAGGCCGCGCGCACGATGTCCGCGGGCACCCTGTCCCAGTTGCGTGAACTGATGGCGTACACGGCCGCGTACGGCACGGCCGCGGAGGCGATGGCCGGGGTCGGCGGGGATGTCGGCGCGAAGACCGGTTCGGCCGAGGTCGACGGGCAGAAGAAGCCGAACGGCTGGTTCACGGCCTACCGGGGCGACCTGGCCGCCGCGGGCGTGGTCCAGCAGGGCGGACACGGCGGTTCGACGGCCGGCCCGATCGTGGCGGCGCTGCTGAAGAAGGGCGGCTGAGCCCGGGTCAGTGCGTGACGGGTTCCGCGACGGCCGTGTACGTCCGCCGCAGGAACCGCAGCAGCGCCTGCCGCTCGAACTGCACCACCGACACGCCCTGCGCGGAGTGGAACTCCACCACGACCTGCACCCGGCCGCACGGCCACACCCGCACTTCACCGCTGCCGGCGGGGGCGCGCAGCCCCTCCTCCAACAGCTCGCGGCCGAAGGTCCACTCGCGGCCCCCGGCCCCCGGCAACCCGACGCGCACCGACCGGGGGTCGCGGTCGGGGTCGTACCGCAGGGTGACCGGAATCGCCTCCAGCTCGTCGACGAGCGGGACGGGCGCGTCCGTGACGATGTGGGCTCGCGCGTACTGCTCGACTACGGACATCGGACGGCCCCTTCACCGTGCGTGATCCAAGTGGAAACCGTGCGTCCACTCCCCCTCCAATGTCCCATATTTTCCGGATTGTGCCTCTTGAGGCGGATATATCGCCGATGAGATGAAACAAGCATCACGCTCTTGCAAATCGTTCGCATCAAGCCACATCATCGAACGGTGCATGTACCTGACGGATTCATCAACGCGCCCACCTCCGCCGCCACCGGTGTGATCGCCGCGGGCGCCGTCGCCGTGAGCCTGCGCGGCGCACGCCGCGAACTCGACGAGCGCACGGCGCCGCTGGCCGGACTGGTCGCGGCGTTCATCTTCGCCGTGCAGATGCTGAACTTCCCCGTCGCGGCCGGGACCAGCGGCCATCTGCTCGGCGGTGCGCTGGCGGCGATACTCGTCGGGCCCTACACCGGGGTCCTGTGTGTGTCCGTCGTGCTGCTGATGCAGGGCATCCTCTTCGCGGACGGCGGTCTGACCGCGCTCGGCGTGAACATCACCGACATGGCGATCGTCACCACCGTCGTCGCCTACGCCCTCTTCCGCGGCCTGGTGAAGGTGCTGCCCCGCACCCGCCGGTCGGTCACCGCGGCCTCCTTCGTCGCGGCCCTGGTCTCCGTCCCGGCCGCCGCGCTGGCCTTCACCCTGATGTACGCGATCGGCGGCACCACCGACGTCTCCATCGGCAAGGTCGCCACCGCCATGATCGGTGTGCACGTTCTGATCGGCATCGGCGAGGCGGCGATCACCGCGCTGACCGTCGGCGCGGTCATCGCCGTACGCCCCGACCTGGTGTACGGGGCGCGCGGGCTGACGCGGAAGCTCAAGCTGCGGGTGAACGGCGAGCTGGTCGACGCGCCCGGCGCCGAGCCCGCCCCCGTGGCCGCCCGGACCTCGCACCGCGGGGTGTGGGCCGCCGGCCTGGTGACCTCCCTGGTCCTGGCCGGATTCGTCAGCTTCTACGCCTCCGCGGACCCCGACGGTCTGGAGAAGGTCGCCGCCGACCAGGGCCTCGACAAGAAGGCCGAGGAGCACACGGCGGCCGACTCGCCGCTCGCCGACTACGGCGTCAAGGACGTCGACGACGCCCGCCTGTCCGGGGGGCTCGCGGGCGTCATCGGGGTGGGCGTCACGGTCGTCGCGGGCACGGGTGTGTTCTGGGCCGTGCGCCGCCGCCGTGCGAACGCCACCTCCCCGGCCGACACGACGAGCGTGACGAGCGTCTGACATGGGAGCCGGGCACGCGCACAAGCTGTACCGGCACGGGCACTCTCCCGTGCACGGCCTGCCGCCGCACACCAAACTCGCCGCCGTGTTCGCCTTCGTGGTCGTCGTGGTGTCGACACCGCGCGAGGCGATGTGGGCGTTCGGGCTGTACGCCGTGCTGCTCGGGGCCGTCGCGTACGTCGCGCGCGTGCCCGCCGGCTTCCTGCTCAGGCGGCTGCTGATCGAGGTGCCGTTCGTCGCGTTCGCGGTGCTCATGCCGTTCGTGGCGGAGGGCGAGCGGGTCGACGTCCTCGGCCTGTCCCTGAGCGTGAACGGACTGTGGGGCGCCTGGAACGTACTCGCCAAGGGCACGCTCGGCGTCGCGGCCTCGGTGCTGCTGGCCGCCACCACCGAACTGCGCGAACTGCTCCTCGGCCTCCAGCGCCTCAAACTCCCGCCGCTCCTCGTGCAGATCGCGTCCTTCATGATCCGCTACGGCGACGTCATCACCGACGAGATGCGGCGCATGCGGATCGCCCGGGAGTCACGCGGCTTCGAGGCCAGGGGCGTCAAGCACTGGGGCGTGCTCGCCAAGTCGGCGGGCGCGCTGTTCATCCGCTCCTACGAGCGCGGCGAGCGGGTGCACCTGGCCATGGTCAGCCGCGGCTACGCCGGTTCCATGCCGGTCATCGACGAGGTGACCGCGTCCCGGGCGCAGTGGTCGTACGCCCTCGCCCTCCCCTGCGCCGCCCTCCTCGTCTGTCTGCTGGGATGGATCCTGTGACTGCTTCCCTCGAGGTCCTCGGACTCGCCTTCGCCTACCCCGACGGCCACCAGGCCCTCTTCGGCGTCGACTTCTCGATCGCCTGCGGCGAGCGGGTCGCGCTGCTCGGTCCGAACGGCGCCGGCAAGACGACCCTCGTGCTGCACCTCAACGGCATCCTGACCGGCGGCGCCGGCACGGTGCGGGTGGCCGGGCTGCCCGTCGGCAGGCAGCACATGGCCGAGATCCGGCGCCGGGTCGGCATCGTCTTCCAGGACCCGGACGACCAGCTCTTCATGCCGACGGTCCGGGAGGACGTGGCGTTCGGGCCGGCGGCGGCCGGGCTGAAGGGGCCCGAGCTGGAGGAGCGCGTGGAGCGGGCCCTGGAGCGGGTCGGCATGGCCGGGTTCAAGGACCGGCCCCCGCACCACCTGTCCTTCGGGCAGCGGCGCCGGGTGGCCGTCGCGACGGTGCTGGCGATGGAGCCGGAGATCCTCGTGCTCGACGAGCCCTCCTCCAACCTCGACCCCGCCTCCCGCCGCGAGCTGGCGGACATCCTGCGCTCGCTGGACGTGACCGTGCTGATGGTCACGCACGACCTGCCCTACGCCCTGGAGCTGTGCCCGCGCTCCCTGATCCTCAGCGACGGGGTGATCGCGGCCGACGGAAGGACGAACGAGCTGCTCGCCGACGAGGAGCTGATGCGGGCCCACCGCCTGGAGCTGCCGTTCGGTTTCGATCCGCGTTCCGTCCCTGCGGCCGGTGCCCGTCCCTGACAATGGGCGCGTGACCAACGAGGAGAGCGACGGATCCCTGCTGCTGGACGAGCAGCTGTGCTTCGCGCTGTACGCCGCCCAGCGCGCGGTGACGGCGGCGTACCGCCCGCTCCTCGACGAGCTGGGCCTCACCTATCCGCAGTACCTGGTGCTGCTGGTCCTCTGGGAGCGCGGCGAGACCACGGTGAAGGAACTGGCCGCGGCCCTGCGCCTCGACTACGGCACGGTCTCGCCCCTGCTGAAGCGCCTGGAGGCCGCAGGTCTCCTCCGGCGTGAGCGGTCGGCGCGGGACGAGCGCTCGGTGCTCGTGGCCGTGACCGGGCGCGGGGAGGAACTCCGCGAGCGGGCGGGGCGGGTGCCCGGCGCGCTGCTGACCACGACGGGGCTCGACGCGGCGGAGGCCGGGCGGCTGCGCGCGGAGCTGTGGCGGCTGGCCGAGCGGGCCGGGTCGGCGGCGGACCGGGCCCGCTGAGGGTTACCCCCGGTTGCCACCCCCTGGGCACGACACGGGAGTTACCGGCCAGTACCTTGTGCACGATGTGTTGGTGCACACCTGGTTCCGGGGGAGGACAGCATGACTGACGGCCCCGCCGTCGACACCCGCCCGACGAAGATCATGTTCGTGGCGGAGGCCACCGCCCACGGGGGCCGCGAGGGCTATGTCACCAGCCAGGACGGTCAGCTCGACCTCAAGGTCGCCATGCCCCCGCAGTTCGGCGGCGACGGCGACGGCACCAACCCGGAACAGCTGTTCGCGGCCGGCTACAGCTCCTGCTTCCACAGCGCCCTGATGCTCGTGGGCAACCGCGAGGGCTACGACCTGACCGGTTCCACGGTCTCCGCGAAGGTCGGCATCGGCCCCAACCAGCAGCGCGGCTACGGCCTCGCGGTCGCCCTGAGCGTCTCCCTGCCGGTCGTCGACACGGGCCTCGCGACCAGGCTGGTGGACGCGGCCCACGAGGTCTGCCCGTACTCGAACGCGACCCGCGGGAACATCGACGTGACCATCCTGCTTGGCTAGAGGGGAGTACGACGACCGGCACAGCGGCGAGACGAGGAGTACGGGCGTGGACGTGCACGGCACAGTGGCCGAGGGCTTCGAGCCGGTGAGGGACGCGTTCGCACGGAACTTCGCCACGCTCGGGGACCGGGGCGCGGCGGTCGCCGTCTACCGGGACGGGCACAAGGTCGTCGACCTGTGGGGCGGCACCAGGGACGTCGACGGCACGGCCCCGTGGGAGCGCGGCACGGCCCAGGTCGTGCGCTCGGCGACGAAGGGGGTCGCCGCCGCCGTGCTCCTGCTGCTGCACCAGCGCGGGCAGCTCGACCTGGACGCGCCGGTGGGGCATTACTGGCCGGAGTTCAAGGCGCGGGGCAAGGAGCGGGTGCTGGTCCGGCACGTGCTGAACCACCGCGCGGGGCTGCCCGTCCTCGACCGGCCGCTCACCCCGCAGGAGGCCCTCGACCCGCTGAGGGGCCCGGAGGCGGTCGCCGCACAGGCCCCCGCCTGGGAGCCCGGCACCGACCATGGCTATCACGCGCTCACCTACGGCTGGCTGCTCGACGAACTCGTGCGGCGCGTCACCGGGCAGGGCACCGGGCAGTGGCTCGCGTCGCAGGTCACCGGCCCGCTGGGCCTCGACCTCTGGCTCGGGCTGCCGGAGTCGGAGGCCGGCCGGGTGGGACGGGTGGGCCGTGTCGAGGGGGCCGAACCGGCCGGGGGCCTGCGCGCCCGCCCGAAGCGCTCGGTCACCGAGGCCTACGAGGACCCGGACTCGCTCACCCGCCGGGCCTTCGCCGCGATCTCCCCCTTCCCCGACCAGAACGACCCCGCCTACCGCGCGTCCGCCCTGCCCGCGACGAACGCCATCGCGACGGCGGACGGACTGGCCCGCTTCTACGCGACCCTGATCGGCGACACGGCCGGCGCCGCGCGCCTGTTCACGCCGGAGACCGTGGAACGGGCCCGGGCCGAGGAGTCGGCGGGCCCCGACCGGGTTCTGGTGGTCGGCACCCGCTTCGGCCTCGGCTACATGCTGCACGGCAGCGCCTCGCCGTTCCTCGCCCCGGGCTCCTTCGGCCACCCGGGCCGCGGCGGCGCCCTCGGCTTCGCCGACCCGGAGACGGGGATCGCCTTCGGCTACGTCACCAACGGCTTCCGCAAGACCGTGACGGCGGATCCTCGGGCGCAGGGGCTGGTGCGGGCGGTGCGCGGGGTGCTGGACGCGTCTGCCTAGGAGCCTGTCCGGCCCGTCGCGCGGACCGGTGCGGTGACAGGGGCTCGCCTGCGTCTCGACGCCGACGCGGCGCGCCCCCCGCACGGCGCAGTGCCCGTGCGGGGGGCGCGGTTCACGGTCCCCGGGGTGGTCAGGCCCTGATCAGCTGGGCGACCCGTTGCCCGTGCCCGGCGGCCTGCTCGTGCCCGGTACTCATCGACTTGTTCCGAGACCTCCTGGCCCCGGTCGCCCTCACCGCCCGGCGGGGCGCTGGGGCCGTGCGCGGCCAGGTCGTCTCGGCGCTCGGCCCGCCGCGGGAGCGTGCGAACGCACCCGTCAGACGTGGATGGGGTGCGAGGTCCGGCCGGACGCCTGGTCGATCTCCTCGTGGGCCTTGGTCAGCAGCGCCATGGCGAGTTCGTTGAGGGCCCGGGCCCCGGCGATCTCCTCCCCGACCCTCGGCTGATTCGCGTCGGTCCGGTGCCGGCTGGCGTGCCCGTGCCCCCGTACCTCGGTGCCGTCGGGCAGGCGGACCATCGCGGCCGCTCGCGTGTGCTGGTCGTCCTCCGCGAACTCCATCTCGACGTGCCACCCCACGGTGGTGTGCATCATGACGATCACCTCCGGAACCCTTAGTTCCAGGGTGCTCCTCGCACGGTCCGGACGCACCCGGCTGACGGGCCTATCCGGCGTGCAGCATCAGCCCGATCCCGACGACCAGCAGCCCGGCCGCCGCGATCCTCGGCGCACCGAACCGCTCCTTGAACAACACCGCCCCGATGGCCGCGCCCACGATGACCGACGACTCGCGCAGCGCCGCGATCGGCGCGAGGGGGGCCCTGGTCTGGGCCCACAGGACGAGGGCGTAGGCGGCGACGGACAGCGCGGCGCCGAGCAGCCCGACCGCGGCGAAGGGCCGGAGCAGGGCGACCGTGTCACCGCGCCGGCGCCATGCCGCGTAGGCCGGGATGACGACCCCCTGCACCGCCATCAGCCAGGCGATGTACCCGAGGGAGGACCCGGAGGCCCGTACGCCCAGCCCGTCCAGGACCGTGTACACCGCTATGGTCAGCCCGGTCGCCAGGGCCGCCCCGATCGCCGCCCAGTCGGGCCGCCGCCCGCGCAGTCCCCACAGGGCGACGCCGGTCAGGCCCGCGCACGACAGGGCGATCCCGGCGGCGGCCCACCCGTCGGGCACCTCGTGCGCGAAGAGGGCGGCGAGCAGGGTCACGACCAGGGGCGCGGTGCCCCGGGCGATGGGGTAGGCCTGCCCGAAGTCGCCCAGCCGGAAGGATGTCATCAGCAGGGCGTAGTAGGCGATGTGGACGGCGGCGGAGGCGAGCAGATACGGCCACGCTCCGGCCGCCGGGAACGCCACGAACGGTGCCAGGGCCAGCCCGATGACGACCCCGCCGCCCGAGATCAGCGTGAAGCCGGCCAGCTTGTCGGTGATCTTGTGGGCGATGGCGTTCCAGCTGGCGTGTGTGACGGCGGCGAGCAGGACGGCGGCGGTGACCAGGGGTGTCACGCGGTGCGCTCGCGCACGTCCACCAGGGTGCCGCCGGCGTGGGTGACGAGGTCCTCGGGGGCCATGGGGAACACGGAGTACGGCGTCCCGGCCGCCGCCCAGACGACGTCGTGCTCCAGCAGGGACCGGTCGGCGAGCACGCGGGTCCTGGTCCGGTGCCCGAAGGGCGGCACACCGCCGATGGCGTACCCGGTGGTCTCCCGTACGACGTCCACCTTGGCCCGGGTGACCTTGTCGGCGCCGAGCTCCTTGCGGACGAGTTCGAGGTCGACGCGGGACGAGCCGTCCATGAGCACCAGGACCGGCACATCGTCCGCTGCGAAGATCAGCGACTTGCAGATCTGGCTCAGCTCGCACCCGATCGCGGCGGCGGCCTCCTCGGCGGTGCGCGTGGCCTCCGGAAACCTGCGGACCTGCTGGAGGAGGTCTCCGAGCCCGAGCTCCCGCAGGGCATCGGCGAATCGGGGATGAGCTCCAGAACCTTCGGCGGTGGCGGCTGTCGTCGTCATGCCCCGCACGCTAGCGGTACGTGTAGACGGCACGCGAGGCCGTTTCAGCCGGTGGTGTCCTCCGGGCGGACGTCCGCGAACTCCCACCAGGCGAGCGGCAGCCAGTCGCCGTCGACGAAGCCGTCGACGGATCCGCCGTTGCCCTGGATGGCCACACGGGTGCCGACCGGGTAGGTGGTGCCGGACAGTCCGGAGACCGCCACGAGAAGGGTGCCTATACGACGAGACAAAGCCCTACTTCCTTTCTCCTCTGGGTGCAAATCGTCTCATCATGCACCAGCCTGGTATATGAGCCACGGCACAGACGGAGGTGCTTGACGATGAGGGCTGTCGTATACAAGGGGCCCTTCGAGGTAGCGATCGAGCAAGTGGAGGATCCACGCATTCAGCACCCGAACGATGTGCTCGTCCGGGTCACGTCAACAGCCATCTGCGGCTCCGACCTGCACATGTACGAGGGCCGCACGGCCGCGGAGCCGGGCATCGTGTTCGGCCACGAGAACCTCGGCGTCGTCGAGGAGACAGGAGAGGGGGTCACCACCCTCAGCAAGGGCGACCGGGTGGTCATGCCGTTCAATGTGGCCTGCGGGTTCTGCAAGAACTGTTCGGCGGGCTTCACGGGCTTCTGCCTGACGGTGAACCCGGGCTTCGCCGGCGGGGCCTACGGCTATGTCGCGATGGGGCCCTACACCGGAGGCCAGGCGGAGTACGTACGGGTGCCGTACGCCGACTTCAACTGTCTCAAGCTCCCGGAGGGCACCGAGAAGGAGACCGATTTCGTCCTGCTCGCGGACATCTTCCCGACGGGCTACCACGGCAACGAACTGGCCGACGTGCGGCCCGGTGACACGGTCGCCGTGTACGGCGCCGGTCCGGTCGGGCTGATGGCCGCCTACTCCGCGATGCTGCGCGGGGCGAGCAAGGTCTTCGTGGTCGACCGGGTGGCGGAACGCCTCCAGAAGGCCGAGGAGATCGGCGCGGTCCCGGTCGACTTCACCCAGGGCAACCCGGCGGAGCAGATCAAGGAACAGACCGGCGGCCAGGGAACCGACAAGGGAATCGACGCCGTCGGCTACCAGGCCCAGGCCCACGGGGAGGGCGAGGACCGTGAGGAACCGGCGGTCGTGCTGAACTCCCTGGTCGAGACGGTCCGGCCGACGGGTGCTCTCGGGGTGCCCGGTCTGTACGTCCCGAGCGACCCGGGCGGTCCCGACGAGCAGGCCAAGAAGGGCATGCTGATGGTCGCCGTCGGGCGCCTCTTCGAGAAGGGGCTCCGCATGGGCACCGGGCAGTGCAACGTCAAGCGGTACAACCGGCACCTGCGGGACATGATCATCGAGGATCGCGCGAAGCCCAGCTTCGTCGTCTCGCACGAACTGCCGCTCGACCAGGCGGCGTCGGCGTACGAGAAGTTCGACAAGCGCGTCGAGGGCTACACGAAGGTGGTGCTCCACCCCCAGGCGGCGTAGGAACCACGGGCAGGGCCGCTCGTCGTCGGCGACGGCGTGCGGCCCCGGCCGTCACTCGGTGACGTACGTCAGGAACGACGCCCACGTGGTGGAGTCGACCGTGACGTAGGGAGTGCCCGGGGTCTTGGAGTCGCGGATGTGGATCGTGGCGGGGGTGTGGGCGACCTCTACGCAGTCGCCGGGGTCAGGTCCGCTGCTGTAGCTGCTCTTGACCCAGTGGAGTTCGGTGGCGCTCATAGTCTCCCCAGCGCTTGCTCAATGAAGGCCAGCGACTCCCTCGGAGAGAGAGCCTGCGCCCGGATCATCCCATAGCGCAGTTCAAGGACCCTGAGGTCTCGCGGACTTGAGACGGGACGGCCGTTGAACGCACCGTCAGAACGACCGACCCCCGTACCGTCCGAGAACCTCAGCACTTCGATCAGCCCGTGCATACCGGCATGCTCCTCACGATCAGTCGGCATCACTTGGAGCGAGATGGTCCGCGACTCTCCCACCTCCAGCAGGTGTTCGAGTTGTCAGCGCAACACCATCCTGCCTCCGAGAGGGCGTTCCAGCGTCACCTGTTCCTGGACGAAACTCAAAGCCGGAGCAGGGTCCCGATCGAACACGGATTTTCTGGCCATCCGTGCCGCGACTGCGCGTTCCACCACGTCTCGCGACAGCGCGGGGAGCCGGTTCTCGAACATCGCCTCGGCGTACTCGGGCGTCTGCAACAGGCCGTGGATGTGATGCGTGGAGTAGAGCAGCATCTCCACCGCCCGCTCCTCCAACTGCGCCAGTTCCCGGGCCCTCTTCGGATACCGAGCCCTCTCCATGTCCTTCATGAACGCCCTCAGGTGCCCCTGGGCGTTCAGCACCTGATCCACCCTGTCCAGGTACTCCGGCCGGGGAATCCGCGCCCCGCGTTCCATCTTGCGGATCATGTCCTCGCCATAGCCGAGCACCTCGCCCAGCTCGGCGACCCGCAGGCCCGCCGCCTCCCGGCACACCTTCAGCAGCTTCCCCACCGCCTGGACCAGCGGCTCGATCTCGTCGCCCGGCTCGACATCCCAGCCGGCCTCGTCCACAGCCTCGTTCATGCCCCACCTCCATCGCGCAGCCGTACCCGCACAACGCCCGGGACAGCCGAGACAGCACGAGACAAACCCCGGACAGTAGCGATACGCACACCCGCTGTCTCCGGTCCCGGGGCACGGACTCCGCCACGCTGAGTCACATGAACCAGGAGACCACCATCCGCAACCTCAGCCTGCTGCTCTCGCCCACGCCCCGGGGAGCCCGGCTCGCCCGTCTCCTCGCCACGGAACAACTCCGCGCGTGGGGACTGCCTTTGAGCCCTGCCGAGCAGATCGTCGCCGAGCTCGCGACCAACGCCGCCACCCACGGGCGCGTCCCCGGCCGGGACTTCCGGCTGACGCTCCACGTCGTCGGCGGCACCCTCCGTATCGAGGTCACGGACACGCGCGGTGACCGACTCCCCCATCTCAGGCGGACGGCCCCGGACGCCACCAGCGGCCGGGGCCTCGTCGTCGTGGCCGCCCTCGCCGGTCGCTGGGGCGTGACACCGGGCCCGCACCCGCGCAAGACGGTGTGGGCCGAAGTCGATATGCCCGGGTGAGAGGCCGGTGAGGGCGCTCCGTCCCCACGGGTGCCCTCACCGGCCGGTCCTCTCGCGCGTTGTCAGACGCGGACCAGTTCCCTGTCTCCGTCGGCGTCGCCGGAGGCGGCGCGCAGGCCCTCGCCCTCGACGTCCACGTTGGGCAGCGCGCGGTCGAGCCACTTCGGCAGCCACCACGCCTTGCGGCCGAGGAGGGCCAGGACGGCCGGGACGATGGCCATGCGGACGACGAACGCGTCGAAGAAGACCGCGGTCGCGAGGCCGAAGCCGATCATCTTGACCATCGACTCGGAGGAGCCGATGAACCCGGCGAAGACGGCCATCATGATGACCGCGGCGGCGGTGACGACGCGCGCACCGTGCCGGAACCCGGTGACCACGGCCTGGGCCGGCTTCTCACCGTGGACATACGCCTCGCGCATCCGGGTCACGAGGAACACCTCGTAGTCCATGGCCAGACCGAAGACCACGCCGACCATGAAGATCGGCATCATCGACATGACCGGCCCGGTCTGCTCCACGCCCATCAGGCCGGACAGCCAGCCCCACTGGAAGACCGCGACGACCGCGCCGAGGGCCGCCATCACCGACAGCAGGAAGCCGAGGGCCGCCTTCAGCGGGACCAGGATCGAGCGGAAGACCACGATCAGCAGCAGGAAGGCAAGGCCCACCACCAGCACCAGGTAGGGCACGAGTGCGTCGTTGAGCTTCTCGCTGACGTCGATGTTCATGGCCGTGCTGCCGGTGACCAGGACGTTCGCGCCGGTGTCGGCCTTGATGCCCGCGCCCGCGTCCCTGATGCCGTGCACCAGGTTCTCCGTGGTGACCGAGGACGGCTTGGAGCCGGGGATCACGGTGATGGTGGCGGTGTCGCCGGGGTTGTTGGGCTGCGCCGGCGTGACCGTCACGACGTCCTTCAGGCCCTTGATCTCGTCGCGGGTCTCGGCGAAGACCGCCTTGGCGTCTTCGCTGCCCTTCGCGTCGACGACGACCATCAGCGGGCCGTTGAAGCCGGGCCCGAAGCCCTCGGACAGCAGGTCGTAGGCGCGGCGCTGGGTGGTGGAGGTGGGCTGGGAGCCGTCGTCGGGCAGGCCCAGCTCCAGGGAGGTCGCCGGGACGGCCGCCGCGCCGAGGCCGACGACGCCGAGCAGCAGGACGGCGACCGGGCGGCGCACGACGAAGCTCGCCCAGCGCGTGCCCAGGTTCGGCTTGGCCGGCCGGTCCTTGTGTCGCGCCCGGCCGAGGAGCTTGCCCTTCTCCCCCATCGGCCTGACCTTGCGGCCCGCGTAGCCGAGCAGCGCCGGGATCATCGTCAGGGCGATCAGCACGGCGATGGCCACGGTGCCCGCCGCCGCGATGCCCATCTTCGTCAGCATCGGGATGTTGACCACGGACAGGCCCACCAGCGCGATCACCACCGTCAGACCCGCGAAGACCACCGCGGAGCCCGCCGTGCCGACGGCCCGGCCCGCCGCCTCCTCGCGCTCGCGGCCCTCGGCCAGTTCGGCGCGGTAGCGGGAGACGATGAACAGCGCGTAGTCGATGCCGACGGCCAGGCCGATCATCATCGCCAGGATGGACGTGGTCGAGCCGAGGTCCAGCGCACTGGCCAGGCCCGTGATCGTGGAGACGCCGATGCCCACGCCGATGAGCGCCGTCAGCAGCGGCAGCCCGGCCGCGACCAGTGAGCCGAAGGTGATGACCAGGACGACCGCGGCGACCGCGATGCCGATGACCTCGCTGGAGCCGGTGTGCGGGACGGCCTGGAGCGCGTCACCGCCGATCTCGACGGTCAGCCCGGCCTCGCGCGCGTCCTGCGCGGTGTCCTTGAGGGCGTCCTTCGCGGCGTCGTCCAGCTCCATGCCGGAGACCTTGTACGACACCTGCGCGTAGGCGATGGTGCCGTCCTCGCTGACGGCCTTCGCCCGGTAGGGGTCGGTGACGCGGACGACGTCGGAGCCGTCGGACAGCTCCTTCACCGTGTCCCGGACCGTCGCCTTGTTGCCCGGGTCGGTCATCTTCTCGCCGCTCGGCGCCTTGAAGACGACGCGTGCGGTGGCGCCGTCGGCACTGGTGCCGGGGAAGCGCTGCTCCAGCAGGTCGAAGGCCTTCTGGGCCTCGGTGCCGGGGATGGAGAACGAGCTGTTGCCCGCGGTGGGCGCGCCGGCCGCGCCGACACCGGCGAGGGTCAGCAGCGCCACCCATATCAGGGCGACGAAGTGCCGCCGCCGGAACGAGAGCCGGCCGAGTTTGTAGAGGAAAGTGGCCACGAGGGCGTACTCCCGGTCAGTCGTGTGGTCTTCAGGGCAGGGGTGATCAGCCCGACGACATGAGCGGAGACGTCAGGTAAGGGGTGGGGCGAGGGGGACTACTCGGTGGGCACGCCGAGGGCGGGGAGGACCACGGCGTCGATGTACGAGGTGAGGAAGGCCTGGGTCGGCGGCTGATCGTCGATCAGCGTGCGCGTGGCGAAAGCTCCCACGAGCATGTGCACCACGTAGTCCAAGGCAGGGCAGTCGGCGCGGACCTCGCCGCGGTCGACGGCTCTGTGCACCACCCGGTGGAACTCTTCCATCTCCGGCTCGATGAGCAGTTCCTTGAAGGCCCTGAGAAGGTCCGGGTTGGCATGCACGGCCATGAACAGGCCCCGCATCAGCGCGGCGTTCTGCTGCATGGCGCAGTCGTCCTCACGGGCGGTGAGGGCGTGGAGGTCGCCGCGCAGGGATCCGGTGTCGATGTCGGCGATGCTGCCCGGCTTGTTGTGCCGGATCGCCTTCGCCACCAGCTCGGGCTTTCCGCCCCACTGGCGGTAGAGGGTGGCCTTGCTGGAGCGGGTGCGCGCCGCCACGGCGTCCATGGTGAGGGCGTCGTAGCCGACTTCGCGGAGCAGGTCGAGCACGGCCGCGTAGAGCTCGGCCTCACGCTCGGGGGTGATCCGACTGCGACGCGCGGTGGCGACCTCAGTCATCTCTTCCGCCTTCCTGCTCCGAACGACACTGTTTCGTACACCGCCAAGGTAGCGCACCCCTCATGAAAACGAAACCGTTTCGTACATCTGCCGGGTCACAGCGGTCGGTTCGCCTGGAGTTGCCCTGGTCCGTCCCCCGGCAAAGCATGAGGACGTGACCTATCTGCGTCTGCCGCACCTCCATGACGACCTGCTGTGCTTCGTGGCCGAGGACGACCTCTGGCTCGCCCCGCTCGACTCCCCCGGCCGGGCCTGGCGGCTCACCGTCGACCGGACCAAGCTGGGCCACCCGCGCTTCTCGCCGGACGGCCGCCACCTGGCGTACACGAGCTGGCGCACCCTGGTGCCCGAGGTCCACGTCGTCCCGGTGGACGGCGGCCCCGGCCGCCAGGTGAGCCACTGGGGCAGCGCCGACACCCGGGTCTGCGGCTGGACACCGGACGGCGAGATCCTGGCCGTGGCCTCCCACGGCGAGCCCTTCTCCTACTACACCTGGGCCTACAAGGTCTCCCCCGACGGCGACCCGGGCCGCAAACTGCCCTGGGGGCCGGTCTCCGACATCCAGGTCGCCGACGTGGACGGCGAGCGCAGGTCCCTGCTGCTGACCGGCACCCCGCCGCACGAACCGGCCTCCTGGAAGCGCTACCGCGGCGGCGCCACGGGCAGGCTCTGGCTGCACGGCGAACGCCTGCTGGAGGGCCTCGGCGGCCATCTGCACTCCCCCATGTTCGTCGGCGGCCGGATCGCGTTCCTCTCCGACCACGAGGGGGTCGCCAACCTCTACTCCTGCGCCCCCGACGGCTCCGGCCTGCGCCGGCACACCGACCACGACGCCTTCTACGCCCGGCACGCCGCCAGCGACGGCACCCGGGTCGTGTACCAGTGCGCGGGCGACCTGTGGATCGTCGACGACCTGTCCCCGGACTCCGAGCCGCGCCGGCTGGACGTCCGGCTGAGCGGGCCGCGCACGGGGCGGCGCCCCTACCAGGTGGCGGCGTCCCGGCACATCGACGGGCTCTCGGTCGACGAGACCGGACGGGCCGGCGCGGTCGTGGTGCGCGGCAGCCTCTACTGGCTGACCCACCGGGACGGCCCGGCCCGCGCCCTCACCGACACCCCGGGCGTGCGGGTACGGCTGCCGGAGATGCTCGGCGGCAGCGGACGGGTGGCGTACGTGACCGACGCCGAGGGCGAGGACGCCGTAGAGATCGTCTCCCTGCCCCGGGCCAGCGGCGACCGGGCACCCCGGCGGCTGGCCCCGGGAGCACTGGGCCGGGTGCGGGAGCTGGTCTCGGACCCGGAGGGCCAGCGGCTCGCGGTCGCCTCGCACGACGGCCGGCTCCTCCTCGTCGACGTCACCGAGGACTCCGACGGCGAGGTCACCGAGCTCATCCGGTCCGTGAACGGGCCCGTGCACGACCTCGCGTTCTCCCCGGACGGGGCGTGGCTCACCTGGTCGCACCCGGGCATCGGGCGGACCCTGCGGCAGATCAAGATGGCCCGGCTCGCCGACCGGCTGATCGTCGACGTCACCAACGGCCGCTTCGAGGACGAGAACCCGGTCTTCACCCGCGACGGCCGCTACCTCGCCTTCCTGTCCTGGCGCGGCTTCGACCCCGTCTACGACGTGCACACCGGCGACCTGTCCTTTCCGCTGGGCTGCCGCCCGTACCTGGTGCCGCTGTCCTCCGCGACGCCCTCCCCGTTCGCGGTGAACCCGGAGGGCCGCCCGGCCGCCGGGGGCCTGGACCCGGTGGAGGACGACGACAACGGCGACAACGGGGCCGTGACCGTCGAGGTGGAGGGACTGGAGAGCCGCGTCACGCCGTTCCCGGTGGCCGCCTCCAAGTACTCGGCGCTGTACCCGGTGGCGGGCGGCGGGCTGGTGTGGCTGCGCTGGCCGATCTCGGGCGCCCTCGGCGAGACGTTCGCCAACCCGGACGACACCAGCGGCCGGCCGACCCTGGAGCACTTCGGCATCACCAAGGCCAAGAAGTCCGAACTCGCCCAGCACCTCGACTGGTTCGCGGTCAGCGGCGACGGCAGCCGACTGGTGATCGTCGACGAGGGCGAGCTGCGCGCGGTCCCGGCCAACGAACCGGGCGACGGCGACTCCACCGTGTGGATCGACGCGCGCCGCATCCTGCACGTGGCCGACCCGGCGGCGGAGTGGCGCCAGTCCTACGAGGAGGCCGGGCGGCTGATCCGGGCCTACTTCTGGGACCCGGGCATGTGCGGCATCGACTGGGACGGGGTGCTGGACCAGTACCGCCCGCTGGTCGAACGGGTCGCCTCCCCCGACGAGTTCGCCGACCTGCTGCGCGAGGTCCTCGGCGAACTCGGCACCTCCCACGCCTACGTCGCCGCCGCCCGGCGCAACGAGGGCCCGCCGCACTACCAGCGCCGCCAGGGCCTGCTGGGCGCCAACTTCGTGCGCCGGGACGGCGGCTGGATGGTCAAGCGGATCCTGCCCGGCGACTCCTCCGACTCCAAGGCCCGCTCCCCGCTGGCCGGCACGGGCATCCGCGAGGGCGCGCTCCTCACCCACGTCGACGGCCGCCCGGTGGATCCGGACGCGGGCCCGTACCCGCTGCTGGCCGGCGCGGGCGGTACGACGGTAGAGCTGACCTTCCGCCCGGCGGGGGGCGAGGGCCCGCCCCGGCGGGTCGCGGTCGTCCCGCTCGTCGACGAGCGGCCGCTGCGCTACCAGGACTGGGTGGCCAAACGCCGTGCGGTGGTGCGGGAGTTGAGCGGCGGCCGTTGCGGCTATCTGCACATCCCGGACATGGGCGGTTCGGGCTGGGCGCAGTTCAACCGCGACCTGCGCATGGAGGTGTCCCGCCCGGCGCTGATCGTGGACGTGCGCGGCAACGCGGGCGGCCACATCAGCGAGCTGGTCGTCGAGACGCTGAGCCGGACCGTGCTGGGCTGGGACCTGACCCGGGACGCCCAGGCGGTGTCGTACACCTCGAACGCGCCACGGGGTCCGGTGGTGGCCCTGGCGGACGAGGCGACCTCCTCCGACGGCGACATGATCACGGCCGCGTTCAAGCTGCTGAAGCTCGGCCCGGTCGTGGGGCAGCGCACCTGGGGCGGAGTGGTCGGCATGACCGGCCGCCACGAGCTGGGCGACGGCACGGTGATCACGGTGCCGATGAACGCCGCCTGGTTCGACGCCTACGGCTGGTCCGTGGAGAACAAGGGCGTCGCCCCCGACATCGACGTCCTGCGCACCCCGCTGGACTGGGCCGAGGGGCGGCACGCCCAGCTGACCGACGCGGTGGAGCTGGCGCTCGGGCTGCTGGAGAGCAACCCCCCGGCGACGCCGCCGACCTACAGCGACGTACCGGACCGCTCCCGCCCGAAGCTGCCGCCCCGGCCGTGAACCGGCGGGCCGGCGGGCGACGAACGGACCGGCGGGCGACGCAGCGGAAAGGGGCGCCCCGCTCGGGGGCGCCCCCTTCCTTCACCGCGTGACGTCAGACGTCGTAGTCCTGGTCGAAGCGGTCCTCCTGCTCACGCTCACGCTCGCGCTGCGGCTCGGAGCGCTCGCGGTCACGGTCGCGCTGCGGCTGCGAGGGGTCCATGTCCTCGTCGCGCCGGCGACCGCGGCCCTGCATCTGCTCGCGAGCCTGGTCCGCCTTCTGGCGAGCCTGGTTCTGCCACTGCTCGGACTTCTCCTGGAACTGGTCCTTCATACCCATGTGGGTTCACTCCCGTTGGGGGTGAGGGGATCTGGCTCGATCAGATTCACACGGGCCGTGACGCTGCGCATGTCGATCACTTACGGAGCGTAGTGCGCTGCTGCTCGTCGGCCGCCCCACCGGCTCCGACCAGGCCCGTGCGCATGCCGGTCAGCCGGTCCGCGAACCGCCGCATCTCGCGCTGGCCCACCGTGCCGATGACCGCGGGCAGATAACCGCGCACGCCCTGCATCCCGCGCAGCCACCACTGCCCGTACACATGGCTCGACCGCCGCTCGATCCCCTCCACGAGCCGGTCCACGGCCGGGCCGAGCGGGTAGGTCTTGTTGGACGGCCAGGGCAGCCGCTGCCTCAACTCCCGCATCACGTCGTCCTGATCGGCCCCGCGCACCATGTCGGTGTCGGTCCACGACAGGTATCCGACGCCCACCTTCACGCCCCGGTGCCCGACTTCGGCCCGCAGGCTGTGCGCGTACGCCTCCACGCCCGACTTGGACGCGCAGTACGCGGTCATCATCGGCGCCGGGGTGATCGCGGCGAGGGAGGCGATCTGGAGCAGATAGCCGCGGCTTCGGGTCAGCAGCGGGAGGAAGGCACGGGCGGTCACCGCCGAGCCGATCAGGTTGACCTCGATCACCCGCCGCCAGGACTCCGGGTCGGAGTCGGCGAACGGACCGCCTGTGGCGACACCGGCGTTGGCCACGACGATGTCGACCCGGCCGAAGCGCTCCTCGACCTCGCCCGCGACCCGGGCCATCGCCTCGTGGTCGGTGACGTCGGCGTGCCAGTGGTCGCTGTCGCTGTGCAGCCGCGCGGAGACCTGCTTGAGCGCGTCCGGCTCCAGACCGACCAGCGCCACCTTCACCCCGCGCGCGGACAGCTTGCGGGCCAGCAACTCCCCGACGCCGCGCGCCGCCCCGGTCACCACGGCGACCTTGCCTTCGAGGCTCACCCTGCTCATGCGCTCTCCTCCGTGACGACCTGGATGTGTGCGTGGACCAGTTCACGGATGGTGCGCGTGACCGGTCCGGGCGCCTCGACGGGCGTCATGTGGCCGATGCCGGGCAGTTCCGTGATCCCGGTGCAGTGCGGCAGCGCGGCGGCCAGGGCCCGGGCCTGCGCCGGCGGGGTCAGCCGGTCCGCCGTACCGACGATCACGGCCGTGGGCACGTCCAGCTCCCGCACGCCGTGGTCCAGGTCGAGCAGATCCAGCACCTGCGACCAGGCGTGGCGGACCGTGCGGGGGCAGGCGTGCACGATCCGGGCGCACGCCTCGATCATGTCGGGGGCCGAACCGGGGCCCATCGTGCCGTACTTGAGGATCCGGCGGGCCAGTGGTGTGACCGGCCCGAGCGGGGCGCGGGAGCCGAGGATCCGCCGGGTCAGCCAGGTGCGTACCGGCCCGGGCCGCAGCGGGACGACGGTGGAGGCCGCGACCAGCTGCGAACTGCCCGTGCTGCACAGCAGGACGGCGGCCGCGTGCGCCCGGAAGGCGGGCCTCCCGGAGGCCGCCATCACGGTCATGCCGCCCATGGAGTGCCCGGCGATCACGGCCTGTTCGCCGGGCGCGAGGGTGGCTTCGAGGACGGCTTCCAGATCGTCGGCGAGCGCGTCGGCGCTGCACGCCGGGCTCGCGGGGCTGCGGCCGTGCCCGCGCTGGTCGTAGGCGATGACCCGGTGGTCGGCGGCGAGGTCGCGGATCTGCGCCGCCCAGAAGGCGGTGGAGCAGGTCCAGCCGTGGGCCAGGACGACGGCGGGGCCGAACTCGGGCCCGTGGATCTCGACGTGCAGCCGGGCACCGTCCGCGGAGACGGCGGTCAGCTCGCGCGCCGGGGCGGGCGGGGCGTAGGCGCCGGAGTCGACATGCGGGAGGCGGCTCACGCGTCCACCCCCGCGTTCTTCACCGCGGTGGCCGTCTCCGCCGCGGTGGCCGTCTCCGCCGCGGTCGCCTTCCCCGCCGCCGTGGTCTCCTCCGTGGCCTTCTTCGGCGCGGACGCCCGCAGGACGTCGTACTCGGCGAGGTCCACCCGGCGCGTCGCCCGCCGGAACTCGGCGGTCGTGCCCGGCCAGATGGTGGTGTTGCGGCCGCTGGCGTCGAGGTACCAGCTGGTGCAGCCGCCGGTGTTCCACACGGTGCGCTTCATGCGCTCCTGCACCCGGTGGTTCCAGGCGCGCACGGCCTCGGGGCGGGCGTCGAGGGCGACCCGGCCGCCGAGGACGTCGAGCTGCCGGACGTAGTCGGCGAGGTAGTTCAGCTGGGACTCGATCATCAGGATCATCGAGGAGTTCCCGAGGCCGGTGTTGGGCCCGATGACCGTCATCCAGTTGGGGAAGCCGGCCGCCGAGGCGCCGCGCAGCGCCTCCATGCCGCCCTTCCAGGCCTCGGCGAGGGTCCGCCCGTCGGCGCCCACGACCCGGTCGGCGATCGGCATGTCGGTGACGTGGAACCCCGTGCCGAAGACGATCGCGTCGACCTCGGCCTCACTGCCGTCGGCGGCGACCAGGGTGGAACCGCGCACCTCGGCGAGGCCGCTCGCGACGACGTCCACATTCGGCCGGGCGATCGCCGGGTAGTACTCGCTGGACAGCAGGATCCGCTTGCAGCCGATGCGGTAGTCCGGGGTGAGCTTGGCCCGCAGCGCCGGGTCCTTGATCGCCCGGGCCATGTTCCGCTTGGCCAGCTGCTCCACGAAGCCCAGCTCGTTCGGACGCTTGGTGAACGCCTGGACCTGCAACTCCCGGATGCCCCACAGCAGTCCGCGCCTGACCTGCGAAGTGAAGGGCAGCCGCCGGTGCAGCCACCGCTCCGCGTCACTGATGGCCCGGTCCATGCGGGGCATCACCCACGGCGGGGTGCGCTGGAACAGGGTGAGCCGGGAGACCTGCGGCTGGATCGACGGCACGATCTGGATGGCCGAGGCGCCGGTCCCCACCATCGCCACGCGCTTGCCGCGCAGGTCGTAGTCGTGGTCCCAGCGGGCGGAGTGGAACACCTTGCCCGGGAAGGACGCCAGGCCCGGGATGTCCGGCACCTTCGGGTCGGACAGCGGCCCGGTGGCCGAGACGACCATGTCCGCCGACAGGCTGCCGCTGCTGGTCTCGATGTCCCAGCACAGCCGCTCGGCGTTCCACGCCATCCGCTTCACCTCCGAGTCGAAGCGGATGTGCGGCCGCAGCCGGAACACGTCCGTCACGTGCTCCAGATAGGCGCGGATGTGCTGCTGCCCCGAGAAGGTGCGCGGCCAGTCGGGGTTGGGCGCGAAGGAGAACGAGTACAGGTGGGACGGCACGTCACACGCGCACCCCGGGTAGCTGTTGTCCCGCCAGGTGCCGCCGACACTGCTCGCCCGCTCCAGGACGACGAAGTCGGTGACGCCCTCGCGGCGCAGCCGCACGGCGGCCCCCAGCCCGCCGAACCCGGACCCGACCACCGCGACCCGTACGTGCTCACGTTCGCGCTCGCCCATGCCGACACCTCCACACACCACGAGAACCGCGCCAGTGAACACTGGCGCAATGGGAGCGTAGGGCAGCGGCGTACCGATGGGTAGGGGGCGGGGCCAGGAAAGTTACCCTCGGTACGCCTTAAGGTGCCCAGGTGGCCGAGAAGCGTGAATACCGCATGGAAGAGCTGGCCCGCCTCGCCGGGATCACGGTGCGCACCCTGCGCTTCTACCGCGAACGCAAACTGATCCCGCCACCCCGCCGCGAGGGCCGCATCGCCTGGTACGACGACCACCACCTGGCCCGGCTGCGCACGATCACGGCCCTGCTGGAGCGCGGCCACACCCTCAGCGGCATCGCCGAACTGGCCGAGGCCTTCGACCACGGCCGGGACGTCGGCGACCTGCTCGGCGTCGGCGGCCCCACCGAGGAGGAGCCGGTCCACCTCACCCCGGAGGAACTCGCCGACCACTTCGCCGGCGAGGCCACACCGGAGAACCTCGCCGCCGCGATGGAACTCGGCTACCTCGGCACCGACGGCGAGGAGATCGTCCACATCAGCCGCCGCCTGCTCGACGTCTCCTCGGCCCTCGTCCACGAGGGCATCCCCCTCGCGGAGGTCCTGGCCGCGGCCCAACAGGTCCGCACCCACGCCGACGCCCTGGCGGACCTCTTCACCGACCTGGTCCTGCGCCACGCCTCCGAAACCGACCTGCCCCGCCTGCGCCCACTGGCCCGCAGCGTGGTGGAGGCGGAACTGTCGCTGGCGCTGGACCGGAGGATGCGCAGACAGGACTAGCAGTCGAGGGCGATCACACCTCAACTGTCCAGCCGTGCAGGGAAATTCACCCAATCGGGGCAGTTTCTAGACAAGAACCGACGAAACATCGTTCGCACTCCCAGAGTGAGATCGAAAAGGCCCCGGCGACTGTGCGACCAGTCCCGGGGTGTGGCCGACACTTACCAGGAGCGTCGACGTGCCCAAGCGTAGTCTGCAGCCGTCCCGACCGGCTTCGACTCCGATCGAAAACCTGCGAGCTCTGGGAGCCGTACGTCTCAGCTGTCTGACGGCAGTGACCACCTCGCCCGCCAGGCAGCGCGCCTCGATCCAGCTGTGCGCCCGACAATTGGGGTTCACACTGATCGCCGAAGCCTCGGACCTCGGGGTGTCCGCACGCCATCTGTCCCCCTTCGAGAGGCCCTCCCTGTCGTCCTGGCTCCAGCGCCCGGACGAGTACGAAGCCATCGTGTGGTCACATGTGGATCGCGCCGTACGATCGGCGCTCCACATGTCCGAGTTGATCGAGTGGAGTCGACGGAACTCCATCAGACTCGTCTTCGGAATGCCTGAGGAACGTCAGCCGCTGGTGATCACTTCGCAGGCCGCTGGCGACACTGTCCGCCGCTGCATGGATCTGGCCTACGCCGCGGAGCGAGAAGCCCGCGTCATTTCTGCTCGTCTCACCAGCACCCACGAAGCGCTGCGCGCCGCAGGCCGATACGGCGGCGGTCTGGTGCCATTCGGATACAAGAAGGCACCGCACGCCTCCGGCGTCGGATGGAGTCTCGCACCTGACCCTGAGACCGTCACCGTTGTCCGCGCGATCGTGAACGGCGTCCACTCGGGGCGGTCCCTGGTGGCCATCGCTCACGAACTCGAGACCACGGGCGTCCTGGTGCCACGTGATCGCCACGCATACCTTCAGGGACGCCCCACGGGTGGGCGGCGACACGGTCGTGACTTCGAGCGCTTCCGCTGGACAGCAGGCAGCCTCTGCAAGATCCTTCGCACCCCGACGCTGATGGGTCACCGTGTGCACAAGGGGAAAACCGTCCGTAACGCTGACGGCTCACCGGTACTGATCGGTCCTCCGTTGCTCAGCGAAGAGGAGTTTCAGGCGCTCCAGGACACCCTCAACGCGCGGTCGAACGGCCCCCGCCGCAAGCGTCGGGAGACGTCGCTGCTGATCGGGGTCGCGCACTGTGCCGGGTGCGGTGGCCGCATGTACTTCGCCACACGAAAGGCGTACGCATACGGTGACTATGTCTGCCGTGCTTCCGCCCGGGGCACGACCTGCGCTGCTCCCGCCGGCATCCGTGCGGACTGGCTCGACGAGTACACCATCAGCCGCTACCGCGAGGCGTTCGCCACGGACGGGGAGGTGACTCGGGAGCAGTTGCTCAGGGACGGAGTTCGCGTCACAGTCGTCAAGGGGCGGTCGGGTGGCGGACCGGAGCGCCTGGCCGGACCCGATACCTCGCGTCTGACCTTCACGATCGGGTCGCGTACTTGATCTGCCCTGCGACGCGTGGGGGGAGCCAGAGTCGGCCCCCCCATCTATGTCACATCTCGAAGACGACCGTCACGGGAGCATGATCCGACCACCGTTCTTCATGGCTGGCGGCCCGCTCCACGAACCCCTTGACCGCCCGCTCGGCCAGCCCGGGGGTGGCCACGTGGAGGTCGATCCTCCAACCTGAATCGTTCTCGAAGGCCCGCCCCCGGTACGACCACCACGAGTACGGCCCCTCGGTGTCCGGGTGCAGGGCGCGTACGACGTCCACGTAGCCGCCGTCGCCCGGGGCGAGGACCCGCCCGAGCCACTCCCGCTCCTCCGGCAGGAACCCGGAGTTCTTCTGGTTGCCGCGCCAGTTCTTCAGGTCGGCCCGCTCGTGGGCGATGTTCCAGTCGCCGCAGACCAGCACCTCGCGGCCCTCGGCGGCGGCACGCTCCCGCAGTTCCTTCAGGTAGGCGAGGAACTCGCCCATGAAGCGTTCCTTCTCCTCCTGGCGCTCGGTGCCGACCTCGCCGGAGGGCAGGTACAGCGAGGCGACGGTCACGCCCGGCAGGTCCGCCTCCACGTACCGGCCGCTGCCGTCGAACTCGGTGGAGCCGAAACCGACGCGGACCCGGTCGGGCTCGCGGCGGCTGTACAGGGACACGCCGGCCCGGCCCTTGGCGGCGGCCGGCGCGTGCACCACGTACCACCCCTCGGGCTCCCGGACGTGCCCGGGCAGCTGCTCCGGCTCGGCGCGCACCTCCTGGAGGCACAGCACGTCGGCTTCGGTCTCCGCGAGCCACTCCACGAAGCCCTTCTTCGCGGCGGCACGCAGCCCGTTCACATTCACAGAGGTCACAGTGAGCACTCCGGCACGATACCGGCAGACTGGACGGGGTCCAGTTCCGGATCGCATACGGTAGCGGCCATGCACATACGCCGGGTCTCCTTCGACCACCCCGACGCCGTGAAGCTGAACGACCAGGTCCAGGCCGAGTACGCCGTCCGCTACGGCGACGAAGGCGACGCCACGCCCATGGCCGCCGCGGATTTCGACCCGCCGAACGGCGTCTACCTGATCGCGTACGACGAGTACGGCACCCCCGTCGCCTCGGGCGGCTGGCGCGCCCAGGACGCCAACGAGGAGGGCAACCTCGACGGCGACGCCGAGCTCAAGCGCATGTACGTGATCGACGGCATGCGCGGCCGGGGCCTGGCGCGTCGCATCCTGGCCGCCCTGGAGGAGGACGCCCGCGCCGCCGGCCGCGTCCGCATGGTCCTGGAGACCGGCACCAAGCAGCCGGAGGCCATCGCCCTGTACACGTCCAGCGGCTACGAGCCGTGCGCCAAGTTCGGTTACTACCGCTTCCACGACGCGAGCCGCTGCTTCGCGAAACTGCTCCGGCCCGCCGGCTGACAGGCCCTCACCGACCGACTGAGCGAAGCCTCATGGGTCCTGCGGCGCGCGCTGCCGGGCGATCGCCGGATGCGGCGCCGCCCAGGGCGGCGAGCCGAGGAGGAAGATCACACGCTTGGGCAAGGACGTGGCGCTGAACACACGTCAGAGCCCGGTCGGTTTCCCGACCGGGCTCTGAGCTGCGTGGACCTGAGGGGATTTGAACCCCTGGCCCCCTCGATGCGAACGAGGTGCGCTACCGGACTGCGCCACAGGCCCTTGCAACGAGTGAAACTTTAGCACCCCGATCGGCCTGCTTGGAAATCCGTTCCCCAGCGGCGGTCACCTGCGGCTTCGTGGCGCTACTCGTTGGCGGCCCGGGGCCGCTCCCCGTCCTCGTACTGGTCGAACAGCGGGGTGCGGCCGCGCTCGCGGGCCCGCCGCGCGGAGGCCGCCCTGGGGGTCCCGCCGCGCGAGCGCGTTCGAGCGGGAGGCAGGGCGTCGCTGCGGCTGTCGCCGTCGCCGTCGGCCGAGTCCTGGGCGGGGAGCTCCGGCTCGACAGGGTGGTCGGGCGCGCCCGGGTCGTCGTCCGCCTGAGGGGTGACCGTGCTCGACCGGGCCGCGCTCCAGGTGTCGGGGGCGCCGAGGTCCACGTCGCTGGTGGCCCGCGGGGCGACCGGGGCCGTCACGTACGTCGGCAGGGGCACCGGCACCGGCTCCCAGCTGTCGCCGCCCTGCCCGGGCCGCCGCTGCCGCTCGCGCTGCTGGTCGACCCACTCGGCGTGGTCGGTCTGCTCGACGAGGGCGCGCCGGTCCGCCGCGAGGGCCGACAGACCGGGGTCGGTCACCGGCTCGGGCCCCTCCTCCGGTTCGTCGATCTCCTCGTCGGCCACGGGGCGCCGACGGGGCTGGCGCTGCCGCTCCCGCAGGCGCTGGGCAGCGGCCTCGGCCATGCGGCGGTCCATCTGGTACACGAAGCGGCGGCGCTCCTGGGAGCGGAGGTAGGCGATGTAGACGCTGAGCATGACCGCGGGCACACCGGGCGCCCACAGGAACGCGAGTCCGCCGACCGCGGCGACGATCGCGCCGAGGGTGAAGGCGAGGAACAGCATGATGGTGGTGCGCCGGCGGCGCGCGAGCACCTTCGAGCGCCGGGCTCGTGCCGCGGCCGCCTGGTCCGCCTGCGCCGAGGCGCCGCGCCGGGCGGCGGGGACCCGCTCCCGGGGGCGCCCGGAACGCGCCGCGTTCGCGGCGGGCGACGGACGGGCCGGGGACTCGGGTTCCGCCGGGCGGGCCGGCTGCTCCGGGCCGGGCGGCGGAAGGGGCACCTGGGTGTGCGGACGGGTCTTGGACACGGCGAAGGCCCGGACGTCCACCGAGTCGGTGACGGCGTCCAGGTCGTCGGCGTCCTGCTCCCCCTCGTCGGTGGAGCGCGCCCGCAGGTCCTTGGCGTACCGGCGCTCCATGGCCGCCTTTCCGGACAGGAGCCGGATGGCGGTGCTGAAGCGTTCCGTCGGACGGGCCTCGTTCAGCTCGTCCTGCCTACGGAGCCACATCGGCACCAAGTAGGCGGCCCAGGCCCCGACAATGACTGCGTAGATGAGGCCGCTGCTGCTCACGCCTCACACCGTAGAGGGGTTTGCGTGAGGCCATCTGCCAATTGAGCCGGTGTGTCGCACGATCTGGCTGATATTTCGAACTTTTTTTGTGACCGATGCGATCAGCAGACCACTCATGCCGGGAATTCATTGCCCCGAGACGGTCACCGGCCGATCAATTTCGAACACTTATTCAATTTCCGGGGGGCTGCCGCATTCCCGGATTGCTCTGCGACCGCGCCCGGTGCCAGCGCCTCAGCAGCCCGTCCGGGACCTCTTCCGCCGTGAGCGCGAAGACGAGATGGTCGCGCCAGGCTCCGTCGATGTGGAGATAACGCGGCCGCAGGCCCTCCTCGCGGAATCCGAGTTTTTCCACGACCCGGCGGCTGGGCCCGTTCTCCGGGCGAATGCAGACCTCGATGCGATGCAGCCCGACGGCGCGGAAACAGTGGTCCACGACGAGCGCCACCGCCGTGGGCATCACCCCGCGGCCGGCCACCGACTCGTCCACCCAGTAGCCGACGTGCCCCGAGCACATCGAGCCCCAGGTGATCCCGGCGACCGTCAACTGCCCGACCAGCCGCCCCTGGTACTCGATGACGAAAGGCAGCATCCGGCCCGCGTTCGCCTCCGACCTCAGGTGGCGGACCATCTGGCGGAAGGTCGGGCGGTGCGCCATCGGCCCACCGGGCGTGGGCGGCGGGATCGTCGCCTCCCAGGGGCGCAGCCAGTCGCGGTTGCGCCGGTTGACCTCGCGCCACGCCCGCTGGTCGCGCAGCTTTATGGGCCGAAGGACGATGTCGCCGTCCACCAGCTCCACCGGCCAGGCTGGGCTGTTCAGCTCGCACCCCCACTGCCGGGTCTGGGGTGGTCGCCGCCCCGGAGCTGGTCGACGGCGTGCACGAGCAGCGGCTGAAGGACGGCGAGGCCGTCCTTCACACCACCGCTGGAGCCGGGCAGGTTCACGATCAGCGTGCCGCCCGCCACTCCGGCCAGGCCCCGGGAGAGCGCCGCGGTCGGCACCTTCTCCCGGCCGAACGCCCGGATGGCCTCGGCGATGCCCGGCACCTCGTGGTCGATCACGCGGCGGGTCGCCTCGGGGGTGCGGTCGGTGGGCGAGATGCCGGTGCCGCCCGTGGTGACGATGACGTCGTAACCGGCGTCCACACCGGCGCGCAGAGCGGCCTCCACGGGGTCGCCGTCGGGGACGACCTGCGGACCGTCGACCTCGAAGCCGAAGCGCTTCAGGCCGTCCGCGATCAGCGGGCCGCCCTTGTCCTCGTAGACGCCGGCGGCGGCCCGGTTGGAGGCCGTGACGACGAGAGCGCGATAGGTCATGCCCGGCTCCAGTCGCCCGACTTGCCGCCCGTCTTCTCCTCCACCCGTACGTCTGTGATGACCGCTCCCTTGTCGACCGCCTTGACCATGTCGATCACGGTGAGCGCGGCGACGGAGACCGCGGTGAGGGCCTCCATCTCGACACCCGTGCGGTCCGTCGTCCTGACGGTGGCCAGGATCTCCACGGCGTCGTCCGCGACCGACAGGTCCAGTTTCACACCGGACACCGACAACGGGTGGCAGAGCGGGATCAGGTCGGGGGTGCGTTTGGCGCCCATGATCCCGGCGATCCGCGCGGTCGCGAGGGCGTCGCCCTTGGGGACGCCCTCGCCGCGCAGCAGTTCGATCACACGGGGCGAGACGAGGACGCGTCCGCTGGCGCGGGCGGTGCGCGCGGTCACGTCCTTCTGCGACACGTCGACCATACGGGCGGCACCCGCCTCGTCGATGTGCGTCAGCCGATCCGGCGTACCGCCGTCGTGCGGGGGTGGGTCCTGCGTGCTCATGCTGTGTGGCGCTCCCGGTCCGGGCCCGTCGCGGTGCGGCGCACGGGCCTGCTGTGCGCGACACGGTACCCCCAACCAGCGGGTCTCAGCCGAGCAGGATCACCTCGACCTCGGTGCCGGGCTCGACGGAGACGGTGTCCTCGGGGACGGCGATCAGGGCGTCCGCGTGGGCGAGGGCCGCGACCAGGTGGGAACCGGCGCCGCCGACCGGGGTGACCTTGCCGTCGGCGTACCTGGCGCGCAGGAACTGGCGGCGGCCCTTGGGGGAGGTCAGCGCCTTGCCGGCGGTCAGGGTGGCCCGGGTCGTGGGGCGGTGGAGGTCCGGCAGGCCCATGAGGGCGCGGATCGCGGGGCGGACGAACAGTTCGAAGGACACGTACGACGACACCGGGTTGCCGGGCAGGGCCAGCAGCGGGATGTGGTCGGGGCCGATGGAACCGAAGCCCTGGGGCTTGCCGGGCTGCATGGCGAGCCTGCGGAAGTCGATGCCGCTGCCGGCCTCGTCCTCGTCGGCGACGTGGGAGAGGGCCTCCTTGACCACGTCGTACGCCCCGACGCTCACGCCGCCCGTGGTGACCATCAGGTCGGCGCGGACCAGTTGGTCCTCGATGGTGGAGCGCAGGGTCTCGGCGTCGTCGGCGACGGCGCCCACGCGGTAGGCGATGGCTCCGGCGTCGCGGGCGGCGGCGGTGAGGGCGAAGCTGTTGGAGTCGTAGATCTGACCGGTGCCCAGTTCCGTGTCGGGCTGGACGAGTTCGCTGCCGGTGGAGAGCACCACCACGCGCGGGCGCGGGCGTACGCGGACGGTGCCGCGGCCGATCGCGGCGAGCAGGGCGATCTGGGGCGGGCCGAGGATCGTGCCGGCCTCCAGGGCGCGGTCGCCGGCCTTGACGTCGCTGCCCTTCGCGCGCACGTGCGCGCGGGCCTCGGCCGGGCGGTACACGTGCACATGGCCGGTGGCGCCCTCGGGGGCGAGGCTGCGGGCGCGCATGCCGTGCACCGGGCCCTCGCCGAGCCCGCCGTCGGTCCACTCCACGGGCACGACGGTCTCGGCGCCGGGCGGCAGCGGGGCGCCGGTCATGATGCGGGCGGCCTGGCCGGGTCCCACGTGGGGCGGTTCGGCCTGGCCCGCGGCGACGTCCCCGACGACCTCCAGGGCCGCCGGGAACTCCTCGCTCGCGCCCGCCACGTCGGCGACCCGGACCGCGTAGCCGTCCATCGAGCTGTTGTCGAAGGGCGGCAGGGACACCGGCACCGTGATGTCCTCGACGAGGACGCAGCCCTGGGCGTCGAGCAGATGCAGCTCGATGGGCTCCAGGGGCCGGACGGTGGCGAGGATGTCCTCCAGGTGCTCGTCCACCGACCAGAGGTGGTCGGGCGCGTGGTCCTGGCCGGTGACGTGGGGCGCGGCGCTGCTCAACGTGCTACATCTCCTCGGCTACGTAACTGCGAAGCCAGGTCCGGAAGTCCGGGCCCAGGTCTTCACGTTCGCATGCGAGTCGGACAATGGCACGCAGGTAGTCACCGCGGTCGCCGGTGTCATAGCGGCGGCCCTTGAAGACGACGCCGTGCACGGGTCCGCCGATCTTCTCGTCCTCGGCGAGCTGCTGGAGGGCGTCGGTGAGCTGGATCTCGCCGCCGCGGCCCGGCTCGGTCCGGCGCAGTATGTCGAAGATGTTCGGGTCGAGGACGTAGCGGCCGATGACGGCGTAGTTGGAGGGCGCGTCGGCCGGGTCCGGCTTCTCGACCAGGCCGCTGACCTGCACGACGTCGCTGTCCTCGGTGGTCTCCACCGCGGCGCAGCCGTAGAGGTGGATCTGCTCGGGCGCGACCTCCATGAGCGCGATGACGCTGCCGCCGCGCTGCTCCTGGACCTCGACCATGCGCTGGAGCAGCGGATCGCGCGGGTCGATGAGGTCGTCGCCGAGGAGGACCGCGAAGGGCTCGTCGCCGACGTGCGGGGCGGCGCACAGGACGGCGTGGCCGAGGCCCTTGGGGTCGCCCTGGCGGACGTAGTGCATGGTCGCGAGGTCGCTGGACTCCTGCACCTTGGCGAGACGGCCGGCGTCGCCCTTCTTCTGCAGCGCCGACTCCAGCTCGTAGTTGCGGTCGAAGTGGTCCTCAAGGGGGCGCTTGTTACGGCCCGTCACCATGAGGACGTCGTCGAGACCCGCGGCGACCGCCTCCTCGACCACGTACTGGATCGCGGGCTTGTCCACGACCGGCAGCATCTCCTTGGGAGTGGCTTTGGTGGCCGGAAGGAACCGGGTGCCGAGGCCTGCTGCGGGAATGACAGCCTTGCTGATCCGAGGGTGCTGAGTCATGTGCGCCACCCTATCCGGTGCCTTTGCATGGAATCTGCGGCTCCGGTTCATAGGCGCTCATATGAGCGTATTGCCATAGTACGGGAGCAACCATTGAGGCCTGTTGCACGTCCGGGCGAGCCTGACAAGCGGAGTTTGCGGCGCGAGATCCTCACGGTGAGGAACGGGTTGACGGCGGATGACCTGCGGGAAACGTCGGCCGCGCTGGCCGCCCGGGCGCTGGAGCTGCCCGAGTTGGCGCGCGCCGGGACCGTGGCGGCGTACGTCTCGGTGGGGAGTGAACCGGGGACGCTCGCGCTCCTGGACGCGCTCCGCGCCGGGGGCGTGCGCGTGCTGCTGCCGGCCCTGCTGCCCGACAACGACCTGGACTGGGGCGAGTACCGGGGTGAGGGCTCGCTCGCGCGGATCCGGCACGGTGGCCGGATGACGCTGTGGGAGCCCGCGGGCGGGCGTCTCGGGCCGGACGCGGTGACCACCGCCGACGCGGTGCTGCTGCCGGGGCTCGCGGTCGACGCGCGCGGGATGCGGCTCGGCCGGGGCGGCGGCTCCTACGACCGGGTGCTGGCCCGGCTGGAGCGGGCGGGCGCACACCCGGCCCTGGTGGTGCTGCTGTACGACGCCGAGGTCGTCGCGCACGTCCCGGAGGAGCCGCACGACCGGCCGGTGCACGCGGTGGTGACACCGTCGGGGGTGCGGCGGTTCCGCCCAGAGCCCTGACGCGGAACGGCCCTCCACGCGCGCGTGGAGGGCCGTTGCCGTTGCCGGGGTCAGTGGCTCACGGTTTGAGCACCAGCTTGTCGGTCGTGCTCTTCTCGACCGCCTGGTCCGAGAAGGACCAGGGCAGCAGCTCACCGTCGGCCCACTTCTCGGTCTGGTCGACGTAATGGGCGCTGTAGGCGTGCCCGGAGGCGCCGGTGAGGTTGATCCACTTCGACTTGTCGAGGTCGCCGAGGTTCACCACCATCCGCATGGACGGCACCCACACCACCCCGTACCCGCCGGCCGCGTTCCAGCCGGTCGCGTTGACCGTGGCCTCGCCGCCACCGAGCTCCCAGGGGCCGCGGTTGAGGGCGTACCGGACGAACCCGGGACCCGCGGTGCCGAGGGTCTGGTTCTTCAGGAACAGGCGGTGCAGCCGGCCCCAGCTCCAGGAGTCGATGTCCTTGCCGAGCTTGGCGGTCAGCTCCCAGCGGGCGTCGATCATGGCCCGCTTGAACAGCTCGTCGCGGTTGTGCGCGGCGGGGCGGGTGCCCACCTTGGGCGTCTGCCACCAGTCGCTGTCCGGCTGGTTCATCAGCCCCCGGACCACCTCGAACCACCGGTCGCCGCCGTCGGGCTGCGCCCGGTCGGGGTCGCGCTGGCCGCACTCGCGGACCTTCTCGGCCTCGTCGGCGGGGCCGGTGGTGTTGACCGGCTCGACCCACAGGCACTGGCCCCTGGGGCGCAGCTCCTTGGGCAGTTTGTTGCCGAAGGCGAGCTTGAGCACGTTGCGCCAGACCGCGTTGAAGTAGGCCGCCGCCGCGGAGTCGGCGTCCTGGGTGTAGTCCCAGCCCTCGAGCAGCTTCTGCGCCTCGCGGACGTCCTTGTTCTCCGGGTCGATCTTCAGCAGCGTGGGCACCAGCAGCCGGGCGATCTCGCTGCTGTTGTCCAGCTGCATCTGGCGCATGTCGTCCGTGGAGATCTTGCCGCCGTCCTTGATCTTCGACTGGATCAGGTCGGTGATCCGCTGGCTGCGCGCGCCGTAACCCCAGTCCGCGGTGAGCGTGTACGGGTACTTGTCCTGGTCGATCACGGCCTGGTTGGCGGTGACGATGTAGCCGCGCTCCGGGTCGTACTCGTAGGGCAGCGCGTCCTGCGGGATGTAGCCGGTCCAGCGGTACTCGGGGTCCCAGCCGGGCGCCGGGACGGAGCCGTCGTCCTTCTTCGCCCGCGTGGGGATCTTCCCCGGCAGCGTGTAACCGATGTGGTTCTCGTCGTCGGCGTAGATCAGGTTCTGCGAGGGCACCTCGAACTGCGCGGCCGCCTTGCGGAAGTCGGTCCAGTTCTTCGCCCTGTCCATGGCGAAGACGGCGTCCATGGTGGTGCCGGGCTGCAGGGCGGTCCAGCGCAGCGCGACGCCGTAGCCGTCGCCCCGGTCGGGTGCGGCGGTGTCGACGGTGGCCTTCTTGCCGACCTTCACGAGCTCCTCGTCGCGGTCGGACAGCAGGGGCATCCCGTCCTCGGTCTGCCGTACGACGATCTTCCGGGGTTCACCCCCGGCGACCTTGATGGTCTCCTCGCGCGTCTTGAAGGGCTTGACCTTGCCGTCGTACAGGTAGCCCTCGCCGGTGATCTTCTCCAGGTAGAGGTCCGTGACGTCGACGCCGGAGTTGGTCATGCCCCAGGCGATGTGCTGGTTGTGACCGATTATCACGCCGGGCATGCCGGCGAAGGTGTAGCCGCTGACGTCGTACTGGCAGGTGCTGGAGACGCTGCGGCAGTGCAGGCCCATCTGGTACCAGACGGACGGCAGGGACGGCGACAGGTGCGGGTCGTTGGCCAGCAGCGGCTTGCCGGTGATGGTGTACTTCCCGCCGATGACCCAGGAGTTGGAGCCGATGCCGTCGCCGTTCACGCCGACGGCAGGCGGGAGGTCGTCCAGGACGTTGGTGAGGCCGCCGAGCTGGCTGTCCAGGCCCGCGGTGCCCGAGGCGCCGGAGGCGGTGCCGGACGTGCCGGAGGCGGTGCCCGGGGTGCCGGAGCCGCCGGACGCCGTGCCCGCGGTGCCGGTGGAGGTGCCGCCGGTCCCGCTCGTTCCGGAGGTGCCGGACGCGCCGCTCGTGCCGCCCTGTTCGAACGCCTTCGTCAGCTCGCTGTACTGACCCTCCTGCACGATCGCCTTGTTCCGGCCGTACGGGTACCGCGGGTACAGCTCGGCGATCTGCTTGGGGCCGAGGCGGCTGGTCAGCAGGGCGCGGTCGATCTCGTCCTGCATGTTGCCGCGCAGGTCCCAGGCCATCGCCTTCAGCCAGGAGATCGAGTCGACCGGGGTCCACGCCTGCGGCTTGTAGTCGTTGGTGAAGCCCAGCGCCGCGTACTCCAGGGAGAGGTCCTCGCCGCTCTTGCCCTGGAGGTAGGAGTTGACGCCCTCGGCGTACGCCTGGAGGTACTTCTTGGTGGTGGCCGACAGCTTGGTGTCGTACTCCTGCTTGGCGACCCGGGCCCAGCCGAGGGTGCGCAGGAACTCGTCGTTGTCGACCTGGCTCTTGCCGAACATCTCCGACAGCCGGCCGGAGGCCATGTGGCGGCGCACGTCCATCTCGTAGAACCGGTCCTGCGCCTGGACGTAGCCCTGCGCCATGAACAGGTCCGCGTCGGAGGAGGCGTAGATCTGCGGGATGCCGTAGTCGTCGCGTTTGACCTCGACCGGGCCCGAGAGGCCCTTCAGCGTGAGGGTGCCCTTGGTCTGCGGGAAGGAGGCCCGGACGGTACTGATGGACCAGTACGACCCGTAGGCCACGCCCCCGATGAGGGCCAGCACCAGGACGAGCACGAAAAGGCGGGCTTTGCGCCCCTTTCTCCTGCCGGACTTGCCGGGCTGCTGACCCGTGGAGGCGGTGGTGTTGGGGGGCATCGCTGTCCTTGCTGTCCTAACGCGAGCGGCAGGTTCGGCTGTGCTTTTAACTGAGCGCTGGAGCAACGATAGGCGCAGGGCCTTGCGGCCCTTGACGCGGAGTCGGGAACCAGCGCGGACTGACGTTCGATCTTGCCCTCGGAAGTGTCAAGAAATCGTCAAGAGTTAGGTAAGGTAACGAAGTAGTTGGCGCGCTGCGCCACAGCTTCATGTGCGATGTACGTGAGCCCGCGCACAAGCGCGTGCGGGCCAGGGAAGGATTCGGCCGCTGACTGTTCACCACCTCAACCAGCTCCTGCTCGTCTGCTCGCTCGTCCTGCTCATCGCCGTCGCGGCGGTACGGATCTCCTCGCGCAGCGGGCTCCCCAGCCTGCTCGTGTACCTGGGGATCGGCGTCGCCATGGGCCAGGACGGCGTGGGCGACATCCACTTCGACAACGCCGAACTGACCCAGGTCATCGGATACGCGGCCCTGGTCGTGATCCTGGCCGAGGGCGGTCTGGGCACGAAGTGGAAGGAGATCAAGCCCGCGCTGCCGGCCGCCACGGCTCTGGCGCTGGCCGGTGTCGCGGTGAGCGTCGGGGTCACGGCGTCGGCCGCGCACTATCTGATCGGCCTGGAGTGGCGGCAGGCGCTGATCATCGGGGCGGTCGTCTCCTCGACCGACGCGGCGGCGGTCTTCTCCGTGCTGCGCAAGATCCCGCTGCCCGCGCGCGTGACGGGCACGCTGGAGGCGGAGTCCGGCTTCAACGACGCCCCGGTGGTCATCCTCGTGGTGTCCCTGTCCACGGCGGGTCCGGTCGAGCACTGGTACGTCCTGCTGGGCGTGATCGTGCTGGAGCTGGCGATCGGCGCGGGCATCGGCCTCGCGGTGGGCTGGCTCGGCTCCTGGGGCCTCAGGCACGTGGCGCTGCCCGCGTCCGGCCTCTACCCGATCGCCGTCATGGCGATCGCCGTGGTGGCGTACGCGGCGGGCGCCCTGGCCCACGGCAGCGGCTTCCTCGCGGTGTACCTGGCCGCGATGGTGATGGGCAACGCGCGACTGCCCCACTGGCCGGCCACGCGCGGATTCGCCGACGGCCTCGGCTGGATGGCCCAGATCGGCATGTTCGTCCTGCTCGGCCTGCTGGTCACCCCGCACGAGCTGGGTGACGACATCGTGCCCGCGCTGGTCATCGGGCTGGTGCTGACCATGGTGGCGCGGCCCCTGAGCGTCGTGCTCTGCCTGTCGCCGTTCCGGGTGCCCTGGCAGGAGCAGACGCTGATGTCCTGGGCGGGACTGCGCGGAGCCGTGCCCATCATCCTGGCGACCATCCCCATGGTGGAGGGCGTCGAGGCGAGCCGGCGGATCTTCAACATCGTCTTCGTGCTGGTCGTGGTCTACACCCTGGTCCAGGGCCCGACGCTGCCCTGGCTCGGCCGCAAGCTGCGCCTGGGGGACGGTTCGGAGGCCGCCGACCTCGGCATCGAGTCGGCCCCGCTGGAGCGGCTGCGCGGGCATCTGCTGTCCGTGGCGATCCCCGACGAGTCGAAGATGCACGGCGTCGAGGTGGCCGAACTGCGGCTGCCGCACGGCGCCGCCGTGACACTCATCGTGCGCGGGGGCGAATCCTTCGTTCCGCTGCCGACGACGATATTGCAGCGGCAGGACGAGCTCCTCGTCGTCGCCACGGACCCGGTCCGGGACGCGACCGAGAGCCGGCTGCGGGCCGTGGGACACGGCGGCAAGCTGGCCGGCTGGCTGGGGACGGACGGGACGGCCCGGTAACGGGCGACCCGGTAGCGGGCGACCCGGTAGCGGGCGACCCGGTAACGGACATTTCCGCCGTTTTTGATTGCAGGGCGGACAGGCCCATGGTGCTCACTTTCACAGGCACCGACGACCTTGATCCCTGTATGATGAAGGCGTTACCCAGATCGAACCAACTCTGCCTGACGCAGAGCTGGCGCGACCGTATGGCGGTCGGGACACCCCTCCTCACCGGGCCCCGGCATCTACCGCAGTTCCGCGCAAGAGGACAGCTCTCGGCGCCGCCCACCCAGGGGCGCGCTACCAGGCGGCAGAAAGGCACGGGCCGTGGAGTCCACGGTCACCTCGAAGACGCCGGAGAACCCGACGGCTTCCGCCCGCCCGGGATACGGCCGGCTGCTGCGCACCCGCGGCGCCTGGACGTTCCTGCTCCCCGGTTTCGCGGCACGCCAGCCGTTCGCGATGCTGACCATCTCCATCGTGCTGCTGGTGCAGCACACCACCGGCTCGTACGGAGCGGCGGGCGCCGCCGCGGCCGCGACCGGTGTCTCCATGGCTCTGTTCGCGCCCTACAGCGGCCGCCTGGCCGACCGCTACGGGCAGCGGGCCGTACTGGTCCCCGGCGTGCTGCTGCACGCGGCGTCCGGACTGACTCTCACGGCGCTCGCGCTGCTGGACGCGCCCCTGTGGGCCGTGTTCGTGGCCGCCGTTCCGACCGGCGCCTCGGTGCCGCAGGTCGGCCCGATGGTGCGGGCCCGCTGGGGCGTGAAGCTCAAGGACTCACCGCTGATGACGACCGCGGCGGCCTTCGAGTCCGTCACGGACGAGCTGACCTTCGTGGTCGGACCGCTGCTGGCCACCGCCCTGTGCACGGCCGTCGACCCGGCCGCCGGCCTGGTCACGGAGGCATCGCTCACCCTGATCGGCGGTCTGCTGTTCGCCGCGCAGAAGAGCACCCAGCCGTCGGTCTCCGGCGGCGGCCACGCGCGCGTGGAGCACGCTTCCGCCCTGCGCGTCCCCGGGGTGCGCGTGCTGATCGTGACCTTCCTGGGCATCGGCACCGTCTTCGGCGGCATGCAGGTCTCCCTGGCCGCGTTCACCGAGTCGATCGGCGAGCCGGGCCTGAACGGCGTCCTCTACGGTGTCTTCGCCGCGGGCAACATGCTCTCCGGCGTGGTCTGCGGCGCGATCGCCTGGAAGGTGGCACCGCAGCGCCGCCTGGTCGTCGGCTACGCGGCGCTCGCCCTCACCGCGTCGGGCCTGTGGGCCGCCCACTCGGTACCGGTCCTCGCGGGCCTCGGCCTGCTGGTGGGCATGTGCATCGCACCCGCCCTGATCACCGGCTACACCCTGGTCGAGAGCCTGGTCCCGGCCGGTGCCCGCACGGAGGCCTTCACCTGGCTGACCGGCGCGGTCGCGCTCGGCCAGGCCGCGGCCGTCACGGTCGCCGGACAGCTGGAGGACCGCCTCTGGTCGGGCGCCGGTTTCCTGGTCCCGATGGGCGGCACGGTCCTGGCCCTGGTGACCCTCCTGGCCCTGCGTTCCCGCCTGGCGGCACGGGCCAACGGCCGCACGGTCGCACGTGGCGTGGGTCACCGCGTGCCGGTGGCAGTGGACTGAGCGGCCGGAATACGTCACTATGGATCGTCGTTAGCACTCATCGAGTGAGAGTGCCAGGAGGAAGACAGTGCCGACCTACCAGTACCAGTGCACCGAGTGCGGCGAAGGCCTCGAGGCGGTGCAGAAGTTCACCGACGACGCCCTCACCGAGTGCCCCCAGTGCAAGGGCCGCCTGAAGAAGGTCTTCTCGGCGGTCGGCATCGTCTTCAAGGGCTCCGGCTTCTACCGGAACGACAGCCGCGGCTCCTCGTCGAGCAGCTCCCCGGCTGCGTCGAAGTCGTCGAGCACCTCGTCCTCGGGCTCGTCGTCCTCGGACTCCGGCTCGAGCTCCTCGTCGAGCACGAGCAGCTCCTCCAGCAGCACCACCGCCGCGTAAGGCCTGATTCTTACGGGACCCTGTCACCCTCGGGGCGACGGGGTCCTCGGTGTTTGTGCGGGCGGTTAGGGTGCGGGCATGGCGAACAAGGCGAACGTGACGGGCTCTGCGGAGCCGGACCCTGTGGGCTCTGTGAGCCGTGTGGGATCTGCGGGCTCTGCGGGCTCTGCGGGCAAGGGGAGCGCCGGGATCGGTGTCATCGGCGGTTCGGGGTTCTACTCCTTCCTCGACGACGTGACCGAGGTCCGGGTCGACACCCCGTACGGACCGCCGAGCGACTCCCTTTTCCTCGGCGAGGTCGCCGGCCGGCGGGTCGCCTTCCTGCCGCGGCACGGCCGGGGTCACCACCTGCCGCCGCACCGGATCAACTACCGGGCCAACCTGTGGGCGCTGCGCTCGGTCGGTGTGCGCCAGGTCCTCGCCCCGTGCGCCGTGGGCGGCCTGCGCCCCGAGTACGGACCGGGCACGCTGCTGGTCCCGGACCAGCTGGTCGACCGCACGAAGTCCCGGGCCAACACGTACTTCGACGGGCTGCCGCTGCCCGACGGTTCGGTGCCGAACGTCGTGCACGTGTCGCTGGCCGATCCCTACTGCCCCGCCGGGCGGGCGGTCGCGCTGAAGGCGGCGCGCGGCCGGGACTGGGAGCCGGTGGACGGCGGCACGCTGGTCGTCGTCGAAGGGCCGCGCTTCTCGACCCGCGCGGAGTCGCTGTGGCACCAGGCGCAGGGCTGGTCGGTGGTCGGCATGACCGGCCACCCGGAGGCGGCACTCGCCCGTGAGCTGGAGCTCTGCTACACGTCCCTGACCCTGGTCACCGACCTCGACGCGGGCGCGGAGACCGGGGAGGGCGTGTCGCACGACGAGGTGCTGCGGGTGTTCGCGGCGAATGTGGACCGGCTGCGGGGGGTGCTGTTCGACGCGGTGGCGGGGCTGCCTGCCGAGGGTGAGCGGGACTGCTTGTGCGTGAGTGCGCTGGGCGGGATGGATCCGGGGTTCGTGTTGCCGTAGGCGGGGGCGGAGGTGTCGGCAGCGGCGGTGTCGGTGTCGGTGTCGGTGTCGACAGCGTGGTGGTGTCGGCAGCGTGGTGGTGTCGGCAGCGTGGTGGTGTCGGCAGCGTGGTGGTGTCGGTGTCGGCAGCGTGGTGGTGTCGGTGTCGGCAGCGTGGTGGTGTCGGTGTCGGTGTCGGCAGCGTGGTGGTGTCGGCAGCGTGGTGGTGTCGGCGGCGCCGGAGGGCCGGAGGGGCTCGCGTGGCCGGGGGGAACCGGAAGTCGTCGTTCGGGTGAGGGAGTTGTCCCCAGGCCGGCTGTGGGTCCACAGGCCGGAGCGGGCGGTGGCGTGAGGCCTCATCGTGGGGAGCGCAAGCCGGTCCCTCGTCGCAGGTGGTGGTCTCCGTGTCTCTCGCCCGGTCCTCGGTCGTGCCCTCGTCTCCCTCCTGGTCCGTCACCCCGGGCCCGCCCGGGGCCGAGGTGCCCGGGCCCCGTGAGGTGCCCCGGTTCGATCCGGTCCGGGTCCGCGGCGGTCACCGCTCCGGCCGGCTCGCCCGGCACCGGCGCCGGGCTCTGGCCGCCGGACTCGCGGTCACCGCTACGGCACTCGTGGCGGCGGGCCCGCGCGCTGCCGAGGGGGCCCGTGGTCATCCCCCGGCGCGGCCTCCCGCGCACACGGCCCCGACGGCCGGCGAGCAGCCCGTGCCCCGGGGTCAAGCCGCGGCGGCGGTGACGGCTCCGGTCCGGATCTCCGACGCGGCCACCGTGCGGTTGCTGCGGCCCGGTGACCGGGTCGACGTGATCGCCGCCGAGGAGACGGTGTCGGGCGGTGACGCCCGGGTGATCGCGCGCGGTGCCAGGGTCACGAAGGTGCCGGAGCCGGTGGAGGGCGCGGGCGACGGCGGGGCACTGATCGTGCTGTCCGTGCCGCGGGCGACCGCCGCGCGGCTGGCCGGCGCGAGTGCCACGGCTCGGTTGGCGGTGACTTTGTGGTGAGGGACCTTGTGGTGACGGACCCTGTGGCCGCGGACGTTCTGCTGACGGACGGTGTGGCGACGGACGCTCTTCGGACGCGGGCGGTGATGAGGCACCCCGAGCTCAAGGGCCCTGTCCCCTCACGTCCTTCGTCGGAGGGACCCAGGTATCCGGCCCGGCCTTCCCTTGCCGTAGGTTGCGGAGCGTTTTGTTCCACAAGCTGCTTGTGCGAGGAGAGGCCCAGAGGTGAGCGAGAAGAAGGAACCGAGCGTCTGGCAAGGCTTCAAGGCCTTCCTGATGCGCGGGAACGTCGTCGACCTGGCGGTGGCGGTGGTGATCGGTGCCGCCTTCACCAACATCGTCAACGCCCTGGTGAAGGGGATCATCAACCCGGTCGTCGGAGCCATCGGGACCAAGAACCTCGACCACTACAGCTCGTGTCTGAGTGCGAGCTGCAAGGGCGAGGAGGGCATCCAGATCCTGTGGGGTTCCGTGCTCGGCGCCACCCTGAGCTTCGTGATCACCGCCGCGGTCGTCTACTTCCTGATGGTCCTGCCCATGTCGAAGTACCTGGCCCGCCAGGAAGCCCGCCGGAAGGCGAAGGAGGGCACGCAGGAGGTCATGGAGGTGACCGAGCTGGAGGTGCTGAAGGAGATCCGCGACGCCCTGATCGCGCAGCGCGGCTCCGGACACGACCGGCGGTAGCGGCCGCCCGGGCGGTTCAGAGGTGGTGGGGCGGCTTCTCGTCCAGGAAGCGCTTGAGGTCCGCCGCACTGCCGCCGGAGTCGGTGCGCTCGCCCCAGCCCCGGTCGGTGTCGTCGGAGGACTGCTGGTCGAACGGGTCGTCGAAGACCAGCGCGGGCTTCGGCTCGCGCGGCTCGGGGCCGGGGACGGTACTCATGCAACCAGGGTACGGTCGCGGAGAAAATCCCGGTGCCCTCTGCTGTGCTGGGACGCATGACGTCCAGCCCCGCTCCCCCGCCCGTCCCCTCCGACGCTCCCGGCGCACCCGGCGACAGCGGGCCGCTGCGCAGGCTTCGGGCCCGTGGCCGCGACGAGCCGCACCGGACGGCCTCGCCGCTGGAGCTCTTCTTCGACCTGTGCTTCGTCGTGGCCGTCGCCCAGGCGGGTGTCGAGCTGGTGCACTCCGTCGCCGAGGGGCACGCGGGCCGGGGCATCCTCGACTACGCGATGGTGTTCTTCGCGCTGTGGTGGGCGTGGATGAACGTCACCTGGTTCGCCTCGGCGTACGACAACGACGACGTCCTATACCGGGTCGTCACACTGGTGCAGATCGCGGGTGTGCTGGTCCTCGCCGCGGGGGTGTCCCGGGCGTTCGAGGACCACGACTACCTCGTCGTCTGGCTGGGCTACCTCATCATGCGCGTGGCCCTGGCCGCCCAGTGGCTGCGGGCGGCCCGCGCCGGCGAGGGGGCGGAGCGGACGACGGCCCTGCGCTACGCCGGCGGCGTGCTGACGTGCCAGGCCGGCTGGCTCGGGCTGGTGTTCCTGCCGGAGGGGGCGCGGCCCTGGTGGTTCCTGGTCATGGCGCTGCTGGAGATGTGCGTGCCGCCCTTCGCGGAGAGGGGACACAGCACGTCCTGGCATCCCCGCCACATCGCGGAGCGCTACGGGCTGTTCACCATCATCGTGCTGGGCGAGACGATCGCGGCCGCCACGGTCGCGATGAAGTCCGGCATCGACGAGCACGACGCGCTGGGCGAGCTCCTGCCCGTCGCGGCGGGCGGGCTGCTGATCATCTTCGCGGCGTGGTGGATCTACTTCGTGGTGCCCATCCACGGCCATCTGCGGTCCAACCGGCAGGCATTCCTGTGGGGCTACGGCCACTACGTGGTGTTCGCCTCGGCGGCGGCGATCGGGGCCGGGCTGGAGGTGGCCGTGGAGCAGACGGTCGGCAAGGCGCACATCTCCACGCTGGCGGCGTCGGCGGCCGTGACCCTGCCGACGGCCCTGTACCTGCTCACGGTGTGGGCCCTGCACTCGCGCCACTTCAAGCGGGGCGTCACCCAGCAATTGGTGCTGCCGACGACCGCGCTGCTGGTGATCTGCTGTACGTTCCTGGGCCACTGGGCGGTGTTCGCCGCGGGCGCGGTGTGCGCGCTGTCGGTGGCGGCCGGGGAGACGCTCACCGCCCGCCTGGCCACCGGGCCGGGCGGGCCGGCGACCCCGACCGGGTGAGGCCACCCGTGCCCGCCGCCCGACCGCCCGGCCACGTGAACCGGTGACCCCGACCCGGGTGAGCTCACCCGTGGGCCGCTCACCGCGGACCGGCGGCGACGTACCGGCAGGGCACCAACCGGTCCACTGCGCCCGTCGAGGTCGGCGGCTGAACGACACCGACCGGGTCAGGTCACCCGTAGACCGCTCCGGACCGGCGTCGACGGACCGGCACCGCACCGGCCGACTCACCGCGCCCCCAGGGGAGGGCGGCTGGACGACACTGTCGCCCATGACAGTTGACGCACTGACGGATGTCGCCGGCCTGCGGGTGGGGCACGCGACACGTATCGGCGACGGGTGGCTCACCGGCACCACGGTCGTGCTCGCCCCGGAGGGCGGGGTCGTGGCTGCCGTGGACGTGCGGGGCGGCGGCCCCGGCACCAAGGAGACGGACGCGCTGGACCCGCGCAACGTGGTGCGGACGGTGGAGGCGGTCGTGCTGACCGGCGGCAGCGCGTACGGGCTCGACGCGGCGTCGGGGGTGATGGCCTGGCTGGAGGAACGCGGGCGCGGGATCCGGGTCGGGGCGGACCCGGCGCACGTCGTGCCGGTGGTGCCCGCCGCCTGCGTCTTCGACCTGGGGCGGGGCGGTGACTTCCGGGCCCGGCCGGACGCGGCGACCGGCCGGGCCGCGGTCGAGGCCGCCGCGGCGAGCGAGTTCGGCGCACCCGTGCCGCAGGGGTGTGTGGGTGCGGGCACGGGAGCGGTGACGGGGGTGGTGAAGGGCGGCGTGGGCAGCGCGAGCACGGTGCTCGGATCGGGGATCACGGTGGCCGCGTTGGTGGTGGCCAACGCGGCGGGATCGACGGTGGATCCGGAAACGGGGGTGCTGTACGGGGAGTTGTTCGAGGGGCGGGTGGAGTATCCGGAGGCGGCACTTCACGCGGCCGCGCTGCGCCGTCTCGCCGAGACGGCCGCGAGGAGCACACCGCCGCCGCTCAACACCACGCTCGCGGTGGTGGCCACGGACGCGGAGCTGACGAAGGCGCAGGCGCAGAAGCTGGCCGGCACGGCGCACGACGGCATCGCCCGGGCGGTGCGTCCGGTGCATCTGCTCAACGACGGGGACACGGTGTTCGCGCTGGCGACCGGGGGCCGCGCCCTGGACACCGCGAACCCGCTCGCGCTCAACGAGATCCTCGCGGCGGGCGCCGACATGGTGACGCGCGCGATCGTGCGGGCCGTGCGGGCCGCGGAGCCGGTCGACGGGCCGGGCGAGGCGTGGCCGTCATACGGGGAGCTGTACGCGGGCCGCTGAGCAGGTCCGCGGCGCACAGCGGAGGCACAGCCGTCCCGGAATTTGTCGCGGTTCTGTCACGTGACGGCCTTCATGGGGAACGGACGGAACCCCACCGGTCCCCCGGCCCCTCTTGTCCCACGTACCGGAACGGATCAACGCACCATCACATGAACTGGGAGCAGCCCGTGACAACGCCGAACATTTCAGCGCGGCGCACTCTGGGGGCCTGTGCCGCCCTGATGGTCGGCGCCCTGACGCTCACCGCCTGCGGTGGCAGCGCCAAAGCCGAGAACGACGCCAAGGGCGGCGACGGCGGCACCAACACGTCCGTCGCGAAGATCGCCATCTCGGCGAAGGACGGTTCGACCGCGGCGTCCATCAACTCGACGGGCGTGAAGGTCAGCGATGGGAAGCTGACCGACGTGAAGATGACGGTCGCGGGCACCGGTCAGACCGTCGCGGGCTCGTTGTCGTCCGACGGCAGGGTCTGGAAGCCGAAGGAGCAGCTGGAGCGCGGCACGAAGTACCAGATATCGGCGACCGCCAAGGACGCGGACGGCCGGACGGCCGCGGCCAACTCGATCTTCACGACGGTGACGACGTCGAACAGCTTCATCGGCACGTACACGCCGGACAACGGCACCACGGTCGGTGTGGGCATGCCGGTGTCGTTCACCTTCGACAAGCCCATCACCGCGCGCAAGGACGTGCAGTCGCACATCACGGTGAACTCCAGCAGCGGGCAGAAGGTCGTCGGGCACTGGTTCAACGGGCAGCGGCTGGACTTCCGGCCGGAGGAGTACTGGAAGGCCGGCTCCAAGGTCACGATGAACATCGACCTGGACGGGGTCGAGGGCGCGAAGGGCGTCTTCGGCGTGCAGAAGAAGACGGTCACCTTCACGGTGGGCCGTTCCCAGGTCTCCACGGTCGACGTCAACACCCAGACCATGACGGTCGTCCGGGACGGCAAGACGATCAAGACGGTCCCGATCTCGGCGGGCAGCCCGGAGCACACCACGTACAACGGGCAGATGGTGATCTCCGAGAAGTTCGTGCAGACGAGGATGAACAGCCGGACGGTGGGGCTGGGCGGTGAGTACGACATCCCGGACGTGCCGCACGCGATGCGCCTGACGACGTCGGGCACGTTCATCCACGGCAACTACTGGTACAACAAGGGCAACCCGCCCTTCGGCCGCACGGGCACCAGCCACGGCTGCGTCGGTCTCGCCGACGTCCAGGGAGCGGGGGGCAGCACGCCCGCCAAGTGGTTCTACGACAACTCCCTGATCGGGGACGTGGTGGTCGTGAAGAACTCCCCCGACAAGACGGTGGCGCCGGACAACGGACTCAACGGCTGGAACATGCCGTGGAGCCAGTGGGTCGCGGACAGCGCTTCCTGACGGGCTGGGTGACCACCCGAAAGAGCGCCCCAACTGGGGTTTTTGACGGATCGACCGGGCCGCGCGGGAACTTTTCGCGCGGCCCGCGCGTTTTCCCGGACGTACGTTTTCTCGGTTCCCGGACATGATGTCCGACCGAGGGGCTACGGTATGCACTCACAAGGTGACATGCAGCAACGCCGGGAGAAACCTTGAGCGTTCCGTACGAGACGGCAGCGTACGAACCCCACGACTTGCCCGAGTCTCCGGAGGAGCACCTCGCGCGACTCCTCGGCCGCGCCCTGAATTCCTTCGAGCTACCGGACGAGACGATCAGGCGTCTGGACTGCGCGCTGGCGCACGACGGTTCGCTGCACTCGGCGCACCACAGCGCGGGCCTGCACCGGGAGACGTACCGGCACACCTGGCTGCTGGCCGACGGTTCGGCGCTCACCCTGTGGGAGCTCGTCCACAACACCGCGCCGGACAGCGAGCCGCAGCACGAGGTGTACGTGGACGAGGAGGAGCTGCGCGCCGCCACCGCACGGCTGCCGTTGCCGCCGGACACCCCGGACTTCGAACTGCCGGTGACGGTGCAGCTGTCCCCGGTCCCCTCGCCCCGGCACGCGTACGCCGGGGAGAACTCGGCGGACCACGCGCGCAGATTACTGCGCCGGGCGGAGAACGCGGACCGTCCGGGCGAGGACATGGCGGCCCGGCTGGCCACGGCGTCCGGACACCAGATCACCCAGGCCTTCGGCCGGCCGTGCCGCGCCGGCCGGGCCGGACTGGGCTTCTCGCTCTACGAGCACGCGTTCCTGCTGCGCGACGGTGAGGAGATCTCCCTCTGGGAGGTCGAGCACACGGCGACGCCGGACGGACGGCACATGTGCGAGGTGTACGCCAGCGAGGACGCGGCGCGCGAGGCGATGGAGCGACGGGCGGCGCAGCTCTCCTGAGAGGGCCTCAGCACTTCCCTGAGAGGCCTCAGTGCCGGTCGCCGAGGTGGCGCACCAGCTCGGCGAAGGCGGCTCTCTCCTCGCCGGTCAGCTCCACGGACTCCGACCGGTGACCGGTCTGCCGCTGCTGCGGGAGGGCGGGGAGCGGGTGGCCTTCGGGCCATCGGGAGAGGTGCTCGGGCATACGACCCAGTAGACACCACGGCCCGGGACTCATGGTCCCGGGCCGTGATTTTCGTGATCTATCTCGCAGGTGGCATGAACGGTTCACACACCCCGAAAGGGGCGAACTTCCAGCACCTCACCGCTTCACGCCGCCACGGGCTGCTTCGTCTCCGCCGCCGGCACCGCGCCGCTCTCGCCGGAGGCCGTGGCGGCGCCCGGGGCCGGCTTGCGCATGCCCTTCAGGACGACGACCAGGGCGGTCGTGACGCAGACGCCCGCGGCGATGGCCACCAGGTAGAGGAAGGGGTTGCCGATCAGCGGGACCACGAAGATGCCGCCGTGCGGGGCGCGCAGGGTGGCGCCGAAGGCCATCGACAGGGCGCCGGTGACCGCGCCGCCCGCCATGGAGGCCGGGATGACGCGCAGCGGGTCGGCGGCCGCGAAGGGGATCGCGCCCTCGGAGATGAAGGAGGCGCCGAGCACCCAGGCGGCCTTGCCGTTCTCGCGCTCGGTCTGGGTGAAGAGCTTTCCGCGCAAGGTCGTCGCCAGGGCCATGGCCAGGGGCGGGACCATGCCGGCCGCCATCACCGCGGCCATGATCTTCATCGCCGAGTCGCTGGGGCTGGTGACGGCGATGCCGGCCGTGGCGAAGGTGTAGGCGACCTTGTTGACGGGGCCGCCGAGGTCGAAGCACATCATCAGGCCGAGGAGGGTGCCGAGCAGGATCGCGTTGCTGCCGGACAGGCCGTTCAGCCAGTCGGTCATGCCCTTCTGGGCCTGGGCGATGGGCTTGCCGATGACGACGAACATCAGGAACCCGACGATCGCCGAGGAGATCAGCGGGATCACCACCACGGGCATGATGCCGCGCAGCGCCGCCGGGACGTTCACCTTCTGGATCGCCATCACCACGCCGCCGGCGATCAGACCGGCCGCGAGACCGCCGAGGAACCCGGCGTTGATGTTGAACGCGATCATGCCGCCGACGAAGCCGGGCACGATGCCGGGCCGGTCGGCCATGCCGTAGGCGATGTAGCCGGCCAGGACCGGGACGAGGAAGCGGAAGGCGACGCCGCCGATCTGGAAGAACAGGGCCGCCCAGCTGTCGGCCTGCATCCACATGAAGTGGTCCATGACCGACGGGGCCTTGTCGACCCTGTAGCCGCCGATCGCGAAGCCGAGGGCGATCAGCAGACCGCCCGCCGCGACGAAGGGCACCATGTAACTGACGCCGGACATCAGCCACTTGCGCAGCTTGGTGCCGTAGCCCTCGCCGGACTCGCCGGAGCGCTCCACCGGAGTGGCCGGGGCGGATCCGGAGGTGACCTCGCCGCGGGCGGCCTTCTCGCGCACCTCGGCGATGAGTTCGGCGGGACGGTTGATGCCCGCCTTCACGCCGACGTCCACGGTGGGCTTGCCGGCGAACCGCTCCTTCTCGCGCACGGGCACGTCGTGCGCGAAGATCACGGCGTCCGCCGCCGCGATGACCTGCGGGTCGAGCCGGGTGAAACCGGCCGATCCCTGGGGCTCGACGGTGAGTTCGACGCCCGCCTCCCGGCCGGCGTTCTCCAGCGACTCGGCCGCCATGTAGGTGTGGGCGATGCCGGTGGGGCAGGAGGTGACGGCGACGATACGGAACGGGCGCTGCGGGGACGGCTCGTCCGCGGCCGTGTCGTCGCCGGTGACCGTGGCGGCGGCGGGAGAGGCCGCTCCCGCCGACGCCACGGGGTCTTCGGAAGCCGCCGGCGCGGATGCCTCCGGCTCGTCGCCGCGGATCAGCGCCGCGGCGGCCGGGGCGTCGCCCACCGCACGCAGGGCGTCGGTGAACTCGCTGTCCATCAACTGGCGGGCCAGCGACGACAGAATCGTCAGATGGGCGTCGTCGGCGCCGGCGGGCGCGGCGATCAGGAAGATCAGGTCGGCCGGGCCGTCCGGGGCGCCGAAGTCGATGCCGGCGGCGCTGCGTCCGAACGCGAGCGTCGGCTCGGTGACGTGCGCGCTGCGGCAGTGCGGGATGCCGATGCCGCCGTCGAGGCCGGTCGGCATCTGGGCCTCACGGGCGGCCACGTCGGCGAGGAAGCCGTCCAGGTCGGTCACCCGGCCCAGGGCCACCATGCGCTCCGCGAGGGCACGGGCCGCCGCTTCCTTGGTGTCGGCGGACAGGTCGAGGTCGACCAGGTCCGCCGTGATCATGTCGCTCATCGCGGGCTCCTTAGCACGCGTATCGCCCGGTGGGAGGGGTGGGCGGGGAGGGGGACGGGGGTGCGGTGGGGGGTGAGGGAGGCGGAGGCGGGGCCGGTGAGTAACGGGGAGTGGGCCCGCCGCCCGCGCGTCGGCGGGCGGTGCTCGTCGTACGTCATGTGACCGGCTCCTTCAGCACGCGGTCCGCCGGGACCTCGGCCGTGACCGTGACCGCCGCCGGGTCCAGGTCGCCCGGCGTCGGCATCACACTGCCGGGCAGCTGGACGGCCGCGGCGCCGTGCGCGACCGCGGAGGCGAGGGCCTCGGGGCCGTTGCCGCCGGCGATCAGGAAACCGGCGAGGGAGGAGTCACCGGCGCCCACGTTGCTGCGCACGGCCGCCACGCGCGCGCTGCCGAACCAGGCGCCCTGGTCGCAGACGAGCAGCTGGCCGTCGGCGCCCAGGCTCGCGAGGACGGCCCGGGCTCCCATCTCGCGCAGTTCCTCGGCGGCCTTCACGGCGTCGCCGACCGTGGCGAGGGGACGGCCCACGGCCTCGGAGAGTTCCTCGGCGTTCGGCTTGACCACGTCGGGCCGCTCGCGCAGGGCGGCCAGCAGCGCGGGCCCGGAGGTGTCCAGGGCGATCCGGGCCCCGGCGGCGTGCGCGCGGGCGACCAGCTCGGCGTACCAGGAGGGGGCGAGGCCGCGCGGGAGGCTGCCGCAGCAGGCGATCCAGGACGCCTCGCGGGACTGCTGCCGCACGGTCTCCAGGAGCAGTTCCCGTTCGGCGCCGGACAGTTCGGGGCCGGGCGCGTTGATCTTCGTCAGGACGCCGTCGGACTCGGCGAGGGCGATGTTCGAGCGGGTCGCCCCGGCGACCGGGACGGGCGCGACCTCGATGCCCTGCTGGTCCAGCAGTTCGGCGACGAGGGCGCCCGGGGCGCCGCCCAGGGGCAGGACCGCCACCGTGCGCCGGCCCGCGGCGGCGACGGCGCGCGAGACGTTCACGCCCTTGCCTCCGGGGTCCATCCGCTCGCCGGTGGCGCGGATGACCTCGCCGCGGTCGAGGGAGGGCACCTCGTAGGTGCGGTCCAGGGACGGGTTGGGGGTGACGGTGAGGATCATGCGCGCACTACTTCCGTGCCGCCGCGCTCGATCGCGACGGCGTCTTCGGGGCTCAGCCCGCTGTCGGTGATCAGCAGGTCCACATCGCTCAGGTCGCCGAAGCGCGCGAAGTGCTCCTCGCCGTGCTTGGTGGAGTCGGCGAGCAGCACCACGCGGCGGGCGGCGGCCACGGCCGCGCGCTTGACCGCGGCCTCGGCGAGATCGGGGGTGGTCAGGCCGTGCTCGGCGGAGAAGCCGTTGGCGGCCACGAACAGCACGTCGGCGCGGATCTCGCCGTACGCCCGAAGCGCCCAGGCGTCCACGGCGGCGCGGGTGCGGTGCCGTACGCGCCCCCCGACCAGGTGGAGCTGGATGCCGGGGTGGTCGGCGAGGCGGGCCGCGATCGGCAGGCTGTGCGTGACGACGGTGAGGGAGGCCTCCAGCGGGAGGGCGGAGGCGATCCGGGCCACCGTCGTCCCGGCGTCGAGGATCACCGTGCCCTCGGCGGGGAGTTCGGCGAGGGCCGCCTTGGCGATGCGGTCCTTCTCGTCGGCGGCGGTCGTCTCGCGTTCGGCGAGATCCGGCTCGAAGTCGAGGCGCCCGGCGGGGATGGCCCCGCCGTGCACGCGGCGGACCAGGCCCGCGCGGTCGAGGGCCTTCAGGTCCCGGCGGATCGTCTCCGCCGTCACCTGGAACTCCTCGGCCAGCGACACGACATCCACTCGGCCGCCGTCACGGGCGAGCCGGAGAATCTCCTGCTGCCGCTCCGGTGCGTACATGTCCGTTCGCCTCCGCCTCATGCCCGAACGTGTGGTTTCAGCGGGAGGCTACGCCGAGATGTCCGGGAAGTAAACAGGTTCGGACCCAATCGGGCATGAACCCGGGCGTGGGCTCGGGCCGGGGCATGAGGCTCCGAGTGGGCTCGGGCGTGCACTCGGACCCGGGCGTGAACCCGGGTATCAGCCCGGGCATCGGCTCGCGCAGGGCCGGAAACGCAGGCGGGCCCGGCACCCGAAGGTGCCGAGCCTGAGGGGTGGCCGGCCGGCGGCTCAGGAGACCAGCACCGGCTCCCTCTCCTCCACCGGCGCCTGCTCCCCCTCCACGTGCTGCGCGGGCCGCTTCGGCAGCGCGAACATCAGCAGGAAGATGGCGCCCATCAGCGCGGCGACCCAGCCCAGCGCGTTCTGGAACGCGTCCGCGAAGGCCGGACCGATCTGCTCCCGCCGCAGATGCTCGGAGATCGTGCCGAAGAAGACCACCGACACCAGGCCGAGTCCCAGCGCGTTGCCCATCTGCTGCACGGTGTTGATGAGCCCCGACGCCGAACCGGCGTGCTCGCGCGGCACCTCCGAGAGGATCGCGTCGGTCAGCGGCGCGACGATCAGCCCCATGCCCACGCCCATCACGACGAGCGGGAGCGCCATCTGCCAGGGAGCGATGTCGAGGCCGTAGTGCCCGGACTCCCAGATGTAGAGCAGCACCCCGGCCGCCATCACCAGCGCACCGGCCTGGAGCACCTTGCGGCCGAAGCGCGGGACCAGCTTCTGCACCGACATCCCGGCGGCCAGCGACACGGCGATCGAGAACGGCACGCCGGTCAGTCCGGCCTTGAGCGGGCTCCAGCCCAGTCCGGCCTGCATGTACAGCGTCCACACCAGGAAGAACACACCGAGCGCGACACCGAAGACGGTCTGCACGGCGATCCCGGCCGCGAAGCTCTTCACCCTGAACAGCGACAACTCGACCAGCGGGGAACCGTCCCGCGCCGCCTTGCGCCTCTCGTACGCCACCAGCACCGCGAGGACGACGAGCGAGCCGGCCATCGAGACGTACCCCCACACCGGCCAGTGCAGCTCACGGCCCCGGGTGAGCGGGTAGATCAGCATCAGCAGGCCCAGCGTCACCAGCGCGACGCCCACCAGGTCCAGCTTCAGGGCGCGCGGCGCCTTCGACTCGGTGATGAAACGGCTGCCGAGGATCAGGCCCGCGACACCCACGGGCAGGTTGATCAGGAAGATCGGCCGCCACTCCCAGCCGAACAGGTTCCACTCGGTCAGCAGCGCGCCGAGCAGCGGCCCGGACACGGCCCCGAGACCGACGACCGCGCCGAACAGCCCGAACACCTTGCCGCGCTCGTGCGCCGGGAAGGTCGCGTGCACGATCGACAGCACCTGCGGCACCATCAGCGCCGCCATGCCGCCCTGGAGGAACCGCGAGGCGACCAGCATCTCCGGGTTCACGGCGAGGCCGCACAGCGCGGAGGCGACCGTGAAGCCGCCGATGCCGACGAGGAAGATCCGTTTGCGGCCGTGGATGTCGCCGAGCCGCCCGCCGGTGATCAGACCTGCCGCGAAGGCGAGGGCGTACCCGGCGGTGATCCACTGGATCTGGCTGAAGGAGGCGCCCGCGTCGCGCTGGATCGACGGGATGGCGATGTTGACGATCGTCACGTCGACGAGGTCCATGAAGGCCGCGGTCATCACGATCGCGAGGGCGAACCAACGCCGGCGGTCGGTCCCGCCGCCCGCCGTGCCCGGGGTGGTGTCGGTGGAGTTCATGCCGCGAAGGTAGACGGGCAATAGGTCAGATCATGTCCTAGTGGTACGGCATCCTCGTCGGCATGACGACGGACACCCCGGCACGGCTGCTGACGCTCCTCTCCCTCCTCCAGACGCCTCGCGAATGGCCCGGCGGCGAGCTCTCCGAGCGGCTCGGGGTCTCCCGCCGCACGGTCCGGCGGGACATCGACCGGCTGCGCGAACTGGGCTACCCCGTGCAGGCGACCAAGGGTTCCGACGGCGGCTACCGGCTCGTCGCCGGGAAGGCCATGCCGCCGCTGGTGCTCGACGACGAGGAGGCCGTGGCCATCGCGGTCGGGCTGCGCGCCGGGGCCGGACACGCCGTGGAGGGCCTGGACGAGGCGTCGGTGCGGGCGCTGGCCAAGCTGGAGCAGGTGCTGCCGGGCCGGCTGCGCCACCGCGTGACCACGCTCCAGGCCGCGACCACCCCGCTGACCAGCGGCGACGGGCCGAGCATCGCGCCCGAGACCCTGACCGTCATGGCCTCGACGGTGGCCGGGCACGAACGGCTGCGGTTCGCCTACCGCGCCGCGGACGGCACCGGTTCACGGCGTCTGACAGAGCCGTACCAGCTGGTCTCGACGGGCCGCCGCTGGTACCTGATCGCCTACGACATCGACCGCGACGACTGGCGCACGTTCCGCGTCGACCGCGTCAGCGAGCCGTTCGCCACCGGAGCCCGGTTCGCACCGCGCGAGCTGCCGACGGGGGACGCGGCGGAGTACCTGCGGCGCTCCATGCAACGGCAGCAGCAGACCTACGACTTCGAGGTCACGTTCGCCGCGCCGGCCGGCTTCGTCGCCGCCCGGGTGCCGCGCTGGCTGGGCACGCCCGAGCCGTTGGACGAGGACAGGTGCCGGCTGCGGGGGTCTGCCGGAGACGCCGTTCAGTGGGTGGCGTTCCGGCTGGCGATGCTGGAGTGCGACTTCGTGGTGCACCAGCCGGAGGAACTGGTGACGGCGGTGCGGGAGCTGGGGGCGCGGCTGAGCCGAGCGGCCGGCGAGAGCCGGGGCTCGGGCGGGGAGCTGAGCTGACGGCGCGCCCGGTGCCGGGCGTCACGGTCCGGCACGGATGTCCCCAGGGCCACCTCCTCACGGCGCCCAGGGAAAGTCCCGCAGCGCCGCGAGATTGCGCAGGGCGAGTTCCGCCGGACCGTCCGGGCCCTCCACGGGCCCGTCCCCCTCGGCCCAGGCCTCCAGGGCGGCGCGGACGGCGGCACTCGCCACGGCGGCGGCGAAGCGCAACTCGGGGCTGACGGCGGAAAGTTCCCCGCCGGTCGCCCCCGGGGTCTCCTCCCCCGCCACGGCAACGTTGTCGCCGCTGCTCGGAGCCCCTGGCGTCCGGGAGTCCCGGGTCGCGTCTGCACGTGTCACCCGGTGCGCCAGCACCTCACCCAGCAACCGCTCCGAGGTCTGGCACACCTCCGCCCACACCCTGCGCAGGGACGGGTTCGCCTCGGCCAGGCGCAGCAGCGTGCGGACCCACTCCCAGGAGGCCGCCGAGACGCCGAGGCCGGGGGTGAGGGTGTGGTGGACCCCCTGCTCCAGGGCTCTGAGCACGCCGGTGCCGGCGGGGGCGGCGCGTACCGCCTCCACCCAGCGCTGGGCGCCGGCCGCGTAGAGCGGGGCGACGGCCTCCTCCTTGGTCGCGAAGTACCGGTAGAAGGTGCGCGGGGCGATGCCGGCGGCCTGGGCGATGTCCTCCGCGCGGGTGGCGCGCAGACCGTGCCGTACGAAGAGGCCGGCCGCGGCCCGGGCGATCTCCATGCGGGTCTCGGCCTTGCGCCGCTCGGTCAGTGAGGGCGGAGACGGGGGCGGGGTGGTGCTGCTCACGCCCGGCAGGCTATGCCCATGTGACACAATCTGCCATCTGGCGGGCCACCCCGTGGTTCAGGTACGGGGTGGCCCGCTCTCCAACCCTTCTGGAACGCCCCCGGAGGCATCCGGAACGCCCTTCGGAAACGACTTCCGGCGAGACGCGACGAACCCGTGCGGCGACCCGGGACGACGAAAGCCGGGCCCGGCGTCCGGGGGGAAGGACGCCGAGGCCCGGCCTCGGGGAAAGTCCCGGCGCCGGGGGGAGTGCGACGGGACTTTGGCTGGTGGGTCAGGGGGTGCGACCCGGGTCCGAACTGGTGGACCCAGAAGTCTTGTTCCCTGACTCCGCGGATTGAAGCGGCGTTACAACGCCATGTTTGCGCTGTCTTTCGCCACCCGGCGTACGCGGTGCCCTCCGGGCGCACACGCTCCGTCACCCGCTGTCAGCGGGGAGGGGCCGTACGCCCGGACGCTCATCGTGCGCACCGGCCTCGCGCCGCCCGCGCGGACAGGTGCCGGAGGCGGGGGCGGAGGCGGGGACGGGCGGTGGTTACGCCGCCGCGTCGAACCCGGTGCTGCGGGCCAGCTTCTTCAGCTCCAGCAGCGCGTGCTTCTCGATCTGCCGGATGCGCTCGCGGGTCAGGCCGTGCTCCTTGCCGACCTCGGTCAGCGTGCGCTCCCTGCCGTCCTCGATGCCGTAGCGCATCTTGATGATCGAGGCCGTGCGCTGGTCGAGGCGGCCGATCAGGTCGTCGAGCTCCTCGCTGCGCAGCAGGGTGAGCACCGACTGCTCGGGCGACACCGCGGAGGTGTCCTCCAGGAGGTCGCCGAACTGGGTCTCGCCCTCGTCGTCCACCGACATGTTCAGCGAGACCGGGTCGCGGGCCCAGTCGAGCACGTCGGTGACGCGCTCGGGCGTGGAGCCGAGCTCGGCCGCGATCTCCGCGGGCTCCGGGTCCCGGCCGTGCTCGCGGTTGAACTCGCGCTGCACACGGCGGATCCGGCCGAGCTCCTCCACGAGGTGGACGGGCAGGCGGATCGTGCGGGACTGGTCGGCTATCGAGCGCGTGATGGCCTGGCGGATCCACCACGTCGCGTACGTGGAGAACTTGAAGCCCTTGCGGTAGTCGAACTTCTCGACCGCGCGCACCAGGCCGGCGTTGCCCTCCTGGATCAGGTCCAGCAGGGGCAGACCGCTGCGGGGGTAGCGGCGGGCGACGGCCACGACCAGGCGCAGGTTCGAGCGGATGAAGACGTCCTTGGCCCGCTCGCTCGCGTCGACCAGGGCCCGCAGCTCCTCGGGCGAGGCCCCGGCCTTGTTCTCCTCCAGGCCGTCGAGGATCTGCTGGGCGAACACACCCGCTTCGATGATCTGCGACAGCTCGACTTCCTTGGCGGCGTCGAGCAGCGGTGTGCGCGCGATCTCGTCGAGATACATGCCGACCAGGTCGCGGTCGGCGATCTCGCCGCCATGGGCGCGAACACTGCTTGCCGCGTCGGCCGTCTCGCCGGTGGCGGACTGACGACGGGCGACGGCACGGGTTGCCATGCGAGCTCCCTTGCGATGGTGAGGTCAGCGGGTGGTCCTTCGGACGCGGGACTCCGTCCGGGACCTTCCGGACTCTCCTCGGGTGCCCTGCATCCGATGGAAACAACGACTGGAATCAGGACAGAATTCCCAACCCGGCCTCCGATTTTTCTGATCATGCAGTACCCTGTCCGGCCACACAGGGAGGCCAGATGCCGCCGGAGCGCACAGAGGTGCAGGTCAGACCAGGAGTCGAGGACGACCTCGAAGCTCTCACAGCCCTCTACAACCACTATGTACGTGAGACGGCGATCACATTCGACACCGCGATCTTCACTCCGGAGGAGCGCCGCCCTTGGCTCCTCTCCCACCTTGAAGACGGGCCGCACCGGCTGATGGTTGCCAGGGAGCCGGATGCACAGCGGATCCTCGGGTACGCCACTTCCAGCCCTTTCCGGCCGAAGCCCGCCTATGCCACCTCCGTGGAGACGTCCGTGTACGTCGCCCCGGACGCGGGCCGCCGCGGCGTCGGCACCCTCCTCTACAAATCCCTCTTCGAGGCCCTGTCGGGCGAGGACCTGCACCGGGCCTACGCGGGCATCGCCCAGCCGAACGAGGCGTCGGCCCGGCTGCACGAGCGCTTCGGTTTCCGGCACGTCGGCACGTACCGGGAGGTCGGGCGCAAGTTCGGCCGCTACTGGGACGTGGCCTGGTACGAGAAGCCGCTGTAGGCGCTCAGCCGAACTGGACCGACCGCTTCGCCAGGCCCATCCAGAACCCGTCGATCACCGACTTCTGGGCGTCCAGCTCACCGGCCGCGTCGGCCGCGCCCATGGTCACGAACAGCGGGGCGAAGTGCTCGGTGCGCGGGTGGGCCAGCTGCCCCGCGGGCGACTTGCGGGTGAAGTCGAGCAGGGCGTCCACGTCACGCGCCTCCAGCGCCCGGCGGCCCCAGTCGTCGAACTCGGCCGACCAGGCGGGGACGCCGCCCTGCCGGAGCGCGGCCAGGTTGTGGGTGAAGAAGCCGGAGCCGACGATCAGCACGCCCTCGTCCCGCAGCGGGGCGAGCCTGCGGCCGATCTCCATGAGCCGCACCGGGTCGAGCGTCGGCATGGACACCTGGAGGACCGGGATGTCGGCGTCCGGGTACATCTCGACCAGGGGGACGTAGGCGCCGTGGTCGAGGCCGCGGTCGGGGACGTCCTGGACGGGCATGCCGGGGGCGCGCAGCAGCTTGCGTACGGACTCGGCGAGCTCCGGTGCGCCGGGGGCGTCGTACGTCACCCGGTAGTAGTGCTCGGGGAAGCCCCAGAAGTCGTAGACGAGCGGGACGGTCTCGGTGGCACCGAGGGCGAGCGGGGCCTCCTCCCAGTGGGCGGAGACGATCAGGACGGCCTTGGGGCGCGGCAGTCCGGCGGACCAGGCGGCCAGTTCACCGGGCCAGACGGGGTCGTCCGCCAGGGGCGGCGCGCCGTGACTGAGGTACAGAGCGGGCATGCGCTCCTGAGTGGCGGCGGACATGCTGCGGCTCCTTCCACAATGGTTCCCGACAAAACTGTACGAGCCATTTATTTAAAGTTCAAGAAGGGTCCACGTAGAGTGGGACACATGAAGGCACCCGCATCCGCACCGACACCCGGCTCCGCCGCGGAGCCCCAGGAACCGCGCTGGCTCACCGACGAGGAGCAGCGTGTCTGGCGTTCGTTCATGGAGGGCGTCACCCTCCTCGACGACCACCTCGACCGTCAGCTCCAGCGCGACGCGGGCATGCCGCACGTCTACTACGGCCTTCTGGTCAAGCTCGCCGAGGCGCCGCGGCGGCGGCTGCGGATGACCGAGCTCGCCATGCTGGCGAAGATCACCCGGTCCCGGCTCTCGCACGCGATCGCGCGCCTGGAGAAGAACGGCTGGGTCCGGCGCGAGGACTGCCCCGACGACAAGCGGGGCCAGTTCGCCGTCCTCACGGACGAGGGTCTCGACGTGCTGCGGAAGACCGCGCCGGGCCATGTGGAGGCCGTGCGCCAGGCGGTCTTCGACCGGCTCACCCCGGAACAGCAGAAGTCCCTCGGCGAGATCATGCGGATCGTCGCCGAGGGACTTCAGCCGGCCGAAGCGGGTGCGGACCTGCCCTGGCTCCGCTGACGCGGGGCCGGGGCAGGTCCTGGATTCCGTAGGTACGGGGCGTCCCCTTCCCCGTGCCTACGGATGGCCCGAAGGGGTGGCGTGCGCGGCCGTCAGTGGGCGACGACCGGAACCGGCACCTCGTCCGCCGCGCCCTCCTCGGAGGACGCCACCGTCGTACCGCCCGGGCGGCCGGCGTTGACGAAGGTCAGGGCGATCGCGGCGGCCACCACCAGGATGCCGACGGCGAACCAGATGGCGCTGGTGTAGCCCTCCACCATGGCCTCCAGCTGGACCAGCTGCTGCTGGGACCGGCTGGTCGCGCCGGCGATGTGGTCGGCGACGTACGCCGTGGTCGCCGAGGCGGCGATGGTGTTCAGCAGGGCCGTGCCGATCGCGCCGCCCACCTGCTGCGAGGTGTTGACCATCGCGGAGGCGACACCGGCGTCCCGCGGCTCGACGCCCTGCGTGGCCAGCGACATGGCCGGCATGAACGCCGTACCCATGCCGAGACCGAGCAGCAGCATCGCCGGCAGCAGCAGGGCCGCGTACGAGGAGCCGATCTCCAGCTGGGTCAGCAGCAGCATGCCGAGCGCGGCGACCAGGAAGCCGGGACCCATCAGCAGGCGCGGCGCGACCCGGGTCATCAGACGGGTGCCGATCTGGGTGGAGCCCGTGATCATGCCCGCGATCATCGGCAGGAAGGCGAACCCGGTCTTGACCGGCGAGTAGCCCTTCACGATCTGCAGGTAGTAGGTCAGGAAGAGGAACAGGCCGAACATCGCGATGATCGCGAGACCGAGGGAGAGGTAGATCCCGCCGCGGTTGCGCTCGGTGATCACGCGCAGCGGCAGCAGCGGGGCCTTGACCTTGGCCTCGACGAGCACGAACGACGCCAGCAGCACGACCGAGGCGACGAACATGCCGACGGTCACCGAGTCGCTCCAGCCGTCGGACTCGGCGCGGGTGAAGCCGTAGACCAGGGCGACCAGGCCAAGGGTGGACAGGATCACGCCGGGCACGTCGAGCGGGGAGCGGTTGCGGCCGCCCTCGGGCTCACGGATGACGAAGTAGGCACCAGCCGCGGCGACGATGGCGAACGGGATGTTCACGAAGAACGTCCAGCGCCAGTCCAGGTACTCGGTGAGGAAACCGCCCAGGATCAGGCCGACGGCACCGCCACCACCGGCGATCGCGCCGTAGATGCCGAACGCCTTGGCGCGCTCCTTGGCGTCGGTGAACATCACCGCGAGCAGGGAGAGCGCGGCGGGCGCGAGCAGGGCGCCGAAGACACCCTGGAGGGCGCGGGAGCCGAACATCATGGCCTCGTTGGTGGCCGCGCCGCCGAGGGCGGAGGCCGCGGCGAAGCCCGCGAGACCGAGGACGAAGGTGCGCTTGCGGCCCCACAGGTCGGCTATCCGGCCGCCGAACAGGAGCAGACCGCCGAAGGCGAGGGCGTAGGCCGTGACGACCCACTGCCGGTTGCCGTCGGAGATGCCGAGGTCCTGCTGGGCGGAGGGCAGGGCGATGTTCACGATGGTGGCGTCCAGGACGACCATCAGCTGGGCGAGCGCGATGAAGACGAGCGCTTTCCAGCGGCCGGCGTCCGGTTCTCTGGCCGGTGCGCCGAGGGCCTTCGAGGCTGTTTCAGACATGGGGATACCCACTTCGGGACTTCGTGACGGAAAAATGCGGTACTTCGGGACGAAAAGGGTGTAGCAGGGTGTCGCGTGCCGGCGGCGCGTCCACGGGGACGGCCGCAGGGTCGGTCGGGTCGTTCGGGTTGGTCGGGTCGTTCGTTCAGGTTTCAGACCGGTGGGGCGGCCTGAACTCATCGGACGGAGCCGGGCGATCGGGCGGAGCCGGACGATCGGACGCAACCGATCGGCCGGGCGGAACGGTCAGGGCCGGCGCAGATCCTCCATGGTCACGGCCGCGCCCGGGAGGGCGGAGCGGGCGGGAGCCCGCAGCCCGTCCAGGAGCAGCTGAAGATGGCGGTGGACGAAGCGGTCGGCCCGGAAGCAGTCGGTGCCGGCCGGGGGCCGGCTGAGCTGGGCCACGGCGATCATGACGTCTCCCACGTCCACGTCGGACCGGAGCTGGCCGGCCGACCTGGCGCGGTCCATGACCTCCGCGATCAGCCGCTCGACCCGTTCGCGCGAGGCCTCCAGATCCGGGTGGTGCTGGTCGAACGTGCTGGAGACCATCGGGCACAGCGCGCTGATCCGCTCGTCGGCGGCGGCGTGCACGAAGCGCTCCAGCGCCTCGAACGCGTCACCGGTCTCGTCGAGAGCGGCCTCGGCGGCCGCGGCCGTCCGGTCCATGACCGAGCAGACGACCTCGCGGACGAGGGCGTCGCGGTCCGGGAAGTTGCGGTACACCGTGGCATTGCCTACGCCGGCCCGGCGGGCGATCTCGTCGAGCGGCACCTCGGGGCCGTGCTCGACGAACATCTCCCGGGCGGCGGTGACGATCCGCTCCCGGTTGCGCAGGGCGTCGGCGCGGGGCCGGGGCACCTTGCGCGCTTCGGGGCTGGCGGTCTGCACGGCGTACTCCTGGTTCCGTTGGACTGATGGTGCTGCGATCCGGGGAGCGGGTCCCCGTTTCGATCGGACACATGGCTAAACGGGGACTGGGTCCCCGGTATTTCCCGCTCACGTGGAATTTGTTTGTGACCTGGCTCACAAGCCTCTCGGGTCGCTACCGACGGGAAACCCACGATCGGTCTCCTCCAGCGGGCGTCCCCCCACCCTGCGACGCAGGGTGAGCGCAAGGGTGCAGCCGGACACCGGCGGCTGCCGTGGCGCGGGAGGTCCCTTGCAGGTCCCTTGCAGGCAACCGCGGTCACGGCACCCCCGACGGGACGACACGGGCCCGCCCGGCCACCGGATACCCCGCCGCCGGCTGGCCGCCCTGGCCTGCGTGTCCGCCCTGACCTTCACGGTCAGCACCTCGGCCGGCACGGGCCGCCTCACCCCGGGCACCAGTACGGCGGGAGCCGGTCCGATCGTCCTGTCCCACACCCCCGCGCACGGCCCCTGCATGATCCGCGGCGCCCACGAGGTCCAGATGTCCGAGGGCATCCCCACCTCCACGGGTTACACCCGCTCCACCGGCACCGTCCGAGCCCTCACCCTGATGATCGACTTCTCGGACGCACCCGGCGAGGGGGACGCCCAGGACCGCTTCCGCGAGTTCTTCCCGCAGACCCGCGAGTGGTTCCGCACCAGCTCCTACGGCCGCCTCGACTACCGCCCCGAGACCCCGATACCGGGCTGGCTGCGGATGCCGAAGTCCTTCCGGGAGTACGGCATAGAGCGCGGCGCCCCGTTCGAGCCCGGCTACCGCGCGCTGGTCCAGGACCTGGTCGCCGTGGCCGACCCGAAGGTCGACTTCCGCGCCTACGACCTGCTGAACGTCCTGGTCACCCCGAACGCCGGTCCCTCCGCCCTGGACACCGTCCTGTCCGTCACCTTCGCCGGCAACAAAGACGCCCCCCTGGCCGACGGCATACCCGTGGCCAACGCCTCCTTCGTCTACTCCCGCCAGGACGACGGCTCCGGCTCCTACGACCGCACCGGCTACCGCGTCCTCCCCCACGAGAACGGCCACGTCTTCGGCCTGCCCGACCTGTACACCGCGGAGGGCGGGGGCGCGGTCGGCCACTGGGACATCATGAGCGAGGACTGGGGCGCCAACAACGACTTCCTCGGCTGGCACAAGTGGAAGCTGGGCTGGCTGGACGCCGCCCAGGTCCACTGCGCCGCGGCCCCCGGCGTCACGGAGTACACGCTGACGCCCCTGGCCCGGGCGGGCGGCTCCAAGCTGGTCTTCGTCCCCCTGGACGGCACCACCGGCTACGCCGTCGAACTGCGCACCCGCGCCGGCAACGACGAGACCGTGTGCCGCCCGGGTGTCCTCGTCTACAAGGTCGACGCGGAGGTGGACACGGGCATGGGCCCGGTCACCGTCCACGACTCCCGGCGCGACAGCGGCGGTTGCACCCGCGCGCCGAACGTCCACGCGGAACTGTCGGACGCGCCGCTCACACCCGGGGAGACGTTCCGGGACGCGGCGAGGGGGATCACGATCGAGGTGGAGGGAGTGGGGGCGGGAGCGGCCGGCGCGGGGGTGGAGGATGGTCGTCGAGTGCGGGTGACAAGGGAGTAGGGGCAGGTCGTACCTGTCAGGCGCGGGGCAAGAGGCGCATGACCTCCCTCCCGGTCTCCGGGCCGCCGTTTCCGGATTACGGTGGGCCTGCCGCGACCGTCGCGAGCGCCGTACCGGAGAGCCGATGCCAGCGAAGCCCGAGTCCGAGACCCCGGAGGGGTCCGCCCCGCCGGCCGACGAGAAGGGGCCACCGGTCGAGGAGACGGCCGCGTCGGCGGCGCGGAGGGCGACCCTGGGCGCCCCGGGCGCTCGTACGGCGAGCACCTTCCCGGAGGGAGGGGCCCCCGCCGAGACGGTCACCCCCCTCGTCCGCGGCATCGCGGTGCTGCGGGAACTGACGGAAGCGGACGGCACGTTGAGCTTGAGCGGCCTGGAACGGGCCACCGGCCTCGCCCGCTCCACGGTCGACCGCATCACGGCCACGCTCGCCCGCATGGGCTACGTCCGCTTCGACGGCCGGGACGTGCACCTCTCCCCGCGCCTGATGGACCTGGGCAACGCCTACCTGTCGGCCCTGCGCCTGCCCGCCCTGCTCTCCCCGCACGCGGACGCCCTGGCCGACGAACTGGACGAGTCGGTCTCCCTGGCGGTCGCCGACCGCGACGGCATCCGCTTCATCCACCAGGCGACCCGCCGCCGCGCGATGTCCCTCAGCTTCCGCATCGGCGACCTGCTCCCGGCCGAACGCACCGCACCCGGCCCGCTGTTCGCCACGGAGTGGACGGCCACCGACTGGCAACGCTGGCGGGACCGCAGGGCGGCGGACCCGAGGGACCTGTCCTTCACGGCCGTACCGCCCCGCACGCAGGGAGCGGACGGACGGCACGACGAGGACTTCGCGCGCCGCACGGCGCAGGCGTCGGAGAACGGCTGGGCCCTGGACGACCAGCTGATCGAGCCGGGCCTGGTGGCGATCTCGGTGCCGGTCCGCTCCCCCGGCCCGGACGGCCGGATCGCGAGCGTGGCGAGCGTGGTCAGCCACACGAGCCGGCACACCGCACGCACCCTGCGGACGACACTGCTGCCGAGGCTGCGGTCCGCGGTGGCGGCGATGGAACGCGAACTCCACGCCGCCCCGCCCCTCGCGCCCGGCCCTCCCCCGTCGGACCTGGCGCTGTGGACCGGCGCGTCGAAGCAGCGACTTGGCCGCGAGTTCATCGAATCCCTGGCCCGGGGGCTGACGGTCCTCACGGCCTTCGGCGAGGGCAGGCCGGAGCTGACCCTCGCGGAGGTGGCCCGGGCGACGGGCCTGGCCAGGGCGACGGCGCGACGGGCCTTGATCACCTACGAGCACCTGGGCCTGGTGGCCACGACCGGCCGCGCCTTCACCCTCACCCCCCGGGTCCTCTCCCTGGGCTTCCCGCCCCTGTCCCGCACGTCTCTGCCCGAGATCGCCCAGCCCCACCTGGCCGATCTGACGTCCCGCATCCACGAGTCGACGTCGGTGGCGGTGCTGTCGGCCTCCGGCGAGGAGATCCAGTACACGGCCCGGGTGGCCACGGCCCGGGTGATGAGCGTGAACATCACGGTGGGCACACGTCTGCCGGCCCCCGCGACGGCACTGGGCAGGGTCCTGCTGGCGGACGCGCCCGAAACCGTCCGGGGCGCCCAGGACCTGCGGTCCTTCACCCCGCGCACGATCACGGACAAACAGACGTGGGAACACCTCCTGGCCTCGGTCCGCTCGCAGGGCTACGCCCTGGTGGACGAGGAACTGGAAGAGGGCCTCCGCTCGATCGCCGTCCCGATCCGCGACCGGTCGGGCCGGGTCGTGGCGGCCCTGAACACGGCGATGCACGCGAGCCGCCGCACCCCGGGCGAGTGCGTGACGGACCTGGTCCCGGAACTGACGGCCACGGCAGCCCGCATCCAGACGGACTTCCACACGGCGTCCCGCTTCACCCACGTCCCCCTGACCTGACCCCCACCCCCGCCCGACCCACATCCGGTACGCTGACGCCTGTGGTCCTCCCGGACCACGGGCACGTCGCTGCTTGCGTCCACTGCCACTGCCTTCGTAGCTCAGGGGATAGAGCACCGCTCTCCTAAAGCGGGTGTCGCAGGTTCGAATCCTGCCGGGGGCACCAGGGAAAACGGCCCGGACCGATCATGGTCCGGGCCGTTTTGACGGCGGCACTTGACGGCAGTCGCCTCTCAGGCGGCCGGCAGACGACGCTTAAGTAGCCGGTCCATGTGGCTGATCGCCTCTCGCTGTGTGTCGTGCACGACGTGCGTGTACACGTCCATCGTGATGCTGATCTGGCTGTGCCCCAAGATCTCCATGATGACCCGCGGCGCGACGCCGGCCGCGGTCAGCAGCGTGGCGCACCCGTGCCGTGCGTCGTGCAGCCGGACCACACGCAGCCCTGTATCCGCCGCGACCCGCGTGAAGGATCGGTAGACGTTCCGTGGCTCGACCGGCCGGCCGTTCCGCGTGGCGAAGACGTAGCCGGTCTCTGACCAGGCGACGCCTGTGCGCGCGAACGTCTCGCGCTGCACGAGTCGATGCCAGCGCAGCGGCGCGATGCACAGCGCGGGCATGGGTACCACGCGGCTGCGGCGGCTCTTGGGGTCGTCGTCGTACAGCGTCCCCCTGCGGCGCTGCGTCTGCTGGCGGACGTGCAGCACGCGGTTGTCTAGGTCCACATCCGACCAGCGCAGACCCACCAGCTCGCCACGCCGCAGGCCCATTGCCACGGCCAGCACGAACGCGGCGTACAGGGGATCACGGCGTGCGCCCTCCAGGAAGGTCAACGTCTCCTCCAGAGTCCACGGCCGGATCTCCCGCTGCCTCACACGCGGCGGTTCCACCAGCGACGCGACGTTCCGCGTGATCAGTTCCTCGCGCACAGCCGCGGTGAGTGCCGTACGCAGCACTCGGTGCGCTTCCTTAGCCGTCGCGGCCGTGTGGGTGCTCTGCATACGGGTGATGAAGCGGCGTACGTCGGTGACGCTCAAGGTCTCCAGCCGCTTCGTGCCAAGCATGGGGACCAAGTAGAGGCGCACGTGAGTCTCGTACTTGTCGTAGGTGCTGAGCTTGCGGCGCGGCTCGATGTAGTGCTCCAGCCAGTACGGCAGCCACTCCGAGAGCTTGGCAGACCGCGTCGGGGTCGGGATGCCCTGGCGGTCGCGGCGCACCAGCTCCTGACGCTTGGTGTCGCACTCCTCCCACGTGTTGCCGTACACCGTCTTGCGCTTGCGCGTGCCGTCGGGTTGAGGGACGTACACGCGTGCCTCGTAGCGGCCGTCTTTGCGCTGCCAGATGCTTCCAGCGCCGTTGGGGTTCCTTTTGCGGGAGGCCATCAGGCTGCGTTCTCCTCGATTCGTTCCTGCATGAAGGCGCGCACGCTGTCGGGAGACACACGGCGCGCGCGCCCGATGGTGAAGCTCGCCAACTGACGTGAGCGGATGAGGTCGTAGACCTTGCTGCGGCTAAGGCGCAGAGCGGACATGACCTCAGGGACGGTGAAGGCTTCGGGCGTTTCAGGCACGGCGGTGCGCACGTCGAACCTCCGAATCTCGGGCGGGGCTCGCACGGCCCCCTTCTGGGAAGTCCGCTACATCCGCTACAGCGCTACATCGCAGGTCAGCGGGGGTGTTTTTGTAGCGGAGGGGTGGCGTGTAGCGGCTACGCACGCGCTACGGGGTGGCGGGCGTAGCCGCTACACGCTTCGGTGCCGCTACAGATTCACCGGCTCTGAGCTGGGCTGTAGCGGTGTAGCGGCCGTAGCGGAGTCCTGAGAGGGGGGCGGGCAGTAGCGGGCCCACGCGTCCACCAGATCCTCGACGTAGAGGCCTTTGAGGACGCCGCCGGCGGTGCGGATGTTGCGGGACCGGATAGGGGTGTTGTCGGCGGTCATGTACTCGCCGAGCATCCGGGCCAGGCGCCGGTTGTCGAGGGGCTTGCCGTCGAGGTCGGCCCATGGGGCGTCGTCGAGGGCGTTGAGTCGGTCGAGGATGGCGATGGTGGGCAGCTTGTCCACGCCGATCAGGACGTGGTCGCGCAGGTCGGTCAACAGCCGGATGCCCAGGCTGTGTTTGTCGGTGGTCTGGGCGGCTTTGACGAGCGTCACGCACGCTTCGCGGGCCCGGCGGGGCCAGTGGCCGCCGACGGCGTCGGCGATGGCGAGCAACGGTTCCCACACGTCTGCGGGGCGGTCGGTGACGCCGTCGGGCATATCCGGCCAGGCCCCGAGAACGAACCCGCGCGCCTTCTCCGCCCACGCGGCAAGCCGGTCACGCAGCTTGTGGCCTTCCGCCTCGTGGATGCGGGCCCGGAAGGGCTCCACACGCTCGTTGCGGGCTCGTCGGCGCATGCGGATGACGACCGAGCGGGTCAGGATTGTGTCGGGCAGCGAGCCGAGTCCCGCCACAGCGACCGCACAGTAGGAGGGGAAGGCCTGCACGGTCTGGTTGCCGCCGTCGCCGATGCACCGGTAGGTGACGCCGGTGCGACGGTGACCGGCGTTGAGGAAACCGCGCAGTTCTTCGTTGTCCCCGGCCTTGGGGCCGAAGATGGTGTCAATCTCGTCGAACAGGATCGTGGGCCGTCCGTCGGCCCCGGACACGGCCCGGAAGAGCGCGGCAGCGGACGCGTTCACGGCCACCATCGGGTGTGGCACGAGGGTTTCGACGATCTCCAGCGCACGCGACTTGCCCGACCCGGGTTCCGGGGACAGGAACGCCAACCGGGGTGTGGAGTCGAAGCAGTCGAGCAGGTGGGCGTGCGCGTCCCACAGCGCTACCGCCACGTACGCGGCATCGGTGGGGAAGACGTTGAACCGGCGGTGGAAGGCTTCCACCTCGTCCAGCAGCGCAGCGCCGTCGATGTGGTCGGTCATGCGGCGGCCCTTCCTTCCTGGGGGTGACGCAGGGGGCAGACGGTGCGGTGGGCGGTGTGGTCGTCGATCAGGGCGAGCACCCGTGCCGTGCCGATGGCCGAGCGGTCGCGTCCGCATGCGCACCGGGAGGTGGCGGTGGGTGTGGCGCCTCGCGGTGCAGCGATGTGCAGCCACGCGATGGGGCGGCGTCCGTCGTCGCCGTGCGGGTCAGGGCTGCAAGCAGTTCGGACGCCCTGACGGGCGGCGTCCTTCGGCGCGCCCACGGCGGCGCGGGGTGCGGTCGACTGTGCGGCGAGCGGGTCGGCCGTGGCCCCGGTGATGCTCTTCAAGGGGCGGGAAGGAGTGCTCATGCCGCCTCCCGGGTGCTGGTCTGGTTGTGGGTGATGGACCAGTCCAGGGCGCTGCGCAGGGTGGCGCGGCACTCGGCCGTGGGCAGGCCGGCCGACTCCCCCGCCCCTTGAAGAGCGTCTTCCACCTCGGTGCGGGTCAGGTCGCCGGATGCGACGAACCGGCCCAGCGCCCGCCCCGCACGCAGGAGCGTCGCGTTGCGCTGCCCCTCGCGGGCTGCGGAGACGGCGGCCGTCTCCTTCGCCAGGGCGGCATCGACGTAGGGGCGGTGGCGCCTCCCCACCGCTGCGGGCCGGTTGACCGGGTGTGGGGGCACCAGCAGGGCCTTGAGCCAGCCAGGCAGGGGCCCCAGCAGGGCAGGGCCTACGGCCTCGTACGGGGCGCCGTCGATGCTGCTGCCGGCGGCGACGACGTAACCGCCCCATGCGCGGGTGTCGACCAACGGGGCGAGTGTCCCGGCGGTGTTGTGCAGCCGCACGGCGGCGGGGGCGGTGAAGTACAGGTGCAGCCCCCCGCTCGCGGTCCGGACCGTGCGGGTGCGTGGGACGGGCTGCCCGGTGCGCTCGCAGAGCGCCTCAAAGGTCGTCGCGCCGTCAGGCGCGTCCGGACTGCTCTTGTCCTTGGGCATGTCCAGGTCGACCACCAGCAGTCCGGAGGGGCCGGTTGCGATACCGACGTTGAACGGGGCGTGTGCCCAGGCGGCCCTGATGCGGTCGGGGTCGGTGGTGGCACGCTCCTCCCACTTGCGGTGCCCGCCGGCGCACGGGCCGGTGCGGGGGCAGGCGGTTTCGCCGTGCAGGGCGGGCCGCTTGGTGCTGGGGCGCAGAGGGAAGACGTGCCAGCCGCGTTCGGCTGCGTTCAGGGCGGCACGCATGAGAGCTTCGTTCATGCCGCCACCCCCAGCGCGGTCGTGGCGTGGGCACAGCAGGAGAGATCCAGTAAGCGGGGCCGGTGGCCGCGCACTCGCCGGACGGTGGTCGGTTGGGTCATGCTGGGAGACCTCCACAGGTCTGTCGATGGCAGGTGGAAGGCGGCGGCCCCGGTTCTTGGTCGGATGGGGGCCGCCGTCGTCGTGTGCGGGTCGGTCAGGCGGCGGCGGACTCGTCGCCGCGCGTCGCGGTCAGACAGCCGCCCGGGGTGCGGACGACGGTGCCGCCCGTGGTGAGGGCCTTGACGGCCTTGGACACGGCGCCCTTGGACAGGCCCGTGAGCGTCACCAGGTCCTTCTGGCGGACCGGTCCGTCGGCGGTCTCGATGGCCTTGAGCACGCGGGCGGTGGCGCTGTCCGTGACCGGCTCAGCCTCGGTCCCGGTGTTTGTGACGAGGGTGAGCGTGGGGGCGCCCGCGGCTTCCACCGTGGGCGCGGCAGTGCGGGACCAGGGCTCACGGTCGGGCAGGGCGATGACCACGGCCTTGTCCATGTAGCGGACCTTGACGGGGTCGGGCTTGCGCTTGCCGTCGCGGATCAGTGCCACACCAGGGACGGGGAGTTCGTCGGCGTTCCAGCCCTTGGCTTGTGCGTCCTCGCCGAGCACGACGCGGGCTTCGGCCGGCGTGCGCACAGCGAGGCAGATGGAGACGCCGATCTGCGGGGCGATCTGCTTGGGGATGCCGTCGCCGATGGTGGGCTTCTGCGTCATCCACCACAGGTCGATGCACGCCGCGCGGCCCATGCGGGCGATGGACTCCAGGGCCGGAAGTGCGGAGCGGGTGGCGGTGCGGGTCTTGCCGTCGCTGGTCTCGGTCTCGTAGGGGACCTTGTCGGCGGCTGTCATGACTTCGGCGCCCTCGTCAACGACGACCGTGATGCGCGGCCGGTCGAGGGTGGGGGTCCAGGTGTCCTGGCCCTTGGGCAGGATGCTGAGCCGTTCCAGCATCTCCGTCTCCAGCTCGTCGGTCACCTCGATGACCTCGTGCGGGGTGGAGGCGACGCGGGCCCGGTGGTCCCACAGGCGGCCTTCCACGCGCTTGAGGTCGATGATGACGAGCGCGTTCGTCTCTCCCTCGGACGCGTCGAACAGCAGCGGCCGGGACGCCACTGACTTACCGGCGCCGGAGCGTCCGGCGATGAGCAGCCGTTCCCCGAGCGGCACGGTGACCTGCTCGCCGGTGACGGTGTCGATGCCCAGGGAGCGCCGCTCGGGCGTCCAGGTCAGGTCGTCGCCGTCGGCCGCGCTGCGGGTGCGCAAGGTGAGTTCGGCCCAGCCGCCCTGCTTGCCAGCCTTGATCTGCATGCGCAGGCTCGTGCGGGCCCCGAGCAGCGCCCGGATGTGATCCTCGGCGCCGCGCAACTTGGTCGCCGTCCACGTGCCGTCGAGACGGACGGCGCACACGATGCCCGCCTCGGTCAGCTTCGGCCGGCCGGTCAGCGTCCCGGCGAGACCGCGCTGTTCGGCGTGCTCCTTCCAGTGCTGCGGCTGCAACCGCTTCAGCAGCGCCGACTCTTCAGCGGTGGGCTTGAGGCCGGTGGTGTCGCGCTCGCGCACCGCGATCCACACCGACAGGGCGGTGACGGCCGCGACGACGGCGATGGCCGACCACACCCACGCGCGGGTGGAGACCTGCGGCAGCCACACGTATCCGGCGACACCGAGGGCGGTGGCGGTCTTGGTGGCGAACAGCCACATCGGGTCCGGGACGCGACGCTTGGCGGTGCGCAACTCGCGCTCCGCGCGGTGGCGGATGGGGGTGACGCCCTCGGGGTCGATGGCGCGCGCGGTGGCGAGCGCACGGCGAGCGTCGCGCACCAGGGGCTTGCGGTCGGCGCGCAGAGCGCGGCGGCGCTCGGCTTCCTTGCGGTAATGATCGGCGGTCCAGCGGGCGGCGGTGGCTGCGTACTGGCGGTGGGCACGCCAGACTTGTCCGTGGCTCACGGTGTCCTCTTCTCAGGGGTGGTGGGTCGGTGGTGGCGGGCCCTGCGACGGCCCGTCACCACACGCGCGTGTTACGCGGAGTGAGCAGGTTTCCGGTTTCCTGGTTTCCGAGGCGGCCCCTACGCGCGTGCGCGCGAGGACGGAAACTTCCGTCACCCTGCGTCGCTACGGGGGTTGTGGGGGCCGAACGGCCTTCCGGGGGTCAAACCCCACCCGGAACGCCCTTCAGGCGCCCTGCGAGCCGCCTACGGCCTTGGGGTGCTTCAGCGGCCCTTCCGGCCGCGCCGGCCGGTGTCCTTGCCGCTGTCGCCCACGGCTCGGACGACCGTGATGACGGCCCAGCCGAGTACGAGCGCGATGAACGCGAGCATCGCGAGGTTCGCGGCGATGGCGGTCAGGGCGCCGACGAGCAGCGGGCCGAAGTAGACGCCGGCCGCGACCGCCCCGGCACCGACACCGGAGCCGAGCGCGACGCGCTGCACCGTGCGGTCCGGCGCGGCCTGGTGGATGTGCACCACCTGCGGCCCGGCAGGCTGCTGCGCGGGCAGGGCGGCGGGGTCGGCGTAGACGTGGCTGCCGTCCGGGAGCTGAACGACTGTCATCGGGCGGTGTGCGGGGAGCTGTTCCATGACGCACCCTCCGGGGCGTTGTCGTCGGGAAAGGCGCAGGTCGTACACGTGCCGAGCGACGGCGGGATGACGTATCCGGCGTCGCGGCGGCACTCGGGGCAGGTGCGGCGGGCGGCGTTGGCCTTGGCCAGGGCCGCCCACTTCGCCGGGGTCATCGCGCGCACCGGCTTCGCACGGTCGACGCGGTAGAGGTAGGCGACCAGCGGTCCACGTCGGCGGCGCGGTCGTTCGAGCTGCGCCGCCACGTCCTGACCACCGGGCCGTAAGCCCAGGGCGCGGAGTTGGCGGCGGGTGGCGTAGCCGTCGGGGGCGAGGCGCCACCGGTAGACGGGCAGGGCACCCATCACTGACCCGCGATCGCGAGTTCAGCGCGGCGGGCCGCACCCGGGTCGCGGTGCTCGGCGTAGCGGTGGGAGACCCAGCCGACCGACCAGCCGCACAGCTCCGCAGCCTGCCGCACCGACAGGTTCGCCTCGAACGCGGCGGCCACGATCCGGCGCGCCTCATCCTCCGGCAGCTTGCCCTCAGCGGGGCCGCGCTCCAGCAGGGCGGCGCGTTCACGCTCGGCCTGCTCCTCGTGTTCACGGCGTTCACGCTCGGCCTGCTCGGCGCGCTCGCGCTGCTCGGCTTCCGCCCGCATGCGGGTCTGCTGTTCAAGGCGCAGCCGCTCTTGTTCACGCTGTTCACGCTCGCGTTCACGGCGTTCACGAGCCTCCCGCTCGGCAGCCTCGGCCCGCTCCCGGGCCTCACGCTCCTCGCGCCGCTGCCGCTCCTCCCGCTCGGCCGTCTCGCGGGCGATGCGGGCTTCGTGCTCACGCTGTTCACGGGCCAGCATGGCCGCGTGCTCGCGCTCCTCACGGGCTGCGGCACGGGCCTGCTCGGCGCGCTCCCGGGCCGCCTGCTCCCGCCGCTCCCGCTCGGCTCGATGCTGAGCTTCCAGGGCCGCCACGGCGGCGGCGATCGCCCGCCGGTAGGCAAGGCTGGTCTCCGCCGTGACGATCAGCAGCAGCGGCGCCACCGAGTGGACGGCCACGCCGACCAGGTCTTTCTTCAGCGCGGAGTCGGCCGTGTTGAGCGCGAGCGTCATGAGGCCGGTCATCCACCGCAGCGTGATGGGCCACCGGCCGCCGTTCCCACCCAAGCGGGCCAGCACGTCATCGAGCTTGACCACGATGACCACTGCCGCGTCCACCACCAGGGGCAGGATCGGTGCCGTCCAGTCCCACGCTTCGGCCGTGTGCTTGGCCATCAGAGGCGTGACCGTGAGGATGGAGTACAGCATCGCCCCGCACACGATCAGCCACGTGCCCCCCGACAGGGCGCGCTCTGCTGAACGGGTCTGAACACTGTTCATGCCGCACCCCCCAGCGTCCTCGGAGCGGGCGGGTTGGCACGGTGGAATCCGTTGGTCGCGGGGTTGTAGATGAACTCCTCACACCGCCACGTGAACGCGGCGGCCGGGCGTTCACCGCACCGAGCCCATACGTGATCCGCCGGAACTCCGTGGGTGGCGGTGTCGGCGTATGCGTCGTCGCGAGAGGCATAGACGGCGTGCGGCTCGCCGTGGTGCATGAGCACCACCAGCGTCTCACCCTCCCTCGGCCCGCAGCTCAGCTCCTCGCGCAGGCGGCGGAGCTCGATGTCCTTCCGCAGCAACTCCTGCTGCGCGGCGGACAACTCCTCCATCGCGCAGGCCAGAAGCTCACCCACCTCCGCGGTTGTCGCCTCCGCCCGCTCGGCGCGGTCGGTGGCGGCGTACAGCTCGCGGACGTGCCGGCCGAACGCCTCATTCGCCGTCCCGCTGGTCTGCCGGGCCAGCTCACATGCGGCACGGAAGTCGTGCTCAAGCTGCTCAATGCGGGCCTGGGTGACGATGCGGATCATGCGACACCGCCCGTCTGCCCGGCCAGGCCGTTGACGTGGGCGCGGTGCGCGGCGAGCACACGCCGACGGGCCCGGCGGATACGTCGCTCGTCCAGCTCGGTCGGGGCGCGGTCGATGGTGATGATCTGCGCGTCCAGCAGGTCCATCTCGGCGCGGATGACGGGCATTTCCGCCTCGATGGCGTCCAGCTCCGCATCCGTCGGCTCGGTCCAGTCCTCGAACGCGGTAACAGCGTCCTGAACAGTGACGATGTGGTTCATGGGTCGTGGTCTCCCTAGCAGGTGAAACGGCCCGTACAGCGGCTCCCGGGGTGCCACCCGGGAGCCGCGCGCCGTTGGAGTCGGTTCCGGCTCCCCTCAGCGCTGCTCGTACGAGACGAGCAGCGGAGGCAACCGGCCGCAGCGGTGCTGCGGACGTCGGTTCGTGATGATGCGTACGGGCGTAACCGCACGCGTCCGTCCTCTTGTTGGCAGGGGAGGGACGGCCTCCCAGGCACGCTGTTGAGTTCTCAAGGAACAATCAGCTCGGGGCCCGTGGCGTGCGGCTTAAGCCGCCTTCCAGCCACCGCACGCGGCAGCCATGCGGGCAGTCCCGAACCATTCGCGCAGGTCAAGCAGTCGCGGTAAAGCCACCCCCGGCTTGCCTAGGGGGGGTTGCCCTCTCGCTTGCTAGGTACCGTAGGCAAACTCACGGCTGCGCGCAACCCCCTCTCGCGATAGAGTCTGATAGACCCCCTAAGCGACGTTGGGAGACTCGTGAACGACGACATGGGCAAGGTCTCTGGGATCGCAGACCCCGTTGACCGCGCCAAATCGGCTATCGACCTGATGGCGCGGTATCAGAGCCATGTGAATGAGCTGTCCCGGATCCGCCGTGAGGCGATCGAAGAGGCTCAGGCGTCGGGCATGACCCAGGCCGAGATTGCCGCGCGCCTAGGGGTCAGTCGGGGGCGCGTGGGGCAACTAGCGTCCGCCGGCCCTCCGCCGGAGCGTGCGTTCTTTGGCACGGACCTGGTTACGGTGTCGCTCGGCGGCAAGTACGAAGCAGGCAAGGCGGCCGACCAGCATCCCAGCGAGGTAGTGACCCGCGAAGACCTCGACAACTTCGAGCACCTTCGGAAGTTGCTGGGCGGCATGAAGTTGGACACTCAGTACGAGGTGATTCCGCCCACCGGGATCGTGAACCTCAACCGGGACAACCACGTCGTCATCTGCGGCCCCCGGCTCTCCCCAATCGTGGCGCAGGTACTCGAAGGTGACGACAATCTACGGTTTGCTAAGGACCACGCGTGGCACCTGGTGGACCAGGTAGCCGGGAAGGAATTCCGGTCGCCGCAGGACGAACACGGATCAGCCGGTGATGTCGGCTACCTGGGGCGGCTCCCCCGCTTGGACGGGAAGGGCACGTTCCTGTACATCGCTGGCATCCACGCCATCGGAGCGAACGGCGTCGTCCACTTCCTGGAAAACAACTTGGCGGAGCTCTACAGAGAGGTCCGCACGCGGCGCTTCTCCACACTGATCTCGTGCCGTTATGACCCGAAGACGCTCGAAGTGCTGGAGAGTCGGCGCGTCACTCCGCTGTACCGACACGAGGGCTGAGCATGCGCGTCGCCATTGACACTCAAGCCGGTGGAGCCGCTCCCAATGAAGATTGGGTAGCCGGCACTCCGACTCTCGCCGTGGTGCTAGACGGGCTAAGCACGGCGGGACTCGACACGGGATGCCGCCATGGCGTCCCGTGGTACGTGACGCACCTCGGCAGTCAGCTCATCGCCGCACTGGCGGATCCTGGCACCCCCCTCGTAGACGGCTTGGCGGGTGCCCTTGAACGGGTGGCGGCGCTGCACCCTGAATGCGACCTGGGCAACCCTGGAACCCCTTCGGCTACGGTCGCGGTTCTCCGGCAACATGAAGGGTTCTTCGATCACCTGGTCCTAGCGGACTCCCCGATCGTTTTTGAGGGACAGCAGGGCTTCAGTGTGATCACTGACCTTCGCGTGGACGAAGTGCTCCCCGGCCTGCGGGCCGAAGTCGAGCAGTACGAGACCCACACAGCAGAGCACAAGGAGGCTCTCCAGCGCTTCGTGACCGCTCAGCGACAGACACGCAACACACCCACCGGCTATTGGGTGGCGGCGGCCGGTCCGGAAGCGGCGGACCACGCAATCGTGGGTACCACTCCTGCCGAGGAAGTACGCGCCGCGGCCGTACTGTCCGACGGTACATCGCGCCTGGTCACTGAGTACGCCATGGCGACATGGCACGAGGTCTTCACCATGCTTCGAACCAGTGGACCACGCGAGGTGATCGATACCGTCCGGAAGGTCGAGGCCACAGATCCCACGGGACAACGGTGGCCGCGTTACAAGTCGGGCGATGACGCTTCCGTCGCCTTCTGCCAGTGGTGACTACCTCAGGTCAGGCGCGCTACTCGAAGGCCTGACGAACCACGCCCCTGACGGCGAACTTTGACGGCAACGTGGCTGCACGTTGCCGTAGGCGGGGAACCAACCGAGCACCGCGCACACGCCAGTGGGCGGCGCAAGGCCTGGCCTTATCAGCGGCCGAAAGAACTCCTAAAGCGGGTGTCGCAGGTTCGAATCCTGCCGGGGGCACAGCGCATTACCGCTCTGATCTGGGGTTTGTCTCCCAGGGAGGGCTCTTATTCGGCCTCGGACTCCTCCTCGTCCGGGGCCGTTTGCGTGAGCGGTGCGTGAGCGGACAGAGAGTTGATCTCCGGAATTTCTCCCAACGGATCAGCATCATCCGGCATGGCTCCCGGCCGGAATGCTCCGCGTCGTCGGGTTCGGCCTCCGCCTCGGGCGGGAACCCGCCGGCGGGCTCGCCGCGTCAGTCGGCCACATGTCTGTGCACAGGTCACGGCCGGCCCGAAGGGGCACGTTCGAAGTGGGACGGGCCACCTCACCGTCTCGGCGCGGTGGGGTGGTGCCCCGCCCCTGGCCCCTCGGCACGGATCAACCACACATCACGCTGCGACCCCCTCCGGGTCCAGGGCGGCAACCAGACGCGTTTACCCGAAACGTCGCAGGCCGGCTAACGTGATCACGACGACCGGGCAGAGTTCCTCGCCGACATCGGCCTCACCATCACCGGAGTCACGGCTCGATCACCAGCGGTGTCACCGCTCGTCAGTAGCCGACCGACCCGGCGCTGGAGCAGTCAGCCTCCTCGAAACCCCGGCTCGTGGACGGTACATCGCCCGGAGCAAGCTGCTCAGGCGCCAGATGTTCGGGCGCCGGACAGGGTGACGGCCGCCGTCGATCCGCCGGGAACCGCGTCCCGACGCCCGCTGTCGGCGCTGTGTCCCGAGTGCGTCTGCATGGCGGGGTTGTTCCCCGAGGAACTACTGATGGCAACAGATGAGGCCCTCGACGTGTTCGAGGGCGAACTTCCTGGACTGGCCGAGGCCAACGACGAGAGGGTCGCTGTCGTGGAACGCGTCGTCCTGGCCCTAACGCGGTGGATGAAGCCCATGACGGGGCCGCCTTCGAAACCGACGAGCGCGAGGAACTGTGCGACTACATCGACCAGTCGCTCACCGAGCACGGTGTCGATGTCGTCGCCCTGACAGCGCGCCACGGGTTGGGCCGATACCAGCTCACGGACAAGTGGCGGAAGTGGTAGGCCCCGCCCACCGACGAGACCCGCCCACCGACGCGGCCCGTCGAGTACCGCACCACAAGCGCACCAGATCGAGCGGGGAACAGCGGGGAATCACGGTGAAAGGCCGCCGAGGCCGACGGGGCAGCACCCAGGCCTTTCGCCCAGGTCAGCGCCCGAGCCGTCCCCGAATGATCGCAGCTTCCCAAGCTGAGAGCTCACCTACAGTTGCCGTCCTCAGCGTCGGCACGGCGCCCCGGCGGACTCAATACAGTGCCCCTCATGGACTGGACTGCACCTCTGAGTGCCATAGCCGGTGCGCTTGCCGGCATCGCCGCGACCTTCGTCGTGGACCGAGACCGATGGAAACGCGCCCAACAGGCCGACGCACAGACCGTACTGCGCGAGACCTTCGTGACCTACCTCGCTCACCTTGCCCGCGCGACCGAAGGCATGCGTTTCGTCGCCGAGACCGTCTACGACACCCCAGAAGAGCGCAGGCGTGCAGTCCGCGCCGCATTCTCCGAGTCCGGTCTGTTCGAGCAGCGCTTCGGCCTGACCATGCTTGCTCCGCCACGTGTCGTCGAGTTGGGTGTCGAAGCGTTCCGTACCGTCCGAACGCTGCGTGACCTACTCGCGGACGGTGCGCAAGTCACAGACGGGACGTTCCAAACCGCACAGCACACGTACTACAAAGCGGTCCAGGCCGCAGCTGCCGCCATGCGCGAAGAACTTGGCATCCCCGAGCTTCCGTTCGTCCCCTTGGCATCCAGCCACGATGATCGCCGTCAGGCACAGGCCTGAGCGCGAGAGTCCGCGCGGCTGCTGGGCCTGCCGAACCGTCCACGTTCCGTCTCATGCCCTGGCCGACCCGCGTTCGGCCGGCAGTCCGTACGCCTCCAGCCCGACCTGTATTCCGGCGTGCTCAGGAGGACCACGCCGCGAGGAGTTCCGCCGGGCCGTACGCGGCGTCGAGCCCCGCGCAGTCCGTCCCGCTGCGCGAGACAGCGATCACAGGCACGGGAGCAGGCGTGAGCGCGGCGCGGTGTCGATGCAGCGCCGCGAGATCGTGCCGGTCGAACGGCGAGTTCTCCAGCCACTTCACCGAACCGACGAACAACAGCTCCTCGGCGATCGGCGCGCGGTCCGCTCCCACGATGTCGATCTCCACATCATTTGTGCGGGTCCAGTAACCGCCAATGGCGGGGGCGGCGGGGAGGTTCGCGTCGGGCAGCAGCCGTGCCAGCGCCTCGCGCACCAGAGGTTCAACGGCCCTGCCACGCCAGCTGGTCCAGTTTTCGCGAATGCGCCGCAGTGTCAGGTCGCCCCGGCCCCGCTCGATCTCCTCCATCGCCGGGCCCAGGAGCTTCAGCCAGAAGCGGAGGTAGGGATCCGCGACCCGGTAGCGACGATCCTTCGAAGGCCGCGTCGACACGGGAAGCTCCGCCGCGATCACCCGCTTGTCCGCAAGGATTCCCAGCGAACGCTGTAGCGGGGTCGCCCCGATCCCGCCGGCGGCGCGGGCGATGTTGGAGAACGTCCGCTCACCGCTACCGATCGCCGAGAGGACGGTGCGGGCCTGGACCTGCTGGGGGAACTCCGCAGCAAGCGAGCGCTCCGCTGACACCAGCAAGGCCGAGACCGGATCGCTGAGTGCCTCCTGCAGGAACTCCCACATCCCGGCGCCGTGCGTCCACTCCGCACAGATCAGAGGCAGTCCACCGGTGATCAAGGCCGCATCGAAGGCCGAGGCGGGGTCGAGGCCGAGCATCGTGCCCACCTCTGCGGGGTTCAGCGGACCCAGCACCATCTCCCGTCCGCGCTGGTGGAACGGGCGTCCATAGCTGTTCAGCGCCTCCATCATCGACAGGTCGGAGCCGATGAGAACGAGCAGAACCGGCTTCCTCTCCAGCACGCGGTCCCAGGCCCGCTGAAGCATGCCCTCGAAGGCGGCCTCCGTATCCATCAAATACGGCACCTCGTCCATGACCACGACGCTCGCCCGGTCGTGCGGCAGCGCCGCCGCCAGTACGTCGAAGGCGGCATCCCAACTCGCCGGGCGGGCCGCGGACAACAGATTCGCCAGCGGAAGACTGGATGACTGCGCATCCTGGCTGAGGCGCTCCAGGTCCGCCTCCGGCGACGCCCCTGTGGCGGCATAGAAGAGGAACGGCGCACCGGACCTCTCGGCGAACCGCTCCACCAACCGCGACTTACCCACCCGGCGGCGCCCTCGAAGCATCACGCACCGCCCGGGCCGCTCCCCGCCAACCCCGGCCTTCACCTTGCCCAGCTCGCGATCCAGCGTCTCGAGCTCGTGCCGCCTGCCCACGAAATCTGCCATGTCGCCGCCTTCCAGGAGCATTATGGAGGAGACTAACATCAGAGTTAGCAACATCAGTGTTAGCAACGGAGCGTGAGCGTCGATCCCGCTCGTTCGTAGAGGACGGCCGTGTCCCGTGGGTCACCGGTGCTCGCGTGGCCGAGGCCGGGCAGGAGTGCCTGGACGAGGGTGGTGTGAGAGGCGGAAGAACCGGCCGGGGTCGCGAGCGCTGCGCTGCTCGCCCCATGCGCTCGTACTCGCGGCAGAGCCCGGAAGCCGGGGGACGGCCCGTGAGGTGATGCGGCCCCTACCGTGCCGCGCGTCCGTCGAAGCAGCCGCTTCCGGTTGCGGCCGACGTACGGTTGAAGTACCGAGGGCATCACGTACTCCGGCCGCCCCGCCGGGTCGTCCTCGGCGAGAGACGAACCCCGGGCCGCTCCAGTTGGTCGGCGCGGAGACGGGTCGGCATCATGTCCGCCGCGGCCGACAGCAACTCAGCGCAAGCCCATCAGGGCAGGGGCCTGGCTGAGCGCCCAGGCAGGTCCGCAACCCCGCCGAGGGGAGGCGTGATGGCCCTTTCCCGGCTGGACATCCATCGGTGGAACCGAGGAGAGCGAACGCTCGTCACGCTTGACGGCGACATCGGACCGGCCACGACGCCGCTGCTGCGGGCCGCAGTGGAGCAGTGTCTGCTGGACGGTGTCACCGTGATCGACATCGACCTGACCACGGTCGGCTCCTGTGACGCCAGGGGCTTGGACGTCCTCCTGTCGGCATCACGGCGCGCCGGCCGGGTCCACGCTCGCCTGCGGCTGCACCATCCGTGTGCGCAGATCGCCCGGCTCCTCGATGCCACCGGATCGACTTCGCTGCTTCCCACGGCCCTCGTGAGTCCCGTGCCGCCCGCCGCATCCGGCGGCCTCATGAGTACCGCGACGCGGGCGCCCGAGGGCCCCGCTCGTCGGCCGGATCAGCCGGTCCTCAGGGACGGGATCCGCCTTCGTCGGCTGACCCGCTGGCAGGCGGAAGACATGCGCGAGGACCTCGCGGACCTGGCAGCGGAGTCCGTCGCGGGCACCTCCGGCGAGGCGTACCACGACCGTGGAGACTTCCTGCACCGCTTGGCGGTCACCGCCCACCGCCCTGGCTTCGCCCTGCTGGTCGCAGAGACGACGGTACTGGTCGGTTGCGCCTTCGGTTTTCCGGTGGGCTCTGACGGCTCCGGCCGCCGAGGGTTCGACGGAACGCTCCAGGAGATCATCCAGCGGCTCACCTCCCGCGCGCGGTTCGTCGTCCTCACCCAGGTCGTGGCCCATCCGCACGCTCAGCACCGCGATATCGCCCGCCGTCTGCAACAGCGTCTGCTCACAGACCTGCACTCCTCCCTCGGGGTCACCCTGCTGCATCCTGCCGATCAGGCAGGGCAAGCCGCCTTCTCGTCCTGGGGCTGGCGGAACATGGGTGAGGTCGTCGGGCTGCCCGGCCCCACCGCTCCCTGTGTGTTGACCCTGTCTTCCGAAGGGCAGCCCTCGGCACGCCGATGATGCCCCTGGTCGCTGACGTGGTGGAGCGGCGCGGTGGCCGCCGACCGCAGGTGCTGTTGCAGAACTACGGCCGGCTGCTGCTCGTACCGCTGCCCGGTGAGGGCCTCACGGCCGGGGAACCTCAGGTGATCGACGACTCCGAGGCGGGCCGCTGCTTCCTCGACGCGGTCCCCGTGGGGGTGCCCGAGGAGGACGGCGTCCGGGTCCACCTGCCCCTGTTGGACGGCGGTGACCCGGTGGGGGGCATGGCGGTGACGCTGGACAGCGTCGACGACCACGACCGCCGCCTGCTGCTCAGAATCTCCGGCCTGGTGGCCGACCTGCTGGTGAACAAGCACGGCTACTCCGACCTGTTCTTCGGCGTCCGACGCGGTCAGGCGATGAGCGACGCCGCGGAGATCCAGTGGTCGCTGCTGCCACCGCTGGCGATGATCATGCCCCGGGTCGCCGTGGCCGGGATCCTGGAACCCGCCTACGACGTGGGCGGCGACAGCTTCGACTACGCGCCTCAACGACGACGTCCTCCACGTGGCCGTGATCGACGTGATGGGCCACGGACTGGACGCGGCCACGATGGCCACCGTCGCCATCGGCGCCTACCGCCACGCCGGCATGGGACTGCCGGAGATCTACGTGTTGATCGACCGTGTGAACCAACTGGAGAGGACCGGACGCGGCATCCGGGCAGTGACGCGATCCCTGTCCCACACGCTCAAGCAGGCGAGGGGCGGGCGGACCAGCGATGACGCGACCTTGCTCATGGTGGAGTGGCGCGGCTGACCTCTCGCCCCCGCCGTCCGACGCCGTTGTGCCGGCCGCGCCCGAAGGACGGGGCTCCCGGCACGCGCTGAGGCACTTGCCGGGAGATCACCCGGCCGGTACTCCACTCCATGCGGCCGCTGCTCCGCGCCGCAACGAAACGCGGAGTAGTGTGGACGGTACCGAGGGCATTTCGCACACCGGCTTCCACGCCGGGTCGTCCCCGGCGAAAGATGAAACCCGGGTCGCCGCAGAG
>NZ_JBWKCH010000012.1:0-302655 GCF_056436585.1 Streptomyces sp. NPDC043685 | reverse complement strand
CTCGGGCTTTCCTCCGGGCTTCCCTTCGGTCTTGCGTTTCCGACTCTATCAGATCTTTCCGATCCGATTTCCTCGGTGCTTTCCAGGTTCTCGCTTTCGCGTTTCCCTTTCCGGCGGTTCCGACTTTATCAGAAGTTCTGAGTCGGATTTTCCTCCCCGGCTGGGCATGGTCCCTGGAGCCTGAGTGGCCCGGGTGCCCCGTCGGGAGGAGTTGTAAACCTAGTGGAGCGGGGCGCCTCGATGCAAATCGAGGCGCCCCGCTCCCAGTTGGCCTGGTCCCAGGCCCGACGGTCCGTCAGACCTCCACCACGACGGGCAGGATCATCGGCCGGCGCCGGTAGTTGTCCGAGACCCACTTCCCCAGCGTGCGGCGCACGAGCTGCTGGAGCTGGTGGGGCTCGACCACGCCGTCCTGGGCGGAGCGTTCGAGCACCTCCGTGATCCTGGGCGCCACGTCGCTGAAGGCGGAGTCCTCGATGCCCGAGCCGCGGGCCTGGATGTGCGGGCCGCCGGTGATCTTCCCCGTGGACGAGTCGATGACCACGAAGACCGAGATGATGCCCTCGTCACCGAGAATCCTGCGGTCCTTGAGGGCCGGCTCACCCACGTCGCCGACCGAGAGGCCGTCGACGTAGACGTAGCCCGCCTGGACCTTGCCGGAGATCTTGGCCTTGCCCTCGACGAGGTCGACGGCGACGCCGTCCTCGGCGATCACGATGCGGTCGTGCGGGACACCGGTGAGGGCACCCAGCTCGGCGTTGGCGCGCAGATGGCGCCATTCGCCATGCACCGGCATCAGGTTCTTGGGGCGGCAGATGTTGTAGAAGTACAGCAGCTCGCCCGCGGAGGCGTGGCCGGAGACGTGGACCTTGGCGTTGCCCTTGTGGACCACGTTGGCGCCCCAGCGGGTGAGGCCGTTGATCACGCGGTAGACCGCGTTCTCGTTGCCGGGGATGAGGGACGACGCCAGGATCACCGTGTCGCCCTGGACGATGCGGATCTGGTGGTCCCGGTTGGCCATGCGGGACAGGGCCGCCATCGGTTCGCCCTGGGAGCCCGTGCAGACCAGGACCACCTCGCTGTCGGGGAGGTCGTCGAGCGTCTTGACGTCCACGACCAGGCCCGGCGGGACCTTCAGATAGCCCAGGTCCCGGGCGATGCCCATGTTGCGGACCATGGAGCGGCCGACGAAGGCCACACGGCGGCCGTACTCGTGCGCCGCGTCCAGGATCTGCTGGATGCGGTGCACATGGCTGGCGAAGCTCGCGACGATGATCCGCTTGCGGGCGCCGGCGAAGACCTGCCGCAGGACGTTGGAGATCTCCCGCTCCGGCGGGACGAACCCCGGCACCTCGGCGTTCGTCGAGTCGGAGAGGAGGAGGTCGATGCCCTCCTCGCTCAGACGTGCGAAGGCGTGGAGGTCCGTGAGGCGGCTGTCCAGCGGGAGCTGGTCCATCTTGAAGTCGCCGGTGTGGACGACCATGCCCGCCGGGGTGCGGATGGCCACGGCCAGCGCGTCCGGGATGGAGTGGTTGACCGCGATGAACTCGCAGTCGAACGGGCCGATGCGCTCGCGGTGCCCCTCCACCACCTCGAGGGTGTAGGGGCGGATGCGGTGCTCCTGGAGCTTGGCCTCGATGAGGGCGAGGGTCAGCTTGGAGCCGATCAGCGGGATGTCCGGCTTCTCGCGCAGGAGGAAGGGGACACCGCCGATGTGGTCCTCGTGGCCGTGCGTGAGCACGATGCCCTCGATGTCGTCGAGGCGGTCCCTGATGGACGAGAAGTCCGGCAGGATCAGGTCGATTCCGGGCTGCTCCTCCTCCGGGAAGAGCACTCCGCAGTCGACGATCAGGAGACGGCCGCCGTATTCGAAGACCGTCATGTTGCGGCCGATCTCGCCGAGCCCGCCGAGCGGGGTGACACGCAGGCCGCCTTCGGGGAGCGGCGGGGGCGTGCGCAGTTCGGGATGCGGATGACTCAAAAGACTCTCCTCACCACACACGCCACGTACCGGTGGGGCACGTGGCGCGCGTGACGTTCGTGCATGAGCAGTTGTGTGTGGGGTGCGGGCACCGGTGGCCCGCTTATTCGGTTGTGAAGTATTCGGTTGTGAAGCAAATGCGCGGGAGCCGCGCGAAGTCCGTTGTCAGAGCTGTACCCCGCCGGCTGCGAGATCGAGCTTGAGCTGCTCGATCTCTTCGGGCGCGCATTCGACCATGGGGGCGCGCAACGGTCCGCCGGGGAGTCCCTGCAGGGCGAGCGCCGCCTTGGTGGTCATCACGCCCTGGGTGCGGAACATACCCGTGTAGACGGCGAGCAGCTTCTGGTGGATCTCGGTGGCCTTCTGGACGTCGCCCGAGGTGTACGCCTCGACCAGAGCGCGCAGCTCGGGGGTGACGACGTGGCCGACGACCGAGACGAATCCGACCGCACCGACCGAGAGCAGGGGGAGGTTCAGCATGTCGTCGCCGGAGTACCAGGCCAGGCCGGAGCGGGCGATGGCCCAGCTGGCGCGGCCGAGGTCGCCCTTGGCGTCCTTGTTGGCGACGATCCGCGGGTGCTCGGCGAGGCGGACGAGCGTCTCGGTGTTGATCGGGACGCCGCTGCGGCCGGGGATGTCGTAGAGCATCACCGGGAGACCGGTGGTGTCGGCGACGGCCCTGAAGTGCCGGTAGAGGCCTTCTTGCGGGGGCTTGTTGTAGTACGGGGTCACCACGAGCAGGCCGTGTGCGCCGGTGCGCTCGGCCGCGCGGGCGAGCTCGATGCTGTGGTGGGTGTCGTTGGTGCCGACTCCGGCCACCACGTGGGCCCGGTCTCCGACCGCTTCCAGGACCGCCCGTACGAGATCCGCTTTCTCCGCGTCGCTGGTGGTCGGGGACTCGCCGGTGGTGCCGTTGATGACCAGGCCGTCGTTGCCTGCGTCCACCAGGTGGGTGGCGAGTCGCTGAGCGCCGTCGAGGTCGAGTGCGCCGTCCGCCGTGAAGGGCGTGACCATGGCGGTGAGGACCCGCCCGAAGGGGGTCTGCGGAGTCGAGGTCGGAGCCATGGGTTACACGCTACTCGTTGCTCAGGACCGGGTCTGCCCGCGGGGCGGGCGGCAAGTCATGACATAGGTGGAGCCCGGCACTGCCTGCTCGGGGGTTCAAGCAGTGCCGGACCCGTTTGATCAGGCTAGATGAACTTCTCTAAATGCCGCAATACGGACACTTCGTGCGGCTGAACCGCACATCTGTACCTGACCAGGCTCGGGGCGCACTACGGCGCCACGCGTCCGTTCGCGTTGAAGGCGGCGTAGGTGAGCGGCATGAGGCGGGCCCACTCGGCCTCCATCTTCTCGCCGACCATCTCGATCTCGCGCTGCGGGAAGGACGGCACCTTGGCCAGCTCGTGCTGGGTGCGCAGGCCGAGGAAGTGCATCAGCGAGCGGGCGTTGCAGGTGGCGTACATCGAGGAGTACAGGCCGACCGGCAGGACCGAACGGGCTACCTCGCGGGCGACGCCGGCGGCCAGCATCTCCTGGTAGGCCTCGTACGCCTGGCGGTACGAGTCCTCCATGACACGGCCGGTCAGCTCCTGCTGGGCCTGGGTGCCCTCGACGAAGACGTACTTGCCCGGGCGGCCCTCCTGGACCAGCTTGCGGGACTCGTCCGGGACGTAGAAGACGGGCTGGAGCTCGCGGTAACGGCCGCTCTCCTCGTTGTACGACCAGCCGACGCGGTGCCGCATGAACTCGCGGAAGACGAAGATCGGGGCGCTGACCAGGAAGGTCATAGAGTTGTGCTCGAAGGGGCTGCCGTGCCGGTCCCGCATCAGATAGTTGATCAGGCCCTTGGAGCGCTCGGGGTCCTTCTTCAGCTCGTCCAGGGACTGCTCGCCGAGGGTCGAGACGCGGGCGGCGAAGAGGACGTCCGCGTCGGACGCGGTGTGCTTGACCAGCTCGACGGTGACGTCGCTGCGGAAGCTGGGCTTGAGGTCGTCGGCGGGGGTGTCGGTCACGGTTGGCAGGGCCTTCCCATCTCGTCGTGTGGCGACGCCACTCTACGGCGCGGCCGATTCGGCACGATCGGTGGCGTGCCGCAATGAAGTCGGTGAAACAGGGCACCTCTGAGGGAGTTCGTTCGTCTCTACAGACGAAAGTGATCCGTTCCACCCTCGAAGGAGACGCACCCCTGATGTTCGGTCGGCGTGAACCCGTACCGTTTGCCTTCGTCGCCGAGGCCGACAGGTTCCGCAGCAATGTCACTCCCCCACCGCCCGAGCGGTCGTCCGTCGGTCAGCTGGCCGGCCGTTGGCTGCTGGGCCTCACCATCGTGGCGGGCCTCGTGGGGTCCCTGGTCATCGGGACGCCCGCGCTGACGCCCGCCAAGACGGCTGATCAGCCTCAGCAGTCGCAGGCGTCCGAGAGCCGCTGAACCGCGCCGCACCCGCGGTGACTCCATCCGGCCCCCCGCCAGTGGTGACCGGGGACACAGATCGGTAGCCTCACCGGGCACAGCCCACGCATGGATCGAGTGAGGACCCGCCGTGCCCCTGCCCTTCCTGACGGCCGACCGCGTTTTCGAGGCGGCGGACGACGTTCCGCTGCCCTACGAAGACCGTGACCTCTGGCGGCGGCCGTACCGGCCCGGGCCGTACCGCGTCGCGACGGCGGCGCTCGCGCTGCTGCTCGCCTCGTTCGTGCTGTTCGCGGCGGTCATCATCGCCGTGACGGCTCAACTGGCTTCGGCGGCGGTGGTGTTCGGCCTCGCGCTGCTCGTCATCGCCGCGGCGCTGCGGTTGCTGCGCGTGGGCGTGTGGGTCAGCGCGCGCGGGGTGCGGCACGTGGGTTTCCTCACGACGCGTACGGCGTCCTGGGAGCAGGTCGTCTCCGTGCGCACGGTGCAGCAGCCGGTGCGCTGGCTGGGACTGCCCCGGACCGTGCAGGGGCAGGCGCTGCTGCTCGGACGGCAGGGCGACGCCGCCGGTCCGCTGCCGCTGATGACGACGCACAACGCGGACTTCCTGGGCCGCACCGAGGCCTTCGACCGGGCGGCTGACTCGGTCGAGGCGTGGGCCGCCGAGTACGGCCCGCGCTGACGTCCTCGACCTCGTGCCGATGGGGCCGGACCGTGTCGCACGGTCCGGCCCCATCGGCATGCGTGGGGTGGGTTCAGGCGGTCTCGGCGGGCTGCTTGCCGTCGTGCAGGGCGATCGCGCGCTGCATCGCCTTGCGGGCCCGCGGGGTGTCGCGGGCGTCGTGGTAGGCGACGGCCAGGCGGAACCAGGTGCGCCAGTCGTCGGGGGCGTCCTCCGTCTCGGCCTTGCGCTTGGCGAAGACCTCGTCGGCCGAGTCGCGGTCGATGCGCCCGCCGGGGGTGCGCCGCAGCTCGTCGACGGGCAGCCCGCCCTCGGCGTCGAGTTCGGCGGCGAGTCGGTTGGCCTTGCGGGCGAACTGGGTGTTCTTCCACAGGAACCACAGGCCGATGACCGGCAGGATCAGCACGGCGACACCGAAGGTGACGGTGAGGGGCGTGCCGACCTCGATGAGCAGGACGCCGCGGCTGCCGACCAGGACGAAGTAGACGACCAGGACGGCGGCGGTGAGGGCGTAGGTGAGCTTCGCGCGCATGACGGTCAGGGGCTCAGTTCAGGTCCAGGAAGTGTTCCAGGCCGAACGTCAGGCCGGGGGTGCTCACCACGCGACGGGCGCCGAGCAGGATGCCCGGCATGAAGCTGCTGTGGTGGAGCGAGTCGTGCCGGACGGTGAGGGTCTCGCCCTCGGCGCCGAGCAGGACCTCCTGGTGGGCGAGCAGACCGCGCAGCCGGACGGCGTGGACCGGGACGCCGTCGACGTCGGCGCCGCGGGCACCGTCGAGGGCGGTGGTCGTGGCGTCGGGGGCCGGGGCGGTGCCGGCGGTGCGGCGGGCCTCGGCGATGAGCTGGGCGGTGCGGGTGGCGGTGCCGGAGGGGGCGTCCACCTTGTTCGGGTGGTGCAGCTCGACGACCTCGACGGACTCGAAATAGGGGGCCGCGAGCTGCGCGAACTTCATGGTGAGGACGGCCCCGATGGAGAAGTTCGGCGCGATGAGCACGCCCGTCTCCGGGGAGGCGGACAGCCAGCCGTTCAGCTGCGCGAGGCGCTCCTCGGTCCAGCCGGTGGTGCCGACGACCGCGTGGATGCCGTGGCCGACACAGAAGTCGAGGTTGGCCATGACCGAGTCGGGCGTGGTCAGTTCGACCGCGACCTGGGCTCCGGAGTCGGTCAGCGTCTCCAGCGAGTCGCCCCGGCCGAGGGCGGCGACCAGTTCCATGTCGTCGGCGGCTTCGACGGCCCGCACGGCTTCCGAGCCGATCCGGCCCTTGGCGCCGAGGACCGCCACGCGCAGCTTGCTCATCTCTTGTGCTTCCTTCACCAGGGGGTGGTCAGGCGACGGCGTCGTGCAGACGGGCCGCCTGTTTGTCCTTCAGCGGGCCGATGACCGACAGGGAGGGCCGCCGTCCCAGGATCTCGCGGGCTACCTCACGGACGTCGTCCGGGGTGACCGCCGTTATCCGGGCGAGCATGTCGTCGACGGACATCTGCTCGCCCCAGCACAGCTCGCTCTTGCCGATACGGTTCATCAGCGCGCCGGTGTCCTCCAGGCCGAGGACCGTGGACCCCTGGAGCTGGCCGATCGCCCGCCCGATCTCCTCGTCGGACAGGCCGTGCTCGGCGACCTGGTCGAGTTCGTCGCGGCAGATCTTGAGCACGTCGTGCACCTGTGACGGGCGGCAGCCCGCGTACACGCCGAACAGGCCGCAGTCGGCGAAGCCCGAGGTGTAGGAGTACACGCTGTAGGCCAGGCCGCGCTTCTCGCGCACCTCCTGGAACAGCCGGGAGGACATGCCGCCGCCGAGGGCGGTGTTCAGCACGCCGAGGGCCCAGCGCCGCTCGTCGGTGCGGGACAGGCCCGGCATGCCGAGCACGACGTGCGCCTGCTCGGTCTTGCGGCCCACCAGCTCCACCTTGCCCGCCGTGCGCAGGGCTCGCTTGCCGCCGCGCGGGGCGACCGGGTCGGCGGTGAGGTCCTTGAAGGCACCGGCCTTGTCGAAGGCCGCGCGGACCTGCCGTACGACCTTGGCGTGGTCGATGTTGCCGGCGCAGGCGACGACCAGGTGGGTGGGGTCGTAGTGCTTCTTGTAGAAGCGGCGGATGCGGTCGGCGGTGAGGGCGTTGACCGTGTCGACCGTGCCGAGGACCGGGCGGCCGAGGGCGTTGTCGCCGAACATCGTGTGCGCGAACAGGTCGTGCACGCAGTCGCCCGGGTCGTCCTCGGTCATGGCGATCTCTTCGAGGATGGCGCCGCGCTCGACGTCGACGTCCTCCTCGCGGATGAGCGAGCCGGTCAGCATGTCGCAGACCACGTCGATGGCCAGCGGCAGGTCGCTGTCGAGCACGCGTGCGTAGTAGCACGTGTACTCCTTCGCCGTGAAGGCGTTCATCTCGCCGCCGACCGCGTCCAGCGCGGAGGAGATGTCCAGGGCGGACCTGCGGCCGGTGCCCTTGAAGAGCAGGTGCTCCAGGTAGTGCGTGGCGCCGTTCAGCGCCGGGGTCTCGTCGCGGGAGCCGACGTGCGCCCAGATACCGAAGGTCGCGGAGCGGACCGAGGGCAGGGTTTCGGTGACGATGCGCAGGCCGCCGGGGAGGGTGGTCTTACGGACCGTGCCGATGCCGTTCTCGCCCTTGATGAGGGTTTGGGTACGGGCGACGGCCCGCGCCTCCGAAGAGGTGCGGGCCGTCGCCTGGAAACCGCGGGACGTCACTTGTCGCCGTCGTCCTTCTGCTCGTCGCCGTCTTCGCCCTCGATGACCGGGATCAGGGAGAGCTTGCCGCGGGAGTCGATCTCGGCGATCTCGACCTGGACCTTGTGGCCCACACCGAGGACGTCTTCGACGTTCTCCACGCGCTTGCCGCCGGCCAGCTTGCGGATCTGCGAGATGTGCAGCAGACCGTCCTTGCCCGGGAGCAGCGACACGAACGCGCCGAAGGTGGTCGTCTTCACGACCGTGCCCAGGTAGCGCTCGCCGACCTCCGGCATGGTCGGGTTGGCGATGCCGTTGATCGTGGTGCGGGCGGCCTCGGCGGACGGTCCGTCGACCGCGCCGATGTAGATGGTGCCGTCGTCCTCGATCGTGATGTCGGCGCCGGTGTCCTCCTGGATCTGGTTGATCATCTTGCCCTTGGGGCCGATGACCTCACCGATCTTGTCCACGGGGATCTTGACGGTGATGATCCGCGGGGCGTTCGGGGACATCTCGTCCGGCGTGTCGATCGCTTCCATCATCACGTCGAGGATGTGGAGGCGGGCGTCACGGGCCTGCTTGAGGGCCGCGGCCAGGACGGAGGCGGGGATGCCGTCCAGCTTGGTGTCGAGCTGGAGGGCGGTGACGAACTCCTTGGTGCCGGCGACCTTGAAGTCCATGTCGCCGAAGGCGTCCTCCGCACCGAGGATGTCGGTGAGGGTGACGTAGTGCGTCTCCCCCTCGATCTCCTGGGAGATCAGGCCCATGGCGATACCGGCGACGGGGGCCTTCAGCGGCACACCGGCGTTCAGCAGCGACATGGTGGAGGCGCAGACCGAGCCCATGGACGTCGAGCCGTTGGAGCTCAGCGCCTCGGAGACCTGGCGGATCGCGTAGGGGAACTCCTCGCGCGTCGGCAGGACCGGGACGAGGGCGCGCTCGGCGAGGGCGCCGTGGCCGATCTCGCGGCGCTTCGGGGAGCCGACGCGGCCGGTCTCGCCGGTGGAGTACGGCGGGAAGTTGTAGTTGTGCATGTAGCGCTTGCGGGTCACCGGGGAGAGGGTGTCCAGCTGCTGCTCCATGCGGAGCATGTTGAGGGTGGTGACGCCCAGGATCTGGGTCTCGCCACGCTCGAACACGGCGGAGCCGTGCACACGCGGGATGGCCTCGACCTCGGCGGCGAGCGTACGGATGTCCGTGACGCCGCGGCCGTCGATGCGCTTCTTCTCCTTGATGACGCGCTCACGGACCAGGGACTTGGTCAGCGAGCGGTACGCGGCGGAGATCTCCTTCTCGCGGCCCTCGAACTCCGGCAGGAGCTTCTCGGCGGCGAGCTGCTTGACGCGGTCCAGCTCGGCCTCGCGCTCCTGCTTGGCGGCGATGGTGAGCGCCTGGGCCAGCTCGGGCTTGACCGCCGCGGTGAGCGCCTCCAGGACGTCGTCCTGGTAGTCGAGGAAGATCGGGAACTCGCCGGTGGGCTTGGCGGCCTTGGCGGCGAGGTCGGCCTGGGCCTTGCAGAGCACCTTGATGAAGGGCTTCGCGGCTTCCAGACCGGCGGCGACGACCTCTTCGGTCGGCGCCTCGGCACCGCCCTTGACCAGCTGGATGGTCTTCTCGGTGGCCTCGGCCTCGACCATCATGATCGCGACGTCGCCGTCCTCCAGGGTGCGGCCCGCGACGACCATGTCGAAGACGGCGTCCTCGAGCTCGGAGTGCGTCGGGAAGGCCACCCACTGGTTGTTGATCAGCGCGACGCGGACGCCGCCGATCGGACCGGAGAAGGGCAGGCCGGCCAGCTGCGTGGACGCGGAGGCCGCGTTGATCGCGACGACGTCGTACAGGTGGTCGGGGTTGAGCGCCATGATCGTGGCGACGACCTGGATCTCGTTGCGCAGGCCCTTCTTGAAGGAGGGGCGCAGCGGGCGGTCGATCAGGCGGCAGGTGAGGATCGCGTCCTCGGAGGGGCGGCCCTCACGGCGGAAGAAGCTGCCGGGGATCTTGCCGGCGGCGTACATCCGCTCCTCGACGTCCACCGTGAGGGGGAAGAAGTCGAGCTGGTCCTTGGGGTTCTTGGAGGCGGTGGTGGCCGACAGCACCATGGTGTCGTCGTCCAGGTACGCCACGGCGGAGCCGGCGGCCTGCTTGGCCAGGCGGCCCGTCTCGAAGCGGATGGTGCGGGTGCCGAAGGCGCCATTGTCGATGACGGCCTCGGCGTAGTGGGTCTCGTTCTCCACTAGTGATGTCTCCTCGTCCTCGTCTCCCGGCCCGTGTGGCGGGGAGACGGTTGCGGAGAAGCGCGCCGGGCTGTGCGGGCCGGTCTTCGATCGAAGCACCCGGGCTCGCTTCCCCCGGGGGCCACTACCGAGGACCGGCGGCGGCTGGGTGCGCCTCTCCTCTTCTTGTCGTGCTGTGTCGTCCGTATTGCGTTGTGCTACCACACTACAAAGCAGTGGTGACACTCCGCACGTACAGCAAAGGGAGCGGTCCCCTTTCCTTCGGGAACCGCTCCCCTCACGGCGTCTTACTTGGCGCCCGCCGCACCGCGGCGGATGCCGAGGCGGTCGACCAGCGCGCGGAAGCGCTGGATGTCCTTCTTCGCCAGGTACTGGAGAAGGCGGCGACGCTGACCCACGAGGATCAGCAGACCACGGCGGGAGTGGTGGTCGTGCTTGTGGGTCTTGAGGTGCTCGGTCAGGTCCGAGATCCGGCGCGAGAGCATGGCGACCTGGACCTCGGGGGAGCCGGTGTCGCCCTCCTTCTGACCGAACTCGCTGATGATCTGCTTCTTCGTAGCGGCGTCGAGCGGCACGCGTACTCCTCGTAGTCTGTGATGGCCACCGAGTGCCCCCGGTCTTGGTCTCGGGGGAGCTTCCGTTACTCGGGAGGCGGGGATCCGCTGAGCGCGGCCTCCAGAGCGGCGCTCCGGGGGTGCGTACACAAACGGCCGTTCACCAGGGTACCAGGCGGTCCGGGTCCTCTTTGCCCTGGTCCCGTGAACCGCCCGGCCGGGGCGGAGGGGGCCACTAGGGTGAGCAGATTCGGATCGTTCGTACGTCGGGAAGGGGTCGCTGCGGCATGGCGGAGACGGCTGAGGAGATCAAGGCACGCAAGGAGCGGGAGCGGGACGAGCTCTACGCCCTCGACATCTCCGGTGTCGAGTGGCACAGCGCGCCGGGCACCGAGGACCACGAGGAGCGGGTCGAGATCGCCTACCTGCCCGAGGGGGCCGTGGCGATGCGGTCGTCGCTCGACCCGGGGACGGTGCTGCGCTACACGGAGGCGGAGTGGCGGGCGTTCGTGCTGGGGGCGCGGGACGGGGAGTTCGATCTCGAGCCGGGGGCACGCGACGGAGGACTCGCAGCCGGGCAGTAGGCGGCGCTATGGACGACGAGGGGTGAGCCGGTGGACGGCCGCCCCTCTTCGTATGTCTCGTGCGCCGCACGGCAACTGCGGCCTCATGCCCTCAAAGCCGCTGCGCGGCAAGGCGGTTCACGGTTCTTCACGTTTATCGCCCTGTTTGTTCACCAAAGTACGTGCCGTATACGTCACTTCCGGGCACCTTCTGGGCAGGTTGTGACGCGACGGACAGCTGCTCGGGGGTGGACGGGCCTGCCGGGACGGGGCTTGTGGTGATTAGGCTGGGACGGGGCACGCCGTCGGAACCGTGGCAGGCGTCGGCGTCCCAGGGGGAAGGCGGGGGAGCCTGTGGAGCGGACGCCCTCGGACGACCCTGTTACGCCTCAAACGACTTCGCACGACTTCGCACGACGTCGGACGACAAGCAAGGGTCGCCCCAGCACGGCACGAGGGTGCTCGACCACACCAGGAGGAACACTGTGAGCAGCGATCGGGACGGGATCCGCGGGGGCTGGGCGACACCCGGCGATGACCAGCCCGACGCGGAGTCCGCGGCAGAGGTGACGGGCGAGTTCACCATCGACTACGCGCCGCCCGCCTGGTACACGCAGAACGCCTCGGGGAGTTCGTCCTCGGGGCAGGGGGCAGGAGCGTCCGCGGATTCCAGTGCTTCGGGGGCGCCCGGTTCCGGGCCGGGGGCTTCCCCTGCGCCCGGGAGCTCCGGGGCAGCTGGAGCTGCCGGGACGCCTGGAGGTTCCACCGTGCCGAAGGGGCCGATGCCGCCGCTGCCCGGGCTCACTCCGCCGCCGCACGCCAACCCTTCCGGGGGACCCTCGTCTCTTCCGACGTCCCTGCCGGGGCAGAGCTCCGCACCGGCTCCGGCGCCCGGGGCGCCCTTCACTCCTCCCGCGCCGGCGCCCGCTCCGGGTGCTCCGTTCACGCCCCCGGCGCCCGCGCCCGGTGCGCCCTTCGCGCCGCCGGCCCCGCCCGCGCCTTCCTCGCAGAGTCCCTCCGCCGTGCCGCGGCTTCCGATGGGCAGCGGCTTCGAGCCGCAGGCGCCGCAGCCCGGAGCACAGCCGCAGGGGCAGCCCGAGGCCCCGGCGGGCGGTGGGGCCTCTCCTGCGGCCGTGCCGAACATCCCCGTGAGCGGGTACCAGGGCCAGTGGACTCCGCCGACTCCGCCGCAGGCGGCCCCGGTCACGCCGGAGGTTCCGGAGGTTTCGGCCACTCCCGCTGCTCCGCCTGCTCCCTCCGCGCCTCCTGCCGCCCCGGTCGCCGAGGAGGCGGATGCCGGGAACGGTGACCTGGAGAGCGGTGCCACCATGCGTTTCTCCGCCGTCGCCCTGAAGCGCGAGATCGAGGAGCGGGCCGCCGCGGAGGCGGTTCCCCCGTCCGAGGTGCCCGGCACTCCCGATGCCCCTGAGGGGGCGGGTGCCCAAGGCGAGGGTGACGTCGAGGCGGAGGCCGCTGACGAGACCGGCGACGAGGTCCGCGCCGATGACGCACCGGAGCACGGCCTCGACGCGGAGGCCGACGACGACTCCGACGCGGTCTCGGAATACGCGCTTGACGCGGACGCCTTCGTGGAGGTGCCGACGGACGAGGAAGCCGAGCCGGAGGAAACCCGGCCGGCGGGCGAGGACATCGCGCCCGTGGTCATCGAGCCGCCTGTCGTCGCGGTCGGCGACAGCGAGTCCGACGGCGCCGAGGACCAGGACGGGGCGCCCGCCGACGACGCCCGCGCGGAGGAAACGGAGCCCACGGAGCCCGAGCTCAGGGATGCCGAGCCTGCGGACGCCGAGGCGGAGAACGCCGCGTCCGTGGAGGCCGGCTCGCAGGACGCCTCGTCGGACGCCGACGAGCCCGACGACGTCCAGCCCGGTGACGTCCAGCCCGGTGACGTCCGGCCCGAGCCTGAGGACGCCGTACCGGCCAACGCCGAGCAGGGGCCTGAGGACGTGGTGGCGGATGCCCCCGAGCCCGCCGACGCGCCCCCCGCCGACCTCGCGACCACCGAGAGCGAGCCGCAGGACGCCGTACCGGCCGCCCCGGCGCCCGAGACCTCGCAACACACGCCGTCCGGCTCGGTCCCCCCGTTCCCCCAGGGCGTTCCGCCGCTGCCTCCGTCGTACCAGCCTGCCGCCCCGACGCCCGCCAACCAGTGGCCCGCACAGCCGCAGCAGCAGCCGCAGGCACAGCCGCATGTACAGCCCGCGGACCCGAACGCGCCCGGCCTGCCGCAGCCGACGGCGGCGCAGGGCCAGCAGCCCGTGCAGCCGCAGCCCTCGGTTCCGGGCCAGCAGCCGCCGTTCCACCCGCAGGCGCCGCAGCCCGCGCCCGCCGCGTGGAACCAGCCGCCCGCCCAGCCCGCACCGCAGCCCGGCTACGGCTTCCCGCACCCGGGGGTTCAGCCCCCGGCCGCCCCGGATGCCCAGGGCGGTTACGGCTTCCCGCACCCCGGTGTCCCTGCACAGCCGCAGCCGCAGCCGCAGCCCCCGGCCCAGCAACCGGACGGCGCACCCACGCCCCCCGCGCAGGGCGGGTACGGCTTCCCGCAGCAGGGCGCCTCCGCCCCGGTAGCCCAGCAGCCCCCGGCCCAGCAGCCCGGCACCCCGGCCGCCCCAGCGCCCACTCCGGCCCCGGCTCCGACTCCGCAGGACGGCTACGGCTTCCCCCAGCCGGACGCCCCCGCCCCGGCCCCTCCCGGCCCCCAGGACGGCTACGGCTTCCCGCAGCAGGGCGTGCCGAACGCCCAGGGCGGTTACGGCTTCCCCCCGCCGCACGCCCAGCAGCCGCACCCCGGCGTGCCCCCGCAGGCCCAGCCGCAGCCCGGGGCACAGCCCCCGCACGCCGCACAGCCCGGTCAGCCGGGGCACCCGGGTCAGCCCGGTCAGCCTCCGCAGCCCGTGGACCCCCGTACCGGGGCCGCCTGGCCGCAGCCCATGCAGCACGACCAGCGGCAGCCGACCAACCCCGGTGCCGCGCCGCTCGGTTACACCGCCGCCGTGGAGCTGTCGTCCGACCGGCTGCTCAACAGCAAGAAGCAGAAGGCGAAGAGCAGCCGTCCGGTGGCCGGTGGCGGCCGGTTCAAGATCGGTGGGAAGAAGGAGGAGGCCGAGCGGCAGCGGAAGCTCGACCTGATCCGCACACCCGTGCTGTCCTGCTACCGGATCGCGGTGATCAGCCTCAAGGGCGGTGTCGGCAAGACGACCACGACCACCGCGCTGGGCTCCACGCTCGCCACCGAGCGGCAGGACAAGATCCTCGCGATCGACGCCAACCCGGACGCGGGCACCCTCGGGCGCCGGGTGCGGCGGGAGACCGGCGCCACCATCCGGGACCTCGTCCAGGCGATCCCGTACCTCAACTCGTACATGGACATCCGCCGGTTCACCTCGCAGGCGCCCTCCGGTCTGGAGATCATCGCCAACGACGTGGACCCGGCCGTGTCCACGACCTTCAACGACGAGGACTACCGGCGCGCTATCGACGTGCTGGGCAAGCAGTACCCGGTGATCCTCACCGACTCCGGTACCGGTCTGCTCTACAGCGCCATGCGCGGTGTGCTGGACCTCGCCGACCAGCTCATCATCATCTCGACGCCGTCCGTGGACGGGGCGAGCAGTGCGAGCACGACCCTGGACTGGCTGTCCGCTCACGGGTACGCCGACCTCGTCTCGCGGTCCATCACGGTCATCTCCGGGGTCCGCGAGACGGGCAAGATGATCAAGGTCGAGGACATCGTGACGCACTTCGAGACGCGCTGCCGGGGCGTCATCGTCGTGCCGTTCGACGAGCACCTCGCCGCCGGTGCCGAGGTCGACCTCGACATGATGCGGCCGAAGGTGCGCGAGGCGTACTTCAATCTCGCGGCCATGGTCGCCGAGGACTTCGTCCGCCATCAGCAGTCGCACGGCCTGTGGACCTCGGACGGAAACCCGCCGCCGGTCGCGGCCCCGCCGCTGCCGGGCCAGGCCGTGCCCGGTCAGGCCATGCCGGGGCAGCACGTGCCCGGTCAGCCCGTGCCCGGTCAGCCGTACGCCCAGCCGGGGCAGCCCCCGTACCCCGGCCAGCAGCAGCCGGCTCCCGGCCAGCCGGGCCCGTACCCACAGCAGCCGCAGCCGCAGCCCGGCCAGCCGTACGCCCAGCCCGGGCAGCCGTATCCGCAGCCCGGCCAGCCCTACGCCCAGCCGGGACAGCCCCCGGCCCAGCCCGGGCAGCCCTACCCGCAGGCCGGCGTCCCGCAGCCCCACCCGCAGCCGGGACAGCCCGGTCCGCAGCCGGCTCCGCAGCCCGGGCAGCCGTCGGCGCACCCGGGTCAGCCGTACCCCATGCCCGGGCAGCCCCCGGCCGCTCCCCCGCAACCCGGCTACGGCTACCCCCAGCCCGACGGACAGCCCCCGGCCGCTCCTCCGCAGCCCGGCTACGGCTACCCCCAGTCCGACGGGCAGACCCCGCCGCCCCCGCCCCCGACGCAGTAACCGCCTCACCCGATCGGCCCCTTTCGAGGGGCCGGTCCTCTTCGGGCCCGCGCCGTTCCGACTCGGCGCGGGCCTCGGCGCGTTCCGGGGCGAAATTCGTTGCCAGGCCCTGGCCAGCGGCGCGTCAGTGGTCTCGACCAATGGGCGCGAAAAGCTCGCCAATTCGTTATTTCCGCAGGCCACAAGGGGTGGACACGCCGTTGACGGGTGGAGACGGCCGCTGGTACACACACAACACGCATCTGACAGCTGATCAACCCGTCCTTCCCGTCCGAGCGATGACGCGAGGTCCGACCATGGGCACGAACGATCAGAAACGCAGCCTCCCGCACGGCCTCCGGCTCGTCGCCCTGGCCGGGGCCGCCGCGCTCACCCTCACCGCCGGCCTCGCCACCCCGCTCGACCCGGCGCCCCGGCAGGCCCGGGCGGCCGACGACGGCAGGAAGGTGCTGACCGTCGCGGTGGCGCAGAGCGTGGACTCGCTCAGCCCGTTCCTCGCGGTCCGGCTGCTCAGCACGAGCATCCACCGGCTCATGTATGAGTACCTGACCAACTACGACCCCAAGGACAACCACGCCATCCCGGGTCTGGCCACCAAGTGGGAGCCGTCGGCGGACAAGCTGACCTGGACTTACACGATCCGCGACAACTCCACGTGGTCGGACGGCCGACAGGCCACCGCCGAGGACGCGGCCTGGACGTTCAACAAGATGATGACCGACACCGGCGCGGCGACGGCGAACGGCAGTTACGTCGGGAACTTCCGCAAGGTGACGGCCCCGAGCCCCACCAAGCTGGTCATCGAGCTGAAGAAGCCCCAGGCCACGATGACCGCGCTGGACGTGCCGATCGTGCCGAAGCACGTGTGGGAGAAGGTCTCCGACTTCTCCGAGTTCAACAACGACAAGGACTTCCCCGTCGTCGGGAACGGGCCGTTCGTGCTGAGCGGCTACAAGGCCGACAGCTATGTCCGGCTCAAGGCCAACAAGGACTTCTGGCGCGGATCGCCGAAGTTCGACGAGCTGGTCTTCCGCTACTACAAGGACCAGGACGCGGCCGTGTCGGCGCTGCGCAAGGGCGAGGTCTCGTTCGTCGCCGGGTCGCCGTCCCTGACGCCCGCGCAGGCGGAGTCGCTGAAGGGCGCGGACCACATCCAGGTCAACGACGCCCCCGGCCGCCGCTTCTACGCCCTGGCCACCAACCCGGGCGCGAAGGCGAAGAACGGCGAGAAGTTCGGCGACGGCCACCCCTCCCTGCTGGACCAGCGGGTGCGCAACGCGCTGTTCCGGGCCGTCGACCGCGAGGCCGTCATCGACAAGGTGTTCCGGGGCCACGCCGTCGAGGGCGAGGGATACATCCCGCCGCGCTTCCAGGAGTACTTCTGGAAGCCCTCCGCCCGCCAGAAACTGGCGTACGACCCGGCCGAGGCGGCCCGGCTGCTCGACCGGGCCGGGTACAAGAGGAACGGCGACGGCAAGCGCGTCGGCAAGGACGGCAAGCCGATCACCTACCGCGTGCTGTGCCACGCCACCGACCCGAACGACAAGGCGGTCGGCAAGTACCTCCAGGAGTGGTGGGGCGAGCTCGGCATCGGCGTCCGGCTCGACTGCCTGGACAACGTGACCGACCCCTGGCTCGCCGGCAAGTACGACCTCGCGTTCGACGGCTGGTCGGTCAACCCCGACCCGGACTTCGTGCTGTCCATCCACACCTGCGGGGCGCTGCCGGCGACGCCCGAGGAGACCGGCGCGACGGACAACTTCATCTGTGACAAGAAGTACGACGAGCTCTACGCCCGCCAGCTCGCCGAGTACGACCCCGCCAAACGGGCGGACATCGTCAAGCAGATGGAGTCGCGGCTGTACGAGCTCGGGTACATGAACGTCATGGCGTATCCGAACGCGGTCGAGGCCTTCCGGACGGACCAGATCAAGTCGATCACGACGATGCCGGCGAAGGCGGGCAACATCTACGGCCAGGACGGCTACTGGAGCTGGTGGTCGGCGGTGCCCGCGGACTCCGGCGACTCCTCCGACAACGCGATGTCGACGGGGGTCGTGGTCGGGATCGTCGCGGGTGTCGTGGTCCTGGCCGGGCTCGGCGTCTTCGCGGCGTTGCGGCGGCGGGCCACCGCCGAGGAACGCGAGTGAAGCGGCGAGCGGGTACTCATGACCGCTGAGGCGACCCCCGCGCTGGTCGAGGACGAACAGAGGACGCCCGGGCCGCGGGCGCGCAAGGGCTCCGCGTACCCGCGGTACCTGGCGGGCAAGGTGGCCGGTGCCGCCGTGTCCCTGCTGGCCGTGCTCGTGACCAGCTTCTTCCTCTTCCGGCTGATCCCCGGCGACCCGGTGAAGACCATGACGGGCGGCCGTCAGGTCTCGGCGCAGCAGCTGGCCGCCTACCGCGAGGAGTTCGGGCTCGACCTGCCGCTGTGGCGGCAGTTCACGGACTACTGCGGCAAGGCGCTGACCGGCGACTTCGGCACGTCGTACCAGTTCCGCGCGCCTGTCGTCGACAAGATCACCGAGGCGCTGCCGAACACCCTGCTGCTCACCGGGACGGCGTTCGTCCTCTACACCGCGCTCGGCATCTTCCTGGGCACGCGCTCGGCGTGGCGGCGCGGCGGGCTCGGCGACCGGGTCAACACCGGCCTGGCGCTGACCTTGTATTCCATCCCGTCCTTCTGGCTCGGGCTGCTGCTGATCATCGTGCTGTCGGTGGGCATCGGGCCGCTGCCCGGCATGTTCCCGACCGGCGGCATGGAGTCCGGCGGCGAGGAGGGCTTCGCCCGCGTCCTGGACGTGGCGCACCATCTGGTGCTGCCGGTGGTGACGCTGGTGGCCGTGGAGTACGGGCAGACGCTGCTGGTCACGCGGTCGGCGCTGCTGGACGAGATGGGCAGCGACTATCTGACGACCGCACGGGCCAAGGGCCTGCGCGACGACCTGGTGCGCCGCCGGCACGCCGTGCCGAACGCGCTGCTGCCTACCGTGACGCTGATCTTCATCAACCTCGGCCGGACGGTGGCGGGCGTGATCCTGGTGGAGACGGTGTTCTCCTGGCCGGGGCTGGGCGGGCTGTTCTACCAGGCGCTGAGCGTGCCCGACCTGCCGCTGGTGCAAGGGCTGTTCTTCGTGTTCGCCGCCGCGGTGATCCTGATGAACACGCTCGCCGACCTGGTCTATCCGCTGCTGGACCCCCGGGTGGCCCGATGACGACCTCGACCGCGACCGCCCCGAGCCGACGGGCCCTCGCCCGGCAGCGGCGCCGGGCGTCCGTCGCCCGCTTCTGGCGGCAGTACCGCTCCGAACGGGCAGGGCTGTACGGCCTGGCCGCGCTCTCGCTGTGCGCGCTGCTGGCGCTGTTCGCACCGCTGTTCGTCGGGTCGGACGTGAGCAGCGTGACCGCCGCGCCCGGGCGTCCGATGCAGAGCCCGAGCGCCGGGTTCCCGCTCGGCACCGACCAGTTCGGGCGCGACCTGCTGGGCCTGGTGATCTGGGGCTCGCGGGTGTCGCTGCTGGTCGGGCTGCTCGCGGCCGTGCTGTCGGTGGCGATCGGCACGCTGATCGGGGTGACGGCGGGGCACTTCAAGGGCTGGTACGCGACGGTGATGATGCGGATCACCGACTGGTTCCTGGTCATGCCGACGCTGGTGCTCGCGATCGCCCTGGCGACCGTGATGTCCCGCTCGCTGACCACGACCGTCGTCGCGATCGGCGTGACCACCTGGCCGACCACGGCCCGCCTGGTGCGCGCCCAGACCCTCGCCGTGGAGACCCGGCCGTACATCGAGCGGGCGAGGGCGCTCGGCGGAGGCCACTGGCACATCATGTCCCGGCACGTGCTGCCCAACGTGATGCCGCTGGTGCTGGCCCAGACGACCCTCATCATCTCCTCGGCCATCCTCGCCGAGGCCACGCTCGCCTTCCTCGGTCTGGGCGATCCGACGGTCGTGTCGTGGGGCGGGCTGCTCCAGGACGCCCGGGAGGCGGGCGCGGTCAGCGCCGGGGACTGGTGGTACCTGGTGCCGCCGGGCATCGCCATCGCCGCGGTCGCGCTGGCGTTCACGCTGTGCGGACGGGCCGTGGAGTCCGTCCTCAACCCCAGGCTGGGGGTGTCGCGTTGAGTCTGCTCGACGTCAGGAACCTGACCGTGACGTACGCGGGCGGGGCGGCCGCGGTGCGCGGGGTGGACCTGCGCCTGGAGGCGGGCCGGAAGCTCGGCCTGGCCGGGGAGTCCGGCTGCGGCAAGTCCACGCTGGCGCTGGCCCTGCTGCGGCTGCTGCCGGGGGGCGCCCGGATCACCGGGGAGGTGCTCCTCGACGGCGAGGACGTGCTGGCCATGAAGTGGGGCCGCGTGCGGGCGGTGCGCTGGGCCGGTGCCTCCATCGTCTTCCAGGGCGCGATGCACTCCCTGAACGCGGTGCACCGCATCGGGGATCAGATCGCCGAGCCGATCCTGCTGCACAAGAAGGCCACCGCGGCGGGAGCGAAGAGGAAGACCGGCGAGCTGCTGGAGCAGGTCGGGCTGCCGGCGGCCCGCGCGGACGCCTACCCGCACGAGCTGTCCGGCGGCCAGCGCCAGCGGGTCATGATCGCCATGGCCCTGGCCTGCGACCCCCGGCTGATCATCGCGGACGAGCCGACCACCGCGCTCGACGTGATGATCCAGGCCCAGATCCTCCGGCTCATCGAGCAGCTGGTCGCGGACCAGGACCTCGGCCTGATCATGATCAGTCATGACCTGGCGGTCCTCGCCGACACCTGTGACCGGCTCGCGGTGATGTACGCGGGCCGGGTGGTCGAGGAGGGCCCGGCGGTGCGGGTGTACGAGGACGCCCGGCATCCGTACGCCCGCGCCCTGTCGGCCGCGTTCCCTCGCATCGGCGACCCGGCGTCCCGGTTCGCGCCGCAGGGTCTGGCGGGCGATCCGCCGGACCCGGCCGCGCTGCCGTCCGGCTGCACGTTCCATCCCCGGTGCCCGGTGGCGCTGGAGTCGTGTGCCGAGCAGGACCCGGCGCTGCGGGCGGCGGGACCGGAGCGCCGGGCGGCGTGTGTGCTGGTCGCCCCACCGGGAGCGGAGACCGTCGAGGAGCGTGCGACGACCGGCCCGCAGACTCCGCGGACCGGTTCGGCCGAGGGCCCGGAGGCCCTGGAGGAAGCGAGGCCCAGCACGTCATGACCCTCTCCCCCACGGCCTCCCAGGTCACCACGGCCCCGCTGCTGAGCGCCCAGGGCCTGTACGTCACCTTCCCCGGCCGACACGGCGGCCCCCGGGCCCGCGCGGTGGACGGCGTCGACCTCGACATCCGCCCCGGCGAGATCGTCGCGCTGGTCGGCGAGTCCGGCTGCGGCAAGACGACCCTGGCGCGCAGCCTGCTGGGGCTGGTCGAACCGACGGCGGGGCGGGTCGTCTTCGACGGCCGTCCGCTGGACTACTCCGGCCGGTCCCTCAAGGCCTACCGCAAACGTGTCCAGCTGGTCCTCCAGGACCCGAGCGGCTCCCTCAACCCGCGCCACACGGTGTACGACGCGGTCGCCGAGGGCTTGCGCATCCACGGGCACGGCGGCGACGAACGCACCGCGGTCGCCGAGGCCCTGTCCCGGGCCGGTCTGCGCCCCCCGGAACGCTTCTTCCTGCGCTACCCGCACGAACTGTCCGGCGGGCAGCGCCAGCGCGTCGTCATCGCGGGCGCGCTGGTCCTGGAACCCGAACTCCTCGTCGCCGACGAGCCGGTGGCGTCCCTGGACGCCTCGGTACGCGGCGAGATCCTCGCCCTGCTGCTGCGGCTGCGCACCGAACTCGGCCTGTCCGCCCTGGTCGTGACACACGACCTGGGCCTGGCCTGGAACATCGCCGACCGGGTCGCGGTGATGTACCTGGGCCGGATCGTGGAGACGGGCGCCGTCGAACAGGTCCTGACGGCACCCCGGCACCCCTACACGCAGGCACTCCTGTCGGTGCTCCCGGAGGCTCCCGGCGCCCCGGTGATCCTCACGGGCGAGCCCCCGGACCCGACCCACGTCCCGCCGGGCTGCCGCTTCCACGCCCGCTGCCAGATCCTGGCCGGCGGTGAGGCGGAGGCAGCGGGCGTGGCGGACGCGTGCAGGAGCCAGGACCTGGCGGTGCTGAGCGGGGGCGGGGGATCACAGGTGGCATGTCACTGGGCAGGTGCGGACGCGCCCCCAAGGGGCGCGGGGAACTGCGCGACAAGCCCCCACACTCCCGCAGACGGCCCACAAGCGAACTAGGCAGCCCCCGCGGCCGCCACCAACTCCCTGCACTTCTCGACGTCCTGCCCCATCTGAACCAGCAGCGCGTCCAGCGTGTCGAACTTCGCCTGCCCCCGCACGAACGCCAGGAAGTCGACCGCGACGTGCAGCCCGTACAGGTCGAGCCCGACGCGGTCGATGGCGTACGCCTCCACCGTGCGCTCGGTCCCCTCGAACTGCGGGTTCGTGCCCACCGAGATCGCGGCCGGCATCACCTCGCCCTGGGCGTGCAGCCACCCGGCGTACACGCCGTCGGCCGGGATGGCCGTGTGCGGCAGCGTCTCCACGTTGGCCGTGGGGAAGCCCAGTTCGCGCCCGCGCTGGGCGCCCCGGACGACGACGCCCTCGACCCGGTGCGGACGCCCCAGGATCTCCGCCGCGCCCCGGACGTCGCCCTCGGCGACCAGTCGCCGCGTCAGCGTGGAGGAGAACGGCTCTCCGCCGCCCGCCTCGCCGGTCACGTACAGGTCGACGACCTCCACCTCGAAGTCGTAGGTCTTGCCCTGCGTGGACAGGAACTCCACGTTCCCGGCGGCCTTGTGGCCGAAGCGGAAGTTGGGGCCCTCGACGACCGCCTTGGCGTGCAGTTTGTCCACCAGCACCTTGACGACGAAGTCGGCCGGGGACAGCTTCGAGAACTCGGTCGTGAAGGGCAGGATGAGCACCGCGTCCACGCCCAGGTCCGCCATGAGTTCGGCGCGGCGGTGGTGCGGGGCGAGCAGCGGCGGGTGGCTGCCGGGGCGGACGACCTCACTGGGGTGCGGGTCGAAGGTGACAACGACGGCGGGCACGCCCAGCTCGCGCGCCCGGTCCACGGCATGCCGGATGATCAGCTGGTGCCCGCGGTGCACTCCGTCGTAGGAGCCGATGGTGACGACGCTGCGCCCCCAGTCCTGGGGGATGTCCTCCAAGCCACGCCAGCGCTGCACTGTGCCTGCTCCTTGTCGAAAGCTCGTCGAACCCGTGTCCGGTCGTTGTCCGTGGTTGCCTCGTGCGCAGGTCTAAGGGTGCCATGCCGGGTGTCCGCTGCCCGCATCGGCATGGGGGCTGTGACAGGGCGCACGGCTGCGTGCCGCGCCCCGGCGTAGGGGAGGCCGGTCACACGGGGACGCCGGAGCCCGCCAGGTTCTCGATCATCCGGTGGGAACTGGGCCCGACGAGGGCCGCCCACGCGTCGGGCGCGGCGGCCAGCCAGCCGGCGGCGCGGGCGGCGAAGCCGGGCACGTGCCGCCCCAGGTCGACCAGGGCCCGGTCGAAGCGGGCGGCGCCCTGCGGGGTGCGCACGAGGAGCAGTCCGACGCGGTGGACGAGGTCGCGCAGGTCGTCCCCGCCGTTGCGGGCGGCGGCGTGCAGCAGCGCGTCGAGGACGTCGGTGTCGTGCTCACGGGCCAGGAGCGCGTCGCGCAGTTCGCGGCGCAGCGGACGCGAGGCGGGGATGCCGGGCGGGGTGAGGACGGCGGCGAGGGCGCAGCGCAGCCGTACGTCGCCGCCTTCCAGCAGGCCGGTGACCAGCGGCAGGAGCACGGGCCGGGCGGCCGGGCCGCGGTCCAGCCGCTGGTCCGCGTACGCGGCCACCTGCCCGGCCAGTTCCGGCCGCTGCCGCGCCGCCCGGCACAGCAGCAGGGCGACCCGCCGGGCCAGACCGGACGGGGTGGCGTCGACGAGCGCCCGCAGCGCCTCTTCGGCGTCCGGCCGCTCCAGCCGGGCCCCGAAGGCCGTGAGGACCGGCTCGGGGTCGGTCAGCAGGGCCTCGGCCAGGGCGTCCGGTGAGAACCGCGGGTCGCCCGCGGCGAAGTGCTCCAGGGCCCGGGGGAGGTAGCGGGCCCTGGTATGGGGGTCCCGGACCAGGAGGGCGAGCGCGCCACCGTGCAGGGCACGGTCGGCCGGGCGGGCGAGCAGGGTGAGGGCGGCGTAGCGCAGGAGGGCGCGGTCGCCGCCCGTGCGCACGTGCGGGGCGGTGCGCAGTCCGTGCGCGAGCGCGGCGCTCCGCCGCGCCGGGCGCTCGTCACGCGCCCACCGGTCGACGGCCCGGCACAGCGCCGACGGCTCCTCCTCGGCCAGCACGGCGAGGAGTTCGTCGGCTCGCGGGTGCGCGCGGTCGACGAGCACGTCCGTCAGCTCGTCCAGGGCACCGTGGCGGTGGGTGTGCAGCAGTGCCTGTGCGGCGGTGGCGACGGTCGCGTGCGGGGTGGCGGGCAGCGGCTGCTCGTCGTCGAACCAGTCGGCGAGGTGCGGTTGCACGGCGGTGGGGTCGCCGGCGAGGAGCCCGGCCACGGCGTCCAGGAAGCGGGGCCCGGCCTCGCACGGTGGCCCGTCGGCGTGCACCAGCCGCCGCAGCAGCGCGCAGCGCGCCTCCTCGGGCAGCCGCAGGCCGGTCCAGAAGCCCGGCCCGAGCTCCTGCGGCACGGGCCGCTCCTGTCGCCGCCATGCCACGATCCGGTCGGCGAGCAGCCGCAGCACCTCCGTGTACGGGGTCGCGTCGGGCAGGGCCGTGAGCGTCCCGGTGAGCAGCCGGACGGCCCACCAGGAGCGCGGATCGGCGTCCAGCGCGTGCACCAGGTCGGCCAGCCGGGAGGCCGGCCGACCGGCGCCGTGCTGGCGGGCGAGGTACAGCAGGGCCTGGACGACCGGTCCGAGGCGGTGCCGCGGCACGGGGTCGGACCCGGCGTCCTCGCCGCGGTGGACGAGGACGTGCAGGGCCTCGTCCAGGTCGAGGTGCGTGCCCTGGAGCCAGTCGGCGAGCCCCTCGTGCGTGAAGCGGTACCCGGGCCCGGCGGGCACCAGCAGGCCCTCGGCGAGCACGGCCGACGCCCAGCCCGGATGGCCGCCGAGGCGCGCCGGGGCGGGCCCCCACGGGAACACCTCCTCAAACGCCTGCCGGTCCAGGTCTCCCGTCCCCGGGCCGAGGCTGCGCCGGGCGGCCTCGTGGACCTGCCCGGCGACCTTCGCGGCCAGCCTGCGTACGGCGGTGCCGCGCAGCCCGGCCCCGTCGGCCAGCCGCTGGGCGATGCGCAGGCACATCAGGTCCAGGTAGGCGGCGAAGACGTCGTCCCGGTCGAGCGGGGCCGTGACCAGGACGGGGCGCTCGGCGGGGCCGTCCAGCCCGTCCCGGATCTCGGCGAGCAGCCGGAGGGTCAGGGGGTGCCGGGCGCCGGGGCCGGTGAGGGCGCCCTCGGCGATGCCGTACCGCAGCCGGGCCTCGCGGGCCTCGTCCTCGGTGAGATCGCCCAGTCGTACGCACGCGGGGCGGCGCAGCGGGTCCGACAGCTCCTCCCAGTACTCCGGACGGCAGGCCACGACCAGCCGCGCTCCCGTCTCCCGCAGCCACCGCACGGTCTCCTCCGCCCAGACGGACAGCCGCCGGGCCACTGCGGGGGGCATCTCCTCGGGGCCGTCCAGGAGGAGCAGCAGGGGCCGGCCGAGCGAACCGGTGAGGCGGGCCAGGCGCTCGGGCGTGGTGTCCGCCGGGTCGGCCGGGACCGGCGGGGAGGGCGGGTGCGGGGCCCGGGCGGCGGCCACGACGGGGGCGGCCCGGGTCAGCGCCCGGCGGACCGCGTCCGCCACCGAGGTGTCGTCGTCGCGCAGCTCGCAGCCGCGCAGCCACAGCGTGGGCTGCCCGCCGCGGCCGCGGCGCTCGGCGAGCGCCGCGAGTTCCGTCGTACGGCCGCTGCCCGGTGCCCCGACGAGGCCGAGGACGGCCGCCGGGCCGGCCGGGAAGGCGTCCAACCGGGCGGCCGCTTCCGCTCGTTCGACCGGCTCCGGGACACCGGTCCCGCCGGGCGGGCCGTCCAGACCCACCGAGGTGCCGGCCAGCTCCAGCACCCCGGCCAGGTTCAGATCGGCCCCGTGAGCGGGGACCGTCGCCGCGTTCTCCGCGAGCAGTTCGGCGAGCGGGCCTCCCGCGCCGGGGATCCGGGCGCGCAGCGGTACGGCGAACCCGACGTCGCGGTGGTCGGAGCTGAGGGCGGTGCCGAGGACCGCGACGACGGCACCGGTCCGCGCGTCGAGCACGGGCCCCCCGGCCGCTCCGCCGCCCGGCCGCAGCGCGTCCCGTCCCGCCGTGCCGACCGCCAGCTCCAGCGCCTCGAGGCGGTGGGAGCGGTCCGTGGCCGCGTACGTCACGGCGGCCGGGCCCAGCACCCGGGCCTCGCGCCAGCCTCCGGCGGGGATCCGCACATAGGCGCCCGTCCGCGCGCCGTCCCGCACGGTGACGGGCAGCGGCGGCACGCCGAGGCCCTCGGTGCGCACCAGGGCGAGGTTCAGTGCGGGCAGCGGGGTGACCGCGTCGGCGGACACCTCCCGGCGACGGTCCCCCGCGCCGTACAGGACGAGCCGGGGCAGGCCCTCGACGGCCTCGTGGCTGGTGATCAGCGTGCCGTGGTGGTCGGCCAGGAAGCCGGTGCCGCGGGGGCGGCCGGCCGGATCGTGGATGCGGACGAGGGCGTCCCCGGGGATCGCCCCGTCCTCGTGTCCCGCTGGTCCGGGGCGGTCCTGGGAGCCTCGTGGGCTGTCGTCCGCCGCCCGGGACCGGTTCCGCGACGCCATCGTCGAGCCTCCCCGCCGTACACCCGTGCCCTTGTGTTCGACAGTAGGGGCGTGATGATCAGCGGGACAGATCGCTCGGCGAAAGCGCCCCCTTCCGCTCCCCCGGTTCACTCCGAGCGCCCGCACGGACGGGTGAAGGAACGGGGGCGGCGGGATACACCCTAGGGGTGGGGGAACCGAGGGGGGACCGTGGAGCGGCGGAAGTGGAGGTACTCCGTGGCCGCCGCTCCACGGACGGACCGCCGGCCCCCCGTGTCCGCGTCAGACGAAGACGGCCAGGCTCTTGGCCTTGCCCCGCTGCTCCTCGACGAGGGCGAGGAAGCGCCCCTCCGGGTCGAAGACGGCGACGGGACCGGCGCCCGCGTAGGTCTCGGGCATCTCGAGCCGCACGCCGTTGGTGAGCAGCTTGGCCCGTCGGGCGTCGACGTCCCAGCGGCGGAACGCGGCCGCGGCGGCCTCGGCGATCGGCATCACGGTCAGTTCCTGCTGGAGCTGGTCGAGCGTGCGGGCCGCGTCCAGCTTGTAGGGGCCGACGCGGGTGCGGCGCAGGGCGGTGAGGTGACCGCCGACCCCGAGGTCGGCTCCCAGGTCGCGGGCCAGGGCCCGGATGTAGGTGCCGGAGGAGCAGACGACCGACACGACCAGGTCGAGCACGGCCGTGCCGTCCTCGGCGACGGCCTCCCGGACGTCGTACACGCCGAACGAGGAGACGGTCACGGGCCGGGCCGGGATGTCGAACTCCTCGCCGTCCCGGGCCCGCTTGTAGGACCGCACGCCGTTGATCTTGATGGCGCTGACCTTGGACGGCACCTGCATGATGTCGCCGGTCAGCTTGGCGACCCCGGCGTCGATCGCGTCCCGGGTGACCTGGGAGGCGTCCGTGGTGGAGGTGATGTCCCCCTCGGCGTCGTCCGTGAGGGTGTTCTGGCCGAGCCGGATGGTGCCCAGGTACTCCTTCTCGGTCAGCGCGAGGTGGCCGAGGAGCTTGGTGGCCCTCTCGACGCCGAGGACGAGGACGCCCGTCGCCATCGGGTCGAGCGTGCCGGCGTGCCCGACGCGTCGCGTCCGGGCGATGCCGCGCATCTTGGCGACGACGTCGTGCGAAGTGAAGCCCGACGGCTTGTCGACGATGACAAGGCCGTCGGGCGTGGTGTGCTTCTGGGTCATTCGGCGGTGTCGTCCGTCTCGTCGTCCTCGGGCTTGCGGTACGGGTCGGCGTCGCCGGCGTACTTCGCGCCCGCGGAGGCCTCGCGCACCTTCTCGTCGGACTGCCGCGCCTTGTCGAGGAGGTCCTCGATGGCGCGCGCGTTGTCCGGGAGGGCGTCCATGACGAAGGCCAGGGTCGGCGTGAACTTCACCCCCGCGGCGCGGCCCACCTCGGAGCGCAGGATGCCCTTGGCGCTCTCCAGGCCGGCGGCGGCCGCCGCGCGCTCCTCGTCGTCCCCGTACACCGTGTAGAAGACGGTCGCCTCCCGCAGGTCACCCGTGACACGGGTGTCCGTGATGGTGACGTGCGAGCCGAGCCGCGGGTCCTTGATCCCGCGCTGCAGCTTCTGGGCCACCACCTCTCGGATGAGGTCCGCCAGCCTCTTGGCGCGCGCGTTGTCGGCCACTGGTCCGTCTCCTTAAGTGCTTTCTTGTTGCTTCAGTCTTCGTCGCTGTGGAGCCTGCGTCGAACCGAGAGCAGTTCGACTTCGGGCCGTGCCGCGACCAGCCGCTCGCAGCGGTCCAGTACGTCGGTGAGGTGTCCCGCCTCCCCGCTGACCACGGCGAGCCCGATCTCGGCCCTGCGGTGGAGGTCCTGGTTGCCCGTCTCCGCCGCGCTCACGCCGTACTTGCGCTGGAGTTCGGCCACGATCGGACGGACGAGAGAGCGTTTCTCCTTCAGCGAGTGGACGTCGCCGAGGAGCAGATCGAAGGACAGAGTCCCCACATACATGTGTGATCCGGATGTCCCGCCGGTTCGGGGTACGGGCGCCGCGCTTGGACGCCGATACGGGAACCGTACACGCAACGGCCGGGGCCGATCGACGGAATAAGTCCCGCCGACCGGCCCCGATCGTGACTCAGGTCAGACGCGCGGCTTCTCGCGCATCTCGTACGTCGCGATGACGTCGTCGACCTTGATGTCGTTGAAGTTGCCGAGGTTGATACCGCCCTCGAACCCTTCGCGGATCTCGGTGACGTCGTCCTTGAAGCGACGCAGACCCTCGATGTTGAGGTTCTCCGCGACCACCTTGCCGTCGCGGATGAGGCGCGCCTTGGTGTTGCGCTTGACCTCGCCGGAGCGGATGAGAACACCCGCGATGTTGCCCAGCTTGGACGACTTGAAGACCTCGCGGATCTCCGCCGTACCGAGCTCGACCTCTTCGTACTCCGGCTTGAGCATGCCCTTGAGGGCCGCCTCGATCTCCTCGATCGCCTGGTAGATGACCGAGTAGTACCGGACGTCGACACCCTCGCGCTCGGCCATCTGCTGCGCACGCCCGGCGGCGCGCACGTTGAAGCCGATGACGATGGCGTCGGAGCCCATGGCCAGGTCGATGTCGGACTCCGTGACCGCACCGACACCACGGTGCAGGACGCGGATGTCGACCTCTTCGCCGACGTCCAGCTGGAGCAGCGAGGACTCGAGCGCCTCGACGGATCCGGAAGCGTCACCCTTGATGATGAGGTTGAGCTGCTGGATCTCGCCGGCCTTGAGCACCTTGTCCAGGTCCTCGAGGGAGACACGGCGCGTGCGCTTGGCGAACGCGGCGTTGCGCTCACGGGCGGCGCGCTTCTCGGCGATCTGACGGGCCGTACGGTCCTCGTCGACCACCAGGAAGTTGTCGCCCGCACCCGGGACGTTGGTGAGGCCCAGGACCTGCACCGGCGTCGAGGGACCGGCCTCGGCGACGCTGTTGCCGTTGTCGTCGTGCATCGCCCGGACGCGGCCGTACGCGTCGCCGACCACCATGGTGTCGCCGACCCGCAGGGTGCCGCGCTGGACGAGGACCGTCGAGACGGCACCGCGGCCGCGGTCGAGGCGGGACTCGATCGAGATGCCCTGCGCGTCCTGGTTCGGGTTGGCCCGCAGGTCGAGCGAGGCGTCGGCCGTCAGGATCACGGCCTCCAGCAGGGAGTCGATGTGCAGACCCTGCTTGGCGGAGATGTCGACGAACATGGTGTCGCCGCCGTACTCCTCGGCCACCAGGCCGTACTCGGTCAGCTGACCGCGCACCTTGGTCGGGTCGGCGCCCTCGACGTCGATCTTGTTGACCGCGACGACGATCGGGACCTCGGCGGCCTTGGCGTGGTTGAGCGCCTCGACCGTCTGCGGCATGACGCCGTCGTTGGCCGCGACGACCAGGATCGCGATGTCCGTCGACCGCGCACCACGGGCACGCATGGCGGTGAACGCCTCGTGACCCGGGGTGTCGATGAAGGTGATCTTGCGCTCTTCGTCGTTGACCTCGGTCGCGACCTGGTAGGCACCGATGTGCTGGGTGATGCCGCCGGCCTCGCCCGCGATGACGTTCGTCTTGCGGATGGCGTCGAGGAGCCGGGTCTTACCGTGGTCGACGTGACCCATGACGGTGACGACCGGCGGGCGGACCATCAGGTCCTCCTCGTCGCCCTCGTCCTCGCCGAACTCGATGTCGAACGACTCGAGGAGCTCGCGGTCCTCCTCCTCGGGGCTGACGATCTGAACCGTGTAGTTCATCTCGTCGGCGAGGAGCTGCAGCGTCTCGTCGGAGACGGACTGCGTGGCCGTGACCATCTCGCCGAGGTTCATCATGACCGCGACGAGCGACGCCGGGTTGGCGTTGATCTTCTCGGCGAAGTCGGTGAGCGAGGCACCGCGCGACAGGCGAACGGTCTCGCCGTTGCCGCGAGGCAGCATCACACCGCCGACCGACGGGGCCTGCATGGCCTCGTACTCCTGGCGCCTCTGCCGCTTCGACTTGCGGCCACGACGCGCGGGACCACCGGGACGGCCGAAGGCACCCTGCGTGCCACCACGGCCACCGGGACCACCGGGACGGCCACCGAAGCCGGGACGGCCACCGCCACCGGGACCACCGGGACGACCGGCGAAACCGCCGCCACCGCCACCGGGACCACCCGGACGACCGGCGAAACCGCCACCGCCGCCACCGGGACGGCCGGCGAAGCCGCCGCCACCCGGGCGACCGCCGCCGCCACCGGGACGACCGCCGCCACCGGGACCGCGGCCACCGGGGCCACCGCCGCCGGGACGCGGGCCGGCAGCCGGACGCTGCGGCATCATGCCGGGGTTCGGACGGGGACCGCCGGGACCGCCGCCGGGACGGGGGCCGCCACCCTGCGGGCGGGGCATGCCGCCCGGGGTCGGACGCGCGCCGCCCGGAGCCTGCGGACGAGGACCGCCGCCGGCACCCTGCGGACGGGGACCGCCCTGGCCCTGGCCCTGCGGACGCGGGGCGCCACCGGGCGCACCGGGACCGCCGGGACGCGGGGCACCGCCGGGACGGGGCGCCTGCGGGCGCGCCATGCCGGTGGAGCCGCCGGAGGTGAAGGGGTTGTTGCCCGGACGGGGACCCGCCGGACGGGCGCCGGGACGCGGGGCGCCGCCACCCGGACGCGGAGCGCCGGGACGGTCGCCGCGGTCACCACGGCCCTGGCCGCCCTGGCCGGAACCACCCGGACGCGGGGCACCCGGACGCGGCGCCTGGCCGGCCGGACGCGGGGCGCCCGGACGCGTGCCGGAGCCCTGGCCCTGGCCCTGGCCCTGCGAGGCCGGTGCGGCGGGAGCCGACGGGGGCGCGGTGAACTCGGGCGTCGTCGGAGCCGGGGACGCCGGGGCGGGCCGCGGCGCGGGCTTCGGGCCCGGGGTGGGACGGGGGCCGGGAGCAGCCGGCGCGGCGGGAGCCGCGGGCTTCTCGGCGGCGGCCGGCTTGGGGGCCGGCGGGCGCGGGGCGGCCGGACGGGCGGCCTGCGCGGGAGAGGGGGCGCCCGGCTTCGCCGGGGCAGCCTTGCGGGCGGGGGCGGACTTGCCGCCGCCACTGCCCTGCTGGAGGGCGTCCGTCAGCTTGCGTACAACAGGCGCTTCGATCGTCGAAGACGCCGAACGGACGAATTCACCGAGTTCCTGGAGCTTGGCCATGACGACCTTGCTCTCGACACCGAACTCCTTGGCGAGTTCGTAGACCCGGACCTTAGCCACTTCGCTCCTTTGAGGTCCGGGTTGCGTCCGGACCGTCGCTAGTTCATGGGCGTACTCATCGCGTACTCATCGAGTGCTCATCGCAATCTCGACCTGCTTTCGACTCGCGAGGTACCTAGCCGCACGGGGTTCCGTACGGCACGTCTTACCGTGTTGCCTGCTCGGCAACTGTCGTCTGCTCGACGTATCGGCGCAACGCCTTTGTGTCGAGCGGTCCCGGGACGCGCAGTGCCCGCGGGAACGCCCGGCGGCGTACCGCCTGGTCGAGACAGACCGGTGCGGGGTGAACGTACGCACCCCGGCCGGGCAGCGTACCGCGTGGATCAGGGACACATGCGTCCTCGATCGCCACGATCCGCAGCAGCCCGGCCTTGGCCGCTCGCTCCCGGCACCCCACACACGTGCGTTCAGGGCATGCTCGGTCGCGCGTCCGGCCAGACACAGTTAAGTCTACCTCCCCGTGCGCGCCTCACCCCTTTGGGGCAGGATTCGAACAGTTGGCGCGCATGAACCTGTCGTGATCTGAACGGCCCGCGGCTTGGATCTATTCCTCGGATCCGTTCCCGGCCGGTTCGGTGTCCGGGCGGATGTCGATCCGCCAGCCGGTCAGCCGGGCGGCGAGGCGGGCGTTCTGCCCCTCCTTGCCGATGGCCAGGGACAGCTGGTAGTCGGGCACGGTCACCCGGGCGGACCGGGTCGCCATGTCCACGATCTCCACCTTGGAGACCCGGGCCGGGGACAGCGCGTTCGCCACCATGTCGGCCGGGTCGTCCGACCAGTCCACGATGTCGATCTTCTCACCGTTGAGCTCGGCCATGACGTTGCGCACGCGGCCGCCCATGGGGCCGATGCAGGCGCCCTTGGCGTTCAGGCCGGAGCGGGTGGACCGCACGGCGATCTTCGTGCGGTGACCGGCCTCACGGGCGATCGCGGCGATCTCCACCGACCCGTCGGCGATCTCGGGCACCTCCAGGGCGAAGAGCTTCTTCACCAGGTTGGGGTGCGTGCGCGACAGCGTCACGGACGGGCCGCGGACGCCCTTGGCCACCCGGACCACGTAGCTGCGCAGCCGCATGCCGTGCTGGTAGCTCTCCCCCGGCACCTGCTCCTGCACCGGCAGGATGGCCTCGAGCTTGCCGATGTCGACGAGCACGTTCTTCGGGTCGCGGCCCTGCTGGACCACACCGGTGACGATGTCGCCCTCACGGCCGGCGTACTCGCCGAGCGTCGCGTCGTCCTCGGCGTCGCGCAGGCGCTGCAGGATGACCTGCTTGGCCGTGGTGGCGGCGATACGGCCGAAACCGGACGGGGTGTCGTCGAACTCGCGGGCCTCCTGGCCCTCCTCGAGGTCGTCGGGGTCCTCCTTCGCCCACACGGTCACATGGCCGGTCTCCCGGTTGAGCTCCACGCGCGCGTGACGGCGGCTTCCCTCGGTGCGGTGGTAGGCGATGAGGAGGGCCGACTCGATCGCCTCGACCAGCAAGGGGAAGGAGATCTCCTTCTCCCGAACCAAGCCCCGCAGGGCGCTCATGTCGATGTCCACGGCTACGCCTCCTCTTCCTTCTTGTTGTCCTTGCGGCTGAACTCGACCTGGACACGCGCCCGGACGATGTCGTCGAAGGCGAGTCTGCGCGCGGTGGGCTTGCGGCCCTTCACGCCGGGCACCTCGGTGTCGACACCCTCGTCGTCGACCTTCAGGATCCTGGCGACCAGCTCGCCGCCCTCGGCCAGCTGGAACTTCGCCAGCCGGCCCGTGGCGCGCACGTAGTGGCGGTGCTCGGTGAGGGGGCGCTCGGCGCCCGGGGTGCCGACCTCGAGGGTGTACTCGCCCTCGCCCATCGCGTCCGTCTCGTCGAGCTTCGCCGAGAGCGCGCGGCTCACATCGGCGATCTGGTCCAGGTCGGCGCCCGTGTCAGAGTCGACCACCACGCGCAGCACACGCTTGCGTCCGACGGAGTCCACCTCGATCTCTTCGAGATCCAGGCCCTGGGAGGTGACGAGCGGCTCCAGTAGCTCTCGCAGCCTCTCGCTCTGGGTGGTGCTCATCCGGGTGACTCCTCGGCCGCGTGTGCTGTTGTGGGATGGGTCGCGTGTCTGGTCAAAGGGTATCCGGTCGCAGGGAGTGTTGCCGTCCACCCGGTCACGAACGGTGCCGCTGAGTGATGCCGGGCAAGGGCCCGGGTACCGTGATCACGGGCGTGCAGCCCTCACAGTCCCTTCTTTCTCGAATGTTTCTCGAATGTTTCTCGACACGAGCCCCGAGGACGTCTGACGTGCCGTTCCCCCCATCGCCGCGTGCCCGCTCGGGGCCGCGCAGAAGGAGCCTGCTCGCGGTCGCCCCGGCGGCCCTCGCCCTGTCGGGCTGCACCGGCGGGGAATCCGGTGGCCCGGCCGCCGCGTCGGCCGCCGACCGGGCCCGCGCGCGTGCGGCCCGCGACAGCGAGGGCCTGGTGGAGCGGTATGACGCGGTGATGGCCGCCCGGCCGGGGCTCGCGGGGCGGCTGCGGCCGCTGCGCGAGGAGGTCGTACGGCATGCCCGGGCGTTCGGAGGTGGCCGCGAGGCGTCGCCCCCGGCGTCCGCTGCCGCGTCGCCCTCGGCGTCCGCTTCGGCCTCGCCGTCCCCGTCCGCTGCCGTGCCGGGCAACGACAAGGAGGCCCTCGCCGGGCTCGCCGCCGCGGAGCGGGAGCTCGCGGACCGGCGGACCAAGGCGCTGGGCGCGGTGCCGGGTGAGCTGGCGCGGCTGCTGGCGTCGGTGGCCGCGGCCGGGGCGGCGCACGTGTTCCTGCTGACGGAGGGCGACACGTGAGCGAGGCGAAGGAACGGGAGCTCAGGGCCCTCCAGGCGGCTCTGGCGGCCGAGCACGCGGCGGTGTACGGCTACGGCGTCGTCGGCGGGAAGATCGGCGACGGCCAGCGCGCCGAGGCCGTCGCTGCCTATGACGCACACCGGGCGCGCCGGGACGCCCTGGTGCGTGAGGTGAAGGACCTGGGGGGCCGGCCGGTGGCCGCGTCCGCCGGGTACGCGCTGCCGTTCGCCGTCCCGGACGCGGCGGCGGCCGTACGGTTCGCCGCCGAGCTGGAGGACCGGGTGGCCGGGGTCTACGCCGACCTGGTGCGCGCGGCGGCCGGCGGGCGACGGGCCCTGGCCGCCGAGGCGCTGCGGGAGGCGGCGGTGCGAGCCGTGCGCTGGCGCGGCGGGAGCGTAGCCTTCCCTGGGCTCGCCGAGCGGGCCGGCACGGCCCCGCCCTCGGCGGCGCCGACGGCGTGACCCGCGCGGGGCACGCACCGCGCACAGCACGAAGGGAACGACTCGCGCATGGTTGTCGAACCGCCTGAGCGCCTGGTCAGGGCGCTCAGGGAGACCGCGCCCGACGGTGACGACTGGCTGGAGAAACTGCCCGAGGCGGTGCGGAGTGCCGTCGCGCTACGCGAGTTGACCGTGGAGCGGGTGCAGGTGCCCGGCGGGCGCAGCAGCCTGGTCGTGCTGGTGCGTGCGGCGGACGGGACACCGGCCGTGCTCAAGCTGGCGCCGGGCCGGGCCCGTCCGGAGGCGGAGCGGGCCGCGCTCGCGCAGTGGGCCGGGCGGGGTGCCGTGCAGCTGCTCGAACCCTTCTCGACGGAGGGCGTCCTGTTGCTGGAGCGGCTGCATCCGGATGTCTCGGTGCGGTCGCTGCCGGAGGCGAAGGCCCTGCTGGAGGCGGCGGGGACGCTGCGGCGGCTGTGGGTCGAACCGCCCGCGGAGTTCCCCTTCGAGACCGTGGCCGAGCGGACCGGCAGGCAGGCCGAGGCGATGCGGGCGCGGGCGCGGGCCGAGCCCGAGGTGGCCCCGCTGGTCGACCTGGCCCTCGCGGCGCGCGAGGAGCTGCTGGCCTCGCCGCCCGAACACCGGTTGCTGCACGGCACGTTCCGGCAGAGCAAGGTCCTCGCCGGGACGCGGACGCCGTGGCTGGCCGTGGGGCCCGACCCGGTGGTCGGGGAGTGCGCGTTCGATCTGGCCCGGCTGGTCCGGGACCGGGTCGAGGACCTGATCGCCCAGCCGTCCGGCGCGGCCACGACCCGGCGGCGGGTGAAGCGGCTGGCCGAGTCCCTGGACGTCGACCAGGACCGGCTGCGGGGCTGGACCCTGTTCCGGGCCGTGGAGTCGGGGGTGCGGGCCGGCCGGGTCGGACGCCCCCGGGACGCGGAACTGCTCCTGGAGTTCGCCGGGTGGCTGTAGGGCGCCGGGCGGACCGAAGGGGTTCGGCCGCCCGGCGCTCTCGGTGCTACGCCGTGAGGCGGGCGACGGCCTCCTCGACCGTCAGCTCCTCACGCTCGCCGGTACGGCGGTCCTTCAGCTCGACCACGCCTTCGGCGGCGCGGCGGCCCGCCACGAGGATCTGCGGTACGCCGATCAGCTCGGAGTCCGTGAACTTGACGCCCGGGGAGACACCGGGGCGGTCGTCGACCAGGACGCGGACACCGGCCGCGGCCAGCTTCCCGGAGATGTCGAGGGCCAGCTCGGTCTGCAGGGCCTTGCCGGCGGCGACCACGTGGACGTCGGCCGGGGCGACCTCGGCGGGCCAGCACAGGCCCTTGTCGTCGGCGGTCTGCTCGGCCAGGGCGGCCACCGCGCGGGAGACGCCGATGCCGTAGGAGCCCATGGTGACGCGGACCGGCTTGCCGTTCTGGCCGAGGACGTCGAGCTTGAGGGCGTCGGCGTACTTGCGGCCCAGCTGGAAGATGTGGCCGATCTCGATGGCGCGGTCCAGGACGAGGCCCGTGCCGCACTTGGGGCAGGGGTCGCCCTCCTGCACGACGACGACGTCGACGTAGGCGTCGACCTCGAAGTCACGGCCCGCGACGACGTTCTTGGCGTGGGTGCCGGCCTTGTTGGCGCCGGTGATCCAGGACGTGCCCGGGGCGACGCGCGGGTCGGCGATGTAGGTGACCTTGTCCAGGCCCTGCGGTCCGACGTAGCCGCGGACCAGATCGGGGCGGGCCGCGAAGTCCGTCTCGGTGACCAGCTCGACGGTGGCCGGGGCGAAGTGCGCCTCGACCTTGTCCATGTCGACTTCGCGGTCCCCGGGGACGCCGACGGCGACGATCTCGCCGTCGACCTTCACCAGGAGGTTCTTCAGGGTGTCCGAGGCCGGGACGTTGAGGGAGGCGGCGAGGGTCTCGATGGTCGGGGTGTCGGGGGTGGGGATGTCCTCGGCGGCGGGCACGTCCGCGGCGTCGACGGGCTTCAGCTCGTACGTGATCGCCTCGGTGTTGGCGGCGAAGTCGCAGTTCGGGCAGTCGGCGAAGGTGTCCTCGCCGGCCTCGGCGGGGGCGAGGAACTCCTCGGACTTGGAGCCGCCCATGGCGCCGGCGGTGGCGGCGCAGATGCGGTAGTCGAGGCCGAGACGCGCGAAGATCTTCTGGTAGGCCTCGCGGTGCAGGGCGTAGGACTTGGCGAGGCCCTCGTCCTCGGTGTCGAAGGAGTAGGAGTCCTTCATCAGGAACTCGCGGCCGCGCAGGATGCCGGCCCGGGGGCGGGCCTCGTCGCGGTACTTGTTCTGGATCTGGTAGAGGATGACCGGCAGGTCCTTGTAGGAGGACGCCTGGTCCTTCACCAGGAGGGTGAAGATCTCCTCGTGGGTGGGGCCGAGGAGGTAGTCGCCGCCCTTGCGGTCCTGGAGGCGGAACAGCTCGGGGCCGTACTCCTCCCAGCGGCCGGTGGCCTCATAGGGCTCGCGCGGCAGGATCGCGGGGAGCAGGACCTCCTGGGCGCCGACGGCGTCCATCTCCTCGCGGACGATCCGCTCGACGTTGGCCAGCACCTTCTTGCCGAGGGGCAGCCAGCTCCAGATGCCGGCGGCGGTGCGGCGCACGTAGCCGGCGCGGACGAGGAGCTTGTGGCTGAGGACCTCGGCGTCGGCCGGGTCGTCGCGCAACGTCTTCGCCAACAACTGGGACATGCGCTGGACCGGTACGTTCGCCATGGTTCCTCTGCTCCTGCTGCTGGGGATCCCCCCGCCCGGGCGGGCCCGGGAGCGGGGGAAGGTGATGGCAGGAGGTTAGCCGGGGGGTGCGCGGCGGTGGAAATCGGTTAACGGCGGCGCAGCGGCAGGGGGGCGCCCATCACGGCGTACGGCTTCGGCGCGCTGGGGAAGAGGACCTGGCGGGCCAGGTCCTGGTAGCCGAGGGAGCGGTAGAGGGCGCGGGCGGGGCTGTCGGTGTCGATCGCGGAGAGGATCGAGCGGGGTTCGGCGGCGCCGTCGGTGATGGTGGTGATCAGGGAGCGTCCGACTCCGCGGTTCTGGTACGCGGGGTGGACGTGCAGTTCGGTGATCACGAAGGAGTCGTCGAGCCAGTGGTCGTTGTGCCGGTCGCGCAGGTAGGGCTCGACGACGGTGGACCACCAGTGGGTGCGGTCGTTGGGCATGCCGTAGACGAATCCGACCAGGTCGCCGCCGGCCGTGGCGCCGAGGGCGCGGGCGCCGGGGTAGGTCATGTGGCGGAGGACGATCTGGCGGCGGACGGCGACTTCGTCGGGGCCGAGACCGAAGGCCACGGCTTGGACTGCCAGCGCCTCGTCGACGTGGGCGGAGAGGTCGAGGGGGCCGATCACCAGGTCCATGGCGGGGAGCCTACAGGGGGGTGATTCAGAACAGGACGCTCATGAAGGCGCCGACCTCCCGGAAGCCGACCCTCGTATAGGCGCGCCGGGCCGCGGTGTTGAAGTCGTTGACGTAGAGGCTGACGACGGGGGCGACGTCGGCCAGGGCGTAGCGCAGTACGGCCGCCATGCCGGGGGCGGCCAGGCCGGTGCCCCGGTACTCGGGGGCCACCCACACGCCCTGGATCTGGCAGGCGCGGTCGGTCGCGGCGCCGATCTCGGCCTTGAAGACGACCTTGCCGTCGGAGTCGAAGCGGGCGAAGGCGCGGCCCGAGCCGACGAGTTCGGCGACGCGGGCCTGGTAGAGCAGGCCGCCGTCGCCGGCCAGCGGGGAGACGCCGACCTCCTCGGTGAACATGGCGACGCAGGCCGGCATGATCGTTTCCATCTCGTCCTTGCGGACGCGACGGACGTAGGGGTCCGGGGTGAGGTCGGCCGGGAGCCGGTCGGTGACCATGAGCGGCTGGTGGCGGCGGACCTCGCGGGCCGGTCCCCAGTGGGGTTCCAGCAGCCGCCACAGGTCGGAGGTGGCGCCGGAGGGGCCGACGATGGAGGAGCAGCGGCGCCCGGCCCGGCGGGCGCGGTCGGCGAAGGCGCGAACGGCGCGCGGACCGGCGCAGATCGGGACCAGGTTGGCGCCGGCATAGCAGAGGGAGGTCAGCGTGCCGTCCTCGTACCAGCCCCACATCTCGCCGCCGAGCCGCCACGGGTCGAGTCCGGCGATCTGCACGCGGGACGTGACGAAGGCGTTCACGACCGGCTCGCGGTCGAGGACCGCGAGGGCGGCGTCCAGGTCGCTCGGTTCGAGGACCCGTGAGGTGGTCTGGGTCAACACGTGCGGGCCTCACGAACTGGGGTTGCTGGTCTCCGCACTATAGCTGCGCCGCTTGGGGCAACGCCTGGCCGCCCGTGGGGGACGGTTCGGCGGCGGGTGCGGGTCCGATGCGGCCGGGCGCGCGGTTCCCCGCGCCCCTGAGAGACGGGGCGCCGGGAAACCGCCGATGCCAAGGGCTCAGCCCGCGACCGCCACCGACGGTTCGCCCGAGGCCACGCCGTCCTTCTCCATCTGCTCGGCCAGCTTCATGGCCTCCTCGATGAGGGTCTCCACGATCTTGGACTCGGGGACGGTCTTGATGACCTCGCCCTTGACGAAGATCTGGCCCTTGCCATTGCCGGAGGCGACGCCGAGGTCGGCCTCGCGGGCCTCGCCGGGTCCGTTCACCACGCAGCCCATGACGGCGACCCGGAGCGGGACGTCCATGCCGGTGAGGCCGGCGGTGACCTCTTCGGCCAGCTTGTAGACGTCGACCTGGGCGCGGCCGCAGGAGGGGCAGGAGACGATCTCCAGACCGCGCTCCTTGAGGTTGAGGGACTCCAGGATCTGGAGGCCGACCTTGACCTCCTCGGCGGGCGGCGCGCTCAGCGACACCCGGATCGTGTCGCCGATGCCCTGGGAGAGGAGGGCGCCGAAGGCCACGGCGGACTTGATGGTGCCCTGGAAGGCCGGTCCCGCCTCGGTGACGCCGAGGTGCAGCGGGTAGTCGCACTGGGCGGCGAGCTGCTTGTAGGCCTCGATCATGATGACCGGGTCGTTGTGCTTGACGGAGATCTTGATGTCGCGGAAGTCGTGCTCCTCGAAGAGGGACGCCTCCCACAGGGCCGACTCGACCAGGGCCTCGGGGGTCGCCTTGCCGTACTTCTGGAGCAGGCGCCGGTCGAGGGAGCCGGCGTTGACGCCGATGCGGATCGGGGTGCCGTGGTCGCGGGCCGCCTTGGCGATCTCCTTGACCTTGTCGTCGAACTGCTTGATGTTGCCCGGGTTGACGCGGACCGCCGCGCAGCCCGCCTCGATGGCCGCGAAGACGTACTTCGGCTGGAAGTGGATGTCGGCGATCACCGGGATCTGCGACTTGCGGGCGATGGTCGCCAACGCGTCCGCGTCGTCCTGGGTCGGGCAGGCCACGCGCACGATCTGGCAGCCGGAGGCGGTCAGTTCGGCGATCTGCTGGAGCGTGGCGCCGATGTCCGAGGTGCGCGTCGTGGTCATCGACTGCACCGAGACGGGGGCGTCTCCGCCGACGGCCACGGACCCGACCTGGATCTGCCGGCTCTTGCGGCGCTCGGCGAGCTTGGTCGGAACGGACGGCATGCCGAGAGAAATCGCAGTCATCTGCTGTGCAACCCCAAGTCGTGGATCAAGGTCCGGTCCCGTGAGCAGCGGGCTCCGAGCTTCGAGATTACGGCACATGCCTCGGCGCGGGCACATCCCACCCACCGTGCCACCCGATGGGAGGCGGCCCGGGGAAAAGCGTGCCGGGCCGCCCTGAACACCGTATGGCTAGGAGATTTTCACCGGGTTGACCACGTCCGCGATCAGAACCAGGATCGTGAAGCAGATGAAGATCCCGGCGACGACGTAGGCGACCGGCATGAGCTTCGCCACGTCGAAGGGGCCCGGGTCCGGCCGGCGCAGCACCTTCGCCGTGTTGCGGCGCAGCGACTCCCACAGCGCGCCCGCGATGTGGCCGCCGTCGAGCGGCAGCAGCGGGAGCATGTTGAACAGGAACAGGGAGAGGTTGAAGCCGGCGACCAGCATCAGGGCCATGGCCAGCTGCTGGGTGGGCGGAATGTCGAGGGTGAAGATCTCACCGCCGACCCGGGCGGCGCCCACCACGCCCATCGGGGAGTCGGCCTCGCGCGGGGCGCCGTCGAAGGCCGCGTTCCACAGGGCCGGGATCTTGCCGGGGAGCGCGGCGAGGGAGTCGACGGCCTCGCCGATCCGGTCTCCCATCCAGGTCACGGACTCGCCGAAGTCCTGCTTGACCACGCCCGTGGCGGCGCTGAAGCCGAGGAAGCCGGCGGAGACGTACTGACCCTCGACGATCTGGCCGCTGGAGTCCTTCTTGGCGACCTGGTTGGTGGCGATCTTCGCGTGCAGGGTGACGTCCTGGCCCTTGCGGTCGACGACGATCGGCACCTCCTTGCCGGGGGTGGCGCGGATGAGGTCGGAGAGCTCGTTCCAGTCGTCGGTCTTCACACCGTCGAAGGAGACGATCTTGTCGCCGGCCTTGAGTCCGGCGGCGGCGGCCGGGGCGGCCGGGTCGCCCTTCTGGCACTTGTCGCGGTTCTCGTTCTGCGCGATGACGCACTGGGAGACCGAGCTGACCGTGGTGGTCTGCTGGGTGATGCCGAAGCCCATCAGGACGGTGAGGAACAGCGCCACCGCCAGGACCAGGTTCATGAAGGGGCCCGCGAACATCACGATCACGCGCTTCCAGGGGGCGCGCGTGTAGAACATGCGGTTCTCGTCGCCCGGCTTGAGCTCCTCGTAGGCGGCGGTGCGGGCGTCCTCGATCATGCCGCGCCACGGGGAGGTGGAGCGGGCCTCCATGCGGCCGTCGGGGCCGGGCGGGAACATGCCGATCATGCGGATGTAGCCGCCGAACGGGATGGCCTTGATGCCGTACTCCGTCTCGCCCTTGTTGCGCGAGAAGAGCGTGGGGCCGAAGCCGACCATGTACTGCGGCACGCGGATGCCGAAGAGCTTGGCGGTGGACAGGTGTCCCAGCTCGTGCCACGCGATCGAGAACAGCAGGCCGACCGCGAAGAGGACTATGCCGAGGATGAACATCAGGGTCGTCATGCACGGGCCTCCGCCGTCTGTGCCGCCAGTTCCCGGGCCCGGGCCCGCGCCCAGGTCTCCGCTTCGAGGACGTCCGACACGGTGAGCGAGGTTCCCGTGCCCGGCGTGCCGTGCTCCTCGACGACCCGGGTGACGGTCTCCATGATCCCGTTGAAGGGCAGTGCGCCGCGGCGGAACGCCTCCACGCACTCCTCGTTGGCCGCATTGAACACCGCCGGGGCGGTGCCCGCGAGCTCGCCGACGTGCCGGGCGAGGTTCACCGAGGGGAAGGCCTCGTTGTCGAGCGGGAAGAACTCCCAGGTCGAAGCCTTGCTCCAGTCGAAGGCGGGGGCCGCGTCGGGGACGCGCTCGGGCCAGCCGAGGCCGATGGCGATGGGCCCGCGCATGTCGGGCGGGGTCGCCTGGGCCAGTGTCGATCCATCCGTGAACTCAACCATCGAGTGGACATACGACTGGGGATGCACGACCACCTCAATGCGGTCGAAGGGAATGTCGTAGAGGAGGTGCGCCTCGATGACCTCCAGGCCCTTGTTGACGAGGGTCGCGGAGTTGATCGTGATGACCGGGCCCATCGCCCAGGTGGGGTGGGCGAGGGCGTCCTCGACGGTGACGTGCGCCAGCTCGGCCTTGGTGCGGCCGCGGAAGGGGCCGCCAGAGGCGGTGACGACGAGTTTGCGGACGTCGGCCCGGGTGCCGGCGGCCAGGGCCTGGAAGAGGGCGGCGTGCTCGGAGTCGACCGGGATGATCTGCCCGGGCTTGGCGAGGGCCTTGACCAGCGGGCCGCCCACGATGAGCGACTCCTTGTTGGCGAGCGCGAGGGTGCGGCCCGCCTCCAGGGCGGCCAGGGTCGGGGCGAGTCCGATGGAGCCGGTGATGCCGTTCAGGACGGTGTGGCAGTCGGAGGCCGCCAGCCGGGTGGCCGCGTCGGGGCCGGCGAGGAGCTCGGGGAGCGGCTCGCCGGGGCCGTACTGCGCGGTGAGCGCCTCGCGCAGGGCCGGTACGACGTCCTCGCGGGCCACGGCGACCGTCCGCACCCGCAGCCGGTGCGCCTGCTCGGCGAGGAGGGCGACCCGGCCGCCGTTGGCCGAGAGGCCGGTGACGCGGAACCGGCCGGGGTTGCGCAGCACGAGGTCGATGGCCTGGGTGCCGATGGACCCGGTGGAGCCGAGGATCACCACGTCCTTGGGACCGTCTCCCGCTACGGGGTCGTGGACGAGGTGCGGGTCGGCGAGGGGGGCTGGACTGTCGCTCATTGCTCCATTGTTGCCGTAAGGCGGGTGTGTGAGGACAGCGCATCCCCTTCCCAGGGGCGCGCGCCACACCTTGCGCACGCCCCCCAGGAAGGCCGGGCCTAACGGATCGGCCGGTGGACGTTCTCCTTCCGGCTCGGTCCCGGTGTCGCGTCCGCGATCCAGGGGCCGTCGCCCGACGGGTCGACGATGCCCTGCTCCAGCCACTCGTACGTGCCGGACAGGACGCCCTTGACGACCTTGCGGTCGAGGTCGTCGGTGTTGGTCCACAGGCGGGTGAAGAGCTCCTCGATCCGGATGCGGGCCTGACGGCAGAAGACGTCGGCGAGCTGGTAGGCCTCGCGGCCGTTCTCGCCCCGGCCGCGCAGCAGCTCGGCGCGGACGCAGGAGGCGCTCATGGCGAACAGCTCGGCGCCGATGTCGACGATCCGGCCGAGGAAGCCCTGCTTGGACTCCATACGGCCCTGCCAGCGGGACATGGCGTAGAAGGTGGAGCGGGCGAGTTTGCGGGCGGTGCGCTCGACGTAGCGCAGATGGACGGAGAGGTCCACCTCGTGTTTGAACTCGCCGTAGGAGGCGGGGAGCTGGCCGGGTCCGGCGACCAGCTTCGGGAGCCACTTGGCGTAGAACACGCCCGCGTTCGCGCCCGCCCTGGCCTTGTCGCCGAGGGACTTCTCCGGGTCGATCAAGTCGCCGGCGACGGAGAGGTGGGCGTCGACGGCCTCGCGTGCGATCAGCAGGTGCATGATCTCGGTGGAGCCCTCGAAGATGCGGTTGATGCGCAGGTCGCGCAGCAGCTGCTCGGCCGGGACGGCGCGTTCGCCGCGGGCCCGGAGGGAGTCGGCCGTCTCGAAGCCACGACCACCACGGATCTGGACGAGCTCGTCGGCCATCGTCCAGGCCATCTCGGAGGCGTACAGCTTGGCGAGGGCGCCTTCGATGCGGATGTCGTTGCGGTCCTCGTCGGCCATCTGCGAGGCCAGGTCCGTCACGGCCTCCAGGGCGAAGGTGGTGGCCGCGATGAAGGAGATCTTGGAGCCGACCGCCTCGTGGTGCGCGACGGGCTTGCCCCACTGCTCGCGGGCCGCCGACCACTCCCGGGCGATCTTCAGGCACCACTTGCCGGCCGCGACACAGGAGGCGGGCAGGGAGAGCCGCCCGGTGTTGAGGGTGGTCAGGGCGATCTTCAGGCCCTGGCCCTCCTCGCCGACGCGGTTGGCGGCGGGGACGCGGACCTGGTGGAAGCGGGTGACGCCGTTCTCGATGCCGCGCAGGCCCATGAAGGCGTTGCGGTTCTCGACGGTGACGCCCGGCGCGTTCGTCTCCACCACGAAGGCGGTGATGCCGCCCCGGTGGCCCTCGGACTTCGGGACCCGGGCCATGACCACCAGCAGGTCGGCGACCACGCCGTTGGTGGTCCACAGCTTCACGCCGTCGAGGACGTACTCATCGCCGTCGGGCACGGCCGTCGTGGCCAGGCGGGCCGGGTCGGAGCCGACGTCGGGCTCGGTGAGCAGGAAGGCGCTGATGTCCGTGCGGGCGCAGCGCGGCAGGAAGCGCTCGCGCTGCTCCTGGGTGCCGAACAGCTTCAGGGGCTGGGGCACGCCGATCGACTGGTGCGCGGAGAGCAGCACGCCGATCGCGGGACTGGCGGAGCCGACCAGGGCGAGCGCCTTGTTGTAGTACACCTGGCCGAGGCCGAGTCCGCCGTACTTGGTGTCGATCTTCATGCCGAAGGCGCCGAGCTCCTTCAGCCCGTCGATCACCTCGTCGGGGATCCTGGCCTCGCGCTCGATCAGGGCCCCGTCGACCTTCGTCTCGACGAAGTCGCGGAGCTTGGCGAGGAACTCCTCACCGCGCTGGGCCACCTCGTCGTCCGGGAGGGGGTGGGGGTGGATGAGGTCGAGCCGGAAGCGGCCGAGGAACAGCTCCTTGGCGAAGCTGGGCTTGCGCCAGTGCTGTTCCCGGGCGGCCTCCGCCACCTCGCGGGCCTCCCGCTCGGTGACGGCGGGACGGGAAGAGGGAGTGGTGGAAGCGGACATGAGGGGCACCTCGCCGCAACTAGGGAGTTTGAGGACCGTTTCGTTACCGACCAGTGCTACTGGATCGTTGGTACCCGAATCCGGACGCTCCCACCAGTCCTCGCGCGTCCGTTCAGCCGAAGGAGGCGGAGTGTCCCCGGCACTTGTCGCGCGCCCGACGACGGTGTTGCATCAAGATGCCGTCCCGGCGGCGACCCGGGCCTTGAGAGCGCTCCGCGAAATCGCCATCGAAGCGCTTCGACAGCCTATGGACACCTACTCCTGCTGGAGCTAGTGTCGAACCACCCTCCCCCACCTGTATCAGCAACGCGCACTGTCGAAGCGCTTCACACAAGCTTGGAGAGCTGGATGGTCACCCTCGCCGAGGTCGCCCAGCACGCCGGAGTCTCGGCGAGCACGGTGAGCTATGTCCTCAGCGGCAAGCGGTCCATCTCCGCGAACACCCGGGAGCGGGTCGAGCAGAGCATCCGCGAGCTCGGGTACCACCCGAACGCCGGGGCCCGCGCCCTGGCGAGCAGCAAGTCGAACATCATCGCGCTGATGGTCCCGCTGCGCACGGACATGTACGTGCCCGTGATGATGGAGATCGCCATCGCGGTGGCGACCTCCGCCCGCGCCCACGGGTACGACGTGCTGCTGCTCACCGGTGAGGAGGGCCCCGACGCGGTGCGCCGCGTGGCGGGCAGCGGGCTCGCCGACGGAATGATCCTGATGGACGTCGAACTGGACGACGAGCGGCTGCCGTTGCTGCGCGCCACCGACCAGCCGTCGGTGCTGATCGGACTGCCCGCCGACACCTCCGGCCTGACCTGCGTCGACCTGGACTTCCGGGCGACCGGTGCACTGTGCGTGGAGCACCTGGCCAAACAGGGGCACCAGGACATCGCTGTCATCGGGGAGGCTCCGGCCGTCTACGAGCGGCACACCGGCTTCGCCGAACGCACGCTCGACGGGCTCAGGTCCCGGTCACGGGAGCTGGGGGTGCGGCTGCTGCACCGGCCGTGCGAGGGCGGCTACGACGCGATGGCCGTGACGCTCGCCCGGATCCTCGACGAGCGCCCGGACACCTCGGGCCTCATCGTGCAGAACGAGTCGGCGGTCGAGCCGCTGCTCGCCCTGCTGCGGCAGCAGGGCCGGGCCGTGCCCGAGGACGTGTCCGTGGTCGCGATCTGCCCCGACCAGGTCGCGATGCAGGCCTCGGTGCGGCTCACGTCGGTCGCCATCCCCGCGCAGGAGATGGGCCGGCACGCCGTGGACCACCTGGTCGCCAAACTCGAGGGGCGCGGCAGCGACGAGGTCGTGCTGATCGCGCCCGAGCTGACGGTCCGGGGGAGCACGGGACCGGCGCCGAGCCGGTCGTAGCCCCGCCCTTTCCCCCCGCCGTCGCGAACACCGCCCCCTCCCGGGGCCCCGCCATGCCTGCACACCTCCGTCTGCACTCCTCCAGGAGCACAGGAGCACGCCACGTGAATCAGCCTGCCGAAAACCAGCCCCAGGTGAGCCTGGCGCAGTCCTCCCCCACCGTCGGCACCTTCCGCGAGCGGGACGGCGCCCTGGAGTGGAGCGGCCGCCAGGAGACCGTCCTGATCGAGCCGTGGGGTCCGGACGCGGTCCGGGTGCGTGCCCGGCTCGGCGGCCCGGTCCTCGACGGCCTGCCGGGGGCCCTGCTCGACGAGGCCCCCGCGACAGCGGCCACGGTGAAGACCGAGGACGGCCGGGGCCTGCTGACCGTCGGGGCGCTCACCGTCGAGGTGAACGCCGAGGGCCTGATCCGCTTCCTGCGCACCGAGGACGGCGCCGAGATCCTCGCCGAGGACCGCGCGCACTTCTGGTGGCCCGGCTCCCGCCTCTACACGGCCGTCGGCAACGGCCACCACCGCCTGGAGCAGCGCTTCGCCGCCTACGACGACGAGAAGCTCTACGGCCTCGGCCAGCACCAGCACGGGCGCCTGGACCAGAAGGGACTGGTGCTGGACCTGGTCCAGCGCAACGCCGAGGTCGGCATCCCGGTGCTGACCTCCAGCCGCGGTTACACCCTGCTGTGGAACAACCCGGCGATCGGCCGCGTGGAGCTGGCGCACAATGGCACCCGGTGGGTCGCCGACTCGGCACGGCAGATCGACTACTGGATCACGGCCGGCGACCCGGCCGGTGCCCAGCGCCGCTACAGCGCGGTGACCGGCCGCAGCCCGATGCTGCCGGAGTGGGCGGCGGGCTTCTGGCAGTGCAAGCTGCGCTACCGCACCCAGGACGAGCTGCTGGCGGTGGCCCGGGAGTACAAGCGGCGCGGTCTGCCCATCTCGGCGATCGTCTGCGACTTCTTCCACTGGACGCACCTCGGCGACTGGAAGTTCGACCCCGCCGAGTGGCCGGACCCGGCGGCGATGGTGCGTGAGCTGGAGGAACTCGGCATCAAGCTGGTGGTGAGCGTGTGGCCGTCGGTGTCGCCGCTGAGCGAGAACCACGCGGTGCTGGAGCAGCGCGGCTGGTTCATCGGCACCCAGTACGGGCCGATGGCGCACGCCGACTGGCCCGACAAGGAGGTCGCCTCCACCGTCCAGGTGGCCTTCTACGACGCGACCAACCCGGAGGCCCGGGAGTTCGTGTGGTCGAAGGTGAAGGAGAACTACCTCGACCCGTACGGCATCACGGCGTTCTGGCTGGACGCCTGCGAACCGGAGCTGAAGCCGGGCTTCCAGGAGAACCTGCGCTACTGGGCGGGCCCGGGCCTGGAGGTCGGCAACATTTACCCGGCGGAGAACGCCCGTACGTTCTACGAGGGCCTGGCCGCCACCGGCGAGCATGAGATCGTCAGCCTCAACCGCTCGGCGTGGGCGGGCAGCCAGCGCTACGGCGCCGCCCTGTGGTCGGGTGACATCGGCACGGACTTCCCGACCCTGCGCCGGCAGATCGCGGCCGGGCTCAACACGGCCCTGTCGGGCATCCCGTGGTGGAACACCGACATCGGCGGCTTCCACGGCGGCGACCCGGACGACCCGGCGTACCGGGAGGTGATGGTCCGCTGGTTCCAGTTCGGCGCGCTGTCCCCGCTGATGCGCCTGCACGGCTTCCGCGACCCGGGCATGCCGCTCGGCCCGGAGATGACCGGCGGCCCGAACGAGGTGTGGTCGTACGGCGAGGAGGCCGGGGCGATCCTGGAGCGGTACCTGCGGCTGCGGGAGCGGCTCAAGCCGTATGTGCTGGACGTCATGCGGGCGGCCCACGAGGAGGGCCTGCCGGTGATGCGGCCGCTCTTCCTGGAGTTCCCGGACGACCCGGCGGCCTGGTCGGTCGACGACTCCTACCTGTTCGGCCCGGATCTGCTGGTGGCCCCGGTGCTGACGGCCGGTGCCACGGCACGGACGGCGTACCTGCCGGCCGGGGCCGAGTGGACGGACGCGTGGACGGGTGAGACCTACGAGGGCGGCCGGGCCGTGACGGTCGACGCCCCGCTGGACCGGATCCCGCTGTTCCTGCGGGACGGGGCGCGGCTGCCTGTAGCGGAGTAGCCGCGTCGAAGGGGGTGGCCGGATCGATGGAGGTCTTCCGGCCATCCCCTCGTGCCCGTGCGGCGAACTTCCCTCCAGCGCTTCGAAGTTGCAGAAGGTAGGTTTTCCGCGTGCCCTCGACTCCGCTCGCCCTCACCCTCGCCGGCCTGGCGCTGCGGCCCTCCTTCGGCTCCCGCCGGGACCCCGGCCGGATCTTCGACCGCATCGTGGTGGAAGCCGGGGAGGCGCCGGGCGACCGGGAGTTCGTCGACGACTTCCGGGCGTTGCTGGGCTGGTGGGCGAAGGCCGAGCACCTCACCCCGGTCGGCTGGCAGGCCGCTCAGGGGCACGTCCGGCGCCACCTCGCCAACCGGGCGCGCGTGCTGCGCTTGATCGCCGAGCACCCGGAGATCGAGGAGGAGCCGATCGAGAGGCCGGTGTTCGTGGTGGGGCTGCCCCGCACCGCGACCACCGTCACTCACTCCGTGCTGTCGGTCTCCGACGAGCACCGCTCCCCCCTGTTGTGGGAACTGCTCGCGCCCGACCTGGAGTTGCCGCCCCGGCACCGGCGCAGGGCGATCGCGGCCGGGCGCCGGATGGTGCGCGGCACGGACCTGTTCGCACCGCGCTTCCGCGACATCCACGCGATGGCCGCCGAGGGCCCCGAGGAGTGCACGTTCGCGCTGCCGCACGCGCTGATGCCGTTCTCCCAGGCCCGCATCCCCGAGTACGAGCGGTGGCACCGCGCGCGGGACTTCACCGCCGACTACCGGTACCTCAAGCAGGTCTACCAGGTGCTCCAGTACGGCCGTCCGCGGCGGCGCTGGATGCTGAAGTCCCCTATGCACCTGGAGAACCTGGACGCGCTGCTGAGGGTCTTCCCCGACGCCACGATCGTGTGGTGCCACCGCGATCCGGTCACCGTGGTGGCGTCCTTCTGCTCCCTGATCGAGCACGGCATGGCCGTCAGCACCCGGCCCGTCGACCCGCACGGCATCGGCACCACCTGGCTGGGCCTGCTGAGCCGTGCCATGGCACGCGGGCTCGCGGCCCGGGCGGCGATCCCCACGGGGCAGTTGGTGGACGCTCCGTACTCCTGGCTCGGCTCCGAGCCCGCGAGCGGCGCCCCGAAGCTCTACGCCGCCGTCGGGGCCCGGTGGACCGAGGCCGACGCGGCCCGTCTCCCGGCGGCCGTCGCCCGGCCCAAGGGCACCCGCAAGCACACCTACGACCTGTCCCGCTACGGTCTGACCCGCGACGAGGTCCAGTCGGCCTTCGCGGACTACGACGCGCTGCGGGCCGGGGTCGACCGCGCCTGACGGCACGGCCGGCCCCGGCCCGGCGACGGGTCAGCTGCTGCTGACCGTCAGGTTGTTGGTGGTGAAGTTCAGCCCGCCGGACGAGGAGGTGACCTCGTAGCCGAACTGCACGTCACCGATCGTCTCGTTGCCCATCCACCGCTTGGTGTCCTTGATCCACTTCAGGATCGGCAGGATGTTCACGGTGCCGGAGCTGGAGTTGGAGGTGCGGATGAACGAGAACACCTCGTTGGCGCCGTTGGTGCCCTTGAAGACGTTCCAGGAGTGGCCGCCGAGGCTGACACTGCCCTGCGAGGCGCCTATGGGGCCGACGGGTCCGGTCTTGTTGACCCAGAGCATGATCTCGTAGTCGTGGTCGGTGTCCCAGATGTCGTACGAGGTGTTGTACGCGCCGGACGACGGGACGCTGACGTTGTAGCTGCTGGAGAGCGAGCCCAGCGAGGTGATCGACTTGTTGATCGCCTTCGTCTGGTTCGGGTAGGACTTGATGCCGCCGGTGTTGGGGTGGTTGGCCCAGACGCCCCAGTTGGTACCGGAGTTGGCCCAGATGCACTGGCTGCCGGCGCCGCCGCCCCAGATGTTGTTGTAGAGCGTGTAGCCGTTCAGGCTGGTCCGGGCCCACTGGTCGCAGGAGTTCCAGACGGCGGCGGAGGCGGGGGCGGAGGCGAGGCCGACGGTGGCGCCGAGCGCCAGGGCGGGAGCCAGCAGGGCCTTGGTGGCCCTGCTCAGGGTGCGTGATGCCATGGTGTCCCTTCCATGGGTGGGGGGGTGGGGGGAACTACCACGTCCTCAAGGTGACGACGTGGTCTTCTCCGGCGACCAGGGGGAGGGATCGCGTGCCGGAGGAAGTCCGCAGTTCGACGCGGTGGGTGCGGCCAGGCCGGATGACGGCGGTGGCGCCGTCCCGCGTCCAGGTGAGGTCCAGTTCGGCCCCGAAGCGGGTGCGCACCCCGCGCAGGGCGCCCTCGGGGCAGGCGGCCGGCAGCGCGGGCAGCAGGACCAGCCGGTCGGGGGTCGACTGGACGAGCATCTCGATCAGCACGGCGGGCAGGGTGTGCGCGGCGTCGGCGTTGTAGACGTCGCGGTGCGGGTAGTGCGCGCTCATCAGGGAGTCGTGGAAGAAGTCGCCCTCCAGGACCTGGCCGAGGGCGTGGGCGACGCGCTCCGCGTCCCGGAGCCGGGCCGCGACGAGGGCGTGGTGCAGATGGCCGTGCGCGGAGTCGTTCTCGGCGCCGCGCAGTTCGAGGGCGCGGTGGGCCGCGGCGGCGAGTTCCGGAGTGTCGTAGGGGGTGATCTCGTCGAGCGGCCAGACGCCGTAGAGGTGGCTGAGGTGACGGTGGTCGTAGGAGTCCCTCAGGCCGGGCCAGGCCCATTCGGCCAGGGCCCCGTCCTCGTTGGTCCGGTGCGGCGGGAGCCGGTCGGCCAGGGCGTTCCAGCGGTCGGCGTCGGGGCCCGGGTGGTAGGCGGCGGCCGTGCGCAGGGCGTGGCGGGCCGCGGAGAGGTCCATGGCGGCGTTGATCGTGCCCCATCCGGCATTGGCGGGCCGGTTCTCGGGTGAGTAGGAGGGGACGACGACGAGGTGCCCGTTGTCGTCCGTCCTGGTGAGGAAGTCCTCGTAGAAGAGCGCGACGTCGGCGAGGGCCGCGGCCGTGCGCGGGTCCCGGGTGCCGTGGGTCTCGTCGTGGTCGACCAGCGGCTTGAGCAGCCAGTCGGCACCGGCGGTCCACAGGTGCAGCGGGTACTCGCGGCTGTAGTGGTAGGAGTGCCCGGACTCGCCGTCGGTGTGCGCGGGGGCGACGACCCCCCGGGCGCCGAAGACCGCGCGGGCGTTGTCGCGCCAGTCGGGGAGCTGGCGGTGGACGAGGTTCGCGTGGGCCTCGGTGACCTCGGGGAGGGCGGCGGCAGCGGCCGAGGCGGTCTGGAGGTTGAGGTTGGCGTCGTTGGTGAAGGCGCCCGACCAGGCGGTGTTCCAGTCGCCGGTCCACAGGCCGGTCAGGCGGGGCGGGAGGAGGCCGCTCGCGGAGAGCAGGTGGTAGCGCCCGGCGGCGAAGAGACGCTCCAGCAGGGCCGCGCTGCGGGGCCGCTTCAGCAGCTCCGAGCCGGGCAGGGCCCGTTCGGCGGGGTCGGCGGCGAGGTCGAGGGTGACGCGCTCGTAGGCGGTGCGGTGCAAGGCGGTGTGACGGTCGAGGAGCTCGTCGTAGGCACCGGGCAGGTCGCGCAGGGCACGGCCTTCGGCGACCACGTCGAGTTCGCCGGTGTGCCGGTGCACCCGCGTCAGGATGAGCACGGACCGGGCGCCCTCGATGCGCACGCCCGGCGGCACCAGGGTGGTCGTGCCGCCGGTGACGGTGATGTGGCTGACGCCGGTGCAGGCCTTGTCGCTGTCCGGGTAGCGGACGCGCAGGCTCAACAGGGCGCCCTCGGGGGTGAGGACGGCTCCGTGGCCGATGCCCAGTGAGGTGGGGGCGCCGGGCAGCCGGGGGTCGAGGTCGATGTCGAGGGTGAGTCCGGGCCCGGTGACCTGCTGGACGATCACGTCGTCGGCGCGGGAGACGAACACGCGGCTGGTCCGGCCGGCGCAGCCGGCCCGCACGACGCCGGTGGGGTAGTCGACGTCCCTGCGGTAGTCGCGCCGGTCGCCCGGCGGCCCGCCCAGTCGCACCTGGAAGGCCGGGTGGAAGGGCTGCACCCACTGCAGGGGGCGGCCGTCCGTGAAGTCCTCGGCGGCGGTCGTGTCGCCCGCCAGGAGGCGGTCCTGGAGGGCCGGCAGCCCGTCGGCGAGCTGCGGGGGGCGGGGGTCCCTGCCGTTGGGCCGCAGCAGGGTGTGGTGCGTGACGACGACCCGCTCGGCGTGCGGATCGCCGTAGACCAGGGCGCCGTGCCGGCCGTTGCCGCTGAGGAAGCCGTCCTCCCAGCGGTCGGCCGGGTGCGGTTCCCAGGTGCCGTGGACGGGGGTGGGGGCGGTCATGGCCGGAGCACCGCCGCCTCGTAGCGGCCGAGCGTGACCCGGTCGGTGACGTCCGTCCCGGTCAGCAGGTCGTGGTGGGTGCCGGGCACCTCGACGGTCACCGGCTCACGGCCGTGGTTGAGCACGAACAGCAGCTCCCCCCGGCGTACCGCCTCCACCTGGTCCGGCAGACCGTCGAGCACCGGCCGGACCCCCGCGCCCCCGGCGACCGACGCCAGCAGGTCGCGCAGCGCCCCGGGCTCGGGGAGGGTGGAGACGTACCAGGCGCGGCCCTTGCGCAGCACCGCGGGCATGCCGTCCAGTTCCCCGCCCTTGTAGCAGGCCGTGTGGTCGGGGTCGGCGGGCTCGATCTCCTCGGACCACAGGGTTCCCTCGAAGCCCTCGCACGCGACGGTCTCCCCCTCGTCCAGCGGCCACCACTCGTGCAGGGTGCGGATGCCGAACAGCTCGCGCAGCCGGGCGTCCATGCCGCCGGGACGGACCCGGTCGTCCTCGTCCGCCACACCGGTCAGGAAGCCGCAGACCAGGGTGCCGCCGCCGCGGGCGTACGCCAGGAGGTTGTCGACGGCCGCGTCGGTGAGCGCGTACAGCTGGGGCACCACGACCATCGCGTACGGCGTCAGGTCGTGCTCGGGGTGGGCGAAGTCGGTGGTGAGGTGCGCCTGCCACAGGGCACGGTGCCAGGCGCGCAGCACGTCCGGGTACTCCACCCGGCTGGACAGACGGCCGTCGTGGGCGCCGGCCCACCAGGAGTGCCAGTCGTGCAGGACGGCGACACCGGCGGTGAGGTGCCGGCCGCTCACCTCGGGGGCGATCCGCTCCAGGTCGGCGCCGAGCCGCGTGACCTCCTGGTACGTGCGGCCCTCCTCCCCGGCGTGGCTGACCATGCCGGAGTGGAACTTCTCCGCGCCCTGCCGGGACTGCCGCCACTGGAAGTAGCAGACGGCGTCGGCGCCCCGGGCCACGGCCTGGAGGGACCAGAGCCGGTTGAGGCCGCGCGGCTTGGGGTGGTTCACACCGCGCCAGTTGACCGGCCCGGCGGCCTGCTCCATCAGCATCCAGGGACCGCGTGCCTGGGAGCGGGTCATGTCCTGGACCAGGGCGCCGTTCTGGGCGCCGAGCGGGTCGCGCGGGTCGGGGTAGAGGTCGACGGAGACGACGTCCTCCTCCTGCGCCCAGCGCCACGCGTCCTGCCCGAACCACAGCGGCATGAAGTTGGTGGTGACCGGGATGTGCGGGGTGTGCCGCCGGACGATGTCCCGCTCGGCGGTGTAGCACTCCAGGAGCATGTCGGAGGTGAAGCGCCGGAAGTCCAGGACCTGGGTGGGGTTGCGCATGTAGTGCGGCAGGCGGGGCGGCAGGACGCCGTCCCAGCAGTCGTAGCCCTGGCTCCAGAAGGCGGTGCCCCACGCCTCGTTGAGGGCGTCGAGCGTGCCGTACTTCTCCCGCAGCCAGCGCCGGAAGGCGGCGGCCGCCTCGTCGCCGTGGTCGAAGGTGCAGTACTCGTTGTTGATGTGCCACATGGTGAGCGCCGGGTGGCCGCCGTAGCGGGCGGCCAGGTCCTCGGTGATGGCGGCCGCGTAGCGCCGGTAGGTGGCGCTGGAGTGCGAGAAGTGCTGCCGTCCGCCCCACCACTCGGTGCGGCCGTCCTCGGTCACGGGCAGGGTGTCGGGGTGCAGCCGGCCCATCCAGGGCGGGGGCGAGGAGGTCGGGGTGGCGAGGACGACGCCGATGCCGTTGTCGTGCATCAGGTCCATCAGCGTGTCCAGCCAGCCGAATTCCCGCGCCCCGGGTTCCGGTTCGAGGGTCGACCAGGAGAAGACGCCGAGGGTGACCGAGTTGACGCCGGCGGCCTTCATCAGCCGGACGTCCTCGTACCAGGTCTCCTCCGGCCACTGCTCCGGGTTGTAGTCGCCGCCGAAGAGAAGCCGGCCCCGGGTTGCGTCGCTCAGGACGGGCGGCGTCCCCCCGGGCATCAGACGGGCTCCCCGTACTGCACGCCGCGCCCGTTGGTGGCGATGTAGACGCGGCCGTACACGCGCGGGTCACCGGTGATGGTGGCGCCGGTCCAGCCCCACTGGTGACGGTCGTCGTTGATCCGGGTCCAGGTCTTGGCCTCGTCGTCGGAGCGGTACACGGCGGTGATGGTATGCGTGGAGCCGACCATGTAGAGCGCCGGGTAGGAGGCGCCACGGGCGGCCTTGCCGAAGCCGAGGGTGTACGAGGCCCGGCAGCCGGCGACCTCGGCGAAGGTCGCACCGCCGTCGGTCGAGCGGTACAGCCCGTTCCCCTTCAGGCTCAGCCACAGGTCGCCGGAGCGGCCGGGCGCCGCCACCAGCTGGAACTCGGTGTCGCCCGTGCTCAGGCCGGTGGCCCGGGCGGTGAAGGTCCGGCCGCCGTCGGTGCTGGCGTGCAGGGTGCCGGTCGTGGTGTCGAAGGCGTAGAAGCGGTCCGGGTCGACGGGGTCCGCGACCGGGGCGGCGCCCTTCGGGAAGGAGGCGACCTCGGACCACGTGGCGCCGTTGTCCGCCGAGCGGTAGCCCGGGTTGGCCGTGCCGAAGGACCACAGCAGCACACGGCCGTCGGCGTTGGTGGCGATCGGGCCCGGCGCGGACTTGGCGACGTCCGGCTGGGTCTTGAAGGGCGTCCAGGTCTTGCCGCCGTCGTTCGAGTAGGCGCCGTTGCCGTGGTCCCCCCAGCCCGCCCGGACCACGTACGACGGCTTGGCCGCGGCCAGCGACAGGCCCGTGGAGGTGCCGAACACCGGGTTCGACGCCATGCCGCGCGAGGGCGACGCCGTGAGCCGCTCGTGGTACATCACGCCGATGTCGCCGGATCCGCTGAGCAGGTGCGCCTGCCCGGCCGGGGGCGAGACCAGCTGGCGTATGGACGCCTCCTCCACACCGCGGATCTGCGGGGCCCAGCGCTTGAGGTCGCGGGTGCCGTAGAGGGTGGCGCCGGTGCCGTAGACGATGTGCCGGGAGTCGAACGGGTCCAGTCCGACGGCCTGGATCCACCAGCCGAACTTGGGGGCGTCGCCGCCCCACTTGAGGTACGGCGTCTCGGAGACGTCGAGGACGGCCTTGTCCTTCAGGGACGTCCAGGTGCGGCCGCCGTCGGTGGAGCGGTACAGGGTGTCGATCAGCGACCAGCGGTTGTTGGTGGAGACGACGACCGTGCCGGGGCGGCGGGCGTCGACGGCGACGCCGCCGTAGCCGAAGGAGTCTGCGGAGCCGTCGGCCGTCGTGCCGCCCGGCTTCACCGGGGTGACCTCACTCCACTTCCCGCTGCTGGTGCGCAGCTTGTGCACGCTGCCGTCGGACTGGCCGTTGGGGCCGGGGGCGTTGGCGTACGTCACGTACAGCTCGCGCGTGTGGCGGTCGTACGCGGCACGGATCGGCACCTTGGCGGCGGTGCCGGTGGGCTGCCCCGGGACGGCCTTCCAGGTGGTGCCGTCGGTGGTTCTGTAAAGGTTCGCGGAGGTGCCGTCGGAGTCGCCCCAGCCGGCATAGACCGTACGGCCCGCGGCGACCAGGAAGGTGACGCCCTGGCCGGTGGCACTGGGCGTGGCCGGGAAACTCACGGCCTTCCAGGTGGCGCCCCGGTCGGTGGACTTGAGCAGCCCGTCGTGCCGGGTGCCGAGCCACAGGGTGTCGCTGTCCCGCGGATCGACGAGCAGCCGCTCCCCCGCACCCCGCCCGTCCTCGTTGGCCCCGAGCTTCACGGTGAGGTCGGTGCGCTTCCAGATGGCGCCGCGGTCCTCGGAGCGCAGCACGGCCCCGTTGCCGGCCCAGGTCTGGGTGTACGTGCCGAGGGCGAGGTACACGCGGTTCGGATGCGCCGGGTCGACGGCCATCGCCTCCACGCCGAGCAGGTTCCAGTCGTCCCAGCCGAGGTGGTCGGTGAGCGGGATCCAGCGCTCGGCCCGGTCGTCCCAACGGTAGGCGCCGCCGATGTCGGTCCGCAGGTAGGCGAGCCCGCGCACGGAGGGGTGGAACAGCACGCCGGTGATGAACCCGGTGCCGCCCTGGACCACGTTGCGCCAGCGGTATCCGCCCTTCCCGGCGGCGGCGTGGGCCCGGCCCTGGGTGAGCGGCAGGGAGACGGCCGCGGCGGCGGCAGCGGTCCCGGCGAGAACGGCACGTCTGCTGAGGCTGGACGCATGCATGACACACACCTCGTCGTTCTGGAAGGAGGGGGGAAGCGCGCCCGAACGGGGCGCGGGGAGCCGCGCGAGCAGCCACAAGCCGCCCGCGGTCGCCGAACAACCGGAACACCCCACCGGGTGGGTGTCGATCAGCCCTTGACGGCCCCGGTGAGCATGCCCTTCTTGAAGTGCTTCTGGACGAAGGGGGACAGCACGGCGACGGGCAGCAGCGCCATCACCATCACGGCCATCTGCACCGCCAGCCCCGACAGCTGCCCCGTCTTGATGGCCTGCCCCAGCCCCACCGGCGCCTCCTGCTTCTGCACCAGCTGGATCATGACGTTCTGCAGCGGCATCATGTCCTGGTCGTTCAGGTACAGCGAGGCGTTGAACCAGGCGCTCCAGTAGCCGACGGCGTAGAAGAGCGTGATGACCGCGATCACGGCCCGGGACAGCGGCACGACGATCTGCCACAGGATCCTGAAGTCACCGGCGCCGTCGATGCGTGCGCTGTCGACGAGTTCCTGGGATATCCCCATGAAGAACCCGCGCAGCACGAGGATGTTGAACACGCTCACCGCACTGGGCAGGATGAGTGCCAGATAGGTGTCCGTCAGCCCGAGGGTCTGCACCAGCAGGTACGTCGGGATGAGGCCGGCGCTGAAGAACATCGTCGCCAGCAGCGTCATCAGGATCCAGCGGTGCCCCAGGGACCCCGTCCGGGACAGCCCGTACGCGCACAGGACGGACACGGTCATCGAGAACAGCGTGCCGATCAGGGTGACGAGAAGGCTGATGATCGTGGCCCGGGTGACCTGGCCGCCGCTCAGCAGTTCCTTGTACGCGATGAAGGTGATCCCCTTGGGCACCATCACCAGCCCGCCGGCCTCGTCGATGGTCTTCCGCGACGACAGGCTCGTCACGACGACGATCCACAGCGGGAAGAGGATCGCGAGGCAGGCCAGGGACAGTGCGAGGCCCTTGCCCGCGAGGCCGGCCCTGGACGGCTTCTCCTCCCAGGCAGGCCGGGGCGGCGCCTGCCACCGGCGTGGCTTGCTCACGGGTTTGTCGACGACGGCGCTCACTTCTTGTACACCCCCTGCTCGCCCATGAGATGGGCCACCTTGTTCGCGACGAGGACCAGTCCGAGGCTCACGACGCCCTTGATCAGACCGGCCGCGGCCGCGTAGCTGAAGTCCTGGTTGCGCACGCCGTTCCACCACACGAAGGTGTCGAGCACCTCCCCTGCCCCGGGCCCGACGGCGTCGCGCTGGAGCAGGATCTGTTCGAAGCCGACGGTGAGGGCGTCACCGACGCGCAGCACCAGCAGCAGGGCGATCACCGGGCGCAGCGCGGGGAGGGTCACGTGCCACATCCGGCGCCAGCGGCTCGCGCCGTCCATGGCGGCGGCCTCGTAGAGATCGGGACTGACCGAGGCGAGCGCGGCGAGGAAGACGATGATCCCCCAGCCGACGTCCTTCCAGATGCTCTCCGCGGTGATCAGCAGCGGGAAGGTGCCCGGGTTGGTCATGATGTCGAGACCGTCGTACCCGTTGCGCCGCAGCAGCTGGGAGAGGATTCCGGCGCCGCCGAAGAGCTGCTGGAAGACGGCGATCACCAGCACCCAGGAGAAGAAGTGCGGCAGGTAGAGCACGGCCTGCGCGACCGCCCGCACCCGGGGCCTGATCACGCTGTTGATGAGCAGCGCGAGCAGGATCGGGATCGGGAAGAACAGCACGATCTGGAGGAAGAACAGCACCAGGGTGTTCTCGACGGCGTTCCAGAAGGCCGAGTCCTCGAAGATCCGCTGGAAGTTCTCCAGGCCCACGAAGGGGCTGTTCAGCATGGAGATGACGCCGTTGTCACTGATGTACGGGTCGTACTCCTGGAACGCGACGACGTTGCCGAGGATCGGTATGTAGTTGAACACCAGCACCAGCAGTACGGCCGGCAGGGTCATCAGGAGCAGCAGCCGGTCGCGTCTGAGACGGACCTTCAGGCTCAGCTTCCCCGATGGACGCGTCCCCGGGGATCCGCCGGGACCGTCCTGCGCCGGCGCGGTCTCGTCCCGCGTGGTCTTCCTCTTGGCCTCGGCCCTGCTCCGAGGCACCGTGCTGTGGGACACGGCCTTCTCCTCGCCTCGAACCCGGATCAGTTGGCCGCTCTGCCGTTCTCATCGAGAATCTTCTGGTACCAGTCGCGCAGCTTGTCGCCGCCCTTGCTCTTCCAGTCGGCGACAGCCTGCTGCATGTCGCTGATCTTCTTGCGGCCGCGGACGATGTCGTCCTCGAGCTGCTCGAAGTCGTTGCCGAGGTTGGTGTACCGGGCGGGCTCGGTGATCTGCATGCCCCAGAAGGAGGACTTCTTGGCGAAGGCGCCCATGCGCTGCTGCCACTCGACCTGGCCCTTGGCGACCTCGGGGAAGTCGGGGTGCGCGAGGGTCGCGGCCGGGCTCGCGACCATGACGTAGGCGTTCATCACCTCGATGTTGCCCTTGTCGGTTTTGAGGGGGACGCCGTCCTTGACGGTGTAGTGGGTGCCTTCGACGCCGTAGTTGGTCATCATGTACTCCTTGGTGCCGTACGGCGCCGCGGTGACGTTGGCGACGGCCAGCACGTCGCGGATGACCGACTCGGAGGCCTTCTTGTTGACGAAGGCGAAGATGCCGGCGGGCTGTTCGGCCCACAAGGTGGGATCGCCGCCGTCGTGTCCCCAGACGTCCATGCCCCAGATCTTGAAGTCCGGGTTCTGGGTGGCCTGTTCGGCGGTGCGGCCCCACCACTGGGAGATGTTGTTGGGGTAGATCAGGAACTCGCCCGCCGCGAACTTGGGGCCCGGGTCGGGGGCGTTCTTGCCCAGCTTCGAGTCGGGGTGGACCACTCCGGCGGCGAAGAGCTTGCGGGACCATTCCAGCGCTTCGAGGAACTCGTCGGTCTCGATGCGGTTGACGAGCTTGCCGTCGACGAGGTTCCAGCCGAGCGGCTTCTCCGCGCCGGAGAGCACGCCGAAGGCCTGGAACGCGGTCCACTTCATGTCCAGGCAGGCCCACCGCTTGGCCCGGGCGTTGGTGATCTCCTTGGCCAGGGCCATGAATTCGTCGCAGGACCTGGGGACTTCGTAGCCCTCCTTCTCGAAGATGTCCTGCCGGTACAGGGGCACCATGGAGGGAGCGGACGGCGCCGGCATCGGCAGGCCGCGCAGCTTGCCGCCGAAGATGGAGCGCCGCCAGGCGTCCGTCGGGATCGCCGCGAGGTTCGGGTACTCCTTGACCTTGTCGCCGGACAGGTAGGGGCCGAGGTCGGCGAACTTGCTGATGATGGCGCTGGGTATCTTCCCGCCCATGTTCCAGCCGGGGACCACCACGACGTCCGGGACGTCACTGGAGGCGAGAACCGCGCCGAGCTTCTGGTCGTAGGTGTTGCCGTCCTGGTTCTGCCAGGCGACGTCGACGCCGATCAGGTCGTTCATCGCCTTGTAGTAGGCGTTGTTCTGCTTCGGCGGCGAGCCCCAGAAGGGCGCCATGATGGTGACCTTGCCGCCCTTGCCGAGCTTCTTCGACACCGAGGTCTTGAGGCCGGCGAGGTCGAGCTTGCCGGTGAAGCCGAGCGCTGAACCGTTCTTGGACGGGATGTCCGGCGTCACCACGTTGCTGGCCACGTACGCCGGCAGGATCTTCTTGGCGTCCTTGCCCGACGTGGTGCCGTCCTTGGACCCGCCGTCCGACCCCCCGCACGCGGCAAGCAGCGGCATCCCACCCGCCACCGCTGCGGTGGCGACCGCCGTGGAGGCGAGGAAACTTCTCCGGCTCGGTCCGGAAGAGGCGGCATTCGGCGTCATTGCGTCAACCCTTCATGGCGCACCAGGACACCCGGCGGAGGCCGTCGGCTGCGGTGTCTCGAGTGGAACTGGCTGAGCTGAAGCGACCTTTCGACCGACTAGGCGTTTTCGCAGTCGAAGCGCTTCGATGTTGCTGTGAGGTTAAGTGAACACCCCAGGGCGCACAAGGGTCGTTCCCAAACTTCCTGCGCCCTCCGAGACAGGGACCTTTCCTTGTGCCCCGCTTGAAGTGACGGCACTGATCCCTTGACACCCGACCCGTCGGCGACCCAGCATCGAAGCGCTTCGAAAGCGTCTCCACGATCCATCGCAAGGGGATCCCCACGTGATCGCACACACACCGTCCACCGAACCGTTCCGCGACCCGCAGCTGCCGCTCGCGAAGCGCGTCGACGATCTGCTGGGACGGCTCACTCTCGACGAGAAGCTGTCGTTCCTGCACCAGTTCACGCCTGCCGTGGAGCGGCTCGGCGTGGCCGCGTTCCGCACCGGCCAGGAGGCCCTGCACGGCGTGGCGTGGATGGGCCCGGCGACGGTGTTCCCCCAGGCGGTCGGCCTCGGCGCCACCTGGAACCCGGAGCTGGTGCGGCGCGTCGGCGACGCGGTGTCCAAGGAGATCCGGGCGATGCGCGCCAAGGACGACCGGATCGGCCTCAACGTCTGGGCCCCGACGGTCAATCTGCTGCGCCACCCCCTGTGGGGCCGCAACGAGGAGGGCTACTCCGAGGACCCGAAGCTCACCTCGGCGATCGCCACGGCCTACACGCACGGCCTGCGCGGCGACCACCCCGTCTGCTGGCGCACCGCGCCCGTGCTGAAGCACTGGCTGGCCCACAACAACGAGACGGACCGCGACACGACGTCGAGTTCCGTGCGCCCGCGCGTGCTGCACGAGTACGACCTGCGGGCCTTCCGCGACACCGTGCGGGCGGGCGCGGTGGCCGGGGTGATGCCGGCGTACAACCTGGTCAACGGCCGCCCCAACCACGTCTCCCCGTACCTGTCCGAGCACCTGCGGACCTGGACCGACGAGGACCTGCTGGTCTGCTCGGACGCGGGCGCGCCGAGCAACCTGGTCGACTCCGAGCACTACTTCGACACCCACGAGGAGGCCACCGCCGCGGCCCTCGTGGCGGGTGTCGACAGCTTCACCGACCACGGCACGGACTCCTCGCAGATCATCGGCCGGCTGCGCGGGGCCATGGAGCGCGGTCTGCTGAGCGAGGCCGATGTCGACACGGCCGTCCGCCGTCACCTCTCCGTCCGTTTCCGGCTCGGCGAGTTCGACCCGGGTGACGACCCGCACGACGCGACCGGCGCGTTCGACACCCCGGCGCACCGCGCCCTCGCCCAGGAGGCCGCCGAGCAGGCGGTCGTCCTGCTCAAGAACGACGGGGTGCTGCCCCTCGCCCCGGACACCCGCGTCGCGGTGGTCGGGCTGCTCGCCGACGAGTGCAAGCTCGACTGGTACAGCGGCACGCTCATCCACCGCTCGACCCCGTTGGAGGGCCTCTACGAGCGGTTCGGCGCCGATCGGGTGGAGTTCGCGGAGGGCGTGGACCGGGTCCGGTTCAAGACCTCCACGGGTGCCTTCCTGCACGTGCCGGCGGCCGAGGGGGCCACCGACGAGGTACGCGGGGCCGAGGGCGCGCTCGACCCGGCACTGCTCAGGGGCCGCACCGACCTGCCGCCGCTCACGACCGACGCCGACGGCACCGAACTGGCGCTCGTGGACTGGGGCGAGGACGTCCTGACCCTGCGCGCCCCCGACGGCCGCTACCTCTCGGTCGCCGACGACGGCTTCCTGCGCGCCTCCGCAGACCAGCCGGGCGGCTGGTTCGTTCAGGAGACGTTCCGCCTGGAACCGCACGGGAACGGGCACCTCCTGAAGCACCTGGGGACGGGCCGGCACGTGTCTGTCTCCGCCGACGGCGTAAAGGTTGCCGACGAGGATCCCGAGGTCTTCGAGCTGGTCGTCGCCGAGCGCGGCGAGGAGGCGGTGGCACGGGCCGCCGCGGCGGCCGACGTGGTCGTGGTGGTCGCGGGCAACGACCCGCACATCAACGGCCGCGAGACCGAGGACCGCACGACCCTGCGCCTGCCCGGCCAGCAGGAGCGGCTCCTGCGGGCGGCCCGCGCGGCGAACCCGGCCACCGTGCTGGCGCTGGTCTCCGCCTATCCGTACGCCGTCGACCCGGCCGAGCTGCCCGCGGTGCTGTGGACCGCGCACGGCGGCCAGGCGGGCGGCACCGCGCTGGCGCGCGTCCTGGCCGGTGACGTCTCCCCCGCCGGGCGCCTGCCGCAGACCTGGTACGCCGACGACACCGACCTGCCGGGGCTCCTCGACTACGACGTGATCGGCGCCCGCCAGACGTACCTCTACTTCGAGGGCACGCCCCTGTTCCCGTTCGGGCACGGCCTGTCGTACACGTCGTTCGCGTACGGCGACCTGGCGGCCCGGGTCGAGGGCGCGGCCGTGCGGGTCTCCTTCAGCGTCACGAACACCGGTGCCGTCACGGCCGACGAGGTGGCCCAGCTCTACACCCGGGCCGTCGACGCGTCCGTGCCGCGTCCGCGCCGCGAGCTGCTGGACCATCGCCGCGTGACGCTCGCCCCGGGGGCGACGGCCGAGCTGAGCTTCGAGGTCCCGCTGACCGACTTCGGGTTCTGGGACGTGACGCAGGGCCGGTGGCGGGTGGAGCCGGGCGCGTACGAGCTGCTGGCCGGGGCGTCCAGCGAGGACGTCCGGCTGCGGACGACCGTCACACTCGACGGCGAACCCGCCGTGCCGCGCGCGGTCGTCGCGGACGGTCTTCCGGCGGCCTCGTTCGACGAGCACAGCGGTATCGAGATCGTGGACCGGACGAAGGTCTCGGGCGACGCCGTGACGCCGGTGGGCGCCGGTTCCGGTGAGCTGCTGTACCGGGCCTGTGACTTCGGGGAGGGCGTCTGCGAGGTGACGGTCGAGGTGGCCGGTGAGGGCACGGTCGTGCTGTCCCTCGACGGCGGTCCGGTCCTCGCGACACTGTCGCCCGCCGCGCCGACCTCGGGCCCCTACGACTACGTCCGCCTCGGCACGTCCGTCGTCGCCTCGGGCGTCCACGACGTGCGCCTCGAACTGCGCGGCCCGCTGCGGCTCGCGCATGTCGGCTTCTCCGGTTGAGGGTCCGGAGCAGGCCGGCACAAGAAGGGGCCCGGCACCGGAAGGCATCGGTGCCGGGCCCCTTCGCCGAGCTTATATGAAAATGGTTTCCATAAGCCAGAGGGTGGGGCGGAGACGGTTCAGAGCTCGATGCCGGTCAGCACCAGCACCCGCTCGTAGGTGTAGTCCTCCATGGCGAAGCGCACGCCCTCGCGGCCCACGCCGGACTGCTTGACCCCGCCGTACGGCATCTGGTCGGCGCGGTAGGACGGCACGTCCCCGATGACCACGCCGCCGACCTCCAGGGCCCGGTGGGCGCGGAAGGCGGTCTGGAGGTCGTGGGTGAACACGCCCGCCTGGAGGCCGTACTTGGAGTCGTTGACCGCGGCGAAGGCCTCGGCCTCGCCGTCCGCCTTCTGCACTGTGAGGACCGGCCCGAAGACCTCCTCGCAGGAGATCGTGACGTCGGCCGGGACCTCGGCCAGGACGGTCGGCGCGTAGGAGGCGCCGTCGCGCTTGCCGCCGGTGAGCAGCTTCGCCCCGGCGTCCACGGCCTCCCGGACCCACGTCTCGACGCGCTTGGCGGCGTCCTCGCTGACCAGCGGGCCGACATCGGTGGCGTCGTCGCTCGGGTCGCCGGTGACCTGGGCCTCGACGGCGGCGACGATGCGCGGCAGCAGCCGGTCGTACACCGAGGCGTCGGCGATGACGCGCTGGACCGAGATGCAGGACTGGCCGCCCTGGTAGTTGGAGAAGGTGGCGATGCGGTTCGCCGCCCGGTCCAGGTCCTCGTCGCTCGCCCAGTCGGCGAGGACGACGGCCGCGCCGTTGCCGCCCAGCTCCAGAGTGCAGTGCTTGCGCGGCACCGAGTCCATGATCGCGTAGCCGACCTTCTCGGAGCCCGTGAAGGAGATGACGGGCAGGCGCTCGTCCTGCACGAGGGCGGGCATCTTGTCGTTGGCGACCGGCAGGATGCTCCAGGAGCCCGCGGGCAGCTCGGTCTCGGCCAGCAGGTCACCGATGATCAGGCCGGACAGCGGGGTCGCCGGGGCCGGCTTGAGGATGATCGGGGCGCCGGCGGCGATGGCCGGGGCGACCTTGTGGGCGCAGAGGTTCAGCGGGAAGTTGAAGGGCGCGATGCCCAGGACGACGCCCTTGGGGAAGCGGCGCGTGAGGGCGAGCCGGCCCTGGCCGCCGAGGTCGGTGTCGAGGCGCTGGGCCTCGCCGCCGTTGAACCGCCGGGCCTCCTCGGCCGCGAACCGGAACACCGACACGGCACGGCCGACCTCGCCGCGCGCCCACTTCATGGGCTTGCCGTTCTCGGCGGAGATCAGCCGCGCGATCTCCTCGGTGCGCTCGGCCAGGCGCTTGCTGACGTGGTCGAGGGCGGCGGCCCGCACGTGCGCGGGGGTGGCGGCGAACTCGTCCAGGACGGCGTGCGCGGCGGCCACGGCCTCCTCGACCTGCGCGTCCGTCGGCACGCTCACCGTGCCGACGAGCCGCCCGTCCCACGGGGACGTGACGTCGAAGGTGTCCTCGCCGGTGGCCTGGCGGCCGGCGAGCCAGAAGGCGTGGGTGGAGGTCATAGCGGGTTCCGGCCCTTCGGCGTTGGGGGTGATCCTGTGCTGCGGGATCAACGGTAGGCGCGAGGTGGCCGAAGGGCGTTTGTCCGAGCCGTAGCACTGGGGGACGCGGTTGCTACGGTTTGGCTACTCGGTGGTGGCCGCCTTCAGGGCCAGCCACAGCTCCATCCGGACGTCCGGGTCGTCCAGGGACCGGCCGAGGATCTCCTCGACGCGGCGCATGCGGTAGCGCAGGGTGTGCCGGTGGACGCCGAGATCGGCCGCCGCCGCGTCCCACTGGCCGTGCTTGGACAGCCAGGCGCGCAGGGAGGCCACGAGGTCGCCGCGTCCGGTGGCGTCGTGCTCGTACAGCGGTCGCAGCATGCCGTCGGCGAAGGCCCGCACGGCGTCGTCGGCCAGCAGCGGCAGCACCGATCCGGCGGCCATCCGCTCGTGCTCCACCAGGACGCGCCCGCGCCGCCGCGCCACCGACAGCGCCTGTTCGGCCTGCTTGTACGCGGCGGACGCGGCGATGGGACCGGCCGGTGCCGAAAGCCCCACGACCAGTTCGTCCTCCTCGCCGCCCGGCACCTTCTCGCGCAGCCCGGCCCGGGCGGTCTCCAGGGCGGCCGCGTACTCCCCGCAGGCCGCCGCCGCCGCGCCGCGGTCCGCTGCCAGCACCACCAGCCGCTCCCCCTCCGGCACCACCAGCACGGCCTCACCGGCCCGGGCCGCGGCGGACTCCACCACGTCCGCGAGCGCCGCGAGGGGGTCCCCGCCGGTGTCGGCGGCGGCGAGCGCGGCCGCCGAGGGCCGGTCCGCGGCCGGGGCGCCCGTCCGGGCCTCGGCACGGGCCAGCGCGGCCGACGCCGACACCGGCACCCGCTCGGCGACCATCATCCGGAACGGCGCGTCCAGCAGTTCGCCGTACAGATCTCCGGCGACCGCGCGGGCGTGGTCGGGCTCCCCGGCCAGCAGCATGCGCAGCACCGCCGCGCCGACGCGCTGCTCGGCCGCCTGGAGCGACCGCGAGCGTTCGGTGGTCAGGGTCAGCAGCGCGATCGCCGAGTGGACGGCGTAGCGCTCGGCGGTGCCCGGGGCGCCGGCCGTACCGACGGCGAGGGCGGCCCGGGGGCGCCGGCCGGTGCCGATGGTGTGCAGCTCGACCCGGTCCTCGTTCTCCGGCCCGCCGACCACCGACGAGGCGGGCGCGGGGCGGTCCCGCAGCTTCTGCACGTCGCCGGTGAGCCGCGCGGCACGCCGCCCCGCCCACTCCGGTGCCGTGGCGACGACCGCGCCCGAGGCGTCGTACAGCGCGGCCCATCCGTCGACCTGTGAGGCCAGCGCGGCCAGCAGCCCCTCCGGCCCGCCGGTCTGGGCCTGCCGGGTCAGCTCGCGCTGGGCGGCGAACCCGGCGGTGACGGCCCGGTACTGGTCGGCGGCGATCGCGGCGGACACGGCCTTGCTGATGGCGAGGAACGGTGTGCGGCGCGGCACCTCCAGCAGGGGCAGGCCCTCCTCCTCGGCCGCGGCGACGAGCGCCCCGGGGATCTCCTCGTAGTGGACGCCGACGGCGAAGCCCAGCCCCACCACCCCGGCCCCGGCCAGCCGCCGCACGTAACGGCGCATGGCCTCCGGGTCCTCGGCGTCCAGCTTGAGGGCGGTGATCAGCAGCAGTTCCCCGCCCTCCATGTACGGGACGGGGTCGGCGAGCTCGCTGGGGTGCGCCCAGCGGACCGGCACGTCGAGGCGGTCCTGGCCCGCCCGCACGGTCAGCTTCAGCGCGGAGTGGTGGACGAGCGAGGCGAGCGTCGGGGGCATGAGGCCTTCTGCGTCAGGGCGGTGTGACCGGTGTGGTGTTTTGGCCGCCTCGTATGAACGACCTGTGACGATTCTGCCTCACTGTACGGTCCCCGCGTACCCGCACCGGCTCCGCGGGGTCAGCCCCGCAGATCGACCAGCAGCGGAGGCGCGTGCTCGCCCTTGACGTCGGTCAGCGACAGCACGGCGTGCCCCGCCGGCACGGCGTGCGCCAGCTCGGAGGCGGACCAGCGCTCCCGCTCGACCTGGCGCACGGTCACCGCCCGGGCGGTCGGCGCCTTGCCGGTGATCACCCGGCGCAGCATGTGCACGGCCTTGCCCGCCGGGGTCTCGGCGATGATCTGCCGGTCGGTGACGTCCCGGGCCTCGGTCCACTCCTTGCCCCACACCTCGGCGAAGTCCTGTCCGTCCCAGGGGGTGAGTCCCGACAGGGCCATCCGGCAGCCGGTGGCGCCGAGCAGGGGTCCGCGCAGCGGCCGGGCCACGTCGTCCAGGGTCCGCAGGGTGAGCACGACCCCGGCGTTGCCGGACCGCAGCCGCTGGATGCCGCGCACGGCCTCGGGCGTCACCACGCCGGTGGCGTCGTCCAGCAGCAGGCAGGCGAACAGCGACCGGTCCTCGCGTACGGCGATGCTCGCCGTGAACTGCGCGAGCACCAGCCGGGCCAGCATCCTGGAGGCGTCGGCGTGGCCGCGCTGGGGCAGGTCGATGCGTACGCGCACCGGGTGGTCGAGGGCCTTGAGGGTGAAGGGCCGGGACTGCCCGGAGGTGTCGAAAAACCCGGCGAAGGCGGGCCGGTCGAGCAGCGCCACGCGATCGCCCAGCACCCCGCCGACGTCCCCGGGCTGCCCCATCTGCCGCTCCCGGGCGTCGAGCTCGCGCAGCAGCGACTCCTGCCCGGCCTGCTGGAGGCCCTGCCGCAGCGCGGCGAACGGCCCCGGCGCCCCGTCGAGCAGCTGCCGCAGCTCGGGTACGGACGGGAAACGCCCGTGCACGGCCCGGAACGGCCCGAGCAGCTGGGCGAGGACGGTGGTCGAGCGGCGGCTGTCGCTGCCGGGATGCGGGTCGGCGAGGTCCCCGACGAGCGCCTCGGCGAGCACGGCCGCTGCCTCGTCCGGGTCGGTGGTGCCGCCGTACAGATCGAGGTCGTACTCGGAGTCCTGGTTCCCGATCCGCACGACCACGTCGTAGGCCTCGGCAGGCCCGAGCCCCGCCCCGGCCGCCCCGACGACGACCACGGCGGCCCGTCCGGCGAGGGCGTGCAGGCACAGCGACTCGGCGAGCGGACGGACGACGGTCCCGGTCTTGCCGGATCCGGCGGGGCCGACGGCAACGAGCGAGGTGCCGAGCAGGTCGGGCCCGAGGGCGAGGCCGGTGCCGCGGTAGGTGTAGGGGTTGCGGGCGTCGTCCACGGTGGTCCCGAGCCGCACCTGCCCGGTGACGAGGTCGTGCCGGGCGAGCCGGGCGGGCAGGTCGCGTTCGCCTGAGGGGTGCAGGCAGGCGGCGGCGCCGTCCTTGAGCACGGCGCCGCTGAAGGTGGCGAGGCTGTGCCGTCCGGTGCGCACGCCCTGCCAGGCACGCAGGATCCGCGCGTGGTCGACGTCCCGCATCATCCCCGAGCGGGCCTCGGCGGCGAGCCGCTCGGCGGCGTCGACGGCCCCGGCCGCGCGCAGCTCGTTCCACTGGGCGGGGTCGTCCTCGGGCGTCGTGCGGGTCTCCTGGGCCTGCGGCCGGCGGAAGCGGGGGGTGACGAAGCGGCGCCACACCTCGCCCCAGCGGCCGAGCCGGGCCGCCCCGACCATGATCGCCAAGGCGACGAGCAGCTCGTACCCCTGGTAGACGATGAACGTCCCGGTCTCCCCGAGGTCGCTGTCGCCGCCCCGCCAGGCGTCGGGGACGATCAGGTCGAACGGCACCCACCACCAGGTGCCGATGTAGCCGTTCTGGAGCAGTGACCAGATCAGCCATCCCACGAGGAAGGCGATCAGTGCCCCGCTGAGCAGTTGCCGGGTGGGGATCTCCTCGGGTTCCTCGGCGGGCCGCGGCCGGTGCCCGAACCGCCACACGCCCGGCGCGGCCTCGGGCCGCGGGGCGCGCAGCCAGGCGAGGAAGGCCGACCCGTCCGGCGGTGGTGTCATCGGCGCCCGGGGCGGCCGGGGAGGCATCGCGGGCACCTCCGGCGGTCCCGCCGGGCGCGGCACGGGACTCGCATGCGTACCCCGCGCGTCCTGTGTCCCGTCGCTGTCCATCGCCCCTGCCCCCTGACCAGCCGCTCCGTCCACCATCAGCGAGCCAATCTAACGCCCTTGCCTGGGGAGTTCACCGCTTACACGGCCGGGTCGTGGGCACCGGTCCACGAGACCGCCATGTCCACCCCGGACAAGCCGTCCCCCCGACAACGCCCACATGGAGCATGCCCACCCCCCGTGCCCCGCCCTAGCCTGCGAGAAAAGAAGCCGAGCGTCCGTAAGAGACCATCCGCACCACCCCAGGAGCCCCGCATGACCGCACTTCCGCAGGAGCGCCGCGTCGTCACCGCCATCCCCGGTCCGAAGTCGCAGGAGCTGCAGGCCCGCCGTACCGCCGCGGTCGCGCAGGGCGTGGGGTCCGTGCTGCCCGTGTTCACGGCGCGGGCGGGCGGCGGGATCATCGAGGACGTCGACGGCAACCGGCTGATCGACTTCGGGTCGGGCATCGCCGTGACGTCCGTGGGCGCCTCCGCCGAGGCCGTCGTACGGCGGGCGTCGGCGCAGCTCGCCGACTTCACCCACACCTGTTTCATGGTCACGCCCTACGAGGGTTACGTCGAGGTCGCCGAGGCGCTCGCCGAGCTGACCCCGGGTGACCACGCCAAGAAGAGCGCCCTGTTCAACTCGGGCGCCGAGGCCGTCGAGAACGCCGTCAAGATCGCTCGCGCCCACACCAAGCGCCAGGCCGTCGTGGTGTTCGACCACGGCTACCACGGCCGCACCAACCTCACCATGGCGCTGACCGCGAAGAACATGCCGTACAAGCACGGCTTCGGCCCGTTCGCGCCCGAGGTGTACCGGGTGCCGGTGGCGTACGGCTACCGCTGGCCGACCGGGCCCGAGAACGCGGGCCCCGAGGCCGCCGCGCAGGCCATCGACCAGATCAGCAAGCAGGTCGGCGCGGAGAACGTGGCCGCGGTCATCATCGAGCCGGTGCTCGGCGAGGGCGGCTTCATCGAGCCGGCGAAGGGCTTCCTGCCGGCGATCCGCAAGTTCACCGAGGACAACGGCATCGTCTTCGTCGCCGACGAGATCCAGTCGGGCTTCTGCCGCACCGGCCAGTGGTTCGCGTGCGAGGACGAGGGCATCGTCCCGGACCTCATCACGACCGCGAAGGGCATCGCCGGCGGTCTGCCGCTCGCGGCCGTCACCGGGCGCGCCGAGATCATGGACGCCGCGCACGCCGGGGGCCTGGGCGGCACCTACGGCGGCAACCCGGTCGCCTGCGCCGGCGCGCTCGGCTCCATCGAGACGATGAAGGAACTCGACCTCAACGCCAAGGCGAAGAACATCGAGGCGGTCATGAAGGCCCGCCTCGGCGCCATGGCCGAGAAGTTCGACATCATCGGCGACGTGCGTGGCCGGGGCGCGATGATCGCCATCGAGCTGGTCAAGGACCGTGCCACCAAGGAGCCGAACCCGGAGGCGACCGCCGCGCTCGCCAAGGCCTGCCACGCCGAGGGCCTGCTGGTCCTGACCTGTGGAACCTACGGCAACGTGCTCCGCTTCCTGCCCCCGCTGGTGATCGGCGAGGACCTGCTCAACGAGGGCCTCGACATCATCGAGCAGGCGTTCACCCGCATCTGACCCCGCGGCACGCGCATCTGAGCCACCGTCCGGGCAGGTGAGCCGCCCCGGTTCCGTCACCAGGGCGGTGAGCGGCAGAGCGTGTGAAGAAGGTGTGCGAGGTGGATGACAGGGCGCTCTACGGCCTGTCCTGCGCCCTGCCCCTGTCGTAGGTTCTACCCAGATGAGAGATACACCCCGCCCACAGGGGACTGTGGGTGACATCAGGCCGGGGCCTCCCCAGCTTCGACCTGGTCGTGCCCTCGCGCACACAACCGGAGCCTGAGCTCTGGATCTCCTCACCGATCGGACAGTCGCCCGCCCCAAACCCCCCGGGGCGCGCGACGTTCGGTCCGGACGGCCGCCCCGGAACCACCCCCCTGTTCCGGGGCGGCCGACCTCCCTTTCCCCTCGGTTCTCCGGCGGCGAGCGGGCGTGCGTGCTCGTGCCAAGCTGTGCCGCATGCCGATCTCCGCGAACCGGGAACGCACCGCACTCCCGGGCACGGTCACCGTCCTGCTCGCCCTCGCGGCCCTGCTGTTCGCCGCGATCACCTGGCAGGTCGCCGTCGGCGGGCCGCTCGTCGGGCTCGACGAACGCCTCAGCCGCCTGCTGGTGAATCCGGACCGCGGCTCCGAGCTCCTCGCCGACCTGGGCAACGTCCAGGTCGCGGTCCCGGTCCTCGCCGTCGCGCTCGGGTACCTCGCCGTCCGAGGCCGGCGGGACGGCACGGACCGCTGGTGGCTGCCCGTCGCCGCCGCCGTCCTGCTCATGGCCCTGGTCCCGGCGCTGGTCGTTCCGCTGAAGCTGCTCATGGCACGTCCGGGCACCCCGGCCGAACCGCCCGGCACCGGTTACTACCCCTCGGGGCACACCGCCACGGCCGCCGTCGCCTACGGCTGCGCGACCCTGCTCCTGCTTCCCCGGCTGCGCTCGCGCCCGGCCCGCCGCGCGCTGATCCTCCTCTGCGTCGCCCTGGTCCTCGGCACCAGCTACGGCCTGGTCCGCCGCGGCTACCACTGGCCGCTGGACGTGGTGGGCAGTTGGTGTCTGTGCGCGGTGCTGCTGTCGTCGCTGTGGCTGTTCCTCCGGACGGCCGGGGCGTCCGGCCGGTCTCAGGCACCAGGGCCCTGACCGTCGTCGCGCGTGGCCAGGCCCGCCGCCGCCTCGTGCATGGCCAGTTCCAGCAGGGCCGGGTCCGTGAGCATGCCCGAGCCGTCCGGCGGGACCAGCCAGCGGACCCCGCCGGGTGAGGAACGGCCCGGGTACGGCACGACGATCCAGGTGCCGGCGCCCGCCGTGCGGATGCCGGTGCCGAGCCAGCGGGCCGCGGTGCCCGGCGGCACGAAGAACCCCATCCGGGCGTCGCCGAAGTCGACGAGCACCGGGCCCGGCCGGTCGAGCACGCGGGTGAGCACGTCGAGCGTGGCGTAGCCGAGCTCGCCGGGCAGGATGAGCACGTCCCAGGCGCTGCCGGCGGGCAGCAGCGCCACACCCAGCGGGTTGCGCTCCCACTCCCAGCGGCAGGCCTCGGGATCGGGCGCGACGGATGCGAGCCACTCGACCGCCGTCTTCGCACCGGTCATCGGAAAGACCCCCTTCTCTCTCGCGAACCTCACGGACGCGCGGGGCGTCCGGAGGCCATCACGAGGGAGAAGGAGGTGTCCCCCCGGTCATTACGCGGGTTCCGGCACCTCGTTGGAGTGAACCGGATCACACCCGGTCGGTCAGCTGTCGAATCCCAGCCCCAACCGGTCCATCGTGCGCAGCCACAGGTTGCGCCGGCCGCCGTGGGTGTCCGCGCGGGCCAGTGACCACTTGGTCAGGGCGATGCCGGTCCAGGCGAACGGCTCGGGCGGGAAGGGCAGGGGTTTCTTGCGGACCATGTCCAGTTCCGTGCGTTCCGTGCGCTCCCCCGCCAGCAGGTCCAGCATCACGTCCGCCCCGAACCGGGTGGCTCCGACACCGAGACCGGTGTACCCGGCCGCGTAGGCCACCTTGCCCTGGTGGGCGGTGCCGAAGAACGCCGAGAAGCGGGAGCAGGTGTCGATCGCGCCGCCCCAGGCGTGGGAGAAGCGGACGCCCTCCAGCTGCGGGAAGCAGGTGAAGAAGTGCCCGGCGAGCTTGGCGTAGGTCTCCGGGCGGTCGTCGTACTCGGCGCGGACGCGGCCGCCGTAGGGGTAGACCGCGTCGTAGCCGCCCCACAGGATCCGGTTGTCGGCGGACAGCCGGAAGTAGTGGAACTGGTTGGCGCTGTCGCCGAGACCCTGGCGGTTCTTCCAGCCGATCGAGTCGAGCTGCCCGGCGGTGAGCGGCTCGGTCATCAGGGCGTAGTCGTACACCGGGACGGTGTAGGAGCGGACGCGTCTGACGAGGTTCGGGAAGACGTTGGTGCCGAGGGCGACCCGGCGGGCGCGGACCCGGCCGTAGGGGGTGCGGACGGCCATGCCGGGGCCGTACGGCTTCAGGGTCAGGGCGGGGGTGTGCTCGTAGACGCGGACGCCCAGTTCCACGCACGCCCGCTTCAGGCCCCAGGCGAGCCTGGCCGGGTTCAGCATGGCGACGCCCCTGCGGTCCCACAGGCCCGCCCGGAAGGTGGGTGAGTTCACCTGCTCCCGTACGGCGTCGGCGTCCAGGTACTCGACATCGCCGGCCAGGCCCCGGCGGACGGTCTCCTCGTGCCACGCGCGCAGTTCCCGCGCCTGGTACGGCTCGGTGGCGACGTCGATCTCGCCGGTGCGTTCGAAGTCGCAGTCGAGGCCGTAGCGGGCGACCGCCGCCTCGATCTCGTCGAGGTTGCGGTCGCCCATCTCCTGGAGGGTGTGGATCTCGTGGGGCCAGCGGGCGAGGCCGTTGGGCAGGCCGTGGGTGAGGGAGGCGGCGCAGAATCCGCCGTTGCGGCCGGAGGCGGCCCAGCCCACCTCGCGGCCCTCCACCAGCACCACGTCCCGTTGCGGGTCGCGCTCCTTGGCGATCAGCGCCGTCCACAGCCCGCTGTAGCCGCCGCCGACGACCAGCAGGTCGCAGGTCTCGGAGGTGGTGAGGGCGGGTTCGGGGCGGGGCCGGCCGGGGTCGTCCAGCCAGTACGGGACCGGCTGGGCGTCGGAGAGCGAACGAGTCCACTGATTCATGGCACCAGGGGCCATGATTTCAACTCCCTACGGTTATGCGGTGTGCCTGTTGCGCCGCTTTCCGACGACCATGGAAATGAGGACGAACAGTACGGCGACGATGAACATCGTCGTGCCGATCACATTGATCTGTACGGGCGTTCCGCGCTGGGCCGAGCCCCACACGAACATGGGGAAGGTGACGGTCGAACCGGCGTTGAAATTGGTGATGATGAAATCGTCGAAGGACAGCGCGAAGGCGAGCAGCGCGCCCGCCGCGATACCCGGTGCCGCGATCGGCAGGGTGACCCGGACGAAGGTCTGGAACGGGCCCGCGTACAGGTCCCGCGCCGCCTCCTCCAGTTTCGGGTCCATCGACATCACCCGGGCTTTCACGGCCGTGACCACGAAACTCAGGCAGAACATGATGTGCGCGATGAGGATCGTCCAGAAGCCCAGCTGCGCGCCCATGTTGAGGAACAGGGTGAGCAGCGAGGCGGCCATGACGACCTCGGGCATCGCCATCGGCAGGAAGATCAGCGAGTTCACGGCGCCCCGGGCCCGGAACCGGTAGCGGACCAGGGCGAAGGCGATCAGGGTGCCGAGGAGGGTGGCGCCGAGTGTCGCCCACACCGCGATCTGGAGGCTGAGGGACAGGGACCCGCACAGCCCGGAGACTCCGCAGGGGTCCTTCCAGGCGTCGAGGGAGAACTCCTGCCATGCGTAGTTGAAGCGCCCCTTCGGTTTGTTGAAGGAGAACACCGTCACGACGACGTTCGGCAGAAGCAGATAGCCGAGGGTCAGCAGTCCCGCCAGTACGACGAGATTTCTCTTGAGCCAGTTGACGAAGGGCATTTAGACCAGATCCTCCGTCCCGGACCTGCGGATGTAGAGGGTGACCATGAGCAGGATGGCCGCCATGAGGATGAAGGAGAGCGCCGCGGCCGTCGGATAGTCGAGCACTCTCAGGAACTGCGTCTGGATGACGTTTCCGACCATGCGGGTGTCGGTGGAGCCGAGCAGATCGGCGTTCACGTAGTCACCGGCCGCCGGAATGAAGGTCAGCAGCGTGCCCGAGACGACTCCCGGCATGGACAGCGGGAAGGTGACCTTGCGGAAGGTCGTCGAGGGACGGGCGTACAGGTCCCCCGCCGCCTCGTGGAGCCGTCCGTCGATGCGCTCCAGGGAGGTGTAGAGCGGCAGGATCATGAACGGCAGGAAGTTGTACGTCAGACCGCACACCACCGCCAGCGGAGTGGCCAGGACACGGTCGCCTGCGGTCATGCCCAGCCAGGTGGTGACGTCCAGGACGTGCAGCGTGTTCAGCGCGCCGACGACCGGGCCGCCGTCGGCGAGGATCGTCTTCCAGGCGAGGGTGCGGATCAGGAAGCTGGTGAAGAACGGCGCGATCACCAGGACCATGATCAGGTTCCGCCAGCGGCCGGCCCGGAAGGCGATCAGATAGGCCAGCGGGTAGCCGAGCAGCAGGCACAGGATCGTCGCCGTGCCCGCGTAGAGCACCGAGCGGACGAACTGCGGCCAGTACGCGGACAGGGCGTCCCAGTACGTGGCGAAGTGCCAGGTGACCTTGTAGCCCTGCTCCAGGGAGCCCGTCTGCACGGACGTGGAGGCCTGGTAGATCATCGGCAGCGCGAAGAAGACGACCAGCCAGAGGATGCCGGGCAGCAGCAGCCAGTACGGCGTGAGGCGGCCCCTGCGCTTCGGAGGCTTCGGCTCGGGCGGTCGGGGGGCCAGGGGCGGTGGCGCCTCGGTGAGTGTGCTCATCAGACCGCCTCTTCCACTCCGGCGTCGGCGTCCTGGGCGGCGTCCAGGCCGAAGGTGTGGGCCGGGTTCCAGTGCAGGACGACCTCGGCGCCGGGCAGCAGGCGGGGGTCGCGGTCGATGTTCTGGGCGTAGACCTCGAAGTCGGAGCAGACGGGGCTGTCGACGACGTACTGCGTGGAGACCCCGATGAAGCTGGAGTCGGCGATGCGGCCCGTGATGCGGTTGCGGCCCTCGGGGATCTCACCGGCGTCGTCGGCGTGGGTGAGGGAGATCTTCTCCGGGCGGACGCCGACCAGCACCTTGCCGCCGGTGGCCGTGGGCGCGGAGCAGCGCGCCCCGGGCAGGACGAGCTTGCCGCCGCCCGCCTTCAGCACGATCTCCTCGCCGTTCTTCGCGTCGACCTCGGCCTCGATGAAGTTGGAGGTGCCGAGGAAGTTGGCGACGAACGTGGTGCGCGGGTTCTCGTACAGGTCGGCCGGGGAGCCGAGTTGCTCGACGCGGCCGCCGTTCATCACGGCGACCGTGTCGGCCATGGTCATGGCCTCCTCCTGGTCGTGCGTGACGTGGATGAAGGTGATGCCGACCTCGGTCTGGATGCGCTTGAGCTCCAGCTGCATCTGGCGGCGCAGCTTGAGGTCGAGGGCGCCGAGCGGTTCGTCGAGGAGCAGCACCTGCGGGTGGTTGATCAGCGCGCGGGCGACCGCGACGCGCTGCTGCTGGCCGCCGGAGAGCTGGTGCGGCTTCTTGCGGGCCTGCTCGCCGAGCTGTACGAGGTCGAGCATGTCCTCGACCTGCTTCTTCACCGACTTCAGGCCGCGCCGACGCAGGCCGAAGGCGACGTTCTCGAAGATGTCGAGGTGCGGGAAGAGGGCGTACGACTGGAAGACCGTGTTCACCGGCCGCTTGTACGGCGGGAGGGCCGTGACGTCCTGGTCGCCCAGGAAGACGGTTCCGGCGGAGGGTTCCTCCAGGCCGGCGATCATGCGCAGGGTGGTGGTCTTGCCGCAGCCGGACGCGCCGAGCAGGGCGAAGAAGGAGCCCTGCGGGACGGTCAGGTCGAGCGGGTGCACGGCGGTGAAGGAGCCGTAGGTCTTGGCGATGCCGGTGAGGCGGACGTCGCCGGTGGGGTCGGTCTTGTTCGTCATGGTGGTCACGCCCCCGTCAGCTTCGCGAACTTCGCTTCGAACTCGGTCTCTTCCTTCGAGCTCAGCGAGCGGAAGGCATGGGACTTGGCGGCCATGGCCTTGTCGGGAATGATCAGCGGGTTGTTCGCCGCGTCCTCGTCGATCTTCGCGAGTTCGGCCTTCACACCGTCGACGGGACACACGTAGTTGATGTACGCGGCGAGTTCGGCAGCCGCCTTCGGCTCGTAGTAGAAGTCGATGAGCCGCTCGGCGTTGGTCTTGTGGCGGGCCTTGTTGGGGATCAGCAGGTTGTCCGTGGACGTCACATAGCCGCTGTCCGGGATGAGGAAGTCGATGTCGGGGCTGTCCGCCTTGAGCTGGACCACGTCCCCGGCCCAGGCGACACAGGCCGCGAAGTCTCCGCTGGTCAGGTCCGAGGTGTAGTCGTTGCCGGTGAAGCGGCGGATCTGGCCCTTGTCGACGGCCTTCTGGAGACGGGCGATGGCCGCGTCGTAGTCGTCGGCGGTGAAGTCCGCGGGGTCCTTGCCCATGTCGAGCAGGGTCATGCCGATGCTGTCGCGCATCTCCGACAGGAAGCCGACGCGCCCCTTGAGCTTGGGGTTGTCGAGCAGGTCGGAGATCGACGTCACCTCGACGCCGTCGAGGGCCTTCTTGTTGTACGCGATGACGGTGGAGATGCCCTGCCAGACGTAGGAGTAGGCGCGGCCCGGGTCCCAGTCGGGGCTGCGGAACTGGGTCGACAGGTTGGCGTAGGCGTGCGGCAGGTTGGCCGGGTCGAGCTTTTGCACCCAGCCGAGGCGGATGAGGCGGGCGGCCAGCCAGTCGGTGAGGACGATCAGGTCGCGGCCGGTGTCCTGGCCCGCGGCGAGCTGCGGCTTGATCTTGCCGAAGAACTCGTTGTTGTCGTTGATGTCCTCGGTGTACTTGACCTTGATGCCGGTGCGCTCGGCGAACCGGTCCAGGGTCGGGTGGCGTTTGCCGCTGTCGTCGACGTCCATGTACTCGGTCCAGTTGGAGAAGTTCACCGTCTTCTCCTCGGCCGAGTGGTCCTCGGCCGAGACGCCGCCCCGCGACTGGCCGGCCGCCGGGATGCCGCAGGCGCTCAGCGTCCCGAGTCCGCCGGCCGCGAGCGCCCCGCCCGCGGAGGCGCGCAGCAGGGACCGCCGGGTGAGGGCGGCCCTGCCGTTCCTGAGACTGCGCCGCATCGCGGCCACTTGGGCCGCGGACAGGCGGTCGGGCTCGTACTGCTCCATGCGCGTGGTGCCCTTTCGGAGGGTGGACGGCCGTTGGTCAGGCGGCCTGCATACGGCTATCGGTCCCCGAACACGGTGCGGTGCCAGTCCTTGGCCGCCACCGCCGTGTTGTCGAACATGACGTGCTTGATCTGGGTGTACTCCTCGAACGAGTACGCGGACATGTCCTTTCCGTAGCCGGAGGACTTGTAGCCGCCGTGCGGCATCTCGCTGATGATCGGGATGTGGTCGTTGATCCAGACGCAGCCGGCCTTGATCTCACGCGTCGCCCGGTTGGCCCGGTACACGTCCCGGCTCCAGGCGGAGGCGGCCAGACCGTACGGGGTGTCGTTGGCGAGCGCGAGGCCCTCGTCGTCGGTGTCGAACGGCAGCACGACCAGGACGGGCCCGAAGATCTCCGACTGGACGACCTCGCTGTCCTGGGCGGCGTCGGCGATCAGGGTGGGCCGGTAGTAGGCGCCCTCGGCGAGCTCGCCCCCGGGTGCCTCGCCGCCGGTCACCACGCGCGCGTAGCCGCGCGCCCGGTCGACGAAGCCGGCGACCCGGTCGCGCTGGACGTGCGAGATCAGCGGTCCCAGGTCGGTCCCGGCGGCGAACGGGTCGCCGAGCCGGACGGTCTCCATCAGCGCCGCCGTCCGCTCCACGAAGGCCTCGTACAGCGGTCGCTGCACATACGCGCGCGTGGCGGCCGTGCAGTCCTGCCCGGTGTTGATGAGGGAGCCCGCGACCGCGCCGTGGGCGGCGGCCTCCAGGTCGGCGTCGTCGAAGACGACGAAGGGCGCCTTGCCGCCGAGCTCCAGGTGCAGGCGCTTGACGGTGGCGGTGGCGACCTCGGCGACGCGCTTGCCGACGGCGGTGGAGCCCGTGAAGGAGGTCATGGCCACGTCCGGGTGGCCGACGAGGTGCTCTCCGGCCTCGCGTCCGGTGCCGGTGACGATGTTGATCACTCCGTCGGGGATCCCGGCGTCCGTGGCCGCCTGGGCGAAGAGCAGCGAGGTGAGCGGGGTGAGCTCGGCCGGCTTCAGGACGACGGTGTTGCCCGCGGCGATCGCCGGGAGGATCTTCCAGGCGGCCATCTGGAGGGGGTAGTTCCAGGGGGCGATCGACCCGACGACGCCGATGGGCTCACGCCGGACGTAGGAGGTGTGGTCCCCGGAGTACTCGCCGGCGGACTGCCCCTGGAGGTGCCGTGCGGCCCCGGCGAAGAAGGCCGTGTTGTCGATCGTGCCGGGGACGTCGAACTCGCGGGTGAGTTTCAGCGGCTTGCCGCACTGGAGCGACTCGGCGCGGGCGAAGTCCTCGGCCCGGTCGGCCAGGACGGCGGCGAACCGGTGCAGGGCGTCGGACCGCTCGCCGGGGGTGGCTCCCGCCCAGCCCGGGAAGGCGGCCCGGGCCGCGGCGACCGCCCGGTCGACGTCGGCCGTGCCCGCCAGCTCATAGGTGAGGACCTCCTCGCCCGACGCCGGGTCGACGACCGCGTGCGTGCGGCCGGAGGTGCCCCTGCTCAGGCGCCCCGCGATGTACTGCGCGCCCTCCGCGAAGCGCTCCTCGGCCGGAAATCGGTCCGGGGTGGCAATGCCCGGGTTGTGCATGTCGCTCTCCTCCGTGTCCCCTGATGGGGCCGGCGTGGCTCAGGCTCGATTTGAGTGCCGATCCTGACAGAGGTATGCCACTCCAACAAGTGATTCCGTTGTTGATTTTTGGTTACGCGACGGAATCTGTCGACCAGGTGTCGAGTGCGCCGCGAAAAGGCAGGACGCTGTGTCCGTGGTGGGTGCCAGACTCGCGTGCATGGATGAGATCACGGGGGCGGTGGGCTCGCGCGAGGCCCTGATCAGGGCGGTCCGCGCGGGAGCGCGGATCAGGTATCTGCATTTCTGGGGGCACCGGCCGCGGCCGGACGGGCGGATCGGGGCGAGCTGTCTGAGCCAGTGGTGGCCGGCCCCGTTCACGGTCGACGGCGTGGCCTACGCGACGGCCGAGCACTGGATGATGGCCGGCAAGGCCCGGCTCTTCGAGGACGCCGCGGCCGAGCGGGCCGTGCTGTCCGCCGGGCATCCCGCCGAGGCCAAGAAGGCCGGGCGGCTGGTGCGCGGGTTCGACGAGACGCTCTGGCAGCGGGAGCGGTTCCGGATCGTGGTGGAGGGCAGCGTCCACAAGTTCGGCGCGCATCCCGAGCTGCTGGGGTATCTCCTGGGCACGGGCGACCGGGTGCTGGTCGAGGCCAGCCCCGTGGACCGGGTGTGGGGCATCGGACTGACCGCGGACGACGAGGCGGCGTCCGATCCGCAGCGGTGGCGTGGGCCGAACCTGCTGGGGTTCGCGCTGATGGAGGCGCGGGAGCGGCTGCGGGCGACCGGAGCATGAGCGAGGGGCCGGTCCCGTGGACCGGCCCCTCCTGCGCTCCGGGAGCTCCTTCGGACAGCCGCGCCGAGCGGCTCCGGGAGCTCCGCTCAGGAAGCCGCGCCGAGCCCGCCCATGATGCTGGCGAACAGCAGGAAGCCCAGCAGCGGAAGGATCACCGTGGCGATGATGCCGCAGACCAGGCCCGCGGTCGCCGCGCCCTTGTTGGTGGCCTCACCGCGGGTGGCCCTGCCGCGGCCGATGGCACCGAAGATGATCGCGAGAATGCCGAGGATCACGCCGAAGAACCACATGATGAACGTCACGCTGCACACCACGCCGATGATGCCCAGCACCAGTCCCGTGGTGCCCATGCCGTTGCTCGGCTGCGCGGGCATCCCGTAGCCGGGCGCCTGCGGGTAGCCCACGGGCGGCGCGGCGGGGTAGCCGGGGCCGCCCTGGGGGTAGCCGTAGCCCGGGCCGGGCTGCTGCGGATAGCCGTATCCGGGGGCCGGCTGCTGCGGCGGCTGGGCCGGCGGGCCGAAACCACCCGGGGGCGGGTTGGTGTTGGACATGGACGCTCTCCCCTCCGTTGTCAGACCAGGGCATCGTAGTGGCCAAGTCGGCCGTGCTAGGCCCTGGTTCAGCGGGGGGACGCGGCGGTGGCCACCGGGCCGAGGGTGCCGTAGTACGGGTCGTCGTCGCGGCTGTCGCTGTTGATCGCCGCCGTGATGCCGACGGCGATCAGGACGATCACGGTGATGCCGAGGATGATCCCGATGATGCCCATGATCAGACCGGCCTGGGCCTGACCGTGGTTGGTGGCCACTCCGGCCTCCGCGCGCTTGCGGCCCTTGATGCCGAAGATGACGGCGAGGATGCCGGTGACCAGGGAGACCACGCCGTAGAGGCAGAACAGGGCGCAGGAGACGATGCCGAGCACCATCGCGGCGATGCCCAGGCCGTTCTGGGGAGCCATGGGCATGCCGGGCCAGCCGTAGCCGGACTGGGGGTAGGCGGGGTAGCCGTAGCCGCCGGGCGCTCCCGGCCCGGTGGGCGCCATGGGCGGGGGCGGGACGGCTCCGGTGCCGGCGGGGTCGTACTGCGGCGTACCGGTGGGCGGCGTGAACCCCGGCATGGACGTGACCGTGGCCTGGTCGTGCACGGACGGTGGCCGCGGCGCCGGGTTCTTGTCGAGCGAGGGCGTGCTCTCCGGCGGCGCCCACGGGTCATGACTGCCGCCGTCTGGCTGCGTCGCGTCCGTCATCGTGCATCCCCCCTGGGTCGATCGTCCCGCCATGCTACGGGGCCGCCCGGTCCTGGCCACAGTGCGGGTGTGAGGGCGCTCGCGTACTCGGCGGCGGGGGTCCCGGGCACCGGTCGCCCCCCTGAGTGACCCGCCCGTGGCGCAGGGCGCCGCGGGAGCACGACTCCTCCCCCGCCCGCCCGGGACCGCCCCAGCCCCGCGCCCGCGGGAGGCGGCGGCCCACCGCATACGATGCTTCCGAGTCATCGATCAGCCGATCACCCGCGCCCGCCCGCCCTGTGCCGGCCGGGGCGCCGTTCCGGGGAGGAACCTTGACCCAGCATCTCGTCGACCCCCACGCCCCGCGCGACCTCACGGCGTTCATCGCCGGACTGCCCAAGGCCGAACTGCATGTGCACCACGTGGGCTCCGCCTCCCCCCGGATCGTCTCCGAACTGGCCGCGCGGCACCCCGACTCGAAGGTGCCGACCGACCCCGAGGCGCTGGCCGACTACTTCACGTTCACCGACTTCGCGCACTTCATCGACGTCTACCTGTCGGTCGTCGACCTGATCCGCACCCCGGAGGACGTCCGGCTGCTGACGTACGAGGTGGCCCGGGACATGGCCCGGCAGCACGTGCGGTACGCCGAGCTGACCGTCACCCCCTTCTCCTCCACCCGCCGCGGCATCGACGAGCGCGCCTTCATGGACGCGATCGAGGACGCCCGCAAGGCGGCCGAGGCCGACTTCGGGACCGTGCTGCGCTGGTGCTTCGACATCCCCGGCGAGGCGGGCCTGGAAGCGGCCGAGGAGACGACCCGGCTCGCCACCGACGACCGGCTGCGCCCGGAGGGCCTGGTCTCCTTCGGTCTCGGCGGGCCCGAGGTCGGCGTGGAACGGCCGCAGTTCAAGCCGTACTTCGACCGGGCGATCGCGGCCGGACTGCACTCCGTGCCGCACGCCGGTGAGACCACCGGCCCCCGGACGGTGTGGGACGCTCTGACCCACCTGCGGGCCGAGCGCATCGGCCACGGCACCAGCTCCGCGCAGGACCCGAAGCTGCTCGCGCACCTCGCCGAGCACCGGATCCCGCTGGAGGTGTGCCCCACCTCGAACATCGCCACCCGCGCCGTCCGCACCCTCGACGAGCACCCGATCAAGGAGTTCGTGCGGGCCGGGGTCCTGGTCACCGTCAACTCCGACGACCCGCCGATGTTCGGCACCGACCTCGACAACGAGTACGCGGTCGCCGCCCGGCTGCTGGACCTCGACGAGCGGGGCATGGCCGAACTGGCCAGGAACGCCGTCGAGGCGTCCTTCCTGGACGCGGCCGGCAAGGCCCGGATCGCCGACGAGATCGACTCGTACACCGCGCAGTGGCTCTCCCGGTGACGCCCGCCCCGGTCGCCGTGGCCCACCGGGGCGACCCCTATCGCGTCCGCGAGAACACCGTCGCCTCGCTGCGTTCCGCGCTGCGCCGCGGTGCCGACGCGGTGGAGATCGACGTACGGCTCACCCGGGACGGCGTCCCGGTGCTGCTGCACGACGCCACCCTCGAACGGCTCTGGGAGCACCGGCGGCCGGTGGCCGCGCTGTCCTGTGAGGAGGTGCGCGGCCTGACCGGCGGCGGGGTGCCCACCCTGGCCGAGGCGCTGGCCGCGACCGGCGGGCACCGGCTGATGATCGACCTGCCCGGCTCGCCCGACGTGCGGGCCGTGCGCCGGGTCATGGGCGTCGTGACGGAGGCCGGGGCCGCGGACCGCGTCTACTACTGCGCGGGCGCCGACTCCATGCTCGCCGTGCGCGCGGCGGACCCGGCCGCCGAGATCGCCCTGACCTGGACGACGCTGGCCCCGCCGCGGCCCGCCTTGCTGGAGGCGATCCGCCCGCGCTGGCTCAACTACCGCTTCCCGCTGGTGGACCGCCCGCTCGCCGAGCGCGTGCACCGCGACGGTTACCTGCTCTCCGTCTGGACCCCCGACACCCGCCGCTCCATGCGACGGCTGCTGCGGGCGGGCGTGGACTCGATCACGACGAACCGCGTCGACCTGCTGTGCGCTACACGCGCGAGCGCTGCGGCACCGTCGCCGGATCGGCCGGGGTCGCCCGTGTGACGTACTGCGGCACCGGCGCGCTGTCCGTGCCGGTGTCGCGGACGAGGCCGTAGCGCAGGGCGCCCTGGCCGGGCCCCTCGTTGACGTCCTTGTCCACGGCCTCCCAGTTCGACGGGAAGACGGTCAGGCCGTAGTCGCAGCCCCGTTCGTTCTGGGTGAGGGTGACGGTGCCGTCGACGTAGAAGTACTCGTTCTGCCACATCTGCTGGGTGCCGGGCGGGAGGACGGCGTAGCCGATGGCGGGGCCTCCCATGCCGGTGGCGTAGCCGTCCGGCGCGCCGGGCAACGGGTCGTCCATCCGCCGCCAGCCACCCGACGCCACGTGGAACAGCTTGCCTTTCAGGCCGGTCCAGGACGGCATGACCAGTGCGCCGGGCCGGGACCTGGGCGAGATCTGCCAGCGGACCAGGACATAGCCGCGGCCCGTGAGGGTCACGCGGTCGCCGCGGTGCTGCATGACGGCCTTCGGGCCGCCGGTGCTGGTGATGCCGGACTCGGGTCGGTGCGGCAGGGCGGCGGGCCGGGCGTCCGGGTCCGGGGCGCGGTCGACGGCGTCGACGACGACGCCGTACAGGTCGGTGCTCTTCGCCGCCGCCGACGACGTGGGGGCCGGGGAGGGCCGCGCGGAGGATCCCGGCGATGCGGAGGTGGCCGTGACCGTGGGCGTGGCGGTGATCGCGGCCCGGGGCGGCGGGGCGTCCGGCGGCCGGCTGACGACGTAGGCGCCGCCCGCCGCGATCGTCGCGCCCGCCGTCACCGCGACGGCCGGCTTGGTGAGCGCGCCGAGCAGCTTGGCGGACCAGCCGGCCGAGGCGGCGGCCGTCGCGGTCTTGCCGCCGAGGGCGAGCGACAGGGTGAAGCCGACGGGCAGCGGGACGAGGGCGATGCCGGCCAGGAGGCGTTCGGCCGGGACGACGGCTTCGCGGGCGCCGCCGCAGTAGCCGCAGCCGCGGATGTGCCGGGCCAGCCGTTTGCGCCACACCGAGTCGGGCCGGCCGTCCCAGCGACCGGTGAGGTCCCGCAGCCCGGGGCAGGCGCCGTCCAGGGCGCGGACGATGCCGCGCGAGGTCTCCAGGCGCTCCTTCATCCGCTGGACGCGCACGGCGGCGTGCCGGCGCGTGATGCCCACGGCGGCGGCCAGTTCACGCCGGGTCAGTTCGCCCGCGACCTCCAGCCACCACAGCGACAGCAGCTGCCGGTCCTCGTCGTCGAGCCAGCGCACCGCCTCGGCGACCTCGCGGCGCTGTCCCTCCAGCTGGAGCCGCAGCACGGTCACTTCGGCGAAGTCGGCGGCCGCCGCCTCCTCCAGCCGGTCCGGGGTCTTCCGCCGGGCCCGGTCGCGGATCTGCCGCATGGCGATCGCCACCAGCCAGGACCGGAAGCTGTCCGGGTCGCGCAGCGAGCCGAGGTTGCCGACCGCGCGCAGCATGGTCTCCTGGACGACGTCGTCGACGTCGGCGTGCCCGTTCAGGGCCCGGCCCACGATGTTGTAGACCAGCGGCAGCCAGCCCTCGACCAGCTCGTCCAGCGCCCGCCGGTCACCGGCCTGCGCCGCCGTGACGACGGCGGGCCAGTGCTGACTGTCCATGGGGCCCCTCGCCGGCTGGGATCGGTACTTCTCGGCTCGCACCCTCTCAGGCGGCACGGGGGTCTTGGCTATGCGCGGGATCACATACGGGGAGACGGCGTGAAGGTTCGCGGGATAACAGTTTTTCTCAACCGGCGGGCACCGGGACGGCCACCGGCGCGGTCAGCGCCTCCAGCCGCTTGATGCGCCGGTGTACGACGTACAGCGGGATCACCCCGAACACGCCGAAGGCCATGTCGATCACCGACCACCACACGGGGATCCCGCGCAGCGGCCCGCAGATCAGGGCGAGTGGGACGATGCCCGCGCAGGCGATCATCCCGAACTCGACGACCCAGATGTTGCGGACCGGGTCGCGGTAGGGCCCGTAGAAGGCGACCGCGATCACCAGGTGCGCGAAGGCGAGCCAGTCCGTGCCGTAGAGCAGGAAGGGGTATTCGGCGTCGGCCTGGTCCAGGCCCGCCCGGACGCGCTCGATCCACTCCGTCAGGCCGGGCAGGTACTCGCCGACGGAGAGCGCGCGCAACAGGTCCTCGGTCCAGCGCAGTTCGTGCACCAGGGGAAAGGCGGTGGCGCCGCTCAGCACCAGGCACACGACGAAGAACAGCAACCAGGCGCGGATGCCCTTCACCAGGGCGGCTCTGTCGTTCATGGACGCACTCTACGCCTGTCTTGAACATGTTCAAAAATGGGGTCCTCGGGCAGCGGAACGGCCCCGGGCGCCGTGCGCCCGGGGCCGTCACGACCGAACCGTGTGCCTACGCGTCCAGCGACGTCATCACGTGCTTGATCCGCGTGTAGTCGTCGAAGCCGTAGCCCGAGAGGTCCTTGCCGTAGCCGGACTTCTTGAAGCCGCCGTGCGGCATCTCGGCGACCAGCGGGATGTGGGTGTTGATCCACACGCAGCCGAAGTCCAGCTTCTTCGACATGCGCATCGCCCGGCCGTGGTCCCTGGTCCACACCGAGGAGGCGAGCGCGTACTCCACGCCGTTGGCCCACTCGACCGCCTGCTCCTCGTCGGAGAAGGACTGCACGGTGATGACGGGACCGAAGACCTCGTTCTGGATGATCTCGTCGTCCTGCTTCAGGCCCGAGACGACGGTCGGGGCGTAGAAGTAGCCCTTGTCGCCGACGCGCTTGCCGCCGGCCTCCACGCGCGCGTGCGCGGGCAGCCGGTCGATGAAGCCCTCGACCTGCTTGAGCTGGTTGGGGTTGTTGAGCGGGCCGAACAGCACGTCCTCGTCGTCCGGCTGCCCGGTCTTCGTCTCGGACGCGGTCTTGGCCAGCGCGGAGACGAACTCGTCGTGGATGGACTCGTGGACGAGCACGCGCGTGGCGGCGGTGCAGTCCTGGCCCGCGTTGAAGTACCCCGCGACCGAGATGTCCTCGACGGCCTTGGCGATGTCGGTGTCCTCGAAGACCACGACCGGCGCCTTGCCGCCCAGCTCCAGGTGGACGCGCTTGACGTCCTTGGCGGCGGACTCGGCGACCTGCATACCGGCACGCACCGAGCCGGTGATGGAGGCCATCGCCGGGATCTCGTGCTCGACCATCATGCGGCCGGTCTCGCGGTCGCCGCAGATGACGTTGAAGACGCCCTTCGGCAGGATCCCGCCGAGGATCTCCGCGATCAGGACCGTGGAGGCCGGGGTGGTGTCGGACGGCTTGAGCACGACCGTGTTGCCCGCGGCGATCGCCGGGGCGAACTTCCACACGGCCATCATCATCGGGTAGTTCCACGGCGCGACCTGCGCGCAGACGCCGACCGGCTCGCGGCGCACGATGGAGGTCAGGCCCTCCATGTACTCACCGGCCGAGCGGCCCTCGAGCATCCGCGCCGCACCCGCGAAGAAGCGGATCTGGTCCACCATCGGCGGGATCTCCTCGGAGCGGGTCAGCCCGACCGGCTTGCCCGTGTTCTCCACCTCGGCCGCGATCAGCTCCTCGGCGCGCTCCTCGAAGGCGTCCGCGATCTTCAGCAGGGCCTTCTGGCGCTCGGCGGGCGTGGTGTCGCGCCAGCCGGGAAAGGCCTCGGCGGCCGCCGCCATGGCGGCGTCCACGTCCGCCTGCCCGGACAGCGGAGCGGTCGCGTACGCCTCGCCCGTCGCGGGATTGACCACCTCGGTGGTCCGTCCGTCGGCGGCGTCCCGGAACTCACCGCCGATGTAGTTGCGCAGACGACGCAGCTCGGTGCTCACTGCCGGCCCTCCAGTTCGGATGTCCATTACTTGAGACACCACCCTAGTCGGCGGATCCACGTTTTCAACACCCCTGCTCCCTTCACTCATGCGGAATCCGCAGTACTGAGGGACTGAAACAACGGATTTCATCGATCCAGGCTTGCGGAAGTGTCGATACCTCGTGCACAGTGACCCCGTGGCCAGTCGAAGCGCAGACCAGAAGGGGTCGCGGGAGCACCGCGAGCCCTCCCGCGAGTCCAGGAACGGCAGCTCGCCCCAGCTGGACGCCGTCTCCCTCGCCATCATCGAGCAGCTCCAGGAGGACGGCCGCCGGCCGTACGCCGCCATCGGCAAGGCCGTGGGCCTGTCGGAGGCGGCCGTGCGCCAGCGCGTCCAGAAGCTGCTCGACCAGGGCGTGATGCAGATCGTCGCCGTCACGGACCCGCTCACCGTGGGCTTCCGCAGACAGGCGATGGTCGGCGTCAACGTCGAGGGCGACGTGGAGGCGGTCGCGGACGCGCTGTCGGCCATGCCCGAGTGCGAGTACGTGGTGATGACCGCGGGGTCCTTCGACCTGATGGTGGAGATCGTCTGCGAGGACGACGACCACCTGCTGGAGGTCATCAACAAGCGCATCCGGGCCGTGCCCGGAGTGCGCTCCACCGAGAGCTTCGTCTACCTCAAGCTCAAGAAGCAGACCTACATGTGGGGAACCCGATGACCGTGAGGACCCGATAGCCGTGAGCAAGGACCTCTCCCAGACCGCGTACGACCACCTGTGGATGCACTTCACGCGCATGTCGTCGTACGAGAAGACCCCCGTCCCCACCATCGTCCGGGGCGAGGGCACGTACATCTACGACGACCAGGGCAAGCGCTACCTGGACGGCCTCGCCGGGCTGTTCGTGGTGCAGGCCGGGCACGGCCGCGTGGAGCTCGCCGAGACCGCCTTCAAGCAGGCGCAGGAGCTCGCGTTCTTCCCCGTGTGGTCCTACGCCCACCCCAAGGCCGTCGAGCTGGCCGAGCGCCTGGCCCACCACGCGCCGGGCGACCTGAACAAGGTCTTCTTCACCACCGGCGGCGGTGAGGCGGTGGAGACCGCCTGGAAGCTCGCCAAGCAGTACTTCAAGCTGGTCGGCAAGCCCACCAAGCACAAGGTCATATCCCGCGCCGTCGCCTACCACGGCACCCCGCAGGGCGCCCTGTCCATCACCGGCCTGCCGGCCCTGAAGGCCCCCTTCGAACCGCTGGTCCCGGGCGCGCACAAGGTCCCGAACACCAACATCTACCGCGCCCCGATCCACGGCGACGACCCCGAGGCCTACGGCCGCTGGGCCGCCGACCAGATCGAGCAGCAGATCCTCTTCGAGGGCCCGGACACCGTCGCCGCGGTCTTCCTGGAGCCGGTGCAGAACGCGGGCGGCTGCTTCCCGCCCCCGCCCGGCTACTTCCAGCGGGTCCGCGAGATCTGCGACCGGTACGACGTGCTGCTCGTCTCGGACGAGGTCATCTGCGCCTTCGGCCGCCTGGGCACCTACTTCGCCTGCGACAAGTTCGACTACGTGCCGGACATGATCACCTGCGCCAAGGGCATGACCTCGGGCTACTCCCCGATCGGCGCCTGCATCATCTCCGACCGTCTGGCCGAGCCGTTCTACAAGGGCGACAACACCTTCCTGCACGGCTACACCTTCGGCGGCCACCCGGTCTCCGCGGCCGTGGGCCTGGCCAACCTCGACCTGTTCGAGCGCGAGAACCTCAACCAGCACGTCCTGGACAACGAGGGCAACTTCCGCGCCACCCTGGAGAAGCTCCACGACCTGCCGATCGTCGGCGACGTCCGCGGCAACGGCTTCTTCTACGGCATCGAGCTGGTGAAGGACAAGCACACCAAGGAGTCCTTCGACGACGAGGAGACCGAGCGCGTCCTGTACGGCTTCCTCTCCAAGGCGCTGTACGACAACGGCCTGTACTGCCGCGCCGACGACCGCGGCGACCCGGTCGTCCAGCTCGCCCCGCCGCTGATCTCCGACCAGTCGACGTTCGACGAGATCGAGCAGATCCTGCGCGCCACCCTCACGGAGGCGTGGACGAAGCTCTGACGCCCGGCGCTCCGATCGTCTGCATGGATGATCAACACCGGCCCCGGTACCGCCCGTTCGAGTGAGAAACGGCGGCCCGGGGCCGCGTGCTGTCCGACGCCGAGCCGCCTTCTGCCTAGCGTGCCCAGTGACCGATCGGCCCTGCCTTCGTTCCCCCGCACGGGGGATGGCACGGGAACTACGGATCTGAACCGAGGTGTACGCGCATGGAGGCCCCGCCGGACAACGACGTGCTCTGGGCACGCGCCCTGCACTTCCAGCACGACGACGGCTCGCCCGCGCTCTGCGGTGTCTCGCTCGGCGTGCGGGAGGGCGAGATCCTCGCCATCGGCGGCCCGCGCGGCAGCGGCAAGACGACCCTGCTGCGGTGCCTGTCCGGCCTGGTGCCCGTGCGGCGCGGCGAGGTCTGGTTCAACAGCATGCCCGTCCACACCATGGGCCCCCTCACCCGCGAACGGCTGCGCCGCGACCGCTTCGGCTGGATCGACCCGGCTCCCTCGCTGGTCCCGGAGCTCAACGCCTGGGAGAACACCGCCCTGCCGCTGATGCTGCGCGGCACCAGCCGGCGCCGCGCCAAGACCGCCGCCCTGGAATGGCTGGAGCGCCTCGACATCGGCGACAGCGCCCGCAAACGCCCGCACCAGCTGGTGCAGGCCGAGCGCCAGCGGGTCTGCATCGCCCGTGCCCTGGCCCCCGCGCCCTCGGTCCTGTTCGCCGACGAGCCCACGGCGCCCCTGCACCGGGCCGACCGGGCCCATGTGCTGCGCACCCTCACCACGGCGGCCCGCTCCCACCGCATCACCGTCGTGCTGGCCACCCACGACGCGGAGACCGCGGCCCTCGCCGACCGCACGGTGTCCCTCCTCGACGGGCGGCGCGTGCAGACGGTGCACCTGCCCCCGGTCAGCGAGAACGCCGAGCCGGAAGGCCGGGCAGCGTGCTCGCTCTCCGTCTGAGCCGCGGCGCCCACCCGGCCGTCCAGCTGCGCCGCCTCCTGGTCACCGCCGCCTCGGCGGGCACGGGTTTCCTCCTGCTGTGCGCCCTCGGCTACGCGCTGGGCCACCCCGGCTCCCCCGGATCCGCCCTGCTGCGGCTGGCCTGGTGCGCCGCACCCCTGGCCGCCACGGTGTACTTCGCGATCGCGGTGGCCCGTACCGACCCCGGCACCAAGCCCCGCCCGGGGCTCTCGGCGATCGGCCTCGGGCCGGTGCGCATGATGGCGGTCTCGGCGACGACGACGGCCCTGTCCTGCACCCTCGGTTCGATGCTGGCCCTGCTCGTCTTCCTGCACCTGCGGGGCGACCTGACGGGCATGCCCTTCGACGGCGCCGCCGCCGAGTGGCTCGCGGCGGACCGGCCCCTGCCGCTGCCGGGGGCCCTGACCCTGCTGGCGCTGCTGCCCGTGGGGGCGTCCGTGGCGGTGGCGCTGACCCTGCGGCCCCGCGAGGCGGTGCCGGCCGGGTCCGGGGCGGCCCGGACGTACGGCCGCTTCGGCGCGTACCGGCGCACCAGCACCCGCGAGACCTTCGGGGCGTACGGCCGGTTCGGCCGGCAGTTCGCCCGCCCGGCGCTCGGCGCTCCCGCCGCAGCCGCCAAGAGCGCTCCGCCGGCGGCCCGCACGAGCGGGTCGGCCCCGGCGGCGACCACGGGGGCGGGCGGGACGGTGAGCGCGGTCGTGGATCACGCTCGGCCCCCCGCAGCGCACCCGGGCACCGGGGACGCGGCCGTGGACGTCACTCCGCCCGGTGCCCCGCAGGCGGCGGGCGTGGGGGGCCTGCCGGACGATCCCGCCCAGCGGCTCAGCCCGCGTGCGGCGGCGCCCGACACGGCCGGCGCCATCAGCCCCGCCGGAGCCCTGGACAGGCATCCCGGCCCGGACGCCGAGGCACCCGACACCGCCGACGACCCCGCGGCCCCCGGCACGACCCTGCCGGACAGCACCGCCGCCCCCTCCGGTCTCCCCTGGGGCATCACCGTGCTGGCCGCCGGCCTGGCCGTGGAGAGCTACACCAGCCGCACCGCCCCCACACCGCCCGACCTCACCTTCTCCGGCGCCTCCCCCGGCGTGATGGCGGGCTGGGCGCTGGCCGCGGTCGGCCTGGCCCTGGCCGGTCCGGGCCTGACCCACCTGTGCGGACGGCTGCTCCAGTCGGCCCGTCCCGGCGCCCTGCGGCTGCTGGCCGGCCGCATCCTCATGGCCGAGGCCCTGCGCATCGGACGTCCCCTGGGCGTCGTCTGCGCGGTCGCCTCCGCCGCGTGGGCCATGGCGCTGCTGCACGCCCCGGACGGACTCTCGCTCGGCCCGCTGACCACCCTCGGCGTGCTGCTCGTGGCCGGCTGCACCGTGGCGACGCTGCTCACGGCCGCCGTGGAGGCCCGGCAGGCCCGCGCCGGCACCACCGCCGCGCTGCTGCGCCTCGGCGCCCCGGCCACGATGCTGCGCAGCGCCGCCGCCCTCCGCGCGGGCGCGCTGCTCGCCCTGTTCGGCCCGCTCACGCTGACGGTCGCGGAACTGGCGGCCCTGCCCCTGGCGCGCTGAGGCCCGCGGCGAGGCTCCGGAAACTCGTACGAAAAAAGTTCGTCGTACGCCGATGAGTTCCGGGCCCTGGCCCCGTCTATCCCCCCGTAACGACACGGACGTGATGGGAGAGACTCGCATGTACCAGCAGATGATCTTCGTGAACCTGTGCACCCGCGACGTGGACGCCTCGAAGAAGTTCTTCACGCAGCTGGGCTTCACGATCAACGAGCAGTTCAGCGACGACACGACCGCCTCGGTCGTGATCAGCGACACCATCGTGGTGATGGTGCACACCGAGGACAAGTACCTCCAGTTCACGAAGAAGCAGGTCGCGGACTCGACAACGACCAGTGAGGTGCTGATCGCGCTGAGCGCCGAGAGCCGCGAGAAGGTCGACGAACTGGTCGAGAAGGCGGTCGCGGCGGGTGGTTCCGTCTCGGGCGAGACCCAGGACCACGGCTTCATGTACGGCCGTGCCTTCGACGACGTGGACGGCCACACCTTCGAGGTCGTGTGGATGGACCCCGCGGCCGTCCAGGGCTGAGGCGCGCTGTGCCAGCATGGGCGCGTGCAGACGATGCCCGCCCATGCGGCCCACCACGACGACCGTGAGATAGAGACCCTCGAGGAGTTCGACGCGACCGTCTCGGCCCGCGGCACACTCGCCGGATACCGGGTCCAGGCCGTCGACCTGACGGACCGTACGCGCGAACTGCTCGGCACCGACACGGCGGGCGCCGTCTTCCTCGGCTGCGCGATGCGCGAGGAGGCGGCGGCGAAGATCCGCGCCGACGGCGCCCTGGTCTTCCCGCCGGTACCCGGTCTGCCCTTCGATCCGTACCGGGGCGCGGTCTACTCCCCGGACGAACTCTTCGCGTCCCTGGCCGACGGCTACGAGGCCACGCCCGACGCCCTCGCCTACGCCTGGTTCCAGCGCACGAAGGCGGACCGCGACATCTACGCGTCCATGCTGCGCGCGGTCCACGACGACTCCGTCTCGGACGCCCTCGACGAACTCCTGTCCGGCGCCCGGGTGGTGGGTGTGATGGGCGGGCACGCGATGGCCCGCGGCACCGAGGAGTACGCGGGCGCCGCACGGCTCGGCCGGGAACTGGCCCGCGCCGGCTTCACCATCGCCACCGGCGGCGGCCCGGGCGCGATGGAGGCGGCGAACCTCGGCGCGTACGCGGCCCCGTTCGGCGACGAGATGCTCACCGAGTCGCTCGAACTCCTCGGCAAAGCACCGCGTTTCACTCCGTCGATCACCCAGTGGGCGTCGGCCGCCTTCGAGATACGCGCCCGCTGGCCGCGCGGTGGCCGCTCGGTGGGCATCCCGACCTGGTTCTACGGCCACGAGCCGCCGAACGCCTTCGCCTCGCACATCGCCAAGTACTTCGCCAACGCCACCCGCGAGGACGGCCTGCTGGCCCGGTCCAACGCGGGCGTGGTGTTCCTGCCCGGCGCCGCCGGGACCGTACAGGAGATCTTCGACAACGCGACGCCCAACTACTACGCGTCGCGCGGCGAACCGACGCCGATGGTGCTCGTGAACCGCACGCACTGGACGGAGAAGCTGCCCGCGTGGCCGCTGCTGCGGTCCCTGGCCCAGGGGCGTTCGATGGAGGCGCGCATCGCGCTCGTGGAGCGGATCGAGGAGGCGCCGGAGGCGTTGAAACGTCTCGGCGGTTAATAAGAAGGCAAAGCAAGTGCTTGCACGCAGCATATGCGTTGACACTACTTACGCAGCGCTTATAGACCTGTGAGCCTCCCGGTGGTGCTGATGTTCCGTCAACACCGCCTCCACCCCCCGCTTGAGCAATCCCGTAAAGGACAAACGTGGCAGTTCTGTCCGTATCCCGCCGCGCACGTGCCGTGCGCGTCCTCGGCGTCGTCTCCGCCTCGGCCGCGCTCGCGCTCGGCACCGCAGGCAACGCGCTCGCCTGCAACATCAGCGAGTTCTCCGCCGAGGCGAAGTGCGACGGCGACAAGGGCGTCATCACCGTCACCGACGTGGACCCCGCCGGCATCCCGGCGACGGTCACCGTGTACCTCGAGAACAACGGCGCCGACGTGAAGAAGATCGGCGAGCAGGAGGTGAAGGGCTCGCGCGAAGGCACCACCATCACCTTCACCGAGGCCTGGAAGCCGAACGCCGAGTACCGCATCCACGTCAAGGCCTCGCGTTACGTCGACGAGGACATCAAGCCCAACCTCGTCACCCCGGCCACGGCCTGCAAGAAGGAGGAGGAGCCCCCGGCTTCGACTCCCCCCGCCTCGACTCCCCCGGCGACGCCGACCCCGTCGGCCTCCCCGTCCAAGCCGGCCGAGGAGACCGAGACCCCGGCTCCGGAGCCGTCGGAGAGCCAGAGCTCCTCGCCGGCGGGTAACGCGCCCGCCCCGGCCGGTGACTCCAACCTCGCCGAGACCGGTGCCGACTCCAACACCGGCCTCATCGCCGGCATCGCGGCGGCCCTGGTCGTCGTCGGTGGCGGTGCGGTGTTCTTCGGCATGCGCCGTCGCGGGGCCAACAGCGACAGCTGACGCCCCCGCACACCCTGACGTGGCCCGTCCCCCGACCGGGGGCGGGCCACGTCGCGTCTCATCCGAACGTCGCCCGCCGCAGCCAGAACTCCAGCAGCTCCCGCTCGCCCAGCACCTCCAACTCCGGTGCGTCCAGCGGCAGCCGGCGGTAGAACGCCAGCAGGACGGAGGTGAGCGGTCCGCGCAGGGCGACCGTGGCCTTCTCGTGGCCCCGGCGCCAGGTGACACCGTCCTCGGTGAGTTCGATCAGCCACTCGGCGTCCAGCCCCGGGCGGGTGTCGGTGGCGTGCAGGTGGATGCTGCGGCCCGGGCCGCGCAGTTCAGCGGCCGTGTCGTGCGGCTGCGTCCGCTGCACGTACTGCACGATCTGGAGCCACTCGTCTATCGCGTCGACGGCGATCTCGGGTGCGACCTCGTACGGCAGTCCGGCCGCCAGCGTGGCGTCCGCGCGGTGCACGGTGATCTCGTGGGTCATCCGGCGGGCCCAGAACCCGGCGGTGAGCACCCCGGCCCAGCCCCACACCGTGGTGTCCGGGCCCGCCTCCCGCAGGGTGGCGACGACCTGCTCGCCCGCCTCCGCCAGCCAGGCGTCCAGCGCCGCGGCGTCCCCCCGCGTCCCGGGCCCGTCCACAGCCGGCACAAGCTCCACCGGCACCTCCTCCTGGGCCCGGGTGCGCACCAGGAGTTCCACCCAGCGCAGGGCGCCGCCCAGGTGCCGTACGAGGTCCTCCAGCGACCAGTCAGGGCAGGTCGGCACCGTGGCGGACAGGTCGGCACCCGAGGTCACCACCGACCTCAACTGGCGGACCTGGTGGGCGATTTCGTCGCAGTAGCGGTCGTGAGAGAGCAGCAGCGTCATGCCCCGCACCCTAGGCCGCGGCCGATCAGCCGAGCACCACGATTTCGGCCGCGTCGAACTCCATCCCGACCTCGTCCCCCGGCTCCGGGGCGTCCCGCAGCGCGCACGCCGCCTCCAGACGGGGGGCGTCCTGGGGCTGGAGGTGGACGGCCACGTGGGTGCCCTTGAAGGTGCGCGCGGTCACCGTGCAGCGCAGTCCCGAGCCGGCGGGCACCAGGCGCACTCCGGCGGGGCGCACGAGCAGCGTGCGCGTGCCCTGCGGGGCCCCTTCGGGCACCGGCACCTTGCCCCACGGCGTGTCCGCGGCCTCCGCCCCGACCGTCGCCTCGACCACGTTCTCGAAGCCCAGGAAGCGGGCGACGAACGCGTCAGCGGGCCGTTGCCACACCTCAAGTGGCGTACCGGACTGGGCGATCCGCCCGTCCCGCATCACCACGACCCGGTCGGCCAGCGCGAAGGCCTCCCCCTGGTCGTGCGTCACGGCGAGCACCGTCGTGCCCAACCGGCCGAACAGCTCCTTCAGTTCGACGACCAGCCGCTCCCGCAGCGACCGGTCCAGCTGCCCCAGCGGCTCGTCCAGCATCAGCAGCCGGGGGCTCGGCGCCAGCGCCCGGGCCAGCGCCACCCGCTGCTGCTCCCCGCCGGACAGCGAGGCGACGGCCCGGCGGCCCGCGCCCGGCAGCCCCACCAGGTCCAGCAACTCCCGCACCCGCTCGGCCTGCCGCCGCTTCGCCTCACCGCGCATCCGCAGCCCGAAGGCCACGTTCGCGCCCACGTCCCGCTGCGGGAACAGCTGGTGGTCCTGGAACATCAGCCCGACACCGCGCCGGTGCGCCGGCACGCCCGCCTGGTCACGCCCGTCGAGCACCACCCGCCCCGCGTCGAGGGGCTGGAGCCCGGCCACCGCCCGCAGCAGGGTCGACTTGCCGCTGCCGCTGGGCCCGAGCACGCACACGACCTCGTGCTCCGCGACCTCCAGGTCGACGGCGTCCAGCACGGCACGCCCGCCGAAACGGACCGTCGCGCCCTCCAGGGCCAGCAGCATCAGAACTCCCCCGTCCGGTCCGTGCGCAGCCGCTCCAGCACCAGCAGGGCCACGGCGCACACCACCATCAGAATCGTCGAAAGGGCCATCGCCTGGCCGTAGTTGAGGTCCCCGGGCCGCCCCAGCAGCCGCGCCACGGCCACCGGCAGCGTCGGCCGGTCGGGCCGTGCGATGAACACCGTCGCGCCGAACTCCCCGAGGGACACGGCGAAGGCGAACCCGGCCGCGATCAGCAGCGCCCGCCGCACCATCGGCAGGTCCACCTCCCGCCACACCCGCCAGGGCGAGGCCCCCAGCACCGAGGCGGCCTCCCTCAGCCGCGTGTCCACGGCGCGCAGCACGGGCAGCATGGTGCGGACGACGAACGGCACCCCCACCAGCGCCTGGGCGAGCGGCACGAGGATCCACGAGGACCGCAGATCCAGCGGCGGCTCGTCGAGGGAGATCAGGAACCCGAAGCCGACGGTCACCGCGGACACCCCGAGCGGCAGCATCAGCAGCGCGTCGAAGCCGCGCACGAACCGCCCGGCGTCCCGGCGGGTGAGCGCCACCGCGGCGAGCCCGCCGATCACCACCGCGATGAGCGTGGCGGCGACCGCGTACGACAGGGAGTTGCCGATCGCCTCGATGGGCGGCACCAGGAACACTCCCCCGTCCTCACGGGTCAGCGCCCGGTAGTAGCCGAGGTCCGGCGCGCCCAGGGACCGCTGCACCAGCACGGCGAGCGGCAGCACGAGCAGCACGGCGACGGTGGCGAGCACCCCGCCCAGCAGTGCCCACTGCCCCGCGCCGCGTGGCCCGCGCGCGGTCACGGACGCGTCCACCAGCCGCAGCGCGGTCTCCCGCCGGCGCACGGTCCAGGCGTGCACCGCGAGGATCGCCCCCACCGCCACGAACTGGATCATGGTGAGTACGGCCGCGGTGGACAGGTCGAAGATCTCGGACGTCTGCCGGTAGATCTCCACCTCCAGGGTGGAGAACGTGGGCCCGCCGAGGATCTGCACGACACCGAACGAGGTGAACGTGAACAGGAAGACCATGAGCGCGGCGGCGGCCACGGCCGGGGCGAGGGCGGGCAGGGTGACCTGCCGCCAGGCCTTCAGCGGGGACGCCCCCAGCATCCGGGCGGCCTCCTCCTGCCGCGGGTCGAGCTGCGCCCAGAGTCCGCCGACGGTACGGACGACCACCGCGTAGTTGAAGAAGACGTGCGCGAGCAGGATCGCCCACACGGTGGTGTCCAGGCGCAGGCCCCACAGCTCGTCGAGCAGCCCGCCTCGCCCGACCAGCGCCAGGAACGCCGTGCCGACGACGACCGTCGGCAGCACGAACGGAACGGTCACAACCGCCCGCAGGACCTGCTTGCCGGGAAAGTCGAGGCGTGCGAAGACATAGGCGCCGGGCAGCGCCACGATCAGCGTGAGCGCGGTGGAGACGAGTGCCTGCCAGGTGGTGAACCACAGCACGTGCCGCACGTCGGACTGTGCCAGCACCTCCCCGATCCGCCCGAGGTGCCAGGTCCCGCCGGCCTTCAGACCGCGGGCGACGATCGCGGCGACGGGATAGGCGAAGAAGACGGCGAAGAACGCGACGGGCACGGCCAGGAGACCGAGCCGCGCCGCGCTCCCGCGCCTGGTGCGGACTACTTCAGTACGAGTGACGTCCACGACTTGACCCACTGGTCACGGTGGTCGGCGATCTTCGCCGGATCCATGGTCTCGGGGTCCTTCGCCTGCGGCCCGTACGTCACGAACTCCGGCGGCACCTGGGCGCCCTCGCGCACCGGGTACACGAACATGTTCATGGGCATGTCCTCCTGGAACCGCTTGCTGAGCAGGAAGTCCAGGAACGCCTTGCCGCCCTTGGCGTTCTTCGCGTTGGCGAGCAACCCGGCGTACTCGACCTGCCGGAAGCAGGTGCCCTCGGCGACGCCGGTCGGGGCGGTGCTCGGCTTCGGGTCGGCGAAGACGACCTCGGCGGGCGGCGAGGAGGCGTACGACACGACGAGCGGCCGGTCGCCCTTGGCCTTCTTGCCGCCGGCCGAGCCGGAGAACTCCTCGTTGTAGGCCTGCTCCCAGCCGTCGACGACCTTCACGCCGTTGGCCTTGAGCTTCTTCCAGTACCCCTCCCAGCCCTGGTCGCCGTACTTCGCGGCGGTGCCGAGCAGGAAGCCGAGGCCGGGTGAGGAGGCGGAGGCGTTCTCGGTCACCAGCAGGTTCCTGTACTGCGGCTTGACGAGATCGTCGAAGCTCCGCGGCGGCTGCAGCTTGTGATCGGCGAAGTACTTCTTGTCGTAGTTGACGCAGATGTCGCCGGTGTCGACGGGCGTGACCCGGTGCTTGCCCTGGTCGACCCGGTACGCGGCCTTGACCTGCTCCGACCCCTTCGCCTCGTACGACTGGAACAGCCCGTTGTCGAGAGCTCGCGAGAGCAGGGTGTTGTCGACGCCGAAGAAGACGTCGCCCTGCGGGTTGTCCTTGGTCAGGATGGCCTTGTTGACGGCCTGCCCGGCGTCGCCGTCCTTCAGCACCCGGACCTTGTAGCCGGACTGCTTCTCGAAGGCGGCGATGACGTCCTTGGACGCGGCCCACGAGTCGTGGCTGACGAGCGTGACGGTCTTGGAGTCGCCGGACCCCTGACCGCCGTCGGACGACCCGCACGCGGCGAGCGTGCCGGCCATGCCCAGCCCGACGACCGCCGCCGTCAGCCGCTTTGCGTTGATGCTCACTGGATTCCTCCTGGAGTGACCAGGAGAAGACGCGGCCCTGCCCGGGACTTACGGGGTCCCGGGCAGGGCGCAACAGCTCGAGTGGTGACCGATCTCCCTACCCAGAATGACCTGGGCCAGGTTCGGAGGGTCTGCGGCCGTGTGCCGCACTCTCAGCGCTGTGGCGCTCCCCTGTCGGAATGTGCAGATGTCGAATATGCAGGTGTGCTTACGACGGTCAGACTACCGTTCGGTGGCCGCGAGCTGACCACACGCCCCGTCGATCTCCTGACCACGGGTGTCCCGGATCGTCACCGGCACACCATGGGCGGCGATGGCCTCCACGAAGGCCTTCTCGTCCTCGGGCCGGGAGGCGGTCCACTTGGACCCGGGGGTCGGGTTCAGCGGGATCAGGTTGACGTGCACCGGCCTGCCCTTGAGCATCCTGCCGAGACGGTCACCGCGCCAGGCCTGGTCGTTGATGTCCCTGATCAGCGCGTACTCGATCGACAGCCGGCGGCCCGACTTGGCGCTGTACTCGAAGCCGGCGTCCAGCACCTCGCGGACCTTCCAGCGGGTGTTGACCGGGACGAGGGTGTCGCGCAGCTCGTCGTCGGGGGCGTGCAGCGAGATGGCGAGGCGGCACTTGAAGCCCTCGTCGGAGAACCGGTGGATGGCCGGGACGAGCCCGACCGTCGAGACGGTGATGCCGCGCTGGGAGAGACCCACCCCGTCGGGCTCGGGGTCGGTGAGCCGCCGGATGGCACCGGCGACCCGGTTGTAGTTGGCGAGCGGCTCGCCCATGCCCATGAAGACGATGTTGCTGAGCCGCGCAGGACCCCCGGGCACCTCTCCGTCCCTGAGGGCGCGCATGCCGTCCACGATCTGGTGCACGATCTCGGCGGTGGACAGATTCCGGTCCAGCCCAGCCTGCCCGGTGGCACAGAACGGGCAGTTCATCCCGCACCCGGCCTGCGAGCTGATGCACATGGTCACCCGGTCCGGGTAGCGCATCAGCACGGACTCGACGAGCGTCCCGTCGAACAGCCGCCACAGCGTCTTGCGGGTGGTGCCCTCGTCGGTCGACAGATGCCGCACGACGGTCATCAGCTCGGGCAGCAGCGCCTCCCGCAGCCGCTCCCGGGACCCGGCGGGGATGTCGGTCCACTGCTCCGGATCATGCGCGTACCGCGCGAAGTAGTGCTGCGAGAGCTGCTTGGCACGAAACGGCTTCTCCCCGACCGCGACGACGGCCTCCTTGCGCTCGGCGGGAGTGAGATCGGCGAGATGCCGCGGCGGCTTCTTGGCTCCGCGGGGGGCTACGAAAGTGAGTTCTCCGGGCTTCGGCATAACCCTCCCAGTGTCGCAGATCAACTCGGGGAGCCCAGGCCGGAGTGGGGTGGGGGTGGTCACCCGTGGGTGCCGGCTGGGAGCGTTGGTCGACCTCGGACGGCCCAGGGACGGCCCCAGGTGGCTCGGCGAGGTACAGCACCTTGTCGCCCTCGGCCTCGTTCGGACCCCTCGACCGCGAGCAGACGCCCGATGCTCTTGCTGAACCTCTCGGACGGCCGGGTGCAGCGGAGACTCGTACCCACCGGGGATCTCCCGATACTCGTTGTATGTGGGTTCCACCATCAGGGCCCGCCCTGCGGCCTAAAAAAGCGCACCCGCTGCCAAGCGGGGATGCGCCATCTTCGCTTCCTGTGCGTCCACTGCCATGCAGCCGAGAGCACCGGGCTCCGATTCGGCTGACCAGCACACCGGCAGCACACAACCGACCCTGCTAGCCGCAACCAGGGGCACTGAGCGGTACCGTCTCCCCCTCCCCCGATCACCGTGCAGCGACGCACACACGACCCTCCCGACGGAACCGGGTGTTCCGGCCCACCACCCCGGGCACGCGCCGGCAATGACAGCCTTCAGCGTGGCATCGGTACACCTGGCGGAGCGTTGGCAAGGCCCCCCGTGGTTCAAGTGGGCCTTCCTGGGGGTGTGGGCCCTCTGCGGGATGTTCGTGCTGTTCAAGCTGCGGCAGAACGGCTGGAAGTTCCCCCGGCGGCGCTGAGCCGTGCCGCCGCCGGGAGACACGGCGCCGTGCTATCCGCCCGGGTGCTCCAGTCGGTCCTTGAGGAGCTGCTCGTTGCGCGGGAGCTCCTTGCGGACCTGCGAGCGTACGACGAGGGGGACCAGGACCTTGCCCATGCCGTGGCCCTCCAGGTCGATGTCGATCGTGACGTGCGAGCGGCGGCCCTCGTCGTAGGGCTCGACCTCGCCGTGCACCTGGGCCCGGACGGGTCCGTCGACGCCGCGCATGCCCCAGCTGCGGGGCGGGTCGTACTCGGTGACCTCCATGGTCATCGGCATCACACGGCTGCCGACGTGCCGGGTCACTCGGACCTTGGTGCCCACCCCGACCGGCCCTTCGTCGAGGCGCTCCGCCGACACGGCGCTCAGCTGCCACTCCGGCATGCGCGGGGCGTCCATGACGTACTGGTAGACCTCCTCGGGGCGGCGGTCGACGTCGATGCTCTCTCGGATGATGGCCATGATGGCCTCCTTTGGGAGGTACATCTGCATCGTCCCACTTGGTCCCCCGGGCGTCTCCCCGGACGGCAGCGAGCCCCTGCCCGGCGGGGCAGGGGCTCGTCGAGCAGGCAGACGGCTCAGCCGGATCCCACGAACAGCACGAGCAGCAGCCACACCACCGGAGCCGTGGGCAGCAGCGAGTCGAGCCGGTCCATGATGCCGCCGTGGCCCGGCAGCAGCGTGCCCATGTCCTTGATGCCGAGGTCCCGCTTGATCATGGACTCGCCGAGGTCGCCGAGCGTGGCGGTGACCGCGACCGCGAGGCCCAGCACCAGGCCCTGCCACCAGACCCCGTCGTCGATGAGGAACTGCATGCACAGAGCCCCCGCGACCATGGCGAAGGACACCGCGCCCATCAGGCCCTCCCGGGTCTTGCCGGGGCTGATGCGCGGGGCGAGCTTGTGCCGGCCGAACCGCCAGCCGACGGCGTACGCCCCGGTGTCGCTGACGACCGTGAGCAGCAGGAAGGTGAGCACCCGCTGCGGCCCGTCGTCCGCGGTCAGCATCATCGCGACGAAGGTCGCCAGGAACGGCACGTAGAACGCCGCGAAGACGCCCGCGGTGACGTCCCGCAGGTAGCCCTCGGGCGGTTCCGTCATGCGCCAGACCAGGACGGCCAGTGCCGTGAGCGCCATCGCCACCCAGGCGCCCTCGGCGCCACGGACGTACCCGGCGACGACCATCGCGGCACCGCCGAGCGCGAGCGGCACCAGAGGAGCCCGAATGCCCTTGCGCTCCTCCAGCCGCTTGGTCAGCTCCCACAGGCCCACCACCACGGCCACAGCGACGACGCCGACGAACACGGCCTTGACGACGAACAGCGACGCGACGATCACCGCGCCGAGCCCGACACCGACCCCTATCGCGGCACTCAGGTCGCGCCCCGCGCTCTTCTTCGGCGGCTTGGGCGCCGGCTGCGAGGCGTCGGGCATGGGCTCCGGATTCGTGTCGTTTCGGACCGGGGGGCCGCTCAGCCGAGCGGCCCCCCGGTCGTCATCCTGGTTTCCGCCGAAGTCGGTCACGTCGGGCACGATGGGCATGGGGCGAGTCTGAGGCGCTTCATACGCATCGTATGCGGGACCCGCCGGAGCGGCCCCCTGGACGTGCCCGTGGCCCGCGCCCTGGACGTGCCCCTGACCATGCCCGTGGTCAGGAGGCCCCCAGTAGCCGGCCTGTGGCGGCGCCCCCCAGGAAGAGTCGTTCATCAGACCTCGAGCAGCTCCGCTTCCTTGTGCTTCAGGAGCTCGTCCACCTGCGCGACGTACTTCGCGGTGGTGTCGTCGAGCTCCTTCTCCGCACGGCGGCCCTCGTCCTCGCCGACCTCGCCATCCTTGATCATCTTGTCGATGGCGTCCTTGGCCTTGCGGCGCACGGAGCGGATGGAGACCTTGGCGTCCTCACCCTTGCTCTTGGCCACCTTGATGTACTCCCGGCGGCGCTCCTCGGTCAGCTCGGGGAACACCACCCGGATGATGTTGCCGTCGTTGCTCGGGTTGACGCCCAGGTCGGAGTCGCGGATGGCCTGCTCGATGTTGCGCAGCGCGCTCTTGTCGAACGGGGTCACCACGGCCATGCGCGGCTCGGGCACCGAGAACGAGGCCAGCTGGTTGATCGGGGTCGGCGCGCCGTAGTAGTCGGCCACGATCTTGTTGAACATCGCCGGGTGCGCACGGCCGGTGCGGATCGCGGCGAAGTCCTCCTTGGCGACCACGACGGCCTTCTCCATCTTCTCCTCGGCCTCGAGGAGGGTCTCTTCGATCACCACTTGCTCCTGCGTGTCTTGAGTAGGCCCGGCTGCGGTTCCATGTGGGGCGGCGGCCGGCTGCGTCGCGTCTTCTTCCTGCACGGTTCCCGACCGGCGGGACATTGTCCATCCCCCGGCCCGGCTCCGTCCCGTCCATCCCCCGGACGGGGTTGTTCTCGGGAAACTCAGTCCCGGCTGCCGGGGTCCCCCACCAGCGTGCCGATCTTCTCACCCTTGACGGCGCGTGCGATGTTGCCCTCCGCCAGCAGCTCGAAGACCACGATCGGGAGCTTGTTGTCGCGGCACAGCGTCACGGCCGTGGCGTCGGCGACCTTCAGATCGCGCGTGATGACCTCGCCGTAGCCGAGGTGATCGAACTTCACCGCGTCCGGGTTGGTCTTCGGGTCGGAGTCGTAGACCCCGTCCACGCCGTTCTTGCCCATCAGCAGCGCCTCGGCGTCGATCTCCAGGGCGCGCTGGGCGGCGGTGGTGTCGGTGGAGAAGTACGGCATGCCCATACCGGCGCCGAAGATGACCACACGGCCCTTCTCCAGGTGCCGTACGGCGCGCAGCGGGATGTACGGCTCGGCGACCTGCCCCATGGTGATGGCGGACTGCACACGGCATTCCACGCCCACCTTCTCCAGGAAGTCCTGGAGGGCGAGGCAGTTCATGACCGTGCCGAGCATGCCCATGTAGTCGGAGCGGGCCCGGTCCATGCCGCGCTGCTGGAGTTCGGCACCGCGGAAGAAGTTGCCGCCGCCGATGACGACCGCGATCTGGGCGCCGTCGCGCACGACGGCCGCGATCTCGCGGGCGATCTTGTGCACCACGTCGGGGTCGACGCCAAGGCCGCCGCCACCGGAGAAGGCCTCTCCGGACAGCTTCAGCAGAAACCGGCCGCGTACTTTGCCGTCGTCGCTCTTCTGGGCCTTGGTGGTCATGGGGGATCCCGCCTCTTTCACGTGTTGCACATACCGAAGAGGCCATTGCCGGTGGGGCGTGGTTCGCATCCCATACGGCAATGGCCTCCTCGTCAGATCTGCTGTCGTCCGCCACCCATGTGACGGCGTACGCGGACGACTGCTGTCGACCCTATAGGGGTCGGGCGTCGAGCGCGGTACGGACTCAGATGCCGACCTTGATGCGCGTGAAGCGCTTCAGGGTGACACCGGCCTCGTCCAGGACCTTCTGGACGGACTTCTTGTTGTCGAGCGCGTACGGCTGGCCGAGCAGCGTGGCGTCCTTGAAGAAGCCGTTGAGGCGACCCTCGACGATCTTCGGCAGGGCGGCCTCGGGCTTGCCCTCGGCGCGGGTGGTCTCCTCGGCGACGCGGCGCTCGGACTCGACGACCTCGGCCGGCACGTCCTCCTTGGAGAGGTACTTCGGCGCGAAGGCGGCGATGTGCTGGGCGACGCCCTTGGCGATCTCCGCGTTCGGCTTGTCCAGCTCGACGAGGACACCGATCTGCGGGGGCAGGTCGGGCATCGTGCGGTGCATGTACGCGGTGACGAAGCCGTCGGCGTACTGCGCGAAGCGGTCCAGGACGATCTTCTCGCCCAGGTTGGCGTTGGCCTCGTCCACGAACGCCTGGACGGTCTTGCCGGCCTCGATCTCGGAGGCGAGCAGGGCCTCGAGGTCGGCCGGGGAGGTCTTCGCGACGTGCTCGGCGATGGTCTTGGCCACGGCCTGGAACTTGTCACCCTTGGCGACGAAGTCCGTCTCGCACTTCAGCTCGACCAGGACACCGGAGGAGTTGTCGTCGGCGATGATCGAGACGACGGCACCGTTCTCGGCGGAGCGGCCCTCGCGCTTGGCGACGCCCTTCTGGCCCTTGATGCGGAGCGCCTCGACGGCCTTCTCGACGTTGCCCTCGGCCTCGTCCAGCGCCTTCTTGCAGTCCATCATGCCGGCGCCCGTGAGCTCACGGAGCTTCTTGACGTCGGCGGCGGTGTAGTTCGCCATGAGTCTGTGAATCTCTCTCGAAGTCTGGAAGATCGACGATCTGCGGATCCTGCGGCCGCGCCCTCATGGAGCCTGAGGGCGCTGTCCTTCCGCTGACCTACGGGTGAACGGCGGGAGCGGACTTCACCGCGCCGAGGGCGCTGGTGGATGCAGTACCGCTCCCGCCGTCACCACGGGACTGACGGGTCAGGCCTGCTCGGCCTCGGCCGGCTTCTCGCCCTCGGCCGGCGCCTCGGCCTCGGCGGCCGGAGCAGCCTCGGCCTCAGCGGCGGGGGCGGCCTCGGCCTCAGCGGCCGGAGCGGCCTCGGCCTCAGCGGCGGGGGCGGCCTCGTCGGCCTTCTTCTCGCCCTCGAGCAGGTCGCGCTCCCACTCGGCCAGCGGCTCGCCCGCGGCCTTCTCACCCTTGCCCTCGGTGGCGACACCGCTGCGGGAGATGAGGCCCTCGGCGACGGCGTCGGCGATGACGCGGGTGAGCAGGGTGACGGAGCGGATCGCGTCGTCGTTGCCCGGGATCTTGTAGTCGACCTCGTCGGGGTCGCAGTTGGTGTCGAGGATCGCGACGACCGGGATGTTCAGCTTCCGGGCCTCACCAACGGCGATGTGCTCCTTCTTGGTGTCCACGATCCAGACGGCGCTGGGCACCTTCTGCATCTCGCGGATACCGCCGAGGGTCTTCTCCAGCTTGGCCTTCTCGCGCGAGAGCACGAGAAGCTCCTTCTTGGTCAGACCGGACGCGGCGACGTCCTCGAAGTCGATCTGCTCGAGCTCCTTGAGGCGCTGCAGACGCTTGTAGACGGTCGAGAAGTTGGTGAGCATGCCGCCCAGCCAGCGCTGGTTGACGTAGGGCATGCCGACGCGGGTGGCCTGCTCGGCGATGGCCTCCTGCGCCTGCTTCTTCGTGCCGACGAACATGACCGTGCCGCCGTGGGCGACGGTCTCCTTGACGAACTCGTAGGCGCGGTCGATGTACGACAGCGACTGGAGCAGGTCGATGATGTAGATGCCGTTGCGCTCCGTGAAGATGAAGCGCTTCATCTTCGGGTTCCAACGACGGGTCTGGTGACCGAAGTGGACGCCGCTCTCCAGCAGCTCCCGCATCGTGACGACGGCCATGGCCGTATCTCCTTGATTTTCTCGGTTGTGCCGCGGATGCCGGACGGCTTCCGCGCCTGACGCCCACTGCGCGCCGTTCCACGAGGGACCGAGGGACGCTGATACGGGCCCGTTGCCGGGGTTCGTATCGGGGCGTGCGAAGTCGACCCGATGACTCGGATCGCCACCAGAAGTGTACGGGACCCGTGGAGTGCCGGGTGACGCCGTTGTCCACAAGCGGGCGACGGCCCACAGCCCTGAGCGGCGATGCGGGGACTCCGGGACGCTGTCCGCATGCGAGCGAACCGATGTGTGCGGGTCTGTACCCGGCTGATCCTGCTGCTGATCGTCACGGCGACGGCCCTGCTGGCCCCGCCACCACCGCTGTTCGCGGCGGACGCGCCTGCGGCCGACCCCACCGTGCCGGCGATCGGCCGGGCCTGGCCCGTCGGCCTCCACCCCCCGGTCCTGCGGGGCTGGGAGCCCCCGGCGACCGTCTACGGCCCCGGCCACCGGGGTGTGGATCTCGCGGCACCCGCGGGAACACCCGTGCGGGCGGTGACAGCGGGCCGGGTCTCCTTCGCGGGCCGTGTGGCAGGCAAGGGAGTCGTCTCGGTGGACCTCAAGGGCACAGGCGATCCGCCGCTGCGCACGACCTACGAACCGGTGACGGCCTCGGTCGAGGAGGGCCGGGAGGTGGAACCGGGCGAGGTGATCGGCACGGTGGACGCGAGCGGCTCGCACTGCACGGCCACCTGCGTGCACTGGGGCCTGCGGCGCGGCGAGACGTACCTGAACCCGCTGTCCCTTCTACCCCCATGGCTCCTGCACAGGGGCCCGTCGAGACTCCTCCCGCTCGCGTAGCCGCAGGCGGGCACGCCGTTCGGCCGCACGGGGCTGGGGGCCAGGGCCGCGCGATACCGGCTCGGGGCCGAACGGGCCGGTGGGGAGGGCCCACGACACCGACTGCCGTGCGCCCGTGTCGGCGGACAAGGGCCCGCGAAGCCGGCTCTCGTCCGCCGGATCTCGTCCGCTCAGGCCTTGGCGGCCGCCCACGACGCACAACAGGACGGGATCGAACGCACAGGCCCACGAGCCCGGCTGAAACGGCCGACGAACACCGCCCTCAGCCCCGCACACCCCGCAGAGCCATGGACACGGCCGCGTCGGTGATGGCGGCCGGTTCCTCCGCCGCCCCCAGTTCGATCCTCCGCACCGCCGCGTCCACGACGCCCTGGAGCAGCATCGCCGCCAGCCTGGGCTGCGCGTGCCCCAGCTCGCCCAGCGCCTCGACGATCATCGCGATCAGCCCGCCGTGCGCCGCGCGGATCTTCTCCCGCGCCCCCGCGTCGAGTTCACTCGCGGAGATCGCGACGACGGCCCGGTGCCGCCGGTCACCGACCAGCTCCAGCTGCTGCCGCACATACGCCTCGACCTTGGCCTCCGCCGTCCCCGCCCGCTCCATCGCCGCCGACACCTCCGCCGCCCAGACCGGGAAGTCGACCGCGCACAGCTCCTCGACCACGGCCGCGCGGGAGCGGAAGTACTCGTAGACGGACGATCGCGCGAGGCCCGTCCGCTCGGCGAGGGCCGGGAAGCTCAGCGCCTCCGTACCGCCCTCGGACAACAGGGAACGAGCCGCGTCCAGCAGGGCGGCTCGCTGCATCGACCGGTGCTCGGCCACGGAGGCCGCTCGAATCCTTGGCACGTCAACACTCTACGGACGAGCCCCGCGCGACGGGAGTGGTTGCTGCCGAACCGAGGGCGTCCTGCCAGGTCAGCGACCGAAGCTCGCCAGTTTCGCTCTCAGCTGGAGGACCGATTTGGTGTGGATCTGGCTGACCCGGCTCTCGGTCACGCCCAGCACGTTCCCGATCTCGGCCAGGGTGAGGCCCTCGTAGTAGTACAGCGTGACCACGGTCTTCTCCCGGTCGGGCAGGGTGTTGATCGCCCGCGCCAGGAACGTCCGCAGCTCCCGGTCCTCGGCGACCTCGACGGGGTTGTCGGCGGCGGTGTCCTCCAGCGTGTCCATCACACTGAGCCCGTCGCCGGCCTCACCGCTCCCGTGCAGCAGCTCCTCCAGGGCGACCACGTTGGCCAGCGACAACTGGCTGAACACCGCGTGGAGTTCCTCGACGGCGATGCCCATCTCGCAGGCCACCTCACCCTCGGACGGCGTCCGCCGCAGCCGCGCCTCCAGCGTGGCGTACGCCCGCTCCACGTTGCGCGCCTTCTGACGCACCGAGCGGGGGATCCAGTCCAGCGCCCGGAGTTCGTCGATCATGGCGCCGCGGATCCGGGTGATCGCGTACGTCTCGAACTTGATCTCCCGGTCGATGTCGAACTTCTCGATCGCGTCGATCAGCCCGAACACCCCGGACGAGACGAAGTCCGCCTGCTCGACGTTGGACGGCAGGCCCACACTGACCCGTCCCGCGACGTACTTCACGAGGGGCGAGTAGTGCAGGATCAGTTGCTCCCGCAGCCGCTCGTCCCCCGTCGCCTTGTACGACCGCCACAGCTCGTCGAGCGTCGAGGGAGCGGGCGGTCGCACGCTGCCACCGTCACGGGCGGTTGGGGGGATCGCCGCCCGGTCGGACCCGGAGGTGTGCTGGGGCATTCGTCGCCTTGTGCCGTTCTGCTGCGCAGGGGTGCTGCTGGGGTGAGCTGTCTGTCTGATGTCGAGTTGCCTGTCCGTGTCGGGATCCTCGTGAGCGTAGCGTGACTGCGGAGTCGCGGTGCGCGAAGGGCGGCGGTCGAGGCGGGCACAGATACGTTCCTCAGGACGTCTCTCCGGGGCGGTCCGGTCGCTCCGCGTGATCACCCGAGAGGCCCAACTGGGCGCATTTCCAAGGGATGTCGGGGTTCCCCCGGACGGCCGAACACAGACGGTCAACACGGCCCGCGGCCGTCGCGGACCGACATCACCGCCTGGCGTGTCAACTTCCAGCCGTCGCCGTGTCGTTCGACGTAACCGAGTGCTCGGAGTTCGTACAGTCTCGCGATCGCGTCGTCCTGCGCCGTCTGGGCGGAGCGGGCGATCTCGTCCGGCCGGGCCGCCCCACGCCCCGGCAGCGCGGCGAGCACCTGCCGGGCGGCCGGTTCCAGCAGGTCCCGGGGCAGGACCGGGCCGCGCCGGTCGGGCGCCAGCTCACCGATGTCACCGACCAGTTCGACGACGTCCGCGACGTCGGTGACCAGGGATGCCTCTCCGCGCAGCAGATCGTGCACTCCGGCGGAGAGCCCGCTGGTGGCCGGGCCCGGCACGCCCATCGTGTGCCGGCGGAGGCGCTGCGCCGCCCGCGCGGTGACCAGGGAACCGCTGCGGTGGGCGGCTTCGACGACCACGGTGCCGCGGGTGAGCGCCGCGATCACGCGGTTCCGCAGGATGAACCGGCTCGGGGTCGGGTGCTCGCCGGGCGGCAGCTCGCCGATCACCAGGCCCTGTTCCGCGATCCTCCCGATCAACCTGGTGTGGCCGCGGGGGTAGGGCCGGTCGACACCGCAGGCGAGGACGGCGACGGTGGCCCCGCCGGCACCGAGCGCCCCGCGGTGGGCGGCGCCGTCGACTCCGTAGGCGCCGCCGGACACCACCACCCAGCCCTGCTCGGCGAGCCCGGCGGCGAGGGTCGCGGCCATGTGGGCCCCGTACTCGGTGCAGGCCCGGGCGCCGACCACGGCGACCGACCTCAGTGCCCACATGCGCAGGCTGGGCCGCCCGCGCACCCACAGCCCAAGGGGGCGGGCGTCCCCGAGATCGTCCAGCTGCCCCGGCCACTCCGCCCCCGCGGGGCACACGAACCGCACTCCGGCGTCCCGGGCGGTCTCCAGATCCCGGCGTGGCCGGGCGGCCTCGGCCCTGGCCACCAGCCCGGCCCACCGCTTCGCGCTCGCCCCCGGCAGCGCGGCCCGGTCCTCCCTCAGCCGCCGCACCACCTCCCTGACCCCGAACTCCCGTACCCACCTCCCTCCGGTCTCGTCTCCGGGCTCGATGACCCGGGTGAGCAGGACACGGTCGAGCAGCTCGGCGTCCGGTGCGTCGGCGAGGGTCATGTCAGTGCCCCGAGGGCCATGGGGACGCCTCGCGGCACTCCGGTGCGCAGCTGGAGCGCGAGGGCGACGTCCGTCGCGTCGGGCCGGTCGTGGCCGACGAGGTCGGCGACGGTCCAGGCCACACGCAGGACGCGGTCGAGTCCCCGGGCGGTCAGGACGCCCCGTTCCAGGTTCCGCTCGGCCTCGTCCATCGCTCCGGGCATCGCGTACCAGCGACTGCGCAGCTCCCGGCCCGGCACCTCGCTGTTCGTGCACCAGGGCGTGCCGGCGAGGCGCTCCGCGGCCCGCTCCCGGGCCGCCCGCACCCGGTCGGCGACCGCCGCGGTCGCCTCTCCCCGGGCGCCGGCGGTGAGCTGTGCACGGGTGACACGGTCCACCTCGACGCGCAGGTCGACCCGGTCGAGCAGCGGCCCGGACAGCCGGGCCTGGTAGCGGCGGACCGCCGAGGGCGGGCACTCGCACAGGTCGTCCCGCTGGGAGAACCGGCCGCACGGGCAGGGGTTCGCCGCGAGGACCATCAGGAACTTCGCCGGGAAGCGCACGACTCCCGCGCTGCGCGCGATCACCACGTGCCCCGCCTCCAGCGGCTGCCGCAGGGCGTCCAGGGCCCGGCTGTTGAATTCCGGTGTCTCGTCCAGGAACAGCACACCGCGATGGGACAGCGACACCGCCCCGGGCCGCGCGATGCCCGGGCCGCCGCCGACGAGCGCCTGCATCGTGGCGGAGTGATGCGGGGCGCAGTAGGGGGCGACGTCGATCAGCGGCTTGCCCGGGGGCAGCAGGCCGGCCACCGAGTGGACGGCGGTGACCTCCAGCGACTCCTGCCGGCCGAGCCGGGGCAGGATGGCCGGCAGCCGCTCCGCGAGCATCGTCTTGCCGGCACCGGGCGGCCCCTCGAGGAAGAGGTGGTGCCCGCCCGCCGCTGCCACCTCCACGGCCGTACGGGCCGACGTCTGGCCGACGACGTCCGCCAGGTCGTGACCGTGGTCGTGCTGGGCCGCGCCGACGCTGTGCATACCCGTGGCGGCGCCGGTGCCCGGCACGCGCAGCCCGGCCAGGAGCGGGTCCGGGCGGCCCTCCTCGTCGCGCTCCTCGTCCGGCACGGGCTCGTCGGCCAGGACGGCGATCAGCTGCCGCAGACTGCGGACGCCCAGCACCGACACCCCCGGCACGAGGGACGCCTCGGCGGCGGCGCACTCGGGCACCACCACCTGCTCGTAGCCCGCGTCGGCCGCCGCCAGCACCGCGGGCAGCACGCCCCGCACCGGCCGCACCCGCCCGTCCAGCCCCAGTTCGCCGATCATCACGATGTCGGCCAGGACCCGCGGGTCGATGCGCTCCCCCGCGCCGAGGACGGCTGCCGCGACGGCCAAGTCGAAGCCGCTGCCCGACTTGGGCACCGAGGCCGGGCTCAGCCCGACCGTGAGTTTCTTCTGGGGCCAGGCGGCACCCGAGTTGACGACCGCGGCACGCACCCGGTCCTTGCTCTCGGTGAGGCTCTTGTCGGGCAGTCCCACCAGCGTGAAGGCCGCGACGCCGGGTTCGAGGTCGGCCTGGACCTCGACGACCACGCCTTCGACACCGACCAGTGCCACCGAACACGTACGGGCGAATGCCATTCAGGCCACCCCCCGCACATGCTCGACCACGGCGGCGCCGCGGGCCGGCAGCAGCACCCCGACCACGTCGATGCGGACGCCGCCGGGCGGCGCGCCCCCGTGTGCCTGGATCCACCGCTCGGCGAGGTCACGCAGCCGCTCCGCCTTCTGCGGGGTCACGGCGGCCATCGGGTGCTCGAAGGGACTCTCCCTGCGGGTCTTCACCTCGCAGACGACCAGGACGTCCCCGTCCCTGGCCACGATGTCGATCTCGCCGGCGCGGCCGGAGCGCCAGTTGCGCTCGATGACCGTCAGACCGGCCTCGGCCAGCCGTCGTGCGGCCAGGCTCTCCCCGTACCTGCCCATGGCGCTGCGGGCCAGATGTGCGTTCATGTCGGCACCACCTCCGGCGCCAACGATCACGCAGCCGCCCCCAAGAAGTGGATCTTGGTGGGCGACTCAGCGATTGTGGATAACTCCGTCACCCACTCGGCAGCTCCAGATCGCTCTTGTTCAGCTCCTCGATGTTCACGTCCTTGAACGTGAGCACCCGGACCTGCTTCACGAACCGTGCCGGCCGGTACATGTCCCACACCCAGGCATCCGCCATGGAGACCTCGAAGAACACCTCACCCTGGACCGAGTGCACCTGCATCTCGTAGTCGTTGGTCAGGTAGAAGCGCCGCTCGGTCTCGATCACGTATTTGAACAGACCGACGACATCGCGGTACTCCCGGTAGAGCTTCAGCTCCATCTCGGTCTCGTACTTCTCGAGGTCCTCGGCGCTCATGGCATGTTCCCCTTCAGCCGTGCGATCCCCCCATTGTGCGCCAGTCCCGTGAGCCCCTAGACGATTTCCGGGTCAAGGATGACGGGCCTGGCCGGGGGACCTTCGTCGAGCAGCGTGCGCAGCAGCCCGGCGAGTCTGGTCGGATACACCGTCTCATGTGCCCGGCTCAGTTCCGGACACGTCCACCAGCGCGCTCCGGCGACACTGCGCCGTTCCAGCTCGGTCAGCCCCGTGGCGGCGACCGCCGTGCGGTCCGTACGGGCCAGGTAGTACCACTCGTCCTGGTCCCAGCGGCGGCCGGCGAACGGGAAAGAGCACCTGCGCCGCCAGAGCACCGGACCGAGCTCGACCTCGGCCTCGGTGATGCCCGTCTCCTCGGCGAGTTCCCGCAGAGCGGCCTGTCGACGTGTCTCGGCGCCCTCCACTCCCCCGCCGGGCGTGAACCACCAGTCGTCGGCCGGATCGTCCGGCTCGTGCCCGTGCAGCAGCAGGATGCGGTCCTGCGGGTCGAGCAGCACGACCCGGGCGACCTTGCGCAGCCCGCCCTCGTGGGGGTCCTGGCCGGCCGCCACGGCCTCAGCGGACACCCGCGGGCTCCGTGCTCTCCCGTCGGGCCCGGGCGGCCCCGGTGCGCTTGGCGATGGGCCCGTAGGCGCCTCCGCCGAGCACGAGCACGGCACCGGCGACCACGAGGAGGACGATCGTCCGCAGCGGTCCGGGCGAGGAGAGGGTGCCGAGGGCCTCGAAGCCGGTGGGGCGCTCCAGCATGCCCTTCATCGGCCACACGACGGAGTCGACGCGGGCGTCCACGGCGGAGCGCGCCACCGTGCCGCTGGCGGCGTCGGTCAGATGGGCGGTGGAGTCGACGGAGTTGCCCCGCTCGTCGCCGAGCAGGAACAGACGGCCCTCGGGGACGGTCACGGTCGGGAAGTTGCTCATCTCGGCCGGTGTGCCCTTGGGCAGGTACGTTTCGTCGATCTCCCTGCCGTTGACCTTCAGCCTGCCGTCCTGGCAGCAGGAGACCGTGTCACCGCCGACCGCGACCACGCGCTTGACCATGGGCGCGTTGGCCCAGGTCGCGTCCTTGAAGACGACGACGTCACCGCGGCGCACCTCGGCGCCGTCGACGCGCTGCGCCAGAATCCGGTCGCCCGCGTCGATCGTCGGGGTCATGGAGCTGGTGGGGACCGTGTACGGCCGGTAGACCACCGCTCCCCAGGCGAAACCGCCCAGGAACAGCACGAGGCCCAGTGCGACGGCCAGCCCGGACAAGCGCTGTCCGGTCCGGCTGCCCACCGGGCCCGTGCTCGGGCCACCGCTGCGCGGGGCCGTGTGCGTCATGCTCTCGCCACCCATGGGTCCGCACCCTACCCGGGGGTACCGGCCGGGGTCAGCCCATGGCCGGGATCACTGCTTGCGGCGACGCCACCACACCACCGGCACCACACCGGCCAGGGCCAGGCCCTGCGGCGCGACGGGCAGCCCGCCGGCGGCCGGCTGGGCGTTCAGCCCGGACTGGTCGAAGGTGTCCGGCACCGGCAGGGTCGCCCACCGGTTGATCGGCCAGGCGACGACGACGGCGCGTCCGACGACGTCCTTCACCGGGACCATGCCGTGGTGCTTGTCGGCCTGGTTGTAGCGCGAGTCCCGCGAGTTCTGCCGGTGATCGCCCATGACCCAGATGTAGCCCTCGGGGACCTTCACCTTGAACACGCCGCCCTGGTCGTCCTGGCTGCACGGGGTGTTCCCGGCGTAGACGTAGTCCTGCTCGTTCAGCGCCTTGCCGTTGACCGTGAGCGGGCCGGTGCCCTTGCACTGGATGGTGTCGCCGCCGACGCCGATGACGCGCTTGATGAGGTCCTTCTCCTCGGCGGACGGCATGAGGCCGATCCAGCTGAGGAAGGCCTGCAGGGCGTTCGGGTCCGTGGTCGGCTCGCCCGCCAGCCAGTTGTCCGGGTCGTGGAAGACCACGACTTCGCCGCGCTCGGGCTCGGAGCCGAACCAGGGGGTGAGCTTGTCGACCAGGACGCGGTCACCCTGCTGGAGGGTGTTCTGCATCGAGTCGGACGGGATGGAGAAGGCCTGCACCAGGAACGTCTTGATCAGCAGCGCCAGTACCAGCGCGATACCGATCAGGATCGGCAGCTCCTTCCAGAAGGAGCGCGGCTTCTTGGGTGTCCGGGCCGTACCGCCCGGTCCCTGGCCCTCGGCTGTCGTGTCCTCGCCCGTCACCCTGTCGCCCTCGGCCGCCCCGGAGTCATTCCCGGGGGTCACGGCGCTGTCCGCGGCCGGGACGGCGGATTCCGCGGGACGTCCGCGATGCTCCTCGCCATCGTGTCCGGACCGTGCGCCAACCGCCACATCCCCCACGCCAACTCCTCACTCTCTGCCGCCGCCTGCCACCGATGCGGCGCAGGCCCACCACTCCCATAACGAGCGGGAGTTCCGCAGGGGTCGGGAGCTGGATCGTTCCGTTCGCATCGTAGGGGGCAACCCTATGCGACAGTTCGGGAGCAGCGGTCGACCCGGTGGCCGAGTCGGACACGGAGGCGTACGTATTCGGCTCCTCCAGCATGTTCCAGTGGCCGAAGGGCCAGGCGATGACCATGGCGCGGCCCACCACCTCGTCCTCGGAGACCGTGCCCCCGTAGTCGGTGTCCTGGTGGGCGCGCGAGTCCGCGGAGTTGTTCCGGTGGTCGCCCATCACCCACAACCGCCCCTGCGGGACGGTGATGTCGAACGGCGTGTCCGACGGGGCGGCCCCGGGGTAGAGGTAGTCCTCGTTCAGCGGGACGCCGTTGACGGTGACACGCCCTTGCGTGTCACAGCACTTGACCCGGTCGCCGCCGACGCCGACGACCCGCTTGATGAGGTCCTTCTCGTTCTCGGACGGCAGCAGGCCGATGAAGGTGAGCCCTTCCTTGACCTGCTTGACGACGACGGGGTCGGACTTCTGCGTGGTGGGCTGCTCGTCCCGGAGCCAGCCGCCGGGGTCCTTGAAGACGACGACGTCCCCGCGCTGCGGCCTGGAGCCGAACCACGGGGTGAGCTTGTCGACCAGGACGCGGTCGCCGATCTGGATCGTCTGCTCCATGGAGCCGGACGGGATGACGAAGGCCTGGACGAGGAAGGTCTTCAGCACCAGCGCTATCAGGACGGCGACGCCGACGAGGAGCGGTATCTCCTTGACGGCACCGCGCCTGCGGCGCCGCTTGACCTTGCGCTGGAGTTTGCGGCGCTCGGCACGGGTACGGCCGCTTCCCGACGGTCCGGCGGCGCGCCGGGCGCCGGTGGGCAGCAGGTTCTCCGCGGGGCCCGCAGGGACGCCGCGCGGTTTGCCGCGGTTACCCATGGGCGCCCTCCCCGGCCGCGGCGGGCACGCGCGCGTAGGCGGTGGGCCGGTGCAGCCGGATGGCGTGGCCGAAGGGCCAGACGATCCCGTCGGCGCGGCCGATCACCTCGCCCACGGGGATCATGCCGCCGCCGGGCGAGCCCAGGTGGTCGCGGGAGTCGCTGGAGTCGCTGCGGTGGTCGCCGAGGACGAACAGGGTGCCGTCGGGCACGACGACGTCGAAGGACACCGCGGACGGGCTGTCGCCGTGGTGCAGGAAGCCCGACTCGTCGACCGGCCGCCCGTTCACCTGGATCCTCCCCTCGCTGTCGCAGCAGACCACGTGGTCTCCCCCCACACCGACAACGCGTTTGATGTAGTCCGCGTGCCCGAAGTACCCGGTCCCGTCGAACACGACGATGTCTCCCCGCTGCGGCGCGGCCCCGAAACGGTACGCCAACCTATTTACGAGAACCCGGTCGCCGATCCTCAATGCGGGCTCCATGGATCCGCTGGGGATCTGGAACGGGCGCAGCACGAAGGTGCTGAGCAGCAGCAGGAAGACCAGGCAGACCAGCAGAGTGAGGGTGATGCGGCCGCCCGGCACCCATGAGCCGGCCCGCGCCACCAACGCGAAACGCGACCGGTCCTCCGGCCCCGCGGCCTCCGAGGTCGTCGCCTCGGAACCGGAAGGGCGGGAGGAGCGGTCGCGCTCCGTCGGCTGTGCTTCGGTGTCCATCGGAGCCAGATGCTATCCGGCCCCGGCGCGAACCCCGGAAAGCGCTCAGTTCTCGCGCTTCTCCTTGATCTTCGCGGCCTTGCCGCGCAGCTCACGGAGGTAGTACAGCTTGGCGCGGCGGACGTCACCCTTGGTGACGAGCTCGATCTTCTCGACGATCGGGGTGTGCACCGGGAAGGTGCGCTCGACGCCGACGGAGAAGGAGACCTTGCGGACCGTGAAGGTCTCGCGCACGCCGGAGCCCTGGCGGCGGATCACGACGCCCTTGAACTGCTGCACACGGGAGCGGTTGCCCTCGATGACGCGGACGTGCACGTTGACGGTGTCGCCCGGACGGAAGGCGGGGACGTCGTCGCGCAGCGACGCGGAGTCGACGGTGTCGAGCAGGTGAGACATTTCGTCTGCTTTCCTCGCTGATGCCACAGGTCATCAACGGAAACTAGGTTTTTCGGGATCAGGTGTGTGCGGGTCGGACGGACGTCGTCTCCCCCTGTGGCAGGGGCGCACGCCGGACGGACGCACAACAGCTGGTTATTCTTCCACGCCGTCGGTCCTGCGCCAAAATCGGCCGTACGGCTCCCCCGCCGGATCCGGGGCCCAGCCCAGGATGGAGAGCATCTCGCGGTCCTTCTTGTCGAAGGCCTTGGGGTCGCAGCGCTCGATGAGGTCGGGCCGGTGGGTGGTGGTGCGCTTGAGGGCCTCGTCGCGGCGCCAGCGGGCGATCTTGCCGTGGTGGCCGCTGAGCAGCACGTCGGGGATGTCCCGGCCGCGCCACCCGGGCGGCTTGGTGTAGACGGGCCCCTCCAGGAGGTTCGCCATGGCGCCGGGCGCGAAGGAGTCGTCGCGGTGGGACTCGGCGTTGCCGAGGACGCCAGGCAGCAGCCGCGCCACGGCCTCGGTGACGACCAGGACGGCCGCTTCGCCGCCGGCCAGGACGTAGTCGCCGATGGACACCTCGTGGACGGGCATCCGGGTCGCGTACTCGTCGACGACGCGCCGGTCGATGCCCTCGTAGCGGGCCGGCGTGAAGATCAGCCAGGGGCGCTCGGAGAGGTGGACGGCGAGGTCCTGGGTGAAGGGGCGGCCGCTGGGCGTGGGCACGATCAGGGTGGGCTCCCGGGAGCCCTTCTCGTAGCCGTCGGCCAGGACGGAGTCCAGCGCGTCCCCCCACGGCTCGGTCTTCATGACCATGCCGGGGCCGCCGCCGTAGGGGGTGTCGTCGACGGTGTTGTGCCGGTCGTAGGTCCAGGACCGCAGGTCGTGGACGTGCACGTCGAGCTGTCCACGCGCGCGTGCCTTGCCGACGAGGGAGACGTTCAGCGGTTCGAGGTACTCCGGGAAGATCGTGACGACGTCGAGGCGCATCAGGAGTCGTCCCGGCTGGAGGCGATCTCGGCGCGGTCGTCGATCAGCCCCGGGGGCGGGGTGATGACGGCCTTCTGCTCCTCCAGGTCGATCTCGGCGACGATCTCCTCGACGAAGGGGATCATCACCTCGCTGCCGTCGGGGCGCTCCACGATGAACAGGTCCTGGGTGGGCAGGTGGGAGATCTCCGTGATGCGGCCGACCTCGGTGCCGTCGGCGGTGACCACGTCGAGGTCCATGAGCTGGTGGTCGTAGTACTCGTCCTCGCCCTCGGGCAGTTCCTCCGGGTCGATCTCCGCGATGAGGAGGATGTTGCGCAGGGCTTCGGCGCCGGTGCGGTCGCTGACGCCCTCGAAGCGCAGCAGGAGGCGGCCGCTGTGGACGCGGCCCGTCTCGATGGTGAGGGGCCCCGCGGAGGCGGGGTCGGTGGCGAGCACGGCACCGGGGGCGAGCCTCAGCTCGGGCTCGTCGGTCCGTACCTCGACGGTGACCTCACCCTTGATGCCATGGGCACGGCCGATCCGTGCGACTACCAGCTGCACGTGTCCAACTCTCCTGTCATACAGCGACGGGCCGGGGACGGCCCTCAGGCCTTCCCCGGCCCGAGCCGGTTGCGTCAAGCGTCAGCGGACGTGATCCACGTCGACCAGGTCGACGCGGACTCCGCGACCGCCGATGGCGCCCACGACGGTACGCAGGGCGCGTGCGGTGCGGCCGTTGCGGCCGATCACCTTGCCGAGGTCGTCCGGGTGAACCCGGACCTCGAGCACGCGGCCGCGACGCAGGTTGCGCGAGGCGACCTGCACATCGTCAGGGTTGTCGACGATGCCCTTCACGAGGTGCTCGAGAGCCTCCTCGAGCATGCTCAGGCCTCGGTCGAAGCGGACTCAGCGGCAGCGTCGTCCTTCTTCTCAGCCTTCTTCTTCTGGGTGATCGCCTCACCCTTGCCCTCGTCGTCGCCGCCGATGGCCTCGAACGACGGACGCGCGGCCTTCTCGGGCTGCGTCAGGAGCGGGGCCGGAGCCGGCTCGCCCTTGAACTTCTGCCAGTCGCCGGTCTTCTTGAGGATGGCGAGCACGGGCTCGGTCGGCTGCGCGCCGACACCCAGCCAGTACGCGACACGGTCCGCGTCGACCTCGATGACCGACGGGTTGTACGTCGGGTGGTACTTGCCGATCTCCTCGATCGCACGGCCGTCACGACGGGTGCGGGAGTCGGCGACGACGATGCGGTAGTGAGGCGAACGGATCTTGCCCAGACGCTTCAGCTTGATCTTGACTGCCACGGGAGTGGGTTCTCCTGGATTTGACGTGGTTGGGCACGGCGAGAATGCCGCGTGGGGTTGCGGTACCCGAGTGCCCGATGGACGCGTCAGCCGGAGGCGAGAGGGTTCCTGTGCGGCTGTCGAGTACAGCTAGCCATTGTGCCACACCCCGAGGGCCCCTCCGGGCCGGGGGCGGGAACCGTCGTCCGGGCACGCCGACGGCGCACCCGGCGCGGCGGTGAGGCACGACGGGTGCGCGTCACGGTCCGAGCCCTGCGCCGCAGACCGGCAGCCACGAGATGCCGGTGGGGGGCGTCAGCTCGCGACCGCTCCCACGACGTCCGGGATCCGGAACGGCTTGCCGCAGCCGCCGCAGACGATGGGCGCCTGGGCCAGGACCGAGGGGACGACCCGGACGTTGCGGCCGCAGTCGCACACCGCCTTGACGCGGACGCCGCCGCCGGAGGAGCCGTGACGGGCGGCCGGGCCCCGGAAGGTGCGCGAGGTGTCGGAGGAGGTCGCGGCGGTGTGGGCCTTCAGGGCGCGCTGGAGGCGCTCCATGGTCGGGCGGTAGCGGCGCTTCGCCTCGGGGGTGAGCGTGACCAGGGAGAAACCGCTGCTGGGATGCGGTTCCTCGGGGTGGTCCAGGCCCAGCTCCTCGGCGATCGCGAGGAATCTGCGGTTGTGGTAGCGGCCGGCACGGGAGGTGTCGCGGACGCCGCGCGCGGCGGCGATGCCATGGACTGCCTCATGGAGCAGTCGCTCGAAGGAGAGTTCGTGACCGCACGCGGACGACGACTCCCCGATCAGGGACTCTGGCGCGGCAAGGTCGGGCAGCTCGGGGTGGTACCGCTGAATGTCGGCCCACGCCTGTGCCAGCTCTGCGGCGAGAACAGGTGGTGTCTGTGTCGTGCTCACGTAATGACAACGAGCCGGGGTGCCCCAGTGTTCCGATTCCGGGCCATCCCAAATAATTTGCACGTACCCGTCAGTTGCCTCTGATGCGTCCCGACGAGGGCGGGTGCGCTGATCTGTGGAGAAGCCTCACAGCTCACCACAAGGTGGTGCGTACTTCTCGCTACGCGCCGGCGCGTAGGCCGACCGCGCGCGCCGGGGCGGCGGGAGTCCGCCGGGACGCAAGAGGCGTTCCGGTCACCTTGTGCCCCGCCGCGCGTGCGGGTGCCGTGTCTTGGTAAGCGCGTGCCACGACCGCGACGTTACCGGGCGGCTCCCCGTCGTCCGGCACCGGCCCGTCCTCGGCGACCGGACACCGTACGGTCACCGCGTGATCGGCCGACCACGGTTACCGGAATGTGAAATCTCGCCATAGGCACATGACATCTCACAAGCCCTGCCGCATTCCACTGGACGGCGGGTCGAGGGGGGAGTTTCCTGGCATACGGGGGGAGTGCGAGCGCACTGTCACGGGGGCCATGGAATCGGGCAAGAGGCAACTCTCGGCGGATTGGGGCGCTTACTTATGACACCAACGCTCGTGCGGCAGCACCTGCCTCATGCGGGGGCCGCACCCCGCGTGGATGTGCGTGCACGCGCGCGTGACTGGTCCGAGATCCAGGAGCGGATGCTCGTGCCGCTCTATGAGGCCGTCTACGAGCGACTGGAGGTGGGTCCCACCACGCGGCTGCTCGGCCTCGGCTGCGGTTCCGGACTCGCCCTGCTGATGGCCGCCGCCCGGGGAGCGGCGGTCACCGGTGTCGACGCATCCCCCGAAAGAATGGCCCTGGCGCGGGAGCGGCTGCTCCCCGAGGCGTCGGGCACGCGTGCGCGTACGGGCACGCGGCTGGTCGACGGATCGCCCCGGGACGCCGGCAGGCCCGGCGCCGCGGGCTACACCCTGCTGACGGCGTTCGAGCCGATCGGGTGCCTGGCGGGCGACTCGGAGGGGCTCAGCGGGCAGCTCACGGAGGCGACACCGCTCGCCGAGCGGGGCGCGGCCGTGGTGCTGGCCGGCTGGGGCCCGCCGGAACGCTGCGCCACGGCGTCGGTGATGCGGGTGGCCACGAAGCTGGCGGAGCCGGAACGCACCTCGGGCAGCTGGCGTCCGGCCCTGCGCGACGATCTGGAGGACGTCGCGCGGCGGGCCGGGCTGAAACCGGACGGCTCGGGCCGGGTGGCCTGCCCCTTCGGCTACGCCGACGTGGACAGCGCGGTGCGCGGGCTGAAGTCGACCGGCCTGTTCGACGCGGCGATGACGGCGACCGACCAGGTGCAGGTGGACAAGGAGCTCACCGAGGCCCTGCACCCGCACCAGCGCCAGGACGGCACGGTGTGGATGCCGAACGTGTTCCGGTACCTGATCGCCCGGACGCCCTGACGCTCACACCGGCAGCGCGGCAGCGTCCTTGGGAGGACGGTGAGCCGTACATCGGGAAGTCCGTGAACGGCTGACGTGAACCGCCGGAAAAGCCGCTGAGGGCGCCCTCCTCGAAGGGGCGCCCTCAGCGGCTTTCCAGGACGAACCGTCAGCCCATGAACTTCTTGAACTCGTCGGGGAGTTCGAAGTCCTTGGCGCCCTGCTGGGGCAGCCCGAAGGCGCCGCCGCCCTCGGCAGCGGCGGCCCGGCGGGCGGCCTCCTCCTGCTCCTGCTGCTTGCGCTTCATCGGGTTGCCGGAGCGCTGCTTGCCCTTGGCCTGCTTCTGCTTCTTCTTGGTCCGGCCGGGACCGCCGCCCATGCCGGGCATCCCCGGCATCCCGGGCATGCCGCCGCCCTGGGCCATGCGGGACATCATCTTGCGGGCCTCGAAGAACCGCTCGACCAGGTTCTTCACGGCGCTGACCTCGACGCCGGAGCCCTTGGCGATCCGGGCGCGGCGCGAGCCGTTGATGATCGTCGGCTCCTGGCGCTCGGCCGGGGTCATCGACTTGATGATGGCGGCCGTGCGGTCGACGTCGCGCTCGTCGAGGTTCTGGATCTGCTCCTTCATCTGGCCCATGCCCGGCAGCATGCCGAGCAGCTTGGAGATGGAGCCCATCTTGCGGACCTGCTCCATCTGGGCCAGGAAGTCGTCCAGGGTGAAGTCCTGGCCCTTCTTGGACGCCAGCTTGGAGGCCATCTTCTCGGCCTCTTCCTGGCTGAACGTCTTCTCCGCCTGCTCGATCAGGGTGAGCAGGTCACCCATGTCGAGAATGCGGGAGGCCATCCGGTCAGGGTGGAACGCGTCGAAGTCGTCGAGCTTCTCGCCGTTGGAGGCGAACATGATCGGCTTGCCGGTGATCTGCCGGATCGACAGGGCGGCACCACCGCGGGCGTCGCCGTCGAGCTTGGAGAGCACCACGCCGTCGAAGCCGACGCCGTCGCGGAAGGCCTCGGCGGTGTTGACCGCGTCCTGGCCGATCATCGCGTCGACGACGAACAGGATCTCGTCCGGGGAGACGGCGTCGCGGATGTCCGCGGCCTGCTGCATCATCTCCTGGTCGATGCCGAGGCGGCCGGCGGTGTCCACGATCACGATGTCGTGGACCTTGGTCTTCGCGTGCTCGATGGAGTCCTTGGCGACCTTGACCGGGTCACCGACGCCGTTGCCCGGCTCGGGGGCGTAGACCGCGACACCGGCACGCTCGGCGACCACGCTGAGCTGGTTGACGGCGTTGGGGCGCTGGAGGTCACAGGCGACGAGCAGCGGCGAGTGGCCCTGCTCCTTCAGCCAGTGGCCGAGCTTGCCCGCGAGGGTGGTCTTACCGGCACCCTGAAGACCCGCCAGCATGATCACGGTGGGCGGCTGCTTGGCGAAGCGCAGGCGCCGGGTCTCGCCGCCCAGGATCGTGACGAGCTCGTCGTTGACGATCTTCAGAACCTGCTGGGCCGGGTTCAGCGCCTTGGAGACCTCGGCGCCGAGGGCACGCTCCTTGACGTTCTTGATGAACGTCCGCACGACCGGGAGCGCCACGTCCGCCTCGAGGAGCGCGATCCGGATCTCGCGCGCCGTGGCGTCGATGTCCGCCTCGGAGAGCCGTCCCTTGCCGCGCAGGTTCTTGAAGGTCGCTGAGAGGCGATCGGAGAGAGTATCGAACACGGCGCTCGCGGTCCTCGGGGTCGGTGGCTACTGGGAATCGCCCTCCAGGGTATCCCGGCGCGACAAGTCGCCGGGTCGGCCTCACCCCCGCAGTGTCTCCTCCAGCTTCCGCGCCACCGAGGCCGCCTCGTCCCCCGGCAGGGGCGCGCCCTCCGGCCCGGTCACGTAGAAGGCGTCGACGGCGTTGGCGCCGAGCGTGGAGACGTGCGCGCTGCGCACCCGTACGGTCGCGTCCTCCAGGGCGCGGCCGATGCGGAACAGCAGCCCGGGCGCGTCCTGGGAGCGGACCTCGATGACGGTGGCCAGCCGGGAGGCGGCCGGGTGGACGGAGACCCGGGCCGCCGGCGCGATCACGCCCCGGCGGCGCGGATAGGCCGCGTCCCGTTCGGCGAGGCGGCCGGCGATGTCCAGGGAGCCGTCCAGGGCCCGGACCAGGTCCGCGCGCAGCCGGGCGGCCTGCGGCAGCGAGCCGTACTCGGCGGCGACCCGCCAGTCCAGCAGCAGCACGGAGCCGTCGAGGCCGTCCGGCAGGTGCACGGAACGCAGCTCGGCGGTGCGCACGGTCAGCCGGTGCATGGCGAGGACTCCGGCCACCGCGGGCAGCACCCCGGGCTGGTCGGGTACGGCGATGAGCAGCTCCACACCGAGGGGCTCGGGGTCGCCGGACGGCTCCTGCCCGGCGGGCGGCTCGGTCTGGGCCCGCAGCGAGAGGACCGGGCTGCCCGTCGCCGCCGCCTCCAGGGCGAGCCGCTCCTGCTCGGCGGTGGGCGCGGCCTCCTCGGGGTCGTCCGGGGCGTCCCCGGCGAGCACCGCCGAGACCCGTTTGACCAGGTCGGCGACGAGCGAGCCGCGCCAGGACGACCAGGCCGCCGGGCCGGTCGCGAGCGCGTCGGCCTCGGTGAGCGCGTGCAGCAGCTCCAGGGTGCCCTGGGAGCCGACGGCCTCGGCGACGGAGCGCACGGTGGCCGGATCCTCCAGGTCACGCCGGGTGGCGGTGTCGATGAGCAGCAGGTGGTGCCGTACGAGGGCGGCGATGACGCTCACGTCGTGGCGGTCGAAGCCGATGCGGGCGGCCACGTCCTTGGCGATGATCTCGCCGGCGACCGAGTGGTCCCCCGGCCAGCCCTTGCCGATGTCGTGCAGCAGCGCGGCGACCAGCAGCAGGTCGGGGCGGCTGACCCGGCGGGTGAACTCGGAGGCGCGCACCGCCGTCTCGATCAGGTGCCGGTCGACGGTCCACAGGTGCACGGCGTTGCGCTGCGGACGGCAGCGCACCCGCTCCCAGTCGGGCAGCAGCCGGGTGATCAGCCCCTCGGCCTCCAGCGCCTCCCACACCTCGATGGTGGGGCGGCCGGAGCCGAGCAGGGTGACGAGCTGTTCGCGGGCCTCGGCGGGCCAGGGTGCGGGCAGCGGGCGCACGGTGGCCGCCAGGCGCCGTACGGCGTGCAGGGAGAGCGGGAGTCCGGCCTGGGCGGCGGCGGCCGCGGCGCGCAGCGGCAGCACCGGGTCGCGTTCGGGGCGCGCGGCGCGGGCGAGCACCACCTCGCCGTCCTGCTCTACCACGCCCTCGGCCAGCGGGGACCGCTCGGCGGTCGGCTTCCCGCCGCCCAGCATGGCGCGCAGCCGGGGCCGCACGGCGCGTGAGCGCAGCACGCGCCCCACCTCGCGCCAGGTGACGTCGCTGGCGTACGAGACGAGCCGGGCCGCCTCGTACACCTGGCGCAGCAGGGCGTCCGCGTCGAGCAGGCCGAGCTCGGCGGCCACCTGGTCCTGCTCCTGGAGGGCGAGCCGGTCGGTCGCGCGCCCGGTGGCCAGGTGCAGGGCGTCCCGGACGTCGAGGAGGCGGCGCCGGGCGTCGGCGAGACCCTCGCGGGGGGCGTCGGCGAGCCAGGAGGCGGCGACGGCGCGCAGGGCGGTGGCGTCCCGCAGCCCGCCGCGGGCCTCCTTGAGGTCGGGCTCCAGCAGGTACTGCAACTCGCCCTGGCGTTCGGCGCGCTCGGCGCACAGTTCCTGGAGTTCCGGGAGGCGTTTGGGCGCCTGGTTGCGCCAGTCGGCCAGGACGGCCGTGCGCAGCGAGGAGGTGAGGCCGAGGTCGCCGGCGATGTGCCGGGCGTCCAGCAGGCCGAGCTGCACCTTGAGGTCCTCGCCGGCGGTCTTGCGGGCCTCGGCGGGTGTGCGCACGGAGTGGTCGAGGTCCAGGCCCAGGTCCCAGACGGGGTACCAGAGCCGGTCGGCGAGGGCGGCGACCGCCTTGGTGTCGCTCCCGTCGTGCAGCAAGAGCAGGTCCAGGTCGCTGCGCGGGGACAGCTCACCGCGTCCGTAGCCGCCGACGGCGACCAGGGAGGCACCGCGCAGCCCCTCCGAACCCGCCGCGAACAGGCCGGTCAGCCATTCGTCGGTGAGGTCGGCCAGGGCCGCACGGCGCGGCGGCCCGGACCGCGCCTCCTCGGTGAGGAGACGCAGCCGGGCCGCCGCGTAGCCGCTGGGTCCCGAGTCCTCTGCTTCCTTCTGCACGTCCGTACCCGTCACCCGGCGACTCCTGTTCCGTTGTCCTGTCCCAAGGCCTTCAGAGCGCGTCGGGACCGCGCTCGCCGGTCCTGACCCGTACGGCCGTCTCGACCGGGATGGACCAGACCTTGCCGTCACCGATCTTGCCGGTGCGGGCCGCCTTGACCACCACGTCGATCAGCTGCTCGGCGTCGTCGTCCTCGACCAGGACCTCGATGCGGATCTTGGGGACCAGGTCGACGGTGTACTCGGCGCCGCGGTAGACCTCGGTGTGGCCCCGCTGACGACCGTAGCCGCTGGCCTCGGTGACCGTCAGGCCGTGTACTCCGAAGGCCTGGAGGGCCTCCTTGATCTCGTCGAGCCTGTGCGGCTTCACGACGGCGGTGATGAGCTTCATGCGTCCACCTTCTTGCTCGCGGCTGCGGCGACGGGGGCCGTGACGGCCGTCTTGGCGGCACCGCCACCGGCGCCGCTGAAGTCGTATGCGGTCTCGGCGTGCTCGGCCTGGTCGATGCCGGCGACCTCGTCGTCCTCGGGGACCCGCATGCCGATGGTCTTGTCGAGGACGAAGGCGAGGATCGCGGAGACGATCAGGGAGTAGGCGAGCACCGCGAAGACACCGGCGCACTGCTTCCAGAACTGGGTCAGGCCGCCGCCGTAGAAGAGGCCCTCGACCGTCGACTGGCCCTTGCCGCTGGCGAAGAGGCCGATCAGCAGGGAGCCGAGGACACCGCCGACCAGGTGGACGCCGACGACGTCGAGGGAGTCGTCGTAGCCGAACTTGTACTTCAGGCCGACGGCCATGGCGCACAGCACACCGGCGATGGCGCCGACGGCGATCGAGCCGAGCGGGGTGACCGCGCCGCCGGCCGGGGTGATGGCGACCAGGCCCGCGACCGCGCCGGAGGCGGCACCGAGGGTGGTGAACGCGCCGTGGCGGATCTTCTCGTAGATCAGCCAGGCCAGCATGGCGGCGGCGGTGGCGACCTGGGTGTTGACGAACATCAGCGCGCCCACGCCGTCGTCGTTGCCGAGCCAGGAGCCGGCATTGAATCCGAACCAGCCGAACCACAGCAGACCGGCGCCGAGCATGACCAGCGGGAGGCTGTGCGGGCGCATCGGGTCCTTCTTGAAGCCGACGCGCTTGCCGATGACGAGGATCACGCCGAGCGCCGCGGCGCCCGCGTTGATGTGCACGGCCGTACCACCGGCGAAGTCGATGACGCCCAGCTCGAAGGCCCAGCCGCCGGCGCCCCAGACCCAGTGCGCGACCGGGAAGTAGACGACCGTGGCCCACAGGGTGATGAACAGCGCCCAGGCGCTGAACTTCACGCGGTCCGCGAGGGCGCCGCTGATCAGGGCGGGCGTGATGATCGCGAACATCAGCTGGAAGACCAGGAACACGAAGACCGGGATCGTGTAGCCGGGCCACAGCTCCGTCAGGCCGATGTTGCCGAGGCCGACCCAGTCGGAGTTCCAGCCGATGAGGCTGCCGGAGTCGGTGCCGAACGCCAGGGAGAAGCCGTACAGCACCCACAGGATGGTGACGATCCCGAGGCTGATGAAGCTCATCATCAGCATGTTCAGGGTGCTCTTGACGCGGACCATGCCTCCGTAGAAGAAGGCCAGACCCGGCGTCATGAGCATCACCAGGGCGGAACAGATGAGCATGAACCCTGTGTTCGCGGCAGAGAGCTTGGGCGCCTCTGCGGCAAGGGTGATGGCTGGTGCCATCGGCGTCTCCTCGTCATTGGTACGGCCCCGTGCGGGCGAAGCCTCGAGCGGAATGAGGGGTGGGCCGGTTATGCGCCACGAGATTGGCGCAGCGCGGTTTCGGTCGAAGCCCCTCGTTGTTTCGTGGCCGTGACGAAGGCGCGTGTCGTGTTACGCCTCGATGAACTGCCGGATTACGGGCGCGCCGATCGTTATCGTGGCGCAACCTTCGGTCTCAGGCAGCCCGGGGCACACAGACCGGCCGCGGTCGGCCTTCCGATGACCTGGCTGGGGGAGCCGAGTCGGGCAGTTCGGGAGGGCCGGCCGCGGCCGGGGTTCCGGGGGTGGTGCGGCTGCTCAGACCGCCTCGGCGGTCTCGGGCAGTTCGGCGGCGAGCCGCTCGGTGAGGTCGACGACCTCGCCCAGGTCGCCGAAGTCACGGGCGGCGGTGTCCACGGTCTTGCGGATGCGGGTGTTGACGCGCTCGGAGCGGACCTTCTTGGCGACCTGCATGGCCTCGGTGGCGAAGACCGCGCTCTGCTCGGGCTCGCGCTGGAGCAGGTGCACCGTGGCCATGCCGATGAGGTTCAGTGCGTACGACCGCTGGTGCTCGCCGTCCTCGGCGAAGAGCTGCACGGCCCGCCGCATCAGCGGTTCGGCCAGCGAGGCGTACGTGGGGCTGCGGCCGGCGACGTAGGCCAGGTCGCGGTAGGAGTGGGAGTTCTCGCCGTACAGCTCGGCCTCGGAAAAGAAGCGGATCCAGTCGGGGTCCGGCTCGTCCCACTCGTCGGCCTCGGAGAAGGTGTCCTCGGCCATCCGCACCGCCCGCTTGCACTTGCCGGGCTGCCCCATGTTGGCGTAGGCGCGGGCCTCCATCGCATACAGCATCGACTGGGTGCGCGGGCTGGCGCAGTCGCGGCTGCCGTACTGCGCGAGGTGGATCAGCTCCAGCGCGTCGTCGGGCCGGCCGAGGTGGATCATCTGGCGGCTCATGCTGGACAGCACGTACGAGCCCAGCGGCCGGTCGCCGGCCTCCTTGGCGGCGTGCAGCGCGAGGACGAAGTACTTCTGCGCGGTCGGCTGGAGCCCGATGTCGTAGGACATCCAGCCGGCCAGCTCGGCGAGTTCGGCGGCGACCTTGAACAGCCGCCGCGTGGTGGACTCGGGCTGGGGCTCCTGGAGGAGGTCCGTCACCTCATGCAGCTGGCCGACGACCGCCTTGCGGCGCAGGCCGCCGCCGCACTGGGCGTCCCACTGGCGGAACATCACCGTCGTGGACTCCAGGAGGTCCAGCTCGGGCTTGGAGAGCCGGCCGCGGGCGCGTCCGGAACCGCCCGCGGGCTCGGGCTCGGAGCGCGGGGCCGGGGGCGAGGGCACGAGCCAGCGCTGCATGGGCTCGATGAGGGCCGGGCCCGCAGACAGGACCAGCGAGCTCCCGAGGAAGCCGCGCCGCGCCAGCATGAGGTCGCTGCGCGAGAACTCGCTGAGCAGGGCCACGGTCTGCGGGCCCGTCCACGGCAGGTCGACGCCGGTCGCGGAGGGCGACTGGCGCGCGGTGCGCAGGCCCAGGTCCTCGACGGAGACGACGACGCCGAAGCGCTCGGAGAACAGCTCGGACAGGATCCTGGGGATCGGCTCGCGGGGGTTCTCGCCGTCGAGCCAGCGGCGCACACGGGAGGTGTCCGTGGAGATGTGGTTGGCGCCCAGCTGGCGTGCCCTGCGGTTGACCTGGCGGGCGAGCTCGCCCTTGGACCAGCCGCTGCGTACGAACCAGGAGGTGAGCAGCTCGTTCGGGCGCTTGTCGGCGTGCGTCGCGCCCACAGCGTTCGTTCCGCTTCCGCCGTTGCCGCTCACTGGAACGCCCCCATCCCTGAGACCACTTGTCGCCGAAGTGCGCCAAGCCCTATCAGCATGCCGGTAAGTGCGGCCGTCCGTCCGGCCCTTGTCACCCATCGAACGGAATGACGACTTGCCTCCGGCATACCCACGAGTGCATGTGCCCCCAGGACTCGTGCACACAGAGTAATCCTACGATCACCCGTCCAGCCACGGCTCACACGGAAACGCCACCATTCGCCACCCCATCGAATGAACTCCTGTACGGCGAGGCGCGATTCACTTGACACAGCACGAACAAGAGCGGATGCAGCGATGCACTCGGGGGCGCGCGTCGCCGGGCACACCACCCCGGGCGCACCCGGGCGCCGACTGAACCGTCCGTCACCGGGAAGGCGGAAACAGAGAGTCACGCATCGCGTCCGCAGCGTAACCACCGGCGTGACGGACCCGTTGGAGGGGGCATGGGCTTCACGATCGGCATCAGCCGGGGCATGCGCGACATCCGGTCCGGTTCACGCCGCCGCGGCCGCGCGTCGGACGGCACGGCCGTGGCCGAGTACACCGGGCTGTGGGGGTGGGACGTGGTGCCGGGCGCCCGCGCCTCGGCCGGTGCCTGCTCCTGCGGTCGCGGCGACTGCCCGGCACCGGGCGCGCACCCGCTGGACTTCGCTCCGGTGATCGCCGCCGGGGCCACCCTGGACGACGTGACCGGGACATGGGGCGAGTTCCCCGGCGCCTCGGTGATGCTGCCGGTGGGCCGGGCGTTCGACGTCATCGAGGTCGCGGAGCCCGCCGGCTGCCGGGCGCTGGCCCGGCTGGAGCGCATGGGCCTGCCCGTCGGCCCGGTCGCGGCGACCCCCGACGGCCGCGCGCACTTCTTCGTCGCCCCCGGCGCCGCCGCCGACCTGCCCGGTCTGCTCTACCGCATGGGCTGGGACGACCCGGACTCCCTCGACCTGCGCGGCCTCGGCCCGGGCACGCACATCACCGCGCCGCCGTCCGACCGGGGCGGCCTGGGCCCGGTGCGCTGGCTGCGCTCCCCCGCCCTGGACTCGGCGTCCCGCCCGCCGGAGGCCCGCCTGGTGCTGGGCACGCTGGCGTACGTGGCCCACCGCTCACGGGCCTAGCCGCGGCAGGGAACACACAGCGAAGCGCCCGACCCCGGACGGACCCCGGGGCGGGCGCTTCGCGGTGCACGTGCGGCTTTCGCGGGTGAAACCTCGGCGGGTGCCGAGCTCACTCTCCGATAAGGGCGTCAACGAACGCCTCCGGCTCGAACGGCGCGAGATCGTCCGCGCCCTCGCCGAGCCCGATGAGCTTGACCGGGACGCCCAGCTCACGCTGGACGGCGACCACGATGCCGCCCTTGGCCGTGCCGTCGAGCTTGGTGAGCACGATGCCCGTGATGTTGACGACCTCGGCGAAGACCCGGGCCTGGACGAGGCCGTTCTGGCCGGTGGTGGCGTCCAGGACGAGCAGCACCTCGTCGACCGGGGCCTGCTTCTCGACGACCCGCTTGACCTTGCCGAGCTCGTCCATGAGGCCGGTCTTGGTGTGCAGGCGGCCGGCGGTGTCGATGAGCACGACGTTCGCGCCCATCTCCTTGCCCTCCTTGACCGCGTCGAAGGCCACGGAGGCGGGGTCGCCGCCCTCCGGCCCGCGCACGGTGTGGGCGCCCACGCGCTCGCCCCAGGTCTGGAGCTGGTCGGCGGCGGCGGCCCGGAAGGTGTCCGCGGCGCCCAGGACCACGCTCTGGCCGTCGGCGACCAGGACGCGGGCGAGCTTGCCGGTGGTGGTGGTCTTGCCGGTGCCGTTGACGCCGACGACCATCACGATGCCGGGCTTGCGGTCCTCGGGCTCGGTCTTCACCGCCCGGTCCATGTCGCGGCCCACCAGCGTGACCAGTTCCTCGCGGAGCAAGGTGCGCAGTTCCTCGGGGGTGCGGGTGCCGAGCACCTTCACGCGCTCGCGCAGCCGGTCGACCAGTTCCTGGGTGGGCTGCACACCGACGTCGGCGGTGAGCAGCGTGTCCTCGATCTCCTCCCAGGTGTCCTCGTCGAGGTGCTCACGCGAGAGCAGGGTGAGCAGGCCCTTGCCGAGGGCGTTCTGCGAGCGGGAGAGCCGGCTCCGCAGCCGGACCAGCCGGCCGGCGGTGGGTTCCGGGATCTCGATCGCGGGCGCTTCGGCGGGCGGCTCCTCGACTACGACCGGAGCCGAGCCGTCCGGGAGATCCACCTCCTCTATCGTGCGCCGCGGTTCCTCCCGCGGCGTCTCGGCCTCTTCGCCGACGTGCGGCTCGGCCGGTGGGGCGGTGATGTCGGGCGCTGCGGGCGGGGGCGGGGGCAGCTGCTTCTTGCGCCGGCTGCCGACGACGAGCCCGCCGAGCGCGCCGATCACGACCACGGCGATGACTACAGCAAGGATGACGATGTCCATAACGCGTCCAGTATCAGTCATGGGACCCCGGGTCACCCTGCTCGCACCGCCCTGGAAGGCCCAGGGCCGCCCGAACTCCCCACCCCTGGTTGTCTGACGCCGCGTCAGCTACCGTCCTTTCGACACCCCGCCCGGCGGAGGGAGACGCCCATGCCCGTCACGGTCGTACGGTTCAACCTCGTCGCTCCCGGGGCCGGCCCCGCCGAGCTCGGAGCCCGGTACCGGGCGGCCCTGGAATGGCCGCGTACGCCGACGACCGGGGCGTGAGCACCGTGCAGACGGAGGAGCACCACGGGGCCGGAAACAACTGGCTGCCGTCGCCGTTCGCCTTCGCGGGAGCCGTCTTCGGCGCCACCCGGCGGATCGTGGTCACCGTCTCCGCGATCATCGGCCCGCTGCACGACCCGCTGCGGCTGGCCGAGGAGATCGCCGTGCTGGACCTGCTGAGCGGCGGACGGCTGGTGACGGTCGCCGGGATCGGGTACCGGCCGGAGGAGTACGACCTGTTCGGTGTGGACTTCGCCCGGCGCGGCGGGCTCCAGGACGAGCTGCTGGAGACGCTGCCGAAGGCATGGACGGGCGAGCCCTTCTCCTACCGGGGCCGCACGGTCCGCGTCACGCCGCGGCCCTGCACCGAACCGCACCCGCTGCTGCTGGTCGGCGGCTCGTCCCGGGCCGCCGCCCGCCGCGCCGCCCGGCTCGGCCTGCCCTTCTTCCCCAGCGCCCATCTGCCGGAGCTGGAGGCGTACTACAAGGAGCTGCTCGTCGAGTACGGCACCGAGGGCTGGGTGATGATGCCGGCCGCCGAGACGCCCCTGCTGCACGTGGCCGAGGACCCGGACCGGGCCTGGGCGCGGTACGGGCAGCACTTCCTGCACGAGGCGCGGACGTACGCCGCCTGGCAGTCGGGCGGGGTGCGCTCGGCGGTGAGGTCGGCCGCGACGACGGTCGAGGAGCTGCGCGCGGAGGGCGTGTACCGGATCCTCGCGCCGGAGCAGTGTGTGTCCCTGGGCCTGGACTCCTATGTCGTGCATCCGCTGGCGGGCGGCATGCCGGTGGAGGAGGGGTGGCGGAGTCTGCAGCTGTTCTGCGAGCGGGTGCTGCCGGGCCTGGGGGGCTGAGCGGGCCGGCCTCGTCGTCTGCCGAGACGGACCACCGCCCCGGCTCGGGCAGTGGCCGAACCGGGGCGGTGGCGGGTTACGGGGAGAGGGCAGCGGGGACTTTGGCCTTCTCCCCGAGTACACGGGACGGGCCTAGCCCATCTCCTCCAGGGACTTGCCCTTCGTCTCCTTGACGAACTTCAGCACGAACGGGATCGAGAGCGCGGCGAACGCGGTGTAGATCACGTACGTCGCGGAGAGGTTCCAGTCGGCCAGCGACGGGAAGCTCGCGGTGATGGCCCAGTTGGCGATCCACTGCGCGGCGGCGGCCACGCCCAGGGCGGCGGCGCGGAGCCGGTTGGGGAACATCTCGCCGAGCATGACCCAGACGACCACGCCCCAGGACAGGGCGAAGAAGAGGACGAAGATGTGTGCGGCGATCAGGGCGATCCAGCCCTGCGTGGCCGGCAGCTTGCCGTCGACCAGGTGGTGCGAGAACGCCCAGGCCTCCAGCGCGAGGCCGACGACCATGCCGACCGAGCCGATGATCGCGAGCGGCCGGCGTCCGACGCGGTCGACGAAGATCATCGCGATCACGGTGCCGAGGATGTTGATGATCGACGTGGTGAAGGAGTAGAAGAACGAGTCCGTCGGGTCGACACCGACCGACTGCCACAGCGTCGAGGAGTAGTAGAACGCGACGTTGATGCCGACGAACTGCTGGAAGACCGACAGGCCGATGCCGATCCAGACGATCGGCTTGAAGAAGAAGCCGCCGCCGAGCAGGTCCTTGAAGCTCGACCGGTGCTCGCTCTTCATGGCGCCCTCGATCTCGGCGACCCGGGCGTCGAGGTCCACGTCCTTGCCCTCGACCTCGGTGAGGATCTCGCGGGCGCGCTCGTGCTTGCCGACGGAGATGAGGAAGCGCGGGGACTCGGGGATGGCGAAGGACAGCAGCCCGTAGAGGACGGCCGGGACGACCATGACGCCGAGCATGACCTGCCAGGCCTCCAGGCCCATCAGCTTGCCGCGCTGGTCACCGTCGGCGGCGTTCAGCAGACCCCAGTTGACCAGCTGCGAGACGGCGATGCCGATGACGATCGCGGCCTGCTGGAAGGAGCCGAGCCGGCCGCGGTAGGCGGGCGGGGCGACCTCGGCGATGTAGGCCGGGCCGATCACGGAGGCCATGCCGATGGCGAAGCCGCCGACGACCCGCCAGAAGGCGAGGTCCCACAGCGCGAAGGGCAGGGCGGAGCCGACGGCGCTGATGGTGAAGAGCACAGCGGCGATCTGCATGCACCGGATGCGGCCGATGCGGTCGGCTATGCGGCCGGCGGTGGCGGCACCGATGGCGCAGCCGATGAGGGCGATGGCGATGACCTGGGCGAGGGCCGCGGAGCCCACGTCGTAGCGGTCGCGAATGGCCTCGACGGCACCGTTGATCACGGAGCTGTCGTAACCGAAGAGGAAACCGCCCATGGCGGCCGCCGCCGCGATGAAGATGACGTGCCCGAGATGATCGGGGTGAGCCGTTCTGGCTCCGGACTTGGGTGCCTGCGCTGTGCTGGTCACGTGTACTCCTCGGGCCACCGGCAACGCTGCCGGAGGGGGTCAGCCCTTCGAGGTCCACCTGAAGGTACCTGAAGGTAAAAGGAACGTTGCCGAGACTATGCCTTCAAGTTTCGAAGTCAATAGGCGGCTGCTGTGATTCCGATGCAGGGATGTGTGAGCCATGTGTTCAAGAATTGAAGCCACGGAGGAGCCGCAGGTGAGGCGGGTGTACAGGCCACGCATCTAGCGGAGGCGCTGGCTGATGACCTTCGACACACCGTCGCCCTGCATGGAGACGCCGTAGAGCGCGTCGGCGACCTCCATCGTGCGCTTCTGGTGGGTGATCACGATCAGCTGGGAGGCTTCCTGGAGCTCCTGCATGATCCGGATGAGCCGCTGGAGGTTGGTGTCGTCGAGGGCGGCCTCGACCTCGTCCATGACGTAGAACGGGCTGGGCCGTGCCTTGAAGATCGACACGAGCATCGCCACCGCCGTCAGCGACCGCTCCCCGCCCGAGAGCAGCGACAGCCGCTTGACCTTCTTGCCCGGCGGACGCGCCTCGACGTCCACGCCCGTGGTGAGCATGTTGCCGGGGTCCGTCAGCACCAGCCGCCCCTCACCACCGGGGAACAGCCGGCTGAAGACGCCCTCGAACTCCCGGGCCGTGTCGCGGTATGCCTCCGTGAAGACCTGCTCGACGCGCTCGTCGACCTCCTTCACCACCTGCAGAAGGTCCGCCCGCGTCTTCTTCAGATCCTCCAGCTGCTCGCTGAGGAACTGGTGGCGCTCCTCCAGCGCCGCGAACTCCTCCAGGGCGAGCGGGTTCACCTTGCCGAGCTGCTGGTAGGCACGCTCGGCCGCCTTCAGGCGCTTCTCCTGCTCGGCCCGGAGATACGGCCGGGGCCGGTTGCGCGGGTGCTCCGGGTCCTCCGGCAGCTCCTCGCCCTCGGCGGGGGGCGAGGGCGGCACGAGTTGACGCGGACCGTACTCCGCCACCAGCCCGGCCGGTTCGACACCCAGCTCCTCCAGCGCCTTGGTCTCCAGCTGCTCGATGCGCAGCCGCTTCTCGGCGCCGAGTACCTCGCCACGGTGGACCGAATCCGTCAACTTGTCGAGCTCGGCCTTGAGGTCGCGCCCTTCGGTGCGGGCGCGGACGAGTTCCTGCTCCCGGCGGGCCTTGGCGGCCTCGGCCGCGGTGCGCTCCTCGTCGGCCCGGGCCAGGGAGACCTCGACGTGGGCGAGCAGTTGCCGGGCACCCGAGCCGACGGCCTCGGCGACGGCCGCCTCGTGCCGCAGCCGGGCCCGCCGCTGCTCGGCACGCGCGCGTGCCTCGCGCTCCGCGCGGGCGGCCCGGTCCAGCGAGTCGGCCCGCCCGGCCAGGCCCTTGACGCGCTCCTCGTGGGTACGGACCTGGAGGCGGGCCTCCATCTCGGTCTGGCGGGCGTTGGCACCGTCGGCGGCGAGCCGGTCGCGCGCGGAGGTGTCGGGCTCCTCCTCGATCGGCATCTCCTCGGCCACGGCGAGCCGCTCGGCGAGTTCCTCGACCTCCTCCAGCGCCTTGTCCAGGGCCTCCTGCGCCCGGGCCGCGGCGGCGGTGGCGCGCTCCGCCTCGCCGGTGGCCCCGCGCGCCTGACCCGCGAGCCGCCCGAGCTGCTGGGCGACGGCGGACTTCTCCCGGTCGGCGGCCCGGCGCCGCTCCCCCAGCTCCTCGACCAGCGCGGCGGATTCCTTGCGGCGCGCCGCGGCGGAGGTCTGCGCCTCGGTGAGCTCCTCGCAGCGGACGGCGAGCTCTTCCAGCTCCGCTGCCGCCTCGTCGACGGAAGCCTGCACTTCGAGGAGGCTGGGTGCGCCGGCGGAGCCGCCGTGGGCGAAGTGGGCGCCCAGGAGGTCGCCTTCGGCGGTGACCGCGGTGAGGCCGGGGTGGGCGTAGACGAGGGCTTCGGCGTCCTCGAGGGTGCTGACGACGACGATGCCGTGCAGGAGCCTGCGGACGGCCGGCATCAGGTCGGAGGGGCCGCGGACCAGGTCCGCGGCGTAGGTGTGCCGTACGTCTGCCGGTTCGTCGTGGCCGGTCGCGCTGTTCCCCGCGCCCCTGGGGTGAGCATCACCCGCCAGGAGCAGAGTCGCCCGGCCTCCGTCCTGTTTGCGCAGGAGCCTGATCGCGTCCGCGGCCGACGACGGGCTGGTCACCGCGACCGCGTCCGCCGCCGCCCCGAGCGCCGCGGCCAGAGCGATCTCGTGGCCCGGGGCCACCGTCAAGAGCTCCGCCGCCGGGCCGAGCAGGCCGGAGAGGCGGTCCTTGGCCGCGAGCAGTATCCCGGTGCCGTCCTTGCGGCGCAGGCCGAGGGCGAGGGCCTCGTGGCGGGCCTGGGTGGCGGCGCGTTTCCGCTCCGCCGCCGTGGCCTCCTCGCGGGCCGCCGTGAGGGCGGCCTCGGCCTCGGTGAGCCGTTGTTTCGCGTCCTCGTGCCGTTCCGCGAGTTCCGCGTCACCGGCGTCGAGACCGTCGACCTCGGCCTTGAGGGCCTCGTACTCCTCCTGGGCGGTGACGGCACGTTCCTGCGCCTCGTCGCGGGCGGCGGCCAGGCGTTCGATCTCGGCCTGGGCGGAGGCCGCACGGGAACGGGCGGCGTTGACCTGGCCGCTGAGCCGGGCCAGGCCCTCGCGCCGGTCGGCGATGGCGCGGGCGACGTCCTTCAGACGCCGCTCCTCCTGGGTGAGCGCGCGCTCCAGCTCGGCGCGGTGGGCGACCGTGTCCTCCAGAGCGCGTTCAGCCGCTTCCAGGGCGGCCTCCAGCTCGGCCTCCTGCTCACGGATGCGGGCGGCCTCGCGCTCCATGTCCTCGGGGTCGCGGCCACGCCGCTCCTCGGGCGGCGCGGAGGTGGCGCTCTTCACGCGGGCGTCGGCGAGCGAGATCGTGCCGCGCACCCGCTCGGCGAGCTGGGAGAGCTCGTACCAGGTCTGCTGGGCGCGCTGGAGCCGTGGGGTGAGCTGCCGTACCTCGTCCTCCAGGAGGGCCTCGCGCTGGAGCGCTCTGCGCAACTGCTGCTCGGCGTCCTCCTTGCGCTGCTTCAGCGCGGCCTCGTCGGCGACCTCGGCGTCCAGGGCCTCCCGGAGCCGGACGAGGTCGTCGGCGAGGAGGCGCAGGCGGGCGTCGCGCAGGTCGGCCTGGATGACGGCGGCCCTGCGGGCGACGGCGGCCTGGCGGCCGAGGGGCTTGAGCTGGCGCCGCAGTTCGTCGGTGAGGTCCTGCACGCGGGCGAGGTTGGCCTGCATCGCGTCCAGTTTCCGCAGCGCCTTCTCCTTGCGCTTGCGATGCTTCAGGACGCCGGCCGCCTCCTCGATGAAGGCGCGGCGGCCCATGGGATCGGCGTGCAGCACGGAGTCGAGCTGGCCCTGCCCGACGATCACGTGCATCTCGCGGCCGATGCCGGAGTCGGAGAGGAGTTCCTGGATGTCGAGGAGACGGCAGGTGTCCCCGTTGATCTGGTACTCGCTGCCGCCGTTGCGGAACATGATCCGCGTGATGGTGACCTCGGCGTACTCGATGGGCAGGGCCCCGTCGGAGTTGTCGATGGTCAGGGACACCTCGGCGCGGCCCAGTGGGGGGCGGCCGGTGGTCCCGGCGAAGATGACGTCCTCCATCTTGCCGCCGCGCAGCGACTTGGCGCCCTGCTCGCCCATGACCCAGCTGAGCGCGTCGACGACGTTGGACTTGCCCGAGCCGTTCGGTCCGACGACGCACGTGATCCCCGGCTCGAACCGGAGGGTGGTCGCAGAGGCGAACGACTTGAACCCGCGGAGGGTCAGGGCCTTGAGGTGCACGCCGCCGGACTCTACCGCCCGGGTCGGTCTCACTCCATGAACCCGCGGTTTCGCCGCTGAACGCGCAGGGCACATCAGACGTTAAAGACGGTGAAAGGATGCGGGGGCAAGAAAGAAGGGACGCCGACAGGGCGTCCCTTGCACTTCTGACAACTAGGCGGTTGTGACGGGCGGCCCAACCACTGCTGTGCTTTCGTGGAGCGGTGCAGTGATCAGGTGAGCGCAGGCTCCGCCTGGTGTGCGTCAACGCTCTCCATGATCCTGTCGTGAGAAGCGGCAGCCGTCAGCGCTTCGTTCTCCGCCTGGATTCGTCCGAGCTCGGATTCCAGGTCCTGGACGCGCTGCTGGAGCCGTCGCATCTCGGCGAGGAGTCGAGGGTCGGAGCCGCCGACGTAACCGAGAAGCGCCTTTGCCATGATGGATGGTCCTCCACAATGCGTGACCGACCGCTGCGGTGTGGGTCGTGAGGGATTCGCACCCGCAGTCTTGGCAGGGCCTGGAGTTGTGCTGCCGTTCAGCCATGCCAAACAGCTAAGGTGCGCGGGGCTTTCAGCGTCTCACCAAAAAGTTTGACGGTCAACACGATCACGCCCCGTATTGGGGGGCGACCCGGGCGCGCGCGGCCTGGAACGGCCGTACTGCGGCTTCTGCGGGGCCCTCGGGGCGTGGCGATCATCCTTGCGTGCGGAGCCTGTCAAGGCAAGCGGTTCTGGCAATCACCAGCAAGTTTCCGTTCGGGGTGGCGGCCAGGACCCCGTTCCCGGGCGGCCTCGGCAGCCGCCCGGCGGGAGTGATCAGCGGACGGCGAAGCCGTTGTAGCCGCCGCGCGGTGTGTCCCAGATCTCGGTGACGCCGTCCACGCGCCCGGGCGTGTCGTCGCTGCGGAGCCACTCCAGCAGCCCCTCGCAGCCCTCGCGACCCCCCTCGGCGACCACCTGGACCCGCCCGTCGCCCAAATTGAGAGCAAAGCCACTCAGGCCGCCGATCTCCAATGCCTTCGCCCGCGTGAACCAGCGGAAACCCACACCTTGGACGCGTCCACGCACCCAGGCGACCATTCGCACATCCTCGCTCATGACTGCAACCTAACCGCCCAATCTCCCTCCGGGCACTTCCTCCACTTGCGCCATGAGGTACCGTCCCCCCTCAACGAATCTCATATGAAACTCACACGATCGAGTGAGTTTGGTGTTGATCTCGAGGACGAGTCGACCGACAGGACGAGGAAGGCCAGGACATGGGACGCCACCGACGCTCGGACGCCGGCCGCGCCGCCACGGGCCGCGCCACGGGGAGCACCCACACCGACGGCTTCGCGGAGGTCCGCGATCCGCTGCGCTCCGGCGCCGACGACGCCCCGACGATGGGCATCGCGCCCTATCTGAACCCGGAGGCGTACGCCGACACCCACGCCAGGAGCGAGGCCTACCTGTTCGGGTCGGAGGCGTCCGCCGCGGCCGACCGCTTCGACGACACGGCCGTCTTCGCCGGTGACGGCTTCGCGAGCGACGGCTTCACGCCCGACGGCTTCGCCGGCGACGGTTTCACCCCCGACGGCGGCACCCGGCGCGCGGGCTCGCACCGCCGCCGCAAGAAGACCGCCCGGCCGGTGCGCTCCGGACTGCTCGGCGTCTCCGCCGCCGTCGCCCTCGGCACGGTCGCGGTCGCCACGGGCGCCGTGCCCGGCCTCGACAACTACAAGCTCGGCGGGGGCGGCGGGGCCGACAAGGTCCAGGCCGGGGACACGCCGACGAACTCCCCGATCGAGCAGGGCGGCACCTCGGGCAGCGCCGACAGCCGGGACGACGCGCCCACCAGCCGGGACGCCGAGCGTTCGGTCTCGCCGTCGCCGTCCGCCTCGAAGTCGTCGGCCGCGCCGACGAAGACGCCGGAGAAGCCGGAGAAGACGGACAAGGCTCGGGAGAAGGCTCCGGAGAAGAAGGCACCGGCGGCCACCCCGAGCGAGAAGCCGGCCGACACCCCCTCGCGCACGGCCACGAAGGCGCCGGGGAAGTCCGGCGCCTCCGCCGCCCTGTCCGGCGAGTCCGCCGCCGCGGCCCAGGTCCTCAGCCTCGTGAACGAGGAGCGGGCCAAGGTGGGCTGCAGCCCGGTCGCCGCCAACAGCGCCCTGACCGGCCTGGCCCAGAGCTACAGCGAGGACATGGCCGCACGCGGCTTCTTCGACCACACCGACCCGGACGGCCGCACGCCGTGGGACCGGGCCGAGAAGGCCGGGATATCCAACCTCGGCGGTGAGAACATCGCGCGCGGCCAGGCCGACGCCGCGGCCGTGATGGACGCCTGGATGAACAGCCCCGGCCACCGCGCGAACATACTGAACTGCGACTTCAAGACGCTCGGCGTCGGTGTCGAGTTCGGCTCCGGCGGCCCCTGGTGGACGCAGAACTTCGGCTACTGACGCCCCTCACGACACTCAGGCGGCGGCCAGGCCCTTGAGGAACACCCTGGCCGTCTCCGCCACCCGGCGGCCCAGGTGCTCGGCGGTGGCGATGTCGGCCTTGTGGACGGCGTCCGGACCCTCGTCGGCGTTGGTCTGGGCGGCCGCGCCCACGAAGACCCCGAGACGGTTCAGGTCGTGCTCGGAGGCGGTGCTGCTGTTCCATCCCGGGAGCAGACCGAGGCTGACCCAGTGCATGCCGAGCTGCCCGGCGAGGATCTGGAAGTACTGCAGGGTGTGCAGCTTGTCGCCGCTCTTGGACGCGGAGTTGGTGAAGCCCGCGGCCAGCTTGTCCTTCCAGGCCTGGGTCGCCCAGCGCTTCGACGTGGCCTCCGCGAAGACGTGGAAGGCGCCCGACGCGGTGCCCATGTAGGTCGGCGAGCCGAACACGATGGCGTCCGAGCGGTCGAGGATCGCCCACTGCTCCTCGGTGATCTCGTCGACCTTGATCAGGTGCACTTCGGCACCGGCCTCGACGGCACCGGCCCGGACGGCCTCGGCGATGACGGCGGTGTGGCCGTAGCCGGAGTGGTAAGCGAGAGAGACGACAGGGGTGGTCACGTGAGCGCTCCTGAGATAGGCAGGTCGATAACGGTGACCACAGGAAAGCACTAACTTTCGGTTAGTGCAACCTGTCGGTTAGCGCTGCGCTGACGTAGGCTGGGCATATGACCACCACCCAGGAGCGCACGGAGGGCCTCGACGACCTCCCGTACAACGTGTTCGCCAAGGCCTGTCCCTCGCGCGGCACGCTGGAGCACATCACGGGCCGCTGGGGCGGTCTCACGCTCGGCGCCCTGTACGAGGGCTCGCTGCGCTTCAACGAGCTGCGCCGCCGTGTCGACGGGGTGAGCGAGAAGATGCTGTCCCAGACGCTGCACGCCCTGGAGCGCGACGGCCTGGTCCACCGCGAGGCGCAGCCGACCAACCCGCCCCGGGTGGACTACGAGCTGACGCCGCTGGGACGCGCCGTGGCCGAGCGGCTGCTCGCCCTGATCCATTTCGTGGAGGGCAGCATGGACGAGGTCCTGGCCGCGCGCGAGCGGTACGACTCCGCTAGGGCGTGATCCGCGGCGGCCGCTGGCACGTCGGGCAGAAGTAGCTCGACCGGTTCATCCAGGGCCGCCGCCGCATGGGCGTGCCACAGCGCCGGCAGGGCAGTCCCTCCCGGCCGTACGCGTCCAGGGACCGGTCGAAGTAGCCGGACTCGCCGTTGACGTTGACGTACAGGCTGTCGAAGCTGGTGCCGCCCACCGCGAGGGCCGCGTTCATCACGTCCCGCACATGCCCCAGGAGCAGCAGCGTGCGCGGGCGCGTGAAGGTCGCGGTCGGGCGCTCGTAGTGGATGCGCGAGCGCCACAGCGCCTCGTCCGCGTAGATGTTGCCGACACCGCTGATCAGCGACTGGTCGAGCAGCGCCCGCTTGATCGTGGACCGCTTGCGGCGCAGCGCCCGGTGGAAGGCCTCGTCGTCGAAGAGCGGGTCCAGCGGGTCGCGGGCGATGTGCGCGATGACGTCGGGCAGGCCGTCCGGGGTGTTCTCGTGCAGCGAGAGGCCGCCGAACGTGCGCTGGTCGACGAAGCGGAGCTCGGTCTCCTGCGCGTCGGTGAAGCGCACGCGGATGCGCAGGTGCTTCTCGTCCGGGGCGGTGTGCGGCTGGACCAGGAGCTGGCCGCTCATGCCGAGGTGGGCCAGGATCGACTGGTCCGTGTCCTCCAGGGGCAGCCACAGGTACTTGCCGCGGCGGCCGGGGACGCCGATGCGGTGGCCCTTCAGGCGGTGCGCGAAGTCATCGGCGCCCGCGAGGTGGCGGCGCACCGCGCGCGGGTGCAGCACCTCGGCCTCGGCGACCGTCCGGTGGGCGACCCACCGCTCGATTCCGCGCCGTACGACCTCGACCTCGGGCAACTCGGGCATGGGGTCCCCCGTCACGAACCTGTGGATGACGCGAGCGCCCGCCCCGGGCAGGGGCGGGCGCTCGGGTGCGCTGTGCGCGCCGCCCGGGTGCGGGCGGCGGCCGGTCAGCCGTCGGCGCTGGCGTCGACGGCCGTGTGGGCGGCCTGCACGGCTGCCGTCTGCGTCGCCTCGGCGGCCTTCGCCGCCTTGGCGCGCTCGTCCGCCGCGGCCCGGATGGACCGCCATGCGGACTCGGCGGCCTGCTGCTCCGCCTCCTTCTTGCTGCGGCCGGTGCCGGTGCCGTACGAGACGCCTCCGACGCGGGCGGCAGCAGTGAAGGTCTTCTCGTGGTCGGGGCCGGTCTCCGTGACCAGGTACTCGGGCACGCCGAGCCCCTCGGTCGCGGTGAGCTCCTGGAGACTGGTCTTCCAGTCCAGGCCGGCTCCGAGGTTCGAGGACTTCTCGATCAGGGGGTCGAACAGGCGGTGCACGAGCTCCGCCGCCGATTCCAGACCCTGGTCCAGGTAGACCGCGCCGATCACCGCTTCAAGGGTGTCGGCGAGGATGGACGCCTTGTCCCGGCCGCCCGTGCCCTCTTCACCCCGGCCGAGCCGGATGAAGGAGCCCAGGTCGAGCCCGCGGCCCACTTCGGCGAGTGCACGCGAGTTGACCACCGCGGCCCGCAGTTTGGCCAGCTGGCCTTCAGGCAGGTCGGGGTGGGTGCGGTACAGCGTGTCCGTGACCACGAGGCCGAGGACGGAGTCCCCGAGGAACTCCAGGCGCTCGTTGGTCGGCAGACCGCCGTTCTCGTATGCGTACGACCGGTGGGTCAGTGCGCGCACCAGAAGGGCGGACTCGAGCTTGTAGCCGAGCCGCCCTTCCAGAAGCGTGTGGGACGAGGCCTGGTTGTTGTCCGCCGGAGCACTCCCGCTCACACGGGAAGACTTGTTCTTAGGCGTGGACACAGTGCCTCTCACCAGCCGCTCAGACCTCGAGGACCTGGCGCTTGTTGTAGGTGCCGCACGACGGGCACGCGATGTGCTGCTGCTTGGGCTCGTGGCAGCGCTCGCACGCAACCAGGGTGGGGACCGCAGCCTTCCACTGCGACCGGCGGTGGCGCGTGTTGCTGCGCGACATCTTCCGCTTCGGAACAGCCACGGCTACTTCTCCTGCTTCTCGTCGACGCCCGCTTCCGCGTCAGCGCCGCTGATCTCGTCCTTCTCGCCGTCCTTCATGGTGCCGGCGAGTCCCTGCAGTGCCGCCCAACGGATGTCGACGGCGTCATGGTGGTGGTCCGGGTCGTCCGCCAGCCGCACGCCACACTCGGCGCACAGACCGGGGCAGTCTTCCCGGCACACCGGCTGCATCGGCAGTGCGAGCACCACCGCATCACGCAGCACGGGCTCGAGGTCGAACAAGCCGTCCTCGAGGAAGAGCCTGTCCTCGTCGTCCTCGGCGTCGTCGCCCGGTTCCGCGGTCACGCGGCCCCGGTCGTCGGCGTCAGGGTACGAGAACATCTCCTGGAAATCCGCTTCGAGTTCCTGCTCGAGCGGCTCCAGACACCTTACGCACTCCCCCTCGGCCGTGGCACGGGCGGTGCCTGTGACGAGCACCCCTTCCATGACCGACTCCAGACGGAGTTCGAGCTCCACCGGGGCGCCTTCCGGCACTCCGATGACCTCCTTGAGACCGAGGTCCCGGGGAGCGTCGACCGTGCGGGTCAGGCGCTGGAGCGCACCAGGCCGCCGGCCCAGCTCGTGCGTGTCGAACACGAGGGGGTTGCGGTGGTCGAGGCGGGCGTTCAGAGCCATTCCTGCTTTCGATCTGTCGAGCTCGTGGAACCGCCGCCCTTCGGTGTTCCGGGCAGCGTTGATCGCGGACGTACGCGCGACCGAAGAGCCAGGATACTGGACCTTTCGCTGTCGGCCCAATCCGGTGCTCAGCCCTGACCGCGACCCTGCTCGTAGGCCCGCAGCTGCTCGGCGCTGATCATGCCGGTGTCGAAGAGGCTGGTCTCGTCGAGGGCGTACTGCTGGTGCGCCTGGTGGCCCTGGTCCTCCTGCTGCGCCTGGTGCGACTGGTTCGGGTCGTAGGCGGCCTGCTGGGGGTCGTAGCCCTGGTAGGCGTAGGGATCGGCGTGCTGGTAGCCGTACGGGTCGGTCTGATCCGCGTAGGCCTGCTGCTGCGGATAGCCGCCGTAAGGGTCGGCCTGCTCCCCGTAGCCGTAAGCCGGCTGGGGCTGTGCGTAGTCCTGCCGCTGAGCGGGGCGCTCGGCGGGCGCGGTCGGCTGCTCGGTGAGGGCGGCCAGGTCGGCGAGGTAGTCGGCGTCGCTGGAGTGCTGGATGGTGCTCGCGTCGTCGGCGAGGGCGCCGAGGTCGTCGGTGGCGATCCGGCCGTGCAGCTTCTGCCGGCCCCGGCCGACGGCCTCCAGGGTCTTGGCGAGGACCGCCTCGAAGGCGCCGAGCTTGACGTCGACGTATTCGTCGGCGCTGCGGCGCTGGGTCTGCGGGTCGTGGCTGCGCTCGGGGGCGTCCTCGTCCTCGTAGCCCTGCTCGTCGGTGCCGGGGCCGGTGCCCAGGAGCTTCTCGCGGCCGCGGCCGACGGAGCCCAGGGTCTTGGTGAGGACGACCTCGAAGTTGGCGAGCTTGGAGTCGACGTACTCGTCGGCCTCGGCGCGGATCTCCTCGGCCTCCTGGCGGGCCTCGGCGAGGATGCGGTCGGCCTCGGCCTGGGAGCGGCGGGCGATCTCGGTGCCGGAGATCAGCGAGCCCCGCTCGGCGTGCGCGCTCTCGATGATGCGCTGGGCCTCCTGGCGGGCCTGCTCGACCATCTCCTCACGGCCGCCGATCAGCTCCTGGGCCTGGGCGAGGGAGTCGGGCAGCGCCGCGCGCACCTCCTCCAGCATCGCGAGCAGTTCGGCGCGGTTGACCACGCACGAGGCCGACATGGGCATGGACCGGGCGCCGGAGACCGCGGAGACGATCTCGTCGAGCTTCTTCTGCACGTCCACCGTGTGCTCGCCACTCTCTACAGATGCGTTGGAGACGGACGGGACGACTGTACGGCCATGGGGTCGCCGGGGAACACCGGGTGACGGGCAGTCAGGCCCCGGTGCGGCGCCCCGGGCGGCTTCAGTCCTTCCGCAGCCGCTCGGTGAGCTGCTGGAGGACCTCCGCCGGGACCAGGTGCGAGACGTCGCCGCCCCAGGTCGCGACCTCCTTGACCAGGGAGGACGACAGGAAGCTGTAGGTGGGGTTGGTGGGGATGAACAGGGTTTCCACGCCCGAGAGGCCGTTGTTCATCTGCGCCATCTGGAGCTCGTAGTCGAAGTCGCTGACCGCGCGCAGGCCCTTGACGATGGCGGGGATGTCGCGCTGCTTGCAGAAGTCGACGAGCAGGCCGTGGAAAGCCTCCACGCGGACGTTGCCGTACTCGGCGGTGACCCGGCGGATCAGGTCGATCCGCTCCTCGATCTCGAACAGGCCCTTCTTGGACTGGTTGATCATCACCGCGACGTAGACCTCGTCGTACAGCCTGGAGGCGCGGGAAATGATGTCGAGATGTCCGTTGGTGATCGGGTCGAACGACCCGGGACAGACGGCGCGGCGCACTTGTGATCCCTCGCTCTCCGGTCCGGTCATCGTGCGTCTTCGCACGTAGAGGCGGCGCGACCGTACCAAAACGTTCCCTCGCCGTAACGACGGGCCCGGAGGGGCTCGAAACCCTCGGGCCACCGGAATTCACCGCCTCTGGTGCTGCGCTCCACGGTGACGAGGGCTTCTTCGGTGAGCCAGCCTTCCGTGCGGAGTGTGAGCAGGATCTCCCGAAGATCGTCGTCCGTGACGGCGTACGGGGGGTCGAGGAAGACGAGGTCGTAGGGGTCGCCGGGGGGTGCGCTGCGGATGATCTGTTCCGCTTTGCCCGCCCTGACCTCGGCGCCGGGCAGGGCGAGGCTCTTCACGTTCTCGCGGACGGTGCGGACGGCCTTGGCGTCGGCCTCGACGAGGAGGGTGTGGCCCGCGCCCCGGGAGAGGGCCTCCAGGCCCACGGCACCGGAGCCGGCGTAGAGGTCGAGGACGCGTTCGCCGTCCAGGGGGCCGCCGAGGAGGGACTGCCAGGTGGAAAAGAGGCCTTCGCGTGCGCGGTCGGAGGTGGGGCGGGTGCCGGTGCCGGGGGGTACGGCGAGTCGACGTCCGCCGGCTGTGCCGGCGATCACGCGGGTCATCTTCGGTCCTTGGTCGTGGGCGGGTACAGGTTCATTGTGGCTGGTCGCGCGGTTCCCCGCGCCCCTTGGGGCGACAACCGTCACCCCTTTTCCAGGTACTGCTCCCGCTCCTCGTCCAAGAGGGCGTCCAGAGCCGTCCGGAGGGCCGGGAGGCGGCTCAGCTCGGGATCGTCGGCCACCACCGCCGTCGCTTCCTGCCGGGCCTCCGCGATGATCTCCTCGTCCTCGATGACCGCGAGCATCCTCAGGCTGGTGCGCGCGCCCGACTGGGCCTGGCCGAGGACGTCACCCTCCCGGCGTTGCTCCAGGTCGATGCGGGAGAGTTCAAAACCGTCGAGCGTGGCGGCGACCGCGCCCAGGCGCTGACGGGCCGGGCTCGCCTCGGGCATCTCGGTGACCAGGAGGCAGAGGCCGGGGGCCGAGCCACGGCCCACGCGGCCGCGCAGCTGGTGGAGCTGGGAGACGCCGAAGCGGTCCGCGTCCATGATCACCATGGCGGTGGCGTTGGGGACGTTGACGCCGACCTCGATGACGGTCGTGGCGACCAGGACGTGGGTCTCGCCGGCGGCGAAGCGGCGCATGACGGCGTCCTTGTCGTCGGGGTGCATCCTGCCGTGCAGCACCTCGACCTTGAGACCCTGGAGAGGGCCCTCGGCCAGGTGCGCGGCCACGTCGAGGACCGCGAGCGGCGGGCGTTTCTCGGCGTCGTCCTGCGGGGACTGCGCGGCCTTCTTCTTGCCGGTCTTCTTCGGGTCGTCCTCCTCGTCGCCGATGCGGGGGCAGACCACGTACGCCTGGTGGCCGTTCTCCACCTCCTCACGGACCCTTTCCCACGCGCGGGTCAGGAAGTGGGGCTTGTCGGCGGCCGGGACCACATGGCTGGCGATCGGGGAACGGCCGGCCGGGAGCTGGTCCAGGACGGAGGTCTCCAGGTCGCCGAAGACGGTCATCGCGACCGTGCGCGGAATGGGCGTGGCCGTCATGACCAGAAGGTGCGGGGGCTGTTTGCCCTTGCCGCGCAGGGCGTCGCGCTGCTCGACGCCGAAGCGGTGCTGTTCGTCGACCACGACCAGGCCGAGGTCGTGGAACTGCACCTTGTCCTCGATCAGCGCGTGGGTGCCGATGACGATGCCGGCCTCGCCGGTGGTGAGGTCGAGCAGGGCGTGCCGCCGGGCGGCGGCTCCCATGGAACCGGTGAGCAGGACCACCTTGGTGGCCTGCTCGGCCCCGCCCAGCATGCCGCCCTCGGCCAGCTCGCCCATCATCTCCACGATGGACCGGTGGTGCTGCTGCGCGAGCACTTCGGTGGGCGCGAGCATGGCGGCCTGCCCGCCCGCGTCGACCACGGCGAGCATGGCGCGCAGGGCGACCATGGTGTTGTGGGTGACGGTGAAGTTGTCCGTGACGTAGGCGTGGCTCGGGTGGGCGACGCTGATGCACTGGACCGGCTTCCGGCCCACGTACTCGACGGCCCGGATGCCCCGTCGAAACGTGTCGTACGACGGCCCGGGACGCACGCGAGCCGCCTTGCGGGTGAGGCGGAACGGGGCGTACTCGCCGGGCAGGGCCACCGACACCTGGTGGGCGCCTGTCTCCGGCAGCACCCGTGCCCGGCCGCCGAGAGAACGCGCGAGCCAGGCGACGTCCTCCGCGAGCCGGCGTGACGCCGGGCGGAGGGAGATGCCCACGCCGTCGGGGTCGACGGTGCCGAGCGTGTCCATGAGTCCTTGCAGCAGGGCGAGACGGTCCTTGACCGGCGCGTTCTTGAACGGCTCGGGGACGTATGTGCCGTGGGACGTCGCTTCCCAGAGGCCCAGGTCACGCAACGCCCGGATCACGGGGTTCCGCGTGTCTCCGCCGGGCTCCACGAGCTGGATCGTGTGGTCGCGGGGGGCTCCGCTCACCGGTACCAGCCGGCATGCGGGCGCTACCGCCGCCTCCACCGCGGCGAGCGTCTCGGCGTCGTCGGTGGAGAGCCGGAGATCGTGCCGGAGCGAACCGCCTCCCAGCAGCACACCTAGCACGTACGGGTCCAGGGGCAGCCCCGCGTCGCCACCGAGGTCGACCGGCTTGGCCGCCGGGATGTACCACTTCGGGGAGCCGTCGGCCTCGGACATGTCGGCACGGATGTCCCGAGTCGTCATGGCCTTCGGCGCCTGATCGCCAGGCCGTCCGTCACCGGCGCCGACGATCCACAGGTGCTCGTCATCGCACTCGACGGAACTTCCGTCGGTCAGAGCGATGCGCCACACCTCGCGCTCACCCTGCGGGAAGACGCCGTCGATCAGCGCGATCTCCCCGTCGGGAACCACGACCTCCTCCCCGGTCCGCAGGTCGCCCATGCGACGGAAGCCCGTGGGGGTGAGCACCAGGGAGTCGAGGGGCTGGGCCTTGCCCGAGCCGACCTCCCCCTGCAACAGCCGGTGCATCGGATGGTCGGTGGCCAGGTCGTCGAAGATCTCCCGGGAGACGCTCTGCTGGCCGTCGGTGAGGGTGAAGGGGAGGCGGGCGTCGAAGGCTGCGAGGAGACCGTCGGGGGCGGGTTTGCGGGGGACGGCGGGGAGTTGGGCGTCCGTGTGGCGGCGGCGGGCCAGCGCGACCTGGAGGACGAAGGCCTCGTCCCACTTGAGGCGGGAGCGGGCGTCCTCGATGTCGGCCTTGGTGTGCGGGCGGTGGATCTTGAGGAGGGCCTCGGGGAGGGGCACCAGCCCACGCCCCTCGCGCAGGGTGTCCGGGAGCGGCTCGACGGCCTCCTGGGCGGTGGGCAGGACCGTCTGGATCGCCTTGCCGATCTTCCAGGACTCCAGCTTGGCGGTGGCGGGGTAGATCGGGATCAGGGCGCCCGCCCAGGTCTCGACGGACTCCTCCGGATCGCCGCGCAACAACTCATATGCCGGGTGGGCGAGTTGGAGGCGGCGGTTGAAGACGGAGACCTTGCCCGCGAACATCGCGCGGGTGCCCGGCAGGAGTTCCTTGTGCGGCTTGTGGACACCCGCGCCGAAGAAGACCAGTTGGAGCCGGCCGCTGCCGTCCGTGATCGTGACCTCCAGGCGCTGGCCCTTGCCGCGCGGGGCCTTGGCGGAGGCGAAGGTGTGCAGGCGGGCGTCGGCGACCTGCGCGACCACCGTGACGTGCTCGTCCATGGGGAGGTCGGCGAGGTGGGTGAGCTGGCCGCGCTCCTCGTATCTGCGCGGGTAGTGGTGCAGGAGGTCGCCGACGGTGAGCAGGCCGAGGTGCTCGGCCATCACCTTCGCGGTGGCGGGGCCGAGCACCGACTTCAGCGGCTGGCGCAGGGGTTCTTCCAGTGCGGGCACGAGATCCATTGCACACCATGCCACTGACACCGGCTTCCAGGCCACGGCCGACTCGTCGTAAAGGTCCCGGAAACCCCTGGTCAGGCGGCCCTTTCGGGCTTAGGATGACGCGCCTCCGGCCCTTCTTCGCGGTCACCGCCTCACCGGGGCCGCCCGACCCCGCGCCGTCGCGAGTCCCCCACCGGCGCCGTGATGATGGACTCCCAGATCTCACAGCCGTTCCAGCCGTCACCCCATCCGCCCCCGTCACCTCATTCGTTCCAGGTCGACCTGCGTGGTCTGGTGGACCTGCTCTCCCATCACCTCTACTCCAGCCCCAAGGTGTATCTGCGCGAACTGCTGCAGAACGCCGTGGACGCCGTCACGGCCCGGCGGGCGGACGAACCCGGTGCCCCGGCCCGGGTCCGGCTGTACGCGGAGGGCGGCGCGCTGCGTGTCGAGGACACCGGCGTGGGGCTCACCGAGGCGGACGTGCACAGCCTGCTGGCCACGATCGGGCGCAGTTCCAAGCGGGCCGAGGGGCTCCAGGAGGTCCGGTCGGACTTCCTGGGGCAGTTCGGCATCGGGCTGCTGGCCTGTTTCGTCGTGGCCGAGCGGATCCGGGTCGTCAGCCGCAGCGCCCGTACGCCCGGGGCGCCGCCGGTGGAGTGGACGGCGTCCGACGACGGTTCGTACACCGTGCGGACGCTGCCGGACGCCGAGCGGCCCGAACCGGGCACCACCGTGCAGCTGGTGGCCCGGGCGGGCGCGGCGCAGTGGCTCGCACCCGAGCGGGTCGAGGCGCTGGCCCGGGACTTCGGGTCGCTGCTGCCGTACGACATCCGGGTCGGCGACGAGGCGGTCACCGACCTTCCGGCGCCCTGGGACCGGCCATACCCGGGCCCGGCCGCGCGCCGGGTCGCCCTCGCCCGGCACTGCCACGACCTGTTCGGCTTCACCCCGCTGGACACGATCGACCTGTCCGTACCGCTGGCCGGTGTCCGCGGGGTGGCGTACGTGCTGCCCTCGGCGGTGAGCCCGGCCCGGCGCGCGGGTCACCGCGTGCACCTCAAGGGCATGCTGCTGACCGAGCGGGCCGAACAGCTGCTGCCCGACTGGGCGTTCTTCGTGCGCTGCGTGCTCGACACGGACAGCCTGCGGCCCACGGCGTCGCGCGAGGCGCTGTACGAGGACGAGACGCTGGCCGGTGTGCGGGAGGCGCTGGGCGAGCGGATCCGGGCCTGGCTGACGGGGCTGGCGGCCGGTGATCCGGAGCGGCTGGCGGCGTTCCTCGCGGTGCACCACCTGGGCGTGAAGTCCCTGGCCCGGCACGACCGGGAGATGCTGCGCACGATGCTGCCCTGGCTGCCGTTCGAGACGACCGACGGGCGGCTGTCCCTGGAGGAGTTCGCGCAGCGGCACCCGGTGGTGCACTTCACCCGGACCGTGGAGGAGTACCGGCAGGTCGCGCCGATCGCGTCCGCGCAGGGCATCGGCGTGGTCAACGGCGGCTACACCTACGACAGCGAGCTCGTTCAGGCCCTGCCCTCGGTGCGGCCGGGCACCGTGGTCGCCGAGCTGGACGCCGAGACGGTCACCGCGCATCTGGACGCCGTCGACCCGGCCGAGGAGCTGGCGCTGTCCGGGTTCCTGGCGGCGGCCCGGGCCCGGCTCGACCCGCTCGGCTGTGACGTGGTGCTGCGGGCCTTCCACCCGCTGTCCGTGCCCGCCCTGCACCTCGACGACCGGGAGGCCCGGCACGAGCAGGCCCGGGCGGACGCCGAGGAGCGGGCCGACGACCTGTGGGCGGGCATCCTCGGCTCGCTGCGCGGGAGCGCACCCCGCGCGCGTCTGGTCCTGAACCACCTCAACCCGCTCGTGCGGCGGATCGGCGCGCTGCCCGACCCGGAGCTGATCGGCACCGCCACGGAGTCGCTGTACGGGCAGGCGCTGCTGATGGCGCAGCGGCCGCTCAGGCCGGCCGACTCGGCGCTGCTCAACCGGGCGTTCATCGGCCTCCTGGAGTGGGCCACGCACAGCGAGGAGGGTGAGGCATGAGCGCGATCACGGACATCGACGCCCTGCGCGAGGCGATGGCGGAGAACGCCGAGCAGCCGGAGGGGCCGGCCCGCAACGCGCGCGCGGAGGAACTGCTGGCGGCGGCCGAGAAGCTGAACGTCCCGCTCGCCGTGATCGAGGCGCTCGGTCACCAGCTGAAGGTCTACAACTACAGCTCGGAGAAGGGGAAGATGTTCGTCCCCTTCGCGCGGCTGCTGCGTCTGTGGGACGAGCGGCCCGAGGACTTCGACGCGTACGAGACCCACTCGCTGCACTGGGTCTTCAAGTGGGTCTCGGTTGGCATGCTGGACCAGCCGCACGTCCCGCTCGCCTCGATCGAGAAGTGGCTCGGCGAGATGGAGCACCGCTACCGGCTCGCCGGGCACTCCGAACGGGCGGTGCGCAGCGCCGAGCACAGTGTGGCCGCGCATGTCGGGGACGTGGCGCGGGCCGAGCGGGCCTACGCCGCGTGGCTGGCCGCCGACCGGGACGGCATGGCCGACTGCCACGCCTGTGAGCTGCACGGACAGGGCTGGTGGCAGGCCGAGCGGGGGCGGGACGCCGAGGCCCTGGAGTTGTGGCGGCCGGTGCTGGAGGGCGAGTACGCCTGCGCCCACGAGCCGCACTCGGTCCTCGCCTCCTCACTACTGCCGCTGCTGCGGCTGGGGCGTCCGGACGAGGCCCGGGCCTGCCATCTGCGGGGCTTCCGGCTCGTCCGGGCGATGGAGAGCATGCGCGGCGCGTACGCGGACCATGTGGAGTTCTGCGCGCTGACCGGCAACGAGGCACGGGGTCTTGAGCTGCTCGCGGAGCGGCCGGCGTACTTCACGGGTGACGGGCATCCGAGGAGCAAGCTGGACTTCCTGAGTGTGGTCGCCCTGCTCATGGACCGCCTGACGGAGCTCGGGCGGGGCGAGGGGCGGGTACCGGGCCCGCCCGGCCGGGAGTGGAACGCCCGTGAACTCGCCGCGCACGCGCGCGAGGAGGCCCTCGCCCTGGCGGCGCGTTTCGACGAGCGCAACGGCACGACGCACGTGAGCGAGCGGGCCCGCGCGCGGATGACGCGGCGACCGCTGGTGGACCGGCTGCCGCTGGGGGTGCGCTCGGCCCGCCCCGCTCCCCCGCCCGCTCCCCCCGCCGCCGCGGTTCCCGCGCCGGGGCAGCAGGATCTGCCCGCCCTCCTGGCCGAGGCGCGGCGGCTGTCGGACACCTTGCGGCCGGGGGCCGTGGAGGCGTGGGCGGCGGTCGCGGAGGCGGCGGGGGACGCCGGACTGGACGCGCGCGACCGTGCGGAGATGGCCGACCACGAGGCGATGTCCCTCGGCCCCGAGGGGGCCGGCCTCTTCGAACGGGCCGCCGCCCTCTACGCGGAGGCGGGCGACCCGGGCGAGGCCCTGGCGGCACGCGCGCGTGGGGCGTACGTCCGCGCGCTCGCGGGTGACGTGGACGGCGCCGCCGTGGCGGTGACCGGCCTCTACGACGAGGTCCTCGCGTTGTACGCCGCCGACGGCACGGGGATACGGCAGACGGCGTCCGTCGTGATGAGCCGGGCGCGGATTTTGACGCGCCGTGCGCACGGCGGTGAGGGCGACGGGGCGGTCCTCGCCGAGGCCGAGGCCGCCGTACGGGAGGTTCTCGCACTCGTCGACGGCCGGACCGGCCAGGACGTGCGGCTGACCGCGCGGGTCGCCGAGGCACAGGCGATGCTCGGGGAGCTGGCCGGGCTGGCCGGGGATCTGGAGACGGCCGCGGAGCTGTTCGCGCGGGGCGCGTCGGCGTTCGTCGCGGCGGGGCTGCCCTGGTTCGCGGTGGAGTACGAGGCGCGGCTCGCCTCCCTGGCCCACCACCTGGGCGACATGACGGAGGCGGAGCGGGCGCTGCGGGCGGCCCTGGAGCACGGCGGAGCGCAGCTGGAGGCGCCCGGCCGGGCCCAGCTGCACCTTCAGCTCGGGGAGGTCGTGGGCGGCCGGGGCGACGCCGTGGAGGCCGCCGAGCACGCCCTGGAGGCGGCCCATTGGGCCGACGAGGCGGGCGAGTCGGCGACGCTGGGTGCCTGGGCGCGACAGCAGCTCGGCGGGTTCCTGCTGCGGCAGGGCCGGTGGGCCGAGGCCGCCGAGGTGCTGGAGTCGGCGCTGCCCGACCTGAGCGCCGAGACGCACGGCGACGGGGCGGTGGTGCAGACGCTGTGGTGGCTGGGCGACTGCCTGGGCGAGCTGGGCGAGCACCGCGCGGCGGCCGAACGGCGTCTGGAGGCCGCCGGGATCGCCCGCCACTGGCCCGAACAGCACGACCACGCGACCCTCGCCCACCTGGCCGGGGAGTCGCTCGGTCAGGCCGGGCTGCCCGCCGAGGCGGACCGGGCCTACGCGCGCGCGGGCGAGCTGTGGCGCGCGCTCGGCGACACCCCCGGCCTGGTCCGCTCCCTGCGGGCCCGCGCCTGGCTGGCGCTGCACGCGGAGGACGGGCTGGAGGCCGCACGGGGCCTGATGGCCGAGGCGGTCCGGGAGTGCGAGGCGGCTCGGGACGCGGCTTGTGACGCGGAGTCCCGCGAGCAGCTCGTCGCCGAACTCGGCGACACCCACGGGCAGTTCGGCGACCTGCTGGCCCGCTCCGCCTCCGAGGGCGCCGCAGGGGCCGCGGACACGGCGGTGTTCGAGGAGGCGCTGGCCGAAGTGGTGCGGTCGGCCGAGGTGTTCGCCTCGCTCGGGGACGGCGCCCTGCACGGCCGCACCAGAGCGGAACTCGCCGCGGGCCGGCTGGAGGCCGACCTGGGCCGTCCCGCCGCCGCGGCGGCACGCGCGCGTGCGGTGCTGGCCGCGTACGAGGGGTACGTCGGCGTGGCGGCGGACGGCGGGCACCACGACGGTGAGGGCGACGCGGTGCGGGCCCGCCGGGCGGAGGCCGAGCACCTGCTCCGGCTGCTGGCGCCCCAGCCGGACCGAGAAGGCCCGGCCGCCGCGGGCCGGTGACGGGGGCCCGGCCCTACTCCACGCCGATGAGGAGCAGGGAGCCCTGGCGTCCGCCCCGGTACAGGACGGTGTCGACGGCGAGGTACCTCGCCCGGACCCGGCCCTCCAGGTGCTCGGCGACGGAGTCGGGGGCCTCGTCGCCGAGGACCAGGGTGACCATCTCGCCGCCGGCCGAGAGCATCCGGTCCAGGACGGTCTCGGCGGTCAGGGCGACGTCCGAGCCGATCACCGCCACGTCCCCGTCGATGAGCCCCAGGACGTCTCCGGCCTGGCAGATGCCGGCCATCGTCCAGGACTGGTGTTCGGCGACGGTGACCTCGGCGTAGCGGGTTGCGCCCGCGGCCGAGGTCATCGAGACCACGTCCTCGTCGAAGCGGCGGTCCGGCTCGTGCACGGCCAGCGCGGCGATGCCCTGGACGGCCGAGCGGGTCGGGATCAGCGCAACCCGGATGCCCTCCGTGCGGGCCTGCTCGGCCGCCGCCGCGGCCGTATGGCGCAGGTCGGCGTCGTTGGGCAGCAGCACGACCTCGCGCGCGTGGGCCCGCCGTACGGCCTGGACGAGCTCGCCGCTGGCGGGCGGCTCCCCCGGGCGTGCGAGCACGGCGGTCGCACCGGCCTCGGTGTACAGACCGGCCAGGCCCTCGCCGGGCACGACGGCCACGACGGCCCGCTGGGCCCGCTCCCTGGGCGGCCTCTCGGCGCCGGTGGTGTGCACGTCTCCGACGCCGAAGTGGGTGATGCGGATGCGGTGGGGCCGCCCGGCCTCGATGCCGGCCTCGACGGCGGCGCCCGCGTCGTCCACATGGACGTGGACGTTCCACAGCCCGTCGCCGCCGACCACGACGAGGGAGTCCCCGAGGGCGTCGAGCCGCTCCCGCAGCCGCTCCACGGCCCGGTCCTCGGCGTCCAGGAGGTAGATCACCTCGAAGGCCGGACCCTCCGGGCCGGATGCCGCGACGCCGCCGTCGGCGCACTCGTCGAGGCCGCCCCCGGTGGGCGAGGGACTTGCCGCGGGGTCCACGCGCGCATGGAGCGCGGCGGAGGAGCCGGTGGACGCGCTCGCCGCCACCGCCCTCTCCCCCGTGAGCGTCTCCACCAGCGCCCCGAGCACCGTCACCAGCCCCTGCCCGCCGGCGTCGACCACCCCGGCACGTCCCAGGACGGGCAGCCGGCCCGGGGTCTCGGCGAGGGCCGCGCGGGCGCCGGCGCAGGCCGCCCGGGCCACCGTCCCGCAGTCGCCCTCGACGCCCTCTGCCGCGTCGGCGGCGGCCGAGGCGACGGTGAGGACGGTGCCCTCGACGGGATGGGCGACGGCCCGGCGGGCGGAGTCGGCCGCCTCCCGCAGGGCGACCCGCAGACTCCGGCCGTCGGCCCGGGCGCGGTCGTCGGCGGCCAGCACCTGGGCCATGCCGCGCAGCAGCTGGGCGAGGATCGTCCCGGAATTGCCGCGGGCGCCGATGAGCGCCCCGTGGGCCATCGCCCGGGCGGCGTCGGCGAGCGTGGGCCCGTCCGGGCCGGACCCCGCCGCGTGCCCGGCGAAGACCGCTTCGACGGCCGCGACGGCCGACTCCACGGTCAGATAGAGGTTGGTGCCGGTGTCCCCGTCCGCGACCGGGTAGACATTGATCGCGTCGATCTCCTCACGCGCCCGCCCCAGGGCCTCGAGCGCGAGACCGCACCAGGTGCGCACCGCGAGAGCATCGAAGAATGTCTGCGGCACCTGCGCCACCGCGCCTCCCTGAGCTGCTGGACGTGGCACGCAGCGTAGACCCCGGGACGGTGTCCACCGGAAGAGGGAGGGAGCCGGGCCCCGGAGCTGCCGTGGTAGTTTCGTTCCACGGGTGCAGCCGTTGTATGCTGCTCCGGTTGCCCGATCTGATCGGGCCTTCCCCCTGGCAACGCCACTTCAGATTTCGACCGGCTCCGCAAAGCCCGAGAATCTTGATCCCGGCCTGCCGGGATCAACCGTAAGTGCATCTGAAGTCTTTGGAGTGACCCGTGGCTGCCAACTGCGACGTCTGCGGCAAGGGGCCGGGCTTCGGCAACAACATCTCGCACTCGCACCGCCGTACGTCCCGCCGCTGGAACCCGAACATCCAGCGTGTGCGTACCGTGGTGGGCGGGACGCCGAAGCGCGTGAACGCTTGCACCTCGTGCATCAAGGCCGGCAAGGTCTCGCGCTGACGCTCAGCTAGCGCGCGGCCACTGCTGGTTGCTGCAGAGCCGGTCCACCTCTGGTGGGCCGGCTCTTCGTCTTGCCTGAACGTCAGCCCTCGGACTGTTCCCTGCACATCAGCCCTCGGGCTGTTCCCTGAAGCGCCAGCCGTGATCGACCGGCCCGATCCCGCCGCCGAGCGCGAATCCGGCCGCGACGGCCCCCGTGACGTACCGCTTCGCCGCCGCCACCGCGTCCGGCACGGACTGCCCCTTCGCGAGCCCGGAGGCGATCGCCGAGGCGAGCGTGCAGCCGGTGCCGTGGGTGTGGCGGTTGTCATGCCTGGGCGCCCGCAGCCAGTGCTCCTCGGAGCCGTCACTGAGCAGGTCGACGGCATCGCCGGGCAGGTGCCCGCCCTTGATCAGGACCCAGCGCGGCCCGTGTGCGAGGACCGCCTCGGCGGCCTCCCTCAGGTCCGCCTCCGACCCGACCCGTACGCCCGTGATCTGGGCCACCTCGTCGAGGTTGGGTGTGGCGACCGTCGCCACCGGCAGCAGCTTCGTACGGACGGAGTCCAGCGCCGAGGCGGCGAGCAGGGCGTCACCGTGCTTGGAGACGCCCACCGGGTCCACGACGGCCGGGGCATCGGTCTCCGCGATCAACTCGGCGACCGCCTCCACGAGTTCCGCGGAGGCCAGCATCCCGGTCTTGATCGCCTGGACGCCGATGTCGTCGACGACGCTGCGGTACTGGGCCCGCACAGCCTCCACGGGCAGTTCCCAAGCGCCCTGCACCCCGAGGGAGTTCTGCGCGGTCACCGCCGTCACGACGCTCATGCCGTGCACACCGTGCGCGAGCATCGTCTTGAGGTCGGCCTGGATGCCCGCGCCGCCGCCGGAGTCGGAGCCGGCCACCGTGAGGACGCGGGGGATCATGACTCTATGTCCCCGAAGTGGTCCCAGCCGCCCTTGCTGGTCCACGGCGCCCCGTCCACCGTCACGTGGGGCAGCGCCGAGGGGTTGAGGACCTCGCCGATGACCTTCCAGCGGGCGGGCAGCTTCACGTCCGGCGGGAAGGTCGCCACCATCGCGTGGTCCTCTCCCCCGGTCAGCACCCACTGCATGGGATCGACCCCCACGGCCTGCCCGATGTCGTTCATCTGCGAGGGGATGTCGATCGCCCCGGAGCGGATGTCGATGCGCACCTTGCTGGCCTCGGCGATGTGCCCGAGGTCGGCGATCAGCCCGTCGCTCACGTCGCACATCGCCGTCGCCCCGAGCCCGGCGGCGGCCGGACCGGCGTGGTACGGCGGCTCGGGCCGCCGGTGGGCCTCCACGAACGCCCGCGGCGAGCGGAACCCGCGCGACAGCACCGCGTACCCGGCGGCGGACCAGCCCAGCCAGCCGGTCACCGCGACGAGGTCGCCGGGCTGGGCGCCCGCCCGCGTCACCGGCTCCTGGTTGCGCAGGTCGCCGAGCGCGGTGATCGACACCATGATCGAGTCGCCGCGCACGACGTCCCCGCCGACCACGGCGGCGCCGGCCACCTGGCACTCGTCGCGCAGACCGTCCATCAGCTCGCTCGGCCAGGTCACCGGCAGCTCGGCCGGCACGACCAGACCGAGCAGCAACGCGGTCGGCACGGCACCCATGGCGGCGATGTCGGCGAGGTTCTGCGCGGCGGCCTTGCGGCCCACGTCGTAGGCCGTCGACCAGTCGCGGCGGAAGTGCCGGCCCTCGACCAGGATGTCCGTGCTCGCCACGACCCTGCGGTCCGGCGCGGCCACCACGGCGGCGTCGTCGCCGGGGCCGACCCGGACCGCCGGGGTGGTGGTCAGACGGGAGGTGAGCTCCCTGATGAGCCCGAACTCACCGAGCTCACCAACAGTGCCCTTCATTGCCCTTGCTCCCCTTCTGTCCCTGTCCGTGCCCGGTCGCGAGGCATCTCGGTCCTCGCTACGGTCGAAGTGACCGTCATGTTCTGCCGGACCTGCACCCCGGCGCGCAAGACCCGGTCCCCGCAGGTCTCCCCGCGGCGAGGGGCGACGCGATACCGTGGCGTTCCTTTTCCCCACATGATCCTCGTGGCCGCCCTGGAGGTTCCGTGGTACAGGCGTACATCCTGATCCAGACGGAGGTCGGCAAGGCGTCGACCGTCGCCGAGACGATCAGCAAGATCCCTGGGGTCATCCAGGCCGAGGACGTGACGGGACCGTACGACGTGATCGTGCGGGCGCAGGCCGACACCGTCGACGATCTCGGCCGCATGGTGGTCGCCAAGGTCCAGCAGGTGGACGGCATCACCCGCACCCTGACCTGCCCGGTCGTCCATCTGTAGCCCCCGTCTACCCTGAGCCGGTGAACTCTTTCCGTCACCGGCGCCGTTGTGTCCTCCGCGTGTCCCGCCTGCCCGCTGTCGCGCTGTTGATCACTGTCGCGGGCTGCTCCTCGGCAGACGACAGCGCGGCGGCGGCGGTTCCCAGTCCGGACGGGAAGGTCGCGGAACTGTGCCGGAACCTGGACAAGGTACTGCCCGCGAAGGTGGACGGGGAGCGCCGTGCGGATCCCGAACCCGCGTCGGCGCTGACGGCGGGCTGGGGCAGCCCGGCGATCATACTTCGCTGCGGTGTGCCGCAGCCGCCGAAGATGGTCGATCCGAAGGTGGCGGACGGGCGGGACCCGGACGCGGTCGCCGGTGGTGTGAACGGCGTGGACTGGCTGATGGAGAAGCAGGACGGCGGCGGGTATGTGTTCACCACCGCCAACCGCGAGGCGTATGTCGAGGTCCGGGCGCCGCAGGGCGTGGACAGCTCGGGGGTGCTGATCGATCTGGCCTCGGCAGTGAAGAAGGCGATCCCCCGGGGGATCGCCTCCTGAGCGCCGTGCCGGTGCTCGTGTCCTGAGACCGCGGGCCGTGCACGGCTGATCGCGCGGTTCCCCGCGCCTTGTGCGGGTCGATTCAGCGCAGGCCCGTCGAGCGCCGCAGTGCCGCCTGCACCAGCCGGTCGATCAGCTCCGGGTAGCTCACGCCGCTCGCCTGCCACATCTGCGGATACATCGAGATGGGCGTGAAGCCGGGCATCGTGTTGATCTCGTTGATCACGAACTCGCCGTCCTCGGTGAGGAAGAAGTCCGCGCGGACCAGGCCCTCGCAGGACGCCGCCTCGAAGGCGTCGACCGCCAGGCGCTGCACCTCGGCCGTCTCCTGAGGAGTCAGGGGCGCCGGGACGAGACCCGGGGTGGAGTCGATGTACTTGGCCTCGAAGTCGTAGTACGCCTGCGCCTGGGGCGGGGGGATCTCCGCGGGCACCGAGGCCCGGGGACCGTCCTCGAACTCCAGGACGCCGCACTCGATCTCACGGCCGCGCAGGGCCGCCTCGACGATGATCTTCGGGTCGTGCCGCTGGGCCTCGGCGATCGCCTCGTCGAGGCCGGAGAGGTCGTCGACCTTGGTGATGCCGATCGAGGAACCGGCGCGGGAGGGCTTCACGAACAGCGGCCAGCCGTGCTCGGCGGCGAAGTCGACGATCTTCTTGCGGGCGGCGGCGCCCTTGTCCCCGTTCGGGGCGGACTGCTCCCACTCGCGCGGCCGGATCACCACGTACGGGCCGACCTTCAGCCCGAAGGAGGTGAACACCCGCTTCATGTACTCCTTGTCCTGGCCCACGGCCGAGGCGAGCACACCCGAACCCACGTACGGGACTCCGGACAGCTCCAGGAGGCCCTGGAGGGTGCCGTCCTCGCCGTAGGGGCCGTGCAGCACCGGGAAGACCACGTCGACCTCGCCGAGGGCCTTGGGGACCGAACCCGGCTCGCTGTAGACGACTTCGCGGCTGGCCGGGTCGACGGGGAGGATCACCGCGCCCTCGGTGGACTCGGCGAGCAGGTCGACGCTCGGCGGGCGCCGGTCGACGATCGCCATCCGCTCCGGTTCGTCCGCCGTGAGCGCCCAACGCCCGTCCTGGGTGATGCCGATCGGCAGGACGTCGTACTTGGTCCGGTCGATGGCCTTGAGGACGGCGCCGGCGGTGACCACGGAGATCCCGTGTTCGGAGCTGCGCCCGCCGAACACGACGGCCACACGCGGTTTGCGCGGCGGCTGCTCGGGGCTCTGGGGGAGGTTCTCGGTGCTCATATCGCGTTGAGAGTACCCGGTGGTAGGGCCCGGAGACAGCGCCCGCCGCCCCGCGTCGCTCAGCGTCGTTCGGGCTTCGCGCTGCGCGACATCAGCTCCTTGAGGGCCACCACCGGAGGCTTGCCCTCGTGCACGATGCCGACGACCGTCTCCGTGATCGGCATGTCGACGCCGTGCCTGCGGGCCAGATCCAGCACCGACTCGCAGGACTTGACGCCCTCGGCGGTCTGCTTGGTGACCGCGATGGTCTCCTGGAGGGTCATGCCCTTGCCGAGGTTGGTGCCGAAGGTGTGGTTGCGCGACAGCGGCGAGGAGCAGGTGGCCACCAGGTCGCCCAGGCCCGCGAGTCCGGAGAAGGTCAGCGGGTCGGCGCCCAGCGCCATGCCGAGCCGGGTGGTCTCGGCCAGGCCGCGGGTGATGAGGGAGCCCTTGGCGTTGTCACCCAGGCCCATGCCGTCCGCGATGCCGACGGCGAGGCCGATGACGTTCTTCACGGCTCCGCCCAGTTCGCAACCCACCACGTCCGTATTGGTGTAAGGGCGGAAGTACGGCGTGTGGCAGGCGGCCTGGAGCCGCTGGGCGACGGCCTCGTCGGTGCAGGCCACCACGGCCGCGGCCGGCATCCGCGCGGCGATCTCCCGGGCCAGGTTGGGCCCGCTGACCACGGCGATCCGGTCCGGGCCGACCTTGGCGACGTCGTCGATGACCTCGCTCATCCGCATCGCGGAGCCGAGTTCGACGCCCTTCATCAGCGAGACGAGGACCGTGTCGGGGGCCAGCAGCGGGCTCCACTCGGCGAGGTTGGCGCGCAGGGTCTGCGAGGGGACCGACAGGACCGTGAAGTCGGCGTCCGCGGCGGCTTCGGCGGGGTCGGTGGTGGCCCGCACGTTCTCCGGGAGCTCGACGCCCGGGAAGTAGTCGGGATTGGTCCGCGTGGAGTTGATCGCCTCCACGACCTCCGGGCGGCGCGCCCACAGGGTGACCTCGCACCCCGCGTCGGCGAGCACCATGCCGAAGGCCGTGCCCCACGAACCGGCGCTCAGCACCGCCGCCTTGACCGGCTTGCTCACTTGCCCAGCCCCTCTTCCTGCACGGTCTGCCCCGCCTTCCGGTGGGTCTGCGTCTGCGCCTGGGTGCGGCGTCGCTGCTCGATCCGCTCCCGGCGCGGGTCGTACGGCGTCTCGGGCGCCTTCTCCCCGCGGATCAGCTCCAGCTGGGCGGTGACGGCGGCCATGATGACCTCCGTGGCCTCCTTGAGCAGCTCCGCGGTCATCTCGCGGTCGTAGAAACGCGCGAGGTCCACGGGCGGCCCGGCCAGCACGCGGTGCGTCTTGCGCGGCAGCAGGTGCGGTTTCTTCGCGTACGGCGGCAGCAGCTCGTTGCATCCCCACTGCGCCACCGGGATGACCGGGCACTTGGTCTGCAGGGCCACGCGCGCGGCGCCGGTCTTGGCGGTCATGGGCCAGCCGTCCGGGTCGCGGGTGAGGGTGCCCTCGGGATAGAAGGCGACGCATTCCCCGCGGTCCACGGCGTCGATGGCGGCCCGGAAGGCACTGAGCGCGTCCGTGCTCTCGCGGTACACGGGGATCTGTCCGGTACCGCGCATCGCGGCTCCGACGAATCCCTTCTTGAAAAGCCCGCTCTTCGCGAGGAATCGCGGGACGCGCCCGGTGTTGTACTGAAAGTGCGCGTAAGCGAAGGGATCGATGTGCGAATTGTGGTTCACCGCGGTGATAAATCCACCCTCGGCCGGAATGTTCTCCATTCCACGCCAGTCCCGCTTGAGCAGAACCACCAGCGGCGGTTTGCAGATCACCGCGGCGAAGCGGTACCAGAAGCCGATTCTGCGGCGGGGCACGCGGACACCTTCCTCTAGGGCCTGAAAGCCGGGGCCACGGGGGCCGCACAAGTGTCGCCCCAGGCCGCCGGTCTGTCGAGAACACCGTACGCCCCGGGATGCCGCCCGCCCGATGCCCCGGGTGACAATGACCGCGACAAGAGGAGGACGGAACACCCGTGCAGTGGACCCTGGTCGTACCCCTGAAACCCCTGGCCCAGGCCAAGAGCAGGCTTGCGGACACCGCGGACGACGGGTTGCGGCCGGACCTGGCGCTCGCCTTCGCCCAGGACACGGTGGCGGCCGCGCTGGCCTGCCCTGCGGTACGGGATGTGGCAGTCGTCACGGACGACGCCCGGGCGGGCCGCGCACTGGCGGCACAGGGCGCCGCGATCGTTCCCGACGAGCCGGGCGGCGGCCTCAACGCCGCCCTCGCACACGCGACGCGGGTCGTACGGTCCGCCCGCCCCGTGAGTGCGGTGGCCGCGCTGAACGCCGATCTGCCGGCCCTGCGCCCCGCGGAATTGTCGCGAGTCCTGGAAGCGGCCGCCGAATTCCCGCGGGCATTTCTCGCGGACGCCGCCGCAATCGGCACGACCTTGCTGGCCGCCGCCCCGGGACAGGCATTGCGCCCCGCCTTCGGCGCGGATTCCCGGGCCCGGCACCGTGCCTCGGGGGCCGTGGAACTGCTGCTCACCGAGGTGGATTCCGTACGCCGGGACGTGGACACCGGCGACGACCTGCGCAGTGCGCTGGCCCTGGGAGTCGGCCCTCATACGGCCGCGGCCGCCGCGCGGTTGCTGATTCCCGGGCAGTAGGCTGCGGCCATGCAGGCGACCGCGTACACGTACGACCCCGAAAGCCGCAGCGGGCAGGTGCTCCTGGACGACGGCACCCCGGTGCCCTTCGACGCGGCCGCGTTCGACGCGGGTGGCCTCAGGCTGCTGCGCCCGGGCCAGCGGGTGCGTATCGAGGTGGAGGGCGCGAAAGACGCCCCGCGGATCACACTGGTGACCCTTCAGACCCTCTGATCACTCGCTGAACACGCCGCGGGCCGGACTCCGTGCGGAGTCCGGCCCGGCGCGTGAGTACCCCAGTGCCCTTACTTCTTGCGGGCGGTGGTCTTCTTGGCGGTGGTCTTGCGCGCCGTCGACTTCTTGGCGGGCGCCTTCGTGGCCGTCGCCTTCTTCGCCGGGGCCTTCTTCGCGGTGGTCTTCTTCGCGGCGGTGGTCTTGGACGTCGCCGTGGTCTTCTTGGCGGGCGCCTTCTTCGCGGTGGTCTTCTTCGCGGCCGCCGACTTGGTGGTGGTGGCCTTCGCCGTCGTCTTCTTGGCGGTGGTCTTCTTCGCGGCGGCCGACTTGGTGGTCGCCTTCTTCGCGGCGGCCTTCTTGACGGTCGCGCCGGCGCCGCCGCTCAGGCTGCCCTTCGGGGCCTTCTTGACGGCGACCTCTCCACCGCGCGGCAGCTTCTTCGAGCCGCTGACCAGGTCCTTGAAGCCCTGACCGGCGCGGAAGCGCGGAACGGAAGTCTTCTTGACCCGAACCCGCTCGCCCGTCTGGGGGTTACGGGCGTACCGCGCCGGACGGTCGACCTTCTCGAACGAACCGAAGCCGGTGACCGAGACCCGCTCACCCGAGACGACCGCTCGGACGATGGCGTCCAGGACATGGTCGACAGCGTCGGCTGCCTGCTGGCGGCCGCCCATCTTGTCGGCAATCGCTTCTACGAGCTGCGCCTTGTTCACGTCTTCCCCTTCGGAGACATCGCCAGAACGAAAGTGTTCAAGCTTTTTCGCACGTTAGGCAGATATATACCGCAAATCAAACACGAAACGGGCTTATCACCCTTGTGCCGCAACGAACTCGACGGTGTCGAGAGGTTCAGCGTTCCTCGTCGGGGAGACGTCCCTCGTCGAGGTCCGCGGTGAACCGCTCCAGCCGCCTTGCCGCGTCGGCGAGATCGTGCTTGGCCGCGGCCGTAATGACCAGCAGCTTCCGGGTCAGCGCCATCCGTACGCCCTCCGGGACTTGCAGTGCGCGCACTCTTGTGTGCGCTTCCTTGAGTTGGCCCGCGACCGCCGCATAGAGCTCGAGTTGGCCGTCGTGTTCCATGCACAGATTGTGCCATCTGGGGCGAGTTGTCGCCTGCGCAGGGGACAACTGCCGCCTCGGACGGCCTTCCCGGCACACGTGGAAGTCACGGCTGTAGCACTCGCCTACCCCGACAACCACCGGCATAACGCGGCAAGTTGGCAGGTGAACAGGGGGTGGGCAGGGCCGTTCGGGTGCAGACACGGCTGTACCCCCGATCGGGCTGATCGGGGGTACAGGGGCGGTATTGCGGTGGCCGAAAGTCGCCTTGCCCGCGGGCGTCGGATCGTGCCCTGGGGTCAGACCGGGAGCGTCCTCGGCTTGAACGACGGGCGCTTCGCCTCGTACGCGGAGATGTCCGCCTCGTTCTGGAGGGTGATCGAGATGTCGTCGAGACCGTTCAGCAGCCGCCAGCGGGCGTTCTCGTCCAGCTCGAAGGCGGCGGTGATGCCTTCTGCGCGCACCTCACGGCGCTCCAGGTCGACGGTGATCTCGGCCTGCGGGTCCTTCTCGGTGAGCTCCCACAGCGAGTCCACGATCTTCTGCTCCAGAACCACCGTGAGCAGGCCGTTCTTGAGCGAGTTGCCACGGAAGATGTCGGCGAAGCGGGAGGAGATCACGGCCTTGAAGCCGTAGTTCTGCAGCGCCCAGACGGCGTGCTCACGGGAGGAGCCGGTGCCGAAGTCGGGGCCGGCGACCAGCACGGTCGCGCCCTGCCGCTCGGGCTGGTTGAGCACGAACGACGTGTCCTTGCGCCAGGCCTCGAACAGCCCGTCCTCGAACCCGTCGCGCGTGACCTTCTTGAGCCAGTGGGCGGGGATGATCTGGTCGGTGTCGACGTTGCTGCGGCGCAGCGGGACGGCCCGGCCGGTGTGGGTGGTGAAGGCTTCCATGACTGATCAGACTCCAGCGGGCGTGGGGGCGTCGGCGGACAGGTCGGCCGGGGAGGCCAGGTGACCCAGGACGGCCGTGGCGGCCGCGACCTGCGGCGACACCAGGTGGGTGCGGCCGCCCTTGCCCTGCCGTCCCTCGAAGTTGCGGTTGGAGGTGGACGCGGAGCGCTCACCCGGGGCCAGCTGGTCGGGGTTCATGCCCAGGCACATCGAGCAGCCCGCGTGCCGCCACTCGGCGCCGGCCTCCTTGAAGACGACGTCCAGGCCCTCGGAGACGGCCTGCAGACCGACCCGCGCGGAGCCCGGGACGACCAGCATCCGTACGCCGTCGGCGACTTTGCGGCCCTTCAGCAGCTCGGCGGCGGCGCGCAGGTCCTCGATGCGGCCGTTGGTGCACGAGCCTACGAAGACGGTGTCCACCTTGATGGAGCGCAGCGGCTGGCCGGCCTCCAACCCCATGTACTCCAGGGCCTTTTCGGCGGCGTAGCGCTCCGATGCGTCTTCGTACGAAGCGGGATCGGGGACGGACGCCGAAAGCGGTGCGCCCTGGCCCGGGTTGGTGCCCCAGGTGACGAACGGCGACAGTTCGGAGGCGTCGATGACGACCTCGGCGTCGAACTCGGCGTCCTCGTCCGTCTTCAGCGTCTTCCAGTACGCGACGGCCGCGTCCCAGTCCTCGCCCTCGGGGGCGTGCGGGCGGCCCTTGAGGTACGCGAACGTGGTCTCGTCCGGGGCGATCATGCCCGCCCGGGCACCGGCCTCGATCGACATGTTGCAGATGGTCATGCGGGCTTCCATCGAGAGCTTCTCGATGGCCTCGCCGCGGTACTCCAGGACGTAGCCCTGGCCGCCGCCGGTGCCGATCTTCGCGATGATCGCCAGGATCAGGTCCTTGGCGGTGACTCCGTCGGGCAGTTCGCCGTCGACGGTGATCGCCATGGTCTTGGGGCGGGACATCGGCAGCGTCTGGGTGGCCAGCACGTGCTCCACCTGGGAGGTGCCGATGCCGAACGCCAGCGCGCCGAAGGCGCCGTGCGTGGAGGTGTGCGAGTCGCCGCAGACCACGGTGGTGCCGGGCTGGGTCAGGCCGAGCTGCGGGCCCACGACGTGGACGACACCCTGCTCGACGTCGCCCAGCGGGTGCAGACGCACGCCGAACTCGGCGGCGTTCTTGCGCAGCGTCTCCAGCTGGACCCGGGAGACCGGGTCGGCGATCGGCTTGTCGATGTCGAGGGTGGGGGTGTTGTGGTCCTCGGTGGCGATGGTGAGGTCGAGGCGGCGCACCGTGCGGCCGCTCTTGCGGAGGCCGTCGAAGGCCTGCGGGCTGGTCACCTCGTGCAGCAGGTGCAGATCGATGAAGAGAAGGTCGGGCTCGCCCTCCGCGCGCCGGACGACATGGTCGTCCCAGACTTTCTCCGCGAGTGTCCTACCCATCGCTGTTCCCTCCGGCCGACGACGCTCCGCCGACCCAACTAGAGATCTTGAGGAGGCGGCGCCCGTTCCCCTGATCCCGGGCACGCACCACCAGGCCCTTACGTCACGGGCCGTTGTGACTTCGTGATTCCAGGGTGGCGCGTTCCACGGAAAATTGAACTTGCGTTTCACAGAGTGAGACGGGAGTATCGTTTCATGGACAACAGTAGCGGCGTCGGCGTTCTGGACAAGGCGGCCCTCGTCCTGAGCGCTCTGGAGTCCGGTCCGGCCACCCTCGCGGGTCTGGTCGGTGCCACCGGACTGGCACGACCCACGGCCCACCGCCTGGCCGTGGCCCTGGAACACCACCGCATGGTGGCGCGCGACATGCAGGGTCGTTTCATTCTCGGCCCTCGCCTGGCCGAGCTCGCCGCGGCCGCGGGTGAGGACCGTCTCCTCGCCACCGCCGGCCCGGTGCTCACGCATCTTCGTGACATCACGGGCGAGAGCGCCCAGCTCTATCGCCGCCAGGGGGACATGCGCATCTGTGTCGCGGCGGCGGAGCGGCTGTCCGGACTGCGGGACACGGTCCCGGTCGGTTCGACGCTCACGATGAAGGCCGGCTCCTCGGCGCAGATCCTGCTGGCCTGGGAGGAGCCGGAGCGGCTGCACCGCGGCTTGCAGGGGGCGCGCTTCACGGCGACGGCGCTGTCGGGTGTGCGGCGGCGGGGCTGGGCCCAGTCGATCGGCGAGCGGGAGCCGGGCGTCGCGTCCGTGTCCGCGCCGGTGCGGGGGCCGTCGAACCGGGTCGTGGCGGCGGTGTCGGTGTCCGGGCCGATCGAGCGGCTCACCCGGCACCCTGGCCGTATGCACGCGCAGGCTGTGATCGACGCGGCCGGGCGCCTCTCGGAGGCGTTGCGGCGCACCGGCTGAGCCGACGGCGCGTTTCGGGGAAGGCCGGCCTCAACGCCGCGGCAGGCCTTTCCCGACCCGAAGAAGGCAAGCACGCAAGAGGCCCCTCACCGAAGTGAGGGGCCTCTTGTGATGTGTACCCCCGACCGGATTCGAACCGGCGCTACCGCCTTGAGAGGGCGGCGTGCTAGGCCGCTACACAACGGGGGCCTGGACACTGCGTTTCCGCAGGTCCGAGCTGGTCTACCTGGACTCGAACCAAGACTAACTGAACCAGAATCAGTCGTGCTGCCAATTACACCATAGACCAATGTGGTTTAGACCAGTTCAGTACCCCCGACCGGATTCGAACCGGCGCTACCGCCTTGAGAGGGCGGCGTGCTAGGCCGCTACACAACGGGGGCCCTAGCAGTCCCGAGCATGATCGTCGATCACTCGGAACCAGTACCCCCGACCGGATTCGAACCGGCGCTACTGCCTTGAGAGGGCAGCGTGCTAGGCCGCTACACAACGGGGGCGATGCAGATGAGCTCTGCGAGCTGGCCTACCTGGACTCGAACCAAGACTAACTGAACCAGAATCAGTCGTGCTGCCAATTACACCATAGGCCACTGGAACGCAAGCCCCGGGGGGTTTGTGTTCTAGCTGTGCGCCTCGGTTTGTGGCCTTCCGGCCCGCTTCCCGCGGCGCAGGAAGAACATTACCCGAAGGTGGACGGGGCTCCAAAACGAGTATCCGAGGCGAGGAGGGACGGCAGTTCGGCCAGCGAGGCGATGCGGTGCGGCCCGACGGGCGGGTCGATCGTGGCGTACAGGCCGCCGCGGTCGATCCACACCGACAGCAGCCCGGCCTCGGCGGCGCCCCGCCCGTCGATCTCCGGGTGGTCGCCGACGTAGGCGACCTCGTGCGGCGGCAGGCCGAGGAAGGAGCAGGCCGCGAGGAACGCCCCGGCCTCGGGCTTGGAGACGCCGAGCTCGGCCGCGCACAGGATGGTCTCGAAGCGGTCGTGGACGCCGAGGGTGCGCAGCTTGCGGTCCTGGACATGGAGGCTGGAGTTGGAGAGCACGGCGTGCCGGTGGCTGGCGGAGAGCGCGTCGAGGACCGGCAGGACGTCCGGGAAGAGGGCCCAGACCGCCTCGTAGTGGGTGACGTACCGCTGGAACCACGCGTCGGCCTCGGCGTCGGTGAGGTCCCGGTCCAGGAAGACCCGCACGCGGTCGCGCCGCTGGTCCTCGAAGGTGGCCTCGCCGGCCGAGAAGCGGGCCCACTGCAGGTGGGTGACCTCCCGCCAGCGGTCGAGGGCCTGCTCGACGCCGTCGAAGCGGTCGAGCAGGCCTTCGGCCGTGAGGTGGGCGCGCATGCCGAGGCGGTCGGCGGTGGTGTAGTCGAAGAGGGTGTCGTCGACGTCCCAGACCACGGCTTGGATGCTCATGCTCCGACCGTACCCACCGCCGTGTGCTCTCAGCCCAGGGTCATGCTGCCGGTGAGCGTGAGGTCCGGGCCCTGGCCGTCGCGGGGGTGAGCGGTGAGTTTCCAGGTGTGGGCGCCGCTCGTGGCGCCGCCGCTGTCGGTGGTGCCGTCCCAGGCGGGGCGCACGGCGGCCCCCGTGGACCTGCCGGTCAGGGTGCGGACGACCTTGCCGGAGGCGTTGGTGAGGGTCAGGGTCCAGGTGGAGGGCTTGTTCAGCTGCCACACCGGTGTCCAGGGGAACGCCTTGCCGATCACGGAGGGCGAGTAGACCTGGGCCTCTGTCTGGGCCAGGGGCGAGGTGGGGACGCCGCTGGGCACGATCGACACCTCGCCGTACGTGCCGTTGAGGTAGGCGATGGGGCCGCCGAAGCGGTCGACGGCCCAGCGGCCGTTGCTGCCGCCGGTGTTCTGGTCGGTGGCGGGCAGCTCGGCCAGGGTGCGGGTGGTGGCCGTGCCGGTGTGGAAGTCGGTGAGCAGCAGCTCGTGGGTGGCGCGGTTCTCACGGATCAGGAAGCCGTCGGCGAGGCGGGCCGGGCCGAGGTCGGCCGGGACCGTGATCCTGCGGGCGGTGGCGCGGTCGTAGACGCCCGCCGAGCTGCCGCACGACCAGTACAGCCAGGTGTTGACGGCCTGGAGGTCGGTGGGGACGCAGGGGGCGCCGGTGGTGACGGTGGTGGTCGTGCCGGTCTTGAGGTTGCGGCCGGTGACCTGGCCCTGGGTGCTGCCCGGGGCCCACAGGGTCTGCCCCCACACCGCGGCGGCGGTGCGGTCGCGGACGAGAGCGGTGTCGCCGGCGCCGGTGCGCGGGAAGTCGACGACCCGCTGCTTGCCGGAGCCTCCGTTGTAGAGCACGTACCGGCCGGAGCCGGTGCCGATGCGGCCGGCCGCGTCGCCGTCCGTCGGCTCGGTGAGGAGCGTGGTGGTGTCGAGGCCGACGCCGATCACGGACTCGGCGCCGTTCCCGTCGGTCCACAGGTGGGTGACCCGGCCGTCGCCGAGGGCCTCCAGCTGGGGGCAGGCGGCGTCGCCGGTGAGGCAGGTGGGCGGGCTCAGGGCGGGGCTGCGGCGGGTCTGGGGGCCGTCGGGCCGGCCGGCCGCGTCCAGCTGGAAGCTGCTGTACCGCAGCGAGGCGCCCGGCGTCGCGCCGAAGAGGAACAACTCGCCGCCGGCGACGGCCAGTCCCTGGACGCCGGTCGCGGCGGCGGGGACCTCGGCCACCTTGGCGGTGGTCAGGCCGCCGCTGCCGTCGGAGGTGATCCGGTGGATGTTCCAGTCGAGGCTGGAGGGGCCCGCGGTGGCCAGGGCCGAGCCGTCCAGGGCCGGGCCGATGCCGCCGAAGGACGAGGGGAGCACGGTGGTCGACGCGCCGGTGACGAGGGAGCGGGCGGTCAGCGCTGCCTCGGTGCCGCCCTGCACGAACTCCGGGTTGCCGATCAGGAGCTGGTCGCCGACGACGGCTTCGAGCTGGGCGGCGGTGCCGGTGAGGGCGGTGGGCTCGGTGCCGGGTTCGGAGTCCACCCGGATCGCCTTCCAGTCGGCGACGAGCCAGCGGTCGTTGAAGGCGAGCTGCGGGGTCGCGGTGTCGCCGGTGACGTACGTGCGGAAGGCGCCGTCGGAGAGGTCGACCAGGCCCACGGATGTCGTGCCGGACAGCGTGTAGACGATCGCGAGGCGGGCGACCGAGCCGCCGGTGCGGTAGGCGACGGGCCGGGCGCCCGCGGGGAAGCCGGTGACCGGGGTGTCCACTGTGAGGGTGCCGTCGACGGTGCGCAGCACGTGCAGGGCGCCGGTGCCGTCCATGGTCAGCACGCTCCAGCCCGCGGCGGCCCGGTAGGCGTGGCCGGTGGGGATCGTGACGGTGGCGGTGACGCCCGTGGAGCGATGCTTCTGGCGGACGGTCCGGCCGTCGAGGGTGTTCACGACATCGGTGCCGCTGGCCAGGTCGTCCGGGCCGGCGTGGGCGGGCGGCACGACGCCGGGGTAGTCCACCGTGATGACCGAGGAGGTTCCCGGGCGGTACTGGAAGCCGGACGCGCCGGCCCACGGGTAGTCGACGGTCACCCGCTTCTCGGTGACGAGCCGTACCGTGCCGGCCGGCTCGTCCGCCCGGGGCGCCGCCTGCGCGGGTGCGGTCAGCACGGTGCAGGACAGGGCCACCACCCCGCCGACGGCCGCGTGGACGAGTCTTCGTGAACGGGTCATGCTCTCTCCCCCTGTACCAGGGCGCACACGCGCACCGTGCGCACAGAGGGCATCCAACGTCCCTGTCCGAGACGGGAGTCGGCCGGAAGGATGAACTCCGGGTGACGGCTGGGCGGACACGGCGAGGGCGGCGCCCGAACCGGACGCCGCCCTCGCGGTGTGGTGCCGTGCGTTACGCGGTGAGCTTCGCCAGCGCCGCGTCGATCCGGGCCAGGGTGGTCTCCTTGCCCAGGATCTCCAGGGACTCGAACAGCGGCAGGCCTACCGTGCGGCCGGTGACGGCGACGCGGACGGGGGCCTGGGCCTTGCCGAGCTTGAGGCCGTGGGCCTCACCCGCGGCCAGGACGGCCTCCTTGAGCGACTCGGCGGAGGTCCAGTCGGCGGCCTGAAGCTTCTCGCGGGCCGTGCGCAGCAGGGCGTCCGAGCCCTCCTTCATGGCCTTGTTCCAGGAGGCCTCGTCCTCGGCCGGCTCCGGCAGGAACAGGAAGTCGACGTTGTCGGTGATCTCCGACAGGACCTTAAGCCGGGTCTGCGCGTGCGGGGCGATGGCCTGCCACTTCGCCTCGTCGAAGGCCTCGGGGGCCCACGGGGCGAACGGCGCCCGGAGCCACGGGCGGCAGCGCTCGGTGAAGTCCTTCACATCCAGCATGCGGATGTGGTCGCCGTTGATGGCCTCGCACTTCTTGAGGTCGAAGCGCGCGGGGTTCGGGTTCACGTCGGAGATCTCGAACGCGGCGATCATCTCGTCGGTGGAGAAGATGTCCTGGTCGGCGGAGAGGGACCAGCCGAGCAGGGAGAGGTAGTTGAGCAGGCCCTCGGGGAGGAAACCGCGCTCCCGGTACAGGTTGAGCGAGGACTGCGGGTCTCGCTTGGAGAGCTTCTTGTTGCCCTCGCCCATCACGTACGGCAGGTGGCCGAAGGACGGGATCTCCTTGGCGACGCCCAGCTCGATCAGCGCCTTGTACAGGGCGATCTGGCGGGGGGTGGAGGAGAGCAGGTCCTCGCCGCGCAGGACGTGGGTGATCTCCATCAGGGCGTCGTCGACCGGGTTGACCAGGGTGTACAGCGGGGCGCCGTTGGCGCGGACGATGCCGTAGTCCGGGACGTTCTCCGGGGTGAAGGTCAGCTCGCCGCGGACCAGGTCGGTGAAGGTGATCGTCTCGTCGGGCATGCGGAAGCGGACGATCGGCTCGCGGCCCTGGGCCTGGTACTCCTCGACCTGCGCGGCGGTCAGCTCACGGCAGTGGCCGTCGTAGCCGGAGGGCTTGCCGGCGGCGCGGGCGGCCTCGCGGCGGGTGTCCAGCTCCTCCTGGGAGCAGTAGCAGCGGTAGGCGTGGCCGGCGTCGAGGAGCTTGGCCGCGACGTCCTTGTAGAGGTCCATGCGCTGCGACTGGCGGTACGGCGCGTGCGGGCCGCCGACCTCGGGGCCCTCGTCCCAGTCGAAGCCCAGCCAGCGCATCGAGTCGAGCAGCTGGGTGTACGACTCCTCGGAGTCGCGGGCCGCGTCGGTGTCCTCGATGCGGAAGACCAGGGTGCCCTGGTGGTGCTTGGCGAACGCCCAGTTGAACAGGGCGGTGCGCACCAGACCCACGTGGGGGTTACCGGTGGGCGAGGGACAGAAACGGACGCGTACTGGGGAGCCGGGTGCGCTAGCCACGCTTGACAACCTTGTTGGTGAGAGTGCCGATGCCTTCGATGGTGACGGCGACCTCGTCGCCGACGTTCAGGGGGCCGACCCCTGCCGGGGTGCCCGTGAGGATCACGTCGCCGGGGAGCAGCGTCATGGCCTCGGAGATGTTGACGATCAGGTCCTCGATGGAGTGGATCATCTCGCTGGTGCGGCCGAGCTGGCGCTGCTGGCCGTTGACCGTGAGCTGGATGGTGAGGTCGCTCGCGTCCAGGTCCGTCTCCACCCAGGGGCCGAGCGGGCAGGAGCTGTCGAAGCCCTTGGCCCGGGCCCACTGCTTCTCGCGCCTCTGCACGTCGCGGGCGGTGATGTCGTTGGCGCAGGTGTAGCCGAAGATCACGTCCTTGACGCGCTCGCGCGGGACCTCGCGGCACATCCGGCCGATGACCACGGCCAGCTCGGCCTCGTGGTGCACCTCGGAGGAGAAGGAGGGGTACTGGATCGCGTCGCCGGGGCCGATCACCGAGGTGGACGGCTTGAAGAAGGCGAAGGGCGCCTCGGGCACCTCGTGGCCCAGCTCGCGCGCGTGCTCCGCGTAGTTGCGGCCGAAGGCCACGACCTTGTTGGGCAGCACCGGCGGCAGCAGCCTGACCTTGCTCACCGGCACTTTCGTGCCGGAGAGCTCGAAGTCCGCGAACGGGATGCCCTTGATGATGTCGAGGACGAGCTCGTCCTGCCTGTCGCCCTCGATGGCACCGAAGGCGACGTTCCCGTCGATGGAGAATCTGGCGATGCGCACGGGTTGCTTGGCCCCTTGACTGACGCGGCTGAAGTCTGACGGTCCAGGCTAACGCGGGGAGGTCCCCGCGCCCCGCGCATGGTGAAGGGGCGCCCCCTCGCGAGGGACGCCCCTGGAAAATCCATGGCCCGCCGCCCTGAGCACGAGGCGGCCGACGCGCGTACTACCTGGTGTCACTCCGCGGCCGCGGCGGCCGCGACGGGGATCTCCATGAGGATGGTGCGCTTGGGGTTTGCGGTCTGGGCCGGCAGGTCGACGGGGTGCTCCGGCTGCTCCGGCGTCTGCAGTTCGTCGGCGCCTTCCAGGTGCGCCAGCGTCGTGCGTCGCGGGTTGGCGATCTTGTGGAACATCGTCGTCGTCTTCACTGTTTACTTGACCCTGTCCTGTGCCGGGCGCCGGGCGGGGCGTGAAGCCCCGTACGGACGCGGGTTGTCGGTTGTGCCATCGCTGTAAAGCGTCAGGCTAAACATCCGATTCCCCGGCCCCGCCGCCCGGAGGCCATGATCGGCATGTGAGTTTTCTCACGAATCACAGGGCGAATCGGTCATTCCGGACCCACGCCCCACCCCAACGAAACGGACATTGGCCCACTGAAGCCATCATTCCGCTCCTGATCATGGCGACTGGGACACCCGGCCGAACCCGGCGACTCGCGGGCATACGTCCGAAATGGACGAACTCCCTTTCTACGTCTGGTGATACGGCACTCACGTGGTGTCACCTAGGTCACGGCTCGGCCTACGGGCCTTGTTGGAGATCCTGTGCTGTGCTGGAATCTCACGGAACCGCCGCAGGAACGAGCCGGCGCACAGGGGGCGCACAGACGCGCCGAGCGGCGGTGAGAAGGGGGAGCCAGCGCCGGTCACCCAAGACCACCACGGGGGCGTTTTTCAGGGCGTCCCCAGAACGCCGACACCGTGTCCCGCCGTTCAGGCGACGGGGCGCCTGGTCCAGAGGTTGCGACGCTAGTGCAGGGACGTTTCAAGAGGGATGGCAACGCTGCGGCGGAGCCGGAGCCGCACGGCGGGACTGGCCCCATGAATGGCGGCCCCTCGCCCCAGCACGCCCAGAACCAGGGCCCTGCCGGTGACGGCGGTGAGCGCTCGGGACCGACCTCCTCCGGGTCCGCGGCCCCGGCCAAGGGCCTGAAGCCGCCGGCGGGCCCGGTCGGCCCGGGCTCGCGAATAGCCCTGCGGAACTGGCGTATCTCCACCCGCCTGGTTTCGCTGCTCGCACTCCCCGTGGTCGCCGCCACGTCGCTGGGCGCGCTGCGCATCAACGACTCCATGGAGAACATCCAGCAGCTCGACAACATGAAGCTGCTGACGGACCTGACCAAGCAGGCCACCGAGCTGTCGGCCGCGCTCCAGGAGGAGCGTGACCAGTCGGCCGGCCCGCTCGCGCACGGCGGCAAGGCGACCGACTTCACGGTCAAGGGACTTCGCGAGAAGACCGACCGGGCCCGGAAGAACTTCCTCGACAGCTCCGAGGAGATCGACAGCACCAGCAAGGACGGCAACCTCAAGGGCGTCCGCGAGTACCTCGTCCAGCTGGCCGGCGAGCTGGGCGACCTGGAGCAGATCCGCAAGGGCGCCTACGCCTCCGAGGGCAACTCCACGCAGACGATCGAGGCCTACCACCGTCTGATCGAGAACCTGATCGACCTCTCCCAGGACATGGCCGAGGCGACCAGCAACCCGGACATGATCCAGCGCACCCGTGCGCTGGCGGCGTTCTCCTCCGCCAAGGAGTACTCCTCGATCCAGCGCGCGGCCCTGGCGGCGGCACTGCCCGCGAGCAACACCACCACCGGCAGGCTCTCGCCGAACGACCGGCTGTACGCCGAGTCGGCCCTGGAGAGCCAGAACTCCGAGATCCGCAGCTTCAAGAGCATCTATGGCGAGGACGCCGCCGCCGAGCTGCTGAAGCCGATCGAGGACGGCGGCAACTCCACGATCAAGGCGACCGACACCTACGCGAGTCGCGCCCTGATCTCCGCGAGCGGTCTGGCCCAGCAGGACAAGCGGTCCTACCGCGACTGGCTGGACGACAGCTCCACCAAGATCCAGCAGATGAAGAACATCGAGCACACCCTGCTCGAGGAGATGGAACAGAAGGCCCGCGAGCTGCGCAGCGCCACCGAGCGCGACGCGATCATCTCCGGTGCCCTGATCCTGATCGTGCTCGGTGTGTCGCTGGTCGGCGCCTTCGTCGTGGCCCGCTCCATGATCCGCTCGCTGCGCCGCCTGGAGGACACGGCCACCAAGGTCGCCTCCGACCGTCTGCCCGAGCTGGTCAAGCAGCTGTCCGAGTCCGACCCGCAGGACGTCGACACGTCCGTGGAGTCGGTCGGCGTGCACTCCCGGGACGAGATCGGCCGGGTGGCCGCGGCCTTCGACGACGTGCACCGCGAGGCGGTCCGCCTCGCCGCCGAGCAGGCCCTGCTGCGGGGCAACGTCAACGCGATGTTCACCAACCTCTCGCGCCGCTCCCAGGGTCTGATCCAGCGCCAGCTGTCGCTGATCTCCGAACTGGAGTCCCGCGAGGCCGACCCGGACCAGCTGTCCTCGCTGTTCAAGCTCGACCACCTCGCCACCCGCATGCGCCGTAACGGTGAGAACCTCCTCGTCCTCGCCGGTGAGGAGCCCGGCCGCCGGTGGACCCGCCCGGTCCCGCTGGTCGACGTGCTCCGTGCCGCCGCCTCCGAGGTGGAGCAGTACGAGCGCATCGAGCTGGCCTCCGTGCCGACCACCGAAGTGGCCGGCCGCGTGGTCAACGACCTCGTGCACCTGCTCGCCGAGCTGCTGGAGAACGCCACCTCGTTCTCCTCGCCGCAGACCAAGGTCAAGGTCACCGGTCACGCCCTGCCCGACGGCCGGGTGCTGATCGAGATCCACGACACCGGTATCGGTCTGTCGCCGGAGGACCTGGCGGCGATCAACGAGCGGCTCGCCTCTCCCCCGACGGTGGACGTCTCCGTCTCCCGCCGCATGGGTCTGTTCGTGGTCGGCCGCCTCTCGCAGCGCCACGGCATCCGCATCCAGCTGCGCCCGTCCGACTCCGGTGGCACGACCGCGCTGGTCATGCTGCCCGTGGACGTCGCCCAGGGCGGCAGGAAGCCCCAGCCCAAGCAGCCCGGTCAGCCGCAGGTCGGTGGCGGTCCCGCCGCCGCGCAGGCCGCCGCCGGTGCAGCCGCGGCCCGGCGTGCGGCCGGTGCCGGCCAGGGCGCCGGTGCCCTCGGGGCCGGTGCGTCCGGTAACGCCTTCGGCGGCGGTGCGCCCGGCGGTGGCCGGCTCGCTCCGGGCCAGGGCCCGCGGGCCGCGCTGCCCGGGCGGGACGCGGACGGTGGCCGTCCCGGAGCACCGGGCGGAGCGCGTGGACCGCAGGGTCCCGGCCCCTCGGCCTTCGACCAGGGTGGTCCCGCGCAGGGCCGTCAGGCTCCGGCCGGCGCCGGGTTCGGCCAGCCGGCGCCCGGCGCCCCGCAGGGTCTGCAGGCCGCGGGCACCAACGGCCCGCAGGGTCAGGACGGATTCGGCGGCGGCGGCGGTGGTGGCCGGGGCCGCAAGAAGCAGGGCAACAAGTCCGAGCAGGGCAAGGGCCGTCGGCCGCAGCTGCCGCCGCGCGGCGGAGCGCGCGCGGAGCTGCCCGGCGGCGACCAGCAGCGCGTGCCGAGCTGGAGCGACGAGAACGCCCAGCCGCCGGTGCCGCGTGCCTCGCTGGACGCCCCGCGCGGTCACGAGGAAACGGACGCCTCCCGTACGGCGCCCATGCCGCGCGTCGACGACCGTCAGGGCCCGGGCTCGACGACGGAGATGCCGGCCGTGCCGCGTGACGGCGACCGGCAGGGCTTCGGCTCGCCGTCCGACTTCGGCGCCCCCCAGCACGCGGACCCGTTCGGCCTCGGCGCGAACGCACCGCAGGGCCAGAACCAGTTCGTGCGCCCGGACGTCTACGGCACCAACGGCGGCCGCCCCGACCCGTCCTCGACGTCGGGCCAGTACCCGGCGCCGCAGTCCTACGACAACGGCTCCACGGGTCAGTACCCCGCGCCGCGCCAGGACAACGGCACGACCGGCCAGTACCCCGCGCCCCGTCAGGACAACGGCTCCACCGGGCAGTACCCGGCGCCGCAGTCCTACGACAACGGCTCCACGGGTCAGTACCCGGCGCCGCGCCAGGACAACGGCACGACCGGCCAGTACCCCGCGCCGCGCCAGGACAACGGCTCCGGCCGGCCCACCCTCCCGGGTCCGGCCACGCCGGCGGACCCGTCGGGCACGGGCCAGTTCGAGCGGCCGCAGGGCAACGGCGCCCGGGGCGGTGCCGACTTCGGCGCCCCGCGTCCGCCCGCCCCGCAGGTCCGGCCCGTCCGGCAGGAGCCCGAGGCCCTGCCGCCGGCGACCGGCCCGGGCGACGGTCGTACGCCGCTGTACGACACGCTGGAGACCAACTGGTTCCACGGCCAGCAGGAGCAGCAGCAACAGCCGCAGAACAACGCCTCCGCACCGGCCGCCCCGCAGCAACCGCAGGGACCCACCGGTCCGCAGCGGTCCGCGTCCGCCGGATGGCGCGCCTCGCCGAACGACGACCTCGTCCGACAGGCCGAGCGCGTCCGCCAGCCCGCCGCGGGTGGTATCACCACCTCCGGCCTGCCGCGCCGGGTCCCCCGGGCGAACCTCGTCCCGGGCACGGCGCAGCAGCAAACCCACCAGAGTGGTCCGCAGGTCTCGCGCGCGCCGGATGACGTGCGCGGCCGGCTGACCAATCTCCGTCGGGGAATCGCACAGGGTCGTCAGGCCGGGTCCACCCAGACCGGCAGCCACCCACGGCCCACTCACCAGCAGGAGCGTTAGTTGAGTCCGATGAGCCAGGCGGCACAGAATCTCAACTGGTTGATCACCAACTTCGTGGACAACACCCCCGGGGTGTCCCACACCGTCGTCGTGTCCGCCGACGGTCTCCTCCTGGCGATGTCGGAGGGCTTCCCGCGCGACCGCGCGGATCAGCTCGCGGCCGTCGCCTCGGGCCTGACGTCCCTGACGGCGGGCGCCTCCCGGATCTTCGAGGGTGGGGAGGTGGCTCAGACGGTCGTGGAGATGGAGCGGGGATTCCTGTTCCTCATGTCCGTCTCGGACGGCTCCTCGCTGGCCGTTCTCGCCCACCCCGAGTGCGACATCGGCCTCGTCGGCTACGAGATGGCGCTCCTGGTCGACCGCGCGGGCGCGGTCCTCACCCCCGACCTGCGAGCTGAGCTCCAAGGCAGTCTGCTCCACTGATCGGCCCCGGCACCACCCGTCTCACCACATCACCGTCCGGCCGCCACACACCCCACACAGGCCCCGTCAGACGGCTTGCTGACCGACTTGCTGTCCCGCCCGGAGGACCCATGACCCCGCCCACCGCCTCTCATGATCCGTACGCGGAGCCGTACGAGGACGAGGGCGACCAGCCACTGGTACGGCCGTACGCCATGACCGGTGGCCGGACGCGGCCGCGCTACCAGCTGGCCATCGAGGCACTGATCAGCACGACCGCGGATCCCGCCGCGCTCATGGGGCTGCTCCCGGAGCACCAGCGGATCTGCCACCTCTGCCGTGAGGTGAAGTCGGTGGCCGAGGTCTCGGCACTGCTCAACATGCCGCTCGGAGTGGCCCGCATCCTCGTCGCGGACCTCGCCGAGGCCGGTCTCGTCGCGATCCACCAGCCGGGCGGCGACGACGCCACCGGCGCGCCGGACGTGACACTGCTCGAAAGGGTGCTCAGTGGACTTCGCAAGCTCTGACGCGGGGCGGTCCACCACCTCCGCGAAGATCGTGGTGGCCGGCGGCTTCGGCGTGGGCAAGACCACGTTCGTGGGTGCCGTCTCGGAGATCAACCCGCTGCGCACCGAGGCCGTCATGACGTCCGCCAGCGCGGGCATCGACGACCTGACCCACACCGGGGACAAGACCACCACCACGGTGGCCATGGACTTCGGCCGTATCACCCTGGACCAGGACCTGATTCTGTACCTGTTCGGAACGCCGGGCCAGGACCGCTTCTGGTTCATGTGGGACGACCTGGTGCGCGGCGCCATCGGCGCGGTGGTGCTCGTGGACACCCGGCGCCTGGCCGACTGCTTCCCGGCCGTCGACTACTTCGAGAACAGCGGTCTGCCGTTCGTCGTGGCGCTCAACGGCTTCGACGGACAGCAGCCCTACCAGCCCGAAGAGGTGCGCGAGGCGCTCCAGATCGGTCCGGACACCCCGATCATCACCACCGACGCCCGGCACCGGTCGGACGCGAAGAGTGCCCTGATCACGCTGGTCGAGCACGCTCTGATGGCACGGCTGAGGTAGCACCCAATTCAGATACGTCATACGGCAGTTGTCGTAGATACACCGGAGCCGACTGTGTCCTTTGACACGGTCGGCCAAGGTGTTCATAACGTTTCGGCAGAGGAATGTGGTGGTACGGCCACGCGTCGCGCACATCCGGTCTCGCTGCGCTCACAATCGCCCCGCCTTTTGGCGGGGCTCGTTCTTTATGACCGTTTTATCTGGGGCTTACATCACGTCGAATCCCCTCCCCGGACTGTTTGGAAGAGCGCAGGTCGTCGTGCTGGAATGCCTGAACTGCCCAATAGTCAATGACGTACTCGTCCATCGAGTCGTGTTGGGCTCTGAACACTGCGGCACAACGTTGGTGCCGACCGCCGAGAGGTTGTTGGTCGAGTGAGGCGAAGCAAGAGCAGTCCCGAGCCGTCGGCCCGGGGCAACTTCACCCCGCCGCCGCGCACAGCGGCGCCCGCCCCCGTGCCCGGTTCGGAACCGACGGCCGCACCCGCCGAGAGCGGCGGCCGTCTCTCCCCGCGCAACTGGCGTGTGGCGACCCGGCTCAACGCGATCCTGCTCATACCCGTGGTGGTCGGCCTCGTCATGGGCGGCTTCCAGGTGAAGAGCTCGATCGACACCTGGCAGGAGGCCGAGGACGCGCAGAACACCGCGCGCCTGGTCCGCGCCTCGCTCCTCTACGCCAACGCCCTCTACAACGAACGTGACGCCTCGGCGGCGCCCCTGCTGAAGGGCAGTGCCCAGACCGCCCAGGACAAGGCGACCGTCGCGGAGGTCCGCAAGGCCACCGACGAGGCGGCCGACGCCTTCGACGCCGCCGCCCAGAACATGCCGGCGAAGCCCGGCCTCGAGCGGCGGCTGGACCTGTTCCGCAAGGCGGAGCCCAAGCTCGCCACCCTGCGCCAGGTCGCGTACACCTCCAAGCTCAAGGGCGTGCAGACCGAGGAAGGCTATGTCGAGGTCGCGCACCCCCTGACGGAGTTCGCCAACGAGCTCGGCCTGGGCACCGGCAACATCACCAGCTACGGCCGGACCGTGTACGCCATCGAGCTCACCAAGGCGGCCCTGTCGCTGCAGCGCTCCATCGGCATGCACATCCTGGTCAAGCCCGGCCCGGACGCCGGCAACCTGGCCAGCCAGCGCATCGCCCTGTCCTCGTACGCCTACCTCGAGCGCATCGCCGTGCAGGAGTACATCGGCGGCGGCACCGAGCAGGACGCCGCCAAGCTCGACACGGCCGAGGCCAAGATCAAGGCCGACGCCGCGGCGATGGCCCGGGAGGCCAAGGCCAAGAACCCGGACTACGTCCCGCCGCCGTCCAACCCCACGTCGATGATCTCCGCCGTCGCGACGCTCCAGAGCACCGACCCGAGCGCCCGCGCCGCCCTCGCCGAGAAGGGCATCACCGCCGAGAACTGGTGGGCGGTCAACACGCTCAAGTTCAACGCGTACGAGAAGATCGAGACCGACATGGCCGACAAGGCCGTGAGCGAGGCCTCGGACATCGCCGACGCCGCCCAGCGCGACGCCTACATCACCGGTGCCGCCGTCGTGGTCGCGCTGCTGCTGGCCTTCATCCTGGCCGGTGCGGTCGCCCGCCAGATGAGCCGCTCGATGCGTCAGCTGCGCAACGCCGCCTTCGGCATCGCCGAGCAGCGTCTGCCGATGCTGGTCGACCAGCTGTCCCGCACCGACCCGGGCCGCGTCGACACCCGTGTGCAGGCCATTCCGATCACCACCACGGACGAGATCGGCGAGGTCGCCCGCGCCTTCGACCAGGTCCACCGCGAGGCGGTCCGGCTCGCCGCCGAGCAGGCCCTGCTGCGGGGCAACATCAACGCGATCTTCACCAACCTGTCGCGCCGCAACCAGTCGCTGATCGAGGGCCAGCTGACCCTGATCACCGACCTGGAGAACAACGAGGCCGACCCGGACCAGCTGGAGAACCTCTTCCGCCTGGACCACCTCGCGACCCGTATGCGCCGCAACGGCGAGAACCTCCTGGTCCTCGCGGGCGAGGAGCCCGGCCGCCGCTGGGACCAGCCGGTCCCGCTGGTCGACGTGCTGCGCGCCGCCTCCTCCGAGGTGGAGCAGTACGAGCGCATCGAGCTGTCCGGTGTCCCGGAGGCCGAGATCCACGGCCGCGCCGTGACCGACCTCGTGCACCTGCTCGCCGAGCTGCTGGAGAACGCCACGACGTTCTCCTCCCCGCAGACCAAGGTCCGTGTCACCGCGACCCGTCTCCCCGACGGCCGCGTGATGATCGAGATCCACGACAAGGGCATCGGCCTCACCGCCGAGGACTTCGCGGACATCAACCACAAGCTGGCCAACCCGCCGACCGTGGACGCCGCGATCTCGCAGCGCATGGGCCTGTTCGTGGTCGGCCGGCTGTCGGACCGGCACGGCATCCGCGTCCAGCTGCGCCCCTCGGGCGAGCAGGCCGGCACGACCTCGCTGGTCATGCTGCCGGACGCGATCACCCACGGTGGTGGCGGCGAGCAGCACGTGGACCGCGACGAGTTCACCGTCTCGCAGATCATCCCGGAGCAGAACTTCGGCGGCGAGAACTTCGGCCAGCCCATGCGCACGGCCGCGGAGCTCGGCTTCGACGACAGCCGCTACTCCGAAGTCCCCGACGACATAAGGGAGCTGGACCCGGTCGGCCGCTCCCTGATGCGCGAGGAGCGCCGGGCGGCCCTGGAGGCCCAGTCGCACGAGCAGCCCGCCCTGCCCGGGCAGAGCAGCGGGCAGGCCCCGGAGGCGACCGGGTACCAGGACGAGTACGCCAACGGGCAGCAGGGCTACGACGCCGGGCAGGCCTACGACACCGGCCAGAACGGCTACCCGGAGCAGCAGCCGTCCGCGTACGACCGCCAGGCGCCCTACGAGGAGCAGCAGGCCTCGTACGAGGGCCAGCAGCAGCACACGGCGTACGAGGAGCCGCAGCGGTCCGCGTACGACGAGCAGTACTACGCGCCGGGCGGCGGCCTCCCGCAGAACGACAGCTTCTCGCCCAACGGCAGCTACCCGGAACCCTCCTATGCGGAGCCGGCCCAGGAGGAGCCCTCGGCGCCCGCCTCGGGCGGACCGGGTGGATTCGCCGCCTTCGAGCAGCGTCGTCACCAGGACGACTGGCCCCAGCAGGACGGTTACCGCAACGGCTACCCGAGCCAGTACCCTTCTCAGGCCCAGGAAACGGAATCTGCGCAGGCCGCTGACGCGAGTGAGCAGGACCGCGTAGGCTTCGACCGTCCGGGATCGAGCCCCTCCGCCGGTCGCACCATGACCGACGCCGGGCTTCCCCGCCGTGGATCCACCGCGAGCGGTACGAACGGCACGGGTGGTGGCGCGCGGCACGCGAGCCAGGAGCCGCCGGCCTCCGCTCCGGAGAACAACGGCGACGACTGGCGGTCGGCGAACGACGAGCGGTGGCAGCAGGCCTCGCAGCTCCGGAAGCCCAAGGCGGGCGGGGTCACCTCCTCCGGCCTGCCGAGGCGGGTGCCCAAGGCCAACCTGATCGAGGGCGCCGCCGAAAGCACCCACCAGGGAGGCCCACAGGTCTCCCGCGCCCCGGAGGACGTCCGGGGCAGGCTGAGCAACCTGCGTCGGGGCGTCCAGCGCGGACGCAGCGCAGGCAGTGAAACGAACGGCCAGGGCTTCGGTCCTGACAGCACCTACAACCAGGAGCGTTAGTGTGAGCCCGATGAGCCAGGCGGCACAGAACCTGAACTGGTTGATCACCAACTTCGTGGACAACACCCCGGGGGTGTCCCACACGGTGGTGGTCTCCGCCGACGGACTCCTTCTGGCGATGTCCGAAGGCTTCCCCCGCGACCGCGCCGACCAGCTCGCGGCCGTCGCCTCCGGTCTGACGTCTCTGACGGCAGGCGCCTCCCGGATCTTCGAGGGTGGCAGCGTGAATCAGACGGTTGTGGAAATGGAGCGGGGATTCCTGTTCATCATGTCCATCTCAGACGGATCGTCGCTCGCGGTTCTCGCACATCCGGAGGCGGACATCGGCCTCGTCGGGTATGAGATGGCACTGCTGGTCGACCGAGCCGGTACGGTCCTGACACCGGACCTTCGTGCGGAGCTCCAGGGGAGCCTGCTCAACTAACAGACGGACGGTGCGTTTTGGCGTCCCGGGGCCGTAAGGTCTTGGGACGCGGCTCCACAGCGATGGGTGCCAGGCACAGTCGGAGGAGGAGAAAGTGGCAACACCCCCAGGCGGTTCGTCTTCGGGCAACTGGTCGTACGGCCCTGGCCAGGGTCAGGGCGACGGTGGTCAGAACCCGAACCGTTACAACTTCCCCTCCGCGCCCAGCCACCGGCAGCCGTACGCGCCGCAGGGCCCCGGCCCCTCGCCGTACGACCAGCCGCCGGCGCCGCGCATCCAGCCCGTGCAGCCGCAGCGCCGCAGCCCCGAGCCGACGCCCGGCGGGGCGTCGAACAATCACAATCCGTTGGTGCGCCCGTACGCCATGACCGGCGGCCGGACACGCCCGCGCTACCAGCTCGCCATCGAGGCGCTGGTGCACACCACTGCGCAGCCGCACCAGATGCAGGGCCAGTTGCCCGAGCATCAGCGGATCTGCAACCTCTGCCGGGACATCAAGTCGGTCGCCGAGATCTCGGCGCTCCTCACGATTCCTCTCGGCGTGGCCAGGATCCTCGTCGCCGACTTGGCGGAGGCGGGACTGGTCGCCATCCATCAGCCCGGCGGCGACGAAAACGCCGGCGGCCAGCCAGACGTGACACTGCTCGAAAGGGTGCTCAGTGGACTTCGCAAGCTCTAGCGGAGGGCCTTCCCGCTCCACCACGTCCGCGAAGATCGTGGTGGCTGGCGGCTTCGGCGTGGGCAAGACCACGTTCGTGGGTGCCGTCTCGGAGATCAACCCGCTGCGCACCGAGGCCGTCATGACGTCCGCCAGCGCGGGCATCGACGACCTGACCCACACCGGGGACAAGACCACCACCACGGTGGCCATGGACTTCGGCCGTATCACCCTGGACCAGGACCTGATCCTGTACCTGTTCGGTACACCGGGCCAGGACCGCTTCTGGTTCATGTGGGACGACCTGGTGCGCGGCGCCATCGGCGCGATCGTGCTGGTCGACACGAGGAGGCTCGCCGACTGCTTCCCCGCCGTCGACTACTTCGAGAACAGCGGCCTGCCGTTCGTCATCGCGCTGAACGGCTTCGACGGACAGCAGCCGTACACGCCGGACGAGGTGCGCGAGGCGCTCCAGATCGGCCCGGACACTCCCATCATCACGACGGACGCCCGGCACCGGGCCGACGCGAAGTCGGCGCTGATCACGCTGGTGGAGCACGCGCTGATGGCTCGGCTCCGTTAGTTCTCTCGCTGTGGGACAGCCCCTGGCGGCCTCTGGGCCGCCGGGGGCTGTTGCGTTGCCGGGGGCTGTTGCGTTGCCGGGTGCGGGTTCTTGGGGGCTTGTCGCGCAGTTCCCCGCGCCCCCAAAACAAAGCAGGCCCCTCCAGGAGGGGCCTGCTTTCTGGTTCTGTGCTCAGCGCCAGCTGTGCGGGGCCCTGAAGCCGGGCTCGCGCTCCAGGCGGCGCCAGCCGGCCTTGATGCGGCCGCGGTGGGCCGGGGTGGGATCCGTCGGGCGGGCGGCGGCGCGGGCGAGGAGGATGGCCGTGATGGCGGCGACTTCCTCGGGCTCGGCGTGGCCCTTCTCGACGCGGATGTCAGCTGATTCCATGGGTGTCAGTCTCCGTGAGGAAGATGTCCGCCGGGTTACTGCGGCGGGTTGCCGTGCTTGCGGGACGGCAGGTCCGCGTGCTTGGTCTGGAGCATCGCGAGGGACCTGATGAGCACCTCGCGGGTCTCGGCGGGGTCGATGACGTCGTCGACCAGGCCGCGCTCGGCCGCGTAGTAGGGGTGCATCAGCTCGGACTTGTACTCCTTGACCATGCGGGCCCGCATGGCCTCGGGGTCCTCGGCGTCGGCGATCTGGCGGCGGAAGATGACGTTGGCGGCACCCTCCGCGCCCATGACGGCGATCTCGTTCGTCGGCCAGGCGTAGGTGAGGTCGGCACCGATGGACTGGCTGTCCATGACGATGTACGCACCTCCGTAGGCCTTCCGCAGGATCAGGGAGATCCTCGGTACGGTCGCGTTGCAGTAGGCGTAGAGGAGCTTCGCGCCGTGGCGGATGATGCCACCGTGCTCCTGGTCGACGCCCGGGAGGAAGCCGGGGACGTCCAGAAGAGTGATGATCGGAATGTTGAAGGCATCGCACATCTGAACGAAACGGGCCGCCTTCTCGGAGGCCTCGATGTCCAGTACGCCCGCCAGCGACTGGGGCTGGTTCGCCACGATGCCGACGACCTGGCCGTCCATCCGGCCCAGCGCGCAGATGATGTTGCGGGCCCAGCGCTCGTGGACCTCGAGGTACTCGCCGTCGTCGACGATCTCCTCGATGACCTTGGCCATGTCGTAAGGCCGGTTGCCGTCCGCCGGGACCAGGTCCAGCAGGACGTCCGAACGGCGGTCGGTGGCGTCCGAGGACTCCGTGCGGGGCGGGTTCTCCCGGTTGTTCTGCGGGAGCAGGGAGAGCAGGTAGCGGACCTCGGCGATGCAGGTCTCTTCGTCGTCGTAGGCGAAGTGGCAGACGCCGGAGGTCTCGGCGTGGACGTCGGCACCGCCCAGGCCGTTCTGCGTGATCTCCTCGCCGGTGACCGCCTTGACGACGTCGGGGCCGGTGATGAACATCTGCGAGGTCTCGCGGACCATGAAGACGAAGTCGGTGAGGGCGGGGCTGTAGGCCGCGCCACCGGCGCACGGGCCGAGCATCACCGAGATCTGCGGGATCACGCCCGAGGCCTTGGTGTTGCGCTGGAAGATGCCGCCGTAGCCGGCGAGCGCCGAGACGCCCTCCTGGATACGGGCGCCGGCGCCGTCGTTCAGCGACACCAGCGGGGCACCGGCCGCGATGGCCATGTCCATGATCTTGTGGATCTTCGTGGCGTGAGCCTCGCCCAGGGCGCCACCGAAGATGCGGAAGTCGTGCGCGTAGACGAAGACCGTGCGGCCCTCCACCGTGCCCCAGCCGGTGATCACACCGTCGGTGTACGGCTTCTTGGCGTCCAGGCCGAAGCCGGTGGCCCGGTGCCGGCGCAGCTGCTCGACCTCCCGGAAGGAGTCCGGGTCGAGGAGGAGTTCGATGCGCTCCCGCGCGGTCAGCTTGCCCTTGGCGTGCTGCGCCTCGGTCGCCTTCTCGCTCGGTCCCGCCATCGCCTGCGCGCGGATCTCGTGCAGTTCGGCCACACGTCCACGCGCGTCGGTCGGCTCACCCGGCGCCTCATCCAAAACGGTCATGTAGCGACTCTACGAAGACAACCGAGGAATCCGGGCCGTCGACTCCTCACAGTCTCCGGCGTGTTTTCCTGGTACCCCTGAACAGAACCATGACGGGGTTGACCCTTTCTGACTGCTCCGGGGGCGTGTCGCTTGTAGGGGTCGCACAAAGGGGTCAGGCCGGGGTCACCTCACAGACGTGGGTGGCGCACGCCGTCCCCGGAGTGACGCGCACGCGCAGCCGGCGGCCGGCGGAGAGCACCTCGACCGTCTCGTCCGCGCGGTCGACCCGGCGGACCGGGTGGTCCCAGACGATCTCCAAGGGCTCCCCGGTGCGGGGCGGTTCGCTCACGCAGAGGGTAGCGGCCGGGCCGCGGCGGACCAGCAGCACGCTCGCCGCGGAGGAGGCGGTGAGCGGACCGGCCGTGCCGGGCCGCCAGAAGTTCACGGCCGTGCAGCCGAGGGAGGGCACCGTGACCGCCTGGCGGGCGGCGTCGTTGGCGAGCACCGACATCCAGCGGCGGTCGGCGGCGCGGCGGGCGACCGCCCCGCGGGACGCCCCGGGCATGAGGACGTAGGCGTACGTGGCGTCCTCGGGGTCGGTGCCGTGGTCGAGCCAGAGGGTCTGCCAGCGGCGGGTGCGCCGCTCGGGTGCGCCGCCGGTGTTGATGTCGGACCAGGCGCCCGTGCGGTCCTCGCGCAGCGTCTTCGGCCGGGGGCCGGGCAGGACCCAGCCGCCGTGGCCCTCCAGGTGGGCCCAGCCGGGGCCTTCGACGAAGCGCTGGGTGCCGGACGCGCCGAGGTTGCGGTTGTCGACGACCGTCTCGACCGGGACGCCGTCGGAGCAGGTGATCCCGGCGCCCAGGCAGATCACCGCGTCCGCCGTGCAGAACCAGGACTTGCGGGCCTCGAGGGTGGAGCCGAGGCCCTTGAGGTGCTGGCCGAGGGCCGCGTAGGTGCCGTCGGTGGTGCCGCCGACCCAGCGCGCGTCGGGGCGAGCGGTGCCCCATTCGCCGCCTTCGCGGTCGGCGAGCCGCTTGGTGGAGACGGTGGTGCCGGGCAGGCGGTACCAGTCGACGGTCGGCCAGAACCAGTCCGTGTACTGGTCGCTCGCGCCGGACCACCAGCTGACCATGCCCGCGCCGGTGTGCCAGCCGCGGGGGTTCTCGCCGTTGCCACACTCGTAGTGGGCGATGCGGTCGCTGGCCATGGCGATGTTCACGGTGAAGCCGGGGCCGCGGTGGACGGCCCGGTCCATGGCGGCGAAGAGGTGGTGCCCGGGGGGTTCGGGTGCGGCCGGGACGGGCGAGGCTGCGATGGCGTGCAGCCGGGCCAGGTCGGCGACGCCGAACTGTGGTGCCGTCAGGATGGGCGCCACGGTGTCCCGTTCGATCCAGCCCTTGACGCGGGCGTGCCAGCGCTCGCGTTCCGCGGGGCTCGCACCGGCCGCGAGCAGGGCGATGGCGGCGATGAGCTGCCGACCGTGATAGTGGTCGCTGCGCATGATCCCGCGGTCGTCGGTGGTGAGCAGACCGCGGCTGATGGCCCGGCCGTTGACGCTGTCCATGACCAGCCCGTCGTGGATGAGCGGCGCGTAGGCCCGTTCGACGCTGTCGAGGACGATCTGCCGGTTCGGGTCGGTGACCTCCCAGTCGGATCCGGCGAGCAGGGCGAAGAGCCGTCCGAGGCCGTCGAGCACGACCTGGCCGTAGGTGCCGGAGTAGGCGACCCAGGTGTGCTGGACGAACGAGCCGTCGGCGTAGAGGCCGTCGCCCCGGGTGACGTGGGGGAAGACCGGGGAGAGCGCGTCCCGGGCGAGGGCGATCCTGTCGGGGTCGGATCCGAGGATGCCGCGCAGGGCGACGGAGCGGCACAGGTCGACGCGGTTGGCGCCGGTGGAGGTGCCGGTGTAGTCGGCGAGGGCCGAGCCGGGGACGAAGTGGTCGACGGCGCCGCAGGCGGCGCGGATCCTGGCCTCCCCCAGCCGCTCGTACAGGGCTGCCGTGATGTCCATCAGCAGACGGGGGCTGCCGATCTGCCATTCCCACCAGTTGCCGTAACGGGTGGTGCCGGGGTGGTAGACGGTGGCGGAGAGGTGGTCGAGACCGCGCAGGACACCGGCCAGGAGACGGGGGTCGGCGGTCGAGCCGGTGCCCTGCTGCACGTAGGCCTGGGTCATGGTCCACAGGCGGCCGTAGGCACGGGTGATGCCGGCCGGCGGGTCGAAGGGGTGGCCGGGCCAGAGGGAGTCGGCGGCCGGGGCCATGCTCGCGAGCAGGTCCCGGGCGAGTGCGCCGGTCTCGGCGAGGCGGGTGGCGTAGGGCTCGGCGGCCGGGTCGTAGCCGGTGCCGAGGGAAATCCCGAGCCAGCGCCGGCGGAGGGTGTCGTACGGGTCGCCGGGATCGCCCGGAGCGCCTGCTTCCCCTACGGCGCCGCCACCCGGGCCGCCGGGCGCCGCGCCCCCGGTGGCCGCGAGGGCCGCGGCTGCCAGCAGCAGGGTGCGACGGCCGGGCCGGAACGGGGCGGCGGCCCCGGCCGTACGGCGGGGGAACTCACGGCGCTGGGAAGTCATGCCCATGCCCTACCACGGGGAGCCGGTGACCTGAACGACGGATCGGGCCGGGGTGACCGGAACGGGGGAAGGGGGGCAGGAGCGGATCGCGGCGGGTGAGGGCCGGGGCGCAGGTGCCGCAGCAGCTCGGCGGGCGGCAGCGATCTGCGGCGCGGCACCTGCGAGCTGTCCAGCGCGGGGCATCTGCCGCCGGTGCTGGTCGGGGCGGACGGCGATGCGCGGCTCATCGACGTACCGGGCGGTGTGCCGCTCGGGGCCGGCGGTGTGGACCGGGACCGGTGCTCGCCTCGGAACTCTCCGCCCGCGCCGCGATCTGCATGGACGGTGACCGGGGCCCGCGCGGCCGGGCCCGGGTGACCGCGTGCCCGCACCGTGACGGGAACCAGCGATCGGGGCGGGGTGGCGGCGATACCGGATTGACCAGGGGTCGCCGGGACGAGGAAACCGGCCGGACGAACGGCACCGGCACCCGCCGGAGCGGCCGAAGCGGTACGGCCCCGGCGAGCCGGTTGGGCCAATCGGCCGGCCGACCTGACCGGGTGGAGCGGGCGGCCCAGAGCCGGAGACGTCCAGAGCGGCCACTGAGCGGCCACCAGGAAGGCCGGGTCGCCCGGATCCGGGGAAGGCCAGGGCACCAGGGACCACGCCGCCCCGCCGGAAACAGGTCAGCCGAAGCGGTTCAGCAGGCGGCGGTACAGGCCCGGTGCGAGGCCTCGGACCCGGCCCGGGAGGGTCAGCCAGGTGGGGACGTAGGCCTCGTCGCGGTTCTGGCGTACGGCCTCCCAGATCGCGCCGGCGACGCAGCCGGGCGAGAGGAGGCCGGTGCGGGTGCCGTCGTAGGGCCTGCCGCGACGGAGGTGGAAAGCGGTGTCGACGGTGCCGGGCACGACGAACGTCACGCCCACGCCCGTGCCGCGCAGCTCCTGGCGCAACGCCTCCGCGAAGGCGGCCAGCCCGGCCTTGGCGGCGGAGTACACCGCCTCCTCCCGCAGACCCACGCAGCCCGCCACCGAGCCGAGCAGCACCACACGGCCCCGTCCGGCCGCGATCATGGAGGGCAGCACCTCGCGCACGAGGTGAAGGGTGGCGTTGAGGTCCAGGGTCAGGACCCGGTCGATGTCGGTGTGCGGCATGGCGGTGAAGGGGCCCGTCCAGCCGAGGCCTGCTCCGGCGACCAGGACGTCGATCCGGCCGGTGGTGTGCAGCGCGGACTGGGCCAGCAGGCGGGGACCGCCCGGGGAGGCGAGGTCGGCGGGCAGCACGACGGCCGACGTGCCGGAGGCCGTCTGCTCCAGGCGGCGCCGGTCGCGTCCGTTGAGGATCAGCTGCCAGCCGTCCATGGCGAAGCGCCGCGCGGTGGCCGCGCCGATGCCGGAGGAGGCCCCGGTGACCAGGGCGACGCGCCGGTCGAGACGCCGCGGCGGCCCGTACTGGTTCACCCGGGCCGGGACGGGGGCGGTGGGGCGTCGCGGGGCGGGTTCCGCCGGGGGGTCGTAGGCCGAGCCGGAGCCGGTGAGTGTCACGAGTCGCTCTCCCCTGCGCTGTGCGTCCGCCGTGGTCTCGTCTGTCTCCATGCGCTCCCTAGAAACGGAACCCCGACTCGCCCGACCTCGCCACCGCAGGGCGCGGGGTTGCGCCGACCGGGGGAACGGATGGGCGGGGCCGGGGCACGGCGCGGACACACCCGATGAAGATGTTGAACATTGAACGGAATAGGTCTACGGTGGGTCGCGTTGGAGTAGTTAAACATTCAACTTCCACCCAGGAGGCACCCGTCATGAGCATCTTCGGCCGCACCGACGCCCGCACCGCCACCGACACCGCCGTGAGCCCCGAGCTCGCCGCGCTGACCGGCGACTACACGATCGACCCCGCCCACTCGACCATCGGCTTCGTCGCCCGGCACGCCATGGTCACCAACGTCAAGGGCGGTTTCCAGGACTTCACCGGCACGCTCCACCTCGACGGCACCGACCCGTCGCGCTCGACGGCCTCCCTCGACGTCGTGATGGACAGCATCAGCACGGGCAACGCCGACCGCGACGGTCACCTGAAGAGCGCGGACTTCTTCAAGACGGACGAGTTCCCGGCCATGACGTTCCGCTCCACCTCGGCGGAGGCCCTCGGCGGGGACGACTACCGGATCACCGGTGACCTGACGATCCTCGGCACCACCCGCCCCCTCACCATCGACCTCGAGTTCAACGGCGCCGCCAAGGACCCGTTCGGCAACGAGCGCGTCGGCTTCGAGGGCAAGGCGGAGATCCTGCGCTCCGAGTGGGGTCTGACCTGGAACGCCGCGCTGGAGACCGGCGGTGTGCTGGTGTCCGACAAGATCAAGCTCAACTTCGACATCTCGGCCATCAGGAACGCGTGAGCTCCGTGGGGCCGGCCCGGTGACACCCCACCGGGCCGGTCTGGCCGGTTCCGGCCCCTTGTGCGGAGTCTGTCGGCGTTCCCATAATCCAGCAGCAGTATTTTGACCAGTCCATGCCAGCACATGGACGTTCTTTTTGCCCTTGCTGCTGTCATGCACTCGTCAATCTGATGCTTCGGTTGCACATCTCCCCGGTCAACCCCCCACGGAAGGCATCACCTTGAAGAGACTCCTCACGGCCCTCAAGAGATGCGCGGTGCTCGGCGCGGCCGCGCTCGCGATCGCCAGCCTCCAGCCCGTCTCCGCCGCGCAGGCCGCCCCGTCGCCCGTCGTCGGCGGGACCCGGGCCGCGCAGGGCGAGTTCCCGTTCATGGTCCGGCTCTCCATGGGCTGCGGCGGCGCGCTCTACACCCAGCAGATCGTGCTCACGGCCGCGCACTGCGTGAGCCGGTCCGGCAACAACACGAGCATCACGGCGACGGCCGGGGTCGTGGACCTCCAGTCCACCAGCGGCCGGGTCCAGGTCCGTTCCACCAAGGTGCTGCGCGCCCCCGGCTACAACGGCACCGGCAAGGACTGGGCGCTCATCAAACTGGCCCAGCCCATCAACCTGCCGACCCTGAAGATCGCCACCACGGCGCAGTACAACACCGGTGACTTCACCGTCGCGGGGTGGGGCGCGAACCGCGAGGGCGGCTCCCAGCAGCGCTACCTCCTGAAGGCCACCGTCCCGTTCGTCGGCGACGCCGCGTGCAAGGCCTACGGCGGTCTCTACGGCAACCTCGTCGCGAACGAGGAGATCTGCGCCGGCTTCGACGCGGGCGGCGTCGACACCTGCCAGGGCGACTCCGGCGGCCCGATGTTCCGCAAGGACAACGCCAGCGACTGGATCCAGGTCGGCATCGTCAGCTGGGGCGAGGGCTGCGCCCGGCCCGAGGCTCCCGGCGTCTACACGGAGGTCTCCACCTTCGCCTCCGCCATCGCCTCGGCGGCATCGACCCTCTGATCCCCTCCGGGAGCTACGGCTCGCGGGCCCGGCGCCTCGGGGTGCCGGGCCCGTCCCGTGACTCCAGTTCCCGCACCGCCGCCGACACCTGCGCCGCCCGGCTCCGCGGTGTCCTGGCCCTGAGCACGCCGAGCATCGTCAGGTACCGGTCCGTGCGGCCGAGGGCCGCGAACGCCGCCGCGGCCCGGGGACTGCGGGCCAGTGCCGCCGCCAGGTCCTGCGGGACCTCCGCCTCCCGCTGGGACGCGTAGGCCGCCTCCCAGCGGCCGTCCGCCCGCGCGGCCGCCACCTCGGCGAGCCCGCCGGGCCGCATGCGCCCGGCGGCCGTCAGCTCCTCGATGCGCCGGACGTTGACCATGGACCAGAGACTGCCGGGGCGCCGCGGGGTGATCCGCTGGAGGTACGACGACGCGTCGAGCCCCTTGCGCTGCCCGGTGATCCAGCCGTGGCACAGCGCCACGTCATTGACGTCGGCGGCGCTCACCGACGGGATGCCCGAGCCCTTCTTCGCGATCCTGACCCACAGTCCCGGATGCGGGGCCGGGTGGGCGGTCAGCCAGGAGTCCAGGTCGGCCGTGGTCTCGAAGGAGAAGGGACCCGTGTCGCCGGAGGTCGTCATGGCACCACGGTAGGCAGGCGGTAGGACGGATCCTGTCCGCTGTGCGAGCAGTGCGGGCGGTTGTTCACGTGCCTGGGCGACGTCCCCCCACGCGCGCCCGCGGCGTGCCGTCCCGCTCAGAAGCCGCCGCCGAAATCACCGCCTCCGCCCCCGCCGCCGAAGTCGCCGCCTCCGCCGCCGAAGTCGCCTCCCCCGAAGCCCCCTCCGAAATCGCCGCCGAAGTCGCCGGAGTCGAAGTCGGCGCCGGAGACGTCGCCGCCGTCGTAGCCGCCGAAGTCGCCGTAGCCGGAGCCGTAGTCGGCCGCGTAGGCGGGGCCCGCCATCATGCTGCCGAGCATGGTGCCGACGAGCAGGCCCGGCAGGAGGCCGCCGCCGAAGTAGCCGCCGGCCCAGGGGCCGTACGCCGGTCCCGCCTCCCAGTAGGGGCGGCGGCCGTAGTCGGTGTCGACCTCGCGGATCACCGGGTCGCGGCCCTCGGCGAGCCGCCGCTCGTCGGCCGCGCAGACCGGGACGTCGCGGGCGGCGCCGGCCGGGGGCGTCCAGGTCGCGTCGGTGACCGAGGGTCCGTGGCGGGGGTCGAAGAAGCAGGGCGGGCGGCGCTCGGGGAGGGGGTCGCCGGCGCGGCGGGCCGCGAGCCGGGCCAGGGCGAACCGGCCGTCCTCCACGGCCTGGGTGACGGCCCGGACGTCCTCCGGTCTCGTCGCGGCCGCCATCAGGGACTTGGCCTGTTCGTAGGAGTCCAGGGCGCGCTCGTAGTCGGTGCGCATCGCGTCGTCGGCGCCGGGTTCGCCGGGGTGGAAGTCGAGCCGGTCGAGTTCCTCGCCGAAGGCGGTGATGTCCTCGTCGACGACCACGCGCAGCTTCTCCAGCGCGGCCCGCTGTTCCTCCTCGTGGCGGCGCCGGTTACGGCGGACCAGGGCGTAGGCGCCCGCGCCGCCGGCCGCGACCAGGGCGCCCACCGTGATCAGGCCGCCGACCGGCACCTCGGTGCCCGAGCCGTCGCTCCAGCCGCTCGGCGCCGAGCCGCGCACGTTGCGCAGGGCGTCGTCGACGAAGTCGTTCAGCTGGGCCTTGGTGTCGCCCGCGCCCTGCACCGCCGTGACCAGGTTGGACACCGCCTGGCGGCTCATCACGGAGCTGTCGGCCCGGGCGTCGAAGCGGTCGCCCAGGTGGACGCCGTACAGGCCGGTGATGCCGGTCTCGGTGCGCAGGTTGCGGAAGAGATTCTGCGTGGGATATCCGGCCGGGAGTACCGCCACGAAGACCGGCTTGTCCGCGTCCTTGATCTTGTCGGCGAGGGCCTCGGCGTCCGACGCCGCCAGTTGCCCGGAGGCGGCCGGATCGACGTAGACGGGGCTCTCGCGCAACTGGCGGGCGACGTCGGAGAGGTCGGTGGCCGCGTGCGCGCCCGGCGCACCGGCCAGCAGCACCGCCAGCACGGCGGCGAACGGAACGATCAGCAGACGTACGACGGTACGCACCAGCGCGGCCTTCATATGTTCGAAGCTACCCGAAACGGCACAAGAAGGGTTATCCGTCGAGACAGGGAATTGCGCGGGCGGCTGCGCCTAGGATGCCTCTGGCCATCCAGAGGGGCGGGAGCGGGGACATGTTCGGACGACGCAGGGCTGCGGACATGACGGTGTCCGAACTGACGGAGCTGGACCGGTCGCGGACGCGGGCCGACCTGCTGTGGGAGCTGTTCCGGCACGCCGAGGCGGAGGTGACGTCGGCGATCGGCTGGTATCTGGCCCGGCGCCGGGGACCGTCGCAGTGGTCGCGTTCGCTGCGGGCGCTCGCCACGCTGCTGGGCATCGTCGGCACGATCACGCCCCTGGTGCACGCGGCCGCGCCCACGGCCGTGCGGCCCGAGTGGGGTTTCGTGTTCCTGGCCGGTGGCGCGGGCTGCGTCCTGTTCGACCGGATCTTCGGGTTCTCGGCGTCCTGGACCCGCTACATCCGCGCGGAACTGGCGTTGCAGCAGATCCTCAAGAAGGCGCAGGCCGACTGGGCGCAGGCGTACCTGAGGACCACCGACTCCCCCAGCGACAAGGAGCAGGCCGCACTGCTCGCCGTGATCGAGCGGCTGCGGACCGACGCCCAGCGGATCATCGAGGACGAGGGCACGGCGTGGGTCGGCTATCTGGCCGACGGCGTCGAGGAGCTGACCCGCTCCACCGGCAGCACCACCGGCCAGCGCGCCCACACCGCGGGCCTCTTCCGCCTCGACCGGACTCCCGGCCGCGACCGGGGCGGCGAGGTCCCGGTGCCGCGGTCCCGGGACTCGGCGATGTGACCCGTGCCCCGGGCACCCGGCCCGGGGCGGGTCTCGGTTACCGCGCCGGAGTGACGCCCGCGCGCAGCAGCCCGTAGGTGTACGCGTCCTCCAGGGCCTGCCAGCTCGCGGCGATGACGTTCTCGGCGACGCCGACCGTCGACCACTCGCCCGTGCCGTCGGACGTGGAGATCAGCACACGGGTCGTGGAGTTGGTGCCGTGCTTGCCCTCCAGGATGCGGACCTTGTAGTCCACCAGTTCCAGCTTGGCGAGCTGGGGATAGATCTTCTCCAGGCCCACGCGCAGGGACCGGTCCAGGGCGTTGACCGGGCCGTTGCCCTCGGCGGTGGCGACGATGCGCTCGCCCTTGGCCCACAGTTTGACCGTGGCCTCGTTGGCGTGGGAGCCGTCGGGCCGGTCCTCGACGATGGCCCGCCAGGACTCGACCTCGAAGTAGCTCAGCGGCTTGCCGCCCTGTACCTCGGCACGCAGCAGCAGTTCGAAGCTCGCGTCGGCCGCCTCGTAGGTGTAGCCCTGGAGTTCGCGCTCCTTCACCCGCTCGACCACCCGGCCGACCAGCTCCCGGTCGCCGCCGAGGTCGATGCCGAGCTCCTTGCCCTTGAGCTCGATGGAGGCCCGTCCGGCCATGTCGGAGACCAGCATCCGCATGGTGTTGCCGACCAGTTCGGGGTCGATGTGCTGGTAGAGGTCCGGGTCGACCTTGATCGCGGAGGCGTGCAGTCCGGCCTTGTGGGCGAAGGCGGAGACGCCGACGTAGGGCTGGTGGGTGGAGGGCGTGAGGTTGACGACCTCGGCGATGGCGTGGGAGATGCGGGTCATCTCGCGCAGGTGCCCGTCGGGCAGGACCTTCTTGCCGTACTTCAGCTCCAGGGCCGCCACGACCGGGAAGAGGTTTGCGTTGCCGACGCGCTCGCCGTAGCCGTTGGCCGTGCACTGCACGTGCGTCGCGCCCGCGTCGACGGCGGCCAGCGTGTTGGCGACCGCGCAGCCCGTGTCGTCCTGGGCGTGGATGCCGAGCCGGGCTCCGGTGTCGGCGAGGACGGTGGCGACGACGGCCTGGATCTGGGCCGGGAGCATGCCGCCGTTGGTGTCGCACAGGATGACCACGTCCGCGCCGGCCTGCGAGGCGGTACGGACGACCGCCTTGGCGTACTCGGGGTTGGCGCGGTAGCCGTCGAAGAAGTGCTCGCAGTCGACGAAGACGCGGCGGCCCTGCTCCTTGAGGAAGGACACGGTGTCGCGGACCATCGCCAGGTTCTCGTCCAGGGTGGTGCGCAGCGCGAGTTCGACATGGCGGTCGTGCGACTTGGCGACCAGCGTGATCACCGGAGCACCGGACTCCAGGAGCGCCCTGACCTGCGGGTCCTCGGCGGCGGTGGTGCCGGCGCGACGGGTGGAGCCGAACGCGACGAGCTGGGCGTGCCGGAAGTCGATCTCCTGCTGGGCCCGGGCGAAGAACTCGGTGTCCCGGGGGTTGGCACCCGGCCAGCCGCCCTCGATGAAGCCCACGCCGAAGTCGTCCAGGTGCCGCGCGATGGCCAGCTTGTCCGCGACGGTGAGGTTGATGCCCTCCCGCTGGGCGCCGTCGCGCAGGGTGGTGTCGAAGACGTGGAACGAATCGTCGAGCTCGCTGCTAGCGGTCATGGTCTCAAGGCTCCTGAGGATGGGATCTCGGTCGTACCGGAATGACCGGCTCCACCGCCCTCACATACTCCCTCGCGCTCTCGCCTCCGGCTGTGGGTGGGCCAGAAATGCGAAAAACCTCTCGCGGGTGCGAGAGGTCTGCGCGCGGGTCGAGGACGACGGTGTCCGCCCGTACCTGGTCGTACGTGACGGTCACTGCGGACCGGCGCGCCTGCTGCCAATAATCGTGGCGAACGAGAGCACGGGGGCAGTTTGGCACAACCCCCGCGCTCGGCTCACCGCCGTCTCAGGATGCGGTCGGTCACTTCAGGTGACGGACGTAGACATGCGAGGTGTCGTACGTGTCGCCGGGTACCAGGTCGGCCGCCGAGCTGCTGAAGGCGACGGTGCGGCCGTCGCGGTCGATCACGGGGGCGGACACCCCTTGATCGTTCGGACCGCCCCGGGTGTCCGCGCTGGCCAGGACCGTGCGGCCGGTGCGCAGCTCGCGGACGTACGCGCGGGTCGTGTGGTTCGTGTCCCGCGGACGCTTCTCCCCCGGCCCCGCGCCGAGGGCTCCCCCGAGCCAACATCAACGGCCGGAGGATCAATCCACCGTATTGATTACGACCCGGGTGTGCGTTCAGGCGTCCGCGAGGAGGCTGTCGGCGAGGAACTCGCGCACGTGGCGCAGGATCTGCGCCCGGTCGGTGCCGCGCAGCCCGATCGCCACATGGATGGAGAAGCCGTCCAGCAGGGCCCGCAGGCGGGTGGCGAACCGGTCCGGGTCGACGCCGCGGAACTCGCCCCGCGAGATGCCCTCGGCGAGCAGCGCGACCAGGTCGCGGTGCCAGGCGCCCTCGATGGCGGCCTGCCGGTCGCGGGCGTGGGTGTCGGCGTTCTGCGAGCGGTTCCAGACCTCCAGCCACAGCGTCCAGTGCGGGTCGCGGTGGCCGTCGGGGACGTACAGGTCGACGTAGGCCTCGAGGCGTTCGCGGGCGGGCGCGGCCCGGGTCAGCAGGCGCGCCCGCTCGCCGCCGAGCCGGCCCTCGCTCCACTCCAGGGTGCGCAGCAGCAGTTCGTCCTTGGAGCCGAAGTAGTAGAGGAGGTGGCCGCTGCTCATGCCGACCTCGCGGCCGAGCGCCGCCATGGTGAGCTTCTCCAGGCCGCGCTCGGCGATCATCTCCATGGCCGCGGCGAGGACGTCCTCGCGGGGCGGGGCCTGCCGTCGCCCACCGGCCATGTGCGCTCCTAGATCCTCGGCTGCTGCTGTGTGATGCAGTGGATGCCGCCACCGCCCGCGAAGATCGTACGGGCGTCCACCAGCGTCACGGTCCGCTCGGGGAAGAGGCGGCGGAAGATGCCGGCCGCGATCTCGTCGCGCGGGTCGTCGAAGCCGCACAGCACCACGCCGCCGTTGCAGAGGTAGTGGTTGATGTACGAGTAGTCGGCCCAGTGGCCGTCGGCCTCCAAGACGGTCGGGGCGGGCACCTCCACGACCTCCAGGCGCCGGCCGCGGGCGTCCGTCTGCGACCTCAGCAGGCCGATGACGTCCTTGGTCACCTCGTGGTCGGGGTGGGCCGGATCCGGCTGGGAGTGCGCCACGACGACGCCCGGACGGGCGAAGGCCGCGACGATGTCGACATGGCCGAGGGTGCCGAAGCCGGGGTGGGGGCGCCCCCCGCCCGAGCGGGGCCGAGAGCCCGCGGGAGGGTAGTCGCCGGTCAGGCCGCGCGGCAGCCAGATCGCCTTGCGGGTGCCGAGCTGGGCGTGGATCTCCGCCTCGACCTGGTCGCGCGACCAGCCCGGGTTGCGCTCCGGGCCGAGCTGGACGGTCTCGGTCAGCAGGACGGTGCCCTCGCCGTCGACATGGATCGCCCCGCCCTCGTTGACGAGCTTCGAGGTGTACGTCCGTGCCCCGGCGAGGTCGGCGACGTGTGCGGCGATCTTCGCGTCGTGCTCCCAGCGGGCCCACTCCTGGGCGCCCCAGCCGTTGAACGTCCAGTCGACGGCGGCCAGTTCGCCGTGGCCGTCGGTCAGGAAGGTCGGGCCGATGTCGCGCATCCAGGCGTCGTCGAGGTCCCGCTCGACCGTGTCGACACCCTCGCCCAGCAACGCACGCGCCTCGCCCGACTGCCCCGGCCCGCACACCACCGTCACCGGCTCGAAGCGGCGCACGGCCCGGGCGACGGCGGCCCAGGCCACCCGGGCGGCGGCCAGCTCCCCGGGGTCGTCGAAGGTCTGGTTCGGGCCCGGCCAGGCCATCCAGGTCCGCTCGTGCGGAACCCATTCGGCGGGCATGCGGAAGCCGTCGGCGGCTGCGGACATCGTTGATCCTCAGAGGAAGTAGAGACGGTTGAGACAGACGGACTCGGCGGGTTCGGAACGCAGCGGCTCTCCGTCGAGGGTGACCAGGCCCGTGCGCTGGTCGACGTCGACGGCCCCGGTACGGGAGTTGAGGCGCAGGTCGGCCGGGCCGATGCCGCGGGTGCCGCGCACGGCGACCCTGCGGCGCCGGGTCGGCATCGTGTCGTGCCCCTGGTCCAGCGCGGCCTGCGCGACGAAGGCCACCGAGAGCTCGGCCGGAGTCGCCCCGTGCGCGCCGAACTGCGGCCCGAGGACGAGGGGTTCGCAGGTGTCGGTCGCCGCGTTCGGGTCGCCGGTCACGCCGTACGCGGGGAAGCCGGCCTTCAGGACCAGTTGCGGTTTGGCGCCGAAGTACTCGGGCCGCCACAGCACGATGTCGGCGAGCTTGCCGGTCTCGATGGACCCGACCTCGTGCGAAAGCCCGTGCGCGAGGGCCGGGTTGATGGTCAGCTTGGCCATGTAGCGCAGGACGCGCTCGTTGTCGTGCCCGTCGCCGGGGGCGCCGGACTCGGCCTTCATCTTCCCGGCCATGGCGAACGTACGGCGGACCGTCTCGCCCGCGCGTCCCATGCCCTGCGCGTCCGAGGAGGTGATGCCGATGACGCCCAGGTCGTGCAGGACGTCCTCGGCGCCCATGGTCCCGGCGCGGATGCGGTCCCGGGCCAGGGCGGCGTCACCGGGCAGGTCGGTCTTGAGGCCGTGGACGGAGACGATCATGCCGTAGTGCTCGGCGACGGCGTCCCGGCCGAAGGGCAGGGTCGGATTGGTGGAGGAGCCGATGACGTTCGGCACGCCCGCCATCTTCAGGACGTTGGGGACGTGCCCGCCGCCGCAGCCCTCGATGTGGAAGGCGTGGATGGTCCGGCCCTCCAGCACCCGCAGGGTGTCCTCCACCGACAGGCACTCGTTCAGCCCGTCGCTGTGCAGGGCGACCTGGACGTCGTGCTCCTCGGCGACCCGCAGGGCGGTGTCCAGGGCGCGGGTGTGGGCGCCCATGTCCTCGTGCACCTTGAACCCTGAGGCACCGCCCTCGGCGAGGGCCTCGACCAGGGGCGCCTCGTGGGACGAGGAACCCCGGCCCAGGAAACCGATGTTGACCGGCCAGGCGTCGAAGGCGCCGAACGCGTGCCGCAGCGCCCAGGGCGAGTTGACGCCGACGCCCCACACCGGGCCGAACTCCTGCCCGATGATCGTGGTCACGCCGGAGGCGAGGGAGGCCTCCATGACGCGCGGCGACAGCAGATGGACGTGGGTGTCGACCGCTCCGGCGGTGGCGATGAGCCCCTCGCCGGAGACGATCGAGGTGCCCGTGCCGACGACGACGTCGACCCCGTCGAGGGTGTCGGGGTTGCCGGCCCGCCCGATGGAGTGGATCCGGCCCTCGCGGATGCCGATGGAGACCTTCCGGATGCCCTGCACGGCGTCGATCACGACGACGTTGCTGATCACGACGTCACAGGTGTCCCGGACGGCGGCGGCCTTGAGGTGCAGTCCGTCGCGGGCGGTCTTGCCGAACCCGGCGAGGAACTCGTCGCCCGGGCGCTGGGAGTCGGACTCGACACGGACGACCAGCCCCGAGTCACCGAGGCGGATACGGTCCCCTGCGCGGGGGCCGTGGGTGGCGGCGTACTCGTGGGGGGTGAGGCGGCGCGCCTCGGCGGCGTGCCCTCCGGGGCGGCTCATCGCTCGGCCTCCTGCTCGGGTGTGTCCGGTGCGCCGAGGTAGCCGCAGGCGGCGGCCCTGCGCAGGGCCTCCTCCCTGGCGCCCGGCGCGTCCAGCGGACCGTCGACGAGTCCGGCGAACCCCACGGCGATCCGTTCGCCCCCGATCGGCACGAGACCGACCTCGGCGCTCTGTCCCGGCCCGAACCGCACGGACGAGCCCGCGGGCACGGCGAGCCGCATGCCGTAGGCCCGGCCGCGGTCGAAGGCGAGCCGCGGGTTGGCCTCGAAGAAGTGGAAGTGGGAGGTCACGGAGACGGGCACGGTCGCGGTGTTGGTGACCGTGAGCCGCTCGGCCGGTTCGGGCTCGGCGTACTCCGGACCGGGCAGCAGCGCCCCCGGGGCGTCCGGCCCGGAACCACCGCCGAGGGGGTCGGAGACGACCGCGAGCCGTGAGCCGTCGTCGAAGACGGCCTCGACCTGCACCTCGGTGACGACGTCGGCGACACCGGGCAGCACGTCGCCCGGCCCGAGGACGCACCGGGCGGCCTCGACGGCATCCGCGAGCCGCTTGCCGTCCCGGGCGGCCTCACACACCGTGTCGGCGATGAGCGCGGTCGCCTCGGGGACGTTGAGCCTCAGCCCCCTGGCCCGGCGGGCGCGGGCGAGTTCGGCGGCGCCGAAGAGCAGCAGCCGGTCGCGTTCGGTCGGGGTCAGCCGCATGTCACTCCCTCTGTTTAGAGCACCACTCTAAACACCGATCCCATTAAGGGGAAGGTCAGCAGGGGGTAGCGCGACATAATCTTGAGTGTCGCTCTAAATGAGGGAGACCAGTGTGGTGCTCGCGGGTACGGTCGTGGGCGTGATGTTGCACGGCCCCGCCGGCGCTGGGCTCGCTGCGCACCGGCGGGGCCGTGTCAGGGGTGTGCGGGCGGCTGGTCGGCTCGGTGGCCGGGCTGCCGCGGGGCGGGGTGTCGTACGGCGTCGTCCGCGGACTGCTCGCCGCTGCCACCGTGGCGGGGGGGGCTGCGGTTACCGGGTGCGCGCATGACGGCCCTGCTCGCGCTCGGCGTGATCGCCTGCACCCCGGCTTCACCACCGACGCGCTTCGGGAGGCGGGCGGCTGTCTGCCGGGCGGGTTCCGCCGACTGACTGCTCGCGGCGGCCGTCGCCGCCGGGCTGTCCGGGCAGTCGCCTGCATCACGCTGCTGGACGACTGCACCCGCTGCACCTCAGGGGCCCGCCACGTCTCCCGCCGGGTGCGGCACGCCACCTGACCGGGGCTGATGCCGGGCCTGCTGGAGCGCGGTACGGTCTCGCGTTCACGGCGGACGCGGACGGGGCGGCCACACGGGCCCACTGGTCGGCGCGGGCCCGTCCCGGCCACCTCGTCGTCTCGGGCGGCGTACACGGTCGCCGTCGCGGCCACGGCCGCCGTCTTCGCCGGGCATCACCGCTCGCGCGCGCGACACGAGGACATCCCGCGTGCTGCTGCTGACCGCCCTGGGCAGGCCTTGGGCGGTCACTACTGCCTGCCGGTGCGGACTGCGGTTTCCCGCTGTCGCGGGTGGTGGGACGGGCGGCTGTGCACTGTTGCCCCCGGGGCGGTTCCCGTCGAGCCCGGGGCCGGTGCCGCAAGCAGCACTTCCGGCCCGACCCGCTTGTGGTGGTGGGTGGGCGGTGCCCCGGGGCCAGGGCGGCTCAGCCCAGTCGGTGCATCCAGCCGTGGGCGTCCGAGGCCGTGCCCCGCTGGATGTCGAGCAGCGCCTGGCGCAGCCGCAGCGTGACCTCGCCCGGCTCTCCCCCGCTCTGCTTCCACTCCGCCCCGGCCCGCTTCACCGTGCCGACCGGGGTGATCACCGCGGCCGTACCGCAGGCGAAGACCTCGGTGAGGGACCCGTTCTCCGAGTCCCGCTGCCACTGGTCGACCGAGACCCGGCCCTCCTCGGCCTCGTATCCGAGGTCACGGGCGACGGCGAGCAGCGAGTCGCGCGTGACGCCCTCCAGGATCGAGCCGGTGAGCGACGGAGTGACGATCTTGTCGCCGTACACGAAGTACAGGTTCATGCCGCCCAGTTCCTCGACCCACGTGTGCTCCACGGCGTCGAGGTAGCAGACCTGGTCACAGCCCTTCGTCGCGGCCTCGGCCTGGGCGAGCAGGGACGCGGCGTAGTTGCCGCCGGTCTTGGCGTCGCCCATGCCGCCGGGCACGGCACGCACGCGGTCCTCGGAGACCCAGATCGACACCGGCTTCACACCACCGGGGAAGTACGCCCCGGCCGGGGAGGCGATCACCAGGAACAGGTACTCGTTGGCCGGCTTCACACCCAGCCCGACCTCGGTCGCGATCATGAACGGGCGCAGGTAGAGGGACTCCTCACCGCCGTGCGCCGGCACCCACGCCTTGTCCTGCTTCACCAGGGCGTCGCACGCCTCGATGAACGTCTCGACCGGCAGCTCGGGCATCGCGAGGCGGCGGGCGGAGCTCTGGAACCGCTCGGCGTTCTTCTCGGGGCGGAAGGTGGCGACGGACCCGTCGGGCTGGCGGTAGGCCTTCAGACCCTCGAAGATCTCCTGCGCGTAGTGCAGGACCGTGGTGGCGGGGTCCAGGGAGATCGGCGCGTACGGCACGAGCTGCCCGTCGTGCCAGCCGCGGCCTTCCGTCCACTTGATCGTCACCATGTGGTCGGTGAAGTGGCGGCCGAACCCGGGGTTGGCCAGGATCGCCTCGCGTTCGGCGGCGGAGAGCGGGTGGGCGGAGGGCTTGAGCTCGATCGTGGGCGTCGTCATGGGTTGATGTCCTTCACCGGTTGTAGTGACGGGCCGCGCTCGGTACTGCTCTGCTGGGGACCAGTGCTAGGACGTCCGAGCATTCCCTCGTTCCGCGGCCTCGCGTTCGATTATCGCCCGGAGGCGGCGGCGCGAGGAACGGGGGAACGCGGCCGGTGGTCGATGGTGACACCCGGCGGGAGCATGCGGAAGCCGCCGGGCGCTGATGCGACCCGGCGGCTTGCGGTGTGCAGCGGCGGGTCAGCCGGCTACGCGTACGGCGAGCGCGTCGCCGATCTCCGAGGTGGAGCGGGCGGGCTTGCCGGTGCGCTCGGCCAGGTCGGCGGCGACCGCCTCGTCGATGCGGGCGGCCTCGGCCTCGTAGCCGAGGTGGCGCAGGAGCAGGGCGACGGACAGCACGGTGGCGGTCGGGTCGGCCTTGCCCTGGCCGGCGATGTCCGGGGCCGAGCCGTGCACGGGCTCGAACATGGAGGGGAAGTCGCCGGAGGGGTTGATGTTGCCGCTCGCGGCGACCCCGATGCCGCCGGAGACGGCCGCGGCGAGGTCCGTGATGATGTCGCCGAACAGGTTGTCGGTGACGATGACGTCGAAGCGCTCGGGCTGGGTGACCAGGTAGATGGTCGCCGCGTCGACGTGCATGTACTCGGTGGTGACCTCGGGGAACTCCTCGGCCACCTTGTTGAAGACGTTCGTCCACAGGTGACCCGCGAAGGTCAGCACGTTGTTCTTGTGGATCAGCGCCAGCTTCTTGCGCGGGCGGGCCTGGGCGCGGGCGAAGGCGTCGCGGACCACGCGCTCCACACCGAAGGCCGTGTTCACGGACACCTCGGTGGCGACCTCGTGCTCGGTGCCCTTGCGGATGGTGCCGCCGTTGCCGGTGTAGGGGCCCTCGGTGCCCTCGCGGACCACGACGAAGTCGATCTGCGGCTCACCGGCGAGCGGGGTGGCGACACCCGGAAGGAGCTTCGACGGACGCAGGTTGACGTGGTGGTCGAAGGCGAAACGGAGCTTGAGCAGGAAACCCCGCTCCAGGACGCCGGACGGCACGGACGGGTCGCCGATCGCGCCGAGCAGGATGGCGTCGTGCCGCTTCAGGGCGTCGAGGTCGGCGTCGGTGAGGGTCTCACCGGTGGCGTGGTAGCGCCGGGCGCCGAAGTCGTACTCCTCGGTCTCCAGCTTCACATCCTGCGGAAGGACGGCGGAGAGGACCTTCAGACCTTCGGCCACGACTTCCTGGCCGATGCCGTCACCGGGGATCACTGCGAGATTGAGGCTGCGAGACATGCGGGCACCCTACTCCTCGTCCCATGGGATGACACTCGATGTCCGGGATGCGGACAGCGGGGAGGCGTCCGACCGGGGGACGGCACGCTCCCGTCGGGTGCCGTTCACCCGGATGTGGTGCGGCCGTCGGCCTCCGCTGGGAAGTTCACTGGACATGGAGATCCCCCACTTCGGCATCCCGCCCGAGCTCGCCGGCCGGATGAGCATGGCGGAGCAGCACGAGTACCTGCGGACGCGGCTGTCGCGGCGGCGCACGCTGGTGACCGCGGGCGCGGTGGCGAGCGGGCTGCTGACCGGCTGCTCCGGTTCGGCTCCCGGTTCCCGGACTGGGCAGGGCGGCGCCACGGCTTCCGGGAACCCGTCACCCGCCACCTCGCAGGCACCCGGCTCCCTCGTCACGCCCTTCGGCCGCCACCTCGCCTTCGGCGCCGACCCCAGGACCCAGATGCGGATCTCCTGGCAGGTGCCGCTCGCGGTGCGCAAGCCCTACGTCCGGGTGGGCCTGCGCCCCGACGACCTCGGCCCCAGGGTCGAGGCGGACCTGCGCGACCTGCACACCCCGGAACTCCAGGGCGTCCGGGCCGCGGTCGACCAGTACTACCTGCACGCCGCGCTGGACGGGCTGCGCCCGGACACGACGTACTACTACGGAGTCGGCCACGAGGGCTTCGACCCGGCCTCCCCGCGGCACCGCGCGACCGTCACGTCCTTCCGCACGGCACCGGCGCGCCCGCCGGAGCGTTTCGTCTTCACCGCGTTCGGCGACCAGGGTGTCGGCGAGGACGCGGCGCTCAACGACCGTACGCTGCTGCGCCGCAGGCCCGCCTTCCATCTGCACGCCGGCGACATCTGCTACGCCGACCCGACCGGCAAGGGCAAGGAGACGGACGTCTTCGACGCCGCGCAGTGGGACCGGTTCCTGAGGCAGACCGAGCCGGTGGCCAGGTCGGTGCCGTGGATGGTGACCACAGGCAACCACGACATGGAGGCCTGGTACTCACCGGACGGCTACGGCGGCCAACTGGCCCGCTTCTCCCTGCCGGACAGCGGCTTCGACGCCCGTACGGCACCGGGCGTGTACGCCTTCACGTACGGCAACGTGGGCGTGGTCGCGCTGGACGCCAACGACGTGTCCTACGAGATCCCCGCCAACTTCGGTTACACGGAGGGGAGGCAGACCCGATGGCTGGACAGGAAGCTCGGTGAACTGCGGTCCTCGAAGGACGTCGACTTCATCGTCGTCTTCTTCCACCACTGCGCGTACTCCACGTCCACGCACGCCTCCGACGGCGGGGTGCGCGCCGCGTGGCTGCCGCTGTTCGCCCGGCACGAGGTGGACCTGGTGATCAACGGGCACAACCACGTCTACGAGCGGACCGACGCCATCCGGGGCGGCGAGGTGGGCAGGCCGGTGCCGGTGGGCGGGACGACGGATCCGCGCCGGGACGGGATCGTGTACGTCACCGCGGGCGGGGGCGGCAAGGAGCTGTACGGCTTCCCCGGCGGCGTGAAGGAGAGCTACGAGGGGAACACCGCGGACCACGAGGCGGTCGCCACGTTCCGCTGGACCAGGTCCCGGGACCAAGCGGCCGAATCGGCGCAGTGGTCGCGGGTGCGCTACCGCGGCTTCTCGTTCCTCTCGGTGGAGGCGGTGAGCGGCGCCCGGCCGAGGCTTGAGGTGTCGGCGCTGGCGTCGAGCGGTGAGCGGATCGACCACTTCGAGGTGCGGCGCGGGGCGTGAGGCCCCGCACCGCGCCCCGTCGGGCGGCTCCCGGTCCTGCTGCGGCTCAGTGGCCGCTCGCTCCGCCGTTGTCCCTGCGGTCGAGGGCGCGCTGGAGCGCGGCGGCGGCGTTCTTGCGGTCGGACTCGGTGGTCCGGGAGAGGTGACGGACTCGGCGGCGGGCGGTCGTCTCGGCCATGGGACATCGACTCCTTCGACAGCACGGAGTGCACAGGGAGGGTTGCGAGACTCCCCCACTGCCTAATGGGCGTGGGTGGGACCCCCAGAGGGGCGGGGAGCGGTGCCGCAGGGGTTGCCTGCACGGGGCCCGGCTCACGACCGCCATTCGCTTGGTCGAGCGAGACGTTCGGCTCCTACAAAGCTAAGGGAGTGCGGAGCGTCTGTCTCCACAATTACTCGGACTTCCTACTATCTGAGACGGCGGCTCGAGTCGTACTCCGGCGACCTGCGCTTCCTCCCTAGAGGACATCGCCGTCCCGCCAGTCGAAGAGCAGGGGGTCCGCCGGGTCGAGGGAGCGGCCGGGAGCGGTCCGTACGTAGGTGCTCCCCTCCTCCTCCGGCATCCGGACCACTCCGTGCCGGGGGCTCAGGGCGTGCACCTCCCCCGTCCACGACCGCCAGCCGCGGGAGGCGTAGAGCCGGGCCCCGTCGTCGCTGGCGGAGAGGGCGCCGAGGTCATAGGCGCGGTCGACGACGCGCTCCAGTTCCGCCATGACCCGGCCGCCGAGGCCGGTGCGGCGGGCGTCGGCGCGGACGGCGACGTTCTCGACGTACCCGGTCCGCAGCCACCGGCCGCGGTGGCGCACCCGCCGCATCACGACCGCCCCGTGCGCGGCGAGGCCCGCGTCGTCGTGCACGAGGGTGTGCATGCCGCCCAGGCCGTGGTCCCAGTCGTCGTCGCCGAAGTCGCCGTCGAACGCGGCGTCCAGGAAGCGGCGTACGGCGTCGAGTTCGGCGGGCGTGAGGTCGGCGGTGTGGGCGGTGCGCACTCGGGTGGTCATCGGGCCAGTCTTGCCCGCGAAATGCCGGCGGGCCAGGTCGTTTCGCGCGACCTGGCCCGCCGGTGCGGCCGGGTGTCAGCCCATGTGCGGGTAGGTGTAGTCGGTCGGCGGGACCAGCGTCTCCTTGATGGCGCGGGTCAGCGTCCAGCGCATCAGGTTCTGCGGGGCGCCGGCCTTGTCGTTGGTGCCGGAGGCGCGGCCGCCGCCGAAGGGCTGCTGGCCGACGACGGCGCCGGTGGACTTGTCGTTGATGTAGAAGTTGCCGGCCGCGTAGCGCAGCTTGTTCGCCGTGTAGGCCGCGGCCGCGCGGTCGCCCGCGATGACCGAGCCGGTCAGCGCGTAGTCGGAGACGCACTCCATCTGGGTGAGCATCTCGTCGTACCGGTCGTCCTCGTAGACGTGCACGGCGAGGATCGGGCCGAAGTACTCGGTGCGGAAGACCTCGTTGCCGGGGTCGGTGCACTCGATGACGGTCGGGCGGACGAAGTACCCCTCGGAGTCGTCACAGGTGCCGCCCGCGACGATCGTGCAGGAGGCGTCCTCCTTGGCGCGGTCGATGGCGGCCTTGTTCTTGGCGAAGGCACGCTCGTCGATGACGGCGCCGATGAAGTTCGACAGGTCGGTGACGTCACCCATCTTGATGCCGTCGACCTCGGCCGCGAACTCCTCCTTGAAGCCGGAGTTCCAGATGGAGGCGGGGATGTACGCCCGGGAGGTGGCGCTGCACTTCTGGCCCTGGTACTCGAAGGCACCGCGGGTCAGGGCGGTCTTGAGGATCGCCGGGTCGGCCGAGGGGTGGGCGACGAGGAAGTCCTTGCCGCCGGTCTCACCGACCAGACGCGGGTAGGTGCGGTACTTCTCGATGTTGTTGCCGACCGTCTTCCACAGGTACTGGAAGGTCTTGGTCGAGCCGGTGAAGTGGATGCCGGCCAGCTCGCGGTGCTCCAGGGCGACCTTGGAGACCTCGATGCCGTCGCCGGTGACGAGGTTGATGACGCCCTTGGGCAGACCGGCCTCCTCCAGCAGCCGCATCAGCAGCACGGCGGCGTGGGTCTGCGTCGGGGACGGCTTCCAGACCACGACGTTGCCCATCAGGGCCGGGGCGGTCGGCAGGTTGCCGGCGATGGCGGTGAAGTTGAAGGGCGTGATCGCGTAGACGAAGCCCTCCAGCGGACGGTGGTCCAGACGGTTCCACACGCCCGGCGCGTTGGCCGGGGGCTGCTCGGCCAGCAGCGTGCGGGCGTAGGAGACGTTGAAGCGCCAGAAGTCGACCAGCTCGCAGGGCGTGTCGATCTCGGCCTGCTGGGCGGTCTTGGACTGGCCGAGCATGGTGGAGGCGGCGAGCGTCTCGCGCCAGGGGCCGGCCAGCAGCTCGGCGGCGCGCAGGATGATCGCCGCGCGGTCGTCGAAAGACATGGCGCGCCAGGCGGGCGCGGCGGCCAGGGCAGCGTCGATGGCGTCCTGGGCGTCGGCCTGCGTGGCGTTGCGGTAGGTGCCGAGCACGGCCTTGTGGTTGTGCGGCTGGACGACCTGGAAGGCTTCGCCGCCACCCATCCGCTTCTCGCCGCCGATGGTGCAGGGCAGGTCGATCGGGTTGTCGGCCAGCTCCTTCAGCCGGGCCTCCAGCCGGGCCCGCTCGGGCGAACCGGGGGCATAGCCGTGCACCGGCTCGTTGACGGGGGTGGGGACCTGGGTCACAGCGTCCATGTTTTCCGTAACTCCTTACTGAGCGGTGTGTCGGTCTCAGCCCGTGAAGAGCTGTCAGCCCTTGGTGAGCATCGACCGGGCGAAGAAGCGCAGGTTGGCCGGCTTCTCCGCGAGACGGCGCATGAAGTAGCCGTACCAGTCGGTGCCGTAGGCGGTGTAGACGCGCATCCGGTGGCCCTCGGCGGCCAGCCGCAGGTGCTCCTCGCCGCGGATGCCGTAGAGCATCTGGAACTCGTACTCGTCCGGCTTGCGCCCGGCCTGGTGGGCGAGTTCCTGGCCGATCGCGATCAGGCGCGGGTCGTGGGACCCGATCATCGGGTACCCCTCCCCCAGCATCAGCGTGCGCAGAACGCGCACGTAGGCCCGGTCGATCTCGTGCTTGTCCTGGTACGCGACCGAGGCCGGTTCCTTGTAGGCGCCCTTGACCAGGCGGACCCGGCTGCCGCTCGCGGCGAGGCGGCGGGCGTCGTCCTCGGTGCGGAAGAGGTACGCCTGGATGACGCAGCCGGTCTGCGGGAAGTCCTTCCGCAGTTCCTCGTGGATGGCGAACATCGAGTCGAGGGTGGTGTGGTCCTCGGCGTCCAGGGTGACCGTGGTGCCGATCTCGGCGGCGGCCTCGACGACCGGGCGGACGTTGGTCAAGGCCAGTTCGTGGCCGCCTCCAAGGGCCTGCCCGAACATCGACAGCTTCACCGACATCTCGGCGCGGGTGCCGAGCTCCAGCGGCTTGAGGCGGTCGATCAGCTCCAGGTAGGCGTCCCGGGCGGCGGCGGCCTGCTCCGGGCTGGTGATGTCCTCGCCCACGACGTCCATCGTCAGTTCGAGACCCTGCCCGGTCAGGCGCTGGATGACCGGGACGATGTCGTCGACGTCCTCGCCGGGGATGAAGCGGTCGACGACCTGCTTGGTCACCGGGGCCGCCGAGATCAGGCGTCGCATCCGGTCGCTGCGTGACGCGGCGAGAATCACGGGACCCAGCACGGGGCACCTCCAGGAGCACAGGCAACGAGGCCGGACCCCTCGCGGGCGACGCGTCGGGTACGGCACGGAGAACCACCGTGAAACCTAAGGATCCCTCCGATCGTCTGCCATCGACAGCTGTCACGCATCCGTGCCGCAGATCTCAGACAGATGTATGAAGGGTCTTCGGCGGTGAGGGACAATGCCCGGGTGACGTCGGAACACAGGGGCGACTACCAGGAGCTGGTCGACGAGATCTCGGAGCTGCTCGGCGCGCCCGCGACGCTGGAGAACCGGGACTTCGAGCTGATCGCCTTCGGCGCGTACGACAGCGAGGGCGACCTCGATCCGTCTGCCCTGGACCCCGTGCGCACCCGGTCGATCCTCACCCGGCGCTCGACCGCCGCGGTCCGCGCCTGGTTCGAGGGCTTCGGCATCACGCGGGCGTCGGGCCCGGTCCGCATCCCCCCGACCCCCGAGGCCGGCGTCTACCGGGGCCGGATCTGCCTTCCCGTGCGTCACCGGGGCGTGGTCCACGGCTACGTCTGGCTCCTGGACGACGATCCCGGCCCCGGCGAGCCTCAGCTGTCCGCCGCCATGCGGGTCACGGCCCGCATCGGCGCCCTGCTCGCGGACGAGGCGCAGCACGGCGCCGACCTCAGCCGTGAGCTCCGGGCCGTGCTCACCGCCGAGCGCGGCTGGCAGAGCGACATGGCCGTAGCCGAGCTCCGCACGGCCCTCGGCGCCCGGGCCGACGGCCTGCACGCCCTGGTGTGCGTCGCCCCCTGGCCCTCGGCGGACCCGGACGACGCGCCGTCGGTCCGCGCGGTCCCGGGGGCGACGGCCCTGTGCACACTGCCGTGGGGGGCGACGGACCAGTGCGTGGCCGTACTCCTGCGCCTGCGCTCCCCGGAGGTCCTGACCCCGGCGACCACGGCGGCGGGACGGTTGCTGGAACGGGCACGCGGGGCGAACGGCATGCCGGGTGCGGTGGCGCCCGGGGCGGGGGCAAGCGGGTCCGGAGCATGCCGCTCAGGGACCGGCGCCTCGGGCGCAGGCGGGTCCGGGGCAGGCCGCTCAGGAACCGGCACCTCGGGCGCAAGCGGGTCCGGGGCAGGCCGGTCTGGGACCGTTGCCTCGGATGCCGCCGGAGGCAGCGCTGGGGGTCCGGGTGCCGCCGGCGCCCCGGGCTCCTCGGCCTCCGCCCGCACGGACGCCCCGCCCGGTCGTGCCGGGAGCGCGGCGCACGCGGCCGCGGGTCCCGCCGCCGGTGTCGCCACCCCGCGCTCGGGCCTCGCCGACCTGGCGACCGCCTGGCGGGAGGCGTCGTCGGCCGCCCGGGCGGCGCTGGCCGAACCTCGGCTGGGGCCGGTGGCGCAGTGGGCGTCGATCGGCCCGTTCCGGCTGCTCACCGCGCTGCCCCCGGAGATCGCCCGCGACCCCGTGACCCGGACCCTGCTCGCCCCGGTCCACCAGGAGCTCGCCCGCACCGCCGAGGTCTACCTCGACTGCGCGGGGCAGGCCGCCCGGGCCGCCGCCGAGCTGGGCATCCACCGCCAGACCTTGTACTACCGCCTGTCCCGGATCGAGAAGCTCACCGGACTCGACCTGGACGACGGAGAGGACCGGCTGCTGCTGCACATGGCTCTGAAGGCACACCGACTGTGAGGACCGGCCCGGTCGTGCCCCTGCTCCTGCTCGGCCGGGGCGCTGCCGACCGCGTGGTCCTGGCGGGGCCCGCGCGCACCGCCCTCACCCGGGCGGCCACCGCCGGCTGCACCCTGGTCGTCGGCGACCCATCCGGCTGATGGGGACGCGTCACTTCCCCTCGGCGGCCTCGATCACCCGGCGGAGCCCGGCGGCGAGCTGCTCGGCCTCCGGTGCGCTCCTCGGATCGAAGGTCCACTGCGCCATGAGCCCCATCATCAGGGTCAGGTAGAAGTACCCGAGGGTGTCCACCTGCTCGTCCGTCACCTCGTCCTCGTCGCCACCGTGGAAGAGCGTGACGATGCCGCGCGCCCCCTCCCGCTGGGCCCGCGCGAGATGCTCCCGCACCTCCGGCAGCTGGTCCCCCATGGCCACGATCTCCATGCTGAGGCGCCACATGGACCCGGGGTCGCGCATGGTCCCGATGATGTTCGCCCACACCTCGGTGAACCGCTCCAGCGACCCCGGCTCGCCCCGCAGTTCACCGCCGCCCTCGAAGGCGCCGGACATGCCCTCCACCATCTCGACGTACGCCTGCGCCAGCAGCGCGTCCTTCGAGCCGTAGTGGTAGCCGATCGACGCCAGGTTGGTGCCCGACTCCTTGACGATGTCGCGCGCCGTGGTGCGCAGGAAGCCTTTGGCCAGCAGGCAGCGCTTGGCGCCTTCGAGCAGATCCTCACGGTGTCCCATGGCACGTCACCCTACCCCGGCGTCCATACGGTCGTCCCAGACGATCGTCTCGCACAAGCGAGTAAGACAGTCGTACTAGACAAGCGTTTAATACACTCGTACAGTCCTGCCCCATGACGACGAACCCGCCACCTTCCGCCCGCGCCGGCCGCCGCGAATGGACGGCCCTCGGTGTGCTGATGCTGCCGCTGCTGCTGGTCTCGATGGACGTCTCCGTCCTTTACTTCGCGATCCCGGCGATCAGCGCCGACCTGGAACCGACCGCCACCCAGCAGCTGTGGATCTTCGACATCTACGGCTTCGTACTGGCCGGCCTGCTGATGACGATGGGCTCCCTCGGCGACCGCATCGGCCGCCGCAGGCTCCTGCTGATCGGCGCCGCCGCCTTCGGCACGGCCTCCCTGGTCGCGGCCTACGCCACCAGCGCCGAGACCCTGATCGCGGCCCGCGCGGTCCTCGGCATCGGCGGAGCGACCCTGATGCCGTCCACGATGGCGCTCGTGCGCACGATGTTCACCGACCCCGCCCAGCGCACCGGGGCGATCGGGGTGTGGTCGGGCGTGATGACGGCCGGCATCGCGCTCGGCTCGGTGATGAGCGGGGTGCTCGTCGAACACTTCTGGTGGGGCTCGGTCTTCCTGGTCAACCTGCCCGCGATGGTGCTGCTCCTGGTCCTCGGCCCGTTCCTGCTGCCCGAGTCGCGCACCCCGGCCCCCGGCCGCTTCGACCTGCTGAGCGTCCCGCTGTCGATGGCGGCCGTGCTCCCGGTGATCTACGGCCTGAAGGAACTCGCGTCCGTCGGCTGGCACGTGCGGTACGTGATGGCGGTGACGGTCGGCCTGCTCTTCGCCGCGCTGTTCGTCCACCGCCAGCGCACGGCCGTCTCCCCGCTGATCGCGCCGGAGCTGTTCCGGGGCCGCGGCTTCAGCCCCGCCGTCGTCCTCAACCTCGTCGCCGCCTTCGGCATGATGGGCTCGGCGTACTTCACGACCCAGTACATCCAGTCGGTGCTGGACAACAGCCCGCTGGAGGCGGCGTTGTGGAGCCTGCTGCCGTCGGTGCCCATCGCACTCGCGGCCCCGGCCGGCGCCCACCTGGTCCAGCGCGGCGTTCCCCGGGCGTACGTCGTCGGCGCGGGCTTCGCGGTCTCGTCGTGCGGATACGTGCTGCTGGCCCTGACCGGCACCGACGCCCTGTGGCTGCTGCTGGCCGCGTGCGCCGTCCTGGCCTGCGGCATCGTCGTCGTCATGTCGCAGGTGGCCGATCTGGCCCTGAGCGCGGCACCGGTGGAGAAGGCGGGCGCGGCCTCGTCCCTGCTGGAGACCGGCACGGAGTTCGGCGGCGCGCTGAGCATGGCGTTCCTCGGCTCCATCGGCACGGCCGTCTACCGCCACGACATCCCCGCCTCGGCCCCCGCCGCGGCCCGCGAGACGCTGGGTGGCGCCCTGGCCGTGGCCGACCGGCTCCCGGGGCGCGCGGGGGACGCCCTGGCGACGGCGGCCCGCGAGGCCTTCACCAGCGGCATGCACGCGGCGGCGGTCACGGGAGCGGTGCTGCTGGCCGGGGCGGCGGCAGCGGCGGCGGTGACCCTGCGACGGGTCCGGGTACGCACGAACGCCGGACAGGCTGATCGGCTCAGCCCGTCCGGCGTGTGAGGAAAAGTCCGTTCGAGACGAACGGGGACCCGGGGGCGGCGGCCCCCGGGAGGGTCAGGCCAGGTTCACGGAACGGGCGGACGTGGCCCCGATCTCCTCCGCCACCTCGGCCAGCACACCGGCGGTCACCGTGTCGTCCACGGTCAGCACCGCCAGCGCCTCGCCACCGGCCGCGGCCCGCGACACCTGCATCCCGGCGATGTTGAGGCCCGCCTCACCGAGGATGCGGCCCACGGTGCCGACGACACCCGGCCGGTCCTCGTACCTGAGCACGATCATGTGATCGGCGAGCGCGAGGTCGACATCGAACTCCCCGACGGCGACGAGCTTCTGGAGGTGCTTCGGACCGGCCAGCGTGCCGGACACCGACACCTCCTCGCCGTCGGCCAGGGTGCCGCGCACCGTGACGACGTTGCGGTGCTCGGTCGCCTCGGAGCTGGTGGTGAGGCGCACCTCCACACCGCGCTCCTGCGCGAACAGCGGGGCGTTGACGTAGGAGACCGTCTCGTCGACGACGTCCTCGAAGACACCCTTGAGGGCGGACAGCTCCAGCACCTTCACGTCGTGCTGGGTGATCTCGCCGTAGACCTCGACGTCGAGGCGGACGGCGACCTCACCGGCGAGCGCGGTGAAGATCCGGCCGAGACGCTCGGCGAGCGGCAGGCCCGGCTTGACGTCCTCGGCGATGACACCGCCCTGCACGTTCACCGCGTCCGGCACCAGCTCACCGGCGAGGGCGAGACGCACCGAGCGGGCGACGGCGATACCGGCCTTCTCCTGCGCCTCGTCGGTGGAGGCGCCGAGGTGCGGGGTGGCGACGACCTGGTCGAACTCGAACAGCGGGGAGTCCGTGCAGGGCTCCTTCGCGTACACGTCGAGACCGGCACCGGCGACCCGGCCCTCCTTGAGGGCGGAGTAGAGCGCCTCCTCGTCGACGATCCCGCCGCGCGCGGCGTTGACGATGCGCACGCTCGGCTTGACCTTGCGCAGCGCCTCGTCGCCGATGAGACCGACGGTCTCGGGCGTCTTGGGCAGGTGGACCGTGATGAAGTCCGAGACCTCCAGCAGCTCGTCCAGCGACAGGACCTTGACGCCCATCTGCGCGGCGCGGGCGGGCTGGATGTAGGGGTCGTAGGCGACGACCTTCATGCCGAACCCGGACATGCGCTGGGCGACGAGCGCGCCGATGCGCCCCAGGCCGACGACACCGAGGGTCTTCTCGGCCAGCTCCACACCCGTGTACTTGCTGCGCTTCCACTCGCCGTTCTTCAGCGCGGCGTTGGCCTGCGGGATGTGGCGGGCGGTGGCGATGAGGAGGCCGCAGGCCAGCTCGGCGGCGGTCACGATGTTCGAGGTGGGGGCGTTGACGACCATCACGCCGGCCTTGGTGGCCGCCGAGACGTCCACGTTGTCCAGGCCGACGCCGGCTCGTGCGACGACCTTCAGCTTGTTCGCGGCGGCGATCGCCTCGGCGTCGACCTTGGTGGCCGAACGGACCAGGATCGCGTCCACGTCGGCGATGGCGGGGAGCAGCTCGGCTCGGTCCGCGCCGTTGCAGTGCCGGATCTCGAAGTCCGGGCCCAGGGCGTCGACGGTGGCGGGCGACAGCTCTTCAGCGATGAGTACGACGGGTTTCGAGCTCACGTGAGTCCTCACAAGTCCAGTGCTGCGGACGGCCGTCCCGACGGCCGCAGGCGGTGGAGGGGTGGAGCGGCTCCGGAGTGCGTGCCGGGCGGCGTGGGCGTGCCTGCACTACTCCGGTGTCGCTGGCCGCGTTGGAGACGCACGACGCTGTGGGCCTGACGCGTATGTGTGCAGCAGTCTAGTGGCGCACGGGGCGTCGTCTTGTGCCGCTGCGGAAGGATCACCCGTCCGTGGCCGGACGGGATGGACAACGCCGGACCACCGACGTTACCCGGGGTTCGCCGAAGGGGCCGGAGCGGGGATGCTCCGGCCCCTCGGGCGGGCGGCTCACGCCTCTTCGTCGACCCAGCTCATGAGCTTGCGCAGCTCCTTGCCGGTGGTCTCCAGCAGGTGCTCGGAGTCCTGCTTCTTGTACTCGTTGTACTTCTTCAGGCCGCCGTGGTACTCGTCCATCCACTGCTGCGCGAAGGTGCCGTCCTGGATCTCGGCGAGGACCTTCTTCATCTCGGCCTTGGTGGCGTCCGTGATGATGCGCGGGCCGGTGACGTAGTCGCCCCACTCGGCGGTCTCGGAGATCGACCAGCGCATCTTCTCCAGGCCGCCCTCGTACATGAGGTCCACGATCAGCTTCAGCTCGTGCAGGCACTCGAAGTAGGCGATCTCCGGCTGGTAGCCGGCCTCGGTCAGGGTCTCGAAGCCCGCCTTGACCAGGGCCGCGGTGCCACCGCAGAGGACGGCCTGCTCACCGAACAGGTCGGTCTCGGTCTCCTCGGTGAAGGTGGTCTTGATGACGCCGGCGCGGGTGCCGCCGATGCCCTTGGCGTACGACAGCGCCAGCGCGAACGCGTTGCCCGAGGCGTCCTGCTCGACGGCGGCGATGCACGGAACGCCGCGGCCCTCCTCGTACTGGCGGCGGACCAGGTGGCCCGGGCCCTTCGGGGCGACCATGCAGACGTCCACGCCGGCCGGGGGCTTGATGAAGCCGTAGCGGATGTTCAGGCCGTGGCCGAAGAACAGCGCGTCGCCGTCGCTCAGGTTGGGGGCGATGTGCTCCTCGTAGACCTGGGCCTGGATCGGGTCCGGGACGAGGATCATGATGACGTCGGCCTCGGCGGCGGCCTCCGACGGGCTCACCACGCGCAGGCCCTGCTCCTCGGCCTTGGCCTTGGACTTGGAGCCCTCGTGCAGACCGACGCGGACGTCGACACCCGAGTCACGGAGCGACAGCGCGTGGGCGTGGCCCTGGCTGCCGTACCCGATGACCGCGACCTTGCGGCCCTGGATGATGGACAGGTCGGCGTCGGCGTCGTAGAACAGCTCGGCCACTTTGGGTTCTCTCCTCGGGAGTGCAGGTGTTGCGTCCCACCGTATGACGGGGGGCGGAAGGGAAGCTTGAGGGTCTCGGAATACGGGCGGCCGACGGCGCGCCGACCGCCCGTTCCGGGTCTTACGCCGACCGGTCCAGAGCGCGCAGCGACCGGTCCGTGATGGAACGGGCACCGCGGCCGATCGCGATCGTGCCGGACTGGACGAGCTCCTTGATGCCGTACGGCTCCAGCATCTTGAGCATCGCGGTCAGCTTCTCGCCGGATCCGGTGGCCTCGATGGTGACGGCCTCCGGGGAGACGTCGACGGTCTTGGCGCGGAACAGCTGGACGATCTCGACGATCTGGGAGCGCGTCTCGTTGTCGGCGCGCACCTTCACCAGGACGAGTTCGCGCTGCACCGCCTGCGCGGGCTCCAGCTCGACGATCTTCAGCACGTTGACGAGCTTGTTCAGCTGCTTGGTGACCTGCTCCAGCGGCAGGTCCTCCACGCCGACGACGATGGTGATGCGGGAGATGTCGGGGTGCTCGGTGACGCCCACCGCGAGCGAGTCGATGTTGAAGCCGCGGCGGGAGAACAGGGCGGCGATCCGGGCCAGGATGCCGGGGGTGTTCTCCACCAGGACGGAGAGCGTGTGCTTGGACATGATCTGCTTCCTCTGCTTGAAAGTCCTGGGTGGCTCTCAGTCGTCTTCGTTGTCGCCGAAGTCGGGGCGGACGTCCCGGGCGGCCATGATCTCGTCGTTGGAGGTGCCGGCGGCGACCATCGGCCACACCATCGCGTCCTCGTGGACGATGAAGTCGACCACGACCGGGCGGTCGTTGATCGAGTTCGCCTCCTCGATGACCTTGTCGAGGTCGTCCGGGGACTCGCAGCGGATGGCGTAGCAGCCCATGGCCTCCGACAGCTTCACGAAGTCGGGGACGCGGGTGCCGCGGGCCTCGGGGTTGACGTCGTCCGGCCCGGAGTGCAGGACGGTGTTGGAGTACCGCTGGTTGTAGAAGAGGGTCTGCCACTGGCGGACCATCCCGAGGGCGCCGTTGTTGATGACGGCGACCTTGATCGGGATGTTGTTCAGGGCGCAGGTGGTGAGCTCCTGGTTGGTCATCTGGAAGCAGCCGTCGCCGTCGATCGCCCAGACCGCGCGCTCCGGCGCTCCGGCCTTGGCGCCCATGGCGGCCGGGACCGCGTAGCCCATCGTTCCGGCGCCGCCGGAGTTCAGCCAGGTGCCCGGCTTGTCGTACTCGATGAAGTGCGCGGCCCACATCTGGTGCTGGCCCACGCCGGCCGCGAAGATCGTGCCCTCGGGGGCGAGCTGCCCGATGCGCTCGATGACCTGCTGCGGGGAGAGCGAGCCGTCGCCGGGCTGGTCGTAGCCGAGCGGGTAGGTGTCGCGCCAGCGGCTCAGGTCCTTCCACCAGGCGCTGTAGTCGCCCCGGTGGCCCTCGCTGTGCTCCTTCTGGACGGCCTGGATCAGGTCGGCGATGACCTCGCGGGCGTCACCGACGATCGGCACGTCGGCGGCACGGTTCTTGCCGATCTCGGCCGGGTCGATGTCCGCGTGGACGATCTTGGCGAAGGGGGCGAAGCTGTCCAGCTTGCCGGTGACGCGGTCGTCGAAGCGGGCACCGAGGGCGACGATCAGGTCGGCCTTCTGCAGGCCGGTGACGGCGGCCACCGAGCCGTGCATGCCGGGCATGCCCAGGTGCTGCGGGTGCTTGTCGGGGAACGCGCCGAGCGCCATCAGCGTGGTGGTGACGGGCGCACCGGTCAGCTCGGCGAGGACCTTCAGCTCGGCCGTCGCCTTGGCCTTGAGCACGCCGCCGCCGACGTACAGCACGGGCCGGCGCGCCTGGGTGATCAGCTTGGCGGCCTCGCGGATCTGCTTGGCGTGCGGCTTGGTCACCGGGCGATAGCCGGGCAGGTCCATGGCCGGCGGCCAGGAGAAGGTGGTCTTCGCCTGGAGGGCGTCCTTGGCGATGTCGACCAGCACGGGGCCGGGGCGGCCGGTGGAGGCGATGTGGAACGCCTGGGCGATGATCCGCGGGATGTCCTCGGCCTTGGTGACGAGGAAGTTGTGCTTGGTGATCGGCATGGTGATGCCGACGATGTCCGCCTCCTGGAAGGCGTCCGTGCCGATCGCCTTGGACGCGACCTGGCCGGTGATCGCGACCAGCGGAACCGAGTCCATGTGCGCGTCGGCGATCGGGGTGACCAGGTTGGTGGCGCCGGGGCCGGAGGTGGCCATGCAGACGCCGACCCTGCCGGTGGCCTGCGCGTAGCCGGTGGCGGCGTGACCGGCGCCCTGCTCGTGCCGGACCAGGACGTGGCGCACCCGGGTGGAGTCCATCAGCGGGTCGTAGGCCGGGAGGATCGCACCGCCGGGAATGCCGAATACCGTGTCGGCGCCGACCTCCTCGAGAGAGCGGATGAGGGACTGCGCGCCCGTCACCTGCTCGGGGGCGGAGTGTCCTCCGGATCGGGGCCGGGGCTGCGGGTGGTGGGCCCCGGTGGCCTGCTCGGTCATCGGCATTCTCTTCTCAGATGCTGAGGGTTTTTGCGAGGTTTGTGCGGTCTTCGGCTGCTGCACGAGGGGTGCCTGTGCAACAAAAAACCCCTCGTGCCATAAGGCAAGCGAGGGGAGCGCGCCGGGTGGGGTCGCTGAGCGGTCGAAGCTCAGCGTCAGCCGACGCGCTGTCCAAGTACGAGAATTCGGGTGCGCATGGCACTGACCCTCCCCCCGGCACGCACTCACTGTCAAGTGGGTGGGACGGGAGTCTCATTATGTGAACGGAGGGCCGTGCCGCCTCCGATGACGGCGGACACACCGGAGCTGTAGACCCGCGGGGCGCCGCCCACGAACGCCGGTTCGACCGGCCCGCTCGGCACCGGATAGTGGCCGGAAGCCAGCGCCCGGCGCAGCCGGTATTCGTCCAGCGGCCCGGAGAACGCCATGCCCTGCCCGTGCGTGCAGCCCATCGCGCGCAGGGCGACGACCTGCTCGGGCAGGTCCACCCCCTCCGCCACGGACTTCAGCCCGAGGTCGCCGGCGATGCGCAGCAGCCCGCTGGTGATCTTGTGCAGCCGCGCGGACTCCACGACGCCGTCGACCAGACCGCGGTCGAGCTTCAGGACGTCGACGGGGAGCCGCCTGAGGGCCGTGATCGCCGCGTAGCCGCTGCCGAACCCGTCGAGCGCGATCCGTACGCCGACCCGCCGCAGGGCGGCCAGACGCCGCTCCAGCTCGTCCATCGAGACCCTCGGGTCGGCGTCCGCCAGCTCGATGATCAGCGATCCGGACGGCAGCCCGTGCCGCGTGAGCAGCGCCTCGATCGAGCCGAGCGGCAGCGAACGGTCCAGCAGCCGCCGGGCACTCATCCGCACGACGACCGGGACGGACAGCCCCGCCGTGTGCCGCTCGGCGGCCTGTTCGACGGCCTCCTCGATCATCCAGCGGCCCAGCTCGGCGGTCTTGTCGCTGTCCTCGGCCACACGCAGGAACTCCGCCGGGGTGAAGAGCACCCCTTGCGAGGAGCGCCAGCGCGCCTGCGCGGACACCGATGAGATCCGGCCGTCCTCCAGGGACACCACAGGCTGGTGCAGCAGGGCGAACTCCCCGTCGTGCAGCGCGGCCCGCAGACGGGTGGCGAGCTCGGCCTTGCGGACGACATCCTGCTGCATCTGCGGCCTGTACAGCTCGACACGGCCCTTGCCGCCGGCCTTGGCGCGGTACATGGCCAGGTCGGCGTTGCGCAGCAGTTCGCCCGCGCCGAGGCCGGCTTCCGCGAAGGCGACGCCGATGGAGGCGTTGACCCGGACATCGTTGCCGTCGATCAGGTAGGGCTGGGACAGGGTGGTCCTGAGGCGGTCGGCGAGCTCCAGGATGTGCCGCTCCCGGGCGTCCCGGTCGCGGGTGTTGTCCCCGGCGATCAGGGCCGCGAACTCGTCCCCGCCGAGCCGGGAGGCGGTGTCACCGTGCCGGACGGATTCCTGGAGTCTGCGGGCGGCCTGGACGAGCAGCTCGTCGCCGGCCTGGTGCCCGATCGTGTCGTTGACGGCCTTGAAGCCGTCCAGGTCGATGAACAGCACGGCCGTGTTCCGCAGGGCCACGCCCCGGTCGGAGGCGCGGCGGCCCGAGAGGGCGTGCTGGACGCGCTTGGTGAACAGGGCGCGGTTGGGCAGGTCGGTGAGCGGGTCGTGCTCGGCGTTGTGCTGCAACTGGGCCTGGAGCCGCACCCTTTCGGTCACGTCGCGGCTGTTGAAGATGAGGCCGCCGTGATGGCGGTTGATGGTGGACTCGACGTTCAGCCAGCCTCCGTCGCCCGAGCGGAAGCGGCACTCGATGCGTGTGGTGGGTTCCTCGACCGGGTCGGCGGCGAGGAACCGGCGCACCTCGTGCACGACGCAGCCCAGGTCCTCGGGGTGGATGAGGCCGGCCAGTTCCGAACCCACCAGCTCTTCCGCCGAGCGGCCGTAGACACCGGCGGCGGCCGGGGAGACGTACCTCAGGACGCCGCTGGGGGCGGCGATCATGATGACGTCGCTGGAGCCCTGGACCAGGGAGCGGAAGTGGTTCTCCTTCTGCGCCAGTTCCTGGGTGAGCGTGATGTTGTCGAGCAGCATGATGCCCTGGCGCACGACGAGCGCGAGCACCACGGTGCCCCCGGTCAGCAGGACCACGCGGTCGACGCTGCGCCCGTTGAGGACGTTGTAGAGGATGCCCAGGGTGCACACGGCGGCGGCGAGGTACGGCGTGAGGGCGGCGAGGGAGCCGGCGATGGGCCGGGTGGCCGGGTACCGGCTGTGCTCGGCGCCGGGCGGGGGTGCCTGGTGGTGGGGTGTGCTGCGCTGGCCCGGCACGTGCTCGTGCACCACGCGGGTGTGTCCCGTCGCGCCGTGCCGGTCCGGTCCGTGCCGCTCGGCGTCGGCGTCGGCCCGCGGCGCGGCCCACGGGGCGTACGCCAGGAGCAGCGAGCCCGCGAACCAGCCCGCGTCGAGCAGCTGGCCGGAGCGGTAGTCGTGGTGCATGAGCGGCGAGGTGAACAGGGCGTCGCACATCACGGTCAGCGCCAGGGCGCCGATGGCGGTGTTGACCGCCGAGCGGTTCACCGCGGACCGCCGGAAGTGCAGCGCGAGGACCATGCTGACCAGGGCGATGTCGAGCAACGGGTACGCCAGCGACAGCGCGATGTGCGCGACGCCCGGGCCCTCCGACTTCGCGGCCTGGGCCAGGGCGAGGCTCCACGCCAGCGTGAGCAGCGAGCCGCCGATCAGCCAGGCGTCGAGCCCCAGGCAGACCCAGCCCGCCTTGGTCACCGGCCGCTTGGCGAGCACGAGGAGCCCGACGATCGCGGGCGGCGCGAAGCAGAGGAAGAACAGGTCGGCGTAGCTGGGACTGGGCACGGGCAGCCCCAGGACCACCTCGTACCATCCCCAGACCAGATTGCCCAGGGCGGCCATCGTCGAGGAGAGGCCGAACAGCAGCCAGGCGGGTCGAAAGCGGGTGCGGCGGCTGCGGGCGTAGAGGAAGCACGAGACGGCGGCGGTGCCGGCTGCGGCGCTCAGCCCGAAGTCGCCCATGAAGAGGGCCACTTCGTACGAACCCCAGCCGAGCGCGGAACCGACGGCGTACCCCGCGCAGGCCAGCGCGAGGACGAGTTGGAGGGCCGGGCCCGGCCTGCGGCCGGAGACCGGTGTGCGAGGCAGCAGCGCACCCGTGGACTGAGGCTGTGCCCGCAGCGCTCCGTCCAGCGTGGGGGTGGGGGGCGCGCTCACCGGATCCTCCCGGCTCGCGCCGCGGGGCCCCGTGGGTCCCGGTGGACCGGCCGGTCATGCCTTCCGCCGCTGCCCGGCCTGCGGTGGTGACGGCCGTGTTCGGTGTGGTGCCCGCTGTGGCGTTCGCTGTGGTGGGTGTGGTGGCCGCCGTGATCGGCGTGGTGACCGCGCCGGCGCGCGGCCGTCCGCCAGGGTCGCCGCCGGCCGCCCCGCCCCGTCGGATCGCTCGTCCAAAGGCCGTGCATCGCCTGTCGCCCCCCTCACAGTCTGAAGTGTCCGTCCCCGGCGCCGAACGGTCCCCGGCGCAGCCCCTGTCGGGACGATACACCAGTCTCGTCACTCAGGGACATAGGTTCTCTACGCTCCGTGACGATCAGCAGATATATGAGTACCCACCGCACCCGGAGGATTGCGGACGGTACTCGAAGCTCTCTCAGTCGGTTGATGCACCCGTCGTGAGGATCACGTTGCGGAGCGGCTCCCGGTTCACATAACGGTTCAACTGGTCCACCAGGAGCCGCTTGGCGCGCGGAAGGAACGCGGAGGTGGGTCCGCCCGCGTGGGGGCTGATGAGTACCCCCGGCGCACGCCACAAAGGGTGTTCGGGCCCCGGCGGCTCCGGGTCGGTGACGTCGAGGGCGGCGGTGATGCGGCCGCTCTCCAGCTCGGCGAGCAGGGCCTTGGTGTCGACGACGGGGCCGCGGGCGACGTTGACGAGGAGCGCGCCGTCCTTCATCCGGGACAGGAAGTCGGCTCCGGCCAGGCCACGGGTGCTTTCGTTGAGCGGCGTGGACAGGATGACCACGTCCGCCTCGGGCAGCAGGGCGGGCAGCGCGGTGAGCGGATGCACCGGACCGCGCGCCGTGGTGCGCTCGGAGCGCGCGACGCGCGCCACCCGCGCCACCTCGAACGGAACGAGCCGGTCCTCGATCGCCTCGCCGATCGAGCCGTAGCCGACGATGAGGACGTTCTTGTCGGCGAGCGCCGGCCGGAACCCGCCCAGCCACTCGCCCCGGTCCTGCGCGCGGACGAAGTCGGGAATGCCGCGCAGCGAGGCGAGGATCAGCGCCAGGGTGAGCTCGCCGGTGCTGGCCTCGTGCACCCCCCGCGCGTTGCACAGCCGCACCCCGCCCGGCAGCCGCCCGAGTCCCGGCTCCACGTGGTCGATGCCGGCGGAGAGCGTCTGCACGACCTCGACGTTGCGCATCCGCCCCAGGGGACGTACGCACAGCGGGCTGGGCTTCATGTAGGGGACGACGTAGAAGGCGCAGTCGGCCGGGTCCGCGGGGAAGTCCTCGGCGCCGTTCCAGAAGCGGTAGTCCGGGCCGTCCGGGAGTCCCTCGATCTCGTCCGGCGGGATGGGCAGCCACACGTCAGCAGTCATGCTCTGGAGGCTATGTCAGGAGCGCGCGACGGCAGAGGTTAGGTTGGGGTGGCTCGAACAGGGAGGGTCACGACCAGGTGGAGCGCAGGACGATCGGCGCGGCGGCGCTCGCGGTGGGGGCCGTCGGACTCGGGTGCATGCCGATGAGCTGGGCCTACAGCGCGTCGCGGCGGCGCGGCGACGAGTCGCTCAGGGCGGTGCACCGGGCGCTCGACCTGGGCGCTTCCCTGCTGGACACGGCCGACATGTACGGTCCCTTCACCAACGAGCTGCTGGTGGGGCGGGCGTTGAAGGAGCGGCGGTCCGACGCGTTCGTGTCGACGAAGGTCGGGCTGCTCGTGGGCGACCAGCACATCGTGGCCAACGGCCGCCCCGGGTATGTGAAGCGGGCGTGCGACGCCTCGCTGCGGCGGCTCCAGACGGACGTCATAGACCTCTACCAGTTGCACCGGGCCGACCCCGAGGTGCCGGTCGAGGAGACCTGGGGCGCGATGGCGGAGCTCGTCCAGGCCGGGAAGGTGAGGGCGTTGGGCCTGTGCGCGGTGGGCGCGCGGGCCGGCCGCCGGTCCGGGGCCCGGCGGCACGACGGGACGATCCGGCAGCTGGAGCGCGTGCAGCAGGTCTTCCCGGTGAGCGCGGTGGAGGCGGAGCTGTCGGTGTGGTCCCCGGAGGCTCTGGAGACCCTGCTGCCGTGGTGTGTGACGCGGGGCGTGGGTTTCCTCGCCGCGATGCCGCTGGGCAACGGCTTCCTGACCGGCCGGTTGCGGCCCGGCGCGGGTTTCGAGGCGGACGACCCGCGGGCCCGGCACCCCCGTTTCACGGGCGAGATGATGGCCGCGAACCAGCCGATCGTCGCGGGGCTGCGCCGTGTGGCCCGCCGGCACGGCGCCGCGGTCACGCCCGCCCAGGTCGCCCTGGCGTGGGTGCTGGCCCAGGGCCCGCACGTGGTGCCGGTCCCGGGCACGAAGCACGAGCGCTGGGTCGTGGAGAACACGGCCGCGGCCGACCTGCGCCTGACGCGCGACGATCTCGCGGAGGTGGCCGGGCTGCCGCCGGCGCAGGGGTCGTGGGACTGAGCGCGCTCCCGCCGCCGGGTGCGTTCCGGGCAAACCCGGTGTTCCTGGTTCGGGGTTGCGTGATCGGGAACCTGACGGCCGCGAGCGGTGTATGACAGGGAGAGGACCCGCCCCGTCGAAGGGACCATGATCGTGCAACGTCGAGCCGTCCCGACCGTGCTGGCCGCCGCGGCGCTCCTGCTGACGGCCGGCTGCTCCTCCGACGGCGGGGGGTCGTCCGGTGCCGACGGCGGCTCCTCCCCCGGCTCCGCGGCGCCGTGGTCGTCCGCGCCGCCGCGGCAGGCCGCCGAGCCGACACCGCCCGCCAAGGGCTCGGTGCGTGTGGTGCGCACCGTCGCCGAGGGCCTGAGGTCGCCGTGGGGGCTGGCCCCGCTGCCGGGCGGCGGGCTGCTCGTCGCCTCCCGGGACGACGGGACGATCGTCCGGGTCGACGACAAGACCGGCAAGAAGACGGACGTGGGCGAGGTGCCGGGGGTCTCGGCGGCCGGCGAGGGCGGCCTCCTCGGGCTCGCCCTGTCCCCCGACTACGCCTCGGACCACATGGTCTACGCGTACTTCACCTCGGCCTCGGACAACCGCATCGTGCGCATGATCCACGACGAGCGAAAACCCGCGGGTGAGCAGCTCGGCGCGCCCGACGTCGTCTTCAAGGGCATCCCCAAGGGCTTCATCCACAACGGCGGCCGCATCGCGTTCGGACCCGACAAGATGCTGTACGCGGGCACGGGCGAGAGCGGCGACACCGGTCTGTCCCAGGACAAGGACTCGCTGGGCGGCAAGATCCTGCGTCTGACCCCGGAGGGCGAGCCGGCGCCGGGCAACCCGTTCCCAAACTCGCCGGTGTACTCGTACGGCCACCGCAATGTGCAGGGCCTGGCCTGGGATGGCAGGCAGCGGCTGTTCGCCGCGGAGTTCGGGCAGGACACCTGGGACGAGCTCAACGCGATCAAGCCGGGCGACAACTACGGCTGGCCGAAGGCCGAGGGCCGGTCCGACGACCGGCGCTTCCACAACCCCGTCGACCAGTGGAGCACGGCCGAGGCCTCCCCCAGCGGCATCGCCTACGCCGAGGGGTCGGTCTGGATGGCGGGCCTGCGCGGCAAGCGGCTGTGGCGCATCCCGCTGGACGGCACCGAGGCCTCGGCCGAGCCGCAGGCGTTCCTGGAGGGCGAGTACGGCCGGCTGCGCACGGTGGTGGCGGCGGGCGGCGACCGGCTGTGGCTGGTGACCAGCAACACGGACGGCCGGGGCGACCCGAAGGACGGGGACGACCGGATCCTCGAACTGAAGGTGGGCTGACCTCTAGTCGTCCGGGTCCCGCGCCTCGTCCTCGGGCGGGCGCACGACGACCTTCCCGGACGCGAGGTCTATCGGCCCGCGGCCGGGGTCGGCGTCCCCGACGTCCTCGCGGGTCAGTTCCAGCCGGTTCTGCTCGTCCCGGGTGTGCTTGCGGCCGGGGGAGAACAGTTCCTCGAACATGTTGAACAAGGGAGCCTCCCTGGGCCGCGCGGGGCGCGGTGTCCGCGCCGTCCGTCCAGCGTATGCCTCAGCCCGCCGGACCGGGTGTGAGCAGGTCGGCCGGGAACAGTCCCAGCCGGTGGGCCACGGCGGCGGCCTCGCCCCGCCCGGAGACACCGAGCTTGCCGAGGATGTTGGAGACGTGCACGCTCGCGGTCTTAGGCGAGATGAACAGCTCCTGCGCTATCCGGCGGTTGGTGTGCCCGGCGGCGACCAGGCGCAGTACGTCCTGTTCCCGGCTGGTGAGGCCGAGGGCCTGGACGGGGTCGGCCGGCGCCGGGCCCGGTGTGCCTGCGGGCGTGAGCGGGAGGCGGGCGCGCCGGCCGAGCGCGGTGGCGGCGTCGGCGAGCGGCCGGGCCCCGAGGTGACGGGCGACCGTGCGGGCGAGGCGGAGCAGTTCCGTGGCGCGGTCGCGCTCGTCCTCGCCGCCGCCCGTCAGCAGGGACTCGGCCAGGCGGTACCGGACGCGGGCGAGGTCGTAGGGCCGGTCCAGGGGTTCGAAGGCGGTGACCACCCGCGACCAGGCATCAGGGGCGCTCATGCCCTCGGCGCGCTTCAGTTCGGCGCGGACCCACAGCTCGTGGGCGAGCCAGACGGGGGCATGGGTGGTGAGGCGCTTGGCGGCGTCGAGGACGCCCTGGAGAACCTCCGCGCGGCCCTCGCGGGCGGTGGGCAGTGCCCGGGCGTCGGCCTCGGCGGTGGCCGCTTCGAGCAGCAGCGGCCAGGCGTAGCGCTGGGTGCCGAGCGGGAAGCCCGATGCGAGGGTGCGGGTCAGTTCGGCGCGGGCGTCGGCCAGGCGCCCCTCGGCGGCGGCGAGCGCGATGGTGAGCCAGGAGATCGGCAGGTCGTGCTGCGGCATGGGGTCGTGCGGGCCGTAGGCGGCGCGGCCCTGGGCGAGGTACCGGGCGGCCTCGGGCACCTGCCCCCGGGCGAGCGCCAGGAAGGCAAGGCAGTTGGCGCCGGACCCGTGCGGGCCGGCCGTCTGGCCGCGGCGCTGGGCGTTGCCGGCGGCCTCGGCGGCCTCGTCCCAGCGGCCGAGGGAGACGAGCGACTCCGCGAGGTTGCTCCAGATCCAGGCCTCGGCGTCCCGCAGCCCCATCGCCCCGGTGAGCCGCAGGCCCTCGCGCAGGATGGAGACGGCCTCTTCGGAGCGGCCCACGCCTTCGAGGACGGAGGGCAGGTTCACATGGCTGCGGCCCACGATCGCCGCGAGGCCCCGGGTGACCACCTCGTCCCTGACGTCGTACATGTGGCGGAGCCCGGCGTCGATCTGCCCGGCGTCGACCATGAGTCCGCCGAGGGTGAGCCGGGCGTGGGACTCGATGTCGTCGGCGCCGACCATGCGCGCGTACTGGACGGCCCGTTCGGCCGCCGTCAGGGCGTCCGGCCCCGGTTCGTGGAGCATCGACCAGTGGGCGGCCGTGGCCAGCACCTCGGCGTGCACCTCGGACGGCGGCAGGCCGCGGACCAGCTCCTGGGCGGTGGCGATCTCCTTCCAGCCGTCACCCCGGGCCAGCCCCTGCACCAGCCGGGAGCGCTGGATCCAGAACCAGGCCGCTCGCAGGGGGTCGTTCTCCTCGTCGAGCAGCCGCAGGGCGCGCTTGGTGATCTTCAGGGCGCGTTCGCGTTCCCCGCAGAGCCGTCCCGCGACGGCCGCCTCGGCCAGCAGGTCCAGGTGGCGCAGCGCGGTGGTGGCCGGGTCGCAGCCGCTGGGGGTCCCCCCACGCCGTTCAGGCAGTAGGGGAGGATAGACCTCGGCGCAGTCGACGGGGCGCAGGGTGCGGCGTACGGCCTCGGGGGCGGTGTCCCACAGTTCCATCGCCCGCTCCAGCAGCCGCAGTTGCTCGGCGTAGGCGTGCCGGCGGCGGGCCGAGACGGAGGCTTCCAGGACGGCGGGCAGGGCCTTGGCGGGGTCGTGGGCGTGGTACCAGTAGCTGGCCAGGCGGGTGGTCCGCTGGTCGGCGGGGACGAGGCCCGGGTCGCTCTCCAGGGCTTCGGCATAGCGGCGGTTGAGGCGGGAGCGTTCGCCGGGGAGCAGATCGTCGCTGACGGCCTCGCGGACCAGGGAGTGCCGGAAGCGGTAGCCGTCGCCGCCGGGCGCGGGGGCGAGTATGCCGGCGTTCACCGCGGCCCGCAGCGCCTCGATGAGGTCGTCCTCGGTGAGCCGGGCGACGGCGGCCAGCAGCCCGTACTCGACGGTGGAGCCGCCCTCGGCGACGATCCGGGCGACCTGCTGGGCGGGCTCCGGCATCCCCTCGACGCGGACGAGCAGCAGGTCGCGCAGGGAGTCGGTCAGGCCGGTGCGGCAGCCCTCGTGGGCGGCGACGGCGAGTTCCTCGACGAAGAAGGCGTTGCCGTCGGAGCGTGCGAAGATCGCGTCGACCTGGTCGGGCTCGGGCTCCTGGGCGAGGATCCCGGCGACCTGGCGGCACACCTCGTCGCGGTTGAAGCGGGCGAGTTCGAGGCGGCGGATCGTGCGGAGCCGGTCGAGTTCGGCGAGCAGGGGCCGCATCGGGTGGCGGCGGTGGATGTCGTCGGAACGGTAGGTGGCCAGGACGACGAGGCGGCCGGTGCGCAGGGTGCGGAAGAGGTAGGAGAGCAGATACCGGGTGGAGGCGTCGGCCCAGTGCAGGTCCTCCAGGGCGAGGACGACGGTGTGTTCGGCGGCGACGCGCTCCAGCAGGCGTGCGGTGAGCTCGAAGAGGCGGGCCATGCCGTCCTCGTCGTGCCGCCCGGCGCCCGACTCGCCCAGTTCGGGCAGCAGCCGGGCCAGTTCCTCCTCCTGGCCCGCGGCCGCGGCGGCCATTTCGCCGGGCAGTGCGCGGCGCAGTGCGCGCAGCGCGGTGGAGAAAGGGGCGAAGGGCAGCCCGTCGGCGCCGATCTCCACGCAGCCGCCGAGTGCGACCACCGCCCCGCCGCGGCGGGCGGCGGCGGCGAACTCCTCGACCAGGCGGGTCTTGCCGACCCCGGCCTCACCGCCGATGAGCAGCGCCTGGGGCTCGCCCTCGCAGGCGCGGACGAGTGCGTCGTGCAGGGTGCCCAGTTCCTCGGCACGACCGACGAACACGGGGCTGACGGACCTGGTCTCCACGGCCCCGAGCATCGCATGCGGGTCCGACGGTGTGGCACCGGTTTTCCGGTGAACCGCCGCGGCGGCGGCCGTCGTCGCGGTGCGAACGACGGCCGCCGTCGTGCGGGCGGCCACGGCGGTGGCCGGTCCCGCCCCGCTGTTCACGCCGTCCGGGCGGACCGGAGCCGCCCCAGACGGCGGCTATGGCTCTCGTGCTCGGCGGAGTGTTCGCCCGCTGAGCTGCGGGCCGCGCGGCGGGCCCGGTCGGCCTCGCGGACCATGCGCTGGTGGTCGGCGCGGCGGATGAGGTCGGCGGTGCGCAGCTGCTGGAGCTCGTACTCGTACATGGTGTTTCCTTCGTGAGAGGGCCGGTCACGGAGGGTTCCTCCGCGATGACCTCAACTCTCGTCGCCCAGGTGGGGTGGCCACATCGGGAGACTTCCGCATCTTCGGCCGTGCGAGGGGCCTTAGACGCGGCTGAGGGGCCCCAGGGGGCTCCGTAAGGTGCTTACGGAATCCCTGAGACCCCTCAGGACGTGCGGCGGTTCAGCTCGCGGACGGCAGTCCGAGCAGGATGCCGGTGTACTTCAGCACGGCCAGGAACAGGCCGATGACGCCGAGCGCGACGCCGGCCCAGGCGACGGACTTGATCCAGGGGGCCTGGACCCTGCCGGGCGTGCCGAACGCGGGGCGGGCGAGCGTCACGACGCCGACGACCAGCGCGAACAGCGCGAACAGGCCGCCCCACAGGGCGGTGGTCTGCCAGGCGTCGCCGTAGACCGCCTGGATCTGCTGGGCCACACCCGCGTTCTGCGCGGTCTCCAGCTGTCCGATGAGGTTCTGGCGCGCGGAGGCCACGGTGCCGATCCAGCTGCCGGTGAGCGAGACGACGCCCAGTGCGGCCGAGACCACGGCGGCGGCGCCCTGGCCGACGCCGGAGGGGCCCTCGTCCCTGGTCTGCGTGTCCTCGGCCGTGGCCGGGACCTCGGTCTCGGGCGTCTCGTCGGACTCGGTGGTGTCCACCGCCCTCTCGTCGGTCGTGGCCTTGGTGGCCTCGGTCTCGTCCACTGCGTTCGTTGCCATGCCTCGCACCGTAGGGTCGCTGTCTGAGAAGTCTCTTAATGATCGTCGTGAGCGGCACGCGCGCGTGCGGCGCGCCACTCGGGCGCCAGCACCGACCAGACTTCGAGGTCGTGCCGTACGCCACCATAGGGGTGTGCCTCACGTCGCACACCGTCACGGGTCATCCCGAGCCGCCGGGCCACGTTCAGGCTCGGCTGATTGCCGGAGGCGGCGACCCACTCGACGCGGTGGATGCCGCGCTCCTCGACGGCCCAGTCGATGAGGACCCGCATCGCCCGGGTGACCAGGCCCCGGCCGGTGCCGGCGGGCTCCAGCCAGCAGCCGACCTCGCAGTTGCCGGTCGCCGCGTCGAAGTTCAGGAACAGCACGCCGCCCACCAGCGTGCCGTTCAGCCACAGGCCGTGCAGGGAGCCCGTGTCTGCGGCGCGCATGTCGGCGTAGCGCTGGAGCTTCGCGCGGGCCGAGAGCAGGTCCGTCTCGGTCGTCCCGAACGGGATGTACTGCCCGATGAAGTCCCGCCCCCGCTCCAGGTGGGCCAGGAACTCTCCGGCGTGCCAGGGCTCCAGGGGCCTCAGCTCGGCGTCGTCACCCAGGGATATCGCGTACATCCCGCTGTCGCTCCTCCTCCGCCAGGACGTCCGCCACCTCGGCGTCCGTCGCGGCGGCCAGCCTCTCATGGGCGGCGCGGCTCTCGGGCGGCTCGATGCTGATGCGCGGCATGCGCTTGTCCAGCCAGCGGGGCAGCCACCAGTTGGCGCCGCCGAGCAGGTGCATCAGGGCCGGGACCAGGAGGGTGCGCAGGACGAAGGCGTCCAGGGCGACGGCCGCGGCCAGGGCGATGCCGAACATGGCGATCACCCGGTCGCCGCTGAGTACGAACGCCAGGAAGACGGAGATCATGATGACCGCCGCCGAGTTGATGACCCGGCTGGTCTCGGCGAGGCCGACGCGCACGGCCCGCCGGTTGTCGCCGGTCTCCAGCCACTCCTCGTACATCCGGCTGACCAGGAAGACCTGGTAGTCCATGGAGAGGCCGAAGAGCACGGACACCATGATCACGGGCAGGAAGGGCTCGATGGGCCCGGCGCTGCCGAGGCCGAGCAGTTCGCTGCCCCAGCCCCACTGGAAGATCGCCACCACCACGCCGAAGGCCGACGCCACCGCGGCGACGTTCATCGCGGCGGCCTTCAGCGGGATGCCGACGGAGCGGAAGGCGAGCAGGAGCAGCAGACAGCCCAGGCCGATGACGACCCCGACGAAGACGGGCAGCTTGGAGACGATGACGTCGGCGAAGTCGTCGTAGCCGGCGGTCATGCCGCCCACCTGCACGTCGAGCGAGGTGCCCGCCTCGGCGCGGGGCAGCACCTCGCCGCGCAGCCGGTCGACGAGGTCGCTGGTCCGCTGCGACTGCGGGGCGGACTCGGGGACGACGGTGAGGTACGCGGTGTGGCCGCCGGAGTCGAACGTCACGGGGGTCACGGCGGCGACGCCGTCGGTGGTGCGCAGGGTGGCGTCGAGGTTGTCCAGGGCGAGCCTGTCGTCGGCGCCGTCGACCCGGGTGACGAGGGTGAGCGGGCCGTTCACACCCGGGCCGAAGCCGTCGGCCAGGAGGTCGTACGCCTGCCGTGTGGTGGCCGTCTTCGGGTCGTTGCCCTGGTCGGAGGTGCCCAGGTGCAGGGAGAAGGTGGGCAGGGCGAGGACGGCCATGACGACCAGGGCGACCGCGCCGAGCACCTTGGGGTGGCGCTCCACGAAGGCCGACCAGCGGGCCGCGAAGCCGGTGGGCATCTCGGGTTCCGGGCCGTGCTCGGCCAGGCGGCGGCGCTCGCGGCGGCTGAGCGCGCGCATGCCGATGAAGGACAGTAGGGCGGGCAGCAGGGTCACGGAGGCGGCGACCGTGAGGATCACGGTGAGGCTGGCCGCTATCGCGACACCGTTGAGGAAGCTCAGCCGGAGGATCAGCATGCCGAGCAGGGCGATGCAAACGGTGGCACCCGCGAAGACGACCGCACGTCCGGTGGTCGCGACGGCGTTGGTGGCGGCCTCGGGGACGGACAGGCCGCGTTTGAGTCCGCGGCGGTGTCTGGTGACGATGAACAGCGCGTAGTCGATGCCGACGCCGAGCCCGATCAGCATGCCCAGCATGGGTGCGAAGTCGGCGACGGTCATGGCGTGCCCGAGCAGCACGATCCCGGTGTAGGCGGTGCCGACGCCGACCAGGGCGGTGGCGATGGGCAGCAGGGACGCGGCGAGCGAGCCGAAGGCCAGGAACAGCACCACCGCGGCGACGACCACGCCGACGATCTCGGCGAGGTGCCCGCCGGAGGACTCGGTGAGCGCGACCGCGCTGCCGCCCAGCTCCACCTGGAGCCCGTCGGAGCGGGCGCTCTTCGCGGTGTCGACGAGGGCCTGCGCCTCGCCCTTGGTGATGTCCTCGGCCTGGTCGTCGAAGGTGACGGAGGCGTACGCCGTGCGGCCGTCCTCGCTGACGCGGCCCGTGCCCGGCCCGTCGTAGGGGCTGGCGACCGAGGCCACGCCCGGGAGGTTCTCGATCCGGTCCAGGGTGCGGGACATCGTCTGCTCGACGTCGGCGGCGCGCACGCTGCCGGACGCGGTGTGCCAGACGACGGTGTCGCTGTCCCCGCCGAGCTGCGGGAAGCCCTCACGCAGCAGCTCGGTGGCGCGGCCCGACTCGGTGCCGGGGACCTGGTAGTCGTTCGAGTACGTGGTGCCGGCGACGGCGGCGCCCGCGGCGACCCCCGCGAACGCCAGGAGCCACAGCAGGACGCTGAGCAGACGGCGCTGGACACACCAGCGTGCGAGGGCTGCCACGAAACGTGCTCCCGGAGTCGCCTTGTGTGGATCTTTGACCGGGAACAGTCGTACATGAACTGAACGGCCAGCAAAGAACGCATGAGCAATGTCTTGCCACTCTTACAGGCTCACGAGATCATTTGTCGGTTTCGTGGGCTTGTTCACAGCGGCCGGAATCAGTCGAACTGGTCCCCCAGCGCCATCACCATCACCCCTGCCACCAACAGCCACAGCGCGCGCCGGGTCCGGCCGCGGGCGCCCAGCACGGCGGCGGCAGCGCAGACGGCGGCCCCGCCGGCGTACGCGGCCGGGACGAGCGCCGGGGCGGACCGGAGGAGGCGGAGCAGGGCCGCCGCCAGGCCGGCCAGGGTCAGTGCGGCGCCGGTGCCCAGCGCCGTCCAGCGGGCCCGGCGTGCGTCGTCCACGGGGTCGTCCGCCTCGTCCTGGCCGGCGGCCGCCTCCAGGTCCGCTGTCCGCGGACCGGTGTCGGAATCAGGACGTCCACTCATGGCCGAGACGGTAGCGCGCCGGGTGGGGAAAACCGGGTGCGGGGCCCGGGGGCCGGCTGTTAGCGTCCGCCGGTCCGAGGAAACCGCGGCGGTCCCCCGCCGCCCGGCCGAAGCAGGTGCATTGTTTGACGGTCCGACCGAGCTCCGACGCCTTCCCTTTCTTCCTCAAGGACTCAAGGAGCCCGTTCACCGATGCCGGACATCACTTCCCGGACCTCGAACGACCCCCTCGCTGACCGTGTGAGCCACCCCGGCTACCCGCGCAGCAACGGCTACGACGCCCGCTGGACGGTCGACAACCAGATGGGCCCGCACGCGCTGTGGCTGCTGGAGTGGCTGGCCCCCGCCCTGGGACCCGACGCCCTGCGTCCCGGATCCCGCGTGCTCGACCTGGGCTGCGGCCGGGCCATGACGTCGATCTTCCTCGCCAAGGAGTACGACGCCCAGGTCACCGCCGCCGACCTGTGGATCAAGCCCGGTGAGAACGCCGGGCGCATCGCCGAGGCGGGCGTCGCCGACCGCGTCCTGCCCGTGCTCGCCGAGGCGCACGACCTGCCGTTCGGCGAGAACAGCTTCGACACGATCGTCTCGATCGACGCCTACCAGTACTTCGGCACGGACGACCTGTACCTGTCCGGGCTGACGCGGCTGCTGAAGCCCGGCGGGCGGATCGGCGTCGTCGTACCGGCGCTGCGCGAGGAGATCGACGGTGTCGAGCCGCCGGAGCACCTCGAGCCGTACTGGGAGCCCGACTTCTGGTGTTTCCACACGGCGGCCTGGTGGCGGCGCCACTGGACCCGCAGCGGTGCCGTGGAGGTCGAGACGGCCGACTGGCTCCAGGACGGCTGGCGCGACTGGCTGCGCTGGTGCGAGATCGTGGCCGAGGAGCACACCGACGCGTGGCACGTGCGGATGGCCGGGCAGTGCGCCGAGATGCTGCGCCTCGACCGGGGCCAGACGCTGGGCTTCGTCCGGGTCGTCGGCCGCCGCCTCTGAATGAATGACGAGGGGGGACGCACCGGGTCCGGTGCGTCCCCCCTCCTCGGGTCCACGGGAGGTCAGCCCTCGCTGACGCCCAGCTTCTCCAGGATGAGCTCCTTGACGCGCGCCGCGTCGGCCTGACCCCGGGTCGCCTTCATGACCGCGCCGACCAGGGCGCCGGCCGCCGCCACCTTGCCGCCGCGGATCTTGTCCGCGATGGCCGGGTTGCCGGCGATGGCCTCCTCGACGGCGGTGGTGAGGGCGCCCTCGTCGGAGACGACCTTCAGACCGCGCTTGTCGACGACCTCGTCCGGGGTGCCCTCGCCCGCGAGGACGCCCTCGATGACCTGACGGGCCAGCTTGTCGTTCAGGTCGCCCTTCGCGACGAGCTCGGTGACCCGGGCCACCTGCTGCGGCGTGATCGCCAGCTCGTCGAGCGCCTTGCCCGACTCGTTGGCGCTGCGGGCCAGCTCGCCCATCCACCACTTGCGGGCGGAGGCGGCGTCGGCCCCGGCCTCGATGGTGGCGACGATCGGCTCCAGCGCACCGGCGTTGAGGATCGCCTGCATGTCGGTGCCGGAGATGCCCCACTCCTCGCGGAGCCGGTTGCGGCGGACCAGCGGCAGCTCGGGCAGCCCGGAGCGGATCTCCTCGACCCACGCGCGCGATGGGGCCACCGGGACGAGGTCGGGCTCCGGGAAGTACCGGTAGTCCTCGGCCTCCTCCTTCACCCGGCCCGAGGTCGTGGACCCCGTGTCCTCGTGGAAGTGCCGGGTCTCCTGGATGATCGTGCCGCCCGAGGAGAGCACGGCCGCGTGCCGCTGGATCTCGAAGCGGGCCGCGCGCTCCACGGACCGCAGCGAGTTGACGTTCTTCGTCTCCGAACGGGTGCCGAACTTCTCGGTGCCGTGCGGGCGCAGCGACAGGTTCACGTCGCAGCGCATCTGGCCCATCTCCATGCGGGCCTCGGAGACGCCGAGCGCGCGGATGACCTCGCGCAGCTCACGGACGTACGCCCGCGCGACCTCGGGGGCCCGCTCGCCGGCGCCCTCGATCGGCTTGGTGACGATCTCGATGAGCGGGATGCCGGCGCGGTTGTAGTCCAGCAGGGAGTGGGACGCGCCGTGGATACGGCCGGTGGCGCCGCCGACGTGGGTCGACTTGCCGGTGTCCTCCTCCATGTGGGCGCGCTCGATCTCCACGCGGAAGGTCTCGCCGTCCTCCAGCTGCACGTCGAGGTAGCCGTTGAAGGCGATCGGCTCGTCGTACTGGGAGGTCTGGAAGTTCTTCGGCATGTCCGGATAGAAGTAGTTCTTCCGGGCGAAGCGGCACCACTCGGCGATCTCGCAGTTCAGCGCGAGGCCGATCTTGATGGCGGACTCGACGCCGGTCGCGTTGACGACCGGGAGCGCGCCGGGCAGGCCCAGGCAGACCGGGCAGGTCTGCGTGTTGGCGTCCTGGCCGAGGGCGGTCGAGCAGCCGCAGAACATCTTGGTCTTGGTGCCGAGTTCGACATGGACCTCGAGGCCCATGACGGGGTCGTACGACGCGAGTGCGTCCTCGTACGACACCAGGTCGGTCGTGGTGGTCACGGTGAGTACTTCCCTCTCAGCCCAGCAGAACGTCGTCGTCGCCCAGCTGCTTCAGCTCGCGATAGAGAATGGCCAGGTTGGTGACGACCGCGGCTCCGGTCACGACGGCGTCGAGCAGCCGCAGCGTGTCGTTGTCTCCGCGGGCCTTCTTGATCTGCTTGTAGACCCCGACGGCGCCGAACGCCGACGTGGCCATCGAGATGTACAGACCGGACTTGGACTTCTTGAAGCCCTTGGCCTTGGACAGTGCGCTCACAGCGACGGAGCCTCCTCGATCAGCGGGTGGCCCCACTTTTCCACGAAGGCGGCCTCGACGGCGGCACCCACCTTGTACAGGCGGTCGTCCTTCATGACGGGGGCGATGATCTGCAGACCGACCGGGAGGTTGTCCTCCGGGGCGAGGCCGCACGGCAGCGACATGGCCGCGTTGCCCGCCAGGTTGGTCGGGATGGTGCACAGGTCGGCGAGGTACATCGCCATCGGGTCGTCGGCGCGCTCACCGATCGGGAAGGCGGTGGTCGGGGTCGTCGGGGAGACGATCACGTCGACCTGCTCGAACGCCTTGTCGAAGTCCTGCTTGATGAGCGTGCGGACCTTCTGGGCGCTGCCGTAGTAGGCGTCGTAGTAGCCACTCGACAGGGCGTAGGTACCGAGCATGACGCGGCGCTTCACCTCGGGGCCGAAGCCGGCCTCACGGGTCAGCGAGGTGACCTCCTCGGCGGAGCGCGTGCCGTCGTCGCCGGTCCGCAGGCCGTAGCGCAGGCCGTCGAAGCGGGCGAGGTTGGAGGAGCACTCGCTCGGCGCGATCAGGTAGTACGCCGACAGCGCCAGGTCGAAGGACGGGCAGTCCAGCTCGACGATCTCGGCGCCCAGCTCCTTGAGCAGCGCGACGGACTCGTCGAACCGCTGGATGACGCCGGCCTGGTAGCCCTCGCCGCGGAACTGCTTGACGACGCCGACGCGCATGCCCTCGACCGAGCCGTTGCGGGCGGCCTCGACGACCGCCGGGACGGGCTCGTCGATGGAGGTGGAGTCGAGCGGGTCGTGCCCGGCGATGACCTCGTGCAGCAGGGCCGCGTCCAGGACCGTGCGGGCACAGGGGCCGCCCTGGTCGAGGGAGGAGGAGAACGCCACCATGCCGTAGCGGGAGACCGCGCCGTAGGTCGGCTTCACGCCGACCGTGCCGGTGACGGCCGCGGGCTGGCGGATGGAGCCGCCGGTGTCGGTGCCGATGGCCAGCGGCGCCTGGAAGGAGGCGAGCGCGGCGGAGGAACCGCCACCGGAGCCGCCGGGGATCCTGGTGAGGTCCCAGGGGTTGCCGGTGGGGCCGTAGGCGCTGTTCTCGGTGGAGGACCCCATGGCGAACTCGTCCATGTTGGTCTTGCCGAGGATGACGACGTCGGCGGCCTTGAGCCGCTGGGTGACGGTCGCGTCGTACGGCGGGATCCAGCCCTCGAGGATCTTCGAGCCGACGGTCGTGGGCACGCCCTCGGTGGTGAAGATGTCCTTCAGCGCGAGCGGGACGCCGGCCAGGGGGCCGAGCTTCTCGCCCCTGGCCCGCTTCTCGTCGACGGCACGGGCCTGGGCGAGCGCGCCCTCCCGGTCGACGTGCAGGAAGGCGTGCACCTTCTCGTCGACGGCCTCGATGCGGGCGAGGTGGGCCTCGGTGACCTGGACCGCGGTGAGCTCGCCGGAGGCGATCTTCGCGGCGGTCTCGGCGGCCGTGAGCTTGATGATGTTGACGTTGTCCGTCATGGCGGTTAGTCCTCCCCCAGGATCTGCGGCACCTTGAAACGCTGCTGCTCCTGGGCCGGGGCGCCGGAGAGCGCCTGCTCGGGGGTGAGCGACGGACGGACCTCGTCCGCGCGCATGACGTTCGTCAGCGGGAGCGGGTGCGAGGTCGGCGGTACGTCTTGGTCGGCGACCTCACTGACGCGGGCGACCGCGCCGATGATGTCGTCCAGCTGTCCCGCGAAGTGGTCGAGCTCTTCGGGCTTCAGCTCCAGACGCGCCAGCCGGGCGAGGTGGGCGACCTCCTCGCGCGTGATGCCAGGCATGCAGCGATCCTCTGGGGTGAGTGAATGGGTTTGGGCCAATCCTATGGGGCGAGGGGCCGTGCCCGTGAAACGGTTTGGCGTCCCGGAGGCTCCCGGGGGCGCGCTCAGACCGCGAAGAGCAGGCCGGCACTGATCAGGACGACGACCGCCGTGGCGAAGTGGATGCCGAAGGCCACCGCCTTCGCACCGCCGTGGCGCAGCACGATCAGGGTGTCGCCGAGGGGGACGAGTGCCACGGCGAGCATGAACCAGGCCTCGGCCCCGGCCCCCGCGAAGGCGAGCAGCGCCAGGCCGACCACTCCGAGGGTGCCGTCCCTGAGGCCCTTGATCGTCAGGTAGGCGCCGGCGTCGCCACCGGGGTCGGCCGGAACGCCGTACCCGGCGGCGGAGGCGGCGGGCCGGAACAGGAACCGGTAGCCGAGGAACAGGCAGAACAGGTTGAGCACGACGGCCAGGGTGTACGCGGTGACGGTCATGTGCTTCTCCGTTTGCTAGCAGCGCTAGGGGCAAGAGCGAAGCTAGCAGAGCGCCGACAGGATCGCTAGCGGTGCTAGGATTCCGGTTATGACGATCCAGACGCGCCGGGAGCGCGAACGAGCGGAACGCGAGCGGATGATCGTGACGGCCGCGCGGGAACTGGCCGAGGCGGAGGGCTGGGACGCGGTGACCACGCGGCGGCTCGCCGACGAGATCGAGTACAGCCAGCCCGTCCTCTACAGCCACTTCAAGGGCAAGGGCGCGATCATGGCGGCGGTGGCGGTCCAGGGCTGCGCGGAGCTGGCCGACGAGCTGCGGGCGGCGCGCACGGCGGCCGCCGGCGCCCGTGAGGCGCTGGCGGCGGTGGGCCGCGCGTACACCGCCTTCGCCCGGCGGCGGCCCGCGCTCTACGACGTGATCTTCACCCTCGACGTGGACCTGCCCTTCGCCACCCCCGAGGCGCCGGCGGCCCTCCAGGACGCCTTCGGCGAGCTGTTGCAGGCCGTCCGGCCGATCGCGGCCGAGGGCGAGGACACCGGAGCACTGACGGAGACGTACTGGGCCGGGCTGCACGGTCTGGTGACCCTGATGCGCAGCGGCCGGCTGCCCGAGGAGGCGCACGAGCGTCGGCTGGCGCTGTTCATCGGCCACTTCGCGCCGCAGGGCACGAACTGACCGCTCACCCCGGGAGGTGCGCCACGGCCGGGCGCGGCAGCGGGGGGCCTACTCGTCGGCCGTCGCCGCCGGCAGCGCGGCGCGCGGTCGCTGCCACCCCCGCGGGCCCCGCGCCCGCAGCCACGCGGTGGTCTCCTCAGGCGGCATCGCCGCCGCCACCAGCCAGCCCTGTACGGCGTCACAGCCGAGGTCGCGCAGTCTCTCCCAGGTCTCGTCGTCCTCGACGCCCTCGGCGACGACGAGCAGACCGAGGGAGTGGGCGAGGTCGACGGTGCAGCGGACGATCTCCGCGTCCTCGGTGTCGACGGCGAGCCGGGCCACGAACGAACGGTCGATCTTCAGCTCGCTGACCGGGAGCCGGCGCAGGTGCACGAGCGAGGAGTAGCCCGTCCCGAAGTCGTCCAGGGACATCTTCACGCCGTGCGCGGTCAGTTGGTTGAGGGTGTCGGCGGCGCGCTGCGGGTCCTCCAGGAGCACGTGTTCGGTGATCTCCAGTTGGAGCGCTCCCGCCGGGACGCCGTGCCGGGCCAGCCGGGCGGCGACCGAGCCGGCGAAGCCCGGGGTGTGCACATCGCGCGGTGAGACGTTCACCGCGACCGGCACGAACAGGCCCTGCTCCCGCCAGCGCGCGACCTGGCCGAGCGCGGTCTCCAGCACGTATTCAGTGAGGTGGGGCATCAGCCCCGAGGACTCGGCGATCGCTATGAACTCGTCCGGCGGCACCTTGCCCCGCTCGGGGTGCACCCAGCGGACCAGGGCCTCCAGACCCGCGACCTGGCCGTCGAAGCGGACCTTGGGCTGGTAGTGCAGATGCACCTCGTGGGCGTCGAGGGCGCGGCGCAGATCGCCCAGCAGACCGAGGCGGTCGGGGGTGTTGGAGTCGCGCTTGGACTCGTAGACCTCCACGCCGGTGCGGTCCCGCTTCGCCTGGTACATCGCCACGTCCGCCCGCCGCAGCAGCCCTTCGGCGTCCAGGGCGTGGTCGGGGAAGACGGCGACTCCGGCGCTGGCCTCCAGCACGAGGGTCAGGCCGTCGAGGTCGAGGGGGGAGCTGAGCGCGGTGACGAGGTTGCGGGCGATACGGGTCGCGGAGGTGGTGGAGTCCGCGACGGGCAGTAAGACGGCGAACTCGTCCCCGCCGAGCCGGGCGGCCTCCGCCCCGCGCGGCAGCGCCACCCGCAGCCGGTCAGCGATCTGCAACAGCAGCCGGTCACCGGCGAGATGACCGAGCGTGTCGTTGACCGACCGGAAGCGGTCGAGGTCGATCAGCATCAGCGCGGCGCGGGCGTTGATCCGCTCCGCGTCGTCCAGCGCGGTCCAGATGCGCTCCAGCAGCCACTGGCGGTTGGGGAGCCCGGTCAGCGGGTCGCGCAGTTGCTCCTCCGCCCGGGCCCGGGCTATCCACAGGGTGGAGTCCAGGGCGATGAGCGGGATGGCGAACAGCGGCAGCAGGATCGGCTTGGCCACGCCGACCACGCAGACCAGCGGCGCGATCCCCAGCAGCGCGATCGCGACCAGGCCGTGTCGGACCAGGGCGGTGCGGGCGACGGTGGGCAGGCCGGGACGCGGGGCGTGCAGGTACCAGAGCAGGACGCGGGTGACCGTCAGATAGGCGGCGGCGACCAGGGCGACCTGGAGCGCGGTGGCGAGGGTCCAGGCGGCGGGCTCGGCCGGGGACTCGACGGACGGCACGTTCCCGAACGCGCGCAGCACCAGTGCGCCGGCGCCGATGCCGAGGAGGTCGGCCGCGCCGTGCAGCACACCCTGGCGCCAGCGGTTGCGGCGGGCTATCCCGACGAGCACCACGACCGTCAGGCTGACGAGGCCGGCCGGAACCCAGCCGTAGAGCAGCAGCACGGCGAGGGTGAGGGCGGCGCCCGAGCCGGTGCCGCCCCACCAGCGGGAGCGGCCCAGCATCACGAGGTGGCCGACGATGACGCCGGTCAGCACGGCCAGTGCCCAGCCCGCCGTGCCGGACGGGAACAGCGCGTGACCGTCCGTGAAGGCGCGGTAGAAACCGGCGCCCAGGACGAACCCGGCCGCCGCGACGACGGCCGCGGGCAACGCGGGCCAGGAGTGGTGCCGTTCGCCGTCCGCCTCGGCACCGGCCGGTCCGGGCGGGTGCTCGGAGGCCGGCTGTGCGCCGGGACCGTCGGCGGCGCGCCCGGCGCCTGGCCGCTCCCGCGGGGTGTACTGTCCGACGGCGCGCGCCTGTGCACCCGGACGTCCCACCGGCCGCCCGGTCCCACGGACTGCACGCCATGCGACCGCCATGCGGCGCAGACGCAGCCGTGAGCCCGGCACGGCGCTCTCGGTCGGTTCCATTCCCGTCCCTCTCACAGCCGGCGGTGCCCACGCCCCGCGGCCCGGTGCCCGACAACCCTCAACGGTCCGCGCCCGAAAACCCTTCCCCGCGCTCCGCGCGAGCACGACGATGCCCCGACCGCAGCTGGGCACGGCAGGCGCACATCTCAACACTAGGCCGCAGAAGGCTTCCAGGGGCAGCGGTCGCCGACGGTTGCCCGAATGCGCCCCGGCCACCCGTATGCATCTGGTATGCGCCGAACGGGTGGCCTTCAACCGCTACTCCTCGGCCGAAAGAGCGACTTCGGCCGCCGCGTCCGGTCCCTGCTCCAGCAGGACCCCGAAACCGTCCTCGTTCAGAACCGGAACCTTCAGCTGCATCGCCTTGTCGTACTTCGACCCGGGGCTGTCCCCCACCACGACGAACGAGGTCTTCTTCGAAACCGAGCCGGTCACCTTCGCTCCGCGGCTCTGCAGCGCCTCCTTGGCGCCGTCCCGCGTGAAGTGTTCGAGGGTGCCGGTGACGACGACGGTGAGGCCTTCGAGGGGGCGCGGCCCCTCGTCCTCGCCGGTGCTCTCCTCCTCCATGCGGACGCCGGCGGCCTTCCACTTGCGGATGATGTCGCGGTGCCAGTCCTCGGCGAACCACTGCTTGAGGGAGGCGGCGATGGTCGGTCCGACGCCCTCGGTGACCGCCAGTTCCTCCTCGGTCGCCTGGTCGATCCGCTCGATCGAGCGGAACTCGCGGGCCAGCGCCTCGGCCGCGACGGGCCCGACGTGACGGATCGACAGGCTCGTGATGACGCGGGCGAGGGGGCGCTCCTTGGCCGCGGCGATGTTCTCCAGCATGGCGACCGCGTTCTTGCGGGGCTCGCCCTGCTGGTTGGCGAAGATCGTGGCGACCTTCTCCTCGCCGGTCTTGGGGTCGCGCTTGGGCAGTCCGCTGTCCGGGTCGAGGACGTACGCCTTGATGGGCAGCAGCTGTTCGATGGTGAGGTCGAACAGGTCGCCCTCGTCGACCAGGGGCGGGGTCTCGGGCTCCAGGGGGGCGGTGAGAGCGGCGGCGGCGACGTAGCCGAAGTGCTCGATGTCTAGGGCCTTGCGGCCGGCGAGGTAGAACAGGCGCTCGCGCAACTGGGCGGGGCAGGTGCGGGCGTTGGGGCAGCGCAGGTCGACGTCGCCCTCCTTCATCGGCCGCAGCGGTGTGCCGCACTCGGGGCACTCGCCCGGCATCACGAACTCGCGCTCGCTGCCGTCGCGCAGATCGGCGACGGGGCCGAGGATCTCCGGGATGACGTCACCGGCCTTGCGCAGCACGACCGTGTCCCCGATGAGGACGCCCTTGGCCTTGACGACGTCCTGGTTGTGCAGCGTGGCGAACTCGACCTCGGAGCCCGCGACCGTGACCGGCTCGACCTGGGCGTACGGGGTGACGCGGCCGGTGCGGCCCACGCCCACGCGGATGTTGACGAGCTTGGTGTTGACCTCCTCCGGCGCGTACTTGTAGGCGATCGCCCAGCGCGGGGCGCGCGAGGTGGAGCCGAGGCGGCCCTGGAGGGGGATCTGGTCGAGCTTGACGACCACGCCGTCGATCTCGTGCTCCACGGAGTGGCGGTTCTCGCCGAAGTAGGCGATGAACTCCCGGACGCCCTCCAGGTCGTCGACCACCTTGTTGTGCCGGGAGGTGGGCAGGCCCCAGGTCTTGAGGAGGTCGTAGGCCTGGGAGAGGCGGGTCAGGCCGGTGTAGCCCTCCAGGGCGCCGATGCCGTGCACCACCATGTGCAGGGGGCGGGTGGCCGTCACGCGCGGGTCCTTCTGGCGCAGTGAACCGGCCGCCGCGTTGCGCGGGTTGGCGAAGGGCTTGTCCCCGGCCTCCACCAGGCGGGCGTTGAGCTCCTGGAACTTCTCCATCGGGAAGTAGACCTCGCCGCGGATCTCCACGAGGTCGGGGACGGCATCGCCCTTGAGGCGCTCGGGGATCTCGGCGATCGTGCGCACGTTCGGGGTGATGTCCTCACCGGTGCGGCCGTCGCCGCGGGTGGCCGCGCGGGTGAGGCGGCCGTGCTCGTAGGTGAGGTTCACGGCGAGGCCGTCGACCTTGAGCTCGCACAGGAAGTGGTACGTCTGCTCGCCCAGTTCCCTCGCGATGCGCTCGGTCCAGGCGGCCATCTCCTCGTCGTTGAACGTGTTGTCCAACGAGAGCATGCGCTCGCGGTGCTTGACCGCCGTGAACTCCGTCTCGTAGGAGCCGGAGACCTTCTGGGTCGGCGAGTCCGGGGTGCGCAGCTCCGGGTACTCCTCCTCCAGTGCCTCCAGGGAGCGCAGCAGCTGGTCGAACTCCGCGTCGCTGACGACGGGAGCGTCCTTCACGTAGTAGCGGAAGCGGTGCTCCTCGATCTGCTCCGCGAGGCGCGCGTGCTTCTCCCGTGCCTCGGCGGGCACCGTCGTCGTCTCCGCTTGCTTGTCGCCGGCCACCGTGTCGTCCTCCCGTTACTCTGGGTTGTCCGCGAGGGATCTCGCCGCCCTGGCGCAGTGCGCGAGAGCCGTGCGCGCGTACCCCGGGGAGGCCCCCGCGAGTCCGCACGCCGGGGTGACCGTGACCGCCTCCGCGAGAAGCCCCGGAGACAGCCCCAGCCTGCGCCACAGCGTCCTGACACCCATGACGCTACCGGCAGGGTCTGACAATGGGACCTCGGTGCCGGGGACGACACCGGTGAACAGCCGGGTCCCGGCCTCCACGGCCTCCCCGATCGCGTCGTCGTCACGCTCGGTGAGCAGCGAGAAGTCGAAGGAGACGGCGGCCGCCCCGGCCCGGCGCAGCAGGGCGAACGGCACGTCGGGGGCGCAGGAGTGGACCACGACCGGGCCGTCGGTGTGCGTCGCGACGAGGTCGCGCAGCGTCTGCTCGACGACCTGCCGGTCGACGGCCCGGTGCGTGCGGTAGCCGCTGGCGGTCTTCACCTGGCCGCGCAGCACGGCGGTGAGGGAGGGCTCGTCGAGCTGGAGGACGAGCTGCGCGCCGGGGATCCGCCGCCGCAGTTCGGCCAGGTGCTGGCGCAGTCCCTCGGCGAGGGAGGCGGCGAGGTCGCGGCAGGCACCGGGGTCGGACAGGGCGGCCTCCCCGCCCCGCAGCTCCAGGTTGGCCGCGAGGGTCCACGGGCCGACGGCCTGGACCTTCAGCGGTCCCTCGTAGCCCTGCGTGAACTCCTCCAGGGCGTCGAGGTCCTCGCCGAGCCAGGAGCGGGCCCGCTTGGTGTCGCGGCCCGGCCGGTCCCCGAGGCGCCATCCGCTGGGCTCCACGCGCGCGTACAGCTCGACGAGCAGGCCGGCGGTCCGTCCGATCATGTCCGCGCCGGGGCCCCGGGCGGGCAGTTCGGGCAGGAAGGGGAAGTCCTCGAAGGTGCCGGTGACGGTCTTGGCGGCCTCACGGGCGTCGCCGCCCGGCATGGAGCCCACGCCGGTGGCGGCGCCGAACCTGAACTGGCTGTTTTCGCTCACCGGAGAAGCCTACGCAGCCCCTTGGGCGGGGTCAGCCTCCCGGTCGCACCGTGAGGTCGTTGACCTCCGCGTCCCGCGGCAGATCCAGGGCCATGACGATCGTCGTGGCGACCGACTCCGGGTCGATCCACTTCGAGGCGTCGTACTCCTTGCCCTCCTGCTGGTGGACCTTGGCCTGCATGGGGCTGGCCGTGCGGCCGGGGTAGACCGAGGTGACGCGGACCCCGGCCGCGTGCTCCTCGTGGCGCAGGGAGTCGGCGAGGGCCTTCAGGCCGTGCTTGGAGGCCGCGTAGGCGGACCAGCCGGCGTGCGCGTTGAGCCCGGCGCCGGAGTTGACGAACAGCACGTGGCCGCGGGCGGCGCGCAGTTGGGGCAGGAAGTGCCGGGTCAGCTCGGCGGGGGCGATCAGGTTGACGTTGAGCTGGTGGCGCCAGGCCTTCGGGGTGAGCTCGCCGACCGGGCCGAGGTCGACGACGCCGGCGATGTGCAGCAGCGAGTCCACGCGGTCCGGCAGCGACTGGTGGGAGAAGGCCCAGGACAGCCTGTCGGGTTCGGCGAGGTCGCCGACCAGGGTCCTCGCCCCGGGGAACTCGGCCGCCAGCTCCTTCGCGCGGCCCGCGTCGCGCGCGTGCAGCACGAGGTCGTCCCCGCGCGCGTGCAGGCGGCGGGCCACGGCCGCGCCGATGCCGGAACCGGCTCCGGTGATCACATGAGTTGCCATGCGGCCATGCTCGCATCAGCGCCGGGTCACGCGATGCCCCGGCTCTCCTCCAGATACGCCAGCGCCCCCACCGGCTCCTCGGCGAAGAACACCAGGTCGGTGAGCGGCCGGGGCAGGAAGCCCTCGGCGTCCATGCGGCGGAACTGCTCCTTCAGGCCGTCGTAGAAGCCCGCGGTGTTGAGCAGCACCACCGGCTTGTCGGTGTGGCCGTGCTTCTTCAGTTCCAGGATCTCGGTCGCCTCGTCGAGCGTGCCCGTGCCGCCGACCATGATCACCACGGCGTCGGCGCGCTCCAGGAGCAGCTTCTTGCGCTCGGCGAGGTCCTTGGCGATCACCATCTCGTCGACGCCCGGGCGGGCCTTGGCCGCCAGGAACTGCACGGAGACGCCGGCCAGCCGGCCGCCGGCCTCCTGCACCCCGTCGGCGACCACCTTCATGAGGCCGACGTCGGAGCCGCCCCACACCAGCGTGTGACCGCCCTTGCCCAGCAGTTCGGCGAACTCCCGCGCGGGGCGGGTGTAGCGCTCGTCGAGGTCGGCGGCGGACAGGAAGACACAGATGTTCATGAGCCCACCGTACGGGCCCGGTCCGCCGAGACGGTGAGCCGCATTTTGGACTGCCGGTGCGGGAGGCGCTCCCAGTCGTCCATGAACCGGGCGGACAGGCCGTGCCGCGCGGCGAGGTCGGTCAGGGTCCGCGTCCGGTAGTAGAAGTCCTCGTGCAGGACCTGGTGCTCCTCGCCCTCGGTGCGGTCGAAGGTGAAGTCGAAGAACCCGCCGGGCGCGAGGATCCGGCCCACGTGCGCGAAGCACTCCTCGATGACGTGCAGCGGTGAGTGCGAGAAGACGCTGTGCGCGTGCACGACGTCGAAGTGCGCGTCCGGCAGGAAGGCGAAGGTGAGGTCGTCGGCGAGCACCAGGTAGGGCAGTTTGGGCTGGAGCTTCTCGGCCACGAGGGTGTCCTGGGCGGCGAGCAGGATGTGCGGCGAGATGTCGATGCCGTAGTAGTGCCCGGTGTCGAGGTGGTCGATGAACAGCCGCCCGGCGCGCAGGTTGCCGCAGCCGATCTCCAGCATCCGGTGGTGCGGCCGGAGGCCGTGGCCCACCAGGTAGTCGAACTGCATGCGCCCGATGCGTGCCCACTGTGCGCGCGAGGGGTTGTGCCCGACCGCCGCCTCGGTGCTGCGGGCCGCGTCCGAGGCCATCACGGCCCGGTAGTAGGCGATGTGGTCGGGGTGGCGCAGCCGGAGCCAGGCGTCCCGCACCGCGCGCCGGGCGTGCGCGGGCACCCGTTCCGGGTGGCGCAGGGCGTACCGGACCTGGTGCAGCAGGCGGGAGCGGTTTCCGGCCGGTTCCGTGGCGCGCATGGGGGCCTCCTGCGGCGAGGGAAGAACTCCGCTTCAGCGTGCGCTGTACCTCAGGAGTCGGCTACCCGGGGAGGGGCGATCGTGACCAGAGGGCATCGCATCACCATCGAGCGCAGCGGCGGGCACGTGCGGGTGGTGCACGGCGGGCAGGTGCTGGCCGAGAGCGACCGGGCGCTGGTGCTGCGCGAGACGGGCTGTCCCGAGCGGTACTACATCCCCCCCGAGGACGTGCGCCTGGATCTGCTGACGCCGTCCGGCACGCAGACGTACTGCCCGTTCAAGGGCACCGCCTCCTACTGGTCGCTGCCGGACGCGGCGGACCTCGTCTGGGCGTATCCGGACCCCAAGCCGGACGTGGCCGAGATCAGGGACCACCTGTGCTTCTACGAAGTGGAAGTGTTCTGATCGGCTGACGCGCCGCCCGCCTCATCGATGAACACCCCGGCGTGCGGCAGTCTGCATGAGCATGGACAAGAAGACTCTTTCGCGCGACGGCACCCGCATCGCCTACGAGAGCACCGGGCAGGGCCCCGCGGTCGTCCTCGTGAGCGGCGCGATGTCGACCGGCGGCACGCTGGCGCCGCTGGCCGTGTCCCTCTCGGAGCGTTTCCAGGCCGTGGTGTACGACCGCCGGGGCCGCGGCGCGAGTGCGGACACGGCTCCGTACGCCGTGGAGCGTGAGGTCGAGGACCTGGCCGCGGTGATCGAGGCGGTGGGCGGCGAGGCCCATCTGTACGGCATCTCCTCGGGCGGGGCGCTGGCGCTGGAGGCGGCGGCGAGCGGACTGCCGGTGCGGCGCGTGGCCGTCTACGAGGCGCCCTTCGCGATGTCCGAGGAGGGCGCGGGGGAACGGGCGCGGTACACCGAGCGGCTGACACAGGCGCTCGGCGAGGGGCGGCGCGGGGACGCGGTCGAGCTGTTCCTGCGGCTGACGGGTCTCGCCGAGGGCATGATCCAGGGCGCCCGCCAGTCCCCCATGTGGGCCGGGATGGAGGCGATGGCCCCGAGCCTCGCCTACGACGACGCCGTGATGGGCGACGGCACCGTCCCCCGCTCCCGGCTGGGCTCGGTCGGCGTCCCCGTCCTGGCGGTGGCGGGCGACGCGAGCCCCGAGTGGCTGCGCGAGGCGGCCCGGGCGATCGCGGACTCCGTCCCCGAGGGCACCTACCGCACGCTCCAGGGTCAGACGCACATGGTGGAGCCGAACGTGCTGGCGCCGGTGCTGACGGAGTTCTTCAGCCGGGGCTGAGAGGGGCGGTACGGCTCCACGCGCGCGTGGAGCCGGGCCCCGGGTACCGCGGGCGGGGTCAGGCCACGCCCGCCGCCGCGCGGGTCGTCGAGGCGATCGTCGCCGAGCCCACCACGCGCGTGCCGTCGTACAGCACGATCGCCTGCCCGGGGGCGACGCCGCGGACCGGCTCGGCGAAGGTGACCTCCAGGCGGCCGTCGACGACCTCGGCCCTCACCTCGGTCTCGCCGCCGTGGGCGCGCAGCTGGGCCGTGTAGGTGCCGGGGCCGGCAGGGGCGGCGCCGCACCAGCGGGGCTTGATCGCGGTGAGGGCGCCGACGTCCAGGGCGGACGCCGGGCCGACGGTCACGGTGTTGTCCACCGGCGAGATGTCGAGGACGTAGCGCGGCTTGCCGTCGGGCGCCGGGGTGCCGATGCGCAGGCCCTTGCGCTGGCCGATGGTGAAGCCGTACGCCCCCTCGTGCGTGCCGATCTTCGCGCCGGACTCGTCGACGATGTCGCCCTCGGAGCGGCCGAGGCGCCGGGCGAGGAAGCCCTGGGTGTCGCCGTCGGCGATGAAGCAGATGTCGTGCGAGTCGGGCTTCTTGGCCACCGCCAGGCCGCGGCGCTCGGCCTCGGCGCGGATCTCTTCCTTGGTGGTGACGGTGTCGCCGAGCGGGAACATGGCGTGGGCGAGCTGCCGGTCGTCGAGCACCCCGAGGACGTAGGACTGGTCCTTGGCCATGTCGGAGGCGCGGTGCAGCTCGCGGGTGCCGTCCTCGCGGACGATCACCTGGGCGTAGTGGCCGGTGCAGACCGCGTCGAAGCCGAGGGCGAGGGCCTTGTCGAGGAGGGCCGCGAACTTGATCTTCTCGTTGCAGCGCAGGCACGGGTTGGGGGTGCGGCCGGCCTCGTACTCGGCGACGAAGTCCTCGACGACGTCCTCCCGGAAGCGGTCGGCGAGGTCCCACACGTAGAACGGGATGCCGATGACGTCCGCGGCGCGGCGGGCGTCGCGGGAGTCCTCGATGGTGCAGCAGCCCCGCGCGCCGGTCCGGAAGGACTGGGGGTTGGCGGAGAGCGCGAGGTGCACGCCGGTCACGTCGTGGCCCGCTTCGGCCGCGCGGGCGGCGGCGACGGCGGAGTCGACGCCGCCGGACATGGCGGCCAGGACGCGGAGGGGGCGGGAGCGCTGCGAGGTCTCAGTCATAACCCCTCCAGGGTACGGGGACGCGGGAACCAGGACCGCCGGGTATCCGTTGACGATCACATGGGAGAGCGGAAGGCTTCGAGGGACGGCGACCGGAAGGTCGGCCGCCGCGCGCTGCTGATCGGCGGCACCGCGGCCGCCGCGGGCTCCGCCGTCCTCGCCCGGGACGAGCTGGCGCGCCTGTGGTGGCGTACCCCGGGTGTGGAGAAGCCGCGCAAGGAGGGCGAGGTCGACTACGCGGGCGCGCGCTGGGTGGCGGCGTCGGACGCGAACTGGCGCCGCGCGGACCGCCCCGACGACTACGGCATAGACCTGGTCGTCGTCCATGTCACGCAGGGCAGCTTCGACAGCGCGGTGAAGGCCTTCCAGGACCCGGGGCACAAGGCCGCGGCGCACTACATCGTCGGGCAGGACGGACGGGTCGCCCAGATGATCCGCGAGCTGGACGTGGCCTACCACGCGGGCAACCGCGACTACAACGAGCGCAGTGTCGGCATCGAGCACGAGGGCTTCGTGGACCGCCCGCAGGACTTCACGGACGAGATGTACGAGGCCTCGGCGCGGCTCACGGCCCGGATCTGCGCCCGCTACGACATACCCGTCGACCGGGAGCACATCATCGGCCACGTGGAGGTCCCGGGCACGGACCACACCGACCCGGGGCGCCACTGGGACTGGGACACGTACCTGCGCCTGGTACGGCGGGCACGCACGACACCGGCCTGATCACCGGCCTCGGTCGCGGTCCGGTGTAGGCCGTGTCCTAGGTCAGTCCCGCCGCCCTCGCCCGTTCCACCGCCGGGCCGATGGCCTTCGCCAGGGCCTCGATGTCGGCCTCCGTGGAGGTATGGCCGAGGGAGAAGCGCAGGGTGCCGCGGGCCAGGTCGGGATCGGTGCCGGTGGCGAGGAGGACATGGCTGGGCTGGGCGACGCCGGCGGTGCAGGCGGAGCCGGTGGAGCACTCGATGCCCTGGGCGTCGAGCAGGAGCAGCAGGGAGTCGCCCTCGCAGCCGGGGAAGGTGAAGTGCGCGTTGGCCGGGAGGCGGCCCTCAGGGTCCGGGTCGCCGCCGAGGATCGCGTCCGGCACGGCCGAGCGGACCGCGGTGACCAGGGCGTCGCGCAGGGCGCCGATCTCGCGGGCGAACCACGCGCGCTGCTCGGCGGCGAGGCGTCCGGCGACGGCGAAGGAGGCGATGGCGGGCACGTCGAGGGTGCCGGAGCGCACATGGCGTTCCTGTCCGCCGCCGTGCAGGACCGGCACGGGCGTGTGCTCGCGGCCCAGGATCAGGGCGCCGATGCCGTAGGGGCCGCCGATCTTGTGGCCGGAGACCGTCATCGCGGCGAGGCCGGAGGCGGCGAAGTCCACGGGGATCTGACCGAAGGCCTGGACGGCGTCCGAGTGCAGCGGCACTCCGAACTCGGCGGCGGCGTCGGCGAGTTCGCGGATCGGCAGGATCGTCCCGATCTCGTTGTTCGCCCACATGACGGTGGCGAGGGCCACGTCGTCGGGGTCGCGGGCGATCGCCTCGCGCAAGGCGCCGGGGTGGACGCGGCCGTGGGAGTCGACCGGCAGGTACTCGACGGTGGCGCCCTCGTGTTCACCGAGCCAGTGCACGGCGTCGAGGACGGCGTGGTGCTCGACGGGGCTGGCGAGGACGCGGGTGCGGGCGGGATCGGCGTCGCGGCGTGACCAGTACAGGCCCTTGACGGCGAGGTTGTCGGCCTCTGTGCCGCCCGAGGTGAAGACGACCTCGCTGGGGCGGGCGCCGAGGGCTTCGGCGAGGGTCTCGCGGGCCTCCTCGACGGTGCGTCGGGCCTGCCTGCCGGATGCGTGGAGGGAGGACGCGTTGCCGGTGGCACCCAGCTGGGCGGTGAACGCCTCAACCGCCTCCGGGAGCATCGGGGTGGTCGCGGCGTGGTCGAGGTAAGCCATGGTGAGCCCGATTCTACGGCTCCCCTTCGACCGGCCTCAGATCAAGGCTGGCCGAACATGAACCGCCGGGCGGCGCGGCGACGGCCCGTCGCCCCCGGGCCCGGCCGCGGCGTGCCGGCGGACGGCTGTCCGACGACGGCTCAGAAGCTCCACGAGATGGTGCTGTCGAACTCCATGAAGGCCGCCAGCACCAGCAGGTCGGCGATGCCCAGGGACAGACCCAGCCAGGCGCGGCCGCGGCGCTCGGTGCCGCGCCACAGGGCGACGCTCGCCAGCACGATGGCGATCGGGCCGAGGAAGAGGTTGAGCACGAGCAGGCCCAGCAGGCCGAGGATGAAGGACGCGACGGCCATGCCGTCGGTGTCGCGGATGCCGGTGCGGCGCGAGGCCGGAGCGGTGAGCTGCATGGTGATCGACTCCCGAAGTCGGATCGAAGGGGTGATCGAAGGGATGGTGGTCGGTGTCAGTGGGCCTGGGTGTGGCGGCGGCGGCCGCGCTCGCGGAGCGCGAAGATGCCGAGCCAGACGGCGATGACGACACCGACGGCGACGGAGAAGGTGAGCGGCGCGTGGGCCACGGTGCCCAGGACGACACCGAGCAGCAGGAGTGCGGCGACGATGAACAGCACGGGAAACAGCCCCCAGGGTTTCGGTGAACGGTTGTGGTTACAGTTGTTCACTGACTTCCCAGCCTAACGCCTCCCATGACTTTCCAATTCCAGAGAACAGTTGTTAACTGCATGGTATGAGTCACACCCTCGGGATCCGGCAGGCCCAGAAGCAGAAGACCCGGCAGGCACTCCTGGACGCGGCCCTCGGGCTGCTGGAGGAGCAGAGCCTGAGCAGCCTGGGTCTGCGCGAGGTCACCCGCGCCGTCGGTGTCGCCCCGACCGCCTTCTACCGCCACTTCCGCTCCACGGCGGATCTGGGCGTGGCCCTGGTCGAAGAGGCGCTGGGCAGCCTGCACCCGATGATCCGGACGACGGTGTCCACCACGGGCGACCACGAGGAACGCATCACGCGCACCATCGAACTGATCGCCCGTCACGTCGACGGGTACCCCGCCCATGTCCGCTTCATCGCCCGTGAACGACATGGCGGAGTTCTGCCGGTACGGGAGGCGATACGGGAGCAACTGGCCCGGTTCGCCCAGGAGGTCAAGGACGAGCTGGCCAAGGACCCGGTGTCCGAGGGCTGGAGCGAGGACGACCTGCTGATGCTCGCGCACCTCTACGTGGACCAGATGCTGAGCACGGCGTCGCTGTTCCTGGAGGCCCTGGAGGGCCCGGAGGAGGAACGCCCGGCCCGGACCCGGCACGTCACACAGCTCGCGACCCGCCAGATGCGGCTGATCGGCCTCGGCCGCGGCCACTGGCTGGATTGACACCCTCGTGCGGCAACGCGCGGGGGCGGCGCGGCCGTACGCCGGACACGCCGCCCCTGCCGTGCTGCCGCGCCCCGGCCGGATTCGGGCCGGTCCTGGTCGGTCCCAGGTCGGCCGGATGCGCCTACTGCCCCTTCTGCGACTGCTGGGGCTGCTGCCCCGTCCCGTCGGCGGCCTGACCGGCACCCCCGGGGCCGCCGCAACCGCCGCCGGGACCGCCCTGGCCGCCCTGCGCGCCGCCGGGCGCGCCACCGGGCATGCCCGAAGGGGCCCCGGACGGCGCCCCCGTCGGCTTGGCGCCCGAGGAGGCGGCGCCCGAAGGCGCCCCTGACGGAACGCCCGAGGGAGCCCCGGAAGGAGCACCCGACGGAACACCCGAGGGAGCCCCGGAAGGAGCACCCGAGGCCGCCCCCGACGGCGCCTGGCATGCCTGCCGCTGCCCGGAACCGCCCCCGCCGCCCGAGGACGACGACGAGTCACCCGACCCGCAGGCCGTCAGAGCCAGCGGGGACAGCACCAGCAGGGCCACGGCGGGAACGAGACGCGCACGCTTCATGAGAGACAGCTCCAGGGAAGATGAGGGAGTCCTGAGGCGCGTACTCAACCAACGCCGCCTGGGCCTTCCTTGGGGCCGCCCTGTGACCTGCCTGTCAGTCAGGCGGAGTTCAGCTCAGCCGGACCCGCGCCAACTGCCGGGACTGCGCCACCAGCCGGTCCTCGCTGTCCCACACCTCGGCGTCCTCCTCCAGGAAGCCGCCGGCGAGGTTGCGCGTGGTGATCGACACCCGCAGCGGGCCCGGCGCCGGGCGGCAGCGGACGTGCACGGTCAGCTCGATGGTCGGCACCCAGCCCTTGAGCCCGAGCTCGAAGGCGGTGGGCGGCAGGGCGTCGACCGCGAGCAGCAGGGAGAGCGGGTCCGGGTCGCGCCCGTCCTTCAGGCCGAACCAGGCCCGCATCTCACCCTTGCCCGAGGGCTGCCCTAGGGCCCAGCCGAGCGTGGACGGGTCGAGCTTGAGCATCAGGCGCTCGGTGATCGCGGAGCTGCCGTCGACGGGGGCGGGCCCGTCCTCCGGGCCGAAGCAGTGCTCCAGCGGCGGGATCGCGGGCGGGCGGGCCGTCGTACGGACGTCGTCGGGCAGGGCGGCCAGGTCGCCGTAGGAGGCGAGGACGCGGATGCGTTCCACCTCGCGGCCCTCGTCGTCGTACTGGAAGAGGGAGGCCTGGCCGGTCGACAGGGTGCGGCCGGTGCGGACGACGTCCGTGCGGACGACCGCGGGGCCGGGCTGGGACGCGGTCAGGTAGTGCGCCGAGATCGTGAAGGGGTCGGCGTGCGGCAGGGCGTCCGCGAGGGCGCGGCCGAGGACGGCCAGCAGGTAGCCGCCGTTGACGGCGCTGATGATCGTCCAGCCGGCGGAGAGGTCGATGTCGTAGACGCCCGGCGCGCGGCGGGTGAGCGCGGTGTCGCGGTCGAACTCGCTGTCGCCGATCGTGGCCCGGGCGGCCGGGGCGGTGGCTGCTTCTGGCATGGCTGAAACAGTACAAGAACTAGCTACTAAGCGGTAGCTTTGCACGTCTCCTGACACCCTGCCCCGGGTCAGACCTGGGTGAGACGCGGGCAATTTCTCGGTAAGTGTCCGACTCGTCCGTAAACCCCCGGACCCTTTCCGTCCTCTGTAGGGGCATGAGCCTCACCGGGACACCGTTCCTCTGCACGCTGGTCGTACTGTCCGTCGCCGCGCTCGTGGTGCCGCTGCTGCTGTGGTCGCGCGTCCGCGGGCCCCGTCTCCTGCGGGCCGTCGCCCGGGCGTCGATGCTGCTGTTCGCGCAAGGGACGGCCGTGGCCCTGGTCTTTACACTGGTCAACAACGCCAACAACCTGTACGACAACTGGGCCGACCTGCTCGGCACCGGCGACCATGTGCAGCAGGCGGCGAATCTGGGCGCCGACGGCACCGGCGGCATCTCGCTCAAGCGGCTGCCCAAGGTGCGCCAGACCTTCGAGCCCGCCACCGGGCCCGGGATGGGCGCGGCCGGCGGGGTGCGGGTGACCCAGCTCAAGGGCCGGGTGTCGGGTGTGAACGCCGAGGTCTACGTCTGGCTGCCCCCGCAGTACGGCGAACCGGCCTACCGCCACCGGACGTTCCCGGTCGTGGAACTGCTGCCCGGCTACCCCGGCTCAGCGAAGGCCTGGTTCGGTTCGCTGCACGCGCACGAGCAGCTGGAGCCGCTGATGCGCGACGGGCAGGTGGCCCCGTTCATCCTGGTCGCGCCCCGCACCAACCTGCTGGCCGGGGTCGACACCGGCTGCGCCAACATCCCGGGCACGGTGAACGCCGACACCTGGCTGAGCGTCGACGTGCCGAAGATGGTCATGGACAACTTCCGTGCCCAGGCGGCCCCGCGGGGCTGGGCCGTCGCCGGCTACTCGGCCGGGGCGCACTGCGCGACCCGGCTCGCCATCGCCCACCCGGACCGCTACCGGGCCGCCGTCAGCATGTCCGGCTACAACGACCCGATCGGCGAACGCGACTCGCTCACCGCGCAGAGCCGGACCCTGCGCTCCGAGAACAACCCGTATCTGATGCTGCGCAGGGCGCCGGTCCCGCCGCGGATCGCGCTGTACCTCTCCGGCCAGCCGCACGACGGCTACGAGGCGGCCGTGGCGTTGGAACAGAGCGCGAAGGCGCCGACGACCGTGCACGTGGTGTACATCCCCAAGAGCGCGGGCGGCCACAACATGGCGCTGTGGCGGCCGCAGGTCGTCCCCGCGTTCCGCTGGCTGACCGAGGAGATGGGCGCCCGCGTCACGGCAGGACCGGCTGCTCCTCCTCGCTCACCGTCGACCGCCGGTGCCACGCCCGCGGAGCTCGCCAGTGGTACCGCATCGCGAGCAGCCGCAGTACGAAGGCGGTGACCACCGCGAGGGAGCTGGTGAGCGGGTTCAGGGCGTCGTAGCGGATGCACAGGGCGGCCAGGGCGGAGCCGACGATCGCCGGGACGGCGTACAGGTCGCGGTCCCAGCGCAGCAGAGAGGGCACCTCGTTGGCGAGGACGTCCCGCAGCACACCGCCGCCCACGGCCGTGGTCAGCCCGAGCCCGGCGGAGGCGGTCAGACCGAGCCCGTACTCGTAGGCCTTGGTCGTGCCGGCCACGCAGAACAGGCCGAGGCCCGCCGCGTCGAAGACGTTCACCGCGACCTGGATGCGCTCCACCTGGGGGTGCAGGAAGAAGACCAGGAGGGTGGCGAGCAGCGGGGTGAGGAAGTACCCCAGGTCCGTGAACGCGGCGGGCGGCACGGCACCGATGACCAGGTCGCGGAACAGGCCTCCGCCCAGTGCGGTGACCTCGGCGAGGACGGCCATGCCGAACACGTCGAAGTTCTTGCGCACGGCCAGCAGGGCACCGGAGATGGCGAAGACGAAGATGCCGATCAGGTCGAGCGTGTGCTGGACGGACGGGCTGAAGAGTTGCTGGAGCACCCGGACATACTCGCTCACCGCTCACGGGCGGCCCACCCGGGCCGCGGCACAGCGGGGTCGGACGCGCTCCCGGGCAAGGGAACGGCACGCGAATGCCGGACAGGCGGGGTCCTCCCGTCTGTCCGGCATGGTCCGCGGGTATGGCTCGGCTGTCAGGCCGGCTTGTCTCCCGAGGCCGGCTTGTCCCCCGAGGCCGGTTCGCCCGTTTCCTTCGCCGCGGCGGCACCCGACGAGGTCCCGTCCGCGGGCTTGCCCTCGACCGCCCCGGCCACCGCCGCCGACGTCTGCGCCGACTCGGCCAGCACCTCGTCGGCCACCAGCTCCGCCGCTTCCTTGGCGGCCGTCAGCAGCACCGTGTCCTGCGGGGCCTGGTCCTCGAAGTTCTCCGGGTGGTGGCAGGCCACCCGCTGACCGGGACGCAGTTCCTTCAGCGGCGGCTCGGTCGTCTTGCAGATCTGCGTGGCCTTCCAGCACCGGGTGTGGAAGCGGCAGCCGCTCGGCGGGGCGATCGGCGAGGGCACGTCGCCCTTGAGCAGGATCCGCTCGCTCTTGGCGTTCTTCCGCCTCGGGTCCGGGATCGGCACCGCCGACATCAGCGCCTTGGTGTACGGGTGCATCGGCGTCTTGTAGAGCAGGTCGCGGTCGGCCAGCTCCACGATCTTGCCGAGGTACATCACCGCGATCCGGTCCGAGACGTGCCGGACGACCGACAGGTCGTGCGCGATGATCACATACGTCAGGCCGAGTTCCTGCTGGAGGTCGTCGAGCAGGTTGACGACCTGGGCCTGGATCGACACGTCGAGCGCGGAGACCGGCTCGTCGGCCACCACGAGCTTCGGGTTGAGCGCGAGCGCGCGGGCGATGCCGATGCGCTGGCGCTGGCCGCCGGAGAACTCGTGCGGGTAGCGGTTGTAGTGCTCGGGGTTGAGGCCCACGACCTGAAGCAGCCGCTGCACTTCCTTCTTGACGCCGCCCTCGGGCGTGACCCCCTGGAGCTTGAACGGGGCGCCGACGATCGTGCCGATGGTGTGGCGCGGGTTCAGCGAGGAGTACGGGTCCTGGAAGATCATCTGCACGTCCTTGCGGAGCGGGCGCATGCCGCCCACACCGAGGTGCGTGATGTCCCGGCCCTCGAACTCGACCTGGCCGGCGGTCGGCTCGAGCAACCGGGTGATCAGCCGGCCCATCGTCGACTTGCCACAGCCCGACTCGCCCACGACGCCGAGGGTTTCACCGGCCCTGACCTCGAAGTCGACGCCGTCGACCGCGCGCACCGCGCCGACCTGCCGCTGGAGCAGGCCCTTGCGGATCGGGAAGTGCTTCTGCAGCCCGGTCACCTTCAGCAGGATGTCGCCGGCGGCGGCGTCCTTGGTGAGGGTGGCCGTGCCGGACGCGGTCGCCTCGGTGTCGTCGCTTGCGGCGGGAGTGGTCACAGCGGTGTCCTTGGAGTTCTCGCTCACAGCTTCGGCGCAATCTCTTCGGTCCAGATGCGCTCCCGCTGCTCCCTGGTCATGTGGCAGGCGGCCCAGTGCTGGCTTTCGACCTCGGTCAGCTCGGGGCGGACCGTGCGGGTGACGTTGTCCTTGGGGACGTCGGCGTACGGGCAGCGCGGGTTGAAGGCGCAGCCGGACGGGATGTTGATCAGGGAGGGCGGCGAACCCTTGACCGGGATGAGGCGCTCCTGCTGATCGCGGTCGAGACGCGGCATCGAGCCGAGCAGACCCCAGGTGTAGGGGTGGCGGGGCTCATAGAACACCTGCTCGGCCGGTCCCCGTTCGACGCAGCGGCCCCCGTACATCACGAGGATGTCGTCGGCGAGCTCGGCGACGACCCCCAAGTCGTGGGTGATGATGATGACCGCGGAGCCGAACTCCTTCTGCAGATCCCGGATCAGGTCGAGGATCTGCGCCTGGACGGTCACGTCCAGGGCGGTCGTCGGCTCGTCCGCGATGAGCAGCTCGGGGTTGTTGACGAGCGACATCGCGATCATCGCGCGCTGACGCATACCGCCGGAGAACTCGTGCGGGTAGCTGTCGACGCGCTTGTCCGGCTGCGGGATCCCCACACGGTCGAGCATCTCGACCGCCCGGCGGCGGGCGATCTTCTTGCTGACGTCGTTGTGGATCCGGTACGCCTCCACGATCTGCTGGCCGATCGTGTAGTACGGGTGCAGCGCGGACAGCGGGTCCTGGAAGATCATCGCCATCTCGCGCCCGCGCAGCCGGCGGACGTGATCGGGGTCCGCGGACAGCAGCTCGGTGCCGTCCAGCCAGATCTCGCCGGAGATCTGCGCCTTGCGCTTGCCGTACTGGCCGGCGGTGTGCAGGCCCATGATGCCGAGCGAGGTCACCGACTTGCCGGAGCCGGACTCGCCCACGATGCCGAGGGTCTTGCCCTTCTCCAGCCGGAAGCTCAGTCCGTCCACGGACTTCACGAGGCCGTCGTCGGTCGGGAAGTGCACCTTCAGGTCGCGCACGTCCAGGAAGGAGGTCGGCGCCGACGAGTCGCCCGTGGGCTCGCCCACGGCCGCTGAGGTCTTGTTGAGTTCGGTCATGCGAGCCTCACCCGGGGGTCGATCACGGCGTACAGCACGTCCACCACGAGGTTGGCGATGAGCACCGCGACGGAGGTGATCAGGGTGACGCCCAGAATGATGGGCAGGTCCTGATTCTTGATCGCGTTGAGCACGGCCTGGCCCAGACCGGGCAGGCTGAACGTGGTCTCGGTCAGGATGGCGCCGCCGATGAGGGCGCCGAGGTCCATGCCGAGCATGGTCAGGATGGGCGTCATCGTCGAGCGCATGGCGTGCTTGCGGATGACGACCTGTTCGCGCATGCCCTTGGCACGGGCGGTGCGGATGTAGTCCTCGCCGAGGATCTCCAGCATGGTGGCGCGGGTGATCCGGGCGTACATCGCGGCGTACAGGAACGCCAGGGTGACCCACGGGAGGATCATGCCGCCGAGCCAGCCGGTGAAGCTCTCGTCGAGGGGCACGTACTCCGCGTTGATCCAGCCGAGACCGTAGGAGAAGATCGCCAGGCTCAGCAGACCGGTGAAGTAGATGGGGAGCGAGACACCCGCGAGGGCGACGACCATCGCACTGCGGTCCCACAGCGTTCCCCGCTTGAGCGCGGACAGGACACCCGCCGTGACACCGAGCACCAGCCACAGCACGGCCGCGCCGAGCGCGAGACCCAGGGTCACCGGGAAACGGTCGGTCAGCACCGGCCAGATGGCCTGTTCGCTGCGGAAGGAGTAACCGAAGCACGGCGCGGCGCAGTGGGTGACGTCGCCGCCGCCCGCGTACGTACGGCCCACGAAGATGCCCTTGAAGAACTCCCAGACCTGGGCGTAGATCGGGTCGCCCAGCCCCAGCTTCTGCCGCACCGCCTCGACGGCAGCCGGGTCGGCCTGCTTGCCCACGAAGCTGCTGGCGATGTCGACGCCCGCCCACTTGGGGACGAGGAAGAAGATGCCGAAGACCACCATGATGATGACTGCGAGCATCACTACGGCGGCGAACAGCCGCCTGATCAGGTAAGCGAGCACAGATCTCGGCCCGCCGCGGACCTCGGGCCACCGGAGGTCTTCCGATGGCCCGAGGTCACGCCGCGCCGGCCTTCACCTGCCTTTCGTGCCGTACGGCGGGTGTGCCGGTTACTTCGCGGACTTCAGGCCGAGGTTGACGAAGTCGTACATGCCGCTGTACGCGTCCGTCGTGTAGACGTTGGCCAGTCGGTTGGAACGCCAGTTGATGAACTTCTCGAAGACGAAGGGCAGGTAGTAGCCGCCCTCCATGACCTTGTGGTTGATCTCCGAGGCGATCTTGGTCTTACCCGCGTCGTCCAGCGTGGTGACGTACTTGTCGAACAGACCGTCGATCGTCTTGTCCTTGATCATGGCGAAGTTGTTGTTGCCACTCTCGAGGATGTAGCTGCTGTCCCACAGCGGGAGGCCGTAGCCCTGCACGGACGGGAAGTCCGGGCCCCAGCCCATGATGATGATGCCGTAGCCCTTCTTCTTCACGTTCGAGGGGCTGCCGATGATGCCGGAGCTCTGCGAGCCGTCGTACTGGTCGATGTCGACGGTGATGCCGACCTTCTTCAGCGACGCCTGGAGGGACTCGGCGGTGGCCACCTCGGCCGGCTTGTTGTTGCGGACCGCGATGGTGGTCTTGAAGCCGTTGGGCTGACCGCAGGCCTTGAGCGCTTCCTTGGCCTTGGCGATGTTGCCCTTCTTGTTGGCACCCGCGAGCTCGTACGGGTCGTACTTCTGGCCCTCGGAGCCCGGGACGGCCGGCGGCAGCATGTTGGTGCCGATGTCACCACCGGCGACCGGGCCGCCGCGCGCGGTCTGCAGCGACACGTGGTCGGCGCCGTAGATCACGGCCTTGCGGCACTCGATGTTGTCGAACGGCTTCACCGTCTGCGGGAAGACCGCGTAACGGATGTAGCCGGAGACCGGGTTGTCCAGGTTGCCCTTGTGCTGCTTCAGGGCGGTGGTGCGGCCCTGCGGCGACATGCCGGTCTGGTTGATGTCCAGGTCGTAGTCGCCCGCGATCAGGCGCGCGTCCATGTCGTTGGCGTTGGAGAAGAACTTGACCGTGATCTTGTCCGGGTACGCCTTGCGGATCGGGTCCGAGGCCTGCTTCCACTCGGTGTTGCGGACCAGCGTCAGGTCCTTGCCCGGGTTGTACGACTCGAACTTGTACGGACCGGAGGAGAACGGGTGCAGGCCGTACTTGGACTTGGTGTCCTTGTCCTGGCGGACCGGGGACGCCGAGGTCAGGGCCAGCATCTCCTCGAAGTCCGAGTTGGCCTGGGGCAGCTTGAAGACGATGGTCTTGTCGTCCGGCGTCTCGATGGCCTTCAGGCCCAGCTTGTCCGCGGACTTGTCCTTGTAGGGACCCTTGTACTCGCCCTTGGGGTCGAGCACGTCCTTCAGGTAGACCGGGCCACCGGACAGCACGTCCTGCGCCCAGACCCGCTCGATGCCGTACTTGACGTCCTTGGAGGTGATCGGCTTGCCGTCCTCCCAGGTGATGCCGTCACGCAGGGTGTACGTGTAGGTCTTGCCGTCGTCCGAGATCTTGGCGAGCCCGCTGGCGAGGTCGGGGGTCAGCTCGGTGCCCGCCTTGCCCGGCTCCGTCTTGCTCGTCACGAGCTGACGGCTGTAGTAGCGGGAGAAGTTCCACATGAAGCCGTAGTAGCCGCGCGTGGTGTCCCACGAGTCGGCGTCCTGGGCACCGGCGAACTTCAGCGTGCCGCCCTTCTTGGCGAGGGAGGCCTGGGCGACCTTGTTGTTCGCGGCGTCGAAGCCGGCCGCCCCGCCCTTCGACCCCTCGTTGTCCTTGCCGCCGCCGCACGCCGCCGTGGTCAGCAGTGCGGCGACCACGGCCGCAGCGGCCATGGCCTGCTTGCGCCGCCCTGAGGTGCGTTGGGTAGTCACGATCTCGGATCCTCCGGATTAGATGAGAGACGCCGTGCCAGGTGCCACGGGTCGCTGTTCGTACGGCAGTTCAGCGGGAGCCCTTCGGGTCGAGCGCGTCACGCACGCCGTCGCCGAAGAGATTGAAGGCGAGAACGGTGATGAAGATCGCCACGCCCGGGACCACCATGTACATGGGGTCCGAGTCGTAGTAGTCGATCGCGCTCGAAAGCATCTGCCCCCAGGAGGCCGTGGGCGGTTTGACGCCCACGCCCAGGAAGCTGAGTGCCGCCTCGGTGAGGATGTTGGTGGGGATCATCATCGTCGTGTACACGATGATCGGCGCGACCAGGTTGGGCAGCAGTTCCTTGAAGAGGATGTAGAACCGCCCGGCGCCGAGCGACCGGGCCGCCTCGACGTACTCCCGCTCGCGCAGCGAGAGGGTCTGGCCGCGCACCACGCGTCCGATGTAGGGCCAGCCGAAGAAGCCGATGACCAGGATCATCACGAACAGGCGCACGCCGGTGCCGGTCAGACCCAGCATCTGGTTCGGCATGACGGAGACCAGGGCGATGATGAACAGCAGCTGCGGGAAGGCCAGCAGGCCGTCCATCACACGGCTGATGACGGAGTCGACCCAGCCGCCGAAGAAGCCGGCCAGGACGCCCACGACGGTGCCGATCACGACGGCGACGATCGCCGACAGGAAGCCGACGAGGAGCGAGATCTGGGCGCCGTAGATGATGCGGGCGAAGATGTCGCGACCACTCACCGGCTCGACGCCCAGCAGGTGCTCGCCGCTGATGCCGCCCAGTGCCCCTGTGGGGGTGCCGAACAGCGGGTCGATCAGATCTTCGTGGTGCGCCTCGGGGTCCTGGCCCACCAGGCTCGTGATGACCGGCGCGAGCAGGGCGATCGCGATGAGCACGAGCACCATGATTCCGCCCGCCAGCGCGAGCTTGTCCCGCTTCAGGCGCTCCCAGGCGATGCGGCCCAGAGAACGACCCTGTACGGCTTTCGCATCGACGCCGACGACTGCCGCCTCTTCGGCCGCACTCGGAGCGGCTTCCGCGGTCGGCTCGTGCAGTGGTGCCGTCATCAGGCAGGGACCCCTCTTCTCAACCGGCGGTGGCCGGCCCGCGCATTTCCGCTGTGGCGGCGTGATCAGTCCGTCGTACACAGGGGCGAAACTCCCCTGGTGCCGGGAGTCTTCAACGCTTCAGCGTTTCGTTGCCAGACTTGGCGATGAATGGATGCGTAAACGTGATGCTGTCTGCGGGGTTCCGTTATCCGGACGGCGGGTAGCGAGGAACGGTCGCGGATGAATCGGGGCACTTTACGCAGACTAGGCGTTTCATCCTCTATCTACGCGCGGAGACGCGCCCGGGTCCCCCTCGAAGGGGGAGGCGGGCGGGAGGGCGAGGTGTCAGTACCTGCCCGGGGCCGGAGGGTATCCGTAGCCCGAGGCCGGGGCCTGGACGGGGGCCGTGGCGTGCGCCTCGCGGTCGTAGAAGGGGCGGGCCTTCGCCCGCAGCCACATGGCGACCGGGTCGTGCTCGTCGGACATGGCGACGGTCGACACGGGCAGCCCGTCGGGCACGGCGCCGAGGGACTGCTGCATCATCGCGCGCACGGAGTCCACCGCCGGCGGAGACGTGTCGTACACGTCCAGTCCGATGGCGAGGTACGGCGCTCCGAGCGCGGGCTGCACCCAGGCGCGGCGCAGGGAGCGGACGGCCGGGGTGCGGTGGGCGTTCTGCGCGAGCAGGGCGTAGAACTGCGGGATCTCGATGGCGGGTTCGGACAGCCGCAGCGGGCCGGCGGGCTGGCGGTCCAGACCCGTGGCGATTCTGCGCAGGTCGAGCCAGGGGATGCCGACGCCGCCGCCGGGCGCGTGCGGGTTGAGCCAGAGGCCGAAGTGGTCGGGATAGAGGGCGCGGGCGACGTCGATCCCGTCGACCACCTCGTACGAGCGGTTCCAGCCGCTGGCGGAGAGCTCCTGGGCGGAGGTCACACACGGGGCGTAGCCGAAGCCGTCGACGTCCATGTTCCCGTACTGGGCGTCGGGCGAGCCGGCCTGCCCGTGCCACAGGAGCATCCAGACCTGGCCGCTGTGCGGGGTCGCGAGCGCGCGCAGGAGTGCCTCGTAGGCGTCGTAACGCCCGGGCGTGACCTGGCGCAGCATGTGCTCGACCTGTCCGGCCGCGGCCGTGCCGCTCGCGCTCACCTTTACCGCCCCTTCGTACAACACCTCGACGGTGCCCTAGCTTAAGCCCGTGACCGGCCCCCGGGACTGGTGCCGTCAGGCGGTGCGGCCCGCGGGTGGCGGGTGGTGGAGCGCGCCCGGGCGGCGCGGTCGCACGACGACACGGCCCGGCGCGCCTCGGACGGCCGGGCTACCGCTGGTAGAAGGGCCGGACCCGTTCCCTCATCCAGGCGCCCACCGGGTCCTCCGTCACGTCCAGGAGCACCAGGTTGACCTGCCAGGGGGCCGGGACGGCGGTGACGGCCCGGGTGAGGGCCTCCAGTGGGAGCGCGCGCAGGTCGCCCTCCCACTGGGAGAGTTCGACACCCACGAACATCACGGGCTCGGCGGTCTCGATGACGGCTAGGCAGCGTCGGGCCGTGACGACGACGCCGGTGGCCTCGAACTCGGCGGACGCGGCGGCCAGGAAGTCCACCGGGTCGTCCTTCCAGTCGGGCTCGAAGAGGCGGACCCGGCCGCCGCTCGCGGGGCCGTCCAGCGGGGTCCGCCCGGCCCGGCACACCTCCGCCACGGCGGCCGGCGGGAGCGGGATGCCCACCACACCGCCCGGGTTGATCACCATCCCCGCGTGCGGGGGCAGGCCGCGGGCGAACTCCACGGCGGGCGCGATGGTGTACGACATGTGCGAGCCGACGACCTGGCGGAACTGCTCCTCGGAGCTGAACACCGGCACGAAGGCCTGACCCTCGATCTCGATGCCGGGCAGGTCGAGGGGGCCGCTGTGCGGACCGCCGCCGTTGGGCAGCGGGACCCACACGAAGCTCCGGCCGAGCACCTCCACGATCCGCCCACCGGCCGCCGGACCGGCGCCGAGGGAAGCCGAGAGCACCTCCTCCAGCTCGTTGCCGGGCCAACCGCCGTGCGGGTGGGTCTGCGTCTGCGCCGGAAAGTCCGCGGAGAAGTCCGCCGGGAAGTCCATCTGCCTACCGCCTGCCTGGAACCACTGCTGTGGCTCAAAAGGCTAACGGCTCGAAGAAGCGAGGGCCCGGCCGCGGGCCGGGCCGGTCCTCGAACCGGCCGGGCCGGGTCAGCGGGCCGGGCCGTATCGGGTCAGCGGGCCGGAGCGAGTCGGCGGACCTGGCCGTGGACGCCGGTCCCGGTCTGGCCCACAGCCGACCCGAGGTTCGGCCGGGAGGCCCGGCAGTGGACGGCGGGCCGGGCGGGAACGAGTCAGCGGGCCGGTCCGGATCAGCGGGCCGGGGCCGACGCCGGCCAAGAGCAATCGGCAGACCGCACCCCGGACGCCGGTCCCGGTCGGACCCACAGCCGACCCGAGCTTCGGCCAGGAGGCCCGGCAGTGGACGGCGGACCGGGCCGGATCGGGTCAGCGGGCCGGTCCGGGCCAGCGGGCCGGTCCGGGCCAGCGGGCCGGTCCGGGCCAGCGGGCCGGTCCGGGCCAGCGGGCCGGGGCCCACGCCGGCCCGGAGCCAGTCGGCAGACCTCGCCCCGGACGCCGTTCCCGGTCGGACCCACAGCCGACCCGGGGGTTCGGCCGGGAGGCCCGGCGGTCGACGGCGGACCGGGCCGGATCGGGTCAGCGGGCCGGAGCCAGTCGGCAGACCTCGCCCTGGACGCCCGTTCCGGTCGGACCCACAGCCGACCCGAGCTTCGGCCAGGAGGCCCGGCAGTAGACGGCGGACCGGGCCGCGTCGGCCGTCCGGGGCGGATCAGCGATCCGGACCCGATCAACGGTCCGGAGCGAGCCGCTCCCCTTTCCCCCCGCGCCAATGCGACGCGGCCCGCTGTTCGGGCCCGGCCTTCCGGGTGAGCTCGGCGTGCGGTGGCGGGCGCGATCCGGTCGGCAGGTCGGGCCGGCGCGGCTGGGGCGGCGGGGGTCGTTGTCGGCGGCCCGATGGCCCCGGCCGGTGAGCCGGTTCTGTGTCCTCAGCGGCCGGTGAAGCCGATTCGGTGCAGGGCGTTCGCCGTGTCGCGGTCGGCGAGGACGGCCGAGCCGCAGCCCGCGGGGAGCTCCCCGCGCTCCACCGCGCGCAGCAGCCGGGTGCTCGCCGCGCGGTGGCGCAGGAACGCGTACCGCGTGACGCCGCGCCCCCGGTCGCGCTGGCCGGCCAGGGCCTGCTCGGGGGTGACGTCGAGGATCAGCAGGTGCAGTGTGCCGCCCCGGCGGCGGGCCTCGCGGGCCAGCCAGCGGCGGACCCAGGCCTGGGTGCCGCAGTCGTGCACGACGACGCCCTCACCCGTGCGCAGGGCGCGCCGCAGCCCGGCGTAGTGGGCGAGCCGGACGAGCGGGCGGTAGAGCGCGTAGGGCAGGGCGCGCGGCACGCGGCGCTCCCAGCGGTCGCGGGCGTCCTGGGAGTCGATGCGCCGGCCCGGCACCGTGCGCCGCATCAGCGTGGACTTGCCGCTGCCGGGCAGACCCGTGACCACGACGAGGTCGCGGGGGCCGAACAGCAACGCGCGCGGGCCGCGCCCGGCACGGCCGCGCAGATCGCGGACGACCGGTGCCGGCGCCGGAGCCGGGGCGCGGACCGCCCGGACCGGAGCGCCGGCCGGCTGCTCGGGCAGCGCGATGCCCGTCGTCGCGTACGCGGTGGTCCTGTTCACCGTGATGTCCTCCCCTGGGGCCAGGTACGGAGTCCCATCCCCGCCGAGTGTAAAGAGAAGGTAATGCCGCAGGCCTCTCATTTACGTTCGCGTCCTGCAACAGGGCTGCTACAGGTCGCGGCACCGCGGGGGCGGGACTCGTGCACTCCCTGTGAAAGGTCCCCCTGCCGCGCCGGAAGGATGCGTGCAATGATGTGCCCGCCAACTGCATACCGGCCGTTTGAATCCGCGCGGGAGAGTTCCCAGCACCGCTGACGCTGGGGCGCCGAAGGAGCAAGTCCCTCCCTTGAATCTCTCAGGCCCCGTTACCGCGCGGGCGAGGCACATCTGAAAAGCGGGCCGCTGCGACAGCGGCTCCACCCAAGGTGCAAGCCATGGACCCGTGCGGTCATGGCGAACCTCTCAGGTTCCGATGACAGATGGGGAGGAACGACCTCGCCCCGTCATCGCCCTGGGAGACGACCGACCGTGAGCAGTACAGGAGAACTCCGTCACACCGCGCTCGATGCCCTGCATCGTTCGCTCGGCGCGACGATGACCGACTTCGCCGGCTGGGACATGCCCCTGCGCTACGGCTCCGAGCGCGACGAGCACACCGCCGTGCGCACGAGGGCCGGGCTGTTCGACCTCTCCCACATGGGCGAGATCACCGTCACCGGGCCGCAGGCCGCCGCCCTGCTGGACTACGCCCTGGTGGGCAACATCGGCGGTGTGAAGCCGGGCCGCGCCCGCTACACCATGATCTGCCGGGCAGACGGCGGCATCCTGGACGATCTGATCGTCTACCGCCTGGGCGAGACCGAGTACATGGTCGTCGCCAACGCCTCCAACGCCCAGGTCGTCCTGGACGCGCTGGCCGAGCGCGCCGCCGGCTTCGACGCCGAGGTGCGCGACGACCGGGACGCCTACGCGCTCATCGCCGTCCAGGGACCCGAGTCGCCCGGGATCCTGAAGTCCCTGACCGACGCCGACCTCGACGGGCTGAAGTACTACGCCGGGCTGCCCGGCACGGTCGCGGGTGTCCCGGCCCTGATCGCCCGTACCGGTTACACCGGTGAGGACGGCTTCGAGCTGTTCGTGAAGCCGGAGCACGCCGTCGAGCTGTGGCAGGCCCTGACCAAGGCCGGCGAGGGCGCCGGGCTGGTCCCGTGCGGGCTGTCCTGCCGCGACACGCTGCGCCTGGAGGCCGGCATGCCGCTGTACGGGCATGAGCTGACCACCTCCCTGACGCCCTTCGACGCCGGTCTCGGCCGCGTGGTGAAGTTCGAGAAGGAGGGCGACTTCGTCGGGCGCGAGGCCCTGCGCGAGGCCGCCGCCCGGGCCGAGTCCCGGCCGCCGCGCGTGCTGGTCGGCCTGGTCGCCGAGGGCCGCCGCGTCCCGCGCGCCGGGTACGCGGTCGTCGCCGGCGGCGAGGTGATCGGCGAGGTCACCTCCGGCGCCCCCTCCCCCACCCTCGGCAAGCCGATCGCGATGGCGTACGTCGACGCCGCGCACGCCGCGCCCGGCACGGCCGGCGTGGGCGTGGACATCCGGGGCAGTCACGAGCCGTACGAGGTCGTGGCGCTGCCGTTCTACAAGCGGCAGAAGTAGACACTGGCCAGGGGGCCGCCACCCGCGGCCCGGCCACCGTCGCACCGGCTCATCAGCAGTCCCCCCTTCCACAGCACTCCCGCGCGTACAGGAGAATTCAGGCCATGAGCAACCCCACTGAGCTGCGCTACAGCAAGGAGCACGAGTGGCTGTCGGCCGCCGAGGACGGCGTGTCGACGGTCGGCATCACGGAGCACGCGGCCAACGCGCTCGGCGATGTCGTGTTCGTCCAGCTTCCCGAGGTCGGTGACTCCGTGTCCGCCGGTGAGACCTGCGGCGAGCTGGAGTCGACCAAGTCGGTGTCCGACCTGTACTCGCCGGTCTCCGGTGAGGTCACCGAGGTCAACGAGGACGTCGTCAACGACCCGTCGCTGGTGAACTCGGCCCCCTTCGAGGGCGGCTGGCTGTTCAAGGTGCGGGTCACGGACGAGCCGGGCGACCTGCTCTCCGCCGACGAGTACACCGCGTTCTCCGCGGGCTGAGGAGTCGTAGCCGTATGTCCGTCCTGAACACACCCCTGCACGAGCTCGACCCGGCCGTGGCCGCCGCGGTCGACGCCGAGCTGCACCGCCAGCAGTCCACGCTGGAGATGATCGCCTCGGAGAACTTCGCCCCGGTCGCGGTCATGGAGGCGCAGGGCTCGGTCCTCACCAACAAGTACGCCGAGGGTTACCCGGGCCGCCGCTACTACGGCGGCTGCGAGCACGTCGACGTGGTCGAGCAGATCGCGATCGACCGGGTCAAGGAGCTGTTCGGCGCCGAGCACGCCAACGTGCAGCCGCACTCGGGCGCCCAGGCCAACGCGGCCGCGATGTTCGCGCTGCTCAAGCCGGGCGACACCATCATGGGCCTGAACCTCGCCCACGGTGGTCACCTGACCCACGGCATGAAGATCAACTTCTCCGGCAAGCTCTACGACGTGGTCGCCTACCACGTGGGCGAGGACGGCCGGGTCGACATGGCCGAGGTGGAGCGCCTCGCCAAGGAGTCCAGGCCGAAGCTGATCGTGGCCGGCTGGTCGGCGTACCCGCGGCAGCTGGACTTCGCCGAGTTCCGCCGGATCGCGGACGAGGTCGGCGCGTACCTGATGGTCGACATGGCCCACTTCGCCGGGCTGGTCGCGGCCGGGCTGCACCCCAACCCGGTGCCGCACGCGCACGTGGTCACCACCACGACCCACAAGACCCTCGGCGGCCCGCGCGGCGGTGTGATCCTCTCCACGGCCGAACTGGCCAAGAAGATCAACTCCGCCGTCTTCCCCGGTCAGCAGGGTGGTCCGCTGGAGCATGTGATCGCCGCCAAGGCCGTCGCCTTCAAGGTCGCCGCCTCGGACGACTTCAAGGAGCGCCAGCGCCGTACGCTGGAGGGTGCCCGCATCCTGGCCGAACGTCTGGTGAAGGACGACGTCCGGGCCGTGGGCGTGGACGTCCTGTCCGGCGGCACGGACGTGCACCTCGTCCTGGTCGACCTGCGCCACTCGGAGCTGGACGGCCAGCAGGCCGAGGACCGCCTCCACGAGGTGGGCATCACCGTCAACCGGAACGCGATCCCGAACGACCCGCGTCCGCCGATGGTGACGTCCGGTCTGCGGATCGGCACCCCGGCCCTGGCCACCCGCGGCTTCGGGGCCGAGGACTTCGCCGAGGTCGCGGACGTCATCGCCGAGGCGCTGAAGCCGTCGTACGACGCGGATGCCCTCAAGGCCCGGGTGAAGGCCCTGGCCGACCGGCACCCGCTGTACCCGGCTCTGAACAAGTAACCGGCACAGCACCACAAGCGGCGCACAACGGCCGCGAAGAAACCTTTCGGGGGCCGCGCCGGCCACAAGCGGGCGCGGCACCCACCCCTTTGGCACCACCCCCGTAGTCAGGAGTTCCCCCCGTGGCCATCTCGGTCTTCGACCTGTTCTCGATCGGCATCGGCCCGTCCAGCTCCCACACCGTCGGCCCGATGCGGGCGGCCCGGATGTTCGCCCGGCGGCTGCGCAACGAGGAGCTGCTGGCACCTACGGCCAAGGTCCGCGCGGAACTGTACGGTTCGCTCGGCGCGACCGGGCACGGCCACGGAACGCCCAAGGCCGTGCTGCTCGGCCTGGAGGGCGACTCCCCGCGCACCGTGGACGTGGGGAGTGCCGACGAGCGGGTGGAGGCGATCAAGGCCGGCGGCAGGCTGAACCTGCTGGGCGAGCACGAGGTCGCGTTCTCCTTCGACGACGACATGGTCCTGCACCGCCGCAAGACCCTGCCGTACCACGCCAACGGCATGACGCTGTGGGCATACGACGCCTCCGGCGCGGAGCTGCTGACCAAGACGTACTACTCGGTCGGCGGCGGGTTCGTCGTCGACGAGGACGCGGTCGGGGCGGACCGGATCAAGCTCGACGACACCGTGCTCAAGTACCCCTTCCGCACGGGCGACGAGCTGCTGCGCCTCACCGAAGAGACTGGCCTGTCCATCTCGGCGCTGATGCTGGAGAACGAGCGGGCCTGGCGCTCCGAGGAGGAGATCCGCGAGGGCCTGCTGGAGATCTGGCAGGTGATGCGGGACTGCGTGGCGCGCGGCCTGTCCCAGGAGGGCATCCTGCCGGGCGGTCTCAAGGTGCGCCGCCGGGCCGCGAACACCGCGCGCAAGCTGCGCTCCGAGGGCGATCCGCTGGCCCTGTCGATGGAGTGGATCACCCTGTACGCCATGGCGGTGAACGAGGAGAACGCGGCGGGCGGCCGGGTCGTCACCGCCCCGACGAACGGCGCCGCCGGCATCATCCCGGCGGTCCTGCACTACTACATGAACTTCGTGCCGGGCGCCGACGAGGAGGGCGTGGTCCGCTTCCTGCTCGCCGCGGGCGCGATCGGCATGCTCTTCAAGGAGAACGCCTCGATCTCCGGCGCCGAGGTCGGCTGCCAGGGCGAGGTCGGCTCCGCCTGCTCCATGGCCGCGGGTGCCCTCGCCGAGGTCCTCGGCGGCTCGCCCGAGCAGGTGGAGAACGCCGCCGAGATCGGCATGGAGCACAACCTCGGCCTCACCTGCGACCCGGTCGGCGGGCTGGTCCAGATCCCCTGCATCGAGCGCAACGGCATGGCCGCGGTCAAGGCCGTCACGGCCGCCCGCATGGCGATGCGCGGCGACGGCTCCCACAAGGTGTCCCTGGACAAGGTCATCAAGACGATGAAGGACACCGGCGCCGACATGTCCGTCAAGTACAAGGAGACGGCCCGCGGCGGGCTGGCGGTGAACATCATCGAGTGCTGAGCCGCTCCTGGCCGGCGGAGGTGCCGGCCAGGAGTTGACGTTTCCCCGTCAAGCCGCAGCAGCCCGTGCCATGGTGGTGGGCATCAACTCCCCTCCCCCACCAGCACGTCAGGGAGCTGCCATGCTGCGCGGCATCGATGTGAGCGCGTACCAGTCCTCGGCCTACGGCACCGAGGGCCTGTCCTTCGTCTTCGTCAAGGCGACGGAGGGGCGCTCCTACGTCAATCCAAAACTCGCCGCCCAGGCCAGGCGGGCGCGCGACGCCGGGCTGGTCGTCGGCTTCTACCACTTCCTGTGGCCCGGCAACCTCGGCGCCCAGGCCGAGTACTTCCTGAGCAAGGCCCCGGACCGGGCGGGCGACGTCCTCGCCGTCGACTGGGAGACGACCGGCGAGGGCACGCACGCGAGCAACACCGAGAAGGACCGGTTCCTGCGGAAGCTCAAGGAGCTGCGGCCGGACAACCGGGTGGTGCTCTACTGCAACCGGCATTTCTGGCTGAACGTCGACACGACCTCCTATGCGGGCGACGCGCTGTGGATAGCCGACTACGTGAGCGCGGGCAAGCCCCGGATCAAGGCCCCCTGGCGTTTCCACCAGTACACCGACGATCCGCTGGACAAGAACGTCGCCGACTTCGGCAGCAGGGCCGCCCTGCGCGAGTGGGCCGAGGGCGCCTGACCTAGGGCGTGTCCGTTAAGTCCCTCCTGCCCCTCCCCGGACGGACGGACGGAGGCACTTTACCGACACGGCCTAGCCGCGGAAGTCCGGCGTGCGCTCCGGGGACGCCTCGGCCAGGGCCTTGATGACCGCTTCCACGCCGCCGCGCAGGCCGTAGACCGGGGTGCCGGGCTGCTGGCGCCAGGAGTCGTCGAGACCGCCCGCGTCGACGGTGTCGAAGCCGAGCGCGTCGATCAGGTCCCGGACCTTGCGCTTGGCCGCCTCGTCGTCGCCGGCCACCGGCAGGGCCATGCGGTCGGGGTCGCCGGCCGGGAGCGGGCGGTCCAGGATGTCCTGGGCGAAGGTGCCGTTGAAGGCCTTGACCACCGGGTGACCGAGCTGGCGCTCCGTCCAGCGGCTCTCGGTCAGGCCGTCGTCCTCGATCGCGGCGATCCTGCCGTCGCGCTGGCGGGGGTAGTAATTGCCGGTGTCGATGACCACGAGGCCGTCCGCCGCGCCGTCGAACAGACCGGAGGGAAGGTCCGGGACGGCCTTCAGCGGGATGGTGACCACGACGATCTCGGCGCCCCGCGCCGCCTCCCCGACGGGAACGGGCGTCGCGCCGGTCTCCTCCGCCAGGGCCGTGAGCGTCTCGGGGCCCCGGGAGTTGGCGACGGAGACGTCGTGACCGAGGGCGGTGAGCCGCCGGGTCAGGTTGCCGCCGATGTTGCCCGCCCCGATGATGCCGATCTTCATGTCCTCGCCTTGCCCTTCCGGAGATGAACAGCGCCTCGTGAAGCCTTCGCGAGAAGGGTCAACCCGCGGGTCGGGCCCGCTATTCCGGGCTGTCGCGGGCACGGCGAGGGGCCCGGTCCGCCATGACGGACCGGGCCCCTTCGCCCGGTGAACCGGCGCTCCGGCGAACCGGCGCCTACTTGTTCAGGTAGGCCCAGAACTCGTCGAAGCTCAGGCGCTTGTCGCCGTCGAGGTCGCGGGTCTTGATGACGACCTCGGCGACCGACTCGGTGACGTTCCAGTCACCCGACCGGGCCAGGGCGGTCTTGAACTCGGCAGCGGTGATGAATCCGTCACCGTCCGTATCGATCCGCTCGAACTGCTTACGTGCTTCCTCGATGTCCGCCACCGATCCGCCCCTCATCTCGTGCTGTACGTCTTCGTGACGCAGGTCTGACGGAGGTCAGGTTAACCGGCCGTGTGCGCCTCCAGCGCGGCGACCACCCAGGCGAACTCCTCGCGGTACGCCGCCTCGGGCCCGGCGCCCTTCACGACGGCAAGCAACTCGCGGTAGCGGGCGACCTGGTGGGTGGCGTGCGACCGCAGCCGGGCGAGCACGGTGGCGGGGTCGGCGTCGCCCAGCAGGTCGCGCAGCACCCCGGCCGCCTGCGGGGAGCCGGGGGCGATCCCCCGCTCGCGGGCCTCGGCTCCCAGCCGCACGAGCCGCCGGGAGAACCACAGGGACGTTCCGGCGGGCGTGTCATGCCCCCGGTCGGCCGCGTTGAACTCGGCGACCCTGCGCATCGCCGCCCGGAAGTCCGGGTCCTGGAGCATCTCGGCCAGCTCCAGCCAGGCGTCGACCTGTTCGGGGGTGGGCTCCTCGGGCAGGTCGGCGGCGGTGCTCCGCATGCGGGCGCGGATCACCGGGTCCGCGGTGTCCAGTCCGTGGAACACCTCGTCCACGAAGTCCTCCAGGATCCGGCGCCGTTCGGCCGCCGACAGCCGGGCCAGTCTGTTCACGAGCGTCATCTCCTCCGCGCCGGACCCCCGCTTCGCCACGGTCGACAGCACCGCACGGGTCACCTTGAGCGACCGGATCTGCGCGTCCAGCGCGACCACGTGCGCCGCTGCGACCCGCGCGACCGTCGTCTCGCCGGACAGGACCCGGCGGACGTCGCCCAGGCCGAGACCGAGCTCGCGCAGGGTGCGGATCAGCTCCAGCCGCGCCACGGACGCCGCGTCGTACAGCCGGTAGCCGCCCGCGGAGCGGGCCACCGGGGGCAGGGCGCCCTCGTCGGACCAGTAGCGGATGGTGCGCACGGTCAGTCCCGTGGCCCGGGCCAGGTCGCCGATGGTGAGCAGTCCGGTGCCGTGATCGGTCATGTCTGCGAGTGTGGACCCTCCAGCGGGTGGATACTCAAGGAGCGCGGCGGTGACGGACAGCCTGGGGGACATACTCGACGCGGCGGCGCGGGGTGTCTTCCCGCCGCCGGACGGCGGTACGACGATCGTGCCTCAGCCCTCTCCCCGCGACGCGGGGGTCCTGGCGTTCACGGCGCACTCGGTCGTCTTCACCGACGAGGACCCCGGCTGGGTGCGCGACGTCCTGGCCCGCACCGACTGCGACGCCCTCGCGGCCACGATGAACGCCCGTTTCCTGACGGCCCTCATGGAGCGGACGGGGCGTGCGTCGGACACGGTCGACGTGCTGCTGACGGGTGCCGCGCTGCCCGGAGAGCCGCCGGCCGGGCTGGTGGATCTCGGTGATCCGGGCCATCCGCGTGTGGTGTCGGCCCGCGGGCGGCGTGACGGGGTGCGGGTGTGGACGGCGCAGGGCGGGGTGCTGGTGCTGGGCCGTGGGGTCGCCGGGCGGTGGGAGGTCGCCGTCGAGGTGGAGGAGGGGGCGCGCCACCGCGGCTCGGGCGGCGGCTGGTGACGGCGGCGCGGCAGCTGACCGGGGGCGCGCCGGTGTGGGCGCAGGTGTCGGCGGGGAACGCCCGCAGTCTGCGGGCGTTCCAGGCGGCCGGCTACCGGCCGGTGGGCTCGGAGGTGCTGCTCAGGGCCGGGGTGCGTGGTGGGGGTCGTTCCCGCACACGCGGGTGAGCCCCGGCGTCACCGGAAGACACCCGTGTGGCCGAGGGAGTAGCGGCCGGGCTGCGGGTAGACCGCCAGGCCGTGCGGGCCGCTGCCGACGGGGATCCGGGCGAGCTGGACGCCGGTGCGGGTGTCGATGGCGTACACCTCGGCGTCGTAGCGGCCGGACAGCCACAGCACCTTGCCGTCGGCGGAGACGCCGCCCATGTCGGGGCTGCCGCCGTCGGGCAGTTTCCACTTCTTGGTGAGCTTGCCCTGGGTGAAGTCGAAGACGGAGACGGTGCCCTCGCCGCGGTTGGTCACGTACATCTCGCGCGAGTCGCGGCTGACGTAGAGGCCGTGGCAGCCCTTGCCCGTGGGCATCAGGGTGGGCTCGGTGAACCGGTCGCCGTCCAGGACCCACATGCCGTGGGCCGTCATGTCGGCGATGTAGAACCTCTTGCCGTCGGGCGAGATCTTCACGTCCTGCGGCATGGCGCCCTGGAACGGCAGCCGTTGCTGCCCGACGACCTCCATCTTCTCGGTGTCGACCTTGAGGAGTTCGCCGCTGAACTCGCACGAGACGATGAAGTAGCGGCCGTCGAGGGAGAAGTCGGCGTGGTTCACGCCGTAGCAGGAGACCGGGACGGTCTTCCTGATCTCCATGGTGTGCGGGTCGCGGAAGACCAGTTCGCGGTCGAGGGAGGCCATGACGACGGCGTATCTGCCGTTGGGCGTGAAGTACAGGTTGTACGGGTCGTGGACCTCGACGTCCTTGCCCGCCTTGCCGGTTCTGGGATCGATCGGGGTGAGGGTGTGGCCGCGGTTGTTGTTGACCCAGAGCGTCTTCAGGTCCCAGGAGGGCACGACGTGCTGGGGCTGGCGGCCCACGCGGATCGTCTCGGTCACCTCGTAGGTCTTCGGGTCGATGACGGTGACCGTGTCGGACTCGGTGTTGGGGACGTAGACCCGGGACGGGAAGTCCTTGACCACCGGGGACAGTTTGTTCGGACGGTCGGCCGCGTAGACGTCCTCCGGATCCAGGACGGGCGGCATGCCGGGCAGGCCCTTCACGGGCCTCTTCTCGGGCGGGGCGGGCACAGCGGCCTCGGTGCCACGCGCCTCGGAGGTCCGTTCCCCGCTCCCGGTGCCACAGGCGGCGAGGACGGCGAGGGCGGCAGCCGCGACCAGGGTGCTCTTGACGAGATGGCGGTGCATTGCACCATTTAAGGGGCGCCCCGTGGCGAAAGGCGTGATTCGCCCGTCCGGCGGCCGGGTGAGGTGGTGCGCTCGCTCAGCGGTCGGCGACCCGCATCTCGAACCAGGTGGTCTTGCCCCGGGGCAGCAGATCGACCCCCCAGCGGTCGGCCAGTTTGTCCACGAGGAACAGGCCCCGGCCGCTGATGTCCATCTCCTGGACCGGCATCAGGCAGGGCAGCCCGCGGGAGGGGTCGCGGACCTCCACGCGGATCCAGCCGCGGCGCCGGTGCAGTCGCAGCCCGAAGACACGGGCACCGGTGTGGCGTACGGCGTTGCCGACGAGTTCGGAGACGAGCAGGACCGCGTCCTCCGTGGTCTTGGGGGTGAGCCCCCACTGGCGCAGGACCACGACCTGGGTGAGCCGTCTGGCGGTGGCGGCGGACTCGGGACGGGACGGCAGTGGAACCTCTGCCTCCGTCGGGTTGCCGTACAACTCGAGCGCCTTGAGCGCGTGTTCGTCCTCGACGGTCGGCGACCAGCGCGCCGCGGCCGCATGTGCGTGTCCCCGCGGCTGTTCCATACCCTCCAGCCCCGCCATGCCCCCCATCATGGCCGCCCACGGCGCCCGACGGGGCCGTTCCCGGGGAATACGCCCCGGGGAACGGGGGGTGAACCGACGGCCGTCCGTCATATGCCAACGGCACGTGGAAGACGGCCGCACCCCGTCCGACCTGCCAGAGCAGCACGTTGCGAAGCACGAGCCGGGCCTCCTCGGCCAGACACGCTTAAGGCTGGCTTAAGGGTGACATAAACCGCCCCATTGAGGGACCCGGGTCAGACACCGCGTCAATTGCAAGCCCCTGGAGGGAGGTTCAGAGGAACTTCGCCTTGCCCGGGCCCTCCTCCACGAAGCTGCGCATGCCGCGCTCACGGTCCTCGGTGGCGAACAGGCCCGCGAACCAGTTGCGTTCGACCGCGAGGCCGGTGTCGATGTCCGTCTCCAGACCCGTGTCGATCGACTCCTTCGCGGCGCGCAGCGCGAGCGCCGGGCCCTGCGCCAGCTTCGCGGCCCAGGCGTGCGCCTGGGTGTACACCTCGTCGGCGGGCACGACCCGGTCCACCAGGCCGATCTCGCGGGCCTCCTCGGCCTTCACCATGCGGCCAGTGAAGATCAGGTCCTTGGCCTTGGAGGGGCCGACGAGACGGGCCAGGCGCTGGGTGCCGCCGGCGCCGGGGATCAGGCCGAGCAGGATCTCCGGCTGGCCGAGCTTGGCGTTCTCGCCGGCGATGCGGAAGTCCGCGCACAGGGCGAGTTCGCAGCCGCCCCCCAGCGCGTAGCCGGTGACGGCGGCGACGACCGGCTTGGGGATCCGGGCCACCGCCGTGAACGCGTCCTGGAGGGCGCGGGCGCGCAGGACCATCGCGGTGTGGTCCATCGCCTGCATCTCCTTGATGTCCGCGCCGGCCGCGAACACCTTCTCGCCGCCGTAGATCACCACGGCCCGCACGTCCTCGCGGCGCGTGGCCTCCTCGGCGAGTTCCTTCAGCCGGTCCTGCGTGGCGATGTCCAGCGCGTTCATGGGCGGGCGGTCGAGGCGGATCGTGCCGACGCCTTCAGCGACTTCGAGAGAGACGGTCATGGGCAGCAGGTTAACCGGGGCTAACACAAGAGGCCCCGGTGCGGTCGGTCACACCGGGGCCCTCACGTCGTACGGGGACTGCGGGGGACTACTTCTTCCACTTCTCCCAGGACATGTTCCAGCCGTTGAGCCCGTTGTCGGGGTCGACGACGCGGTCCTCGGAGTTCTTGACGACCACCACGTCGCCGATCATCGAGTGGTTGAAGAACCAGGCGGCCGGCACCTTCTTGTCCCAGCCGCCGCGCACGTCCCGCAGGCCGATGCAGCCGTGGCTGGCGTTGTAGTTGCCGAAGGCGCCGCTCGCCCAGTAGTTGCCGTGCAGGAAGGTGCCGGAGGTGGTCAGGCGGACGGCGTGCGGCACGTCCTTGATGTCGTACTCGCCGCCGTACCCGACGGTCTCGCCGTTCATCCGGGTCACCGTGAGCATCTCGCTGATGACCATCTGGCCGTTCCAGGTCTCCATGCCGGGCTGGCCGGTGGTGACCGGGATGGTCTTGATGGTCTTGCCGTCGCGCATGACCTTCATCGTGAGCTTCTTGGCGTCGACGACGGAGACCTGGCTGCGGCCGATGGTGAACTTCACCGTCTTGTCCTGCTCGCCGTAGACGCCGGAGCGGCCTTCGACGCCGTCGAGGTTCAGGTTCACGGTCACCTTGGTGCCGGGCTTCCAGTACTTCTCGGGGCGGAAGTCGAGGCGGTCGTTGCCGAACCAGTGGCCCTCGACGTCGACGGCGGGCTCCGTGGTGATGCGGATGGCCTTCTCGACGTCCTCGGGGTTTGTGATGCCCCGCGAGAAGCGGATGGAGAACGGCATCCCGACGCCGACCTTCGAGCCGTCCTCGGGGGTGAAGGTGCCGGTGAAGGTGTTCTCGGGGGTCAGCGTGGTGAAGCCGGCGTCCTCCGCGGCCGTGCGGCCCTCGGAGTCCTTGGCGACCGCGTGGACCGTGTACTTGGTGGCACCGGCCAGATGGGTGGACGGCGTCCAGCTGGCGCCGTCCCCGGATATCTCGCCCTCGACCTTCTCGCCCTTGGCGTCCTTGACCTCGACCTCGGTCAGCTTCCCCTTCGTGGCGGTGACCTTCAGCGCACCGCTCGTGTCGACGGCCTTGGCGCCGTCCTTCGGGGTGATGCCGACGACCGCCTCCGACTGCTTGCTCTGCGCGGCGCCCGAGTCCTTGCCCTCGCCGTCGCCCCCGCCGGAGCCGGTCCCCCCGCCGCCGCACGCCGTGACGGCGAGCAGCAGCACGCCGACCGCCGACGCGAGCAGTCCGTTCCTGCGCCCAACCGACGCCCCCGATATCGGTCGCCCGTTCACGTGGTTCTCCCCTCCCAGGGCCTGGTCAGGCCCGCACCCCGCGCGTCCCCCGCGCGTCGGCGAATAGTAACCACAGGGTGCACGGCACCGGCGGCCCGCGATTGTCACTGTTCGGTCCCAACCGATCACCGGCTCAACCCGCCCCCCTGCCCGGTCACTTCACCGCGCTGCCCGCCTTCCATGCGTTCCAGCCCATATTCCAGCCTCCGAGCCCGTTGTCCGGAGAGACCTTTTTGTCCTTGCTGTTGACGACTTCGACGACGTCCCCGATGAGGCTGCGGTCGAAGAACCAGCCGGCCGGGGTGTCCGAGCCGCCGCCCTTCACATCGCGCAGTCCGATGCAGCCGTGGCTGACGTTGGTGCGGCCGAAGACGGTGCGGTGCGCCCAGTAGTTGCCGTGCAGGAAGGTGCCGGAGTCGGTCAGGCGCATGGCGTGCGGGACGTCGGGGATGTCGTACTCGCCCTTGCCGTCGCGCTTCTTGAAGCCGACCGTCGCGCCGTTCATGCGGGTGACGTCGAGCATCTCGGTCACCACCATCTTGCCGTTGTACGTGGTGGTGCGGGGGGCGCCCGCCGTGATGGGCACGGTGGCGAGGGGCTCGCCGTCGCGCCGGACCTCCATGGAGTGGGCGGCGGCGTCGACCACGGAGACCTGGCTGCGGCCGACGGTGAAGGAGAGCGTCTTGTGCTGGAGGCCGTAGACGCCGGGCGCCCCCTGGACGTCGCGCAGGCGCAGGGCGACGGTGACCCGGGTACCGGGTTTCCAGTAGTCCTCGGGGCGGAAGTCGAGGCGGGACCTGCCGAACCAGTGCGGGCGGATCTCGACGGCCGGACGGGCGGTGACCCGCACCGCGCGCTCGACGGCGGCGCGGTCGGCGATCTCCCGGTTGAACTGCAGGGAGACGATCATGCCGGTGCCGACCGTGGCGCGGTTCTCCGGGGCGACGTAGCCGATGAAGCGTTCCTCGGGGACGTAGGTGGTGAAGGTGGTGTGCCGGGCCGAGCGGTGTCCGTCGCCGTCCACGGCCACCGCGTCGATCGTGTACTTGGCGGCCAGCGCCAGGCGCTGGTCGTCGGGTTCCCAGGTCAGGCGGTCGGCGGAGAGGTGCCCGGGCACCGGGGACTCCTGCGCGTCCTGCGACCTGACGACCCTCACCGTCTCCAGCCGGCCGTCGGGCACGTGCACCCGCAGCGTGCTGCCGGGGCGCACTCCCCTGCTGCCGTCGCCGGGCGAGACCTTGATGACGTCCTCGGGCGCCGGGGGCGCGCCGAAGGCACCGGCGATCCCGCCGCCGTCGTCCGAGGTACAGCCGGTGGCCCCGGCGAGGAGCCCTGCCCATGTCACTACGGCGGCCAGCGCGGCCCTCGCGCGCCGCGCGCGCCCTTGTACGTGCCTCACGAGGTGCCCAACGACCGGCCGCGTCCCCGGGAAACGACCATGCCCGCCCCCGGGGAAACGTGAGTGCGACCCACGCTCTGGGCAGAACAGTGGGGAGGACGACGCGCAGGGGAGCCGCGACCCGGGCCGCAGCACAGGCCGCACCCCTCTGTCCCCCGTCGTTCCACGAGCCGCGGGAGGCTGACAGGTGTCCAGCGCAGCCGAGCAGGAGGCGGTGGCCGGCCATCGGGCCACCGGGAACGGGCGCCAGGCCGCCGTGAACGGCGCGCGGCGGGCCGCGCCGCCGCCCACCGTGCCCGCGTGGCCCGGCGCGCCGACCCCGCTGGGGGCCCGGTTCCGGGTTGGCCCGGACGGGGTGGCGGGCACCAACTTCGCGTTGTGGGCGGGCGGGGCGGAGGGTGTCGAGCTGTGCCTCTTCGACGAGGCGGGCAAGGAGTCACGGGTCCGGCTCGGCGAGCTGACCCACGAGATCTGGCACGGCTTCGTCCCGGGCGTGCTGCCCGGGCAGCGCTACGGCTACCGGGTGCACGGCCGCTGGGACCCGTGGACGGGCGCCCGCTGGAACCCGGCGAAACTGCTCCTCGACCCCTACGCGCGGGCGGTCGACGGGGACTTCTCGCTGCCTCCCGAGGTGTACGGGCACGTCCGCGACTGGCCGCAGCAGCACGTCGCCGACACCGTACGCGACGACCGGGACTCGGCGCCGTTCGTGCCGAAGGGCGTGGTCGTGCACGACGACGACGACTGGGCCGACGACCGCCGCCCGAAGACCCCGTGGGCCGACTCGGTGATCTACGAACTGCACGTCAAGGGCTTCACCCGGCTGCACCCGGGCATCCCCGAGGAGCTGCGCGGCACCTACGCCGGCCTCGCCCACCCCGCGGCGGTCGAGCACCTGGTGAAGCTGGGCGTGACGGCGGTGGAGCTGCTGCCGGTGCACCAGTTCGCGCACGAGGACCACCTGCTGCGCAGGGGCCTGCGGAACTACTGGGGCTACAACTCCATCGGCTACTTCGCCCCGCACGCTGCCTACGCGGCCTCCGGCACGACCGGGCAGCAGGTCGGCGAGTTCAAGCGGATGGTGCGCTCCCTGCACGCGGCCGGCATCGAGGTCATCCTCGACGTGGTCTACAACCACACCGCCGAGGCCGGCGAGCTCGGCCCGACCCTGTCCCTGAAGGGCATCGACAACCGCGGCTACTACCGCCTCCAGGACGACGCCCGCCGCTACGCCGACTACACCGGCTGCGGCAACACCCTGCACGTGGTCCAGCCCCAGGTCCTGCGCCTGATCACGGACTCGTTGCGCTACTGGGTCACCGAGATGGGCGTCGACGGCTTCCGCTTCGACCTGGCGGCGGCGCTGGCCCGCTCCATGCACGACGTCGACATGCTCTCCCCGTTCCTCGCGGTCATCGCCCAGGACCCGGTGCTGCGCCGGGTGAAGCTGATCGCCGAGCCGTGGGACGTGGGGTCGGGCGGCTACCAGGTGGGGGCGTTCCCGCCGCTGTGGACGGAGTGGAACGACCGGTACCGCAACACCGTGCGGGACTTCTGGCGGCACGCGCTGCCCGACGTCCGCGAGATGGGCTACCGCCTGTCGGGCTCCAGCGACCTGTACGCCTGGGGCGGGCGCAGGCCGTACGCGTCGGTCAACTTCGTCACCGCGCACGACGGGTTCACCCTGCGCGACCTGGTGTCCTACGAGCGCAAGCACAACGAGGCCAACGGCGAGGGCAACCGGGACGGCACGGACGACAACCGGGCCTGGAACGGCGGCGTCGAGGGCGAGAGCGACGACGAGGGCGTACGGGCGCTCCGGCGGCGCCAGCTCAGGAACCTGCTGACCACCCTGCTGCTGTCCACGGGCGTGCCCATGCTGGTCGCGGGCGACGAACTGGGCCGCACCCAGCGCGGCAACAACAACGCCTACTGCCAGGACAACGAGATCAGCTGGGTGGACTGGGAGCTGCTGGAGGACCCCGGCTGGAAGGCCCTGTGCGAGCTGACCTCCCGGCTGATCGCGCTGCGCCACCACCATCCGGTGCTCCGGCGCCGGGCGTTCTTCTCGGGCCGGGCGCAGACCGCGGACGGGCTGCGCGACCTGGCCTGGTTCACGTCCCGGGGCACGGAGATGACGGAGCAGGACTGGTTCGCGCCCGCCGCCACGCTGGGCATGTACCTGTCCGGCCGGGACATCCCCGGGCGGGACGAGCGCGGGGAGCAGATCCTGGACGACAGCTTCCTCGCCGTGCTGCACGCGGGCGAGGAGCCGGTGTCCTTCCGGCTGCCGGGACCGCCGTGGGCCGAGCGGTACGAGGTCGTCGTCGACACCAGCCTGGAGGAGCAGGGGGAGGCGCCCGGGGTGGAGCACCGGGCGGGCACGGAGATCACGATGCCGGCGCGGGCGGTGCTGCTGCTGCGGGTGGCGGGGTGATCCGGGGATCCCGAAGATCTCGCCCTCCTGCACGGCGAAGGAGACACCGTCGACGGGTCCCGGCGGGGCGGGGCCCGCGGCATCGGCCGTCCCGCTCGAACGGGCATCAGCCGATCGGCTGATGCGGCGGTACGACCCGGCCGCTGACGCCCTGCGACTCGTCGAACAGGCAGGTCGCGGGACCGACGGCCGGTCCGGGTCCGGCGGAAACTCGGTGGGCAGTGTCAGTGGCGATCCGTAGGCTCGCTGCTGATGGCCACGACACCCGCCCCCGCCCAGGACCGTTCCGCCGTGCGTGCGCTGCTGCGCCTGTGGCCGTATGTGCGGCCCGTGCGGGCGCGGCTGTTCAGCGCCGCGTCCGTCGCGATAGTCGCCTCCTGTGTGGGCCTGGTGATCCCGCTCGTCCTGAAGTGGATGGTGGACGGGCCGATCGCCGACCGGGATCCGGCAGGGGTGTGGCTCGGCGCCCTGTACCTGCTGCTGCTCGGCTTCGCGGAAGCCCTGCTGTTCGGGCTGCGGCGGTGGCTGGTGGCCCGTCCGCTCTCCCGCGTCGAGGCGTCGATGCGGGCGGGTCTGTACCGGCATCTCCAGCGGCTGCCGGTGGCCTTCCACGACCGGTGGGCCTCGGGGCAGCTGCTGTCCCGGGCGACGACGGACCTGATGCTGCTGCGCCAGTTCCTCGCCTTCCCGCTGACGTTCCTGCTCGTCAACGGGGTGACGATCCTCGTCGGCGTGGTCATCATGCTGCTCCAGGACTGGACCCTGGGGCTGGTGATCCTCGGACCGGCCGTGCCCGTCATGGTCACCTGCGTCATCTTCGAGAAGCGGTACGCCGAGGTGGCGCGGCGCGCCCAGGACCAGGTCGGCGACCTGACGACGGTCGTCGAGGAGAGCGTGCTCGGCATCCGCATCATCAAGGGCTTCGGCCGCCACCGGAGCCAGGCGCTGGCCTTCCGCGACCTGTCGAGGAGGCTGCGCGGCACGGAACTGCGCAAGGCGCGGCTGCTGGCCACGATCTGGGGCGTCATCGTGACGCTGCCGGAGGTGGCGATCGGGGCGGCGCTGGTGGTGGGGGTCGTCCAGGTGGCCGACGGCGCCCTGTCGGCGGGGACGCTGGTGGCGTTCCTGTCGACCGCGCTGGCGCTGCGGTGGCCGGTGGAGTCGATCGGGTTCCTGCTGGCGATGAGCCAGGAGGCGGCGACGGCGACCGAGCGGTACTTCGAGGTGATGGACGAGGACACGGAGGGGGAGGCGGAGAGGGCCACCGCCGGCCCCACAGCCGAAGCCACCCCCACGATCACCGCCACCGCCACCGCCACAACCAAAGCCGACTCCACGACCACCGCCGCCCCCGGTAACGGCAGCGGCGCCCGCCCCTGCCCGGCAGACCCCCGGGACCGGGGCCTCCGCTTCCACGGGGTGCGGTTCCGCTACCCCGACGCCCCGCCCGGCACCGCGCCCGTTCTCCAGCACATCGACCTGCACATCCGCCCGGGCGAGTCCATGGCCCTGGTCGGCGCCACCGGCAGCGGCAAGACCACCCTCACCGCGCTGATCCCCCGCCTCTACGAGCTGACCTCGGGCCGCATCACCCTGGACGGCGTCGACATCACGGACCTCTCCCGACAGGCCCTGCGCGCCAAGGTCGCCGTGGCCTTCGAGGAGCCCACGCTGTTCTCGGCGGCGGTCGGCGACAACGTTCTCATGGGCGCGCGGGACAACGCCGGAACGGCCGAGCTGGAGCGTGCCCTCGCCGTCGCCCAGGCCGACTTCGTGCACGCCCTGCCCCAGGGGACGGACACCCGGGTGGGCGAACAGGGCCTCAGCCTCTCCGGCGGTCAGCGCCAGCGCCTCGCGCTCGCCCGGGCCGTCGTCGGGCAGCCGGAGTTCCTCGTCCTGGACGATCCGCTGTCGGCCCTGGACGTGCACACCGAGGCCGCCGTCGAGGCCGCCCTGCGGCAGGTCCTCGCCGACACCACGGCCCTGATCGTGGCGCACCGCCCGTCCACCGTGCTGCTCGCCGACCGCGTCGCCCTGCTGTCCGGCGGCCGGATCGCCGCCGTCGGCACCCACCACGAACTGCTGCGCACCAACGCGGAGTACGCGCATCTGATGTCAGGGGAAGAGGAGGGCGCACGATGACGGCGGCCACCAGCGCACCGGCCGGCAGCCAGCCCGGCGACCCTCGCGAGGACCGGCCCGCCGCCACCGGCGACCCCTTCGACCGGGACGTGCTGCCCACCCCGCCGGGTGCCACCGGGGCACTGCTCCGCTCCCTGCTCGCGCCGCTGAGGGCCAGGGTCGCGGTCACCACCCTCCTGCTGCTGCTCCAGCAGGCGGTGGTGCAGGCCGGCCCGCTGCTCGTGGCGTACGCCATCGACCGTGCCGTGCCGGCGTTCCGGGCGCAGGACCACGGGCCGCTGATCGCGGTGGGTGCCGGTTACCTGGTGTGCGCGCTGACCGCGGGCGGGCTCCAGTTCGCGTTCGTGGGCGCCGCCGCCCGGGTCAGTCAGGACGTGCTGCTCGACCTGCGGGGCCGGATCTTCCGGCACGCGCAGGCGCTCAGCGTCGACTTCCACGAGCGCTACACCTCGGGCCGGCTCATCTCCCGCTCCACGACCGACGTGGAGTCGCTGCGCGAACTGCTGGACGAGGGCCTCCAGGAACTCGTGACGGTCGTCCTCTCCTTCGTCTACATCTCGGTCATGCTGCTCTGGCTCGACCTGGGCCTCGGGGGTGTGGCGGTGGCGTCCCTGGTGCCGCTGTACGCGCTCGTGCGGTGGTACCAGCGGCGGGCGGGCCGGGTGTACCGGGCGCGGTCGACGGCCATCGCGGCCGTCATCGTCAAGTTCGTAGAGACCATGAACGGCATCCGCCCAGTGCGGGCCTTCCGCCGCGAGGCCGCCAACGACGCGGACTTCGGCGTGCTGAACGGGCGGCACGAGCGGGTCAACGGCGACGCGCTGCTGGAGATGGCCCGTTACGTCACCGGCTCGCGGCTGGTCGCCAACACGGCGGTCGCGGCGATCGTGCTGTGGGGCGCCTACCGGGTCGCGGACGGCACCCTGGCCCTCGGTGTGCTGGCCGCGGCCGTGCTCTACCTGCGGCGGCTGTACGACCCCATCGACCGGCTCGGGATGTTCCTGAACTCCTACCAGTCGGCGGCGGCCTCCCTGGAGAAGATCGCCGGTCTGCTGGCCCAGACCCCGTCGGTTCCCGAGCCGGCCACGCCCCGGCAGCTCCCGCCGCTGGAGGGCGAACACCCCGGCCGCCGGGTGGTCTTCGACGGGGTCCGCTTCGGCTACCGCACCGGTGGCGAGGTGCTGCCCACGTTCGACCTCACCCTGCCGGCGGGGCAGACGGTCGCGGTCGTGGGGTCCACGGGCGCCGGCAAGTCGACGCTGGCCAAGCTGCTGGCCCGGTTCTACGACCCCTCCGACGGGCGGGTGCTGCTGGATGGCGTCGACCTGCGCGACCTCCCCGTGCCGGAGCTGCGGCGCGGGGTGGTCATGGTGACGCAGGAGGCGTTCCTGTTCTCCGGCACGGTCGCCGACAACATCGCGATCGGCCGCCCGGACGCCACCCGCGCGGAGATCGAGCAGGCGGCGAAGGAGATCGGCGCGCACGACTTCATCACCGCCCTGCCCGACGGCTACGACACCGACGTGCGCAAGCGGGGCGGTCGCATCTCCGCCGGCCAGCGCCAACTGGTCGCCTTCGCCCGGGCGTTGCTCGCCGACCCGGCCGTGCTGATCCTGGACGAGGCGACCAGCTCGCTGGACGTCCCGGGCGAGCGCGCGGTGCAGCGGGCCATGACGACGGTGCTGAAGGGCCGTACGGCCGTGGTCATCGCGCACCGGCTGTCGACCGTCGAGATCGCGGACCGGGTGCTGGTGATGGAGCACGGCCGGATCGTGGAGGACGGGGAGCCGGGCGAACTCATCGCGGGCACCGGCAGGTTCGCCGACCTGCACCGGGCCTGGCGGGACAGTCTGGCGTAGGGCCGGCGAGGGGACGGGCGGATGATCGACGCGTACGAGGACCCCGGCACACCCGACCGGCGCGGCGGCGCCCGGTACCTGTGGTGGCTGGTCACTCGGCAGCCGGGGCGGTGTGCCGCCGGGGCGATGTTCGCCAGTGTGTGGATGGTGCTGCTGGCGGCGACCCCGTTTCTGATGTCCCGGGCGATCGACGAGGGTCTGGAGCCCGGCGACATGGGCGCGCTGGTGCTCTGGAGCGGCGCGCTGTTCGCGGTGGGGGCCTTCAACGCCTGGCTGAGCGTCATGCGGCACCGCACCATGACGCGGGTCCGCATGGACGCCAACTTCCGCACGGTGAAGGTCGTCGTGGACCAGGCGGTGCGGCTGGGTGCCTCGCTGCGGCGGCAGGCGGGCGCCGGTGAGGTCGTCACCATCGGCGTGGGCGATGTGCAGACGATCAGCCAGTCGCTGACCGTGGTGGGGCCGGGGGTCGGCGCGGTCCTGGGCTATCTGGTGGTCGCCGTGCTGCTGGTGTCGGTCTCGGGCTTCGTCGCCGCGATCGTGCTGCTCGGCATGCCGGTGCTCGCCGTGGTGATGGGGCCGCTGCTCGGCCGGTTGCAGGGCTCGGAGGCGGAGTACCGCGAGCGGCAGGGCGTGCTGACCGCGCGGATCGGTGATCTGGCGGGCGGGCTGCGGGTCCTGGCCGGTCTGGGCGGCAAGCGGCTGGTGGCGGACGCGTTCCGTCGGGACTCGCGACGCCTGTGCGAGCAGGGGTACCGGGTGGGGGCGGTGACCAGCTGGGTGCAGGCTCTGGGCCTGGGGCTGCCGACCCTGTTCCTCGCGGTGGTGACCTGGCCTGCGGCCCGGCTCGCCGCGCAGGGCGACATCACCGTGGGCCAGCTGGTGTCCGTCCTTCGCCCGGGTGGAGGGGCTGGCCCGGGCTCCGCGCGCGGCCGGTGAGGGCGAGTGTCCGGATCCGGACGGTGACCGCATCGACGTCTGCGGGGTGCGCTACGCCTACGACGGGGGCGTCGAGGTGCTGCGCGGCGTCGATCTGACGGTGCGGCCCGGGGAGCGGCTGGCGGTGGTCGGGCCGTCCGGGGCCGGCAAGACCACGCTGAGCCGGCTGATGGCGGGCATCGACGCGCCGACCGCCGGTTCGGTGACGGTCGGCGGTGTGCCGGTCGCCGGGCTGGGGCCGGAGCGGCTGCGCCGCCAGGTCGTCCTGGTCACCCAGGAGCACCATGTGTTCCTCGGGTCCGTCCGCGACAATCTGCGGATCGCCGAACCGGCCGCGCGCGACGAGGAGTTGCGGGACGCGCTGGCCGTGGTCGGCGCCGAGGGGTGGGTGCGGGAGCTGCCGCAGGGCCTGGACACCCCGCTCGGCCAGGGCGGTCACCGCACCGACGGCTCACAGGCCCAGCAACTGGCGCTGGCCCGGGTGGTGCTGGCCGACCCGCACACGCTGATCCTCGACGAGGCGACCGCGCTGCTCGATCCGGCGACCGCCCGGCACACCGAGCGGGCCCTGGCCGCGGTGCTCGAAGGGCGCACCGTCATCGCCGTCGCCCACCGGCTGCACACCGCGCACGACGCGGACCGGGTGGCGGTGATGGAGGACGGCCGGCTGTCCGAACTCGGCACGCACGACGAACTGGTGGCGGCCGGTGGGGCCTATGCGGCGCTGTGGCACTCCTGGCACGGGGACCGGCCCGGGGAGAGCGACACGTCCTCCTGACGACATGTCCGTATAGCGAACATGAACTTCCGGACAACGAACCGTTTCCGGCCATAGTTTTGACGCGGTCCTGACAGAAAGCGCGGTCCCCTGCCACGCTTCCCACGACTGCTCCACAGGAACCCCACAGCAACACCTCCACCTCCCCAGGCCGGGCGACCCCCGGTCCCGCAGAAGGAGCCAGTGTTGAGAAGCAGTTCCTCGCGAAGAGGCACCTCCCACAGACGCACTCCCCGCCGCACCGCGGCCGTGGCCCTCGCCGGCGTCGCCGCGCTGATAGCCGCCGCCGTCCAGAGCGGCTCCGCCGTCGCGGCCCCGGAGAAGGCACCGTCGGCCGCGAGCAAGGCGAACCCCGGCGCGCAATCGGTCAGGCTCAGCCCCGCCCAGCGCGCCGCGCTGATCCGCGAGGCAGAGGCGGACAAGGCGCGGACGGCCCGGGACCTGGGTCTCGGCGCCAAGGAGAAGCTGGTCGTCCGTGACGTCGTGAAGGACGCCGACGGCACGGTCCACACCCGCTACGAGCGCACCTACGACGGACTGCCCGTCCTCGGCGGCGACCTCGTCGTCAAGACCGCCGCGTCCGGTGCGACGAAGTCGGTCGTCAGGGCGACCCGCGCCGCCATCGAGCCGGCCACCACCACCGCCGCCCTCCCCGCCGCCAAGGCAAAGAAGCAGGCGCTGGCCGCCGCCAAGGCGGACGCCGCCAGGAGCGCCGACGTCGACAAGGCGCCGCGCAAGGTGATCTGGGCCGCGAGCGGCAAGCCGGTCCTCGCCTACGAGACCGTCGTGGGCGGCCTCCAGAAGGACGGCACCCCGAACGAGCTGCACGTCGTCACCGACGCCGCCACGGGTGCCAAGCTCTACGAGTACCAGGGCATCGAGAACGGCACCGGCAACACCATGTACAGCGGCACGGTGACGCTCGGCACCACGCAGTCGGGGTCGGCGTACAACCTGACGGACGGCGCGCGCGGCGGCCACAAGACGTACAACCTCAACCGCGGCACCTCCGGCACCGGCACGCTGTTCTCCGGTCCCGACGACGTGTGGGGCAACGGCAGCGCCTCCAACGCGGAGACCGCGGGCGCCGACGCCCACTACGGCGCCGCGCTGACGTGGGACTACTACAAGAACGTGCACGGGCGTTCGGGCATCAAGGGCGACGGCGTCGGCGCCTACTCCCGCGTCCACTACGGCAACAACTACGTCAACGCCTTCTGGTCGGACAGCTGCTTCTGCATGACCTACGGCGACGGCTCGGGCAACACCCACCCGCTGACGTCGATCGACGTGGCCGCGCACGAGATGACCCACGGCGTCACGTCCAACACCGCGGGTCTCGTCTACAGCGGCGAGTCCGGCGGCCTGAACGAGGCCACCTCCGACATCTTCGGATCGACGGTCGAGTTCTACGCCAACAACGCCTCCGACGTCGGTGACTACCTCATCGGCGAGGAGATCGACATCAACGGCGACGGCAGCCCGCTGCGCTACATGGACAAGCCCAGCAAGGACGGCGCGTCCAAGGACAGCTGGTACTCGGGCATCGGCTCGGTCGACGTGCACTACTCGTCGGGCCCCGCCAACCACTTCTTCTACCTGCTCTCCGAGGGCAGCGGCACCAAGACCATCAACGGTGTCACGTACAACTCGGCGACCTCGGACGGCCTTCCGGTCACCGGCATCGGCCGGGACAAGGCGGAGAAGATCTGGTTCCGCGCGCTCACCACGAAGTTCACCTCGAACACCAACTACGCGGGCGCCCGCACCGGCACCCTCGCGGCCGCGGGTGAGCTCTACGGCACGGACAGCGCCGAGTACAAGGCGGTCCAGGACGCCTGGGCGGGCGTCAACGTCGGCACCCGCTCCGGCGGTGGAGGCGGCGGTGGCACGTCCTTCGAGAACACCGCCGACGTGGCGATCCCGGACCGCGGATCGGCGGTGACGTCCTCGATCACCGTCTCCGGCCGGACCGGCAACGCCCCGTCCAACCTCCAGGTCGCGGTGAACATCGTCCACACCTACATCGGTGACCTCAAGGTGGAGCTGGTCGCCCCCGACGGCACGGCGTACACGCTGAAGGGGTACGGCACCGGCGGAAGCGCCGACAACATCGACACCACCTACACGGTGAACGCCTCCTCCGAGGTGGCCAACGGTGAGTGGAAGCTGCGGGTGCAGGACAACGCGGCCGCCGACACCGGCTACATCAACAGCTGGAAGCTGACGTTCCCGTAGGCCGCCCGTAGGCCCTCGAGTCAGGGCGTCGCCCCGGTGGGTTCGAATCCCCCGGGGCGGCGTCCGTTTCACCTGCCCTCGCGTACATCTGGTCGTCGTTTTCCGGCCAACATCACGCCGCACTCCTGACATGTACGCGCCCTCGGTGCCACTCTTCCCCCACGCCGCACAGCACCGCAGCACTTCCCCCACAACGAGGAGCTCGTGTGTCCACGTCTCTCTACGCGCGTCAAAAGCGCGCCACGCTCGCCATCGCCACCGCCGTCGCCGCCGGTGCCCTGCTCACCACCGGACTCACCTCCGGCAGCAGCGTCGCCGCGGACGCCGCGAGCAAGCCGGCCCTCGCCGCCGCTCCCGTCCTGCTGTCGGCGCCGGCCCGCACCGCGCTCATCCAGGAGCAGCAGGCGGACGCCACCCGGACCGCCCGCGAGATAGGCCTCGGCGCCCAGGAGAAGCTGGTCGTCAAGGACGTCGTGAAAGACGCCGACGGATCCGTCCACACCCGCTACGAGCGCACCTACGCGGGCCTGCCGGTCCTCGGCGGCGACCTCGTGGTGCACGCGTCGAAGTCGGGCGCGACGAAGGGCGTCACCAGAGCCACCAAGGCGACCCTCAAGGTCGACTCGCTCAAGCCCGCCGTCACCGCCGCCAAGGCGGAGAAGCAGGCGGTGACCCTCGCCAAGGCCGCCGGCTCGGACAGGACCGAGGCGAGCTCCGCTCCCCGCAAGGTGATCTGGGCCGCGAGCGGCAAGCCGGTCCTCGCCTACGAGACCGTCGTCGGCGGCCTCCAGGAGGACGGCACCCCGAACGAGCTGCACGTCATCACCGACGCCGCCACCGGCAAGAAGCTCTACGAGTACCAGGGCGTCGAGACCGGCACCGGCAACACCACCTACAGCGGCCAGGTCACCCTCAGCACCACCAAGTCGGGGTCCACGTACAACCTGACGGACGGCACCCGCGGCGGCCACAAGACCTACAACCTCAACCGCGGCACCTCCGGCACCGGCACCCTCTTCTCCGGCGCCGACGACATCTGGGGCACCGGCAGCCCGTCCAACGCCGAGACCGCCGCCGCCGACGCGCACTACGGCGCCCAGGTCACCTGGGACTTCTACAAGAACACCTTCGGCCGCAACGGCATCCGCAACGACGGCAAGGCCGCCTACTCCCGCGTCCACTACGGCAACAGCTACGTCAACGCCTTCTGGTCGGACAGCTGCTTCTGCATGACCTACGGCGACGGCTCGGGCAACACCCACCCGCTGACCTCGCTCGACGTGGCCGCGCACGAGATGAGCCACGGCCTGACCTCGGTCACGGCGAAACTGAACTACAGCGGGGAGTCCGGCGGCCTGAACGAGGCCACCAGCGACATCTTCGGCGCGGGCGCCGAGTTCTTCGCGAACAACTCCTCCGACGTCGGTGACTACCTCATCGGCGAGGAGATCGACATCAACGGCGACGGCAGCCCGCTGCGCTACATGGACAAGCCCAGCAAGGACGGCGCGTCCAAGGACAGCTGGTCCTCCAGCCTGGGCAGCGTGGACGTCCACTACTCCTCCGGTCCCGCCAACCACTTCTTCTACCTGCTGTCCGAGGGCAGCGGCTCGAAGACGATCAACGGCGTGACCTACAACTCGCCCACCTCCAACGGCTCCACGGTCACCGGCATCGGCCGGACCAAGGCGCTGCAGATCTGGTACAAGGCGCTGACGACGTACATGACGTCGACGACCAAGTACGCGCAGGCCCGCACGGCGACCCTGAACGCGGCCTCGGCGCTGTACGGCGCGTCCAGCACCGAGTACAAGGCGGTCGCGTCCGCCTGGTCGGCCGTGAACGTCGGCTGACCGAAGCACGACCACGGGCGGTACCCGGACCCCGGCGGGTCCGGGTACCGCCCTACTCTTGGGGACCGTGTCTTCTACGGATTCGCAGGACTTCACCTACGCCGATGTCGGCGCCACCCGTGACCGGGGTTTCTGCCCGCCCGGCTTCCACCCCATGACCGTGCGCACGCGCCTGGGCGAGGGCGAGGAGGTCTTCCGCCGGGCGTCGGAGGCGGTCCTGACCTGGGAGATGCACCGGGCCATGGGCGTGGGCATCGACACGACCGCGGACCGCGCCGCCCCCGGCGTGGACGTCACGGTCACCCTGGCCGGGATGATCAAGGCCCCCTGCCGTGTGGTCTGGACGCTCGAGGAGCCCCGCCGGGCGGGCTGGGCCTACGGCACCCTGCCCGGCCACCCGGAGACCGGCGAGGAGTCCTTCGTGGTCGACCGCACGGGAGACGGCACGGTCTGGCTGACGGTGGACGCCTTCAGCCGGCCCGCCAAGTGGTACGCCAAGGCGGGCGGCCCGGCGACCAGGGGTTTCCAGCACGCGTATGCGCGACGGTGCGGCACAGTCCTGCGGAACCTCGCGACGCGGAGTGGCGAGGCACCCTGAGGGGCGCGGGGCTGTATCGATGTGCGGCTCCGCCGCGTGGGCGCGCTCAGCCCCCACGCACCCGCAGCCGACTCACCGCATCAGCAACCCCGCGGCCGCCACCATCTCCTCGGACGGCCCGGCGACCAGACCCAACTCCGCGCTGGACGCCAACAGCCGATGCGCGGGAAGGATCCGCACCGTGTACCCGAAAGGCCCGGTGCGATCCAGCGACAAAGGCCCTTCATACACCCAGCGCCCGTCCTGGTCGGGAGACCCCACCGGCTTCAACGGCACGACAGTCGCGTCGGCGATGCGATCCTCCTCGTCCACCCGCCCGGACACGACCTGCACCTCCACGTCGTCCGGCCCGAGCTCACCGAGCCCGACCCGCACCCGAAGCCCCAGCGTCGTCCCCAGCTCGGCCAGCACCTCCGACGCCGACGTCTCCACATGGTCGACGGTGACGCCCGGCCACGCCGCCCGCACCCTCGTCTTCCACTCGGCGAGATCCCGCGCCGCGTCCGGGCCCACGGCCCGGTGGGAGAGCGCGGCCGGCGCGTAGAGCCGCTCGACGTACTCGCGGACCATCCGCCCGGCCAGCACCTTCGGCCCGAGCAGGCTGAGCGTGTGCCGGACCATCTCGATCCACCGGTCGGGCAGGCCGCTGCGCCCCCGCTCGTAGAAGCGGGGCGTCACCCGCTGCTCCAGCAGGTCGTACAGCGCCGCGGCCTCTATGTCGTCCCGGTGGTCCGGGTCGGTCCCCACGCCGTCCGCCGTGGGGATGGCCCAGCCGAAGTCGGGCTGGAACCACTCGTCCCACCAGCCGTCCAGAACCGACAGATTGAGGCAGCCGTTGAGCGCGGCCTTCATCCCGGACGTGCCGCAGGCCTCCAGCGGCCTGAGCGGGTTGTTCAGCCAGATGTCGCAGCCGGGGTAGAGCTTCTGCGCCATCGCCATGCCGTAGTCCGGCAGGAACACGATCCGGTGCCGCACCCGCGGGTCGTCCGCGAACCGCACCAGCTCCTGCACCAGCCGCTTCCCACCGTCGTCCGCGGGGTGCGCCTTGCCCGCCACGACGATCTGGACCGGCCGCTCGGGGTGCAGCAGCAGGTCCATCAGCCGGTCCCGGTCGCGCAGCATCAGCGTCAGGCGCTTGTACGACGGGACGCGCCGGGCGAAGCCGATGGTGAGGACGTCCGGGTCGAGCACGTCGTCGATCCAGCCCAGCTCGGCCGTGTGGGCGCCGCGCTGCCGCCAGGAGGCCCGCAGCCGCTCGCGCACCTCCTCGACGAGCTGCTCGCGCAGCACCCGCCGCAGGTCGAAGATGTCCTGGTCGGGGATGTCGGCGACCGCGTCCCAGCGGTCCGAGCCGCCGACGGTCAGGGCGTCCTCGGCGCGCTGGGCGCCGATCTGCCGGGCGCCGAGCCGGAACACCTCGGGGGCGACCCAGGTGGGCGCGTGCACCCCGTTGGTCACCGAGGTGATCGGCACCTCTTCGGCGTCGAAGCCGGGCCACAGCCCGGCGAACATCTCCCGGCTGACCTTGCCGTGCAGCAGGGAGACGCCGTTGGCGCGCTGGGCCAGGCGCAGCCCCATGACGGCCATGTTGAACAGGTTGGTCTGCCCGCCGGGATAGGTCTCCATGCCGAGCCTGAGGACGCGCTCGACGTCGATGCGGGGCAGCTCGGCGTCGGGACCGAAGTGGCGGGCGACCAGCTCGCGGTCGAAGCGGTCGATGCCGGCCGGGACGGGCGTGTGGGTGGTGAAGACCGTCCCGGCACGCACCGACTCCAGCGCGGAGTCGAAGTCGAGGCCCTGGGCGCAGAGTTCGGCGATGCGCTCCAGACCGAGGAACCCGGCGTGCCCCTCGTTGGTGTGGAACACCTCCGGCTCGGGGTGGCCGGTCAGCCGGCAGTACGTGCGTACCGCCCGGACCCCTCCTATGCCGAGGAGCATCTCCTGGAGCAGCCGGTGCTCGCTGCCGCCGCCGTAGAGCCGGTCGGTCACGCCGCGCTCGCCGAGGTCGTTCTCCTCGACGTCGGAGTCCAGCATCAGCAGCGGGACCCGGCCGACCTGCGCCAGCCAGATCCGGGCGTGCAGCCGCCTGCCGCCGGGCAGGGCGAGGGCGACCTGCGCGGGGGTGCCGTCGGGCTCCTCCAGCTGGACGACGGGCAGCTCGTTGGGGTCGAGGACCGGGTAGTGCTCCTGCTGCCAGCCGTCCCGGGACAGGGTCTGGCGGAAGTAGCCGTGCCGGTAGAGCAGGCCGACGCCGATCAGCGGGACGCCGAGGTCGCTGGCGGCCTTGAGGTGGTCGCCGGCCAGGATGCCGAGGCCGCCGGAGTACTGGGGCAGGGCGGCCGTGATGCCGAACTCGGGTGAGAAGTAGGCGATCGCCGCGGGCAGGTCCTCGGGCTGGGTCTGGTACCAGCGGTCGCCGCTCGTGTAGTCGTGCAGATCGCCCGCGACCGCGGCGAGGCGGCGCAGGAACGGGCGGTCCCCGGCCAGCTCCGCCAGCCGTGCGGGCGGCACGCTGCCCAGCAGCCGGACGGGATCGCCGCCCGAGGCCGCCCAGCGCTCGGGGTCGACGGACCGGAACAGGTCACGGGTCTCCGCGTGCCACGACCAGCGCAGGTTGCGGGCCAGATCACTGAGGGGCCGGAGGGGGTCGGGGAGAACGGGTCGGACGGTGAATCGACGGATCGCCTTCACGGGTTCCACCTCGGCGCGTTCGCTGGATTTCGCAGGGCTTCGACGACGTCTCCTACGACAGTACCGGCGCCGGCGTCCCCTCCGCTGGAGCTCAGGGCCGGTGCCCTCGATCGGCCGGAACGGCACCATCGGCGGATATGGCCGATTCCACCCCCATAGGCGTCCTTGTGGTGCTTCACACGTCACGAGAGGCTGCCTCTGGCGTACCGGCCCGTGCCCGCCGCTCGCGGCACCGCACGGCGGCCGTACGCCGAGTCGAGGAGGGGAACTCGGACCATGGCTCGGACGCGCCAGCGGCGTCTGCGCCGGGCGGGGGGCCTGGCGGCGGCGATCTGCGCCGCGGCGTTTTCGGCCACCACCCTGCCCGCGCACGCCGTACCGGAGGGGCGGATACTCGGCGCCGGATCACCCGGCTCCGTGCACGGGAGTTACCTGGTGACGCTGAAGGAGGGCACGGGGTCCCGGTCGGCGGCCGGACAGGGCCTCGCCCGAACGTACGGGGTGAAGATCAGCCACATCTACGGCACGGTCCTGAACGGCTACGCGGTCCGGGCCGACGCGCGACAGGCGGGGCGGCTGGCCGCCGACCCCCAGGTCGCCTCGGTCGTCCAGGACACCCGTGTGCGGCTCGAGGGCACCCGGCGCGACCCGCCGTCCTGGGGGCTGGACCGCGTCGACCAGCCGCGACTGCCACTGGACCGGAGTTACACCTGGCCGCGGCGGGGCGGGTCCGGGGTGACGGTGTACGTGATCGACACCGGCGTGCGGACCACCCACGAGGACTTCGCCGGCCGGGCAAGCCACGGCTGGGACTTCGTCGGGAACGACCCGGTCGCCTCCGACGCCAACGGTCACGGCACCCATGTCGCGGGCACGGTCGCCGGGACGTCCTACGGCATCGCCAAGAAGGCGAGGGTCGTCTCGGTACGTGTCCTGGACGCCGCGGGCGGGGGCACTACGGCCCGGGTGATCGCCGGGATCGACTGGGTGACCCGGCACGCGAGGAAACCCGCGGTGGCCAACCTCAGCCTCGGCGGGCCGCGCAACGACCGGCTGGACGCCGCGGTCCGCGCCTCCATCGCCTCCGGCGTCACCTACACGGTCGCCGCGGGCAACGACGGAGCGCCGGCCGGCCTGACCTCCCCGGGCGGCGTCGAAGAGGCACTCACGGTCGGCGCGACCGACCGGGAGGATAAGAAACCGGCCTTCTCCAACCACGGTCCGGCCCTCGATCTGTTCGCACCGGGCGTCGCTATCACCTCGGCCTGGGCCGCGAGCGACACCGCACGGGCCGTCTCTTCGGGTACCTCGATGGCGTCCCCGCATGCCGCGGGAGCGGCCGCCCTCTATTTGGCCGATCATCCAAAAGCTGCTCCGGCGCAGGTCGGGAGGGCTTTGACCGCCTCGGCGACGACCGGGAAGGTCTCCGGCCGGGGCGCCGGTTCGCCGGACAAATTACTGCGGGTGCCGCCCGGGTAGGGCGAAGAAGCACCCATGCCCGGGACCGGCCCCGTCCGTCGCGGACGAGGCCGGTCTTGTGTGTCGACATACGCGTGAGTAGTTAACAAAGTGCCGGATTGCTCACCCGAATAGGGTGGGAAGGCTCCTGCGGGTACCCCTCTCAGGAGCACCAAGCAGGACCCACCTCCCCACAGACATCCGCCTACCCACGTTGACGCGGACAGGAGCGGTCATGCCCGCCAAGCACCACTCGCCAGCACCCCCCGACCACCGCACCACCGGGGCGCGCGCACCCGGCGGCGAAGCACGCCCCACGCGCCCGCCGGCCGGCGCCGGCCCACAGGCCCCGCCACCACCCCCGGGCGACGAGACCGCGGTCGGGCGCATACCCGTCCTGGATGTCCGCCCGGTCGTCCAGCGCGGCCGCCGGCCCGCCAAGGCCGTCACCGGCGAGAGCTTCGAGATCTCGGCGACCGTGTTCCGGGAGGGGCACGACGCGGTGGCCGCCAATGTCGTCCTGAGGGACCCCGAGGGCCGCCCCGGCCCGTGGACGCCCCTGCGTGAGCTGGCCCCGGGGACGGACCGGTGGGGCGCCACCGTCACCGCCGGAGAGCCCGGCCTGTGGACGTTCACGGTGGAGGCATGGGGGGACCCGGTCTCTACCTGGCGCCACCACGCCCGGATCAAGATCCCCGCCGGCATGGACACGGACGTCGTCCTGGAGGAGGGGGCGCGTCTGTACGAGCGGGCCGCCGCCGGTGTGCCCGAGGAGGAGGGACTGCGCGACGTGATCCTCACCGCCGTCGACGCCCTGCGGGACGAGAACCGTCCCGCGGCGGCTCGTCTGGCGGCGGCGCTGACGCCGGAGGTGGACGGGGTGCTGGCCCGGTATCCGCTGCGGGACCTGGTCACCACGTCCGAGCCGTTGCCGCTGCTGGTGGAGCGGGAGCG
>NZ_JBWKCH010000011.1:297957-326710 GCF_056436585.1 Streptomyces sp. NPDC043685 | reverse complement strand
ACATGCACATCAGCACCCTGGCGTGCCAGATGCAGGGCCGCCGACAGACCGGTCAGCCCTGCACCGATGACCGCCACGCCGACGCGCCCGCCGATGTCGGTCCCGGACCGGTCCGGTCCCTCAGGAGCGGTGTCGAGCCAGTAGGGGGTGAACTTCATGTCGCTGCTCTCTCCTGCCAGTGCCGTCAACCGCTGGGGGGTGTCGGAAGCTGCTCGCTGCTGCGCTCAGACCATAGCATTCTTGGTTCCAGTTCCAACCTGAAACAATAAATTTTTGGTGATGCGCCCGCTGATCAGAGGGTGGGGGGTGTCGTGAAGGTGGCGATCCGGAGGCTCCGGATCCGCGTATAGCGGCTCAATCTAGACGCCGGACGGGCGCACGGCCAGCGTCTCGTGGGCAAGAGATGCCCTTGTATGCCCTCGGGCAGGGACGGAAACCCGCTGATCGCGAGTGGTACGCTCGCGCCATGCGGTCAAGTCGCCCTGTATCAGGGGTGATCAGCCTGACGTCACTCCGTTGCGACGGCTGACCGCACCGGGGTCCACCGTCTGATCGATGCTCGCTGCGACCATCAGTTCGCCATTGACCCCCAGCCCCTCCGGCCCGCGCCGTGGTGCGGCGATGCCGTATGGAGTGCTGTGGGGGACCCTTCGGAGTGCATGACAGATGAGCCGAGAACCGTCCGGCGCAGCGGAAGGCGAGGGAGAGGCCCGTGAGGGCGCCCTCGTCCGCCCCCGGGGCAGGGCGGGGGACGGACGCGAGCGGCTTCGCGTCACCCCGCCGAAGCCCGTGATCATCACACCCAGGCCGGTCCCGGCAGGAGCGGCGTACCGGGCTCGCTATGGTCATCACGTGACCTCTAACCCCACCCCCCGCGACTACAACAAGGCGTCGGTGCTCGACGTGGTCCTCTCCCACGCGCCCCTGACACGGAACCAGCTGATCGAGCTGACCGGTCTGAGCAAGGCCACCGTGTCCAGGGCGGTGGAGGAACTCCGGGCCGACGGCTTCGTCGTCGACGGCGGGATGGACGAGGTCACCGGACGTGGCCGCCGGTCCACCTATCTCGACCTGCCCGGCACGACCGGGCATGTCGCGGGCATCAGCTTCGGTGTGCAGACCACGGGTGTGCTGGTGACCGACCTCAGGGGTCGCGAGGTGCGGCACCTGGCCGTTCCCACCCCGGAACACCAGGAGGTCGAGGACGCCGCGCGCTGGCTGGTCGACCTGATCGCGCAGGCCGCCGAATCCGCGCAGGGCCCTCTGCGTCAGATCGTCGTCGCGGTTCCCGGCCGGGTCCGGGGCGGCACCGAGATCTTCGGCCCCGCGGAGTCGATGAAGATCTTCGAGGGGTCCCACCTCCACCGGGCCATCGAGGAACGTGTCGACGCTCCCGTACTTCTCGACAGCGATGCCAACGCGGCCCTGCTCGGGATCCTCACGAACGACGCCAGCATCACCAACGCCGCGCTTTTCAGCGTCAGCACCATACTGAACTTCGCCAGCTGCACGGATCACGAGCTCGCCCGGGGGAGCACGCCCACCTTCGGAGACATCGGTGTGCTGGCGTCCGGGGTGGGTGACCAGATCCTCGACGAGCTGCTGAGTACCAGGGGGCTCCTGCGCTTCGCCCGGAAGCGGGGGCTGGAGCTCGGGCGCGTCGAGGACCTCTGGCTGGAGTCGCATCCCGAGGCTCCGCGTGCCGAGGTGCTCGAGGCGTTCACCACGGCGATCGTGACCGCCGTGAGCGTGGTCGCCGTGACGCTGGACCCCGAGTCGGTCTATTTCGTGGGCCGGCTGCGTCCCCTCGTCGACGAGGTGCTGCCCGAGGTGCGGGGCCGGCTCGACCGGAGCCTGCCGACCGCCCCCGAGATCAGGGCGGTGGAGCATCTGATCGGTCTGTCGACGGCGCAAGGCGCGGTGTACGCGTGCCTGACGATGGCTCAGGAGCGGCTGCGGGACGCCGTACTCGGGGCGCGGCGCCAGAACCAGCCCGCCGAGCAGTCGGCCCCCGCGTTCTGAGCCGGACCGGACCGGGCTCGTGGGCCGCCGATGCCGATGCCGATGCCGATGCCGATGCCGATGCCGACGCCGACGCCGTCACCCGTCACCCGTCGCCCGGTCGTGCCACCGCACCGGGGCGATGGCCGGCCCGGAGACGCGCGTCGTCGCCTCCTTCGCGGCACCCCTGGAGACGGGGCGGCGGAGATGCCCATCGCGGCGGCGATCTCGCCCTCCGTCAGCCCCAGCCGGTGCCGCAGCGCGAGTGCCTCGCGCTGCCGGGCCGGGAGCTGCTGCAACACGTCGATCAGGACGCGCTGGTCGTCGCGGAGCAACGCCGCGCTCCGCTACAACACTTCGCGATCGACGTCACCGGCTGAGGGACCGCCGACGGCTCGACGGTGCAGCACTGGACGGCCCCCGGCAACGTCGCGCAGCGGTGGGGCCGTCAGTAGTCCGGCCGAACCGGGTGGGGATCAACTGCCCACGGTGCCCCGGAAATCGCGGAGGGAAACGGTCAGCAGCGGCCGGTGCCCGGTGAGGAAGGGCAACGGCCCGTGGGACTCGGCCGTGACGCGGCCACGCCCGAGGCCCGGCCGGCCACCGATCCGCATGGGCACCCGGCACACGGTGCCGTCGGACAGCCGCTGGACCAGCCGGCCGCGGGCGGGCACCCGGAAGGGCAGGCGCAGCACCTCGCGGTAGGAGAGACGCACAGGCGCAGTACCGGCGGCGGTCAGTTCCGCCCGGGCGCTCCGGCTGTCCACGTGGAGCGTGAACGTGCCCGGCTCCTTCGGAATGCCCCACAGTGCACGCCCCCCGGCACGGGACTGTTCACTGTCGACCCAGGCGGCCACGGCGGTGGCGGCGGGAGCGTGTCCGTGGCGCACGGCAAGGGCGACGAGGAACTCGCGGTAGGCGAGGACACCGCCGGGCCGGTAGTCGACCCAGAAGGTGAGCAGGGTGGCGCGGCGCCGCACGATCCAGGGCCGGGCTCCCGGGGGAAGAGGCCACGACGGCAGATCGCCCGGGGGGACGCGCCACAGCGAGACGATCATGTCGCCGGTGAGGCGCCACGGGGACGGAGGAAAGGGGACGGCTGGTCGTTCCACGGCGTGATGACCGGCTTCCTCGGCTCGGAGTCGTAGGGCCGATTGTCCACCGGTACGTCCGGCCCGGACCCCCGGCGCGCAGCCGGGGGCCCGGGCCGGTGCGGGTCAGCGGTCCTTGGCCAGTGCGACGAGCTCGGCGAACAGTCCGCCGGCGTTGGCGAGGTCCTCGTAGGTCCCCTGCTCGACGACCCGGCCCTTGTCCATGACGAGGACGCGGTCGGCGAGGCGGGTGTTCTCCAGTTGGTGGGTGACGACGATCGTCATGCGCTCGGCGGCGATCCTCTTGATCTCCAGGAAGATGGCGTGTTCGCCGCGGGCGTCCATCTGGGAGGTGGGCTCGTCCAGGATGAGCAGCGGTGTCCTGCGGTACAGGGCGCGCCCGCACACCAGGCGCTGCCACTGGCCGCCGGAGAGTTCGGCCCCTCCCCACAACTCCTTGGCGAGCAGGGTGTCCAGCTGCCGGGGGAGCTTCTCGATCGCCTCGCGCATGCCGACGGCGTCGACCACGTCCCACACCGGCCCGTCGTCGAGCGTCTTCGGCTGCCCCAGTGTGATGTTCTCGCGGGCGCGCAGGGGCCAGCAGGCGAAGTTCTGCGGCACGAGCGCGGTCCGTTTCCACACGGCGTCGGGGTCGGCCCGGGCGAGGTCGACGCCGTCCCACAGCACGCGTCCCTTGTCGGGCAGGAGGATCCCGGTGATGAGCTTGGCGAGGGTGGACTTGCCCGAACCGTTCTCGCCGACGATCGCCAGGATCTCGCCCCGGCGCAGGGTGAGGGACACCCCCGCGACGGCCGGTTCGTCCTTGCCCGGGTACCGGTGGACGACCTCGTCGAGGCGGATCTCCTCGACGCGTTCGGGGATGGCGGCCGCGCCGCGCCGCGGGGCGCGCTCGGCGGCCATGTCGAGGAAGGCCCGCATGTCGGCCAGATAGAGCGAGGTGTGGAACAGCGCGGCGCCATGGATGACGAACTGGCCGAGCGCGGCGAGGGTGGTCTGCACGGCGACGACTGCCGTGGCGGCGACGGGCAGGGCGACCCGGCCGTCGGCGGCCAGCCAGGCGAGGGTGGCCCAGGTGCACAGCAGGAACACCCCGCCCAGGGCGCTGGTGCTCAACTCGATGCGCAGCAGACGCGGGGCGGCGGTGAGCGTGCGCCGGTCGATGCGGTCGGACAGGGCGCGGTACCAGTAGATGAGGTAACCGGTCATGCCGTTGGCGCGGACCTCGTCACCGAACCTGGAGTACGTGGCCCACCAGCGCATCATGGAACGCACGTTGCGGTCACCCACGTTGAGGTAGTGGGTCTCGTAGTCGACGCGCGCGGACAGCACGGCTCCGGCGCCGGCCGGCAGGACGGCCAGGAGCAACAGGGGCAGCATCAGCGGGTGCAGTGCCGTGATGACTCCGCTCGCCGCGATCATGCGGATCAGGGCGGACATGAACCGCTGGGCGTCCTGCACCATCAACCGGGTGCGGGTGACGCCGACTTCGGCGGCTTCCTGCCGGTCGGCGAAGCCGTCCTCGCCGTAGGCGGAGTACTCCACCCGGCACACGGCGGCGACCAGGGCGATGTCCGCCTCGGTCGTCAGCAGGGGAGTGACGCGGCCGTCGGCGTAGGAGGCCAGAGCGCCGCTGATCCGGCCGACGGCCGCGGCCGCCGTCACCACGACGAGGGCGGGCAGCGCACCGTGCAGGCGTTCGGCGACGGCGCCGCCGCCGAGGATGTGCGTCATGGCCCGCGCCGTGAACGTCAGCACGAGCGCCGCCGCGACGCCGGTGAGCAGCTGGCTCGCGAGGAGCAGGACGACGCCGGTCCGGTCGACGGCCCACGCCATCCGGGCGGTGTGCCCGAGGACCGAGGGGAGGCGGCGGCACATCGCACCGAAACCCGCGTCCGCCAGCGGGTTCTTGCCGTACGTCCCGCCGAACGTGATCGTCGCGGGTGGGGGAGGGGGTGGAGCGTTCTCGTCGGCGGTCGAGGCGTCGGTCGTCGTCACCTGGGGCCCTCCTGCGGATCCGTGCCGGGCCGGGACGGCTCGGCGGTGCACGGCCTAACGACGCGGCGGCCGAATCGAACGCACTCGATTCCGGACGTGCGGGAGCCCTTGCCGCACAAGGGGTCGACCGGGGCGGTTCGTTGCTGAGGCGGCTCTCGCACAGGCCGGGTTGGCCGAATCGCGGAGGCGGGAAACGCATGTGACCCCTGAGATCGGGCGCCGCGAGAACCTCTTCGCCCGAAAAATCCTCTTTTGTCGTTTTGTACCGGCAGGGGTGGTTAACCGAGGAGGGTGCGTGCGGGACGGACGCCGGAGCAAGAGGGCCGGCGACGAGCCCCCGGCACCCGGCCGGTCACGCCGAGACGCGTGGGCCGACGGCGCAACACGCCGCGGGCGATCCGGTTCCTGACGAAGAGCACATCCACGGGCGGTGCCTGAGGGAGAGGACCCATGAGCGAGATGGCGAACGCGAGCACCGAACGTGCTCGGCAGGCCGGTCAGACGGCCAAGCAGGAGGCCTCGGCCACGGCCGGTCAGGCCAAGGAAGGCGCGAGTGAGGTCGTCGGAACGGCCACCGAGCAGGTCAAGGCCGTCACCGGTGAGGCCAGGGCGCAAGCCGGCGCGATGGCCGGTGACCTGCGATCCCGGGTCACCGAGGAGGCCGAGAGCCAGGCGCGCCGCGGAGCGCAGGTGATGCGGGAATGGGCGGACGACCTGTCCGGCCTCGCGCAGAACGCCGACACGGACTCACCGGCCAAGAAGCTCGTGGTGCAGGCAGCCGACCGCGGTCACCGAGCCGCCGACTACCTGGACTCACGAGGCGTGGGCGGCCTGGTCGGCGACCTCCAGGACTTCGCGCGCCGCCGTCCCGGCGCCTTCCTCGGCGGGGCGGTGCTGGCCGGGTTCGCCGTCGGACGGCTCGCCAAGGCCGGCTCCAAGACGAACGGCTCCGGCCCTTCGGCACAGTCGAACGGCTCCGGCCCGCAGACCCTGCCCGAGGACGCGGCCGTGCCGGAGCTGCCGGGCTACAGGGAGGCGTGAGATGTCATCGCTCGCGCCCCACGCCCCGGAGCGGCACGCCCCCGCACACCGCGGGCAGGAGGACGACGGCACCGTGGGAGAGCTGCTGTCGACGGTGGCGTCGGACCTGCAGCTGCTGCTGCACCAGGAAGCGGAGCTGGCCAAGGCCGAGATCCGGGAAGAGGCCACCAAGGCGGGCAAGGCCGCCGGCATGTTCGGCGGCGCCGGGTTCGCCGGCTACATGGTGGCCGTCTTCCTGACACTGGCCGCGATGTTCGGCCTTGCCAACGTCATGGACCTGGGATGGGCCGCGCTGATCGTCACCGCCGTGTGGGCGGTGATCGGGCTGGTGCTCTACCGCCGGGGACGGACGCAGATGCGCACCGTGTCCCCGAAGCCCGAGCAGACCATGCAGACGCTGAAGGAGGACATGCAATGGGCACGGCACCCGACCAGATAAGGGCCGACATCGAAACCACGCGGGAGAGACTGTCCGAGGATGTCTCCCGGCTGGCCGACCGCGCCCGCCCCCGGCGGATGGTACGGCGTCGCACACGGCGCGTCCGCGGCGCACTGCACGGAGCGCGGGAACGCGTGATGGGCAGCGCCTCGGAGATCACCGGGCAGACCGCCGACCGCACCCAGCGGGCCGCCCGGTCGGTGCAGGACACCACCGGCCAGGCCGCCGACACCGCTCGGCAGGCCGCCGAGCAGGCGGGTCAGGCCGCACGTCAGGCCCCGGAACAAGCGATGCGGCAGACGCAGGGCAACCCCCTGGCAGCCGGCCTGATCGCCTTCGGCGCGGGACTGCTGACCGCCTCACTGCTGCCCACCACGCAGGCCGAGGAAAAGGCGGCGGAACGGGCCGGACAGGCCGTCGAGCCGGTGAAACAAGCCGCGCTGGAGTCCGCGCAGCAACTCAAGGAGGACGCCACCGAGGCCGGCCGCAAGGCCGCGCAGGAGGTCAAGGACACCGCCTCCGAAGCCGCCCGTACCACCAAGGAACAGGCACAGGAGCAAGCCGGGCAGGTCACCGACCAGGCCCGCCGATCCGCCCAGACCACGGCCGGGGAAGCACGCGGGCAGACCCGTGACACCGGACCGTAAACACTCCCCAGCCCGACTGGTCAGCCGTCCTCGGACGCCAGCGCGGCCCAGCACATCCCACTGTCTCCGGAGGCGATTGCAGTGACGTCACCCAGTTCCGGGTCGACCATGGAGAACCACCCCGACATCCTCGACATGCGCCAGCGCCACGAGATGGCCGAGCGCGCCACCACGACGTCCCGGGCGCAGATGATCGAGACACTGGCCCTGCTCACGGGCCTCTACCTCGCCGCCTCCCCGTGGATCGTCGGCTTCAACGGCGGCGGGTTCACACGGCTGGCCGTCACCAACCTGATCACGGGCATCGGCTACGCCCTGCTGATGAGCGGCGGCTTCGGCCGGGCCTACGACCGCACCCACAGCATGGCGTGGGCCGCGTGCGCCCTGGGCGTCTGGACGATCGTCGCGCCCTGGGTGGTCGCCGGCAATGTCGACACCACCCGCACGGTCGTCAACAACATCATCACGGGCATCATCGCCCTGCTGCTCGCCCTCGCCGCCAGCGCAGCAGCGTCCATGCGCTCCGACCGGAGCGCACAGAGCGGCACGTACGCGGGTGGATACGGCGGCGCGAACCGCTGATCCGCTGATCCACCGGCCCGGCCGTCCGGAGGAAGACCGGGAGCCGTCATAGAGAAACAGGTAGGAGAAGCATGATTACCCGAGAGCAGATTCCCACCGTGCTGGACCACCCGGTCCACGACGCGAGGGGCGACAAGATCGGCGACGCCCGGCACGTCTTCTACGACGACGTCACCGGCGAGCCCGAGTGGGTCAGCGTACGGACCGGCATGTTCGGCACCAGCGAGTCCTTCGTGCCCATCCACGACGCGTCCGTCGTGGAGGACCACCTCGAGGTGCCGTTCGCCAAGGACCAGGTCAAGGACGCGCCCAACGTCGACGTCGACGCCGGCGGCCACCTGTCCGAGCAGGAGGAACAACGCCTGTACGAGCACTACGGCATCGACTGGGGCGCCGCCGCCTGGCAGGACACCGGTCAGGCCGGCACCGGTCAGGTCACCGGCACCGCGGGTACCGCCGCGGGTGCCGAGGACGCCATGACGCGGTCCGAGGAGGAGATGCACGTCGGTGTCGAACGCCGTGAGGCCGGCCGGGCGCGGCTGCGCAAGTACGTCGTCACCGAAGAGCAGCAGTACACCGTCCCCGTACGTCACGAGGAGGTTCGCGTCGAGCGCGAGCCGATCACGGAAAGCAACCGGGACAGGGCGATGACCGGCCCGGACATCACCGAGGCCGAGCACGACGTGACCCTGTACGAAGAGCAGCCCGTGGTGGAGACCAGGGCGGTACCGAAGGAGCGGGTCCGCCTGTCCACCGAAGAAGTCACCGAGGAGGAGACCGTCACCGGCCAGGTCCGCAAGGAACGCATAGAGACCGAGGGAACCGACGAGTCCGGCGACCAGCGGCGCCGCCCCTGATCCCCGGCGGGCGTCCGGGAGGGAGGACCGGGGGTCCTCCCTCCCGCCGTCGTGTCATCGCCGGGCCAGCGCCAGCACGCTCAGGCCGAACATCAGCACCCCCAGGGGCAGATGGACCGAGGGCACGTGTGCGATGCCGAGCACGACCTGGGCCGAGGCCAGGACGAGGAAACCGCACGCGTGCCACACCGGCCGGGGCGAGCCGCCACCCGGCTTCCACGCCAGAACCGCCGCGAGCAGGTACAGCATCGACGCCCCGTACATCACCCGGGCTCCGGCGCTGTGCAGGGTCTCTCCGTAGGACGACGTCAGCAGCAGTCCGGCGGAGACCGCCTGGAGGAAGATGGTCAGGGTCTGCAGGGCGATGGCGATTCGCAGGAAGGCGGAGCCGCGCCGTGCGTGCGCCGTCACCGTCACGTCAGTGGCCATGTCACAGTCCCCTTTTCCCGCCCTCGGGGCGGTGGTCGATAAGGTCTCACCGGTCCGACGAGGCGGGCCCGTGAAAGGTAAGGCGAGGGGGCCGGACGCATGGGAACCGCCGGGGAGGGGACCGACCGGATAGCGGGTGAGCGACGGCAACTGATCAATGTGGCGTACCGGTTGCTCGGTTCGGTGACCGAGGCCGAGGACGCCGTGCAGGAGGCCTACACCCGCTGGTACGCGCTGCCGAGGAGCCGGCGGGAGGAGATCGTCTCCCCGGGCGCCTGGCTGACGACGGTGACCAGCCGCGTCTGCATCGACCTGCTCGGCTCGGCCCGGGCACGCCGTGAACGCTATGTCGGTGCCTGGCTGCCCGAGCCGCTGCCCGACCGCGCCGAAGAAGGCACCGCGGGCGGCGCCACCTTCACCGGCCCCGCCGATCCCGCCGACCAGATCGTCCAGGACGAGTCGGTGGCCGTGGCCTTCCTCGTCGTGCTGGACGCGATGACGCCCGCCGAGCGGGTGGCGTTCGTCCTGCACGACGTCTTCCGGTACCCGTTCGCCGATATCGCCGGTGTCCTCGGACGAACTCCCGGGGCCTGCAAGCAACTTGCGGCCTCGGCCCGGCGGCGGGTGAACGCGTCGCGCTCCGGGGCGGCGGGGGCCGGCCGGGCCGATGTGGTGCGGCACCTCGATGTGGTGCGGCACGTCAAAGAGGCGTGGGAGAACAAGGACATCGCGGCCCTCGTCGGTCTCCTCGACCCGGCCGCCGTGATGACCGCCGACGGGGGAGGCCTGGTCGGTGCCGTCCTGCGACCGGTCGAGGGCGGGACGCGCATTGCCCAGTACATGGTCGCCATCGCCGACAAGGCGCCGGGGCTCGAACTCGTGGAACGTTCGGTCAACGGTGCGCCGGGCCTGGTGGCCCGGCGCACCGGCGTCGTCATGACCGTGGCCTCGTTCGAGGTCGCCGACGGCCGCGTCACCCGCATCTGGGCGGTCCGCAACCCCGAGAAGCTAAGGCCGTGGAGTAGACAACAGGCCCCCGAGGGCTACCACTTGGGATTCCACGGGCCGATCTCGACGTAGAGCGCCCTGTCCGGGAGGCCCGAGGTGACGACGCAGGCTGGCGCTTGGCGACGCGTGGCAGCTTGACCAAGGTGTCCGGGCCCGGTTCGGGCCGGGAGGGCCCTGCCTGCCGGAGGATTCGGAACCGGCCATGTCGGCCTGGGACGTGGTGATGCCGGTGGTGCGAGATGACGCCCGTGCCGCTGGTGAGAAGGCGCTGGCGGGTGGCAGTTGGTGTGGTTTTCGCGTCGCATCCTGCTCGCTTGCTTACGACCGCGCTCACCTCCGCCCGCTTGACTGCACATTCATTTGGAAAATGCCAAAGCGTTCACCTGCGCCGAGCACATTCCGTAGTGTCGTGCTCACGTTCGCGGGAACGGCCGTGCAGGGGGAGGGGATTCGGCGTGCCCGGAATCGACGAGAGTCTGCTGGAGGCCATGCGGCTGCCAGGTGCACGAGGGGCGTCGGTGGTCGACTGGATCAGTGGTCTGGCCCTGGGGGCGGTGGGTGACGCACCCGGGGGCGACGCGGAGGCGACGGCTGCGGAGACCGCTGAGCTCGCCCGCCTCGCCACCGAGAGCGGCGCCCTCGCCCTCACCGGTGGCGGCGGAGCGGCCGACGGCGAACCGGGCGGAGAGTCCGGCAAGGAACCCCCCGTAGAGGACCTGATCATCACCAACGCCGACTCGTACCACCTGCTCAGGTTCGTCACCACGACCTTCGACAGCACGGTGTTCGTGCACTTGTGGCTCGACCGCGGCGAAGGGAACCTGGCCCTGGCCCGCATCAGGCTGGCCGAGATGGCGGACCGGCTGGTGCTGGGATGACCACCTCGATACGGACCCCGCGCTCGGACGAACCGGCCTCGGCCCGGCTCGGCACCCTCGCCGCTCAGGGCGCGACCGGCGCCCTGTCCACGGAGTCGGGGATCGTCTACCTCGCGGCGGGACACATCGTCCACGTCGAATCCGCCGTAACACCCGACCTCGGCGACCTGCTCACCCACAGTGGTGCGCTCGCCCCGGACGGCTGGTGGGAGGCGATCGACCGGGCCGGCCGCCGCTGCCGGGTCGGACGGCAGCTCGTGGACAGCGGCCACCTCGCCGCCGGCGCGCTGGAACTGTGCCACCTGGGCGCCCTGTTCGACGCGGCGTACTTCGTCCTCTCCCACGACGGACCGGCCCTGCGGTTCCGCCCCGGAGCCGCCCACTGGCTCGGCGCGGTCCGTTCCGTACCGGTGGACACCGTCCTGCGCGAGTCCACACGCCGCCGCGAACTGCTGCACCGCATATGGCCCGAGCCCGCCGTCGACCGCGCGCCCCTCGCCCGGGTGCCCGGACCGGACGCGGCCGACCTGCCGGCCCGCCGCAGCCGCACGCTCGCCCAGGTGAACGGTGTCCGCACCGCGGCCCAGATCGCCACGGCCCTTGCCTGCCGCACCTTCCACACCCTCGTCGAACTCCGGCGTCTCGCCGCCGCCGGACTGGTGACCCCCGTAACCCCCCTCGTCCCCGCCTCCGCCTCGGCCCCGGCGTCCGCCCCGGCCACCGCGTCCGCGGAACCGGGCCCCGCCCTTCGTCCGACGGCACCGGACGAGCCCGACACCGCACTGCTGCGACGGCTCCTGCACGCCTTGGAGGCACTGTGATCCGCGCGCGAAGACAGCGTGCCGAAAGGAGACTGCTCATGGCCGTCGAGACCGACGTCCTGAACGAACTGCGTCGGCTCCGCACCCGCATACCCCGGCTCACGGGCTCCCTCGCGGCCACCGTCGACGGACTCGTCCTCGCCCACGACGTGCCGGACACCGAACCGGAGGGACTGGCGGCGCTCACCGCGGCCGCCCTCGGTGTCGCCTACCGCATGACCGACGCCGCCGCCCGCGGTGACTTCCGCGAACTGCTGGTGCGGGGCTCCCAGGGGTACGTCGCGACCTACGCCGCCGGCACGACCGCCGTCCTCACCCTCCTCGCCGAAGACCGTGTCAACGTCGGCCGCCTCCACCTCGAAGGCCGGCGCAGCGGTACTCGGATCGCCGACCTGGTGACCACGCGCGTGGGCCCCGGCACCGGCCGGCACGCCGACCGGACGGCGCCCGCGGAGCACCTCGCCACCGTGCCCCCGGCCACCGACCGACCCATCGGCACCCTTCCGGTCCGCACCCCGCAGCGCCCCACGCACCAGCCGCGTCCGCAGACCGGCATCTGAACCATCCGAACCGCTTGAGCCACCGAAGTACAAGACCGAACGAAAGGAACCGAGCGCATGGCCAACACAGAGACCGCGCTGAAGGAATGCCTGAGCTCCATCGACGGAGCGACGGCCGCCGCACTCGTCGACTACACCAGCGGCATGGCCCTCGGCACCCTCGGCGGCGGCAAGGACTTCAACCTGGAGGTCGCCGCCGCCGGCAACACCGACGTCGTGCGGTCCAAGCTGCGCACCATGGAGCACCTGGGCCTGAAGGAGGAGATCGAGGACATCCTCATCACCCTGAACACCCAGTACCACCTCATCCGCCTCCTGAAGGGACGCGGAGGCAGCGGACTCTTCCTCTACCTCGTCCTCGACGGGAGCCGGGCCAACCTCGCGATGGCCCGCCACCAACTGCGCCGCATCGAAGCCGACCTGGAGGTCTGAACCGGCACCACCGGACGGGAGCCCTCCGCCACACACCCGTAGCGGAGGGCCCCTCCATGCCGCGCGGTGACGGCAGCCGCGCGGCCGACCGCGTCTACGGTGGATGCCATGACGGCACTCCTGGACGTGCTCGTGGTGGGCGCGGGCCCCACCGGACTCGCCCTCGCGACCCAACTGCGCGCCTGTGACACCCCGTTCCGGATCGTGAACCGTTCCACGAACCGCGCCCGGGAGTCACGCGCCCCGGCGATCCAGCCCCGGACTCTGGAGATGCTGTCGGCGTTCGGTGTGACGGAGGACCTCGTCGACCGGGGCAGCGCGGCGGTCCGGCTGCACCTGCACCTGCCCCGGCAAGTGCTGCACGTCCCGGTGTTCGACGTCGGCTGTGACGACACGCCGTACCCCTACCTGCTGTTCCTGCCGCAGACGGAGACGGAGACGGAGGCCGTCCTGGCGGACCGTCTGGCCGCGCGGGACGTGACGGTGGAACGGGGCACGGAGCTGCTGAGCGCCGCACCGGAGGGCGATCACGTCACCTGCCGTCTGCGGCGCGGGGACGGGAGCGAGGAGACCGTACGGGCCCGCTATGTCATCGGCTGCGACGGCGCACACAGCACCGTGCGCGCCCAGGCCGGCATCGGCTTCGAGGGGTACGCCTATCCGCAGACGTTCCTGCTGGCGGACCTGGAGGCCGACGGCCTCGAACCGGGCGTCGCGCACACCTACCTGACCGCGGCCGGGCTGCTGTTCTTCTTCCCGCTCGGCACCCCGGCCACCTGGCGCATGATCGCGATGCGCCCGCCGGGCACCCCCGGCGGCGAGGTGAGCCTCGACCTCCTCCAGCGCATCGCCGACGACTGGACCCCCGACAGGCCGTCCCTGCGCGACCCGGTCTGGATGACGAGCTTCCGCATCCACAACCGCGGCGCCACCCACTACCGCAGAGGCCCGTTCTTCCTCGCCGGCGACGCGGCGCACATCCACAGCCCGGCCGGGGGACAGGGCATGAACACCGGCATCCAGGACGCGCTCAACCTCGGGTGGAAACTCGCCCACGTCTGCCGCGGCGCGGCACCGGAGGACCTGCTGGAGACGTACGAGGCCGAACGCGCCCCGGTCGGGCACGGTGTGCGCCGCCTCACCGACCGCGCGTTCACCGTCGGGACGAGCAGTCACCCGGCCCTGAGGCTGGCACGGACGCGTCTCGCCCCGCACCTGGCCCCGCTGCTCCTGCGGGCCACCGGTGCCCGGGCGCGCCTCTTCCGCACGGTCTCCGAACTCGGCATCCACTACCGCCGGGGCCCCGCCTCCGTCACCGGACCGCACCGGCCGCGCGGGGGCCCGCGCGCGGGAGACCGGCTGCCCGACAGCCCGTCCGGCCTCCAGCGGCGCATCGCCGGACCGGGCTACCACCTGCTGCTGACCGGCCCCGCCCACGTCTGGTCCTGCGACCCGCGGCTGGGCGAACGGCACGGCCTGCTGAGCGTGCACCGTCTGGGCACGCGCAGCCCCTGGCCCGGCGTCGCCCACGCCCTCGTACGGCCTGACGGACATGTGGGCTACCTGGCCCGCGGCACCGATCTCACGGGCCTGCGCGCCTTCCTGGACCGCTGGCTGCCGACCCGCTAGGCCGGAAGGCCGGCCAGCCACTCGAGCAGGAGCCGGTTGGTGTCGGCGGGACGCTCCTGCTGGACGAAGTGACCGCAGTCCTCCAGAAGGTGTGAGCCCCTCAGGTTGGGCAGTGTCGTCGGGTACGCCGCGATCGCGTCGGCCAGCCAGGTCGTGGACGCGTCCAGGGTTCCTCCGATGAACAGCGACGGCTGGGTGACGGGGGCACCGGCGAAGTCCGCCAGGTCCTCCCAGTCGCGGTCCATGTTCCGGTAGCGGTTCAGGGCGCCGGTCAGCCCGGTGCGCTCGAACTCGGCGGCACAGACGTCGAGGTCGGCCTCGCTCAACCAGCCCGGCAGCCGCCCGGTGGGGAACCGGTCGCGCATCCGGCCCCCGCGGGCCACGAAATGGGGGTCGGCCTCGGGCAGCGTGTCCGCCGACAGGGCCGCGTAGAAACCCGCGAGCCAGCCGCGCACGTCGGGCTCGATCTCCGCCTCGGCCCGGCCGGGCTCCTGGAAGTAGGAGACGTAGAACTCCTCGTCGCCGCCCATCCGCGCGAAGACCTCGCTCGGCCGCGGCCCGCCGGGCGGGGTGTAGGGCACGCTCAGCAGCCCCACCGCGCGGAAGACGTCCGGCCGGACCAGCGCGGAGGTGGCCGCGATGGTCGCTCCCCAGTCGTGCCCGACGAGCACGGCGGACGGCTCGCCCAGCGCCTCGACCACGGCGACGTTGTCCTCCACCAGGTCGAGCATCCGGTACGCGTCCACCTCCGCGGGCCGCGACGAGCGTCCGTAGCCGCGTACGTCCACGGCGACCGCGCGGTAGCCGGCCGCCGCCAGCGCCGGCAACTGGTGGCGCCAGGCGTACCAGGACTCGGGGAACCCGTGCAGCAGGAGCACGAGCGGCCCGGCTCCCTGCTCCACGAGGTGGGCACGGCCGGCCGGTGTGGGCAGGAGGCGATGCGTACGGTCGGCGGCGGACGTCTGCGGCATGGATCCTCCCGCGATCCGGAGGGCGTTCGGTCCACCGATCATCCGGCGCCCGCCGCGCCGCACGCCAAGCCTTTTGCCGGGTCGGCAAAAGGCTCAGCCGTGGTAGCTGATGTACCCGTTGCCGTCCGCGTCGGAGCCGCTCTTGGTGTACGAGTGCACGTCGGCACGGCTGCCGGACGGCTTGTACACGTAGATCGTGTCCTTGTCGTTGTTCCACATGAAGTTGCAGTTGTCGCGGTAGACGACGTTGTTGGCGTCGGAGTCGGACCCGTTGCCGCCGCGCAGCTTCACGTAGTCACCCGGCTGGAGGGAGTGGCTGGCGGTGAAGGTGAACTTGTTCCCCGCGGCGTCCTTCACGACGTACCCCTTCAGGTTCACCGTCGTGGAGCGCGAGTAGTTCTTGATGGTCAGGTACTCCTGGGCGGTGTTCCCGCCCGAGCAGCGGTTGGAGTCGCTGCCGGGAGCGTCGTACTGGATGCCGCGGATCTTCAGCGCGGAGTCGTACTCGGCGGCCTGGGCCGGAACCGCCGAGAGGGCGGTGAGGGCCCCGGCGGCGACAGCGGTGGTGACGGCAAGGCGTATACGCATGGACGTTCGTCCCCCCTGCATGGCCTTCAGGTGAAGGCGATGTGATCGTTCGGTGAAGCATCCGGATCGTACACCGTTCAAGTACGCAGAAGGGCGGGTCCGGTGACATTGCCACCGGACCCGCCCCGCGGGGTGTATGCGACGTCAGGCGCCGCTGGCCCGCAGCATGTCCTCGCGCTCGACGATCTTCACGCGCTCGCGGCCCTCGGGCTCGCCCAGAGCCTTCTCCGCCGCGTCCAGCTTGTACCAGCCGTCCCAGGTGGTGAAGCGGATGTCGCGCTCGGCGAGGAACGCGTCCACGGCCTCGGGCTCGGGGGTGGCGGGCGTGTGCAGCCGGCCGTCCGCGTAGTCGGCCAGCAGGTTCGACACCGTCTCGTTGGCGTCGCCCTTGGTGTGCCCGATGAGGCCGATGGGGCCGCGCCGGATCCAGCCGGTGACGTACGTGGACTGGAGGTGCTCGCCGGTCTCCTGCATGACCCGGCCGCCCTCGTCCGGGACGGTGCCGGAGTCGATGTCCCAGGGCAGCTTGGGGAGTTTGTCGGACAGGTAGCCCACCGCGCGGTACACCGCGCCCACGTCCCAGGTGTGGAAGGTGCCGGTGCCCTTGACGTTGCCGGTGCCGTCCAGCTCCGTGCGCTCGGTGCGCAGTCCGACGACCTTGCCGTCCTCGCCGAGGATCTCGACCGGCGACTCGAAGAAGTGCAGGAAGAGCTTGTGGGGCCGGTCGCCGGTGTCGCGGATCGCCCAGTTCTCCAGGGTCTTCGCCACCATGTCGGCCTGCTTGTTGCCGCGCCGGGTGGCGATCGAGCCCTCGTCGTAGTCGATGTCCTCGGGGTCGACGATGACCTCGATGTTCGGGGAGTGGTCCAGCTCCCGCAGCTCCATCGGGCTGAACTTCGCCTGCGCCGGGCCGCGGCGGCCGAAGACGTGGATCTCCTTGGCCCGGTTGGCCTTCAGGCCCTCGTACACGTTGCCGGGGATCTCCGTCGGCAGCAGCTCGTCGGCCGTCTTGGCCAGGACGCGGGCGACGTCGAGCGCCACGTTGCCCACGCCGAGCACGGCCACCTTCTCCGCCTCCAGGGGCCAGGTGCGCGGCACGTCGGGGTGGCCGTCGTACCAGGACACGAAGTCCGCGGCACCGTACGAGCCGTCGAGGTCGATGCCCGGCAGCGACAGCGCCCGGTCGGCCATCGCGCCGGTGGCGAAGATCACTCCGTCGTAGAACGCCCGCAGGTCGTCCAGGCCGATGTCGGTGCCGTAGTCCACGTTGCCGAAGAGCCGGATCTGCGGTTTGTCGAGCACCTGGTGCAGGGCGGTGATGATGCCCTTGATCCGCGGGTGGTCGGGGGCGACGCCGTAACGGATCAGTCCGAACGGAGCCGGCATGCGCTCGAAGATGTCGATGGATACGCCGGGTTCGGCGGCCACCTCGGACTTGAGCAGGGCGTCGGCGGCGTAGATCCCGGCGGGGCCGGATCCGACGATGGCGACCCGCAGGGGGCGGGGCATGGTCAGGTTCCCTTCGAGCGGCGACAAGCGATCTCGACGGGAAGCCTAAACTAAGGCAAGCCTAAGTCGGTACGAGGGTCCGGTCTATGAGCTCATAAGGCTACTTTATGGGTAGTCCCTGGTCTCGCTTATGGCAGGGGTTGCTCCGCCCAGATCACCTTCCCGGTGGGCAGATAGCGCGTCCCCCAGCGCTCCGCGAGCTGGGCGACGAGGAACAGGCCGCGCCCGCCCTCGTCCGTCATGGTCGCGTACCGCAGGTGCGGCGAGGTGCTGCTGCTGTCGAACACCTCGCAGATCAGATTGCGGTCGCGCAGCACCCGCACGTGCATGGGGCCGCCGCCGTAGCGGAGCGCGTTGGTGACCAGCTCGCTCAGGATCAGCTCCGTGCTGAACGTCAGCTCGTCCAGACCCCACTCGGACAGCTTCCGGCTGACCGCCGCCCGCACCTCGCCCACGGCCGCCGGATCGGCGGGCACCGGCCACTCGGCGACCTGGTCGGCGGCGAGCGCCCGGGTGCGTGCGACGATCAGCGCGATGTCGTCGCTGGAGCGGGCCGTGAGCTGCGAGTCGAGCACCACCCGGCAGGTGTCCTCCGGGGACTGCCCGGCCCGGCCGAGCGCCTCGCGCAGCATCTCCAGGCCGACGTCGATGTCCCGCTCCCGGTCCTCGACCAGCCCGTCGGTGTAGAGGACGAGCCGGCTGCCCTCCGCCAGCTCCAGCTCCGCCGTCTCGAACGGCAGACCACCGAGCCCGAGCGGGGGACCGGCGGGCACCTCGGGGAACTCCACGGTTCCGTCCGGATGGATCAGGGCCGGCGGGGGATGTCCGGCCCGTGCGACGGTGCAGCGCCGGGAGACCGGGTCGTAGACGGCGTACAGGCAGGTCGCACCGGTGACCGGGGCGCTGCCCTCGTCCTCCGTCTCGTCCTGGTCGATCCGGCCGACCAGCTCGTCCAGCAGGGCGATCAGTTCCTCGGGCGGCAGGTCGAGGGCGGAGAAGTTGTGCACCGCCGTGCGCAGCCGGCCCATCGTCGCCGCGGCGTGCAGCCCGTGTCCGACGACGTCCCCCACCACGAGCGCGACCCTGGCCCCCGACAGCGGCAGCACGTCGAACCAGTCGCCGCCCACACCGGCCTGCGCCGGCAGATAGCGGTAGGCGATCTCCAGAGCCTCCTGCTCGGGCAGATTGCGGGGGAGCAGGCTGCGCTGGAGGGTCACCGCCATGCTGTGCTCGCGGGTGTACCGGCGCGCGTTGTCGATGGAGACGGCGGCCCGCGCCACCAGCTCCTCGGCCAGGGCCAGCTCGTCGGCGTCGAAGGGCTGCTGCTTCTCGCAGCGCCAGAAGCTGACCACGCCGAGCACCAGGGCGCCGGCCCGAAGCGGCACCGTGATCAGGGAGTGGATGCCGTAGTCGACGATCTGTGCGGAACGCTCCAGGTCCTGTGCCTGCCAGCCCGGGGCCTCGCTCAGCCGGGGCTCCAGGACGGGGCCGCCGGTGGTGAGGCTGCGGCCCTGCGGAGAGGACTCGACGAACCGGATCCGCTCGCCGACCGGGTAGAGCGGCGCGTCCTTGCGGATCCCGCTCAGCGCCGTCCGGCTGAGCGCGGCCACCGCGTTCGGCTGCCCGCCGCCCAGCACCGCGTCGAACAGGTCCACGGTGACGAAGTCGGCGAACCGGGGCACGGCGAGCTCGGCGAGCTCCTCGGCCGTGCGGGTCACGTCCAGGCTGGTTCCGATGCCCACCCCGGCGTCGTACAGCATGTTGAGCCGCTCCCGCGCGGTCTCCGCCCGCCCGGACAGGGCCCTCAGCTCCGTGGAGTCGCGCAGGGTGGCGACGCTGCCCGGTGGGACGCCCGCACGGTCCGTGGTCCGCTGGTTGACGGCGAGGAGCCGGTCGCCGACCCGGTGCACCTCGTCCGTGGCGACGCGGCCCGAGGCCAGCAGGTCGGCGGTGCCCGGGTCGAGCCCCAGACTGAGGACGTGCCGCCCCTCGGCGTCGGCGGGGAGCCCGAGCAGCCGGTGCGCCTCGTCGTTGGCGAGCAGCAGGGTGCCCCCGTCGTCCACGATGAGCACGCCCTCCCGTACGGCGTGCAGCACGGCGTCGTGATGTTCGTACATCCGGGTCATCTCGTGCGGCCCGAGCCCGTGCGTCTGGCGCAGCAGCCGCCGGCTCACCAGCGCGGCACCCGCCGTCGCCAGGGCGAGCGCCGCCGCGGCGGCCGCGAGCACGAGCGGCAGCTGCCGGTCGGCGGTACCGCCGACGTTCTTCGTCGTGATCCCCGCCGAGACCAGGCCCACCACCCGGCCATCGGGGGCCTTCACCGGCACCACGGCCTGCACGAGCGGGCCGATGGTGCCCTCGATCTCCTCGGTGAACGACTCCCCGGCCAGCGCCGGCGCGATGGTCCCGACGAACTGCTTCCCGATCCGGTCCGGCTTGGGATGGGTGTAGCGGATCCCGTCGGTGTTCATCACGACGATGAAGTCGACCTTCGACCGCTCACGGGCGGCCTCGGCGCGCGGCTGGAGCACGGCCGTGGGATCAGGGCTGCTCAGCGCCTCCACCGTGCCCGGCGCGTTGGCGAAGGTCTCCGCCACGGCGAGCGAACGGTTGCGGGCCTCCTGCGTCGTGTCGTGGCGCACCTGGAGCACCAGCGCGACCACGGCCGCCACGACGAGCAGCAGCACGATCACCACGACCAGCAGGAAGACCTGTCCGGCGACGCTGCGTCCGCCCAGCACCGACCGCAGCCCCGCCGCCGGCTGCCACCGCGACGGGCCCGCCTCCCGCCGCTGCCGCGCGGACGGCGCAGCGCCGGGCCGCAGGGGCGATCGAGTCCCGGATCGACCCAAGAGTCGGACCATGTGCCATGTCTACACTGCCGGGCCCCCGGAGGCGAGGGGCATCACCCATGGTGGCAGGGGGTCCTCACCGTTTCGTCACGTCTCCCGGCGCGCACGGGCTCCCTGCCACCGAAAACCCACGACGGTCTCAGGGAGAACCTACGACGGTCTCAGGCGCCGAGCGAGCGGGCCAGCTCCGTCGTGGCCCGGGCGATGTCGCCGTCCTCGTCCGCCATCAGCCCGCCGAGCTCGCCGCGCCGGGCCCGTACCGCCTGGCGGGCGGCGCGCTCCCACACCACCGGGTTCTCCCGGTGGTTCAGCAGCTTGGGATAGACGGCGGCGGTGCTCTCCCACTGCCGGGCCTCGGCGATGTTCTTGAGCAGCTGGATGATCTGGGCGCGACACGTCACCTGCGGCAGCTTCGCCAGCTCCCACAGGAAGGGAACCGTGGCCGCGGTCGCCTGCTCCACGACGAAACCGAACTGGCAGATCCGTTTCCTCAGGTCGTCGAGGGCGGAGCGGGCGGTGTCTGCATCACCCCCGGCGATGCCGTTGAGCAGAAGGGGAATGGCCGCCGCCGAGCCGGTGGAGTCCTGGATCTCGCCCCACGGCACGCGGTCCAGTGCCGTGAGCGGCGTGTTCCGGGTCGGGGCGTCGGGGCGCTGGGGGCGCTCGCTGCTCGGGTGTTCCGTCGAAGCGCTGCGCATGGCGAGGGGCCTTTCCGCGGCAGGTGGGTCAGATGGGTGGACAGGGCGTGGACGGACGGGTCGACAAGCGGGCCCAGACCGTCTTGCCCGACGGAGGACTGGGGGCCCAGCCCCACTCCTCGCACAAGGCGTCGACGATGCACAGGCCCCGGCCGTGCTCCTCCAGAGCCGGGCCCGTCGGCGCGTACACGGGCGGACGGTCGCCGGGGTCGGAGACGGTGATCAGCAGGTGGGCCGGGTCCAGGAGGAACCCGAGCCGGATCAGCGGCACTCCCGGCGTCGCCGCGGCCGCCGGTGCCGCGTGGGTCGCGGCGTTGGCGGCGAGCTCGGTGACGACGAGGGTCGTGTCGTCGCACCGGTGGTCGAGCGACCAGCCGTTCAGGGTCTCCCGGGTGAAGGTCCGGGCTCGCGCGAACCCCTCCCTGCTGCACTCGATCCGCAGGGAGACCGAGGCGGACAGGGCGCCCGAGAACTGCGGCAACGTCGTCGGCACCGAGGGCGGGGCCCCGTGGGGGCCGGCCGCGGGCGGGCCGGACGGGAAGGCCTGGGCCGCCCCGGGTGTGGCCGTGTGTGCCGCAGCCCCGCTCGGCGGCCGGAGCACGTGCTGCGCAGGTGATGACACGGCATCTCCCCGATGCGACGTCAGGACGGTGCGCCAACCCGGGGGTTGACGCCGCAGCTATTATCCACGCTGAAGGCGCTCGCGTGCAATTGCACGAGAAATTGCGTGAAAATCAAGCCGTTGTGGGTACGCAAGCCGGGACGAGTGCGGTCGAAGGGACGCGGCCGCGCTCGGCCGATCGGCCGGGCACACCGTGCGCGGCGGGGAACGAGAACAGCAAGGAGACTGCGGTGCCACCAGTGCAGAACGGAGTGCGGGCAAGCTCGTTGAGCGCCTGCTGGATCAAGAGCCGGCACAGCAACGCCGAGGGCAACTGCGTCGAAGTCGCCCCTCTCGTGGACGGCGGAATCGCCATGCGCAACTCCCGCGACCCCGACGGACCCGCCCTCGTCTACACGTCGGCCGAGGTGGCGGCATTCCTGGCCGGTGCGAAGGACGGCGAGTTCGACCACCTGCTCTGAGGGACGGTGGCTCGCGTCGGCGATGTGAAGCCCACCGGCCACAAGCGGAGCCCAACTCCCCACTTCTGTGGGGGCGCTGCGGGCGGATGCGTGAAGACCCGGTGAAGTGCGATAGTGTAAGCCGCCCTTGTGCCGGTCTGCTGGGAGTCAGGATGTCCGCCGCGTCGCATCGCATCTCCCGTCTGGAACCCTACCTGGACAGGCCCGAGCCGGCGCCGACTCTGCTGAAGATGCTGGTCGGTGTACAGCTCGCCGGCTTCCGCGAGGACGCCGGCCTCGCCCAGGACCAGGCGGCACGCGCTGTCGGGTTCAGTGCCGCGAAGTTGTCCCGCATCGAGTCGGGCAAGGGCCGGCGCCCGCCGACCGAGAGCGACGTCCGGGCGCTGCTGGAGCTGTACGGCACCGACGAGTACGAAGGCTCGGTGCTGCTCAAGCTGCTGCAGCGCGCCGGAGAGCCGGGCTGGTGGCAGCGGTACGACAAGCGGCTGATGCCCGAGTGGTTCGACCGGCTGGTCGGCCTCCAGGAGGCCGCCGCCACCATCCGTACCTTCGAGATCCAGTACGTGCCCGGCCTGTTGCAGACACCGGCCTACACCAGGGCCGTGGTGGAGCGCGGCCTGCCGAACGCGCCGGCCGCCGAGGTGGAGCGCCGCGTCGAACTGCGCAGGCGCCGCGCCCGGTTGGTGACGCGGGCCGACGCCCCGCAGTTGTGGGCGATCATCGACGAATCCGTGCTGCTGCGCGTCCTGGGCAGCACCGACGTGATGCGGGAACAGCTCGCCCACCTCATCGAGGTGGCCGAACGCCCCAATGTGACCGTCCAGATCGTGCCGCTGAGCGTCACCAACGCCTCGGCGCCCGCCATCCCGGTGACGTATCTGCGCTTCGGCGGCCTCGATCTTCCCGACGTGGTCTACCTGGAGCACATCAAGAGCGCGAACTTCCTCGAGGACCGCGACGAGACCGAGGAGTACCGGATCGCGCTGGACCGGCTCGCGGACGAGGCGCTCAAGCCCCGAGACTCGCTGGAGTTGCTGCGCCGGACGATGGACCAGCGCTACCCCTGACCACGGGGCCTGACGCACGGATGCCTCGTGCCGGACGGCGTGCGTCCGGCACGAGGCACCGACTCGGTCACTCCCGCTTCTCCCGGCGGATCACTTCCGAGGGAGTTCACTTCTCCAAGGGGATCCGTCCCACACCGCCGAACTCGATCCACTCGTGGGTGAGCTGACGCGGTGCCACCTCGGTGTCCGGACGCCAGGTCGATACCTCCACGAGCCCCGGCTCCAGGATCTCCAGGCCTTCGAAGTACCTCTCCACGTCCTTCGGTTCACGCACGCGGCCCCAGTTGCCCTGAGTGGCCTGGTCCATGAAGTCCGTGACGAAGGTGCGGACCTCCGGGTCCTCGCTGACCAGCTGGCACATCACCATGAAGCTGCCCGGCGCGAGTCGTTCCCGTACCCGGCGGGCCACCGCGAGCGGCCCGTCGGTGTCACTGTCCGGGATGCAGTGGAACACCGAGTTGAACAGCACGCACACGGGCTGGGAGAAGTCGATCAGCCGCTTGGTGTCGGCGTGGCCGAAGATCTCGTCGGTCTGGCGCAGGTCCGCGTGGATGACGCTCGTCCGCTCGTCCTGCTCCAGCAGCGCGCGACCGTGGACCAGCACCATCGGGTCGTTGTCGACGTAGACGACGTGGGTCGTGGGGTCGATGCGCTGGGCGACCTGGTGGACGTTGTCCTGCGTCGGCAGGCCGGACCCGTGGTCCAGGTACTGACGGATGCCGTACTCCTCGGAGAGGGTCTTCACGACCCGCTGGAGGAAGCGCCGGTTGTTCAGGGCCAGGCGGCGTGTGCTGGGAACGACCTTGTCGAGTTCCTCGCACGCGGCGCGGTCGGCCGCGTAGTTGTCCTTGCCGCCCAGATAGTGGTCGTACATGCGCGCTGCCGTCGGCACGTTCGCGTCGATCTCGGTGGACAGCTGCTTCTCGGAGTGCATCGTTCCCCCTGCAAGGTGCCGCGCCAACGGACTGGCTGGACAGGAAGTACATCCTAGGGAGCGGGAGTTGGGCGGTGCCAGCCCACTGGCGAAGGTGCGCACGATCGAACGACAAGATGATCGCCACCGTGCCGCCCTATGTGACGCATGTAACCGTTCGCGTACTTTGTGTCACGGGCGAGCGGCTCCGCACACCGTGATCAAGGACCTGGCGCCCCAGCTCCTGAGCGGCGTCTGAGCCGGGCCGTCACCGCCGCTGCGCGGCGATCACGGCCCGGTACCAGTGGTAGCTGTCCTTCGGCGTCCGTTGCTGCGTGGCGTAGTCGACGCGGACGATCCCGAAGCGCTTGTCGTAACCGAAGGCCCACTCGAAGTTGTCCAGGAGGGACCACACGTAGTAGCCGCGCACCTCCACTCCGGCGTCCATGGCGGCCCGCAGCGCGGTGAGGTGGTCGCGCAGGTAGACGACCCGGTCACCGTCGTGCACCGCCCCGTCCGGACTCACCTCGTCGTCCTCCGCGGAGCCGTTCTCGGTGATGTGGACGGGAGGCAGGGCAGCGCCGTACCGCTGCCTGAGGCCCACGAGCAGGTCGGTGAAGGTGTGGGGTGCCACGGCCCAGCCCATGGCCGTGCGCCGCACACCCGGCATGGGCACCTCCTCGTACCGGTTGTCGGTCGCCACGCGCCGCGCCGGGTCGCTCTCGCGGTACGGGGCGTCGGCCACGACGATCGGCCGGTAGTAGTTGATGCCCAGGAAGTCCAGCGGCTGGGAGACCAGTTCCAGGTCGCCGTCGCGCCGGAAGTTCTGACCCTTGATCAGCTCGCCCCAGGTCTCCTCCTCGGTCACCGGGTAGCGGCCCGCGAGGATCGGCTCGGTCCACACCAGGTTGTGCAGGGTGTCGGCACGGGTGACGGCGTCCCGGTCGGCGGGGGAGCCGGTCGCTGGGAGGTGGTGGTCGAGGTTGAGGGTGATGCCCACCTCGCGCACCCCGGCGGCCCGCAGCGCCCGGACGGCCAGGCCGTGCCCCACCAGGAGGTGGTGGGCGGTGGCCAGTGCGCCCCGCCCCTCGCGGGCGCCGGGGGCGTGCCGGCCCACGGAGTAGCCGAGGAAGGCGCTGCACCACGGCTCGTTGAGGGTGATCCAGCGCGGCACGCGGTCGCCCAGGTGCTCCGCGACGACGGCCGCGTACTCACCGAACCGCTCGGCGGTCTCCCGCACCCGCCAGCCGCCGCCGTCCTCCAGCGCCTGCGGAAGATCCCAGTGGTAGAGGGTGGCGGCCGGCTCGATCCCCGCCTCCAGGAGCTCGTCGACCAGCCGCGAGTAGAAGTCCAGCCCCTTGGCGTTCACCGGGCCGGACCCGTCCGGCACGATCCGGGGCCAGGCGATCGAGAACCGGTAGGAGCCCACGCCCAGTTCGCGCAGCAGCGCCACGTCCTGCGGGTACCGGTGGTAGTGGTCGCACGCGACATCACCGGTGTCCCCGTTCGCCACCAGCCCCGGGGTGTGGCTGTAGGTGTCCCAGATGGACGGCCCGCGCCCGTCCTCGTGCACCGCTCCCTCGATCTGGTAGGCGGCGGTCGCGGCCCCGAACACGAAGCCGGGCGGGAAAATCGGGAAGTCAGTCATGCCAGGCATCATGTCCCGGTTCCTCGCACCCCGCGGCCTGTATCGACCACGGCGCTCCCCTCAGGACGCGCCCGCCCCTGTCCTGCCGTACGGCGGCGTCGGCCGTCCTCCGCACCGCTCGTATGGAAATGCGAGAATTGACCGGAAGACGAGGGCTTGTCCACAACCGCTATTCTCGCGGTCCGGCCGCTTTCCCAGGAGAACACCATGGGCGACTATTACGATCTCGGCACGCACAGCCGTCCCGTCACCACCTCCTCCACCGATGCCCAACTCTGGTTCGATCGTGGCCTGGTGTGGACCTACGCCTTCCACCACGAGGAAGCCGTCGCCTGTTTCGAAAAAGCGGCCGAGGCGGATCCGGAATGCGCGATGGCCTATTGGGGCATCGCCTATGCGCTCGGCCCGAACTACAACAAGCCCTGGGAATTCTTCGACGGCGAGGAACTGGCGCGGACCGTCGAGCGCACGCACAGCGCCGTGGAACGGGCCCATGACAAGGCCGCCCGCGCCACCCCGGTGGAACAGGCCCTGATCGGCGCGCTGCGGGCCCGCTATCCGCAGCCGGACGCCGTCGAGGACTGCTCGGTGTGGAACGAGCCCTATGCGGACGCCATGCGCGCGGTCTACGACCTGGCCCCCGACGATCCGGACGTCGCCACCCTGCACGCCGACGCCGCGATGAACCTCACCCCGTGGCAGCTGTGGGATCTGCGGACCGGGCAGCCGGCCGAGGGCGCGCGGACCACCGAGGCCAGGGCCGTGCTGGAAGCCGCTCTCGCCACCGAGGCGGGCGTGCGCCACCCCGGGATCCTGCACCTGTACATCCACCTGATGGAGATGTCCCCGACGCCGGAGCAGGCCCTGACCGTCGCCGACCGCCTGCGCGGCCTCGTACCCGACGCCGGGCACCTGCTCCACATGCCCTCACACCTGGACGTCCTGTGCGGCGACTACCGCCGGGTCGTCGCCGCCAACAGCGACGCCATCGCCGCCGACGAGAAGTACCACCGGCGGGCCGGCGCGATGAACTTCTACACCCTCTACCGGGCGCACAACCACCACTTCAAGATCTACGGAGCCATGTTCCTCGGCCAGGCGCAGGTCGCCCTCGACGCCGCCGCGCGGCTGGAAGCCGCCATCCCCGAGGACCTCCTGCGCGTCCAGAGCCCCCCTATGGCCGACTGGCTCGAGGCCTTCCTGGCCATGCGCGTGCACGTCCTGATCCGCTTCGGCCGCTGGGCCGAGATCCTCGCACTGCCCGCCCCCGCCGATCCGGAGCTCTACGCGACGACCACGGCCATGCGGCACTACGCGCGGGGTGTCGCCCTCTCCGCCACCGGTGAGGTCGACCGGGCGGAGGCCGAGCGCGAGCTCTTCCGTGAGGCGGTGGGCCGGGTGCCCGATGCGCGGATGCTTTTCAACAACACCTGCCAGGACATCCTCGCCATCGCGGCCGCCATGCTGGACGGCGAGCTCGAGTACCGCAAGGGCAGGTACGACCTCGCCTTCGCCGCCCTGGAGCGCTCCATCGAGCTCGACGACAACCTCCCCTACGACGAGCCCTGGGGCTGGATGCAGCCCACCCGTCACGCCTACGGCGCACTGCTGCTGGAGCAGGGACGCGTGGCGGAGGCCGAAGCGGTCTACCGCGCCGACCTCGGCCTGGACGACACCCTGCCCCGCCCGCTCCAGCACCCGGGGAACGTCTGGGCCCTGCACGGCTTCCACGAGTGCCTGCTGCGGACGGGCAAGACCGGCGAGGCGGCCCTCGTGGCCCACCAGCTCAAGCTCGCGACCGCGCTGGCCGACGTGCCGATCGAGGCGTCGTGCTTCTGCCGCCTGGACACCACGCCCGGCCCCCGGACGTCCGACGGGTGCTGTCACTGACCCCGGGGGTCACGACCTGTTCAGGCCCGCGCGCTCCAGCGCCCGGGTCATGGCCGGCCGGTCCCGCTGGCGCCAGCCGGGGTCGGCGGTGAGGGACATCAGCAGCTCCGGCGTCAGCCGGTGGTTCTCGGCGTGGGTCAGGAGGTCCTCCGCGTGGCCGGCCGACGTGGCGCCGTGGTCCTCGTCGGCGATCGTGCGCAGCACGTCGGCACGGTCGGCGAAGCGGCTCATGCCACAGTCGAGCCCGTCGTCGGCGAGGGTGCCGGGGTACGGGGCGCGGGCCCACGCCCCGTTCTCGTACCAGTAGACACAGCCCAGCTCGCAGCCGCTGACGAGGTCCTTCAACCGGTCGTGGGGAAGCCAGGCGGGGGCGCCGGCGAGCATGTCGACCGGCGGCTCGTGCCACTTGACGCCGCTCGACTCGTCCTCGCCGAAGAGCACGTACCGCTCCTCGCCGTGTGCTGTGAAGCCCCACCAGGTGCAGCCGGAGTCGTCCAGGTGGAGCCCGTCGGCGTCCACCCAGGTCCCGGTCCGGTGGCGCGCCTGCTCGGCTTTCGTGGTGGCCTCCAGCACGGCGATGAGCGCCCAGCGCGCCCACAGCACCTCGGCCGGCGGCAGGTCCCCGGGCAGCCCCGGCCGGTTGATGGTCACGCCCCGTCCTCCGGGTTCGTCTCGCCGATCATGATCAGGGCAAAGGCTCTCATGGACCGAACGCCTACGTGGCAGGTTTGAGCTGCCCCTTCACGGTCACTCGTGAGGTGACCCCGCAGTCGGACACGACTTGGAGTGAGCGAACCGTGGCTGGAGAGCAGAAGGGCAAGGCCAAGGCCGAGCAGGCCAAGGGCAAGGCCAAGGAGACGATCGGCCGTGCGGTGGGCAACGAGCGTCTGACGGCCGAGGGCAAGGCGGAGCAGTCGAAGGGCGATGCCCGCCAGGCCAAGGAGAAGACCAAGGACGTCTTCAAGCACTGAAGAGCGAAGCACTGAGTCACGTGGCGGTGGCGCGGCCCCCAAGGGGCGCGGCCCCCCCCCCCTCGTGTCAAGGGGCCCACCCCACAAACCCCCCCCCAATAAGTGGTTTTTTTCCGCCAAAAAAAAAAAGGG